>JAKURD010000009.1 GCA_022450045.1 Gracilimonas sp. | reverse complement strand
AAAGTATCGGAATTGCCTCGATATTTGGATTGACTAATCCACAACTACAATTTTTTTAAATTCAACACCTTTCAAAAATAACTAAAAATCACATATTGTTCGAATCACTAATCCACTACAACAAGGATTGAAACTAACTCCAGGGATCATGCTCCCCTTCATAGTACATCGTTCGAATCACTAATCCACTACAACAAGGATTGAAACTTGGGCGCGTACAACGCCGCCTCTCGTGGGAGCAGTTCGAATCACTAATCCACTACAACAAGGATTGAAACGCTTTCCAACTTAAAGAAGCATCGTTTGGTACTATGTTCGAATCACTAATCCACTACAACAAGGATTGAAACATACCCCCAACATATCCACCATTTCGCGCTTTTGTGTTCGAATCACTAATCCACTACAACAAGGATTGAAACAGGAAGCCCAAAAGCGCTCCGGCTCATGGAGTGAACGTTCGAATCACTAATCCACTACAACAAGGCGTGTATTGTTTCACCATAATACCCGTAAAATCACAGCAATATCAGATTTGCAAAATGAATCTTATTCTTACTGATATTCTCAGATTTGGTATTATTTTTAAGCATTTATGTACGTTTGAAAAGTAAACATATGAAAAAGCGTTTTTCTGCTTTTTTAAACTGTGATACTTATTTTGAACTAATTGGAATTATCCTGAACTTTAGGGTCCGTTGAAAATTCCCTAAAACCGCCTTACAGGCACCAAAACAAACAATTATATGGCGAAGGTAGAAGTGGTCATGCCCCAGATGGGCGAATCAGTAATGGAAGGTACCGTAATTGAGTGGGCCAAGCAGGTCGGCGACACTGTTGAAGTGGATGAAACCCTGCTCGAAGTGGCCACTGATAAGGTTGATACAGAAGTTCCCTCTCCCGAAGCCGGTGTACTTGTAGAAATTTTGGCCGAAGAAGGGGATGTGATTGAAGTAGGAAAAGCAATCGCCATTATTGAAACGGATGCAGATGCTGCGGGCGATGTTTCTTCAGGCGGATCGGAGGAGGCTAAATCTGAAGAGCCTGCCGAGGAAGAAGCACCTGCTGAGGAAGAAGCGGAAGAAGAGGAAACAGCCCAGGAAGAAGAGACCGTTTCTGAAGCTTCAGGTAGTGATGAAGAAGGCGAACGAATTGAAGTTCAAATGCCCCAAATGGGTGAGTCTGTGGTGGAAGCAACCGTCATAGGCTGGTCTAAGCAGGTTGGTGATGAAGTTGAAGAGGACGAAACACTTCTTGAGATCTCAACGGATAAAGTGGATAGCGAAGTGCCATCTCCTGCCGCCGGAACCTTGGTTGAAATCCTTGCCGAGGAAAATGATACGATAGAAGTAGGGCAAACCATTGCTGTAATTGCCACAGGAAAAGCAGCTGGTTCGGGTGGCGGGTCTTCAAAACCGGCACCAAAGAAGGAAGAGAAAAAAGAATCTGCTCCTGCAAAACAGGAAGCACAACCGGCAGCGGTTTCCTCCAATGGAGCTTCAGGTGGATCTGAACCACAGCGGATGGGAAGTGACGGACGTTTTTACTCTCCGTTGGTACGTTCCATTGCCAAAGAGGAAGGAATAAGCCAGGAAGAACTTGAAAATATTGATGGCTCCGGACAAAACGGGCGTGTTTCTAAACAAGATATTCTGTCTTATGTAGAAGATAAAAAAGCCGGGAAAGTTTCGGCCCCTGCCGCACAGAAATCGGACGGTGGCGGACTCACTAAGCCAGCTTCAAAATCTTCTGATGGATCTATTTCTGCCGGCCAGCTTGATGTGAAGCATTCTCCATCTGGTGATGTGGAAGTGATCAAAATGGATCGTATGCGTAAGATGATTGCTGAGCATATGGTGAAGTCGAAGCAGACTTCGGCTCACGTAACCACTTTTGCCGAGGTTGATGTGACCAACATGGTAAAGTGGAGAAACGCCAATAAAGTAGCCTTTCAGGAGAAAACAGGAACGAAGCTTACATTTACTCCTCTTTTTGTAGAAGCCATTATCACCGCAATGCTTGAATTCCCGCTGATCAACAGTTCAGTGAATGGGGATGAAATCCATCTTAAGAAAGACATTAATTTTGGGTTAGCTGTTGCGCTTGGCGAAGGCGGCGAAGGCGGACTGATCGTGCCGGTCATCAAGAAAGCACAGGAGAAAAACCTTGTTGGTTTAGCCAATGCCGTAAATGAAGTGGCTATCAAAGCCCGAAGCAAAAAATTGAGTCCGGACGATCTGGTTGGTGGAACTATTACCCTTACCAACTATGGGAGCGTTGGGAACCTGATGGGAACACCGATCATCAATCAGCCGCAGGTTGCTATTATTGGAACCGGCGCTATTGAAAAAAGACCGGTTGTACTTGAAACCGACGCCGGTGATGTGATCGCAATTCGACAGATGATGTTTTTATCGATGAGTTACGACCATAGAATCATTGACGGTGCTCATGGTGGTGCCTTCCTGAATCGAATTAAGGAGATTCTGGAAGATTTTGATAGGAGCAGATCGGTATAATTTAAATTCTTACCTAATTATTAGGAGGCGCCCCAAAACGGCGTCTCTTTTTATTTGCACATGAAACAAGTTTCCTCCATAAAAGAAGTTCGGGCCGAAATAGCTGAGTTAAAAGTTCAGGGAAAGCGAATTGCGTTCGTTCCTACCATGGGCGCTTTGCATGAAGGCCATGTATCTCTTATCCGCCTTGCAAAGAAAAAAGCGGATAAAGTGGTTGTTTCCATTTATGTGAATCCTGAGCAGTTTGGTCCCAATGAAGATTTTGAGGAGTATCCCCGGCAGATGGGAGATGACCTCAAAGCATGTAAAGCTGAAGGTGTAGCATTGGTTTTCACCCCGAATGATGAAATTATGTATGGCTCCGGTACCAAATATTTCAGCATCGAAATCGAACACCTGAATGAGCATATGGATGGTGGAAGCCGCCCCGGCTTTTTTGAGGGAATTGTACTTGTTGTAAATAAACTCTTCAATATCATTAAGCCTGATGTAGCTGTTTTCGGGCAGAAAGACATTCAGCAGTTTCAGATCCTTAAGCAGATGGTACGTGAGTTTAACCATGATATAGAGTTGGTCGCCGCGCCTATTGCCCGCGCCAACGATGGTTTGGCTTTGAGCAGCCGGAATGCTTATTTGAGTGATCAAGAAAGAGTGATCGCCCCTGGTTTATACCGCGCTTTGCAATATGTGAAGAAGCAGATCCGGGATGGAGTGCTGGAACCTAAGTTATTGTTACAACATCAGCAGGATGAATTGGAAGCGAAAGGATTCAAAAATGATTATCTTAATGTGTTTTCAATGGATACGATGGAACCGGTGAATAGACTTGAAGCCGGTTCAACCTACATTCTTGCAGGTGCGGTATATTTAGGAAAAACCCGCCTGATCGACAATATAATTTTAGACCTTTGAGCGACACCGATGAAAATCACGATGTTTAAATCTAAACTGCACCAAATGGCAGTAACCGAAGCAAACCTGATGTACGAAGGTAGTATTACCATTGATCAGGATCTGCTGGATGCCGCCAACCTGCTTCCCTACGAAAAAGTACAGGTGTTGAATATCACCAATGGTTCCCGCCTTGAAACATATACCATCCCCGGTGAGCGTGGAAGCCGTGTTTGCTGTTTAAATGGAGCAGCAGCCAGGCTGACTCAAGTTGGAGATCGCATTATCGTGATCAGTTATGCGGAAATGACTCCTGAAGAAGCCAAAGGCCACAAGCCTAAAGTGGTTATTGTAGATGAGAATAATGATCCAAAAGAGATCATTGAAAATACCCAGCCCGGTACTTCTTATGACCTTGAAACGGGGTTGGTAGATAATACTCTTGTAGATTAATATCGGCTTTTGGGAATCCATTAGTTTAAGAACGGGTGTATTTATTTTCGGGAGAAATGAAAATAAGGGCAACAAATACACTAATTTGCCGTAATTGTAAAACTATTTATGTAGTATATGCGTCATATTTTGAAAAGCGTATATTTTGATTCATTTCCATTTATAAACAATTAGGTATATGAAAAAGAAATATTTAATTCCGGCTGCTATAATTCTACTTTCTTTGGTAGCCTGGTTTATTTTCGGGGGAGATACGTCGGATTCTGTTGAACTTACAACGTCACCTAAGAAGGGAGAATTTGTTGTCGATGTAACTACAACCGGGGAATTAAGGGCAAAACAATCAGTAGAGATCAAGGGGCCGCAAGGTGTTCGTGAGATACGTCTTTTTAACATGAAAATTCAGCGCCTTATTCCGGAAGGAACTATTGTGAAAGAGGGGGATTTTGTTGCAGAATTGGACCGATCAGAAATCACCGGCCGGCTTCAGGATGCTTTACTGGAACTTCAACAAGCTCAATCTCAGGTAACACAGGTTTCATTGGATAGTACGCTTACACTCTCACAGGCTCGGGACAACCTGATCAACCTGGAGTATGCACTTGAGGAAAGGCAGATAGCCGTAGATCAGTCGCAGTATGAATCTCCGGCGGTACAGCGCCAGGCAGAAATTGAACTGGATAAAGCCCGTCGACAGCTTGCTCAGGAAAAGAAAAATTACGTAACCAAAGTAAAGCAGGCCGAAGCTCAAATGAGTGAAGTTGAAGCCGATTTACAGGAAGAGCAAAATGAGGTCAATAAGATTCGTGCTTTGCTGCAAGACTTTACAGTAACTGCACCGGCACAAGGAATGGTTATTTATAAACGTAACTATGATGGCAGTAAAGTTACTGAGGGCAGTGATATCAGCGCGTGGAACCCAGCCGTAGCCGAACTTCCTGATTTTTCATATATGGAATCGGTGACTTATGTGAATGAGGTGGATGTACAAAAAGTTACGAAAGATCAAAATGTTGAGATCGGCCTGGATGCTATTCCGGATAAAAGGCTGACCGGAACAGTAACCAGTGTGGCTAATATTGGAGAACAGCGGCCAAATTCCGACTCAAAGGTTTACGAAGTGATCATTGCGGTCACAGAGTCTGATAGCGTCCTTCGCCCGGCTATGACTACAAGCAATCGGGTGATTGTACATCGGGTATCGGATGCAATGTATATTCCTCTTGAAACCATTCATGTACAGGATTCAACAAGCTTTGTGTTTAAAAAAGACGGACTTTATCCAGTGATGCAGCAGGTGGAACTTGGATTGATGAATGAAAATGAAGTAATCGTGCATCGCGGACTTAGTATGGACGATATTATTTATCTTTCGGTTCCGGCTGATACAGCGGGTATTGAACGGATGTATCTGGAAGAAGAAATTACGTCAAATTAAGGGCCGTTTAAGTGCTGCAAAAAATACTCTACAATTTTGATATTGCCCTTGAAGCCATTCAGAGGAATAAACTGCGTGCCTTTCTGACTTCTCTGGGAATTATTTTTGGAGTTTCTTCGGTGATTGCTATGCTCGCGATTGGAACCGGTGCACAGCAGGAAGTGCTGCAGCAAATGGAGCTGCTTGGAACTAACAATGTAATTGTACAACCGGTAGTTGAGCAGCGGGAAGGAAATGTAAATGAGGAGGGAACTTCAAGCAGAGAGCAAAATAAATTTTCTCCGGGATTAAACCTCAAAGACCTTGAAAGCATAAAGCAGTTTGTGCCACAGGTAGAAAAGTTAAGCCCGGAAATCATGTATGAGACCTCCTTTATTCGAAATGCGAGAATCAGGTCCGGTAAGTTGGTCGGGGTAAATAAAGATTATTTCGATATAACGAATTTTGAAATTGTGGAGGGAAGCAATTTCAGCGACATACAGATAGCGAACTCAGAACCGGTTTGCGTGATCGGTTACGATGTAAAAACCCGCTTTTTTGGAGGGGAAAGTCCCATCGGTAAAAAAATTAAAGCAGGCCATTTATGGCTCACGGTGATTGGGGTTATTGGGAAAAAAGAAGTTTCAACTGAAAATATTGAAAATCTGGGTATCCGGAATTTTAACCTGGATGTTTACGCCCCGGCAACTACGGTATTGCTTCGTTTTAAGAACAGAGCCGTTCTAACCGCTAATGATTTACAAAGCGGAAGAGGAAGCTCAGTTATTTTTATGGGCGGAGCAATGATAAGCAGCTCCGGCGGTGGAGGCAGTAATAACTCAGGTGATGGTAACTATAACCAGCTGGACCGGTTAATTGTTAAGGTTACGGATACTAAATACAGTGGTGAAATTGCGGATCTGCTTTCCCGAATGCTTAAACGCAGACATAACGATGTAGTTGATTTTGAAATTATTGTTCCCGAGCAATTACTTCAGCAAGAACAACGCACGAAACGGATATTCAATATTGTGCTCTCTTCCATCGCTTCCATCTCTCTCATTGTTGGGGGAATTGGAATTATGAATATCATGCTGGCTTCTGTAGTAGAACGGTACCGCGAAATCGGAGTGCGGATGGCCGTGGGAGCCCAGAAAAAAGACATTGAGCTGCAGTTCCTGACAGAAGCTTTGACCATTAGTATAACCGGTGGTTTTATAGGGATTATTTTAGGAATGGCCTTTAGCTATGCGATTGAAGCTTCCGCTGATATTGCCACCATTGTTACCCCAGGCTCCATTTTCATCTCATTTGGCGTCGCACTCGTTATCGGAGTGGTTTTCGGATACTACCCGGCAAAACGAGCTGCACAACACGATCCTGTACACGCATTACGACATGAATAAAAGAAGACTTTTAACAATTATCACCGGCATTTTACTGTTTCTAACTGCAAACGTACAGGCCCAGGAACAAAGAATGCTTACTCTTGAGGAGAGTATCGAGATTGCAAAGGAAAATAGTCCTTTGGCAAGGGCTGCAAATTTTGGATTGATCTCAGCAAAATGGAGGTATAAGTCGTTCAGGGCAGATCTGTTGCCAAGTTTGACATTGGGTGGAGATGCACCGAATTATAACAAATCCATATTTTCTAACGTGCAGGACGACGGTACGGTAACCTTTTCATCCCGTACTCAGTCAGAAGCATCGGTAGATCTTTCGATACAGCAAAACATCATGCCAACCGGTGGTAATTTGTCACTGTCAAGCGGTATAACAAGGCTTGGGATATTTGCAAGAGAGAACACATACTTATGGCAAAGTACACCACTTGTCGCCTCAATCAGACAGCCGATATTTCAGTTCAATAGCCTGAAGTGGAGAAACAAGATAGAGCCGCTGAGGTATCAAATTGCTCAAAAGCAGTTTGTGGAGGACATGGAAGATCTGGCTTTTAATACCACACAAAGCTTCTTCGATTTCCTCTTGGCGAAGATAAATATTGAAGTCGCTGAATTTAATGTAACGGTGAACGATTCCATCTATAATATTTCTAAGGGCCGTTATCAGGTAGGGAGTATTGCAGAGAACGATCTTCTGCAAAGTGAACTTGCATTGCGAAATGCGGAGACATCACTAACCACAGCACAGCTTAACTTCCAGCGTGCGGAAGAAAACTTCAAGGCCTTACTGGGGATTCCGGATCGGGTTTCCATTGAAGTTTTAACCCCTGAAGAGGCCCCATCTATGAATATTGATGTTGAAAAAGCACTTGAACTGGCACAAGAAAATAATAGCACATCTTTGGAATTCGAACTGAATGAAATACAGGCAAATCAGGCGTATGATCAGGCACGCAGGGAAGCGGGCTTTTCAGCTACCATTCAGGCAAGTTATGGATTGAACCAAACTTCCGAGACTTTTGATCGGTTATATGAAGATCCTCAAAACAGGCAGTTCTTTACCTTGGGATTTGAGATCCCTATTTTTAATTGGGGAAAGAATACAGCTGAAATTCAAGCTGCCAGGAATCAGCAGGTTTCTACCGCTAATACCATCGCCTATCAAAAACTTCAGTTCGACCTGAACGTTAGAAGTACCGTAAGAGAGTTTTCACAGCTTCAAAGTCAGGTTAACCTTGCCCGGATATCCGATGAGATCGCTGACCGCAGGTACGAAGTAGCCAAAAACAGGTACTTGATAGGGAAGATCGATGTAACCAATCTCTTTATCGCTCAAAACGAGAAAGACAGTGCCAGAAGAAGCTACATTCAGGCGCTCCGCAATTACTGGACGGGATACTACAATCTTCGCCGGCTTACTTTATATGACTTTGAGCGAGACGCTCCCATAGTGATGGATGTAGATACCTGAGCTCGATTATTGATAGCTTGAAAAATGCCTGAAAAGTCATCCCTGAGAAGGCAGGGATCTTAGTATTGCCAGTAATTCAATCATAGATACGTAAAAAACAAGTAGATTTCGGGCATTCGTCGCGAAATGACCCTCTTGCCTATGATAGAACCTGCTTTTTAATCGAACTCAGGTTAGATCTGTAATTGATGGGCGAATATCCAACGTTTTAAGAAGAATATTCGGGCAGCAATTCCAGGAACCGGGCAGAAGTTTTAATTCCGCGATAGAAGTCTTTGATAGCAAAGTTCTCGTTTGGAGAATGGATGGCATTACTTGTAAGCCCAAAGCCCATCAGGACGGACTCAACTCCCAACACGCGCTTGAAGTCAGCTACAATGGGAATAGACCCCCCTTCACGAGAAAACAATACTTCTTTGCCGTAGATCTCTTCAAAAGCCTTAGCTCCTGCTTTGAGGCCATAGAAATTTAAATCGGTAACAGAAGGGTGTCCGCCGTGATGTTCGGTTACGGTTACTTTCACCGTATCAGGGGCGAGTGATTCTACATGCTGTTTAAACAGTTGGGCAATTTCTTTGGGATCTTGATCAGGAACGAGGCGCATACTGATCTTGGCATTCCCTTTGGATGGAAGTACGGTTTTCGCTCCTTCTTTTTGATATCCGCCCCAAATGCCATTTACATCAAGAGTTGGCCGGGCTGATGATCTTTCAAGCGTGCTGTATCCTTTTTCACCGTGCACAGCTTTGATACCTAAGGTTTTCTTGTATTCTTCTTCATTAAAAGGAAGTTGGGCAAAAGCTTTCCTGTCAGTCTTCGTCAAAGGAATCACGTTATCATAAAAGCCGGGAATTTGGATCACACCATTTTCATCTTTTAGCTTGGCGATGATCTCACAAAGTACATTCAACGGATTTTCAACGGCTCCGCCATACACTCCGGAATGAAGGTCCCGATTTGGCCCAACCACTTCAACTTCCATATAAGCAAGTCCGCGCAAGCCATAGGTAATGGAAGGCTGATCTTCGGCAAACATAGCGGTATCGGAAATGAGGACCATATCACAGGCAAGAAGATCTTCGTGCTCTTCAAGAAATGGAACAAGATTTGGCGATCCGATCTCTTCTTCACCTTCAAGAATGAATTTTATATTTACAGGAAGTTCTTTTCCGGTTTTGACAAAAGATTCGATGGCTTTCACATGAGTAAATGCCTGGCCTTTGTCATCACTGGCACCACGGGCGTAGATTAATCCGTCTTTTACGGTAGGTTCAAATGCCGGAGAATCCCAAAGTTCATCAGGATCGGAAGGTTGAACATCATAGTGCCCATAGATCAAAACCGTAGGACGATCTTCATGCGGGCAGTGTTCGGCATATACAATGGGATGTCCGGGCGTGTCAAATTTTTTAACAGTATTCAACCCTAAGTTCTCAAATTGAGAAATCAGGAAATTAGCGGCCTTTTGGACCTCTTCTTTTTTGCTGGAGTCGGTGCTTACGCTCGGGATTCGAAGGAACTCAAAAAGTTCTTCAATGAATTTTTCTTTATTGGTTTCTATGTACTCTTGAGGTGTGCTCATAATCTAATAAATAGGTGAAGTTATTTTTAACTGGAACCAGAAAGGATATTATTTTTATCGTTTTGAAAATAATCAGTTTGATACAGAACTTCTGTTACTTTTTGTGGGCTAGAATATTTTTACCCCTTCGTTTCGCATCCATCCAAACTGCCCGTTTCCAAGCCGGATGTATAACCAATTATCGTGTTCCTCACTTTTCCACTGATCTACAGTAAGGTCGTACCCTTCATAAGCAATACTGACAAGTGTACTTTCAGGCTCAGGCTGTTGTAAAACCCGCTGTGAGTTGGAAATGAGGACAGCTTCATCGTAACGTTGATTTACATAGTCAGCATAAAAAGCGAGTCCGGCTAACGCTGAGCCTGTTATGATCAATGTGATGAGATAGGGTGATGTTTTTTTTAGCGGGAGTTTGTCAAACCATCCGAGGTATAAAAGAGTCAGTCCTGCTATGGTGATCAGAAAACCGATTAAAAATAATCCAAATGCAGTTATCTCATCATTGATCCAATCCACGGCGCGATCCCACGGTAATTTAGGTAAGATGGCTGACTGACGGCTAAATTGGCTGTTCACAAATTCCAATGCCTCATTAGCTTGTTGGGCAGTAGTTTCAAAATCTTGCGCTTTCAGGAAATAATATTTAGCAAGCCCCAGAGAATCTAACTGAACGGCTGTTATCCCCATATTCAGAAATAAAGCACCAGACACCTGGGCTTCAGACTCTATAAATCTGTACAACGCCATGGCTTCGTTGAGTTCTCCGTTTTCAAAAAGTGTGTTAGCTTCATCAAAAATGCCTTGTTGGGCAAAAAGAGTAGAGCAATAAAAAAGGCTGAGGAACAACAAAATCAGCTTTTTGTTCATGAGAGTTTCCCGATCTTTTTGATTAAGTCTCTTGTTTTCTGCAGGTCTTTATCAAGCGCTTCCTGAGAAGTATTGGGAGCGTAAGCGATGGTTTCACATTTAGTGAGTAATCTTTTTAACTCGGTTATGGTTTCAGTATCTCCAAGTTTTTCAACGTGAAGGATCAGGTCATTATGGGAAAGGCCGGCAGGCGGTAAATTCAATTTGTCGGTAATGAATTGTACCAAAGTTTTTTCTATAAGATGATAGCCCAGTTTTATATCTGTTGTCTGTTCAGCTTCGCTCAATATTTTATTCGTTCTTTCTCTGGCGGTGCGTGAGCGTGCAAAAGCAGTGTCAGTATTCATACGGTCATGATACTTTTTGTAACCGAAAGCACCTGCGGTCAATAATATGGGGAAGAAGATCATGATCCACACCAGCGTTCTCTGGTGGAGGGGAGTTGCTTTCATTGACGTCCATTGAGCGAGTCCGGTAATGGGTTTTACATCAAATCGTAAATTGTTTTGAGTAATTTCGGTTACATCAGGGTCACGCTCTGCATTAAATGATAGCGGGGGCAGTACTTCGATCACATATTCTTCCTGCTGAGGATCATAAAAGGCAACTCGTGTTTCGGGAATGGAATACGTGCCTTCATTTCGTGCTATCACGATATCAGTAAAGGTACGGGTGCCTGATATCTGCCGGCCGGTTCTGTCGATAGCGGAGGTTTCCTGTGGACTGTATTTTTCCAGAGATTCAGGCAGCTTGTATTCGGGTTTATTCACTAAAGGGACATTACCGGTTCCGGATATTTGCGTTATGATCTCGATACTTTCGCCTACAAATGCATTTGGATTTGAGATCTTACGGGTGATCTTAAAATCACCTACGGCTCCTATAAATTCTGCATTTTCCAGATTTGGGAGAGGCTGTACATCTACTTTAACCGGAGTAGATTGAATGTTCATGCGTTCCTGATTCAATCCAAACCCAAAGGGATCAGAAGAGCTGCGCCGCGACCGAACAGATAAATTGATCTCAAATGGGCTCAAGGTGAGTTCCCCCGATTTAGTCGGGAAAAGAGCGTACTGAATAAGCCGGGCTTTTTGATATCGAACGCCATTAACAATGGTTGAAGAGGTTTGAGCACGTTGGGGATATTCTAATTCCTCTTTCCAGAAACCTTCGGCCTTCCATCCGGGTGTAGGCTGGTAAGACGAGACTTCTACCCCATTCTTAAAATAAAGTACTACATCAGCTATGATTTGTTGCCCTACCACAGGGTTATTTGTACTGAGTTCAATGCGCACATAAATATCCGGAGCGCGTTCTGCTTCTCCTGAATCGAGTGTAGCGGGATCTAAAACTTCAAATGATATAGGCTCCGTGCGATAGGTTTCACCGTCAACTTCAATTTCAACGGGGGGGATGGTGTAGTTTCCGGGGGATTGTGCGATCAAGGCATATCCAAATGTATAGGTGACAGATGGTTTTCCGTTGATGAGCGCATATTTGGTGCCGCGAGAAGTGCTTCCACGCAGCCAACGTAAGCCATCGAATTCAGGTAATTCCGGTTGTTGGACCGAACCCATTGACGTTCCGTGGATGTTCAATTCCAGCTTAACTTGTTCTCCTGTAAAAATATTAGTCTCAGAAAGAGTAGCTTCAACCTGAACATCCTGAGCAAATCCTGGAATAAAGCTGATAAGAGAAAAAGTCAATAACAGAAGAAATTGATTCAGCTTACCAATCTTTTTCATGTTTGGCGCTTCCATCTGATTTTTTCTTTTTAAATTCTTTTAGCAGTTCCTTTTCTTTTTGGGCAAGTGCCTGGAGGATTTTTTCAGCATCTTCTTTGCTGATCTGCTGAGAGTCTAACTCTTCGGGATTCATTTCCTGAGCTTCTTGCTCTCCCTTATTTTCTCCCTCACTTTCCTGTGGCTGTTGTTCCTCTTCTTGTTCCTGCTCATTTTGATTTTGCTGCTGATCTTGTTGGCTCTGCTGATCCTGATTTTGCTGTTCTTGGTTTTGCTGCTGCTGTTGCTCTTGTTCTTCCCGAAGCTTTTGCATCAAGGCATTTAGCTTGGAATCATTTGGGTATTGATCCAACCCTTGTTGCACTGTGTTAATAGCCGTTTGAAGATCAGCATTTATAAAAGACTGAGCTCCGTTGTGAAAATACTGATCAGCAGACTGTGCTAAAGCCGGGGTGGCTAACAGAAAAGAAAAAAGAAAGATAATGATCGTTTTCATAGGGTCAGTTTTCATTTATATCAGAAACATTCTTAATTCGTTCAATAAAGTCATTGAAGGCACGGACGGTATCGTCATCCTCAAGAGCTTGCTGCATCAGGTTATAGGCTTCCCCATATTTTCTTTGGGACACAAGCTTTTCGGCCTGCCGCTTCATGGCAATAGCATATTCACTGGGTTCAGGAGGAGGTTGATTTTCCTGATTTTGATCTTCGCCTTCCCCTTCGTCATCTTGATTTTCCTGTTCTGCCAATACACGTTCAAAATTATGCTTGGCTTCCATATCTGATGGATTTAGCTTAAGGGCTTTTTTAAAGTGAGTGGCAGCCGGCTTCCAATTTTTACCTTCAGCAAGCAGGGTTCCAATATTATACTCAGCCAAAGCTTTTTCTTCAGGATTTTCAGCCAGAAGCCGAAATTCCATAAATGAATCAATGGCCTCCTCTACTTTTCCTTGTTTTGCCCGTGCATTCCCAAGATTAAAATAAAGTCTGGCATTATCGGGTTCCTGTTCAATGGCAGCAAGATAAAGCTCTTCGGCTTTTTCATAATTTCCATTTTCATAGGCCTCATTAGCTTTACGGCCATCATTGGCAGCAGAAGCTGTGAAGAGGATGAAAAGAAAGCAATATGAAAAAATTCTGGTCACGATAATTATTAGATCTCCTCGGCTAAAGCAATGGTTTCGTCATCCATCAGCATGTTAGTAAATACATTGTTGACGTCATCATTATCTTCAAATTTTTCCATCATCCTGAGGTTTGAAACCGCGATATCTGCATCGACTTTGGTTTCCGTAACTGCTTCGCGGATCAAGGTGGCAGATTCTATCTCAAAACCGGCTTCTTCCAGACGGTTTCGAACATCAAAAAGTTCTTCACGAGAGGTGTAAACAACGAACATTTCGTCGTCGGTATCCACATCGGCTGCTCCTGCGTCAATGGCTTCCAGCATAAATTCTTCGTCGTCTAATCCCTCTGAGTGAACCCGGATCATGCCTTTTTGTTCAAACATATATCCAACGGAGCCGGTGGTCCCCATATTACCTCCTGATTTTGTAAAAATATGACGGAGTTCACCTACAGTCCGGTTGTTATTATCTGTGGTAACTTCAATAAAGTAGGCAATTCCACCCGGCCCATATCCTTCAAAGGTAGCTTCTTCATAACTTGCGCCTCCGGTATCTTCACCGGTTCCCCTTTTGATGGCCCGCTCAATATTGTCCTTTGGCACATTGTCAGCCTTGGCATTATCTATGGCCAGGGAAAGTCGCGGATTTCCTTCCGGGTCACCTCCTCCTTCTCGGGCTGCAACCGTAATTTCCTTAATATGTTTAGAAAAAACCTTAGAACGTTTGGCGTCCTCTTTAGCTTTTTTATGGCGAATGTTCGCCCATTTCGAATGTCCTGCCATTGGAAGTTTTTACTAAATTTTTAGTTGTTCACAGCTCACTAATATACAAAAATGAATGCATGGATAAGAAACGTGAATGCATATTTTTATATTCTTACCAAGCGAATTTGTGAACTTTATTATTGTATAATGAAAAAGTAAAACTTGGTTGCTGAAGAAACCTATCTGTTAAACCTTGTGTTGAATGCTTAATCACTGAAATAGAATCTGTATTTTTAAATCGATAGAACCAAAAAAGCACGAAGATATTAATAATATGAATATAGGAATTGCCTGTTATCCAACGTTTGGAGGAAGTGGCGTTGTAGCCACTGAATTAGCAAAAACTCTGGCTAAAAGAGGACATAACATTCACATGATGAGTTATTCCAGGCCGGCACGGCTTGATACGTTGGAAACCGGCATTACCTATCATGAAGTTTCCATTAACTCCTATCCGTTATTTGATTACCCGCCCTATGCACTGGCATTAGCCTCTCAAATGGTGAATCTCATAGAATATGAAGATCTTGATCTGTTACATGTGCATTATGCGTTACCTCATGCAACCAGTGCTTATTTAGCAAAGCAGATCATGGCTGAGCGAGGGATTCATGTTCCAATTATCACAACGTTGCATGGAACGGATATAACATTGGTGGGCAGAGACCCAAGCTATAAACATGTAGTGGAATTTTCTATAGACAAAAGTGATGGGGTCACAGCGGTGTCCGAATATCTGAAAAAAGAGACCTATGAACATTTTGATATAGAACAGGATATAAGGGTAATCCCAAACTTTATTGATTTGGAGCGTTTTCAGAAATCAAATAAGAGTCATTTTAAGAAAGCGATCTGCCCTAATGATGAAAAAGTGGTAGTACATGTTTCAAATTTCAGGAAAGTAAAAAGAGTACCTGAAGTGGTAACAGTGTTTGCGAAAATCTTAGAGTCCGGAATTGATGCTAAACTATTGTTGGTAGGTGATGGCCCGGATCGACAGAAAGCAGAGCAACAGTGCCGTGATCTGAAAATTTGCGATCAGGTTCGTTTTCTTGGGAAACTGGATCAGGTAGAGGAAGTGCTTTCCATTGCTGATCTGTTTTTAATTCCTTCCGGTTCAGAAACGTTTGGCCTCGCAGCACTGGAAGCAATGAGCTGCAGTGTACCTGTTATCAGCTCCAATATCGGTGGTTTGCCGGAAGTGAATGTACATGGCAAAACCGGATATTTATGCGATCTCGATAATGTGGACTGCATGGCCGATTATGGAGTGAAAATCCTGAGCAATCCTAAATTACATAAAAAATTATCAGAGAATGCTCGTAAACATGCAATGACCTTCAATCAGGATGAAGTGGTTAAGCAGTACGAAGAGTTTTATCTTGAAATAAAAGACAAGGTTAAAACAGCCCCCACTTC
The DNA here is from genome assembly GCA_022450045.1 of Gracilimonas sp. Classification (GTDB taxonomy): domain Bacteria; phylum Bacteroidota; class Rhodothermia; order Balneolales; family Balneolaceae; genus Gracilimonas. The sequence continues at coordinate 95,189 of JAKURD010000009.1, read as the reverse complement.
TTAAGGGCATTTGTTTTGCCTGCGGCAATATATTTAACTGAGCTCGATTATTGATAGCTTGAAAAATGCCTGAAAAGTCATCCCTGCGAAGGCAGGGATCTTATTATTGCCAGTAATTCAATCATAGATACGTAACAAACAAGCAGATTTCGAGCATTCGCTGCGAAATGACCAGTCAAAGTGTTCAACAGATTATCTTCCTCCCGGAATGGAACACGGATGACTCGGATTGGGCGGATGGTCAATGATAGTATTTAACGTCAGTTCGATATAATTATCCTCGCTAAAGCCTTTGAGGTACGGCCTGACAGCTTCAGGTCTGTCTGACCGTTTGTTTGATTTGGGGACCAAAGCTTGTTCGTATCCAATAGCGTCCTAAACGTTGAAATACATTTTGGCAAAACGATCCTTCAAAAGGACATCGCAGAGTTGCGCTGAATAGCGATGCGTTTTGATAAAAGATCATCTGCGCTCCGAGCGCAGCGATTCCCGCGAAGTGAAACTCAGCGGGTCCATCGGCGAGCCTCTGCGAGAAAAAAGGGGATTGATTTTAAACATGTCAACTAATTCGTCTTTATGTTCGAAAACACAGGTTTTTTCAATTTTAAAAACGTTTAGGACGCTATTGGTTTTTATCCTAATCCAACACCTTGCGCCTGTATCATCGATCAGATGGGTGATCCATCAGATCGAGTTCGGAGTTGATTGCCCTGCGCCTCGGTCTGATGGCTCCAAGTCCATCTGACCGATTGCTTGATTAGGACACCACGTTCAGTTCGTAAGCTAATCCAACATCCTGCTTCTGTATCATCGACCAGCCCAATCGATCATACGGGATATCCGTCAGATGGATCTCATAGCTATTTTAAAATTCTTTTAGAAACATTCTTTATTTCGAACTCACATTATTTTAGCATTGATTGGGAGCTGGTACGTAAGCTTTTCAGGTCCTTCAGAAATAGATATGAGCTCTATGTCAAATGGTTTTATAGCAATTTTGTTACATCATCACTTAACAAAAGTATGAACAAAAAAAGCCTAATCGGTTGTAAGATTAGGCTTTTCTAAAACATGAATTTAAAAGTAATTTTAAGCCAATACTTTAGAAACTTCTTCAGCAGCTTCTTTAAGCAATACAGCAGAGATGACATTTAGGTCACTGTTGTCGATGATCTCTTTGGCTTCTTTAGCGTTAGTCCCCTGCAAACGAACAATGATCGGCACATTGCTGACTTTCTCTGCGATTTCGGGGTCTTTAACGGCTTCAATTACTCCGTTGGCAACACGGTCGCAGCGGACAATTCCACCAAAGATGTTGATCAGAATTGCCTTCACGTTAGGGTCTTCAAGGATGATGCGGAATCCGTTCTTTACGGTGTCAACATTAGCTCCGCCCCCAACATCCAGGAAGTTAGCAGGCTCACCACCGGATAATTTTATGATATCCATGGTAGCCATTGCCAGGCCGGCACCGTTTACCATACACCCAACATTTCCATCAAGCTTGATATAGTTGAGATTATATTTCTGAGCTTCCAGCTCAAGCGGATTTTCTTCTGCTTCGTCCTTAAGCTCGGCAAGATCGTTGTGACGGAACAAGGCGTTGTCATCAAAAGTTACTTTAGCATCCAAAGCATATACCTTGTTATCAGGAGTCACGACTAATGGGTTGATCTCAAACATATTGGAATCCGTTTCTTCATAGGCTTTGTATAAAGCCTGAATCAATTTGATGCCGTTTTTAAGAGCTTCACCTTCAAGGCCAAGTTCGAAAGCAATTCTGCGAGCCTGATTTGGCTGAAGGTCCATGCCCGGCTCAACCCATTCCTTTATGATCTTCTCAGGAGTCTCCTCTGCAACCTTCTCGATCTCAACTCCACCCTCGGTAGAAGCCATGATCACATTCTTACTGACTGCGCGATCCAACAAAATACCGAGATAGAACTCAGATTTAATGTCAACACCGTCTGTTACATAGAGACGCTGAACGAGCTGTCCTTCTTCACCGGTCTGAATAGTAACAAGAACATCGCCAAGTAGGTTTTCAGCAGTTTCTTTTACTTCCTCAATGGTTTTGCAGAGCACAACACCTTTGGCATTATTCTTTTTTGTCCGCCCTTTTCCACGTCCACCGGCATGAATCTGAGCTTTCACAACAAAAAGTTCTGCTCCTTCTTCCTTCAGTTTTTTAGCGGCTTCAACAGTTTCTTCAACAGTAGTGGTGGCAATTCCGGCCGGAACAGCAACATTATATTTCTCAAGAATCTCTTTGGCTTGATACTCGTGTATTTTCATGGATACTTATTTAGTATTAAAAGCGATTTTTCGGGTGCCAATAATACCGAGATTAAGAGCTAAAAGAAAGGAAGGGAGCGATTCTTTACAACTGAAAATGGGCCGGGCTTATGTCACTTAGCTGAGGAGTGGTGGCTGGTGTGTCTCTGGAATGATATTGAAGGATAGTGTCATGTCTATGTCCCCTTGCCGGATAGAATACCAGCTGGTGGTTACCTGTTGCCAATCCAAATAGGGAATAGGTACATAATATGATTAGGCCATGGGAAGCGAAGTGTAATCTCTTGCCGATATTTTATAGATGACTCAACACCAGGTTATTTTTATTTCAGGAGATCTTCAATTTTTAAATTAAACGCGGAAAGTATTCAACTGCAGAATCGGTAATAAATCAGGATACCAAACCAGCTTAATCAACATTAAAAGCTCTCATTTGGACAATAAAACCACTTTAGAATGTAACAAAATAAGTTTATCTTTGGATTATAAACAACATGAGCTATGCAACATACAAAGACATCCGCTTTTCTTGCCGCCAACGGTCTCATTGTTGCTTTACTATCAGTTGTTATCCTTTTCTTTTTGGGAATTGATGCGGACACAGTTTCCGGAGATAGTACGTCAAATCCTCCAACAAAAATCAGTCAGAACCAACTGAACTTATCTTTTTCATCAGTTGAAAGGACTTTAGGGCAAATTCTGTATGATGCCTGCGAAAATACAGAGGATGAGAAGGAAGATAATTCAAATAGTTTTACTACTAAAGTTCACAGTGGCAGTTTGAATCGCCATTTGAGAAGTGAATTTTACAGAGATCCAGTCATTAAACCGGTTGCTTTGCGACAGCTTCAAACCATCGTATTAATAAGTTAGCCAACTCTTGTTTCTTTTAAAACGGGTTAAGATTAAGTAAATATTAATCCTTTTTTGCCATTCATAAAACAGGAGACAGATGAAATCATTTATCAAAACATATCGCCGAGCCGATATCTATGAAGTAGAAAAAGTAAACGAGTCGGAAGGCAAAAAACTGGGAGTAAAATTACTTGCCAAAGTAAGCATGCCTCAACAAAAGAATCTGGAGTCAGATTTTATAGAAGAGGCAGATGACATGGAACAGGCGCTTGAAAAAGTTGAAAGAGCGATCGACGATTATTTATCAAAACATGAAATAAGTAGTTCAGATGCATAGCTGCTTGAAAGTTTCAGGTTCATTATCCCGCTAAATTTCATAATCGTAAATTTATGGCTAAAAAAACTCACACAGAACTAAGCCGCGATCTGGGGCTTTTCACCATTACCATGGTAGGGGTTGGGGCTATGATAGGTGCCGGCATTTTTGTACTTACAGGAATTGCAGCCGGTACGGCAGGTCCTGCGTTAATACTGGCTTTTGCAGCAAATGGCTTAGTGACTTTTTTAACGGCCTTGGCTTATGCAGAGCTTGGTTCAGCTATCCCGGAAGCCGGCGGTGGTTACTTGTGGGTTAAAGAAGGGTTGCCGGGGCCTAATGCATTTTTGGCGGGCTGGATGAGCTGGTTTGCACATGCTGTGGCGGGAAGCCTGTATGCCCTCGGATTTTCTTCTTATTTAGGATTTATGTTGAAAGAAATGGGAGTGCTAACGCTGGCGGGAATTCCAATTGAAGCAGCTATTTTTCAGAAGGGATTAGCAGTTCTTATTGCGCTTATTTTTGTAGCCATTAATTTTAAGGGCGTTTCTGAAACGGGACTTGCTGGTAATATTGTAACAATGGCAAAGATCATTATCATAGGTATATTTATTGGAAGCGGACTATATGCGATGTTTAATGAGCCTGCTTCTTGGGAAAAATTCACTCCTTTTGCTCCAGAAGGTTTTGCAGGCGTACTTTCTGCAATGGGGCTTACCTATATCGCTTTTGAGGGGTATGAGATTATCGTGCAGGCCGGGGAAGAAGTCAAGGATCCCAAACGCAATATTCCCCGTGCGGTGTTTTGGTCGCTGGCTATCGTAATTCCGATCTATATCTTAGTAGCTATCACAGCTATTGGCGCTATAGATACAGGTACATCCCAAGCAACCTGGCAGTGGCTTGGGGAGTATAAAGAGCTGGGTCTGGCAGAAGCTGCCCGGCAGTTTATGCCACTTGGAACTACGCTGCTTTTAATCGGAGGTATTCTTTCGACTATGTCGGCCTTAAATGCTACCACATTTAGTTCAACCCGTGTTTCTTTTGCCATGGGGAGAGATCGGAACCTCCCCGACTTTTTTGCTGAGATCAATGAGAAAACAAAGACACCCTATTTGGCTCTTATATGTAGTGGAGGGCTTATAATTTTTATGGCTCTCGCTGTGCCGATTGAAGATGTAGCTGCAGCGGCAGATGTAATGTTTTTGCTCCTTTTTCTTCAGGTTAATATGGCAATAATAACGATTCGGAGAAAATATGGTGACAAATTAGATTATGGTTTTTTGATCCCATTTTTCCCGGTAGTCCCTATCGTGGCAATTATCCTCATGATTGGTATTGCAGTCTTTATGTTCCATTTTTCACCCATTGCATGGTATTTTGTAATTGGCTGGATCAGTACCGGCTTTGTGATATACTACACTTATGCCCGTAAGCGCAAACGAATGAAAAGTGCATCTCCGGTTGTATTGCAACAAAGTATGCCGATAGAAAAAGAAAGGTATCGGATTATGATACCCGTAGCCAATCCAAGTACCTCCAAAAGACTTATAGACTTTGCCGCCATGATTGCCAGGGCCAAAGGGGGAGAACTGGTACTGGTTCACGTAATCACCGTGCCCAAACAGGCACCGTTAAGAGTTGGTCAGCAATTCATAAAACGAGTACGAGATGATGTGCTTGATGAAGCCGTTGAAATAGCTGAAAATCATGATCTGCCGGTGAGTTCAGTTATGCGAATTGCCCGTAAACCAGCTAAGGGCATAATCGACGAAGTGGAGGAACGGAATATTGATATGATTGTGATGGGATGGAAGGGTTCGAGCAAACATTCTGAGGCGATCCTTGGTTCAAACGTTGATAAAATACTTCGGGATGCTGATTGTGACATAGCCATCCTTCGTGGTGATAATTTCGGTGAAGCAGAAAATATTCTGCTTCCGGTCGCATTTCCCCAAAGTGCAAAACTGATGTTTGATATCGGAAAAGCTTTTGAAGAAGAACAAGGCTCAAAAATAAACATCTGTCATGTTATCCCTCCTAAAATTAATAATAACAAGGAAGCTAAAGAGGAACGCTTAGAATCATTATACGAAGTGATTAATGAGGATAAAAATGAAGAAAGTGAAGCGCCCAAACGAACGATTAATGTACAAGTCAGCAAAAGTGTAGTTAGCCAAATTGTACGCCTATCCAAAGAATCGGATATAGTAGTTCTGGGCGCAGCTGAAGAAGGCTGGTTTCGCAAAATGGTAGCAGGAAGTCGAACGGAACAAATTGCACGGTTGGTGAAAGGGAACCTGATTTTGGTAAAACCCCGGCGGGGAAGTATAAAATCGGGTTTACAAGATGTGATCGAATTTTTTAGAAGTAAAGAACCAGAAAGTAATGAATAGAAGGAGTCACTATGTCGATTGAAGATCTAAAAGACCAGGGGATATTGCTTCCGGAGAAAGAGTGGGGAGAGCATAATCTGACAACGACCGTGTCTAAAATTCCAATTTTTCTTTTGTTTATTTTTTCCGTGTTAGGATGCCTGCTTACTTTTTTAGGTGAGGGAAAGTTCTGGACTTGGATTGGCATTATTCTATTTTTCTGTTCCTTTTTTGGAGTCATTATTCTCTGCGACCGGGCTATTGTGAACCAACGAAAAAGAACAAAACGTGAGAAACAAGAAATAGAAACGTCTGAATCTTAACTTTTAAAAAAGATCTGATATGCCTGATCAAAAAAATAAACTCTCTTTATTTGATGCCTGTGGCATGGCAATTGGCGGCATGGTTGGCGGGGGTATTTTTGCTGTACTTGGCGAGGCTGTTATTACAGCTGGTAATGCCACTTTTATCAGTTTGGGGTTAGGAGGACTGCTGGCCCTGGTCACAGGATTAGTATATGCCAAACTAACCGTGGAATTTGATGAGCCGGGAGGGGTTTTTGTTTTTATAGAACATATCACCGGGGTTAGGTTTGCTGGTACCGTTAGCTGGTTTCTGATTCTCGGATATGTTTTCACCATCAGTTTATATGCTTATACTTTTGGAGCATATGGAGGAAGATTACTTGGCTTTGGGTCGGATGCTAATTTCTGGCTGGGAAGCGGAGTCGTTATTTTCATTACCATATTAAATCTGACTGGAGTAAAAGAATCGGGAATTTCCGAGGATATCCTTGTGTATACGAAAATAATCATATTGGCCTCACTTATAGGACTTGGTTTTTTCATGGTTGAGCCGGGACAAATCTTACCGGTACTAAACGAAGGATTAGGAAACACCATACAGGCGACAGCGTTAGTATTTGTAGCTTATGAGGGCTTTCAGCTACTTACCTATGATTATAACACCATTGAGAACCACAAGGAAAATTTACCTAAAGCGGTTATCATTTCGATAACAGCCGTACTTTTCATTTACATACTGATAGCATTCGTACTAACCGGTTCGCTGGGGGCCCAAGTAATTGCCGAACATAAAGAAACCGTATTGGCGATGCTTGCTGAACCGATACTTGGACAATTTGGAATCGTAATAGTATTAGTGGCTGCAGTTTTTTCCACAGCCTCGGCAATTTTGGCAACCATTTTTGCGGTTTCCCGGTTGGCTAAACGCATTGCCGAAGACGGACAACTTCCCCATCAGCTAACCGACAAAGAAAGTTCGGGAGTGCCGGTATTCTTTTCAATACTGTTAGCTGTCAGTGCTATTATCATCCAATTCTTCGGAAATCTGGAACAAATTACTACCTACTCAAGCCTGGTGTTTTTGTTTGTATTCTCCGTAGTTAATATAATGGGTCATAAACACAAAGTGTTTTCAGGTTGGAAAAAAGTACTGCCGCCTTTGGGCAGTCTGGGATGTGCATCAGCTATGGGAATCCTTATCTATAAAATTTATACTACAAATCTGAATACTCTGTATGTTATTGGAGGGATATTTTTAGTGATTTTGATATGCAGAGAAGCCTATATTTGGCTCCATTCAAAATACAAAGGAGCAACCAGCACCTGAAAATTTTAAATCTTATAAAGAGAAAATGTAAGTGAAGAATTATTTTGAAAAGTTAAAAGAAAGATGGGGTGTTGATCATTTTTGGCAGGTGGGTCTCATCTTATTCATTTTTTCCATAACTGGAATGACGGCTCTGTATGTACGTAAGTATGCATTTTATTTGCTGGGCTTTAACGAAAGCACTCCCTTTTGGGAAGAGGCAATAACTTGGGTGCTGGTGGTATTTCCTTCTTATCAGGTGCTTTTCTTAGTTTATGGCTTTCTGTTGGGGCAATTTGATTTTGTTTGGAGATTTGAAAAGAAGAGCTTGTTAAAGCTTAAAAAATTGTTTGTCCGAATTTTTTGATCCTAAAAAGTTGCGGCTTATCTATTCTTGGTAAACTACTTAACGTCGGTTCGGGATAAGAACGACGTCAAAAGGATAAAAATGGATTATGGTCATTCCCGTGCAGACGGGAATCTAATGGCTGCCAGTTCTTCGGTATTCGATACCTGACCAACCATAGGATTTCGGGCATTACAGCCTGTGTGAAAAGTATTATGCTAAAAACCCAGGGCTAAGTTTATTAGGGAAAACCGTTCACTTTAGCAAACCCTCCAAGGATTCTAAATCCTTGGAGGGTTTTTCCTAATGGATTAATGGTTCCATTCATAAGTAATGAGTTTTCACACAGGCTGTTCGCTGCGAAATGACCATTCGATGACCATTCAACGTGTTCAACAGATGGTCTTTATATTGAATTACGTTACTTAATAAGGCGAGATTATAGCCGAGTAAAGGTTTGAGTCCTGATTGTCATGACAACCTTTAACCTGTGGAGCAAAAACCACCCAAGAAGCAAGAGTGCAATAAGCACGAGCCATTTTAATTCAGGAAAAACCGATCACATAAAATGTGATAAAAACCCTAATATTAGCCTTGGCAATTACTGCCAACAAACGCTAACTTTGTCGTTCAAAAGTAAAAAGGTATTCCCGCTTGAAGAAAGCTAAGATCATGACTGCAGAAGATTTAGACCGCACCTATTTGCGGTTTGCCCATCAATTTCTGGAGGGATATGATGATTTTGAACGACTTGCCATTATCGGGATGCAGACACGCGGGGTATATATAGGTAAACGAATTGTCAGGGAAATAGATAGAGAGTTTGATGCAAAGATAGATTTTGGGATACTCGACGTAACTTTTTATCGTGATGATTATCGCTCCAAGCTTAAGATGCCTGAAGTACAGGTAACAGAGATTCCATTCGATCTTTATGATCGTGATATTGTGCTGGTTGATGATGTGCTTTATACCGGCAGAACCGTCCGCTCGGCCATGGATGCCTTGATGGCCTACGGCCGTCCCAGAAGTATTAAATTTTGTTGTATGGTTGACCGGGGGCACCGCGAATTACCAATATCAGCTGATTATATGGGAATCTATTTGCCAACCTATGAGAATGAAGAAGTGCGTGTAAAAGTGAATGAAATTGATCAAGAAGACGCAGTGTACGTGGTAGAGGTTGAAGAGGATAGCGATGAGTAATAACTCCGGTGAATATCAGTTTAACCAAAAACATTTACTTGGGTTGTCAGATTATTCGAAGGAAGACATTCTCTATGTACTGGAACAAGCCAAGTATTTCCGGGAGATACTGGATCGCCCGGTGCCAAAAGTGCCAACGTTGCGCGACAAGACTATCGTAAATTTATTTTATGAAAACAGTACCAGGACCCGCCTTTCATTTGAACTTGCTCAAAAACGAATGGGCGCGGATGTAGTGAATTTCTCGAGCGGCTCATCTAGCACCAAAAAGGGAGAATCACTAAAAGACACGATCCGCAATATCAGTTCTATGAAAATTGATATGGTGGTAGTTAGGCACGAAAGCCCCGGAGTGCCTCATTTTCTAACCCAATGTGTTGATGCCGCTATACTCAACGCCGGAGACGGAGCACATGAACATCCTACTCAGGCTCTGCTTGATATGTTTACCATGCAAGCTACATTTCCGGATCTGAAGGGCAAAAAGATTGCGATTATCGGTGATATTTCTCACAGCCGGGTCGTCCGGTCCAATATAATTGGACTTAGAAAACTGGGGGCTGAGGTTGTTCTTTGCGGGCCTAAAACACTAATGCCGGTTTTTGTAGAGGATATGGGAGTCAATGTGTCATATTCTCTGGAAGAAACACTTGCATGGTGTGATATCGCAATGGCATTGCGCATTCAGTTGGAACGGCAGGATAAAGGAACCGAATTCTTCCCTTCGTTAAGAGAATACCATGAGCGTTTCGGGATTAAACGTATACACCTTGAGAAATATCCGGATTTTAAGATCATGCATCCTGGGCCTATTAATCGGGGAGTTGAAATGGAAAGTGAAGTAGCGGATAGCGACAGAGCGGTAATTTTAGATCAGGTCACTAACGGAGTTGCGGTACGAATGGCTATTCTCTATCTATTGAGCGGCGGCACAAGAGTTTGAACTGTTTAAAGCTCGAATTAAGTTAATACAGGCTAAATATTGTATGTAGAACTTGGGCAGCTTCAAAAAGGCCTAAAAAATAGTTGAAATATCATTACAACCTGAGTTCGATTAAAAGCAGGTTCTATTATAGGCAAGATGGGCATTCGCCACGAAATGGCCATTCAACGTGTTCAACAAATAACCTTACTTCTGGAATGGAACTCGGATTGGGCGGATGGTCAATGATAGTAGTTATTCATAAACCTAAATAACGTGAATTCTATATAACTATCCTTGTTAAAGCCTTTGAATCACGGCCTGATGGCTCCAGGTTTGTCTGATCGTTTGTTTGATTTGGGGACCAAAGCTTGTTCTTATCCTAATCCAACATCCTGCGTCTGTATCATCGATCAGATGGGGTTTCCATCAGATCGAGTTCGGGAATGTGTACCCTGCCTCTCGGTCTGATGGCTCCAAGTCCATCTGACCGATTGCTTGATTAGAACATCACGTTCAGTTCGCAACCTAATCCAACATCCTGCTTCTGTATCATCGATCAGCACCATCGATCAGACGGGATATCTGTCAGATGGATCTCATAGCTATTTTAAAATTCTTTTAGACACATTCTTTATCTCGAACTCACAATATTTAGAGAATTTTATTTTTGAAGTACCTGAAATTGCTTTTTAATTTTTGAAGGGTTCAATCGGGCTAAGGCAATACCTAAGATCACCAAACCAGCTCCCATATATTGAAGGGGCAGGAGTTCTTCACCCAATAAAACGAGGCCGAAAACGAGGCCTAATACCGGTACTAAATTTTGATAGGCTGCCGTTCGTACCGCTCCGATCTTTTTTACTCCATTATTCCAGATAATATAGGCCAGCCCTATAGATAAAACTCCACTATATAATATTCCCCCGTACCCTATTATGGAAATACCTCCCCAGTCTAAATTGATCATGAAAGGCAGACCGATAATAAATAATCCGATCAAACCAATGAGAGACATAAAAGCTGAATATTGGAGCGGGCTGTATATTCTGAGGTATTTTCTGGAAAGAATGGTAAAGGTGGCCCAGCAAACAGCAGCAATGAGTATAATGATGTTACCCAGAAAAGTTTCAGATTCGAAAGACAATGGGTCTTCACCGCCCATAATAATGAAAGTGACTCCTAAAAAGGCAAAAAATACACCAAGAGATTTATATAAGGTTAGCTTTTCGTCCGTAAAAAACTGAGAAAGCAGGGCTACCCAGATAGGGATGGTTCCTAACATTACGGCTGCATTAGCGGCATAGGTATAATTCACGCCAATTATAAAAAAGAGTTGGTACATCACATTTCCAACGATCCCAATTCCCACCAGTTTCCAAAAATGTTCTTTTTCTACAGTTAGTGAGTATCCTTTTTTACGGGCGAAATAGGAAAGCATAGCCGTCGCAAAAATGAAACGCATGGCGTTAAAGCTATAAGGGTCCATTTCCTCCAGGGAGATCTTGACGATACTGAAGTTCAATGCCCAGATAATGGCAACTAAGATGAGGCTTAAATCAATTAGATATTTACGAAACAAGAAATCATTTTTTAGGTGATGCCAAATGTACGTGGAATTGATTTTTAAACCGAACTCAATCTTGAATTTAGCGTAGAGTTTATCATTTGATAACATCAAAATTTCGTAAAAAACCAATAGCGTCCTAAACGGTGAAATACATTTTGGTAAAACGATCCTTCAAAAGGATCCTCGCAGATTTCCGCAAAGGATATCGCAGAGTTGCGCTGAATAGGGATGCGTTTTGATAAAAGATCATCTGCGCTCCGGGCGCAACGATTCCCACGAAGTGAAACTCAGCGGGTTAATCGGCGAGCCTCTGCGAGAAAAAAAGGGATTGATGTTAAACATGTCAACTAATCCGTCTTTATGTTCGAAAACGCAGGTTTTTTAATTTTAAAAACGTTTAGAAGCTATTGGTAAAAAGCTAATGCCCTCTCGTATCTTAATACGATTAAATTTGCGTAAAAAGTGGGAACTATTTAGAAATAACCGTAGTTTAATGACTTTAATTCAAAAAATGACTAAAAGTCAATAAATGGGAACATCTGAACGAAAGGAACGGGAAAAAGAGCGAAAGAAGGCTCTGATACTTAAGTCAGCGGAAGCGTTGATTTTTGAGAAAGGGCTTGATAATCTGAATATGGACGAAGTAGCCGAGCGGGCGGAAGTAAGTAAGGGCTCTCTTTACAGCTATTTTAGCAGCAAAACAGAAATCGTTTTAGGCATCTGTAATAAAGCCACGGGAATGTTGTCTAAAGAAATTTCGGAAGTATTGACGAAGGACATTCCGGGTATTGAAATGGTTTATTCCATAGGGGCTACCTTCTTGAATTTTGTTCGGGCACACCCTGAATTTTTTCGTTCCATGCGCTTTTTTGATAATCTTAAAGACACGGACCAACTTTCTGAGAGTGACTATATAGAGTTGTGCCAAAGCAATATAAATACCTCATTCACCAGTATGGTTCGCGCTATTCAGGTGGGGATGCAAGATGGTTCCATTCAAAGCTCATATGACCCGAAAGAGCTGGCGGTGCTGTTGTGGAGTACCTCGCATGGGTTGGTCAATATGGCTTACCTTCATCAAAATACACCGCACTTTCAATTGCTTGAAAAAAATAACATAGACATGAATTCCTTATTTGAAGCTTATATGAAATTGATAGGCTGCGGAATAGCAACGGAAGGAGATATAGTTCATGATGACTTGAAGTTAATTTTTGAAACAGAAAAGAAATAAGCTCGTAACAAGCCACCGATTTTTGTGCCCCAATTTAGAACTGAATGCCACATGATGCAAAATAATTATATGCGCTCTCTTTTTATAACCGTCGGATTCATTGTTTTTAGTTGTATGAATACCTATGCGCAGGTAGAAACAGGCAGCTTGCTTACCGATGCCGAACTTACCCTGGAAGATGCCATACAGGTAGCTGTAGCAAATAATCCTGAGGTAAATCGGGCTATACTCTCTGTAAGAGATGCCGATGAACTTGTTGACATCGCTTATAGCGAAGTGTATCCAAATATATCATCATCGTTAAATTATACCCGGAATATCGAAATTCCTGTTAGTTACCTCCCGGCACAAATCTTTGATCCAAATGCACCGGAGGGTCAACTTATTGGAGTGCCCTTTGGAACAGATAATAACTGGCAGGGTGGTTTTACGGTTCAGCAAAATATCTTTCGGGGAGAAGTTTTTGTAGGACTATCCACATCGGAGATCTATAAAGCTGTACAACAGGAAAATCTCAGGGCGGTAACTCAACAAGTTATTACCCGAACCCGAGTGGCTTACTATCAGGTTCTGGCAGCTAAAGAGCAATTGCGGCTTCAGGAAACTCAGATCAAAAGGCTGGAACAAAATTTAAATGATAATCAGGCCCGCCAACGAGCAGGTCTGGTTGATGAGTACGCCGTTCTGCAGTTAGAGGTCCAACTTAGCAATCAGCGCCCTCAGCTCATAGAAGCACGGTACGGTGTTGATGAAGCGTATAGAAATCTTAAAGTAGCTTTAGGGATACCGCTTGAAATTGATTTTGAGGTGAAGGGAACCCTGAACTCATTTGATATTATTGCCGCTGATGTAGAGTCCGGTGAAAATGCAGGGATCAAAAGAGTAGATCAAATGAACCCATTTACTTTTGAGAAAAAGTATGGTGAGTGGGCCTCCTTTATCGAAGACCGCGGAGATGTTCGGGTTTTGGACGCACGCCTAAATCTAAACGAGAAAGAAATACAGGCTGTTAAAAGCAGATTTTTACCCACCATAACTGCTTCCTATAATTTACAATGGAGTGCAGCCCAGGCAGGATCTCCTAAGTTTTTTCAGAATTCAGCGCCAGAGACGGCTCCAAATCGAATTCAATCGCTGGCAATAAATATAAGCCTGCCTTTATTCGAAGGTTTCAAAAGAACGTCAGACGTGCAACGTGCGCAGATCGCCCGAAAGGATATTGAGGTACAGCAACGTGCAGCGAAATTAGCTGCTGAAAATGAAATAGCTTCTTCCGCTGAGCGCTTGAATAGATCTTACGAAACTGCTGCTGCACGTAAACAAGCGCTGTCTCAGGCCGAAGAGGGATATCAGCGGGCATTGAGAAGGCTGGAGAATGGAGTCGGTTCACAAATAGAAGTAACGGATGCAGAAGTACAAGTTCGACAGGCTGAGGTAAATTACGCCCTGATGGTATTTGAATATTTAAGCGCCAAAGCAGAATACGATCTGGCTACCGGCCGCGTACCTTTCGTAGATATGAAAGGCGCGGAATAATTTTTAACAAAAAAGACAAGAACTCCCACATAATGAAAAAACTTAATCTGGTAATTTTTACACTTTTAGCAGTTTCAATTGCTGCATGTTCGGGCAGTGAGACTCAAGACAATAATGAAGATGAGCCGGTCGGTAAATCGGTAAATGTTGAAACTCAGGTAATGCAGCCTGAAACCTTCAAAAGTCAGCTTCGGGTAGTAGGTAATGTAGAGACGAAAAATGACATCATGATTTCTTCGGAAGTAAGCGGACGCGTTGTTGAGCAGGTAGTTGAAGAAGGGGAGCAAGTACGAAAAGGACAAGTGCTCTTCCGGATAAACGATGCAAAACTGCAACAGGAAAAAGCCCGGCTTCAAGCTGCTACCGAACAGGCAAGAGAAAACTTTGAACGCCTTCAGCGAATTTATGAGGAAGACGGCATTGGTTCTGAGATGGATGTATTGAATGCAAAATTCAACTATCAGCAAAATAATTCAGCCCTGAAATCTATAAAGGTTGATATCGAGAACACAACCATTGAAGCCCCTTTTGATGGACGGGTCGAATCTTTTCTGTTGGAAGAAGGTGAAATGGCTAGTCCCGGAATGCAAGTGGTACGTCTAATAGGCACCGATACTTATATCGTTTCAGCCGGAGTTCCGGCGCGTTATGCCGATGTGGTCCGATCGGGACAGGAAGTTGAGCTTTGGTTCGATTCTCAAGCCCCTGACACTCTTGATGGGGTCATTTCTTATGTGGGAAATAGCATTGATCCGCAAAACCGGACATTCAGAATTGAAGTGTTACTGCCTTCACAAAACACTAATTATAAAGTAGATATGATTGCAAATCTGAGGTTGACGACTTTAACAGAACAAAATGTTTTAGTGGTAACTGAAGAATACATCTATAAAGAAGAAGAGGAATTTATGGTATTCGTGAAGGCTGAAGGAGGTAGCGACTATCCCATTGCAGAGAGGCGAACAGTGACGTTAGGGCCTTCTTATCAGTCGGAGGTAATAATAAGAAGCGGGTTGGAAGTGGGGGACGAATTGATCACTACGGGTTCTGCCTTTCTAAATGACGGGGCAAGACTGAATATTGTAGAGTCCAATGGAAATAACCTCGCTTCGCAATAAAGAATGTTAAAATCAGATTCCGGAGAATCAAAATATGAATAAGGAGAATTTAAATAACGGAGCCGACGGGAAAGCGAGCACACCCAAAGATCCTTCCAACCGAAAGGAATTTTGGCTTTCCAGTTTTTCCATAGATAACCGAATCAGTGTGTTGGTTCTGGTGATGCTGATCGCCGTGATGGGGATTGTGTCATACGTCACTATTCCTAAAGAATCATTTCCCAATATCACGGTTCCAAATATTTTTGTGGTAACCATATATCCCGGTGTTTCGCCTGAAGACATGGAAAGCCTGGTCACCCGAAAACTGGAAGATGAGCTCAGTAACATCAGCGATGTGAAGACGATGACTTCAACATCTTCTGAAGGCTATTCCAACATCAATCTGGAATTCAATACCGGAATTGATATTGATGAAGCGCTCCAAAAAGTGCGTGAAAAAGTGGATTTGGCAAAGCCGGAACTTCCGGAAGACGCCGAAGACCCGGCGATACAGGAAGTGAATCTGTCCGAATTCCCGATCATGCAGATCAATTTATCGGGAGATTATAGCCTTGATGTTCTGAAAGAATTAGCGGAAGACCTGCAGGAAGACATGGAGGCGGTTCCTTCCGTATTGGGAGTAGATCTTACCGGAGGATTAGAACGGGAAGTTCAGGTGGATGTTGATCTGCCGAGGCTCAAATATTACAATCTCAGCTTTACAGATATTATCGCAGCCATTCAGGAAGAGAACGTGACGGTTCCCGGTGGAGATATTACAGTGGGGTCAAAGAACTTCTTACTTAGGGTTCCAGGGCAATATCAGACGACTGCTCCCATCGAAGACATTGTGATTACAGCCGAGAATGACAAGCCGGTCTATATTCGTGACCTTGCAACCGTTACATTTGGGTATAAGGAGCGCGAGACTTATTCAACACTCGATAATTCACCTGTAATAACTTTAGGCGTGAAGAAAAGAAGCGGAGAAAATATTCTGGAGACTTCTGCACAAGTGAAGTCGATCCTTGAAACCACTCTGCCTGCTCTTCCTCCAAGTACGGTGTATAAGATCACTAACGATCAGAGCATTGACATCAATAACATGGTGAAAAATCTTGAAAATAATATCATCTCAGGATTGATACTGGTAGTGGGTGTTCTGTTGTTTTTCCTTGGTGTCAGGAATGCCTCTTTTGTAGGGATTTCTATCCCGTTGTCCATGTTTTTGTCATTCATCATATTGAGTGCGCTTGGCATTACAATGAATATGATCGTTCTGTTTTCATTGATCCTGGCTCTTGGAATGCTGGTAGATAATGCCATTGTAGTTGTTGAAAATATCTACCGCTATCTGGAGGATGGTTATGATAATTTTGAAGCGGCTAAAAAGGGAACCGGAGAAGTGGCGGTGCCTATCATAACCGGAACAGCTACAACGCTGGCTGCTTTTGCTCCAATGATATTCTGGCCGGGCATTGTGGGCGAGTTTATGGGATACCTTCCCAAAACACTCATAATCACATTGAGCAGTTCACTTTTTGTTGGGCTCATCATAAACCCGGTACTTTGTGCATTGTTTATGCGGGTTGATACCGAGCAAGGCAAAGCCGTAATGACCCAAAAAGGGAAGAAGATCCTTTATAGTATCAGTGGTTTTTTTGTATTGATATTGCTGATCTCAAGTTTCATCACCTGGACCATGCTGATTGTTTTAGGTTCGATCCTGTGGTTGACGAATAGATATATATTGAATCCTATTGGGACCTGGTGGCAGCGTGACGGCCTTAATAAAGTACTCGATAAATATGAAAACACACTGGAGTGGGCGCTAAATCACCGCATATCAACAATAGGAATTTCCGTGGCTGTATTGGTTTCAAGTATTGTTGTGATGATAGCTTTTTTCCCGGGATCAGAATTTTTCCCTGAAGATATACCACCAAGAGATGTGTATGTGCAAATAGAAACGCCGGTAGGCTCCGATGTTGAATTCACAAAAAGCGTGGTCGATAAAGTTGCAGCTCATGTGGAAAAGATGCCTTATAACGTTGATTATAATACAATTTTAGCAGTTTCAGGCTCTGCTATAACAAGTGACCCCTCGGGAATGGGGGGAGGTAATTCATCGCATTTGGGTACCGTAGCCATCAACTTCAAGGATTATGAAGAAAGAGAAAACGATATTTTTGAGGCTATGGAATACATGCGAAATGATCTGGCAGGCTTAGTAGCCGGCGCAAAGATCACGGTAGAAAAACCACAAGACGGACCTCCCACCGGCCCCCCAATCAATCTGGAAATCTCCGGTCCTGAAATGGATCAGCTTACCCGATTCTCTAACGAAATATTGCGAAAGCTGGAAGCGGATTCTATCTATGCTAAAATGGACGGATTAGAAACGGACCTCCCGGAATCCCGGCCCGAAGTAAAGGTGGAGGTAGATCGTGAGAAAGCTGCTTTATTCGATCTCAACACCAATGCGGTAGGGATGACGGTTCGGCAGGCCATCAACGGTGTGGAAGCTTCCAAGTTCAGAGACGGAAAAGAAGAATATGACATTATTGTTAGGCTTTCGGATGAATACCGAAACGACCTGAACACACTTGCTGACCTAACGATATTCCATGAAGGCGTTCAGGTTCCTCTTTCTGAAGTGGCGAGATGGGAAGTGAGTGATGGCTTTGGAGGAATCAAGCACAAAGAATCGGAGCGGGTTATTACGATCAGTGCTGATGTGCGCTCCGGGTACCAATCAAATGCGGTTTTGGCAGAAGCACAGGAATTGCTGAGTAACTACCTTGAAGAGATGCCGGGTGGTTATACCTATGAATGGACCGGCCAGCAGGAAGACCAGCAGGAATCTTTTGAGTTCCTCGGAAAGGCTTTTTTGATCGCCCTGTTTTTGATCGCATTTATTTTGGTCTCACAGTTTAATTCGATCGCCAAGCCATTGATTATCTTGAGTTCCGTGATCATGTCAACGGCCGGTGTATTCTATGGATTAGTAACATTTCAAATGGCACTTGGGTTAATGGCTATCCTGGGAATAATTTCATTGGCTGGGGTTGTAGTAAATAATGCCATTGTGCTGATCGATTACGTAGATATTCTGCGAGTTCGTGATAAAATGGATCTTAGAAGTGCACTTATAGAAGGCGGAAAAGTTCGTTTCCGTCCCGTTATACTTACGGCTATAACTACCACACTTGGGCTCGTTCCATTAGCTATTGGCTTTAATTTCGACTTCATTGTACTTGTTTCAGAGCCCATAGTATTTTTCTCAAATATGAGCGAATATATTTTCTGGGGCGGAGAACAGGCTGCCTGGTGGGGGCCGATGGCCATCGCCGTTATTGTTGGGCTCATATTTGCTACTGTATTAACCCTGATCCTTGTTCCTGTTTTATACAGTTTGATAGAACGAGCGCGCAGAAAACTCAATGTTACTTTATTTGGCACTGCTGAGCCGGGAATCATCAAAGATCAAAGTGAGCTTAACGGGGAGTCAAAAACCCGGAAAACGCCGGAACTAACACCCGGTTAAAGGATGATAAAATATTGAATAATGAAGTCCGTACCTTTAACAGATACGGACTTTTTTATGTCCGAAAACTTTTATCTTAGGCGAAAACCCAAAAATTATTTTCCGTGATACAACGACTTCAGACCTTATTTCTAATACTCGCTACACTGCTAAACGTATCAGTCTATTTCACTCCTATTTATGAGAAAGCAATGGATGATCCTCAGGCATGGATCGGCATCGGGTTGGCAAGTTCATTATTGATTGCCATGGCGCTGAATATCACAAGCATATTCCTTTACAATAACCGGAAAAATCAAGTTGTATGGGTAAAACGCGCAGCTCTTCTTCAGGTGGTAGGTTTTGGCTTTTGTGTTGGAGTATTGCTCTCCTTAGGTGGTATTGGGACGTATCTCTGGGATGAAGCCTTAGGCACGGGGCTGGTTTTTGCAGGATTGATCTTTCAAATTCTTGCCATGCGATTTATCCGGAAGGATGAAGAACTGGTACGCTCTATGAATAGGATCCGGTAGGCTATTTTGAATCACTCCTACTCCAAATTAAAGGTTTATGGCATTCTTGCTGTTGGCCTTTCAACTTTCGGAATTGCACCGGTTCTGGTTAAATTTGCCACCGACTATTCCGCCCTCTTGCTTGTGACCATCCGTACCGTTGGGGCATTCCTGATGTTGATTCCCATCTATTTATACCAAAAGAAGAGTAAAAAATATGATGTAAAAACGGTTGGGAATGAAAGCAAATGGATGGCATTAGCCGGAATTGCATTAGGGCTGCACTTCACACTATGGACGAGTTCACTGTTTTTCACCTCTGTTGCCTCAGCTTCTGTTTTGGTAACTATCCATCCCATCATGCTCATTATTGCAGAACGGGTTTTATTCAAAATGAAGTTTGCCTCAACCGTATGGATCGGCGTATTTATAGCCTTTTCAGGATCCGTTTTATTGGGTTATTCCGATTACAGCAGTGAGTCCACATTTGCAAATCCGGTGTTAGGTAATGCGATGGCCTTTGCCGCGGCGGCTATTTTCGCGGTGTATTTTTTAATTGGAAGAAAAGTGCGGCAAAATAGATCGTGGCTGGGATATGTGTTCCCAGTGTATGGATATGCGGCAGCTACCTGCGTGGTTATTTTGTTGGTACTGGAAGGAATCCCGACCCATATTGAACCGGTAGTACTTTGGGTAGGAATAGCACTTGCTATTGGTCCACAGCTGATGGGGCATGGTTCGCTCAACTATGCAGTAAAATATGTATCACCTACTTTGCTGTCCACTCTGATCTTGACGGAACCTATATTCGCGACCATTTTAGCCTTTTTTATTATTGGAGAATTGCCGGCAGTATTATCATTCATTGCCATATTTATCACATTAGCAGGGGTGATGTTGACCTGGAAAAAGAAGCCAAAACATCTGAGAGCAGATTCTGAATAGTGTAA
The DNA here is from genome assembly GCA_022450045.1 of Gracilimonas sp. Lineage (GTDB taxonomy): Bacteria > Bacteroidota > Rhodothermia > Balneolales > Balneolaceae > Gracilimonas. The sequence continues at coordinate 74,835 of JAKURD010000009.1, read as the reverse complement.
ACGATTATAAGACTAACGTGAGTTCGAGATAAAGAGTATTAGAATAGCTGCAAGATCCATCCGACGGATACCCATCTGATGGATGGGCTGATCGATGGTGCAGGCGCAGGATGTTGGATCAGGATACGAACTGAACGTGGTGTCCTAACCAGGCAATCGGTCAGACCGTATCTCAAAGGCTTTAGCGAGGATAATTATATCGAACTGACGTTAAGATTAGAGACCTCTCTAATTGTCAATTTGATTCAGATTCTTTCCGGGAAGTATTTTATATACTTTTAAGACATTAACAAACAAATATTTAGATCATGTCATGAACCTTTTGTAATCGTTAAACGTTTAAAACCCGATACATTAGACAATACTAAGATTAAAGTAATTCATACTAATTAAGCGTAAGTTACATAGGGTATTTGGATTTGTAGATTCATTATAATTTAAAATTGATAATGATAACAACCGTAATACATGGTTATTGAAAACATACATATTAGCAGAGTATCAAGATATTTGATGCTAAGCGGAATGGGGGTGCTTTTACTGGCAGGGTGTGCCGGTAATATCGAGAAAACCAAAGAGAGTGATATTACATTGCCTGTTACGGTAATGGAGCCGGTCGAGAAAGATCTGTCTGAGATCAAAAAGAACGGAGTGCTCCGAATGATCACAAGCTACAGCTCTGGGTCTTACTTTTTGTATAGAGGGATACAGGTTGGTTTCGAGTATGAGTTGCTCAAAAAGTTTACGAAAGAAAATGACCTTGCCCTGGAAGTAATAATACCCGGCCCAAATGAAAGCCCTTATGATCTTTTAAATAGTGGCAGGGGTGATATCATTGCGGCCAATTATACTATTACACCTGAAAGAAAACAGGTAGTGAAATTTACCCGTCCGTATAATATTGTTGATCAGCAGGTTGTAGTTTCAGATGATCTTGGATTTAAGCCTGAAAGTATAACAGATCTTAAGGATATTCCAATCAGTGTGAGAAGAAACAGCTCATATTTTGTACGCTTGCAGGAATTGAAAGAAGAGGGTTTTCCGGTTGAGATCAATGTAATCCCTGAAGACATGGATACGGAGACCGTTCTGTTTCAGGTGGCAGATGGAACATATCAGGCTACCATAGCTGATGACAATATTTACGAAGCAGCCAGCAAGTATATGTCAGGATTGGTCAAAGGCCCCCTGATCGCAGAAAATGATACCATTGCGTGGGCCATTCGTAAAAATGCTCCCGATCTGGAACATCAGCTGAACAGGTTTTTGTACAAGCATTTTCGTTTTGATGAAGACGGTGTGCCGAAACGATCTGCTTTTTTGAATGTGCTCCGCAGGAAATATTTTGAGTCCGGAAATCAGATCGCCGATTATTTTAGCCCGGGATATCAGGAAGGACAAGTGGGGACGATCTCACCCTACGACAATATGATCAAGGAAGTGGCTATGGAATTTGATCTGGACTGGGTGATGTTAACGGCAATAGCAGCTCAGGAGTCGAAATTTAATCCTTCATCAGTTAGCTGGGCAGGAGCGGTGGGAATCATGCAAGTTTTACCTCGTTTCTCAGAGATTTCATCAGATTCTTTATATATCCCCGAAGTAAATATACGAGAAGGGGCTAAGATTCTATCCTCTCATTTAGAGCACTACTCGTATATGGATTCCACCAATCAGTGGTCGTTTGCTTTAGCCGCCTATAATGTGGGGCAGGGTCACTTAGCTGATGCCCGCCGGCTTGCCATCGATCACAATAAGAACCCAAACGAATGGAAAAATGTTGCAGAAGCGCTGCTCAGATTAATGCAAAGGAAGTATTATCAAAATGCCAGGTATGGATTTGCCAGGGGAATTGAAACGGTACGGTACGTGAATGAGATCATGAACCGTTATAATACATATCAGACAGTTTTGGCATACAATGAATCTCGCCAAGCTACGGGCGCAGGTGGTGTATTGGGGTTTCAGACTCTTAATTAATTGACTTTAAGCACCATTAACGTGATGTCATCGTACTGAACTCCATCAGAGAAGTCCGTTATATCTTCAATAACCGCATCCATAATATCTTGAGAAGGTTTTTCAAGATTATTTTCAAGGCAGGCTATTAACCGCTCCTCTTCATACTCTTCCGTTTTTTGGGGATTCATAGCTTCAGTCACCCCATCCGTGTACAGAACTAACACATCACCGGGCTGAAATTCTATAGATGCCGAATCATAGGGTGTAATGGAAGGTATAGCACCTAAGATCACGCCTCCTTTATCAAGTTCGATAGGTTTTTTTATTCCTTCCCGAAATAAAAGCGGATTATTATGCCCGGCATTTACATAGTCAAACTTCTTTCCATCAGCTGATATTTTGCCCCAGAAGAAGGTAATGAACTTGTCGGGTGGGGTATTTTCATAAATAATGTTATTAATACTTCTCGTAGCTTCGGCTAAAGTTATGCCTATGGGGGCCAATGCGTGTAACATAGACTGCAAGTTTGCCATCAACAGAGAAGCTGGAACTCCTTTCCCGGTTACATCAGCAATGGCAAGGATGCTCCCGCCATCCTGGGTTTCCAGAATATCGAAATAATCGCCCCCAACCTGTCGGGATGATATGTTGGTAGCCTTGAGGTCAAAGCCTTTAATCTTGGGAATAGGTGATGGAAACAAGCCTTGCTGAATGGTTTTTGCCAGATTCAGTTCCTCCTCCATGCGCTTTTTCTCGACCTGTTCTTCCAGCAAAAGTGTTTTTTGTATGGTCAGGAGGGCTAAATTTCCAAGAGACTGGAGGAAGTCCACCTGCTCTTTTCCATACGATTCATTATTGGCAGGGGAACCAACCCCAACCACCCCGATCTTTTCATTCTGAAAATACAGGGCGATCACAAGACGAATATCATTTTTCTCCAGAAAAGGGCAATCATGTTTTTCTTCACAATAGAATACATCTTCAAGTTCAAATAATGTATTCAGTTCTTTATTGGATGGTTTTTCTTTAAGCCCACTGCTTGCCACAATGGATTTTTCATCTTCAATGTCTAAAACAAAAAAGAACGTCCGTATCAGCATTTGCCCAAGCATGGCAAACTTAAAAGTACGGGCGATCTCTTCCTGATCAACCATAAGGTTAAAATCTTTGCTTAACTCGAGAAGGGTATGCAGGTCATGTACTTTTCGATCAAGTTTTCTGTTTATAAGACGCAGTTCCTGGAACATCCTGGAATTAGCAATGGCCACTGAAGAAATAATGGTCAGGCTTTCAATAAACTCTAATTCACTGTCGGTAAGGGATTTCCCGGTACCTTTAGGTCCTAAGCATAAAAACCCAAGATGATGGTTTGTGGTGCGCAGGTTGAACAGAATACTCTCGTCAGGAAGGCCTAATTTTTTTGTGATCTCGGGATGGTCTGTACCCTGTAGAACGGCATGTTCCAGGGCCGCTTCCGGAAAATTCAGCTGGATAGTATCGTCTTCGGAAAGTGAGCTTCGGCCTTTGATCTTACTGACCAGATAAAAGTAATCAGAGTCCTTATTGATAAGGATCATTCCCTTTGGAACCAAAAGTTTACCCATGGTTATGAGCAGTAAATTATTTAAAACAAAATCCGGTTCCTGCGATTCAATAAGCATTCTGCTGGTTTCAAGCAGGGTTCGGAGTTCAAACCGGCTTTGGCGTTCTTCAGTATTTGAAGGGGTTGATTTAGTATTCACGATACGTCAAAGGTTTTTGACCATTCGTATTACATTGGTATGGCCTTTACGGTTGTATTGTACCTGATCCATTAATTTCCGGATGAGATACACGCCCATACCCCCGCGTTTTTTTTCTTTGATGCGCTTCATCAGGTCGGGTTCACTGTAAGAACTGGGATCAAAGCTTTTTCCTTTGTCCATCAAAGTAATCCATAGATGATCTGAATCGGAACCGATCTCAATGTTTACTTTTTCTTTAGGGGTATTTTTATATGCGTGTTTTATAATATTGGTGTAGGCTTCATCAACAGCCAGCCTGATTTCGGAAATATCTTTTTGGTTCAGGCCAATATTTTCAGCATGTGCAGCAACAAAATCCCGTACTTCTGCCAGATGCTCTGTAGAAGCCTCAACAGATAAGGTTTGTATTTGTTTAGTCCCTGCCACTCTCTTGCCCTTTAATTCTCAAAGCTTGTTAAGGCTTCTTTTTCATCTTCCAGGATATCATATAGTGTTGGGAAACCCAGCAAATCAAATACGTTATAAACTCGATCATTCATATTGGTGAGTTTGATGTCGCCGCCCAGGCTTCTTACATCCTCAATGTAGGCCATAAATACTCCCAGACCTGCACTTGCTATATAATCGAGACTGGAGCAGTTAACTATGATCGAATAACTTTCATCATCGATCAAAGATTTGAGTGCATTCTCCAACTGGGAAGCCGTATGCGCATCAAGCTCTCCGCTGATATCCAGTATAGTTACATTGTTTTTTTGGCGTGTAGCGATACTGAAATTTTTCATTCCGCTTAAATTGAAGTTTCTGAATAATGTTGAAAGTGCATAATAACGTAAAGCGTAGAATTAGAAAAGTTTTAAGAATAGAGGACTACGATTGATGCAAAAAAAAGATGCAAAAAAAAATAGGGCATTACATTTTTCATATGTAATGCCCTGACTATTCATCAAGAGAGACGCTACTTGAGCGCATCTACAATTAAGCAAATGCTTGGGAGAGATACAACTATAAATTCCAAGCTGCTTTTTTTAAGATCCGCTTCCGGTACGCTTCACTTTTGAAACCCAGTATCCGGTGTTAAGCTCACTGCCCAATTCGGCTCCAAATTCTTCGGCATCAGCTTTTGATGCGAAAAACCCTACACGTAATCTGTACCAAATATTACCGGTTTCTTCTTCACCTACCTTAACAGTGTAAACATGAGGGTATTCTCTGTCGCTAAGTTTGTTCTTGTACGTGTTTGCCTGATCTTCTGAGCGGAAAGCACCAACTTGAAGGGCATACTCACCATCCTCAGCAAATTGAGCTGAAGTTTCTTCTTCTTCCATTTGTTCTTGTTGGGACGCTCTCGCAAGACTGTCCTCACGTGCTTGCATTAGCTCAGCTATGCGCTGCTGCTCAACTTGTCTTAGAGAATCCAATCGAGCTTGGTCCGCAGCTCTTCGTTCTTCTTCGCTTGGTCCGCAGCCTTGTATTGTTATCAATGTAAAGGCCAACAGAAGGGTGTAGATGCTTATATTTTTCATGACTATTAGTTTTTTGATATTAGTGTATAAGTTGTAATCCCGAAACAAATTAAACTTACATTATCCCGCCCTGTTTCACAAATATTCACGTATCAAAACTTTCAGAAGTATTAGAATAGTCCTTATCTTATATAGACTGAATCTAAATCAAGACTTTTTGGTTCAGTGATTATATGGAAAAACCTCTTTTAAACATATCCGGTTTAACAAAATCATTCGACCAAAGCGGTCCTGTTGTCAATAACGTTAGCTTTGAAGTTGGGAAGAATGAAATATTTGCACTTTTAGGCCCCTCAGGCTGTGGTAAAACCACTACACTCCGTCTGATAGCAGGTTTTGAACAGTGTGAAGCAGGGGAAGTCCATATTGAAGAAGAGCTTGTTGAAAGTACAGAAAAGCGGGTATCCCCTCAAAAACGGGAGATCGGTTTTGTGTTTCAGGATTATGCACTTTTCCCACACATGAACGCGCTCGATAACGTAGCATTTGGCCTGCGTGAGGTTGAGCGCAAGAAACGCCCGGTTCTTGCTGAAGAAGTACTCTGCCGTACGGGAATGGAAAAGTACAAACATCGTATGCCTGATGAGCTTTCCGGCGGACAGCAGCAGCGTGTGGCCTTAGCGCGGGCTATTGCGCCAAAGCCAAGGCTTGTGTTAATGGACGAACCCTTTTCAGGCCTGGATGCTATGCTGCGAGATACCACCAGGAAAGAAGTTCGGGGTATCCTGAAAAAAGCGGGAATGAGTGCCATACTTGTTACTCATGACCAGGAGGAAGCCCTGTCTTTTGCAGATCGTATTGGGGTGATGAATAATGGTCAGATCGAACAGATTGGAACACCGGAGGAAGTTTATTATCATCCCAAAACACAATTTGTAGCCCAGTTTTTGGGGCGGACAAATTTATTCCGTGCACACGCAGATGGTTCCAATAATGTGGAAACAAGGTTAGGCCCGGTGAAGATCAACAAAGAGGCGGAAGGGTTGATCTTGTGTTCAATCCGCCCAGAGCATTTAACCATCGAGCGTTGCAAAGCCAATGGAAATGAAAGCGGAATTATCGTAGGACGCGAATTCCGCGGTCATGATATTACGTATCATGTAGTATTTAAAGGGGATAAATACATCGTCCATACTGATAACCGGTTGTTATTTGAAGTGGATGAGCATGTAATTGTGAAACCTCTGGAGCCAGCCGTAGTATTAGAACAAAAGGCGTGAACAACATTTAGTTATTTAAGATATGTTCAAGATAGAGAATATTAGAATAGCTGCAAGATCCATCTGACGGATACTCCGTCTGATGGACGGGACTGAATGAGAATGACTAACGGTCAGACGGACTTGGAGCCGTCAGCCGTGCCTCAAAGGCCTTAGCGAAGATAATTATATCGAACAGACGTTAATTAATAAAGGAGTACTATGTCATTATTTGGATTTCTTGTGTTATTGCTTATAGCTGCGATTTGCGGTGGAATTGGCCAGAGTATCAGCGGCTATAGTTTTGGTGGATGTCTCATTTCAGCTGGGGTAGGCTTTATAGGTGCAATTTTAGGAAAATGGATTGCGAGTGAACTTGGCCTCCCGGAATTGTGGACCATTCAAATTGATGGAAGTCCGTTTCCCATAATATGGTCTATCATTGGCGCGGCACTTTTTACAGCAATTTTAGGAGCTCTGCTTCAAGGTAGAAAGCAAGTCAACTGATCCAAAAAAACCACGCATTTTAAAAAACTGTTCTTAAAATGAACATCATCGAAGCGGTAATTTTTGACATGGACGGAGTTATTGTGCATAGCAATCCGACTCATAAAAAGATCATTCATAGGTTTTGTGATAAACACGGTTTGGAAATAACGGAGGAAGAGCTCCGGGAAAAAGTATATGGCCGTACAAATCAGGATTGGATTCCTGCTGTTTTCGGAGATCTTTCCAATGGTGAGATTCAGGCCTATGCCGATGAAAAAGAGAAGATGTTCAGGACAGCGTTTGATCCCAAAGCACATGTTCTTCCCGGAATCATTGAATTTCTTGATCTGCTCAAACAAAACAATATCAAAATCGTGGTAGCAACCTCAGCCCCGGCTGAAAATGCGGAATATATTCTGAGCGAACTCTCATTGACTTCTTATTTTGAGTCGGTTTTAAATTCATCGCATGTCACAAAAAGCAAGCCGCATCCTGAGCCTTATCTGAAAGCGGCCAAATCGGTTGCAGCTAACCCGGAAAATTGCATCGTTTTTGAAGATTCCATATCGGGAGTGGAATCTGGTTTAGCGGCAGGATCAAAAGTAGTGGGTGTAGCAACCACGCACACCCATCAGGAGCTAAGCAATTGTTCGTTTGTGATCGACAATTTTAAAGGCTTGAAGATTCAGAAACTTCAGAAAATACTTACTTAAAGAACCTGGTTGGGTCGCTATTCAATGGAATTTGATCTAAGAATTGTTTTGTAACCTCAACCTGACATCTGGCCCTTATTAAGTTGTGCTCGGGATGATCACTCGAATAATAAATATTGCCCTGAAGGTAGTCGGTGAGAAAACGAATACCCATGATTAATGCCATATATGGCGCTGAGTAGGGTAAAAATTTAATCTCATTTTTGGTGAGCCATCCTGATTCATTTTCAACAAATCCTTCCAGAAATGCAGAATGAAAACCTTTTCTTAGTTTGATGTTTGCAAGTTCGGGCTCGTCTTCGGGAGCAGAAGGGGTAAGAGTTCTCAGGCAGTCGCCCACGTCAAAATGTATAATGCCGGGCATAACGGTATCCAGATCAACGACGCAGCGCGCTTTCCCGGCTTCATCAAAAAGAAGGTTATTGAACTTAGAGTCGTTGTGAGTGATTCGAAGAGGGATTTCTTCGCTATCCATAGCATATTCCAAAGGTAGAAGTAGTTGTTTAAATTCTTCTATTTGCTTGGAAAGAGGGTCAATGTGCGAAATTTCGGCCGTTGTATTTTCTAAAGCATGCTGAAGTTGCCCATATCGCTTTTGCATAGAATGAAAATTAGGTATGGTTACCGAAAGTTTTTCGGGATCTGTTTCTGAAAGTGCCTGAGCAAATACAGAAAAGGCTTTTCCGGCTTCACGTACCATTTCTTTATTATTTGGGACATCGTAGCCAGTGAGGTGTTCTTTAAAATGATAGATCCTCCAGGCAGCACATTCATTCTTGTAAAAAAGTTGACCGTTATTAGTTTTCAATAGCTCAAGGCTTTCATAAGAAGAACCCCGAAAAGCATTTTTCAGAATATTGGTAACAAGGGCAATATTCTCCATAAGAGTTTCAACATCCCGAAAAACAGAAGTGTTTATCTTTTGAAGAAGATAAGAGGCTTCCTGAGCTTCAGTGACCTTATAAGAAGTGTGGATCAACCCTGTTTTTACCGGAATCACTTCTACCAGTTCCAACGAAATGGGATAGTTTGAGAGGACCTCTTTTATGTTTTGATCAGAGTTCATCTGGGTAAACTCCTGATTCGTGAAGTTCTGCAAGTTGCCGGTTCACCCAATCTTTATCCTCGCTGTAGGTAACTCCAAACCACTGACTGTTAGTAGGAATTACCGAAACGTTTACCCCCTCATCTAAAAGCCGGGTAAGCACATTTGCTAAATAAAATTCCGCAGTACTTTCGGGAGTAAGATTTTTATAAAAACGATCAAACTCTTTACGAACAGCATTGAAAACAGGTGGAGTAAAACCCATCAGATTCATAGATATAAGTGCTTTTGACTTTAGTTTTCGTTCTATTCCGTTGGTTTGAGCAATGATCTGTTCGTTTTTTTTCTCGATGGATTTGAGTTCTTCAATCTCTGTCAGATATCCTGCTTCATTTGTTTTGCATAAACCACGAGATACCGAACCGTTTGGACTCAGGGTATTTCCTAATTCATACCCCATGATAAAACCACTGTTTGTGTCCGCCGACATGGTTTTAAGTTGATCACAAGTTTTTTGAATAGCCTCGCGACCGTAGAAGTCATCGGCATTGGCAATGGCGAAAGGCTCATGAATTTCATCTTCAGCCATCCAGACAGCGTGTGCGGTTCCCCAGGGCTTGGTTCTGCCTTCTATCACTTGGTATTGCCTGGGCAGGGAATCAATTTCCTGAAATACCATCCTCAAGTCCACTTTATCCTTCCACTTGTTGAAAATAGATTCATTAAATTCGGGCTCGATTTCTTTCCGAATCACGCAAATAACTTTTTCAAATCCGGCTTTTATAGCGTCATACAGAGTATATTCAATGATAAGGTGGTTGTGAGGCCCAAAAGCTGAGAATTGCTTTGTCCCACCATATCGGCTTCCCATTCCGGCTGCGAGTATTACAAGTGAAGGCATTCTATGGGTTTTGAAAATTGAGATTCCAACTAAAAGAGGTCTTTGAATTACCGACCCTTTTTGGGTTTTCTAAATTTTGCGGGTTTATTTTTTCTGAAACAGATTAAATCAGTCATATTCATAGCAATATCTTGTTTTTTTGCCCGAAAAGCCGGGCGCAGCGGCCAGTTCAGCCGCTCTCGGGTATACCAATCCCATCAGGTGGCTCTGTCCGGAATCATTTTGGGTTTGGTTTTGCCCCAGCTGATGCTCCGCTCGCCCCCGGCCAGCAGCCCCTCCAGTTGGGTGCTGTCATGAGGCGATGCTTTGGTAAAACTCAGCGTTCGAATAAGCTTGCTGCCTACATCCACCCCAATGTGGCCTTTGTAGCCGAAAAAATAGGCGCCGCCTTTTTTGGTCGAATCGGCGTCGGTGTCGATCTGGGGGGAGGGATCCTGGGCTAACTCCTCGCGCTGGTCCTCGCTGAGGGGACGACCTGAAGATTCAAAGATTGACGCATCGACCATCGTCCCGCGCCTGAGCATCAGGCCCTTGGCTTCCAGTTGGTGGTTTATTTTCTTGAAGAGTTCCTCAACGAAGCCCTCTTCGGCCAGGGCCTCGCGGAACCGCCAGAAGGTGCTGAAGTCCGGCACGCACTGGTCGAGCGGTAGCCCGGCGAACCGGCGAAAACTTAGCCGGTCGATGAGCTGGTCCTCCAACTGCGGGTCACTCAGCTGATACAAGTGCTGCAGGAACAGCCCGCGGATCATCCACCGGACGGGCTTGCGCGGGGCCCCGCCTTGCGGGCCGGTCTTGTCAATGCGCCGACCGACCGCGTAAAGCGGATCCCAGTCGATCCATTGGTCAATTTCGCTGAGCCGCTCGTCTGAGCGGGATACCTGGGGCGACTCGCTGGCCCACTGGTCTAACATGCTGAGTTGCTGGCGTTTGTCTGACATAATACCGATGGTTATAATTGAAAATAGCCCGATGCTGGGCGAAACCTACAAATTATAAGATAAACCACTAAATTAAGGGGTTCTGCAAAGCCCCCTAAAAGTGGAAGTTACCAATCACCTAAAGCAAATACAGGTTTGCGATGGATCCAGTTTCCATCGGTGAAATCGGGAATTTCCTGTGGAGTTCCGCCTTCCCTGATCGACACTTCAGACAATGGAGTGATCACCCGCATAACTGCGGCATCATATACGTCAATAACGGCCGGAGCGTTTGCTTCCACACTTTCAACAAAAGCGCGGTCGAGAAAATAATCCATTCCGCCATGGCCTCCGTCGATTGCGATTTCACCATATTTTTTCCAAAGCTTGTGATCGTATTTTTCAAACCATTCTTCCCACTCATCCCATTGGTGAGCATCCGAAACTCCCTCAACATGCACCCTTCGAGTGTGAGAATCGAATTCTGCCAGTCCCTTTACACCCTGCACTCTGAACCCAAGCGAGTAAGGCCGCGGAAGATTGGTGTCGTGTGTTAAAATGATGGTTTCGCCATTGGCTGTAGAAATGTGTGAAGTAACGATATCTCCCAGCTTCCAGTTAATGTTCTCAAAAGGATGATTTTCTCCTCCTTCGGGATGATCGAGTATGTATTGATGGAGTCCTTTTGATTTAGTGGCAAAAGATGAAATAGAAGTAAGCCTGTTCCCTCTGTTAACGTTCAGCATGGCATTCAGTGGTCCAAGGCCGTGTGTAGGATACAATTCTCCGTTTCGGCGAATGGAGTGTTCGGTTCTCCAGCGGGCTTCTCCATAGCTTTCTTCACCGAATTTAAGCCCCCCTTTTCCGTCATTGAATTTTACTTGTCGAAGATCATGCTGATAGCCTCCTCTTAAATGCAGGAGTTCTCCAAACACATTTTCCCTTACCATATTCAAGACAGCCAGTACATCCCGACGGTAGTTCACATTTTCAAGAAAAAATAAATGTGTGCCTGTTTGTTGATGAGTGCGAACCAATTCCCAGCACTCATCAACGGAGAAGGCCCCTGAAACTTCAACCCCGGTATAAACTCCACTGCGCATGGCAGCAAGACACATAGGTGTATGCCATTTCCAGTTGGTAGCAATTATGACACCGTCTAGATCTTCTTTTTTGAGCATCTCTAAATAAGCGTGATTACTTCCGCCATAAACCCTGGGTTCCTTCTTCCCTTTACCAGCAAATATCTCTTTGGTTTTAGTGATGGCATCAGGGTCGATATCACAAATGGCTGGACAGTGTACACCTTCATGGCTCAGAATGTTGTTTACGTGATTTCGGCCGCGTAATCCAGTCCCGATAAATCCGATACGGACATCACTACCTGTTCCAAGTGAACTCGCTCTTGCAAAAGATGGAAGTGTGAATGTTCCTGCTGCAAGAACTGATGCTGATTGAAGAAATTTGCGTCGTGTAAAATCACTCATTAGAATTCAGTTTTAGTTAAATATTGCTGAATGATATACGCTGAGACGATGAAGACCAGCGTTAAAATTCCGGCTGTTATGTAATTTCCATATAGAAAGCTCCCTGTCCCGATCAGCGCTGAATACGTTCCTATACATCCTACAAAGACCATCAGAATGCCCTGAGGAACGCCCCACTTTTTGGTTTCGACGATCTCATGTCCGCGTTCTTTGGATTCCTGAATCAGCTTTTTCCATCCGGGCCCGCCGGGGTGAGTGAGTTCATAGAATTTACGGAGTGTTTCATAGGATTCCGGGCGGGTAGTGAACGCAGTAACGACCCATACCACCGAAGTAATAAAAACGGATAGTAACAACTTCACCGTAAAACCATCAAGGTAAGTGGTAGCCAGGGAATCATCACTGACAAAAAGAACCAGCACAAAAGCGGTGATGGTACCGCTTACCATAGCTAATACTTCTGTAAGGGCATTGATACGCCACCAGAACCATCGAAGCAAATAAATGGCTCCTGTTCCCGCACCCGAAAGCAATAAAATGTTGAAGGCCTGGGTGGCATCTTTGAGCAAGAATAAGGCAAATGCGCCTGAGATAACCATAAGTAAGAGTGTTGAAATCCGCCCCATTCTAACCAATTCCTTTTCAGTGGCTTCCGGTTTTACAAAACGGCTGTAAAAATCATGAACCAGGTAGGATGAACCCCAATTCAAATGGGTACTGATGGTGGACATAAATGCCGCGATCAGCGAGGCCGTTACTAATCCCAGCCAGCCGGGGGAGAGCAGGGTTAGCATTACCGGGTAGGCGATGTCATCTCCCAAATATTGGTTTTTTATATTCGGAAAAACTTCATGAATGGAGGCCAGGTCTGGGAAAAGTACGAGGGAGGCCAGTGCTACAATGATCCACGGCCAGGGACGCAGGGCGTAATGTGCTACATTAAAAAGCAGGGTTGCTCCAACGGCATGATGTTCATCTTTTGCTGCCAGCATACGCTGTGCAATGTAACCGCCTCCTCCGGGTTCGGAACCGGGGTACCACACCGACCACCACTGCACCGCGATCGGGATAATGAACATGGAGATGACCAGGGAAGGATTATCCATACTTGGAAAGATATCCAGTTTGCCCTCCAGGTTGGGATGATCAAAAAGTGCAGCCAGTGAACCGATTTCAGGTTGGTCAATAGCTACATAAGCGGCGTAAAAAGCACCCACCATGGCGATTCCAAATTGGAAGAAATCCGTCCATATCACACCTTTGATCCCTCCCAGCGCCGAGTATGCCACTACTATGGCTGACCCCCCAACCACGATGATCCACGGAGAAAGTCCGAACATAACGGAGCCGATCTTGATTGCCGCCAGTGTCACGGTTCCCATGATCAGGCAGTTGAATAAAACACCGAGATAGATCGCGCGGAAGCCCCTCAGGAAGGAAGCCGCTTTTCCGCTATAGCGGATTTCATAGAACTCCAGATCGGTAAGAACATTGGATCGCCGCCATAAACGGGCGTATATGAAAACGGTAACCATGCCCGTGATCAAAAAAGACCACCACACCCAGTTACGGGCTACGCCGCCTTCGCGAACCAGTCCGGTTACCAGATTTGGAGTATCGGCGGAGAAGGTGGTGGCCACCATAGAGACGCCCAGCAGCCACCAGGGCATGCTTCTTCCCCCAAGGAAAAACTGTTCCTGATCTTTACCGGCTGTTTTGGAAGACCATAAACCGATCCCTAATACCACAGCAAAAAAGACTGAAAGAATGATCCAGTCAAAGGAGTGAAGAAGCATGATCTGTTTCTATAATATGATTTGGGTTGAGATGATCACCGCCAAAATGGGTACTCAAATATTGCACCTATAAAAAGGTATTCTGAGGAAAAATACCAGTGAATGTTTTTGGGATTTATTCTTACAACGAACTTATGATTTCACTTTTACTGTTAAACCCGGTTAACTTTCAGAATGTGAAATGAATACCAGATCTTTAAACTAAATAATTTGCTGTAATTGCATTATAATCTTGGATAAATCGAATACATTTACTTCGGAAGTACGATCCCTTTAACCAATTCGTTTTGAATGACGAGACTATATGAAATACAGCTTAAGGTAACTTCAGGGCTGTTAGAGTTTTCGAGGCATGCCGTTGACCAAAGTATTATTCGAAATATTTCAGTGGATGAAGTAAAGGAAGCGATAAATCAGAAAGCAAAAATTATTGAAGATTATCCAAATGATAAATATGGCCCAAGTTGTCTTATTCTCGGATTCACGAGACAAAACCGGCCGCTACATATTCAATGCAGTTACCCATCGCGTCCTGTTTTGAAAATCATTACCTTATATGAACCCGATCCCGTAAAATGGATCAACTTTGAAAAGCGGAGAAATCCATGAGTACGACAGAAGAAAGATTAACGGAACGAAAGGTAACCTACAGCCTTGAGCTGGATGGGAAATTCTATATCGTTGAAAACGTACCTGCACGGGTGAATGAAGAAACCGGCGAACAGTATTTTGCTTCGGAAACGGTGGAACAGCTCCGAAAGAAAATCAGAGGTAATGTGGCCCCCAAGAAAACCTTAGAAACCCCCGTTTTTGATTATTCGGAATAAGAAAACTTCGCAAATCAATAATAACCAGTACCTGCACTTTCTTTTTCAGCTATCATAACGGGTTAGCCTGTCTATTATACTAACCATTTTCGGCTACTGGAAAGCCTTTGTACAAGCTCTGGAATGGGTTGAACAAGTGCATTAAACTACACAGCCAAGTAATAATCTATCTATTCTTTCAAGTTCTGTATTAGTTTGCACTCTATTCAAGCATTAAAAAACAGTACAATTACAAAATTTTGTTCTATTTGTATTTAAAAAGACAGAATAGAAGGCCAGAGTGAAAATTGGGACTTTGGCTTGTTTATAGTCCCATAGTTCGCTGACCCTCTTGATTTATATTAGCTGGAATATAAAAATTATGCTCTCCCTCTCTCATTTCATAGATAGTTATTCAAGGGTGAATAAAAAGTTAATAATAACAAATACTTATATAATTATATTAACTATTTTTTACCACATGCTAAAAGCGTAATTCCAATATATTATTTATAATAAGTAATAATATTTTATATCATAAAACACCCTTTTAAACCTATAAAAGGCATCTTGATAAGAAATAATTATTACGCATATGTCAATAGTATTAGTATTCATTTTGATTAGTACAAAAATCAGTTTATATAAGTCATTGTTTAGCAAGTAATTATATAATTTAAAATAATAAATAATATTATAGGTCAGTCAATCAATAAAATATCAATACAATATATTAAATATTTCTAATGTAGTTTTTCCTTATTATTTCATTAATTTTCAGCACACCAAAACAAAACCCTCTAAATTATGCAAATTCACGAAATATTTACTGAAGCCTTTCAGGAAGTGGAAAAATCAAATCTTCCTGAAGAATTCAGATTAAAAGCATTTGAAAAAGCAATTGATTTGATTAGCTCGCAAAATTATTCACACTCTGCACACCCGCCTTCAGGTACCTCAAAATCACTTCCTGCACTTATAGAGGATAGTGAAAGCAGTGAGATTTCCCAGATAGCCAATAGACTTGGATTGTCATCTCAAATTATTGAAGAAATTTATTATATAGATGATGATGAGCTCAAAATCATTATTGGTACAGGAAGTTTAGATAGTAGTACAGCAGGTGCTACAAAAGAATTAGCGTTACTATTAGCAGGTGGGAGGCAATTATCCGGCATCGAGGAATGGACTTCCGCCAATGATATTAGAGATGTTTGTGACTATTTCGGTAAATATGACCAGCCAAATTTTGCTAAGACGATAAAATCTATGGAAGATATCTTTAGCTTAATGGGAAATGGTCAAAAGAGACAAGTAAAATTAAAAAGACCTGGCATCGAACGACTTAAGGAATTAATTAAAGATATAGCCAACATTGAGAGTTAAATGATTGCTTCGATAAAATCACACTTAGAATCTATACCTGAAGAAATTTTAGACAAAATCCTCAACGAATATCAAGAATTAGTAAACAGGTTCTCAATGTCTGATTGGGGTCCTGCAGAATTAAATGGTGGGAGACTTGCTGAGGGTATATACAGGTATT
Source organism: Gracilimonas sp. (assembly GCA_022450045.1). GTDB lineage: Bacteria > Bacteroidota > Rhodothermia > Balneolales > Balneolaceae > Gracilimonas. Next base: position 58,703 of record JAKURD010000009.1, on the reverse strand, counting down.
TAGAGTGGAAAAAATCGGGTTCTTATACACCAATTGACTCAACAATAAATAGAACTACAATAAACAATTCTATTAAGGATGACTCAGGCCTTCCTGATAGTATTAGGTTTCAAATTAGAAAAATATTAGACGCACTATATGATTTTAGAAATAAAAGAGATGTGGCTCATCTCGGTTCGGATATAGACGTTGATGAGATGGACGCAAGGTATATAATGAGAGCATCTTCTTGGATTCTGTCTGAAATTATCCGTTCAGAAACAAGCCTATCTGCTCAAGACTGCCAAAACTTAATTGATAAAATTACTATCAAATCTATTCCATTAGTAGAAGAAATTGAAGGTGACATAGTAATTCTTGATCCTAATTTAAAAGCATATGATAGAACACTTATCATACTATATCATTACTACCCAGAATCCTTCTCCATTGACAACCTTTTTCAGCAAGTTGGTTATTCAGATAAGTACATGTTTAACAAATCTGTAATATCAAAACTACAGGTTGAAAAAAGAATCCATATAAAAGCACAAAATGTCTATTTAACAAGGAGTGGTATCAGTTGGGTGGAAAAAAATATTAACTTTAAAATTGAGGTATAAATATGGATGTTAAATCACTTAATAAAATACAAGAGCTTTCAAATTCAGTTGATGAAAAGTACCAACTAATCACTTTTAAAGCTTTGCTCAAAAACGAATTAAATTCAAGTTTTTATATAACGAAAAACCCGAATCTCGAGAAAATCAAACTAACAATCATAACATAGATGATAAGGTTCCATTTTCTGAAAAAGTATCATTAAAAGAAATTATTTTACGTGAATTACCGAAGAGTGAAGCAGAATGACTGTTAGTATATTCTTATATCCTGACAAGTGAAGAAAAAAGTTTTTTTAAAAGAGAAGACCTAATTGATAAATACGATGAATCTAATAGGAAAACTGATAGCCGAATGAATAATTTATATAACAATGTTCAGCGTCTTGTAAAGCAAAAAAAGGTCAAATTCGTTAATGATGAGGATATGATGTTAACTCAATTAGGCTTAGATACGATAGAGCAAATACTTCAGCGATAAGTGCTTAGCCTAAATCTATATTTCACTCAGCCCGCCATTACATTCGCTCTCAAATTTGTCACTGCTTGTTTACATTATTGTTTGCACTCTATGTATAAATGTATATGAAATTAAAGGACTTAACTAAATATGAGTGACCCCGCCGGGAATCGAACCCAGATCTAGGACTTAGGAGGTCCCTATTCTATCCGATTGAACTACAGGGTCAGGAGTTAAGACAATCTTTGTGAAAAAGATACGTAGCTTAACGTAACTAATCAGCTGCTTGTTAGTAGAAGTTTATCGTTTTTATTCCATAACATAGATTTTCAGGGCGATGCAAAAAACAGCTACAGTACTTACTTTTTTCCTTCTTTTAGCGGCATTTACAGAAGCAGCGGCACAAACCACTGTTACCGGCAGAATTGCAGATGCCGAAACCGGAGAGCCACTTCCGGCGGCTCATGTGATCATTAAAGATACCTATAAAGGGACGATCACAAATCAGGATGGAGAGTTTAGCCTGATCATTCGGGAATTCCCGGTGACATTGGTGGTACGTTTCATTGGATTTGAAAGTCAGGAGAAGGTGATTACGGAAAATTCCGGGCCGGTCGATTTTTTACTGAAGCCCTCGGTAGCCGAAATGGGTGAAATTGTGGTGACCGGTGAAGATCCTGCCATTGCTATTATGAGAGAAGTGATTCGCAGGAAGCAGATCTGGAGGGAAGGCCTTAATTCTTATAAAGCAGAAGCTTATACTCGTCAACAGCTAAAAAACGATACGACCATTATCTCCATTTCGGAAAGCGTGTCCATCGCATACTGGGATAAGGAAAGGGGGCATCGGGAAGTGCTGAAATCAAAACGGCAAACGGCCAACATGGATGAAGCCAGTAATTTTGCCGGGGTAAGCTATCTTCCCAACTTTTATGATGACAACCTCAATATTGCGGGCTTTGATATGGTGGGGGTAACGCATCCCGATGCGCTGAGTTATTACGAATTTCAGCTCGAAGACATGCAATCGCTGGACGGGCAAGTGGTGTATGAATTGTCGGTAAGCTCGAAGCGAAAGCTCCAGCCCCTTTTTGAAGGGACGATCTTTGTTTTGGGTGAAGAATATGCGTTGCTTGAAGTGGATCTGAAACCAAACTCTGTCGTCAGTTTTCCGGCTCCGGTACAGGATTTCAACCTTACCTATTCTCAGCAATTCAACAACTTTGGGGGTGATTACTGGCTTCCGGTTGATGTCCGGATTGAGGGATTGGTTGAGGTTGGTGTAATAGGGCTCAGATTTCCTCCCATTGGCTTCAAACAAGTGGCAAAGCTGAACGATTACGAAGTAAATAGTGATCTTCCTGACTCACTTTTCAAGTCTAACGAGCTATTTTCGGTCGATTCTACAACCATCAACAGCGGTGATTCTCTCTTTGTGAGCGAAGTAGATATCATTCCTTTGGATCTTGAAGAGCAGCGCGCTTACGAGACGGTGGATAGCACCGCAACCTTAGAAAAAGCATTCAAACCCACCGGATTTTTTACTCGATTCATTGACTGGGAAGAAGATACTTCTGTTGAAACTTCCTCGGGCGGAGATAATAGCGGAAGCCAGGGCGGAGCAAGCAGTTCCGGCACAGGTGGCCAATCGTTCCTTTCTAAAGTCACTAAAAACCTGAGTCCGGTTGGCCGATTTAACCGGGTCGATGTTTTTTACGGTGGACTGAAGCACAGCAGGTGGTATGCCGATAATAGGGTGAACTCCACAGTTTTCGGCGGATACAGTACCGGCTATGGTGACGGTACATTTTCTTATGGAGCGAGACTGGAATGGAGGCCGCTCAAAAATACCCGGCTATTTAAAATTTTTTCAGGTTATAGTGCCCGGACGGCAACAAGATATAACTCGGATATGCTCAGTCCGGGAATGACCACAGTAACTTCCCTGCTTGGATATGCAGACTATTTTGATTATTACCGAAATGAAGGACTTGAAGTTGGTGCCGCGCGGTTTTTTCGGCGCATGGGGACCTTGAGTTTAGCATATAATTATGAGGTTCATACATCCATTGATTATAAATCAAGCTATGATATCATTGGGAATGACTTTGTGCAAAGGCCCAACAGTTATGTAGATGAGGGTACATTAAGTGCTGTTAAAATTGAGCTGTCTAAAGGGAATGACAAAAAAGGATTTGGGGCTATAGGTGCAAATGATTATTCATTAAGTATTGAGCAGTCAGCTAAATTCATGGGTAGTATCTGGGATTATACCCGGTTTAAAGTAGATCTTTATCGCAGATTTGAGACTTTTTATCAGCGAAGATTTTTTCCAAATACCCTGGATATGCGTTTTAATGCCGGCACTTATGTGGGGAACCTTCCTGTCCAAAAAAATGAGGTACTGGATGTAGCTCCCGGAATATTCACGCCTTTTGGAGCTTTCAGGGCAAAAAGGTTCATTCCATATGAGGGAGCAAGTTACTTGGCTTTAAATGCTGAGCACAATTTCAAAAGTGTTCCGTTTGAGATGTTAGGCTGGAGAAACGCAACTAAAACAGGATTAAGTATTATTGCTTTTGGAGGGATAGGAAGAACCTGGGTGAAACAGCAACAAGTGGACGAGTTTAATAACAGGTACGGATTTTCTCCCCAGTCAACGGAAGACTGGCATATGGAGGCCGGGCTTTCATTAAGTAATATCTTTAATCTCTTCAGGGCAGATGTGGCTTATCGAATAGATGATCCGGGTTTTTTTATTGGGGTGAGCATAGCCCGCTTCTTTTGATCGCCTATTTACTCTAAACTCATGAGTATAAAAAAAGGCTCGCTGCCATTAGGCAGCGAGCCTTTTAAATTTTGCTAACTTAGCTGTTCAGCTTAGTTGTTAGGCTGATACTTGAGGGTGCTAATAGGATGAGACTCAGCACGGCGGTTTCTTTCACAGCCGGGAGTATTCTCGTCCATTTCAGCTTCAGTACACTCAACAGGAGCCTTACCTAAGCCACGAGATTCAATGCGGTCTTCAGAAATGCCGTTTTCTACATAGTAATCAACAACAGCATTTGCACGACGCAAGCTCAAGCGTAAGTTGTATTGATCTCCACCAACATGATCAGTGTAGGCATCTACACGAATCCTGAATGCCGGGGCTTCTTTCAGAGCCCGTACATTTCTGGCTAAAATTGTTTGTGCATCGCTGCGGATGTTAGAACGATCAAAGTCAAAGTTGATGGTTCCGAAATCGTCGTCGTTCAGAACTACAGGATCACTTGAATCCAGAGGGTCTGTTCCCATATCAATTTCCTGCATATCAGTGAAGCCGTCACCATCAGAATCTGCGTTATTAGGATCTGTGTCATGAGTCATTACTTCATCATAATCATTTAATCCATCGTTGTCAGAGTCTGAACTGTTAGGATCGGTGTTATATTCATTTACTTCATCCCCGTCAGAAAGCCCATCACCATCTGTATCAGGATTGTTAGGATCGGTGTTGTAAGAGTTTACTTCATCCCCGTCAGAAAGGCCATCACCATCGGTGTCAGCATTGTTAGGATCTGTGTCATATTCATTGATCTCTTCACCGTCTGTAAGGCCGTCACCGTCAGTGTCGGCATTTAATGGGTTGGTTTCATGAACTCTAAGCTCGTCATAGTCACTTAATCCATCAGTATCAGAGTCTAATGTTCTTAGGGTCTCGTCATCTAAGGAGTTTAAGTACTCAATGGTACGCTCGGATGGAGCAAGTAATTCTTCAGTACCTGAACAGTTGGTCATAAAGACCAGTGCTAAGGCTACCAAAGAAAAATGTAGGATAGATTTTAAATTTGTCATCTTCTTGGATTACGGTTTGAATTAACTTTACGATGTTTGCTTGCTAAAATAGCGGTTTAACAAAGAATTAAAAAGAGTTTTTTATCAACTTGGCGGATATTATAAAACAAAGTTTTAAAGCTCAATAAATGAAATCCGGAATAAATAAATTAGTCATGTTATTTGAATATAAATTATTTATTTTTGTCGTCCGATTTTTACGGGGCTATAGCTCAGCTGGCTAGAGCGTCGCGCTGGCAGCGCGAAGGTCCGGGGTTCGAATCCCCGTAGCTCCACAAAGCCTTTTTCCATCATCTGGAGAAGGGCTTTTTTTATTTCTTTCAGAATTCAAATGGTTATCAGCTAATTTATCCAAACATTAGAGTCTTTGCATATCGCTTGTTTGTATGCATGTATTACTTTAAAATAAGGCTCAAATAAAATTACAGGAGTAAAAATGTTTGAGAGATTACTTAAAAGTCATTCTATGGCTCTTGTACTGTTGATAGCCTGCGTTGTTCCCAGTGAAATAATATATGCTCAGGATATTAACCTTCAGCTTGAGCCCAGCGCTACCTTAGAGAACACTCAGGTTTTAAGTTTAACAGGATTGGGACTGGATGGTGATGGAAGCGGACCGGTACTGATTTCGGGATTTTTAGAGAATATGACCGCTGAAACCATCAACAACCTCTATATAGAAGTAAAGGTAAATGCTGCAAAAGTCGGTGATATCATTGAATTGAGATCTTATTCCACGCTACCGATCTCATTAGAGCCTTATCAGTCAGTGTATGCAACCAATAATGATTTGGCTAACGAAAGAATTCCAGGAATAGACCAAAAGATCCAGTTTTCGGGTGGATTCACACCAGAAGGTGATGAATTTTTCGAAAACCTATCAGGCTCAACAACCTTGCCTAAAGATATATATACGATCCAGGTCATTATTTTCAGGGTAACCAATGCGGATGGCCGGCAGGACCTTGCGAGTAGCGTCATCGAGATCGGGGGTGGAGCCGCTTCATCATTTGATGAGAGCGAGATCTATCTTAAAACACCGGGAGATATTTTAGGTGCTCCTGCGGATATCACTAATCCATATCCTCAATTTAGTTGGGAAGGGGCGAACGATGTGTCTTACCGGTTGCTGGTTGTAGAAGATAACGGACAAGATAGTCCTGAATCGTTGCTGCAAAGTGCGAAAAGCTCACCACCAATCAATGAAGGAGGCTCCTTACTTGAATTTGAGAACCTTGATGTGACTGTGAATGGAACCAGTTTTCAATATCCCTCTTCAGGTGCTCAGCCTCTTCAGCAGGGTTTTACGTATCATTGGAGGGTTATTACTACCTTTCAATCAAGTGGTGATATCGTGGAGATTTCTTCAGAAATTTGGAGTTTCACGTTAGCTAATCCATCTCAATCTGCAGGCGCCCCCCCTGTATCTAAAGAGGTGGAACAGGCGATCGTAGAATTGATCGGCCAAGATGCTTTTAGGAGATTAAAAGCAAGGGGCTTTAAACTGATGGCTATAGAATATGACGGACAAGAATTTACAGGTCCCGCAGCTTCTGTGAAATTGGAAGAACTGCTGCAAAAGATAAGGGATGAAGAAATCATTTTAGGGGGGAACCAATGAAAATCGTTATGAGATTCTCGGGAAAAACAAGGTATGTATTAGCTGCTTTTTTTGTGCTGATGGGTATTGCTTCTGTTGAGGTTCAGGCCTTTCAGTCCAACCGGCATATAGGTGTGGTTCGCCGATTTAAGCCTGATGTAACAGTAAGTAATTTCGATCTTGAAAAGTATATTGAGTTTGAACTTTCAGAGAATATTGGGGAAAAATTATTTACCGGCGACAGTTTATCTACAGATGAAGAAGGTTTTGCTCTCGTTCTTTTCATGGACAGAAGCGTAGCAAAGGTAAAGCCCAATTCCATATTGATCATAAATGGAGAGGTGGGAGTTACTAATAAGCAAAGTAACACACGGATCGATCTTGAGCAGGGTGAGATATTTCTTAATGTAGAGCCACAGGGGGCTAATGATTTTGAGGTAGCTACTTCTCGTTCCCTTGCTTCTGTAAAAGGAACGGACTTTGGTTCCAAATCAGATGGGTATGTTTGGGTTGAAAATGGACAAGTTGATGTAACCGCATTAAATTCCGGGCAAACCATATCACTTTTTGAGAAAATGTTTGCTCAGGTTGACGAAGAAGGCAATAATATAGATTCAGGAACCCTCTCTGATGAAGAATTGAACGAATTAAATACAGGGTATGATGAAATGGATAATGACCTGATTCGTAAAGAAGTGGTCTTGAAGTTCATCGATCAGAACGGCCAGATCCGGGAAATAACCATTGAGGTTTTCGAGGAAGGCCAGGAATAAATAGTAAATAGGTAGATTAATTAATATTACTGCCATGGCGATTAGGGTACTTAGTAAAATGTTCGGAGGTTTGATATTGCTGCTGATGGCTCAGGGTGCAGTTTTGGCTCAGTTCAACATTCAGCACCAGTCGCCCATAGCATTGGAGCGAAACGAAATCAATACGCTGGAGTTCAGTGCCCCGGGATTAACCCGTTCTGAAGTTCAGCAAGCACGCCTTTTTTACCGGTATGACGGAGACTTCAGTTATCAGCAAATGGAAGTGCCTTTTCAAAACGGCACCTTTACAGCCCGCGTAGAGGTTGAGAGTGCCAGCGCAGGTTCCTTTGAGTACTACCTGGAAGTTACATTGATGTCGGGCGAAGTATTCTATTATCCGGCAACCCTTCCTTCCGAAAACCCTGTTGTGGTTGAAATAGTAGATGAGCTTATAGATGAAAAACCTCGTCTTGAAGCGGTAGATTATACCATCCTTTCTCCGGTACCCGGAAGTGGATTAACTCCTGATGATGTACTTATCGCCATCGCACTTTTTTATGATAAGAATGAACTGGAGGAGGGTGAGTTTAAATTGTATCTGGACGATCAGGATGTTACAGGTGAGGCTGATACAAGTGATTATTACATTTCCTATATCCCTCAAAATCTAAGATCAGGAAGGCATTTTATTTCTTTGGAATATCAAACAGATGACGAAGAATTCACTGTTGTGGATTGGGACTTTTCAGTTGTGGCTCCCGGTGAGGCCTTATTTCCAGGTTTTGGCACGCCTTCAAGGCCACAGATCTCTGCAGAGCTGCTTGCTCGCAATCAGGTTATTGCAGGAGATATCAATAACGCATATACGGGAAGAACACGCATATCAGGGCAATATGGTCAGCTCAGGTACTCAGCAAATGGGTATTTGACTTCGCAGGAATCTGATCGTTTACAGCCTCAAAACCGATACGGGGTAAATTTATCCTTAGGTGAATGGTGGAACTTTGAAGCCGGCCATGTGTACCCATCAATAAGCCAGTTTACCATTTCAGGGCGTAGAGTACATGGTTTAAATACCTCGCTCCATTTATTAAACAAGAACATAAATTTACAGTTTATTTATGGAGAATTGGACCGCAGTATCACCAATCAATACGATAGTTTATTAGTCGAAAATATTGTGAATAGTTCCGGTGATGTGGTTGATAATAACTATTTTCTTACTTATCAGGATAGGGGGCGAGGGACTTTCAGGCGAAAAATAACAGCTGGTAAAATAGGCTTTGGGAATGAAGAGAAATTTCAGTTCGGCTTGAATGCCATAAAGATTCAGGACGATACCACCTCTATTTTCAATGCCCGTGATTATCTTGATATTCTGAATTCAGGTATATCACTTAGTAACAACCTGACTTCGGTTCAAAGAGATAGTTTACTAGCCAATCCGGAACAACTTGAGGTAAGAGGAGGAAGTGTTAATCCGAAAGACAATGTTGTGTTAGGTACAGACCTGAAGATGGGTTTTGCGAATAATAGGGTGCGTTTTGAGTCCGAAGCAGTGATCAGCGCCTTGAACGATAATATTTATGGTGGTCCGCTTACCACAGAGCGAGCAGATGAACTCGGCTTCGACCTGGACAGAGAAACCTCTGATCTGCTGGAACAGCTATCCTGGCTTATCATTGTAAATGAGAACATGAATACCTTGCCCCTTACGTTTTCTGAGGACGAAAATGGAGATCTTAGTGCCGAGGCCTTTTTCCCGACCAGTATCTTAGCGGGTAATAGTCAGCTTTCATATCGCCATCCCAACAACAACTTTAGATTACAATATCGGTGGATAGGTCCCAATTTCAATTCATTAGCTAATTCTACCGTTAGAAAAGATGTGGCAGGCTTTACCCTTACTGATCGGTTGAATCTGCTTTCAAACAGAATCTATCTGACACTTGGCTATGAAAACCTGAATGATAATGTTACAGGAACCAGGGACGCCACCACCCAAACTTCCACTTATCGTACCAATGTGAGCTGGTATCCGGTGGAACGAAGGCTGCCAAGAGTGACCCTGGGATTACGATACAGAACCCGGGATAACGACATTGAGCGCCAAAACCCTTTACTGCCTGATAATTTGGTGGGTGCTGCGGTTCAAAATATCCGACAGGAGATACGCACCATCAACGGGCAAGATTCTTTAGTGACCCTGGTAACACCTACCCCGAGAATGAATACAACCATTAATATTAATACATCTATAACCCAGCAGTTTGATGCTTTGAATGCACGAAATGATGTTTCCCTGAGTGTAACAAACCTTAAAACCAGCGATGAAGTTTTTGCTTTTGGGGATGTTCGAAGTACGGCATTCTCACTTAACCTAAACTCGCGTTTCAATGGTCTTCCACTCGAAACAATGGCTGGTTTTACCTATAACAAAACGGAATCCGGAAGCGGACAAAATAAGATCTACATTGCCGGAGTTTATATCGGTGGGAATTATAGTTTGATGGAGGGACGTCTCAGTTTAGATGGAAGGCTTGCTGTTACAGGGAACAAGTCTTCTTCACGCCCTTTATTGATAACTGATCTTTCAGGAACGGAAAGCAATCGGGATGATTATTATGTACTTTCAAATGATGAGACTGAAAATAAATTTCAAACCTATGTATTGAAGACCGGGGCTCGTTTCAATATTGACGACTATCATGCATTGGTTTTTGACGCAAACTTAACCAACGTAAGTGGTTCAGGGCGTGCAAACGACAGAATTGTACAGCTCAGATATGTATTCAGGTTTTAAGTTAAATGGCTAAAAATAAAAGCAGTAGTAAAAAGCTGATCTCCGTTCTTCTGATAGCCATTACTGCATTTATTGCATCTTTCATTTTGATGATCTTCGAGCCCATTCAAATTCTGGAATTGAAGTACTACGATCAATTATTTGAGTGGCGGGGCCCGCTTGATGTGAGTGACTCTCCCATAGTATTGGTTGCCATAAGTCAGGAAGCAGACGAGGAAATTGCCCAAAAATATCCCTGGCCGACCAGTATTCATGCCAAATTGGTTGAAAATCTAAACCGCGCCGATGCTAAGGTTATCGCTTTCGATGTCATTTTTGACAATCCGGATCAGTATGATCCTAAGAATGATACTCTTTTTGCGGAAACACTAAAAAGGTACGAGAACGTGATCTTAGCAGGGGAGTTACAGCGAAATTCCACAGAGCTTTCAGATCAGATCTCAACCATGTTTCCCATTCCGGTTTTAACTGCCAATAATCCAAATCAGGTTGCTTTAGTGCGGGTGCATCCGGATTTAGACGGTGCAGTTCGGTCCTATAGGTTCGGGCAAAAATATCAAGGGCAGAACTATTATAGGCTATCACTGGAGGCATTGCGTCAGTATGCGGGTATTCCGTACGAAGATATTGATCAAATAGGTCCGAATCCCGGAAGTGACTACTTTACGTTTGGGCCTTACCGTATCCTGAGGGATGGGGCGAATTCATTTCTCATCAATTATTATGGACCGGAAGGCACATTCCCTGAAGTATCGTACGAAGAGGTGATCGATGATTCTGCCTATACAACAGTATTCGAGTCTGACCTTGGGTTTGATGTGAATAGTTTTGATGATCCTGATATTGGACACCTGAATCTTGAGACCTTCAAAGATAAGATCGTGATCGTGGGAGCCACCATGCCGCTGCTTAAAGATTTTTATGCAACCCCTTTCGCCAATGAGGGAAATAATGCCCGTCCGGGTTATCAACTTCATGCTAACGCCCTGCAAACTATTTTAGACAGCAACTACATTGACCGATTCCGTGGCTGGTACACACTGATGATAATGTTATTCTTCTGTTTCGTGGTCACACTTGCCAATCGTTTTCTAAGTGCGAATTTTGGGGTTCTCGTTTCGTTGGTATTGGGTGCGGGATATTTTGGTATCACTTACTGGGCTTTTATACAACATAATATCTTGATGGTATTAGCCGGGCCCCTATTGGCAGTTACAGTTACCCAGATGGGTATGGTCAGCTATGAATATTATGTAGAGCAAAAAGAAAAAAGGCGTATAAAAGGAATGTTTTCATCCTATGTATCTCCTGACTTGGTCAACCAGATGATTGAATCAGGCGAAGAACCGCAGCTTGGCGGAGAAGAAACCTATATGACGGCTTTTTTCAGTGATATTGTATCTTTCTCAACATTTTCGGAACAGCTGGAAGCCAAAGAGCTGGTGCAGATCATTAATGAATATTTAAGTGCCATGACCGACATCTTGAATGAGCGTGGCGGCACACTTGATAAATATATCGGCGATGCTATTGTGGCTTTTTTCGGTTCTCCTGTGTATTTGGAAGATCATGCCTATCAGGCTTGCATATCTTCCCAATTAATGCATAAAGAATTAGCAAGGCTGAGAGAGAAATGGAAAAAAGACGGACGCCCTGAAATTGTTTCCAATATGCAACACCGTTTGGGGATGAATACCGGAACTATGGTGACCGGAAATATGGGATCAACCCGGCGCTTTAACTATACGATCATGGGAGATAATGTGAATTTAGCTGCCCGCTGTGAAAGTGGGGCTAAACAATATGGAATCTTCACTATGGTAACAGAATCTACCAAGTTAGAAGCGGAGAAATTTGGGGATGATTGTGTATTCCGACAGTTAGATCATATTGTGGTAAAAGGGAGAAGTAAGCCGGTAAAAGTATTTGAGATCGTCGGTCTTAAAGAAGATGCAGATCAACAGCTCCTTGAGTGCATTGGGTTATACGAAGAAGGGTTACAACATTATCTTGATCAAGATTGGGAAAAGGCCTTATCGAAATTTAATAAGTCCGGAAAACTTGAGAGGTATACCCAAAATCCATCCGGTATTTTTGTAGAACGGTGCGAGTTCATGAAGAAAAACCCGCCGATTGGAGAATGGAACGGAGTGTTTGTTATGGAAAGCAAGTGAACACCGAACTTCGAACATCCAACATCTAATGGAGAAGGAAAAGATTAGGGTTTGAGAACGAAGTCAGAATCAAGAACACTAAAAGTTTAAGTTCGGTTTTGAATGTTCGGTGTTCAATTGCGGAGAGGGAGGGATTCGAACCCTCGATACCTCGTTGGAGGTATACTCCCTTAGCAGGGGAGCGCTTTCAGCCACTCAGCCACCTCTCCGTTTTTTCAAGGGCAACAAATATAGCCACCTTTAAGGACTAATAGCAACTTTTATGAGAGCGAATATGAAGACGATGTTCTTTATGCTTTTTGAGCTTCCGAAAGAGCCTCAATTGGTATAAACCCAGCTCCTGCGTCTTTTCCTTATCCTAATCCAACATCCTGAGCCTGCACCATCGATCAGATGGGTGATCCATCAGATCGAGTTCGAGAATGTGTAACCTGCCTCTCGGTCCGATGGCTCCAGGTCCATCTGACCGATTGCATGATTAGGACACCACGTTCAGTTCGCAAACTAATCCAACATCCTGCTTCTGTATCATTGATCAGCCCCATCGATCAGACGGGATTTCCGTCAGATGGATCTCATAGCTATTTAGCTTTCACTATCTATCACATAAATCTGAGACAGGTTGCGTCCTTCCTGGGCATAGTCTAAACCATAGCCCAATACAAAAGCATCCGGAATTTCAAAACCAACGTAATCTAATTGTACCTCATATTTAGTGGCTTCTTTTTTGTGAAGCAAGGTGCATACCGAAACCGATGCCGGATTATTTTCTTTAATTCGTTTTACCATGTAATTCATGGAAAGGCCGGTATCCACAATATCTTCGATCAGGATCACATGCCGTCCTTCAATTTTAGCATCAATATGTTTAAGCTCTGTAACCTCACCTGAAGATACTTTTTCATCTCCATAACTGCTTAGTTTCATGAAATCGACTTCACACGTAATGCTCACATGCCGCATAATATCTGCCAGAAAAATAAAAGCTCCGTTCAGGATACCAATGAAAATTGGTTTTTTACCTTTGAAATCTTTGTCAAGCTGATTTCCAAGCTGATTCATACGCTCGTCAATTTGCTCTTTGGTGATAAAGATTTTGAACTTTTCACCATTACAGGTTACGGTATCCGGTTGGTAAAATTTGGAACTCATGCTAAGTAAAATTAATCGTCAAAAAGGTTTTTGTTGTTGATTCGCATTTAGCTATCTCTGAAATAGCACCATGGTTTCTGCGGGCTGTTAAAACAGGATAAATAATGGCGTAAATAGTACCATCTGATCCGCACAATACCAAGGCCTTTTCACGTGAAGTAGTCGGAATTTTTCTATTGGTGAGGTGATCAGATACCTTTTGAGAGCCGTCCATTCCAAGCGGTTGAAACTCATCTCCGGCATTCCAGTTCCGGATCTGAAGCGGCCACTCCAGCTTTGAAGAATCTAATCGCAATGCTGGTAAGGGCAGTGGTTTCGGTTTTAGCTCAATGAGCAGGTTTTTTAACTTCCATCCCTTTCGAGCCTTAGCTTTGTCAATCTCTTTTGAAATAACTACTGTTTTTTGCTCAGCTTGAAGGTGAATGCGGTCACGATCTCTCGTTAAAGTCATGGAGCCGATCTTCAGGTTTTTTCCGGTTTGAAGCAATTCAATTTCTGAGAGCTTCTTCAATTGTCCCCGCGAATAGTCCCCTTTCATTCCTGCTTGATCGAGAATGGTCTTGAGAACGGCCGGTTTTAGCTCCTCCGGTAATTTTGAGAATTCATTCAACAAAATGGTGTTCCCGGAAGTAACCTGATCCGAAATATAGGCGATGCTATCGTCGAAGGTTTTCCCTAATCGAGGAAGGTCAAGGATATTTCTCTGCCAGCCCGGGAATAAATTATCCATAGCATGTACAAATTCATTTCGAATGAAATTTCGGGCGAATTCAGAATTCTTATTGGACGTATCTATTCTGTAGGGAACGGCTTTGGCTTTACAAAAATCAAGGATTTCTTGTTTTGTGAATGATAAAAGTGGCCGGAAAAGCTCACCATTCCAAACACTCATTCCCTGCCAGGCTGAAGGAGAGCTGCCCCTGAATAATTTCTGCAAGATCGTTTCTAACTGGTCATCCTGATGATGGGCTGTAACAATAGCATCCGCTTTATAAGCTCCCCTCAGGTCTCTGAAATATTGATATCGCTTTTTGCGTGCCCAGTTTTGAAAATTCTCACCCTTTGCCTCCTCCGGTTCAAGCCGGATGGAACAACATTCAAAGCCCCAGGCGTGTGACATCTGCTCTACTAACTCCTGGTCTTTGTCAGACTCTTTACCCCGTTTCCCGTAATTAATATGTACTGTTAAAGCTTTCAAGTTCAGGGTGTGAAAAAGGTAGAGTAGAGCCATGGAATCGGGACCACCGCTAACACCAATGATGAAAAAACTGTCTTCCTCAAAAAGATCAGAAAGGAATGCAGATAAGGTTTTCTTAAATGATGTTGCGCGTGATTTCGCCATGAGAAAAAGTACGGGCTTAATGGGAAAATATCGAACTGGGAATCGAGAATATTCAAAATTCGAAATTCTCCTAAAACCAATTATCTTCAACCGAAATTCAACCCTCAAATAGTATTTCAATTTATGTTTCCTGATAAGTCCTGGATCTACCATCATGATGAACCGCTTACCCGTTACTCGCTGGGGCAAGACGGGGAAAATCCACTGATCTGTTTTGGGGTAAATCCAAGTACGGCCAAGCCGCATGATCTCGACCCAACAGTGGCTTCGGTGGCACGTTTTGCGAATGATCATGGATATGACGGCTGGCTTATGTTCAACCTCTATCCGCAACGGGCTACCAATCCGGATAAGATGCACAAGCATTTTCAGAAGAAGATCCACCAGAAAAATGTGGAGGTGATTAAGGAGCAAGTTGAATCATTAAATACGGAAGAAATTGATGTTTGGTGTGCCTGGGGAACGCTCATTGAAAAGCGATCGTATCTTTCTCGTTGCCTGCAGGATATTTATGATGTGCTTGGGCAAAATAACTGTAGCTTTTTTAAACGTGGGCGAATCTCAAAAGCGGGACATCCCCATCATCCACTTTATCTTAGAAAAACAGCCCCTCCTGAAGTTTTCAACATGGATGAGTATGTAAAAGAAATTGTTTAGGAAAGCCGGGACGAACTGATTTCTTGTGTGGTTAAAAAAGAAGGTCGATATTCACCAAAGTCTATTCATAAACACTATCCAAAATGCTACGATATTTATTGCCGATAATTCTTCTCATCTCTGCTTGCACGCCACCTCAGGAGCCACCTATTGATTGGCGGGAGTCTCCTTGGGCTGAAATTAGAAAAGAGCGTATTTCAACGTTACTCCCTGAAGCTATGGAAGCGGCAAATGTGGATCTGTGGATCGTGATCTGCCGTGAAAACAATAACGATCCGATCGCTGATCATATTGGAGGCGAGAATGCCGGAGGTACCGCGGCTTTTCTTTTTTATAAAGATGAAGACGGATTTCATTCCCGGGTTTATTCGCCATCGGGAGAATCAACGGCGTTAGCTGAGCTGAACATTCATGATGAAGTGATTCCTGTAGAACGTGGAATGTCAGCTATGGAACAGGCAGCTGATTTTATCAGGGATCAAAGTTTTGAGCGAATTGCGATCAACTCATCTCCAAATAATGCACAAGCTGATGGATTGAGTTTCACGCAGCGAATGACGTTGGAAGCAGCCTTGGGTTCTCAACTTTCAAGCCGGCTGGTTTCCTCTGAGGAACTGATCTACGAATGGCTATCGGTGAAACTTCCGGCAGAGGTGGAGATTATGACAAAAGCGGCTGAACTTACCGCTGAATGGGAACTGGAAGCCTATGAGACCATAGAGCCCGGAGTTACAACGGATGCGGAAGTGGCCGCATTCCTGAAAGCAAAGATGAAGAAATATGGGGTGAAGGATGCCTGGAACCCGAGTCAAAACCCAAACGTAAACTCAGGCGCTGACCGCGGCCATTCACATGCGACAGAAAAAGTGATCATGCCCGGGGATGTGATCCAAACTGATTTTGGGATCAAGCTCTATGACCGCTGGGTAAGTGATATCCAGCGTTTTGCCTATGTATTGAAAAACGGAGAGGAAGAAGCACCTGAAGATATTCAGTTTTATTGGGAATCAGCCAGGGAAGGTAACCGGGCTGCCTTTAACGCAATGAAACCGGGAGTGAAAGGAGTGGAGGTGGATGCTGCTCAACGTGAACTTATGGAAGAAAATGAATCGGAATATGTAATGTGGAGTACCGGACATCCGGTGGGTTATGTAGCCCATGATACCGGTCCAAACCTTGGAGGATCACAAGTACCTTCCATTCGCCCAGCTGCACAAAAGGTTCTCAAACCGGGAATGGTTTTCGCATTTGATGGATTCCATAGCTGGCCTTTAACGGACAGCACCTACAAGACGATCAGCGTGGAAGAAATGGCTGTGATCACAGAAGAGGGCGCTGAGTTTTTGATAACACCACAGGAAGAACTTATTCTGATCGATTGAGTTTTATTTATCATTACTGAAGTAAGAAGATAAACCCATGTTAAACAAAGAAAATAACCATTCCGGCATAAGCTATTACGGCAAGCGTACCTGCCAGAATAGCGAGTGGGAATTGGGTTTGAACGTGATCCATCAGGTCACAGCCTGTAGCTAAAGAGGATAGGATAGTAGTGTCTGAAATTGGAGAGCACTGATCTCCGAATACAGCCCCCCCTATCACTGCTGAAAAACTCAGGGTAAGGAAGAATGGATCAGGCACTACGGCCCAGGCCAGTGGTATGGCGACCGGGAATACTACCGCGTAGGTTCCCCAGGAAGTTCCGGTTGAAAAAGCGATGAGCATACACAGCACCATAAGTAATCCCGGAAGTAAAAAGGGAGGGATCACATCACCAACCAGAGCCACAACATAGGGCGCGGTCCCAACGGCATCAGCTACCTCCTTAAGGGAAACAGCTAAGGCCAGAATAACGGCGCCAATCGTAACACCTTTACAGCCGTCAATAAATCCATCTATCACTTCCTGAAGTTTCATTCCTTTAGCAAGAGCTATACCAAATCCAACCAATACAGCTAAGATGAATGCTTCAGCTATCAGTAGGATTGCGTTTTCACCCATCCCAAGTATAAATCGGGTTACAAGATATGGGATAATGGCTACACCCAGCAACGTACCTATGGGGCCAAAAAAGTCGATAAGCCCCGGATTATAGTCCTCAGGAATTTTACTTTTGGTGAGTTCATCAGCGGCCATGGGTGTGGCGCCTTCCCGGTCGAGTCCTTTTCCTGAACGAGCCCGTTTTATTGCAGCCCTCATTTTCTTTCCGGGAACGAAGGGGAATTTATCCCATGCAAAAATAAGGGTAAGCAAAATGGCGAAGATGGCATAGAAATTATAAGGAAGTGCTGTGAAGAAAAATGCAATACTTTCCTGCGTAGTTTCGAACATGGGTAAAGTACCGATGATCAATCCGCCCACATAAAAAGGCCAGACATTAAATGGAATCAGCGTGGCGGCGGGAGAAGCGGTAGAGTCAACCATGTAAGCCAGTTCTTCATGTGAGACGCGGTGTTTGTCGGCAATGGGGCGAACCGTTGCGCCTGTCAGAACGGTACTTATGGTGCCACCCTGGTGAAAAATGAGCCCCATCATCCATGTAAAGAATTTTGCGGTTTGTGGCCCACGCACCATTTTTTCACTGGCCCAGACAGCAAATTTCTCAGCCCCGCCGGTTCGGGTCCAGATACCGATCAATCCACCCAAAGCCCATAGATACACAATAATGATAAGTGCAAAACTTTCAGTTCCAACAGAAGGGATCAAAAAACCCTGTACGATATTAAGCTGTCCGGATATCACCCCTCCCAAGCAAATACCAATAAATAGGGAGCTTACCACTTCCCGGGTATAAAAAGCCAAAACGATTGCTACCAATGGGGGCATGACCGACCAAATACCGTAATGTCCGTTTTGCTCCGGAAATACTTCATTCATCCCGGCATAGACCCCTGCAGCGACTAATGCAAGTACAGCACCGACACCAATGCGGCGACGTGTTTCAGGGTTCTGCCATTTCTTTTTAGTCCCGGCGAAGTCGTTACTCATACTGTTGATTGTTTAATAATTTTCTGCAGTGGGATGGTAGTAAATGCATTATTGAATGACAAACAGGTACCAAATATGTTAAATGCCCGTAGTAGCTTATAACTTTTTATTATTACGATAACTTAAAATTTAAGTAAATGATTTCGATAGAGTTTTTATCAACCTTTCTGATGGCTCCAAGTCCGTCTGACCGTTTGTTTGATTTGGGAGACCTAAGCTTGTTCTTATCCTAATCTAACACACTACGCCTGCACCATCGATCAGATGGGGTTTCCATCAGATCGAATTCGAGAATGTGTAACCTGCCTCTCGGTCCGATGACTCCAGATCCATCTGACCGATAGTTTAATTCGAGCATCACGTTCAGTTCGTATCCTAATCTAATATCGGGTATGGAGTTATTTTTTCCTCCTGGTCTGACTGTTTCATTCAGCTTATCATGCTTATTCAGGCCCATCCATCAGGCGGGGTATCCGTCAGATGGATCTCATAGCTATTTTAGAATTCTTTTAGAAACATTCTTTATCTCGGACTCACGTTCACAAAAATATGCGATCGATGTAGTTAAGGTTAATGAAGGTGGATGGTTTTTTCAGAATAACGGGGAAGACTTGACGGATATATATTCCTTTGGCGAACCGGTTTATGCTCCTGTAGCGGGAGTGGTAACGATAGTTGTGGATTCACTTCCAAACCATGAAGTCTCTTTCTTTCCTTCAGATTCATTAAATCCGGCGGGTAACCATGTAGTAATACATTTCGATAAGGAAAGGTATCTTTTTATGGCTCATTTAATGGCAGGAACAATTGAAGTTCAAAAAGGAGATTCAGTTAAAGCCGGGGATATTGTCGGAAAGATTGGAAATTCAGGGAACAGTTCCTGGCCTCATTTGCATTTGCATATCCAGGATAAACCAGCAATAGGAATAGCAAAGACATAGGGTTATCCATTAAGGTTCAAACAAACGGAAAGGAACCGATGGTTTTTCTGGCAAAAGACAGGAAAGTGATTTTTTTAGAGAATAGACTATAATAAAAAGGCGCATCGTTTGATGCGCCTTCCATAATCAGATCATGTTATTAAAGTTTGTGATCAATCAAATAATTTCTTGATCCAGCCAAAAGCTCCGTCGGATTTACCGGGGGTAGGACGTTTTTTATTTTTCTTGCCTTCTTTACCGCCGGAAAGTCCTTCATAGGAAGGGCGAGGTAGTTCATTGGGTTTATGCTCTTGTTGCTTATTGGGCTTTTTACGTCGCTTACGATCGCGATCATCATTTTTCTTGCGGCTCTTTTTATCTGATTTTTTTCTGTTCTTATCTTCATCAGATTTTTTGCCCCGCTCTTTCTTCTCTTTCACTTCTTTTGGAAGAGGGAGTTCTGTTGGAGCGTATCCTACTTTCTTCACGATCTCATCGATGTCGTCTTTATCCATCTTTGAAACCAAAGAAACAATGCGTGCGGCTTTGCCGTTGCCCACAAGTTCAGCCCGGTATTTATATTCTTCAACTTCGTTAGGCACATCATAATTAATGACCTGCTTCACTTCATCAAGCTCAACTTCCGTTGCTGATAGTCCGCCCACCAACAAAATCTTCATCTCACCTGAAGTGAATTTTCCAAAGCGTTCGTTGTAATACTCTTCTTTTAGCCCTTCGTTGATGCTTACCACTCCCCAGCCTTTTTTGCGGATGATGCGGAAAAGGCGGTCGGTGGTACGCTTGGATGCGGCAAATACCACAATCTTATCGGTCAGGTTTTTTTCTAAGTGAGCGAGAAGGGTAGAGATCTTGGCTCTTGGCGGTACATAGATATAAGCCTGAGCCAGGTCTTCGGGAACAGGATCGGGATCTGCTTCTTTTTCGCTTTCAGAATCTTTCGATTCAGTTTGAGTTTCTTCTTTATCTTCGGGATTCAGGACAACGCTAACACTTGCCTCCGCAAGTTTTCGGTTTACATCTTCCTGATCCAATTCAAACTCTTCGTCAGAGTCAGTTTTTTGCTTCGGGGAGATTTCTTCTTTAGGATCGGAAGTTTCCTGAGATTCTTCCTTTGCGGAAGAATCAATGTCATCGAAACCGAGTACAGTTGGGTCTTTCAACAAAAGTTTGGAAAGCTGTTTCGTGGCTTTATTGTCAGACTCAGAGAATATAAGAGACTGAGGGCTGCCCTCCACATACTTCAGGATGTCCTTAACCCGGCTCACCAGGTTGTAGTTTTCCATGCCGTGGGCCTCATCGATGATGATAAGATCTACATCGGGAAGCGTTAGCTTATGGTTTTCCAGTATTTCAATTAGCCGGCTGGGGTTTGCCACCACAACCGGTGCTCCATCTTTAATAGCTTGTTCTTGCTGAGTGCGAATTCCTTTCATGGAAAGTGCCGCGCTGCTGATCTGTGCATGGTAGCCCATGCCCCAAACCTTTTCGTCTATTTCCTTAACTCGCTCAATAGATGGTGTTAATATTAAAACTCGTGTGCCAGTAACCTCTCCGTTGGTCGTCAGTTTTTGTAATGCAGGTATCAAAAATACTCCATCATCACCGGCTTCATGTTTTACAAGCATATGTTTGCCTTGCAGTGCCGGTGGAATAACTTCATTTTGGAGAGGTGTGGGTTGTTCAATTCGTACGTCGGCCAGCCCACTCAATAGTTCAGGGCTGAGGCCAAATTCTTCAAAAGACAATGGTTACACCTCTTTCATTTTTGGCGTTATAGTTCAATTTTCAAAGATCGTGTCTTTCAATAAAGACACGGCAATATACAAAAAATGTGAAGCAAGCTCAGGGAATATTGAATATCGGACAAGGAATTTCGAATGTAGAAGTTTTCTGTTCCTTTAGATAACCAAAAAATTTCGTGTTTAAGCAGTTTTACTGTTTGGGAGAATCAAGAACTTTTTGATCCAAAAAAGTTGATCTAAACTGTTCTGCATACCCCAACGTCACCCCGCTCCACTTTAGATATAAGAGGGAAAGGCCTAAGATAAGTAAAATGCCAATAATGCCTATCAGCCCGGCTTCGGGGCCAAAAGCTCCTCCGGTCCACCATTCAGGTCCGCCTTGCTGAATTTGGATAATGGAATGCCGGAATTCCATGCCGCTTACCCGAAATCCGAATACGCCTCCCTGAAAGAAATTCCAGGAAAAATGCAGTCCAATAGGTAAAGCTAATCGTCCGGTTATAATGAAAGGCACGGCCAGCATCACCCCTGCGAAAATGATATTCACAACAGCTGTGGCAGAGGCATTAGGATTGCTCGCATGAAGGATTCCAAAGATCGAGGAACTGATGATAACGGCAATAATGATTGCCTTTTGAGGGGTGATATTACCAAAACTGAATCCTTCAATGATATTGGGAATGAGGTATCCGCGGGCCATAACTTCTTCATAGAACCCAACGGAAGCCATTCTTATGAAAAAATAAAACAGCGGGACCATCCAAAAGGTTTGTCCATTACGATCCCACCCGTACCCGGTCACTTCCAGCCCTTCGGTTAGCCATAATGATAAAAAGATAAGCCCCATAACTGTTCCGGCAATTACGATTCCTATCAGGCATTCTTTTATCCATGTTTTGGTGATGATCAACCCGGAATCCCGCCAGGCTCTTTGATCCACAAACCGAAACATTATAAAAAATAGGCCGAGTGTCATAACTGATTGCCCGACGAATTGAATGGGCTCAAAAGGAATGAGAAAAGGGATGCTTACGGCTATGCTAAAAAGAAAAATGAATAGCAGAATTCGAAATAAAGAGCGAAGACGTTGTTCATCCGGATTATAAAATGGATTGGTCATTATGAAGAGTGGATTTGATTTGGGAGGAATGTAATAAAATTTTATTTCTTGGAGGGTTTTTACACAGGTGGTTCAAACGGAGAACGCCAAGGATACGCAGAGTGCGCTGAGTTTTTCTTATAATAAATGAAGCAATGATCCCTTTGCGCCTTCTCAGCGACCTCTGCGTGAGAAAAGCTGCTTGACTTACTTATAAAATTCCACTTAAATATGGAATGAGAGAAAATACAATATCCAATGTCATTATAGGGGCATGTATAGAAATTCACAAAGATCTTGGGCCGGGACTGCTGGAGTCTGTTTATGAAGAATTACTGTTCCATGAACTTGAGGCTAAAAGGTTGAATGTAAAAAGGCAGCTGCCAATGCCTTTATCCTACAAAGGAAATGAGTTTGAGACAGCTTATCGTTTAGACTTATTAGTTGAGGATAAAGTGATTGTGGAGTTGAAATCGGTGGAGAGATTGGCCCCTGTTCATTATGCTCAATTGCTTACTTACCTAAGGTTATCAGACAAGAAGTTAGGTTTGTTGATTAATTTCAATGAAAAGCTATTGAGGGATGGGGTACATCGAATGGTAAATGGGTTGTAATGCTTCACGCAGACAACGCCAAGCACACGCAGAAAGCGCTAAGGTTTAAGTGTATAAAGAATAAACTTTGCGTTCCTTGCGCCTACTCTGTGATCTCTGTGAAACTGCTTTTTAGATTTCAGAAAACTGAACAATACCTCAGACTTTTTACGTTAACCTTGTAAATCAACCAAATGAAACCCTATGAAGCGATACGTTTTAGAGACCGATAAATATTCTATTGAAGAAGTGTTTGGTGTAAGCTCCAATTCTGAAATTATGTACGAACCAAACTACAATGCGATGCCGGGCCATACCATGCCTGTAATCATTAAGGGGGATAAACGTCAAATGGTAACTTCCACCTGGGGATTAGACTCGAAAGATTCAGATGAAAATATTTATGAATTAGAATATGAAGCATTTACCAAAGAAGATGCTAAAATTTCTCTGAAGGATTTTAAACCTTGCATCATTCCTGCTTCTGGTTTTTATAAATGGAAAGAAACGGTAAACGATCCACTTCCTTTTTATTTGAGGGTGATAACTCAGGACGTTTTGGGGTTGGCCGGGTTATGGAATGCTCAAAATGACAGTTTTGCAGTTTTAACGATGGAGGCCAATGCTCTCGTAGAGCCGCTTAACGATCGAATGCCGGTGATCCTGGATCCGAAAGAATTTGAAAAGTGGCTGAGCGGGGGAATGGCGGATATGATAAAAAATGGTTTCTCAGGAAATCACTTATTACCAAATATGTCTGTTTTCCGGGTGCCGGAGCTGGTGAACGATCCATCCAATAATTCAAAGGAACTCATTCAGCCCATTCCTAAACTTCGAAACTATGACGGGGATGAGGAAGATTAGAAATTGGGAATGCTAAACTATGAATGTTGAATTGAGTTATAAATTCAACATTCATAAGCCAAAATTTCTAATTCCCTTTGGGGATGGTTCCCGGCTTGCCTTCCGAAGGGTTGTCGTAGTAACGAATGGTTGGGTATGCAAAATCAATATCATCATGTTCGGCAAAACGATCCAAGACCGCCTCCCAAATAGATTGTGAAATCCCCCGGCGCTTTCGAGGATCTGAGAGATACCGGATGGAAAGATTGATGCCGCTATCTTTAACGCTTGTATATACGATTGGGGTTAAATACCGATATTGGATCAGATACGATTTCTCGGCTTTTTTGACTTCTTCCTTTGCCTGTTCCACAAATTCCTGCATGTTTTCTTCTACTACTTCCTGCAAGATCTTTTTCGCTTTCTTCCAGTCACTTTCAAAGGTGACCAGCACTCCCATTTCATTCCAGATAAACTCAAAATCGCTGGTATAATTGGCGAGATCATCGGTAAATACCTTATGGTTGGGGATATGGATCACTCTTCCTGTACTCTGATCGGCATCCACCCAGTTTCCTATTTCCAGAATCGTAAATTTGAACACACGAATATCGATCACATCTCCTTTTGAATTCCCAACTTGTACGCGATCGCCGATGTCAAATGGTTTTCTCCATATCAGAAATAGCCATGCTGCGATATCAGTAACAGGGTCTTTCAGGGCGATGGCAATACCGGCTGAAAGAAGCCCTAAAAAAGTTCCGAGTTGCCCAAGAGCTGCAAACCAGACCTGCCCCAAGATCAGTACCCCTATAAAAAAAGTGATATAAGTAATGTTCTTACGCCACTTATAAACAGTCTTTTTGGTTTCTACATTTCTTTGCAAAAGCCGAACAGCAAAGATCCGGATTCCCCAGAGAACCAGAATAATGGCCAGAGTCTCGGCTATTTGCACGGCGAGACTTGGGGAGCTTGTTATAAAATCAGTGATGTCATTTATGAACTCTTCCATTCGTGGAATTTAATTAATTTTTTTGAGTAGCTAATGCTTGGGATAGTATGCAAAATTGGGTATCTTTTCACCCTTCTAAAAGATTAAGAAATTAATTACATGCTTTATAATATTATTGTAGGAGTTATTGCTGTTATATGCTTCCTGTTGATCGTGGTTGTTTTACTGCAGCCGGGACAGGGGCAAGGAATTTCCGGGATGGGAGGAGCAGGTGCCATCGGTGGCGGTGGCGGACTTGGTGCTCGCCGAACAGCAGACTTACTTTCAAAATCAACGTCAATTCTTGCTGCTATTTTCTTAACCTTGTGTGTGTTGGCCAACTTTGCCATCGACAGAGGGGAGACAAACCGAAGTATCTTACAAGAAGGCTCGCCCGGAATGAATGCTCCAATCGAGGTTCCTTCAGAAACAGTCCCGGCTATTCCTCAGCAAGAGGATAACTCAAGTGAAGAAAACGAAAATTAAGTAGTTTCACCTCCAGAAATTCAAAGCCACTCCCATAACTTATGGGAGTGGCTTTTTTTTTATGATTTAGATCTTTACTTCGAATACATGGGTTGAAATCTTGAAATTTTAAATTACTTCCTGAGCTAAAAAACATCTTCTTTTCGTAGGTAACAGTAAGCAGAAGCTCAAAAAAAGATCAACCAACAGAAGAAGAATGATGATTAGAAAAAAGTTAGGGATAGTGTCGCTAATGACCACACTATTAGTTACAGGCTGTGCCATGCCGGGAGCCAATATGTTAAACAGGGTTCCCATTAATTCGGTGCAAATAGAAGTACTCGATGTAAATGGAGATCCAATTCAGGGGGCGCAGGTGGAAGCTTCAAACGGAAGAAAAAGTTCTACTGATGAATCGGGAATGACGACCATCCGGTTCGGAACTGTGGGTATCCATAATATTACCGTACTGGCTGACAATTACATGCCAAATAACCTGGTGATCACGATGCCTAAAGATAATGGATCAACCATAACGGCAAGACTCACCAACGAGGTAGAGATCGGAGCGATTAGTTTTACCGGGATTAATTTTGGGGCCATGAATATGTACCCGATGATGTTTAATTATCTTTTTACGGGATATGGATATCAGCTGGAACTTGAAGATTATCCCGAAGGCGGATGGACTGAGTGGCGAACTGATGATTCCGGGGAATCTTACATGCGAAAGGCACTGCTGAAAAAACTGGATAACGGACAGGAATGGTGGCAGATTATTTTAAAAGGTGATTCTGATGATAGTGAAGAACGCTATATTGCAGAAATATTGTTTTCTGAAGGGCGTGAGGCAATCGTAAGAATGCGTGAGAAGATCGGAGAGAATGAAGCGCAGGAAAAACCGGTATCAGAGGGATGGTATAACACCCCTCAAAAACTAACACAAGAATCAATGGAAGGTGCACTTTCTGAGCGCTCCGTTTCTGTCAGCGTACCTGCAAGAACTTTTACGGCAGACCTGCTGAACTTTGGAGTTGCTCCCGGCATTTCGCTGAGGATGTGGAGAGTTTCTGCAGATGAGATTCCCGGTGCCATCGTGAAGTATGAATATGCTGAAGAAGAGGAAAGGGAAAGTTCTACTATGGAGCTGGTTGACTTTGGTACCGATGCCACATCCTTGCTTGAGAGCTACTGACCCTAATTGATGGAAGAAACCAAAGCCTTGTATGAAGCATACGAGGCTTTTTTATTTTCAACTTACTGGTCAAATAATGCCGAACTCAGATATCGGTCACCGCGGTCGCAGGTGATGCAAACAATTACTCCTGCGTCGAGCTCTTTCGCTACTTTTAAGGCTGCTGCTAACGCCCCGCCACTACTCATTCCCGCAAAAATACCTTCTTCAGTTGCCATTCTTTGGGCCATTTCAGTGGCTTCCTTTTCACTTACATCAATGGTACGGTCAACGCGATCGGCTTCAAAGATCTTGGGCAAGTATTCGGGCGACCATCTTCGAATGCCCGGAATGGAAGAACCGTCCGTGGGTTGAGTTCCAACGATCTGTATTTCAGGATTTTGAGATTTCAAATAGCGGGATACACCCATAATAGTTCCTGTGGTTCCCATAGCCGATACAAAATGCGTGACCTTTCCGTTGGTATCTCTCCAGATCTCAGGGCCGGTGGTACGTTCGTGCATTTTGTAGTTATCGGGATTGGCAAATTGATTGAGCTGGAAATATCCGTGATCATCAGCCATTTCCTGAGCCAGTTGCCGGGAATACTCAATGGTCTTTTCCCCCGGGGTTAGGATGACTTCGGCTCCAAACGCCTTCATGGATTTGATGCGTTCTTCAGTGGCACTTTCCGGCATCAGAAGCTTGATGTTGAGGCCCTTTATGGCGGCGATCATGGCGAGGGCAATGCCCGTATTTCCGCTGGTGGCTTCCACCAAAGTATCCCCCGGCTTAATATCTCCGCGTTTCAGTGCTCCGTTAATCATACCTAAAGCCGCCCGGTCTTTTACACTGCCACCAGGATTTTGTCCTTCCAGCTTACAATAGATAGTTACCGCCTTATTGGGTGGGATGTTCTGTAATTCAATAAGCGGGGTGTTTCCAATGAGCTTCTCTATCTTCATGGTATGAGTGTTACATAAAAATTATTCTTTTATTTAAAAATGATCGTATCCGTTTCACCTTTAGAATTCGACATTTTTGCCTGATAATAGATTTTTGAATTAGCAGGTACACTTTTGGTGAGCCACACGTTTCCACCAATAATACTGCCTTTGCCGATCACCGTATCTCCTCCCAAAATAGTTGCCCCGGCGTAGATCACCACGTTATCCTCAATAGTGGGGTGCCTTTTCTTACGGGCGTCTTCTTTATTTACACTCAATCCGCCTAAAGTTACCCCCTGATAAAGCTTTATATGCGAACCTATTTTAGCGGTTTCGCCGATCACCACACCGGTTCCGTGATCTATGCAAAAGTGATCTCCGATCTCGGCTCCTGGGTGGATATCAATGCCCGTTTGCCGGTGGGCATATTCCGAAATAATGCGGGGAATAACGTTTACACGAAGATTCAGCAGTTCGTGAGCAATACGGTGTGCCGCCATGGCATAAAATCCGGGATATGTGCGAATGACTTCAGCTTTACTTTTAGCCGCCGGATCTCCGTCAAAAATCGCATCAATATCTTGCAGAAGCAGCTCCCGAATGTAAGGAAGTTGTTCAAAGAAACTATCTTCCAATCCGCTTATACCATTTTTAACACACCCTTTGTTATCATCAAGAATGGTTCGAAGTTTTGTTTTGCAGTGCCCCAGTTGTTTCTGTATAGCCCCTTCATTCGTAAAACGGTTGAAGGCAAATTCGGGGAATAATAGCCCCAGCAGATCATTAAAAAAAGTAATGACCATTTCCGGGGGCGGACATTCGGAAACGTTCTGATGGGCTTTTGTCAAATCTGAAATAAAAGGGTTAAAATCTTTCAAAATGTTCAAATATTTCTGTATCAGGAAATTACAACAATAAATATACTCTCATCAGTTCATTTAAAACCTCATGTTTTGCCCGAAAACTTAATAATATTAATAATGAATATTTCTCTAAAACTTTTTTACATTTATACTAATAACATAGTTCAGGGAGTTGCCTTTTACAGGTAAAACAAGTAGATATCTGTGATCTTTAGGCAATCCATTCTTTTGCTATAAATCTTAATGGTGGCACATTGTGGGTCACAAAATTTAAATTTCTTATGAAACGCATAATAACGACGTTATTTGTTTCCCTAGTATTCGTGAGTATCGGATTCGGGCAAACAAAACTCATTGAGAAGGTCACCCAGAGTGACGGCGAATTAGTAATCCCGTATGAAAAATATATTCTCGATAACGGATTGACCCTCATCATTCATGAGGATGACTCTGATCCATTGGTTCACGTGGATGTAACCTATCACGTTGGTTCAGCCCGTGAGGAACTTGGAAAATCAGGTTTTGCACATTTTTTCGAGCACATGATGTTTCAGGGTTCTGAAAATATAGCCGATGAAGAGCATTTTAAGATTGTTTCTGAATCAGGGGGTACGCTGAACGGAACTACCAATCGTGATCGTACCAATTATTTTGAAACCCTGCCAAGTAACCAGCTTGAGATCGCCCTTTGGCTGGAAGCAGACCGGATGGGCTTTCTCCTTCCGGCTGTAACACAGCAGAAGTTCGAAGTACAGCGCTCAACCGTAAAAAATGAGAAGCAGCAGAACTACGATAACCGTGCCTATGGATTGTACAGTGAACTGAATGCGGCATCGCTTTACCCATACGGACATCCGTATTCATGGCTGACTATCGGGAAGCTGGAAGACCTTGATCGCGCTAACCTCGAGGACCTGAAAAACTTCTTTCTACGCTGGTATGGTCCCAATAATGCAGTTCTGACCGTTGGCGGAGATGTCAATCCGGAAGAAGTAGTGGCATTGGTTGAAAAGTATTTCGGAGTGATCCCAAGTGGGCCGGAAGTGGAAGAAATGGAGCTTGAGCCGGTAACTATAGAAGAAGATAGGTATGTGTCTTATGTAGATAACAACATTCGTTTTCCGGCGCTTATCTTTACCTACCCGACCGTTCCCCGCTTTCATGAGGACGAGGCTCCTCTGGACTTCCTTGCCCAGATCCTGGGAACAGGTAGAAGTTCTTATTTTTTCCAAAAATTTGTACAAACTCAAAAAGCCATTCAGGCGTTTGCGGGTAATTCATCCAGTGAGCTTGCGGGTGAATTTTCCATGTTCGTATTGCCATATCCAGGACAAACGCTGGCAGGTTTTGAAACTGAAATGCGAGGGATCCTTGAACAATTTGCAGAGGATGGCGTTTCAGACGAAGATTTGATGAAAATCAAAGCATCTTATGAATCAAGCTTTATTAACCGTTTGGCAAACGTAAGCGGGAAAGTTTCACAGCTTGCCAGCTACGAGATCTTTGCAGAAAGTGCCAATTTTATTGAAAGTGATTTGCAGCGCTACCTTGATGTGACTAAAGAGGATATTATGCGTGTATTCAATAAATACGTGTATCAGCAGCCGGCTGTTGTGCAAAGTGTGCTTCCAAATGAAGATACTGAGCCTGCTAAACCGGATAGTTATACCCCTCCAACGGAAGGAGAGAATCCATATCCGCAAGCAGATTATACCGGATTGCAATATGAACGACCAACCGGAGATGATTTTGACCGCAGTGAAAAACCGGAGCCTAAAACGGCACCACTTGTTCAGGTTCCTGAATTCTGGAAGGATAGCTTCAACAATGGTATAGAAGTGATTGGGACGAACTACAATGAAATCCCTATCGTTACCCTTCAGCTATCTATACAGGGTGGGCACCGCATGAATGCGTATGAACCCGATAAAGCAGGCTTGGCTTCACTGACCGCTTCTATGCTTAATGAATCTACAGAAAATTATACCGCTGAGGAGATTCAGGAAGAGCTGCGTAAAACAGCGAGTACCGTGCGTGTTTCATCGGGAAATTCTTCCACCACGGTGTACATCAGCACGCTGAAGAAGAATCTTGACCGAACACTGGAATTGGCCGAGGAGATTATGATGCGTCCCGGTTTTGATGAGAGTGATTTTTCCCGCGTTAAAATGCAGCAGCTGGAGGGATTGCGCTCAAGCTATCAGAATCCCGCTTCTGTAGCTGGTATGGTGTATAATCGTTTGCTCTATGGTGACGAACACATCTATTCTGTTTCCTCAAGCGGACTTGAAGAAACAATAGAGCGTATTTCATTAGATGATGTGAAAACATTTTATGAGAAATATTATGATCCTCAGCTTTCTGAGCTGGTCATTGTTGGTGATATCGAAGAGGATGAGATCCTTTCAAAACTGGATTTTCTGAGGGAATGGGAGCCTAAAGATGCGGAAGTTCCTGATCTTCCTGAGGTTGAACCTGCAGAAAACACCAAGATCTATCTGGTAGATAAAAAAGGAGCTCCCCAGTCTCAGATCCGAATTGGATACATGACCGACCTGACTTTTGATGCTACCGGTGAATATTACAAAACCGGACTGATGAATTATGTTCTTGGTGGTGCTTTTAACAGTCGTATCAATCTGAACCTTCGGGAAGATAAAGGCTGGACCTATGGTGCCCGTACCTATTTTACTGCTTCAGACGAACCCGGTCCTTTTACAGCTGCTGCCGGAATTAAAGCTGCTGCAACCGACAGTGCGGTGTACGAGTTCATGAAAGAGATCACCGAGTATCGTGAAGGCGGTATCACGGAAGAAGAGTTGGAGTTCATGCGAAATTCCATCGGACAACGTGATGCCCGTGAGTACGAAGCTCCCTATCAAAAAGCAGGATTCTTGCGCCAGATCATTCGCTATGACCTGGATGAGTCTTTTGTAGATGAGCAAGCCTATATCATCCAAACCATTTCACAGGAAGAGATCAACGATCTTGCGAAAAAACATCTGCAACCCGAAGGGTTTTATATCCTGGTGGTTGGTGATGCAGAATCACATCGTGAAAATCTTGAGGCTTTAGGATATGAAGTGATCGCTGTAACCGAAAAGGGTGATATTATTTCCGAATATGAGGAAGGAAATACATCCGGAGAGGGAGAGCAGTAAGCTTCACTTTTATTGGTTGATAAAAGATCCCGCTTGATTACGTCAGGCGGAATCTTTTTTGGTTATTACTTTTCACTCATCCAAAATGGAAGTGCTCATTACCACACGATCTGAATTTTGATTCAAACTATCTTTTGATTTACTTGGATAGCTGTGTTTGCCTAATACATTGAAAAAAGATTCCACTATCTGGATAACACCTCACGAGCTTAATTATGATACATCCACATACTGAATTAAAGTTCATAAGTGAAGAAATTGGCAATGGCGTTGTGGTGACAAAACTCATACCTGCGGGCACAATAACCTGGGTCTTGGATAAATTGGACAGAGAGGTCTCTCCTTCTGAAGTTGAAGGGCGTACCCACTTTATCAGGATATTTTGAATACATATTCCTATCGTAATAGCAAAGGGAACTTTGTTTTGTGCTGGGACAAAGGAAGGTTTGTCAATCATAGCTTCAAACCAAACTGTATGAGCACGGCCCACGATTTCGAGTTAGCCATACGCAATATTCAGCCAGGAGAAGAATTGACTAATGATTATGGATATCTGAATGTTATTTCCCCTTTCCGGCCCGTGGATGAGGGAACAAAAAGAAAAGCCGTTTTTCCTGACGATCTCCTAAATTTTTATAAATCCTGGGATGAGAAGGTTCAAAATGTATTTTCTGATATCATCTGGCAGCAACAGCCCCTAAAGCCATTGATATCCGATGAACTTTGGGACAAGATCCATTCCATTATTGAAGGAAGGGAAGAAATGGAATCCATACTTGTGAATTATTTCAGGGAATAAAAGAGTAGGAAAAAAGAATTTCACTTACCAATACAAAACCGCGAAAAAATGGAATCAAGCACGTCCTCATTGGTAATCTCCCCGGTGATAGTTCCAAGTTCTTTTAATGCTGCACGAAGATCAATGGAAAGAAAATCCCCGGTCATGCCTTGAGCCAATGCCTGTAACGCAGACCGAACATGCTCTTTTGTTTTTTGGAGGGCATCACGGTGGCGGGTTGAGGTAACCAGCAGGCTGGAAGCATCATAGTGTTTATTTTCCAGGGCACGGTCTTTCAACAGCTGCTTGAGCTCTTTGATTTTTTCTCCTTCCAAAGCTGAAATTTTCAGATCAAATTCCGTTCTCCATTTCTCATTAGTTTCAATATCCGCTTTGGTTCCGATTAGGATAAAAGGAGTTTCCCCTGCACGTGAATAAAACTCTGCGATCTCTTTGCGCTCTACATCCGAAAAAGGTTGAGAGAGGTCTTTGAGGTAGATCACCAGATCGGCTTGCTCAAATGCTTTTTGGGAGCGTTTCACTCCTTCTGCTTCTATAACATCTTCGGTTTCCCGGAGTCCGGCCGTGTCGATGAGTTTGAACAATAATCCATCATAACTCCAGTCAGCATCGATAGTGTCGCGGGTAGTTCCGGCAATTTCCGTTACAATGGCGCGGTCACTTCCCACCAAAGTATTCAACAAGGTTGATTTCCCGGCATTAGGCCGGCCAATCAGCACCGTTTTTACACCGTCCTTTACCAAACGACCGATTTCATACGTTTCCAACAACTCTGTGATCTCGGAATTCAGTTCTTCCAGCAACTTTTGAAGCTGTTCCTTGTTGGCGAATTCCACGTCCTCTTCAATGAAATCCAGCTCCAATTCAACCATAGCCGTGGCATCAATGATCTGCTGCCGGAATTTCCTGATGTGCTCTCCCAATCTTCCTTCCAGCTGCTGATGGGCTGCATCCACTGCTTTGGAACTTTTGGCGTGAATGAGATCGGCAACCGCTTCAGCCTGATCCAGATCCAATTTTCCATTCAAGAATGCCCGCTGTGTAAATTCTCCGGGCTCGGCTGACTTCACACCAAGTGCTAATATCGTTTCCAAAACTGATTGCGTCACTAACACCCCGCCGTGACAGGAGATCTCTACCGTTTCCTCACCCGTGTAAGATCTGGGGGAATGAAAAAGGGTAACCAAAACTTCATCCACCGGAAATCCTTGTTTATTCATGATTTTTCCGAAATGGACAGTATGGGAATTCTGTGTGCTTAGGTCTTTACCTTTGAACGCCTCATTTACTTTTGCAATGGCATGCAGTCCGGAAACCCGGATAATGGCAATTCCGCCTTCCCCAACAGGAGTTGCAATGGCAGCGATGGGTGATTTTTGTGTGATGTCTGTCATGTTGCAAAGATAGGCAGGATGTTATTAAAACACGAAGTGAGTAAACTTCAAAATGAACGTTCAAATTATGGATCGCATTATGTAGTTTTGGATGAACTAACCATAATAAATTCAATCCTATGAAAAACATAGTATCTATAATTTTGTGTTCCTTTTTTGTCGCAACAACAGTTCAGGCTCAAAGCTTTTCACCAGACCGGCCCGGAATTGGGAATGGATCATTCATAACGCCGCAGAATATGTTTGGGGTAGAAGCGGGATTTCAATATACAAGCACGGAATTCTCAGACCAGGCAGATATTGGCCAGGTGTTGCTACGCTATGGAGTAGCGGAGAAACTTGAGCTACGGGCCTTAATAAATTCTTATATATCAACTACCTTTGATGGTCCGGTAGAATCGATAAGTGGATTTGAGGATATGTCTGTGGGTGTGAAGTATAATTTCATTGAAGGGAATGGAAATACAAGTGTCTCAGGTTTGGCAGAATTCAGTTTTCCGGTAGGTTCAGATGAATATACCAATGATGAAGTGGTGCCAAGTATTGTAATTCTGGCTGATCAGTCATTAAATGAGACATGGGATATTTCGTCAAATTTCGGATATAATTTTGGGCCGGGCAGTCTTGATGACAATTGGTTTTACACATTTACACCAAGTTTCTCATTTCCATCAAGTGAAAGTATTACAGGATATTTTGGTTATGCAGGAATGTATTTTGGAAATAGTTTTAATCGACACTGGCTTGAGGGCGGGCTTACGTATGCATTAAAAAGCGGAGCTCAGCTTGATGTGAATTTAGGATATGAAACAGAAGGCGAAGTGCTCTTTATTGGGGCCGGTTTTGCCAAAGGGTTCTAAATCTTGGCAAAAGCTTTCTCATATTATTTAACGTGAGTTTGGTCTAATCATCCTTTTTAAGCCTTTGAGTCATGGCGTGCCGGCTTAAAGTCCATTTGACCGTTTGTTTAATTTGCGCACCTACGTCTTTCCCTTATCTTAATCCAACATCCTGCGCCTGTACCATCGATCAGAAGGGTAATCCATCAGATCGAATTCGAGAATGTGTGACCTGCCTCTCGGTCCGATGGCTCCGAGTCCATCTGCCCGATTGTATAATTCGAGCACCACGTTCAGTCTCACGTTATTTAGCAACCGTAATCTGAATTCCGGCGTCTTCCAATTTGGTAATTAGCTGCGGATCGACTCCGGCATCTGTAATAATATGCTGCACCTTATCCAGGCTGCAGATGCGACTGAACCCCCGCTTTCCGAATTTAGTGTGATCTGCAACTACTATGGTGTGCTGAGCAACTTCAATGAATTTTTGATTCAGGCTTGCTTCCATGAGGTTGGAAGTGGTGAGCCCGTGATCAAGGTCAATTCCATCCACGCCTAAAAATAAAATACCACAGGTAATGCCCTCCATAAACTGTTCGGCATAGGGACCAATGACCGAAGTTGAACTCTGTCGTAATTGCCCGCCAAGCTGTAACACTTCCACATTCTCGTGTTGCGATAATTCCAGGGAAACATTAAGCGCTGAAGTAATGACGTTCAATTTTTTCTCAGGATGAATTTTACGGGCTACAGCAAGAATGGTAGTGCCGGAGGCCAATATGATAGAGTCATTATCCCCGATCAATTCCACGGCTTTTTTGGCGATTGCATTCTTCTCTTCAGCCTGCATTTTTTCCTTTTCAGATACAGGTCGGTCACTCGTATATGGATTGGTTTGGGTGGCACCGCCGTGTGTTCTGAAAAGCAATACTTTGTCTTCAAGTACCCGGAGGTCTTTGCGTATGGTGACTTCAGAAACGTCAAGTTCATCACTCAGTTTTTGTACGCTGACCTTTCCATTTTCTTTCAGTTCGTGGAGAATTTTTTCGTGTCGTTCCGTTACAGTCATAAATAGGTGTTTTGATTTATTTCAAATATACTATCAAAGCTTATTTAGTACAAACTCGCACAATATTGAAATAAAGTGAAAGTAAATTTTTAGTAAAAAATAGGAATGGGTGAAGTACGATAATTGCTAATCCTTTGCCATGCAGTATTTTAGCACTATTTTGTATTTTAGTTTATTTCATTTGAATTTTATTTTTGTTTCGTTTTCTTTTGTATAAATTAATAAAAGAACAAAATGAAACCCGATGTTTTAATCCGAATATCATGAAGCGGCAGGAATTACTTCAGAATATAGAAGAGAATCAGTTAAGAGAGTGGGATGTGATCATCATTGGTGGAGGAGCTACGGGTTTGGGCGCAGCGCTGGATGCTGTGAGTCGTGGCTATAAGCCTTTATTGTTGGAGCAATCTGATTTTGCAAAGGGGACATCCAGCCGAAGTACAAAATTGGTGCACGGCGGAGTGCGGTATTTGGCTCAGGGTGATATTGCTTTGGTTCGCGAGGCTCTTCGAGAGCGGGGACTGCTTCAAAAAAATGCTCCTCATCTGGTTCAAAACGAAATTTTTGTGATTCCGGGATATAAGTGGTGGACCAAGTATTATTATACCATTGGACTCACGATGTACGATCTGCTTTCCGGGAAACTTAGCCTTGGCCGATCCAAACCTATTTCAAAGAAAGAGACTATTCGCCGGCTGCCTACCATCGAACAAAAAGGTCTGCGTGGCGGGGTGATCTACCATGATGGGCAGTTTGATGATTCCCGCCTTTCCGTTAACCTCGCTCAAACCATCAATGAGAAAGATGGCGTTGCACTGAATTATTTTGAAGTCACAGGATTATTGAAGGTGAATGAAAGTATTTCAGGGGTAAAGGCCGTGGATCGGGAAACCGGAAAGGAATACGAATTCAAGGGTAAGGCAGTGATCAATGCGACCGGCGTTTTTGTGGATGAGATCATGAAAATGGATAGGGGTGAGCATAAAGAGATGGTGAAGCCAAGCCAGGGAGTACACCTGGTTTTGGATAAGGAATTTCAGCCGGGGGAAGATGCCATCATGATTCCCAAAACTGATGATGGCCGGGTCTTGTTCGCCGTTCCGTGGCATAATAAAGTGGTTGTAGGAACCACGGATACGCCCCTGGATGAACATAGCTTAGAACCTGTTGCTTTGGAAGAAGAGATTGAATTCATTCTTAAAACCGCACAAAAATATCTCGCCAAAAAGCCAACACGGGCAGATGTGAAAAGCGTGTTTGCGGGATTACGTCCGCTTGCCGCTCCTAAAGAAGGAGATACTAAAACCAAAGAAATTTCCAGAAGTCATAAGCTTATCGTTTCAGATTCAGGACTCATCACCATAACAGGTGGAAAGTGGACCACTTTCCGGAAAATGGGTGAGGATACCATTGATAAAGCAGAAAAAGTGGCTAAGATGGAAGGCCGGAAGTCAACCAGTGAATCGCTGAAGGTTCATGGATATGAGGAAGAAACAAACTACAAAGATCCATTTTACTTTTATGGATCGGACCGGGAAGCCGTCATGGATCTCGCAAAAGAAGATGCTGCCTTAAATGAAAAACTTCACCCCGATTATGAACATATTGGAGCGGAAGTCATTTGGGCTACCCGAAACGAAATGGCACGAACGGTGGAA
The DNA here is from genome assembly GCA_022450045.1 of Gracilimonas sp. Classification (GTDB taxonomy): domain Bacteria; phylum Bacteroidota; class Rhodothermia; order Balneolales; family Balneolaceae; genus Gracilimonas. The sequence continues at coordinate 21,761 of JAKURD010000009.1, read as the reverse complement.
GATTTTCTTGCCCGACGGATCCGAATGTTATTTTTGGATGCCAGGGCGGCCATGGATATGGCAGCGAGGGTTGCTGAACTGATGGCTGGTGAGTTGGATTATGATCAAGACTGGATATCAAATCAAATCAATGAATTTACTACACTTGCAAACCGATATGTGTTGCAGGAGTACAAACCAAAAACCGTAGAAATAATCAACAGTAATTAACCAATCGGAGTTGTTATGGAACAATTTATATTAGCCTTAGATCAGGGAACCACGAGTTCACGTGCGATGCTTTTCAACAAAAAGGGAGAGATCGTATCTGTAGCCCAAAAAGAATTCAGACAGATCTATCCGAAGCCCGGTTGGGTTGAACATGATGCACAGGAAATTTGGTCGTCGCAGGCCGGCGTTGCAGCCGAGGCCGTAGCTTCAGCTGGCATAAACGGAAAAGCGCTTTCAGGAATTGGAATTACCAATCAGCGTGAGACAGCGGTGGTTTGGGATCGGGAGTCAGGGAAGCCAATTTACAATGCTATTGTTTGGCAGGATCGTCGCACTTCAGAATATTGTGATCAGCTTCGAGAAGAAGGCCATGCCGAAATGATACAGGATAAAACGGGATTGGTGGTCGACTCCTATTTCTCCGGTACAAAAGTGAAATGGATTCTCGACAATGTAGAAGGAGCACGTGAAAAAGCTGAAAAAGGGGAATTGGCTTTTGGAACTATAGACACCTGGTTGATATGGAATTTCACACAGGGTGAATTGCACATTACGGATGTGACGAATGCCTCACGAACCATGCTGTTCAATATCAACAAAATGGAATGGGATGAAGAGCTTCTGGAACTGATGGATGTGCCCAAAAGTATGCTTCCCGAAGTGAAGCAATCAAGCGAAGAATACGGGAGAACCAAAACCACGCTTTTTGCCAGTAAAGTACCGATCGCGGGAATTGCCGGTGACCAGCAAGCTGCTCTGTTCGGACAAATGTGCACCGAGCCCGGAATGGTAAAGAACACCTACGGAACCGGTTGTTTTATGCTAATGAATGTGGGCGATGAACCGGTGAAGTCAGAGAATAACCTGTTGACCACGGTAGCCTGGAAGATCAACGGAAAAACGGAATATGCACTGGAAGGTTCGGTATTTATTGGAGGAGCTGTAGTACAATGGCTGAGGGATGAAATGAGCATCATCCAGGAATCTCAGGATATCGAGTACTTTGCCAACAAAGTTGAGGATTCTGATGGGGTTTACTTAGTACCGGCTTTTGCAGGATTGGGAGCTCCACACTGGAGGCAGCATGCTCGTGGTATTATGGTTGGAATAACGCGTGGAACAAATCGTGCTCACCTTGCAAGAGCTGCTCAGGATTCGATTGCTTATCAGGTTATGGATCTGCTAAATGCCATGAAAGCCGATGCCGGAATTGAAGTGAAAGAACTTCGGGTAGATGGAGGAGCTACCGTCAACGACACGTTGATGCAGTTCCAAAGTGATCTCATAGAAGACGTACCGGTTATTCGACCGGTGATCACAGAAACTACAGCACTTGGCGCAGCCTACTTAGCCGGACTGGCAGTTGGTTACTGGGATGATATAGAAGAGATCCGCAAACTTTGGCAGGTTGATAAGCAATTTGACCGAACTATGGATGGTGAAAAAGTAAAAGAACTCACTAAAGGATGGCAGCGTGCAGTTAATGCCGCAATAACCTGGGCAGACGATCGGTAAATTATATTTTAAAATAAACAAAGCAGTAAATAACTAACCAAACCTGCCGGGGTATCAATTTGCCCCGGTAGTTCTTCTTAAAAAAAAAATAGGTACAATCGCCTGGAATAGTCATTCGGTAAACGTACTTAACAAAATAACCAAATCACATGGAGATTATATTATGAGTCCGATATTAGCAGAATTCATAGGAACCGCCATCCTACTCTTGTTTGGGTGCGGGGTAGTAGCAAATGCCATACTTGACAAAACGAAAGGAAATGGCGGCGGCTGGATCATTATAACCTGGGGGTGGGGAATGGGTGTATTTATCGCCGTATTCGTAGTCGGCCAGTTCAGCGGTGCACATATTAATCCTGCCGTAACGGTAGGCCTGGCAACGGCAGGTTTATTTGATTGGGCTATGGTAGTACCTTACATACTGGCACAGACGGCCGGTGGCTTTTTCGGAGCTTTTCTTGTATGGATAGCTTACAAAAAGCACTTTGATGTAACTGAAGATGGAGGAACCATTTTAGCGGTATTCTCAACCGCCCCTGAAATCAGAAGTTATGGTGCCAACTTCATTACAGAGACCATAGGCACATTTATACTTGTATTTGCAATTCTGTATCTGGCAAGTCCGGGTTTTGTTGATATGAACGGCAATATGCTGGAATCAATAACCATAGGTGGCAAAGATGTAGGCTTCGGATTGGGTGCTTTATCAGCTTTACCGGTTGGTTTATTGGTGTTCGGTATTGGTCTGGCTCTAGGTGGTCCTACAGGATATGCTATCAACCCCGCTCGTGACCTTGGGCCAAGAATAGCTCACGCCACTCTTCCAATTCCTAATAAAGGCAGTAATGACTGGGCGTACTCTTGGGTACCGGTAATAGCACCAACAATAGGTGGAGCCCTTGCCGCGCTTGTATATTTGCTAATATAGGATGAATGAATAATAAATGAGGCCTCGAATAGTCTTTGAGGCCATCATTAACAGGCAAAACAAATAATCAAAAGAGAATATTATGAAGATCTCAAACAGTAAAACAATCCTCTTAGTAAGCAGCATTTTATTTTTATGCTTTTCTGCGCTACAAACAGAGAGTGTACAAGCGCAGGGTGTTAACTTTGAAACAGATGAAGGGTGGATTTTGAATGTAACAGGGCAGATACCGGTATTTGTTGTGGCTTCTGAGCACGAAGGCTTCAGTTCTGACGGTGACGATCAGTTTGCTACCCGTATAAGGTCAGGATTTAACCCTGCAAATATAACATTTCATGTGGAAGCACCGGAAATGAACGGTATCCGTGTAAAAGGTATCTTTCAAATTAACCACCACCTTCAGGGAGCAAGTGTTCAAAATGACGGCCTGTTTGAAGGCCGTATTGCCGATATTCAGGTATCCGGTGACTTCGGCACCTTAAACATTGGTAAAGGCTTTGGAGTGTTTAATAGCAGCTCTATTGGTGATGCGGGCAGTGCCATTGGAGTTGGTCGGTTCGCAGGCCCTGATGCCGCAAATGCTGCTTTAGGACGTATCGGAAGTGGTTATACTTACGCAAACTTCAATCCAAGACTGATCTATACGACGCCTGATCTCAATGGATTTAGCGCAAAAATTGGACTCATCAATCCGGAAAAACCGAGTGGTGCCTCAAATGTTGAAATACAAACCGCCACCCCACGTCTTGAAACGCAGGCCAACTATGTTGTGGATCTAAATTCAGGAAATCTGGATTTTTGGGTTGGTGCTATGGCTCAAAATGTAGAGGTCATCAGTGCTGACTTTGACTATAACATATCCGGTTGGGATGTAGGAGCCCGTTTATCAGCCGGTGGTTTTGGCCTTACAGGTGCCTACTCTCAAACAAATGGTGTTGGAGCCGATGGTTTGATAGGAATTAGCCTGTCTGGAGACGGATTAGATCAAGCTGATGTGGCCGCTACCCAATGGTATGGTGAAGCAACCTACGACATTAATAAACTTACGCTGGGTGTAAGCTATGGCGAAGGTTCTCAAGACGCCGAAGTAACCCCTGTTGGCAGCTCCCCTGATATTACCAACGAACTTGCCATGGTATTTGGCCGTTATGCCGTCACCAATAATCTTAAAGTGCTCGTTGAACTGCAGGATTTTGCCTCTGAGGCTCAAAATAATTACCAGGCCTTAATAGTTGGAATGCGGCTTAATTTTTAAGGTCTGTTAAAAAATTCACAAAACCCAAAGGCACTTCCCGGAATTATGAAATTGACAACATTAGAAGAGCACATCATTCATGCCCAAAATAAATTTCCCGGGGCTACGGGCGATCTCTCACAATTATTAAGAGACATTGCCCTCGCAGCAAAGATCATTTCGAGGGAAGTGAATAAAGCAGGCATCACAAATATTTTGGGCTTGGATGGTGCTTCCAACGTTCACGGGGAGTCTGTTAAAAAACTGGATCTGTTTGCTAATGAGCAGTTGCAGTCTGCACTTGGAAGATCAAACATCACCTGTATGGTAATATCGGAAGAAAACGAAGGTGTGGTCCGGTTAAGTGATGAATCCGGAAAGTACATCGTTTATATGGACCCGCTGGATGGTTCTTCCAATATCGATATCAGTGCTACCATAGGAAGTATATTTTCCATTTATATCCGGCCTGAGAGCAAGGAGCCTTTGAGAGAGGTGGATGCCCTTCAACCCGGAACTAAACAAGTAGCCGCAGGCTATGTCCTTTATGGTTCAAGTACGGTGATGGCTTACACCACAGGTATGGGAGTTCAGTTGTTTACCTTAGATCCAAGTATCGGAGAATTTATTTTATCTGAAGAAGACGTCAGAATTCCTGAAACAGGTAATATTTACAGTACGGATGAGGGCAGTTATATATACTGGGATGAAGCCTTAAAGAAGTATGTTAAGTATTGTCAGGCTTTTGATACGGAGACAAATCGGCCGTATAAAGCCAGATATATTGGATGTATGGCCGCAGACGTGCACAGAACATTACTGGAGGGAGGGATTTTTATGTATCCGGACAGCAGTAAGTACCCAAATGGAAAGCTTAGGCTCATGTATGAATGTAATCCGTTAAGTTATATCATTGAGCAGGCAGGGGGAGTCTCCACAAATGGAAGCAGTCGAATTATGGAGATACAGCCTAAAGAGATCCATGAATGCACTCCGATCTATATCGGCTCAAAAAAGAATGTGGAGAAGCTGGAGGAATTTTTCCTTGCTTAAGAAAAGCTTCTTTTAAGATTGCTCGATGAAATAAAAAAGGCCGTACGTTTGTCCGGCCTTTAAAATATGTCAGGGGTTTATTTATTCAATATCACCCATCAGCTTTTTGACACCCGGTGCTGCAAGCAATGCTACCACACCACCACCACCTACGAAAATTGCTACCATTTGGAACAAGCCAGCTGGTGCAAGGCTTTCGAGTTGACCTGCCATCAATCCGGCCATAAGGTTTCCCAGAGCCGCCGCAACAAACCAAATTCCCATCATCTGACTAACTCTGTTCTTTGGAGCAAGTTTGGTCATAGAAGAAAGTCCTACCGGAGATAAGCACAACTCACCTGCTGTATGCAGAAAGTAAGTAACGATCAGCCACGCAGGAGAAACCAGACTTGTGGCAGATGCATTGGCTGATCCCCATGAAAGCACAAAGAATCCTGCAGCCAGGCCAAACAATCCTAAGCCGAACTTAACGGGGATAGATGGGTTTGCATTTCGGGAGGCCAGCCATGTCCACATAAATCCAAAGATCGGGGCAAAGATCACAATAAAAGTTGGGTTGATCAGCTGTAGGGTACTTGCAGGAATGATCCACCCATTGCCTACCTGACTGAACACCCAGTAAAGAAAGCCGAGCAAACCAACAGCAGAAACACCCAACGCAAATTTGGCCATGCCCCAGAGGTCATCTCGTCTGAAAGCTTTCAGAACATAATAACCAATGGGTAATGCAAGAATGAAAGTTATAAGGATCGCTCCGTATCCGCCAAAGAATGAACTCGGGCCTACAGCTCTGTCAGTTAGTTCAGAGGCAAATAGGTTCAAAGAAGAACCTGCTTGCTCAAAACCACTCCAGAAAAGAGCAGCAAGAATGAATAGCCAGAATATCACACCAAGTCGTTTTTTCTCCTCCGTATTGTGACCGCCGAAGAAAATGATATATCCAAAAAATAGAAGAGTAATGATCACGGCTACAATACCTAAGTTCTGAGCCAATACATCAAGAGCAACATCAATAGCACCGGAACTTTGCAGGAATCCAAAGACAACTACAACGGCGATAAGAATTGAGGAAACAGTGTAGAAGATCTTACTTTTTTTACTTACTTCTTCTTCCGTAAAACTTTCGTCGAGTTCACCTGCGCCTTGCAGGTATTTGTCTCCAACTTTGTAGGAGATTAGTCCGAGTACCATGCCAAAGCCTGCAAGAGAGAATCCGTAGTGCCAGTTATATCCTTCGCCCAATAAACCGCAAAGAAGTGGACCCAGGATAGCTCCAAGGTTAATACCCATGTAGAAAATGGAGAACCCCGCATCTCGTCGGGCTCCACCTTCAGGATAGATGTCACCGACCATAGAACTTACATTCGGTTTAAGTAAACCGGTTCCCAGAACAATAAGTGCGAGGCCAATGAAAAAGAAAGTTGTAGTGGGAACGGCCATACTGAAGTGGCCGGCTGCAATAATACAGCCACCAACAAAAACAGCTTTTTTCTGACCCCAGATATTATCAGCAACCCAGCCTCCAGGTAAGGAAAGAACATATACGAAGAAAGTATAAATACCGTAAATAGCTGTTGCTTCACCAACACTGAATCCCAGACCGGGGTTATCTCCAAGCGCTTCAGCCGTCATGAAAAGTACAAGGAGCGCGCGCATTCCATAGTAACTGAAACGCTCCCATAATTCAGTAAAAAACAAGGTCGAAAGTCCACGCGGATGACCAAAAAAGTCATTAGCGGTGGCCGGATTCCCGTTTGCCATAATGTCTAAGTGTTGGTTAAGATTTAGAGAAATTAAGAGTGTTCGATGATACTTAAACAGACAGTAGGTTGCAAGAAGGGATTGAATTCCATTAAGGTTCTAACGACCTTGTAGTACAAATCAAAAAAATATACTATGGTAAATATAAGCGTCAGTTCACTTTATAAAGATATTGAAGAGTCCTTAAAAGGGTTAAAAAAGGACCCGGACAGTGTTTTGCGCTCAAGAAAGATAGTAGAGGAAGCTCTAAAAAAAAATGAAGCTTTTTACGGCATCAATACCGGCTTTGGGATTCTTGCCAATAAACGGGTTGGAGCCGATCAGCTGAAGCAATTGCAGCGGAACCTGATTTTGTCTCACGCAGTTGGTACCGGTGATTTGATCTCGAAAGATATTTCCCGGCTAATGCTTCAGCTTAAAATTCATGCCCTGGGATTGGGATATTCAGGGATCTCCAAAGAAACCTTTGACCGCCTTATGTACTTTTCCGGTCATGATCTCATTCCTGTTATTCCTGAAAAAGGAAGTGTAGGTGCCTCTGGCGATCTCGCTCCTTTAGCACACATGTCGCTTCCATTGTTAGGATTCGGTTCTTTTTGGAATGAGGCTGGAACCGAAACCATCCCGGCAGGTGAAGTACTGAAAAAGCATGATCTGGAACCTATTGACCTTCAGCCCAAAGACGGACTTTCCCTGATTAACGGTACGCAGCTCATGAGCTCCTATGGGGCGTTTGTATTGGAGAAAACATTGAAGCTGTCAAAGATAGCAGATCTTTTAGGAGCTATGAGCCTGGAGGCTTTACAGGGAAGCATCAAACCATTTGATAAGCGCATTCATGAAATTCGCCCTCATTCCGGGCAGCAAACGGTAGCCAGGAATGTGAGGCATTTGTTAGCACATAGTGAGATTCTGGATTCTCACCGAAACTGCGGAAAAGTGCAGGATCCATATTCCCTTCGTTGCATTCCACAGGTTCATGGAGCCAGCCGGGATGCCATTTCTCACTGCATTCAAACAGTAGAGACAGAGATCAATTCCGTTACCGATAACCCGCTGGTATTTCCTAATGGTGATATTATTTCAGGCGGTAATTTTCATGGGCAGCCTTTAGCCTTGGTTTTAGATTTTGCGGCAATTGCTTTGGCTGAATTGGCAAGTATTTCAGAGCGGAGAACGTATCTGCTATTGGAAGGTCATGATGGTCTGCCCACATTATTGATGGAAGAAACCGGCATCAATTCCGGATTTATGATCCCACAGTACACGGCAGCGGCATTAGTTTCCGAAAATAAAATGTTTTGCCATCCTGCTTCTGTAGATTCCATTCCCACAAGTCTGGGGCAGGAAGATCATGTGAGTATGGGAAGTATTGGTGCATTAAAATTGTTGAATGTATTCAAGAATGTGGAGCAGGTCTTGGCCATTGAAATGTTTACTGCTGCTCAAGCTCTCGATTTCCGCAAACCACTAAAACCTGGAAATGGGGTAGAAAAAGCCCATCAGATTATACGAGAACAAATTCCGCATGCTCAGGAAGACCATTACTTCAGGGATGAGATCAATTTGGCTGTGGATTTACTTTCCGATCACAAACTAATAGACCAACTTGGTCTGCACTAAACTATGAAAGCACAGAATCCTGAAAAGAAAGAAGGTTCTATATTCTTTTGTGATATCAGAAATTTCACCTATTTATTTGACGAAAAGGACCCATTTGAAGCCGTTGAATTTGCTAATACTGTTCTTGCCGTTTTGGGTGAAGAAGTGGAAGCTAATGGTGGGACGGTAGATCGATTTACAGGAGATGGATTCTTAGCACATTTTGGATTTGAGAAGCCTATTGAATACCATGCTGAACAAGCTTGTAAAGTAGCCATCGCTATCAGGAAAAAGTTATCGGAAATTAATGCCAAAAGATATTTTCAAGATGAAACAGTAGTATCGGCGGGAATTGGGATTCATACAGGTAAGGCTGCATATTGTAAAATTAAAACCAATCAGCTTGAACAGGTTACCGTACTTGGAGATACCGTAAATACGGCTGCCAGAATTGAAGAAATGACCAAGTATTTTATGGTGGATGTATTAGTTAGTGACGCTACTTATTCGGTGGTAAGAGATAATTTTTCATTCCGAAAAATGCCTCTTAAAACCATGAAGGGTAAAAAGAAAACCATACAAACACATTGGTTGTTACCCACTAATAAGAATTGAGTCAAAAGTATTAATTAACAAGGAGTTCAAATGGAGATTACAGTAGAAGATGGAGTACAGATCAGCGAGGAAGCAGCGGAAGAATTGCGAAAACACGCTGATATGATCGAGTGCCAATGCCCTAATAAATTGATAGATATTCTTGATGTTGTAAGAGATTTCACCCGTTACACCGAACACTGCATAGATAAATATCCGGAAGACCGAGATACACATAAGTGGCTTAAATCTTCTGCAATGAATATTGATCAGCTTATTTCAACTACTCTTATTCAGCTTGCCAGATTCGAAGGATTTATCAATGAGAATAATGAAATTATAGATCGCGATAAATTAGCCTGATGGCCTTTCGCAAAACGATTTTTTTATTATAGGAGCGACTTTCGTTTCTTCAGCCCATGAAAACTAAAGTTCCCCGGCATATTTTGCCTGTCATCGTATTTTCTCAATTTGCGGGAACCTCTCTTTGGTTTGCAGGGAATGCTGTAATTCCTGACCTCATTCTGGAACTCGGCTTGGCTGAAACAGCTATAGGATATATCACTAACGCTGTACAGGCTGGTTTTATAATAGGAACCCTTGTTTTTGCTATACTAAACGTAGCTGATCGAATTTCCCCCGTGAAAGTATTTTTAGCTTGTTCTTTTCTGGGAGCCGGATTTAATGCTCTTACTATGTATGGATCAAATTTTGGAGAGTTAATGGGAGCACGATTTTTGACTGGCTTCTTTTTAGCAGGAATCTATCCCGTAGGAATGAAGATTGCTTCAGACTGGCATGAAAAGGGCCTCGGAAAAGCACTGGGCTATTTGGTTGGTGCACTGGTAATTGGAACAGCCTTCCCGCATTTTCTGAAGTTTGTCGGTGGTGATCTGCCCTGGCGATTTGTATTTTTAAGTACATCCCTGATCAGTTTGACCGGAGGCCTTGTATTATTCTTTACAGTTCCAGATGGCCCTTATAAAGGCAAAGCAGGAGCTTTTAAACCATCAGCAATGCTCACTTTGTTCAGGCAGAAAAACTTCAGATCCGCAGCCTTAGGTTACTTTGGGCATATGTGGGAGTTGTACACCTTTTGGGCTTTTGTTCCGGTGATGTTAGCATATTACGAGGGGGCCTCTCAAACTACTCTAAGTGTGTCCCTTTGGTCCTTTTTGATCATAGCAATAGGTGGTTTGGCATGTGCTGTTGGCGGTCATGTCTCACTAAGTAAAGGAAGTAAAAAAGTCGCTTTTGTATCACTTATGACTTCAGCTTTATGTTGTTTGGCGGTGCCCTATCTGTTTCATGCCCCGTTATGGGTTTTTATATCATTCTTATTGCTGTGGGGAGCCGTTGTTGTTTCAGATTCTCCTCAGTTTTCAACGATGGTTGCAAGCTCAGCCGACCGGTCGTATGTAGCAACCGGTTTGACTATTGTTAATAGCATAGGCTTTGCAATTACCATAGTGAGTATCCAGTTAGTGAGTAGTCTTTGGATCTTGGCAGACTCACCACAAGTATTTTGGATCTTATCTTTGGGTCCATTAGCAGGTTTGTTCGCTTTGCATAAGTTTAAGAGTCAAAATTAAACTGAAACCTTATCAGCTAAATAAGCGTGTAAACATCATGGAATTAATTTGGATCATATTAGGTGCTGTATTCGTAATCGCAGGGCTCGTTGGAGCCTTTCTCCCCATCGTTCCGGGACTTCCGCTAAGCTACGTTGGCTTGTTGATCCTCCAGCTTCTTCATGCTCCATTTTCCATCACTTTTATGCTGGTTTGGCTGGGTGTGGTCATAGTTTTCGGATTTGTTTTAGATAACGTGATACCGGCCTGGGCAACCAAAAAGTCAGGAGGGACGGCTTACGGAGTTACGGGCAGTGTGATCGGGTTGATAGCCGGACTTTTCTTCCCGCCGATAGGATTTATAGCAGGACCACTTATAGGTGCTTTTGTTGGAGAGATGATATCAGGCCAAAAATCAGACCGGGCGTTAAAATCAGCATTAGGCGCATTTGCAGGATTCATGGCTGCTACGGGACTTAAAGTTATGGCTGCGGGAATGATCACATTCTATTATTTTACCAACCTGGGTTAGATGCGTTATGTCTTCTCTAAATCATTATTCTATCTCATTTTGATATGAATTGTATTATTTATTAATTCCCCGTTCAGATTAATAAACGGGTTAAATAATGCGGTTGCTAAATTTTTTACTCCTCTTTGGTCTTCTACTTATAACCTTTTCCTGTACAAAAAAAGATCAATCATATACGGTGATCAAAGGTGCCACACTTTATGATGGGACCGGCGCAGATGCTATGCATAATAGTGTGATTATCATCAGAAATGACGAAATAGATTGTGTGGGAAAAGCTGAAGATTGTTCAATTCCTTTGGGAAGCAAAGTAATTGACGCTGCAGGAAAATACATCACCCCGGGATTGGTTGATGCACATATGCATTTCTTTCAAACAGGATTTTTTGATAGCCGTCCGGATGCCATGAACCTGAATGAAACATACCCATTTCCTGAAGTAGCCGCCTACCAACAACAAAATCCACAGCGTTATTATGAAACGTATTTGTGTTCCGGGATTACTGCGGTGTATGATGTAGGTGGAATGAGTTGGTCTGTGGGTCTGCAAGAATCAGCCGAGAAAAATCCTATGGCTCCCCATGTAGCGGCGGCCGGTCCTCTGCTTACACCTGTTCCCGGTGCCCCATTTGATCTCCCATCCGACAGAGTGCTGGTGCAATTGGATTCAGAAGAAACAGGGAAGAAGATGGTTCAATATATGTCTGCTTTGGGGAGTACCGGGATCAAGTTTTGGGGAATCAGTGCAGATGATCCTGAGTATATGACTTTTGTAGAGGCTGCTGCTGAAGAAATTCGGAAGCAAGGGAATCAAATGATCGCACATGCTACTACCCTTGAGCAGGCTAAAGCTGCTTTAAGGAACGGAACTAAGTTATTGGTTCATAGTGTGTCAAATACTGAAATTGATGAAGAATTCATCGAGTTAGCAAGGGAAAACGGAACCTTTTATAATCCCACTTTAATAGTTAGTGCAGGCTATATGCTGGCATATCGTGCTGCGGCCGATATAGAGCCCATTCAAATAAATGATCCAAACGGATGCGTGGATCAAAGAACCAGAGAGTTGATACAGACCGCTTCTCAGTTTAAAGATCATTCACGGTTTACAGGTGAATTTAAGCAAAGGATGCGAAATTTTGACCCGCAAACCCAGATGACAACAGATTTGATGCTGGCAAATCTCAAAAAATTATATGATGCAGGTATCCCAATAGTTGTTGGGACGGATGCCGGTAACCCCGGCACACTGCATGGGATCTCGATCTTTGATGAGATAGAGATGATGCAACAGGCAGGGATCTCTGCGGAGGACCTCATCGTTATGGCGACTAAAAATGGAGCAGAGTCAATGCGCAGGTTAAATGATTTTGGAACCCTTGAGCGTGGTAAATTAGGTAATCTGATTATGATGGATGAAGACCCCGGTGAAAATATCTCGAATATGAGGTCATTAACTCACGTGATGAGCAAAGGAAAGTTGAATGAGGTTGAGGATATTCAGAAGAATTAGGTTTTCGGTAGTTACCCTTTCCAACGTTACAACGAGATGGTATGAACCAAGGGTTACTACGTAGCGTTGGAAAGGTTAATTAAAGGGTAAAAAGTCACAGCTTCATTTTTGTCCGCCTTTTTTGTATATCATTTGATAAGCTCCAAACCTCTAAATTTCAGCGATATGAAATTTAATTCAGCCTCTTTTTTAATAATAATTGCTTCACTGGCCCTGTTAACTATTGATATAACAGCTCAGGACAAACTTTTGGGTAAAATTGATTTCCCTAACTCGGGGGATGAAGCAGCACAGAATGACTTTATCGAGGGGGTAAAGTTTCTTCATAATTTTGAATATGCAGACGCAGCACGGGCTTTTCAGCGAGCACGGGAAATAGATCCTGATTTTGTGATGGCTCATTATGGAGAAGCCAAATCTCATAATCATCCTATTTGGTTTCAGCAAAACCGACAAGCTGCTATGGAGGTGTTAATAAACTTGGGAGAGACTTTGGAAGTAAGGCAAGCTAAGGCGGTAACTCAACGAGAAAAGGATCTGTTGATGTCACTCGAGATCTTATATGGAAATACAGCTGAAAGTGAAGGTCTCTTAAAAGAGGAAAGAGATGACCTATACATGGAATATATGGCTCAGCTTCACGAACAATATCCCGAAGACCATGAAATAACGGCATTTTATGGTTTATCGATTTTGGGAAGTGCCCATGAAGGCCGTGACTATGCCGTTTATATGAAAGCTGCTGCCGAACTTTTTGATGTTTGGAATAAAAATCCGGAGCATCCCGGCGCTGCACATTATTTGATCCACTCTTTTGATGATCCCGTACACGCACCGCTTGGGTTGCCAATGGCCAAAGTATATTCTGAAATCGCTCCTGCTGCAGCTCATGCTCAACATATGACTTCCCATATCTTCCTTGCTCTGGGAATGTGGGACGGGGTGATCGATGCAAACATGGTAGCTCGTGATGTTCAGACAACTCGCCAGAAGGAATTGAATGAAGAAATCACGGTGTGCGGACATTATACATGGTGGCTTCAGTACGGCTATTTACAGGCCGGAGAAGTAATGGATGCGACAAAAGTATTGACAACATGCGCTGAGCGTATTGGAGCTGAGCCAAGTTCCGGTGAGAAATGGCATTTCGCAATTATGCGGGGACACCAAATCATAGATACGGAAAATTGGGAAAAGGCTCAGGAATGGACTTCTGACTTTGAAGCAGGTACCGGAGGGGCCATGAACTACTATTTTACATCTGCACTCGCGAATATTAAAACAGGAAATATAGAAGCTGCTCAAAAAAATCTGGATCAACTGGTGAAAACGCCTGAAAGTGTAGAGCGTGATATTCAGGTGAATCAAATACAGAGTTTGTTAATGATCGAAGAAGGAAATACAAAGGAAGCCCTTGAATTGCTAAATGAAACGGTGGCAGCTGAATCCGAGTTACCGGTGGATTTTGGCCCTCCTGTTATCATAAAACCCTCCTATGAATTACTTGGAGATGTTATGATGGAATTGGAAAATTATGAGCAAGCCCTAGAGGCTTACCAAAATCAGCTTGAAAGAACCCCAAACAGAATGCGTTCTGCAGCGGGTAAGGAACAGGCGATGGCAATGATCTCGAAGTAGTGATCCATGCCCTTAAAATGGGTTGATAAAGGTATTTAACTCAGGAAATACTTGAATTTCTGGAGTATTGTATTACCTTATAAAGTACAAATAGAAGAATAAAAGGGGAGGTTGCCATGAAAAGGATCGTGTTATTTATTTGTTTGCTAATGCTGCTTTCAACCGGATTTAGCTATTCTCAAACCCAGGAAGGAGCTTATCTAAATGTGGATTATATAAAAGTTGAATCCGCAGACTATTCAGCATTTGAAGATCTGATTCGTTCAGAGTGGAAGGCTGTGTATGAGGATCAGATGGGAGAAGATAAAATGACCGGATGGTATTTTTATCGAGTTGCGTACCCTGGCGGACAGTCCGGAACATATAATTATGTGATAATTAGCACTTTTAATGAGCTGAATGCTATAGTAACGAACAATGAAAAAATGAGGAAGAACTTAGCGGAACTTGAGGGCGGCCTTATGGATCAAATGCTTGACCTTGCTACTCATCAGCATTCAGAACTTTGGAAAACTGAGGCAGGGGTCATGAATACTTCCGGCCAAAAACCTGGATTATTTGTAGTTATGAATTTCATGATGGTTAATCCTGGCAAAGAAGCTGAGTATATTACGTTAGAGAATGATATGGCACGGCCCTTACATGAGGCACGCATAGAAAATGGAGAAATGTACAGCTGGAGAACATATTCGTTGCTGAAACCCGGTGGACTGAATTATAAATATAACTTCGTTACAGCCGATTATTATGAAGAGCTGAACCATATAGAATACGGGTTTACCAACGACCTTATCAGAAGCGTGATGCCGGGAACCGACATCAATAAGATGTTCGAGGCAATTTATGCTACCCGGGATATTGTAAGAAGTGAATTATGGCAACTTGTAGATTATTTAGAAGGGCATAAAAATTAACCTTCAATGGCTGCTTCTGCAGCCTTTATTATTTGTTTGTCAGTCAGGTTGGCGGCCAAGATGCAGTTCGTTATCTTTAAAATATGACTGATACAGAAAAGAAAAAACTTATCAACATCATAACCTTGCGGATTGAGGAGGCCAAAGAAGAGATCGAAGAACTCAAAGAATTGGTAAAGCCCATTCCTCTTGACGCCTCGATAGGCCGAATTTCACGGATGGACGCCATAAACAATAAAACGATCAATGAATCTTCTCTGCGAGAAAAAAAACAAGAGCTTAAAAAATTAGAACGTGCGCTTGAGAATTCCGAATCCGAAAAATTTGGGATCTGTACCAAGTGCGGTGATGAAATTCCTTTTGGCCGTTTGGAGTACATGCCCCATACCACCCGTTGTGTTAAATGTGTTGGGTGATTACCCCTTAATAGATCCTGTAAGAAGTAAGTAGATCATCAAAAATTAATGATACGTTTGAACATTGATGTTTAGACATTATATTTAGTGCACTTATTTTCATCTACATAACATGCACTATGAAAACTTCTACAGCCCCGGCAAGTGAGAAAGGAGTATGGAAACAGTTACGAGAAAATATCCTTGAAACCGAAGTATGGCTCCGCTCCACACTTAAAGATTTCTTGGATGATTTTAACATCACCCAACAGCAGCATTCCATCCTCAGGATACTGAAGGATGCAAATAATGAGCCTGTGTCAACAAAACAGATCCAGGCATTAATGCCCGACAAAAGTTCGGATACTTCCAGGTTGGTGGATCGGCTGATTGATAAAGAGCTGGTGAGAAAGCGTAAAGATCCCAACGATGGCCGGCTGGTGCAGGTCTTCATTAAGTATGAGGGACTTCGATTACTTGCCAGGATTGAAGACCGGCTCGGGGAAATAGACCGTAAGTTCGAATTACTTTCCGAGGACGAAGCCGCTCAACTTAATCTGCTTTTAGAGAAAGCTCGCTCTTGAAGTTAATATTCCTTTAACCTACTATAGGTCAGTTAGTTAATGAGTTCAATATAAAGTATGCTTTAGGAGATTTATTTGACGGCTCTAAATCTGTCTGATGGATATACCTGATTAAGCCTGAAAGGTTAAAAAACGGTCAGAAAAATTTAAAACCATCAGGCCTTCAGAGATAAATTTTATTTTGAACACACGTGAATTAAAAAATTTAAGCCAAGTAACATAACGTGAATTCGATATTAAGACCATCGGTTGAGTACATTGAAAGGCTATTTCGCGGCGAATACCTGAAATCCTGTTGTTTGATAGGAATCGAATGCTGAATGAATAACAGCCATTAGATGCTCGTCTCCACGGGAATGACCATATTCATCAATTTTTATGCTTTTAACTTATTTCTTATCTCGAACTGACGTTAATTTAATATTAGTATGAAAAATGCGATCAACTGGTTCGAGATACCTGCACGTGATATAGAGCGTGCCAGGAAGTTTTATGAGGGCATATTCAGCTTTGAGATGCATGAATTGGATATCGGAGACGGACTTAGAATGGCGTTATTTCCAGCGGAAAGTGGCACGGTGGGAGGGACGATCATTCAAAACGATGACTGGTATAAACCGAGTAATTCGGAAGGCCCGCTATTATATTTGAATGCCAACCCTGATCTGCAAAAAGTTCTTGACCGTGTAGAAGAGGCCGGCGGTGAGATCATCATTCCCAAACGATTGATCACAGAGGAAAACGGCTACATGGCGGTGATCATAGACAGCGAAGGGAACAGGGTGGCGTTGCATTCAAATGAATGAAAAATCCTACCGGTAAAACTCTTTATTCTTCATCTGTACTGAGGCCGCATAATAAGCTGCCCCCACAATACTCGCATTGTTTAAAAGGCTGGCAGCTTTGAACTTGGTTTTAATCTTGATGTAGGGAAAGGTCTTGTCGGCTTTTTTGGAAAGCTGTCCGCCAAGGATAAAAAGGTCGGGATGGAATAAGCGCTCGTACTGTTCAAAAACAAGTTGAAGCCGTTTCCCCCAGGTCTTTTTTCTGATTCCTTCTTCTTTGCGTACACGGTTGGACGCCCGCTCTTCAATGCTGATTCCCTTTATCTCAATTTGACCAAGTTCGGTATTGGGAACCAGCGTTCCGTCAATAAAAAGAGAAGAGCCAATTCCCGTCCCCACGGTCAAAACGATCACGGTTCCGCGTTGCCCTTTTCCAACACCGAATTTCATTTCGGCCAATCCAACGGCATCGGTGTCGTTGATCACGCTTACATTACAGCCTGTGATTTCTGTGAACAGATGGTCGGCATCGGCATCTACCCAGCCCTGATCCATGCGTGTAGTGGAAAGAACAATTCCTCTGCTGGTTGCTGCCGGGAAGGCGCAGCCAATAGGGCCATCCCATTCAAACTTTTTGACGACCTTGTGCAGTTTGGAGATCAGCTTATGCGGACGAGTGTCATCTATTTTGTCTGTGGTTTTTTTCCTGGATACGATCTCTCCCTTTTCCGTATCTACAATGGCTCCTTTAATGCCATAACTTCCAATATCGATCCCTAAAACTTCCACGTATGCCTTGTTGGTTTGATGCGGACATAAACATAGCAAAAAAAATAATAGGTACATAGCTGGGACACAATATTTTGTATTTCTGCTATGTATAGAAGTAACATTCTGGCATCGTCACAAAGTCCGGCAAGGGCTATGGTAAACGTTCCGAGGACCTGCGGACGCCCGGAGGATTATTGTTTCTTCCCCTTACTTTTCAACCAGGATCCAACCTTCTTCATCGACCATGCGTTTGGCGTACTTCCACTTTACTTCTTTGTTCTCGCCGGTATTCATATTCTGAACAGTCACGTAATCATTTCGGCCGGGTTCATCGGCAACTTCTACCGGCTGACGTTTCGCATTTCCGCCCTGTGGTTTTTGTCCGCCTTGCTGTGGGGCCGGTGCTTTGAGTCCCATTCCGGTAGAGTCGGCATGCTGCGTTTCCATTGAAGAAGTATCAAATCGGGACTTTTGTTTTTGAGCCTTATCAAGCTTGGAATCTTCAGCCTGTACTTCAGGGACAGCTTTCCAAATGAGAGAGATGGCTTCCTGATTGATATCATCAAGGAGCATTTTAAACATGTCAAAAGCTTCACGTTTATATTCCAGCAGGGGATCTTTTTGAGCAAAAGACCGAAGTCCGATACCTTCCTTTACGGAATCCAATTCGCGCAGATGTTCCATCCATTTTTCGTCGATAATAGAAAGAATAGCACTTTTCTCGAGTGAGCGGGCCACTTCACGGCCTTCATTTTCAAGTGCACTTTCAACATCAACCACGATCCTCATTCGGCGAATACCGTCTGTAAATATCACCTGAACTTTATCCGGACGATTGTCAGGATTTGCTTCACTGATACGCTTCATTACTTGATAGAGTGGTTTCGCCATTCGTTCTTCTTTCTTTTTGTACATCTCAAGCGCTTTGTCAATGATATGATCCGCAAGGTCACGTTCATTCATCTTGAACCAAGCTTCCTTATCGAAATCAACATCAACTGCGATATGGCGAAGTATATTCTCATGAAGCCCCTCGTAATCTCCGGCAGCAACATGTTCTTCCACCAGAGATTCGATCAGGTCATCCAGCATATCCATGATGTCTGTTCTAAGCTGATCTCCGGACAGCGCGTGTTTTCTGCGGGCATAAATTACATTACGCTGATTGTTGAGCACATCATCATATTCCAGCTGTCGTTTACGAATACTGAAGTTGTTTTGTTCAACCTTAGACTGCGCTCGTTCCAGGGATTTGGTGATCCATGGATGAGTGATGACTTCCCCTTCCTCAAAACTGAGTTTATCCATCACATTAGCTACACGATCCGACATAAACATTGCCATCAGGTCGTCTTCCAGCGATACATAAAACTGTGTTTCACCGGGATCTCCCTGCCGCCCGGCACGACCGCGAAGCTGCAGATCAATACGGCGGGATTCATGGCGCTCAGTACCTAAAATGGCCAATCCGCCTTTTTCTTTTACGCCTTTTGCCAGCTTAATATCTGTACCACGGCCGGCCATGTTGGTAGCAACGGTTACAGCACCTAATTCACCGGCTTGTTTCACAATTTCACTTTCCCGGGCATGCTGTTTCGCGTTCAATACATTATGAGGAATACCTGCGCGCTGCAGCATACGGCTCATAGTCTCGGAAACATCTACACTGGTAGTACCAACCAAAACAGGTTGACCTTTATCGTGATATTCCTGGATCTTCTCGATTGCCGCGTTGAATTTCTCGCGCTTGGTCTTGAATACAAGATCCTCTTTGTCCTCCCTGGCAATGGGTTTATTGGTTGGAATTACCACTACATCCAGTTCATAGATCTCGTTGAATTCACCCTCTTCTGTTTCAGCCGTACCGGTCATACCGGCAAGCTTATGGTACATTCGAAAATAATTCTGCAAGGTGATAGTGGCGTAGGTCTGGGTAGAAGCCTCTACCTTCACTTCCTCTTTGGCCTCAATTGCCTGATGCAATCCGTCAGAATAACGACGGCCGGAGAGTACACGTCCGGTGTGTTCATCAACAATATTCACCTTTCCATCCTGAACGATGTATTCTTCTTCACGCTCAAAGTTGGTATATGCTTTCAATAGTTGATTTACGGTATGGATACGATCTCCGCGCTCAGCAAACAGGCGGTGCAATTCGTTGAATCTGCGCTCTCGTTCCTGACGGATCTCCTGCTTCGTCTCTTCAATTTTTTTCTCTTTATACTCTTCACTGAACTCATCATTGTTCTTGATCTCTTCAATCTTTTCTTTCTCAAGTTTTTCCATCTCTTTTTCTATGACGGCGGTCTCCTCACCCAGATCAGGAATCACAAAAAAGTCTGGATCTTCCCCTTTTTTAGTGACAAACTCCCGTCCCTGTTCAGTCATCTCAATGGAATTCATTTTAGGATCTACTGCGTAATATAAATACTCATCCACGATGGGCATATTCTTGGCATTATCCTGGAGATAGAAGGATTCGGTGCGCTGGATCAGTTTTTGAATTTTCGGATCCTGCTGAAGTTTCCGCAGCTGTGAATTCTTTGGGAAACCACGTACGGCGCGGAAAAGCGCAAGCCCTGCTTTTTCCTCATCGCCCTGTTCAAGCAGTTGTTTCCCTTCTTTCACAAGATTGGCAACCAGTTTCTTTTGAGCCAAAACCAGTGATTCGATACGGGGTTTCATCTCAACATAACGATCTGATTTATTTCCCTGGGGAACGGGACCTGAAATAATAAGCGGAGTACGTGCCTCATCAATAAGAATGGAGTCCACCTCATCAATAATGGTATAATGATGCTCGCGCTGAACCAGTTGTTCCTGTTCAATCACCATATTGTCTCGAAGGTAATCGAAGCCAAATTCGTTGTTAGTACCGTAGGTGATGTCGGCTTTGTAGGCCTTTCGTCGCTGTTCGGTACTTGGCTGGTAACGGTCAACACAATCCACGTGCAACCCATGGAAATTAAAGATCGGCTCATTCCATTCGGCATCACGCATTGCCAGGTAGTTGTTTACGGTAACTATGTGCACGCCTTTACCGGCCAGGGCATTCAGGTAAGCGGGGAAAATAGCCACGAGCGTTTTACCTTCACCGGTTTTCATCTCCGCAATGCGCCCCTGATGGAGAACGATGGCACCGATAAGCTGTACATCATATGGGATCATTTCCCAAGTGGTGTCATTACCCCCCACTTTCCAGGACTTACCGACAAATCGACGGCAGGTATCTTTCAGCACAGCAAATGCTTCAGGCAAAATGTCATCTAAAACATCTTCAATGATATCCAGTTCTTGCTGCTCAAGTTCATCCAGATATTCGGCCATCTCACGGTGTTCACCGGGCGAGAGGTTTTCGAGGTCATCCAGTTTCTCTTTGATCTCCTGGATTTCAGCCACGGTATCGGCGGTGGCATCCTTGATCTTCTGCTTGAATTCTTCGGTTTTAGCTTTCAGCTCATCATCAGAAAGCTGCTTCACAGCTTCTTCGTAGCTTTTAATCTCATCTACTATAGGCTGGATCTTCTTGATGTCCTTTTCACTTTTAGAACCAAAAACTTTAGTGATGGTCTTACCGATTGTATCTAATATATCTATCATAATGTAATACTGGTGCTCTGAAAAATTGTCTCTAAAATATGAATATTAAGTTAACCTTATAAACGGGGCGGTTCAACTGTTAGAACGTTAATGGCTACAAATATCTTGCCATAATTTATGTTGGCAGGATAATCAAGGGGGAAAAGGTTGGAGATCTCAGTCCCAGCCATGGGGCAGGGTGAAGAATTAGGAAATAGAAGAGATCATTTTTTAAATAACAGGAATTCGATATAATTATCCTCGCTAAAGCCTTTGAGGCACGGCCTGACGACTCCAAGTCCGTCTGATCGTTTGTTTGATTTGCGCACCTGCGTCTTTTCCTTATCCTAATCCAACACCCGGCGCCTGTACCATCGATCAGATGGGGTTTCCATCAGATCGAGTTCGAGAATGTTTAACCTGCCTCTCGGTCTGATGGCTCCAGGTCCATATAATCGTTTCCGTAATTTTAATATTTAGGAAATAACTTTTTAGGTATAATTTAGGGTCTAGTGAAGCATAGCATGTTATGAATCTTTGTAACATATTGCTGTGCAATGAATAACAAGTATTATAAGCGTT
>JAKURD010000008.1 GCA_022450045.1 Gracilimonas sp. | reverse complement strand
GTTTATAATACTTGTTAACCATTGTATAGCAATATGTTACAACCAATTATAACATGCTATACTTCATAAGACCCTAAATAATTACTTAGGTAATGGAACCGTAGGCGCTCACTTTTGTTTAGTTAATAGAATGTTCACAGAAAAATAAGTTTTTTGATTATGAGTACTGAAACACTAAACGGAGTAAAAAAAATGGAAGTAAATATTGGAATTTCCAAAGAACACAGAGAGAAAATATCAGAAGGGTTGTCAAAGGTATTGGCAGACTCTTATCTGTTGTATCTGAAAACACACAATTATCACTGGAATGTAACCGGTGAGTTATTTCATCAGTTGCACGAACAATTTGAAGAGCAATATACCGAATTGGCGGAAGCCATTGATGTAATTGCAGAACGCATTCGTGCGATCGGATTCAGGGCACCGGGCTCATTTAAAGAATTCAATGAAATAACATCGATCACAGAAGACACCGATCAGCCCAAAGCCATGGAAATGGTGAAGCGGTTGGCTAAAGCAAACGAGCAGGTAATTCGAACAGCACGCGAGGCTTTGAAGCCGGCAAACGAAGCTGAAGATGAAGCCACGATCGACCTGCTTACAGAACGGCTTACGGTTCATTCCAAAACCGCATGGATGCTGAGAAGCCACTTGGAAGAGTGAAAAGAATCGTCTTTGCGAGAAATTCACAAAGCTTAAAGACGAAGCAACCTCCCGATATAAAGATCTTAAGTAATTTATGGAGATCGCGTTGTCGAAAGACAACAAAGGCTGAAAGCAAACATTGATGCTCCTCGCGAAGACATCGATTTTCGAATAACGAGTCACAAGTAACGAATAAAAAAAGGAAAGACATTATGAATGATCTAACACTGAAAGGAACATGGAACGAAACGAAAGGAAAACTCAAACAAAAATATTCAGAGTTAACCGACGATGATTTGAAGTTTACCGAAGGCAAAGAAGATGAACTGCTTGGCCGGCTTCAGAAAAAACTCGGCAAGACCAAAGACGAGATCAAAAAAGAATTAGCCGAGCTTTGATCTATTAACTACAAGAATGCAAAAGGAAGGGTATAGCCCTTCCTTTTTTTATTGGTGGAAAATAAGTTAAATATAAATGATATTATTAACGTGAGTTCGAGATAAAGACAATCTGTTGAACACGTTGAGGGGTCATTTCGCGGCGAATGCCCGAAATCCTATGGTTTACCAAAAATCGATACGGAAGTAATGACGACCATTAGATTCCCGTCTCTACGGTAATGGCCACAAGCGTCCATTTTTATCCTTTTGACGTATTTCTTACCTCGAACTCACATTATTTAAGTAAAAATTAAACCAGTTGGAGATACAGGTACATGGAAAATTTTAGTATTAGTTCAGATGAATTAATGGGGTTTGTGACTACATTTGGTCCAAAGTTGCTGGCCGCTATAGCAACATTGGTCATAGGTCTTTGGATAGTAAAGCTGATCACAAAAGGGGTTGGGAAAGGTCTTGATAAAAGTAACGTGGACACTGCTCTTAAGAGCTTTCTGAAAAGCCTGGTTTCAATCCTGTTGAAAGTGATGGTGTATATTTCCGCCCTTGGGATGCTGGGTATTGAGATGACCTCCTTTATTGCGGTATTGGGTGCTGCGGGTTTGGCCGTAGGTTTAGCCTTGCAGGGAAGTTTAGCAAATTTTGCAGGTGGAGTATTGATCCTGTTTTTTAAGCCCTTTAAAGTTGGTGATTTTATTGAAAGGGAAAGTGAATCAGGGACGGTTGAAAAAATTGATATTCTGCATACCCATCTTAAAACTCCGAATAATCAGCTGATCGTAATTCCAAACGGACAGTTGGCGAATTCTCCAGTCACAAACTATTCAGCTAAGGAAACCCGGCGCGCAGTATTTCCGGTTGGGATCGGATATACCTCTGATATGAAAAAGGCTCGGAAAATTATGTTAAGAGTGTTAAATGAAGATGAGCGAATTTTGAAAGATCCGGCGCCAATGGTGGTATTGACAAATTTAGGAGACAGCTCGCTCGACCTTTCCGCTCGCGCCTGGACAAAAACGGAAGATTATTGGGGGTTTTTCTGGGATAATCTCGAGAAAATAAAAGAAGAGTTAGATAAAGAAGGAATAGAAATGCCATTTCCTCAACGGGATGTTCATCTTATTAAGGAAGACTGATTGATCTTTAGTTTATAGCCGTTAACTCTCAGCAGGTAGTTTTTTGATTAACACTAACTACTAAACGCTGACAACTTTTGGGATTTCACTCCGCTTAACGGCATAATTTATACTTTGGCCTCAATTTTATAGAGTGGCAGCGATGCTTATCTGTTTGATCTGAAATACTTTGCTGCCGTTTTGCTTTAAATTGCCAAAGATTGAGCAGATATATTATCTTAATTAATCTATCAAAGAAGGCTTCGAGCCGTTAAATCATAAAGAACTACGAGGAAAGGAAGGTTACTGTGGAGAACCTGGAGCAAAACAAGATCGATTCTTCTGAAGAGAAAGAAGAAGTAGAAAACTCATCTGAGGACGTTATTCCTGAAGAAACGGAAGCTGAATCCGTGAAAGAAGAAGAGCCCGAAGCTGAAGAATTTGAGTCACAATCTGATGAAGATTCAAAAGAGAAGGGGGAAGAAACGACAGAAACGGAAGCTGCATCTGAGGAAGCAGAGATTCCTGAAGCTGAAGAACAAACATCCGGATCTGATGAAGATCCAGATGAAGTTGTTGAGAAGGCGGAGGAAAATAATGATGAGCCGGAAGTTTCAGAAACGGAGAAAGATTCTGAGACGAAATCTTCAGAGCCCACTTCAGAAGAAGAGGAAAGTGGAGAAGCCAATGATCAGGTAGATGCTGAAGCTTTTTATGCTGATGTTGTAGAACGTGCGAAGGAATTGGTAGTTCAGACCGACTGGGCTTTCGTTACTACAGAATTATCAAATCTTGCTCAAAAAGTGACGGAAGGACCGGAATCAGCAAGTGACAAAGCCAAAAAACTGATCGATGAGTTTGAGGAATTGCGGGATAACTTCGAACAGAAGAAAAAAGAATATTATGAAGAGCAAAACCGGAAGAAAGAAGAAAATTTAGCAAAGAAAAAGGACCTGCTAAAATCACTTTCTGAAATTATAAATGAAGAAAGATGGTCGGCTACCAAAGAAGTAGGGAAGATCAAAGGGCAGTGGGAATCCATTAAATTACTTCCTAAGAATGAAGCTGAAGCGTTAGAGAAGCAATTTAAAGAATTAATGGATGAATTTGAGGATCATAAAGTAGATCGACTGGTTAAAAAGCTTCAGCAGGAAGAAGAAAACCTGGAATTGAAATTACTGCTTCTCGATAAGATGGATGGGCTGGTTAAAAAGCTTGAAGAAGATAGCCCGGCCTTTGAAGAACTTGAGGATGAGTTCAATAAGCTGATCTCTCAATGGAGAAAAATTGGCCGTGTGCCGTCAGAAAAAAATCAGGGACTGTGGGACCGGTTCAATACCGTGCAGGATACCTTCAATGAAACTCGTTTCAAATTCGATGAGAAATATCGGCAGGTGATCGAGAAAGCTCTTGAGAAGAAGAAAAAACTGATCAAAGAAGCAGAGGCTTTGGTAGATCAGGAAAATATTGCAAAAGCTGCTCGTAAAGTGAATAAGTTGCACAAAGCGTGGAAGAAAACCGGAAACCTCCCTCAGAAAGATGAGAACGAAATGTGGGATCTTTTTAAGGCAGCCACAGATAAGTTCAATGAAATTAAATCTGAGAATATTGATGTTCTCCGTGAACAAGAAGAGAAGAATCTCGAAAAAAAGCATGAATTGATCGAGAAGGCCAGGGCAGAGAAAGACGCGGATAACTTTGACCGGGGACACCAGGTTATGCAGAACCTGATGAAGGAATGGAAGAAAATAGGTCCCGTTCCCCGTAAAAAATCCTCCAAGATCTGGAAGCAGTTCAAGGGAGCTATGGATGAATTCTATGACCGCCGCCGCGAAGCGTTCAAAGGAGAACGAAAAGATCAGAAAGAAAATCTCGCCAGGAAGGAAGAAATTCTTGAAAAGCTCAATGAGTTAGGCAAGCATGACGATCCGGCGCTGGCCGTTCAGGAGGCAAAGAAGCTTCAGGAAGAGTTTAAGGGCATCGGTTATGTTCCCATCAAAATGAAGAACAAGATATGGAAACAATACCGCGAAGCTTGTGATGTAATCTATGACCGCTATCGTGCATTGGGTTCCGATCTTGGCCTGGAGAAAAAACTTGCAAACCAGGGCATTGATCCTGATACCAGGAAAGATATTATCAAGTATCAGAAAGAGCGAGATAAGCTAAAAAAAGAGGTTTCAAGACTTGAAAGTGAAATGATACAGTATGAAGAAGCAAAAACATATTTTAAGCCGACGAACCGTGGAAATGCGCTTAAAGATGAGCTTCAGGAAAAAATTGATAAAGCAGATAAATCGATCGAGGAGAAACAAGATCGCATTATAGAACTAAAAAAAGAGATCGATCAGCTTAAGCGCGACAGTGAAGCTGGCGATGAAGAAGAATGAAATTCTTCAATTTTTTTACGCTCGTAAATACATCGTGATGTTAAACTCATTTTGTTCCGAGAGAAAAAAAATGAAATAAAATTCATCGATTGCGATAAATAACGTTGGGGTTTTAAGGATCTGATTAAGAGCGTTGCAAATAACATTATGTAGAAACTAAAGCGTGAGTAATTCTATAAACATAACATTTTGGGGAGTTAGAGGCTCTACACCATGCGCAAATAGTGAAAATATGCACTATGGCGGCAACACAACGTGTGTTCAGATCGAAGTTTCGGGTTTGGATGAACTACTTATATTTGATTGCGGAACGGGGTTTAGAAATTTAGGTAATGCACTTATAAATTCTGAAGAGCACCTGCGGGGACGGATATTCATCACCCACCCTCACTGGGATCATTTACAAGGCTTTCCATTCTTTAAGCCTTTCTACGACGCACAAAGCTGGTTTCGGATCTATATGCCTCCGCAAGGTGGTATTGGGTGCAGCGAGATACTGCAGGGACATATGTCCAAAACTTTTTTCCCCGTATCTATGGATATGCTGGAAGCTGATCTGGATTGTGAATCTTTTCAGCCAGGGAAAAAACTATTTGAAGGGTTTACAGTAGATTATATGTGGGCAACTCATACGGTGCCCACCGCTATTTACAAGATTAGTGTGGGCGATAAGAGCATCATCTTTGCTCCGGATAACGAGCTGATGCAGGATGGCAGGGAGGTCTCGAATAAGTTCGATGAACAGTTAAGGGCTTTCATTCATGGTGCTGATCTTCTAATACATGATGCACAATTTTCAAGAGAGGAATATAAAGCTAAGATAGGCTGGGGACATTCAGCCTGGGAAGATGTGATAGATATAGCTGCACAAGAGAAGGTAAAGCGGCTGTCACTTACGCATCATGACCCTGATAATGATGATGAAACACTTTCAGAGATTGAAGCCCAGGTGCACTCGTATGTCGGCTCAAAATTTGAAGAGATCAGTTTAGCTAAGGAGGGACAAACCATACGCCTGCCCCTCACTAAAGCTGATAAGGTGAGTGTTAAAGGAGTACAGATTAGAAATAATACCTAATACCCAAAGCTCCGTTTCCGTCAAAGTCGGTATCCGGTGCTAAGTTTAAAATGGGCACTGCTTCAACAAACAGATCCAATTTTGAATTTGGAATGATATAGTTTAAGCCAAGCGGTACTCTTACTCCTATTCGGGCATCCGGATCACTTAATACCAATCGTCCACCAATTCCGTAATAAAAAGCGAGATCTCCTTCTTCAACTCCATCGATCCATGAATGAAGAAGGTAATCGCCATGAAGATGAATGGCGTCGTTACGCCCGAAAGACCAAGCCGCTCCAAAAGCAAAGGCATTTCGATTATTGTTCCAGGCTTTTATAGAAATACCGGTAGGTTCACCCAGCATAACACCGATACCTAAATTACCGCCATTTCCGTTGGCTTGTGCCGTGGCTTTATTTGGGCTGAGAATTAAAAATCCTGTGATGATAAGCAGTACTGAAAGTAATTTACTTGTATTCATTTTGAATGATTTGTTAAGGTTCTATCCACTTAAATGTGAAATAGGAAGAAATTGTTTCAATATTATAAAAAATAGTGAGTTCTTGGAGAGATAGATCTGCTTGATCATTTATTACGTAAGATTAATATATAAGCAAACGTCAGTTATAAACCTATTATTTAAAAAAAGGAATGTCAGTATGGATGACTCTTATTATAAATCAAAAGACCTGAAAAAGTTTGGCGATATTACCGAATTTCAGGAAAAGCTTGGGAATAAATTCTTTGAGTATTATGGGGAAGTGTTTGAAGAAGGAGCCCTCACAAAACGTGAGAAAGCCCTCATCGCATTGGCGGTAGCACATACCGTTCAATGCCCGTATTGTATAGATGCTTATACCACCGAAAGCCTTGAAAACGGGGCAAGTGAAGAACAAATGATGGAAGCTGTGCATGTTTCAGCAGCAATCAGGGGAGGATCTTCCTTAGTGCATGGAGTACAAATGATGAATAAAGTGAAGGGGCTCTCAATGTGATCACCCATTACAACATTTGTATCATTAAATAGCACCTATCACTCTTCCATTTTGTGAAGTCTTAGCCATTAGTATTATGAAAAGCTTACAAGCCGAAGCGCATTCTCTGTCAGATCCTGTAACCCAGCTCGAATTAATTAATTCCCATAATGAGAAAATTCGGTCTCTTTCGAAGTTTGAAGACAAGCTTAAAGAGATCAACCTTTTCCCACTAAAACCCACAGGCGTTGAGATCTTTCAGATGAATGTTGGGTACATGTGCAATATGACCTGCAAACATTGTCATGTGGATGCCGGTCCGGATCGTACAGAGATCATGACCAAGGAAACCTTTCAGTATTGTCTGGACGCCCTCAAAAATACGGATATAAATACCGTGGACTTGACGGGAGGTGCTCCGGAAATGAACCCGCATTTCAGGTGGTTTGTAGGAGAGGTTTCAAAATTAGGGAAACATGTGATCGTCAGGTCTAATCTCACCATTCTCACTACAAACAAATTCAGTGATCTGCCCGAGTTCTTCAAAGAACATGGAGTTGAGGTAACGTGTTCCCTCCCGTTTTATAGCAAATCCCGAACCGACCGGCAGCGGGGAAAGGGGACCTACGACAAATCCATAACAGCACTAAAACGGTTGAATGAGTTGGGATATGGAAAAGAGGATACCGGATTATTGCTGAATCTGGTTTACAATCCTGTAGGTGC
This sequence comes from Gracilimonas sp., assembly GCA_022450045.1. Taxonomy (GTDB): domain Bacteria; phylum Bacteroidota; class Rhodothermia; order Balneolales; family Balneolaceae; genus Gracilimonas. The sequence goes on along the minus strand of JAKURD010000008.1, from coordinate 107,255 downwards.
TTTTTTACCGGGAGACCAGGAGGAGATAAAGCAGGAATTTAAAAAAGAACTGAGCCGAACACATGGTATTGAATTTAACGATCTGTACACCATCACTAATCTACCGATCAGCCGCTTCCTGAATTTTCTGTTGATGTCGGGAAATCTGGAAGAGTATATGGAGAAATTGATCGAAGCCTTTAATCCGGCAGCAGCAACGGGGGTCATGTGCAGAAATACGATCTCAGTAGGCTGGGATGGCCGACTCTTCGATTGTGATTTCAATCAGATGTTGGAGATGGAAATACATGAAGATAGTGTGCAGCATATAAGGGAATTCGATCTGGATTCTTTAAACAACAGGCAGATCCTGGTGAATCAGCATTGCTTCGGTTGCACGGCGGGTGCCGGAAGCAGTTGTGGCGGGGCCACCACCTGAACATCGAACAAGGAACTAAGAACATTAAATCTTGAAGTGAATAAAATAACAAGGCTCAGTAAGGGCGTATCGCATACGCTAAGTATTTTATGTCTGCTGAAATATGGATTGCAATATCCACCAGCCCGACCTCTTTTGTTTTCTTCTTCAACAAAGAAGAAAACTCACCGTTAGAGATTGGAGTTTTAATAAACATCAAAGTTTTTACTTAACATGGGTTTGATATAAAGACCATCTGTTGAACACGTTGAATGACCACAAGCATTCATTTTTACTCTTTTAACTTAGTTCTTATCTCGAACGGACGTCATTTAGGCCCGGAAAACCTTTCCTTGTGAAGGAAAGGTTGGTGAGATCAAAGTTTGAGCATGAAAACCATGAACTATTCACAATCTTTTTTTAATTCCCAATGTTGTATTTAAATCAACAAAAAATGCTTCAAAACAAACTGATCATTTTTGTAAAGAATGAAGAAGCCGGTAAGGTCAAAACGAGATTAGCAAAATCGGTAGGTAATGAAAAAGCTTTGGAGATCTACCGGAAATTATTGGGATATACTTTTGATCAGGTTCAGCCGCTCAAGGTGAAAAAAGAAGTCTGCTATTCCCGTTTTATTGAGGAGGATGATCTTTGGAATGAGGGCAGTTACAGCAAGCAGCTTCAAGAAGGAGATGGGCTGGGGGAGAGGATGTCCAAAGCATTCAGAAGATCTTTTGAAAAAGGCATGAAAAGGGTTGTAATTATTGGGAGTGATTGTGCTGAACTAACCACTGATATCCTCAGGGAAGCATTCAGCCGATTGAAAGATCATGATATAGTAATTGGCCCGGCCGGTGACGGAGGCTATTACCTGTTGGGGATGAGCAAATTTATACCGGAATTGTTTACGGATATAAGCTGGAGCACGGGAGCTGTATTAAAGCAAACATTGAAAAAAGCCGACGAGGAAAAAGCCACACACTATAAGCTGCAAGAATTACGTGACGTAGATATAGAAGCAGATTGGGAACTCGTTAAGCATAAGTTTGAGCCGGAGTAGTGTCAAGTCCATGTTCAGACCGGGAGGTAGATTACACATTCTCAAATTCAATCTGATGGAAACCCCATCTGATCGATCAATTAGGCTTAGGAGCCTGACCATGAGTGCATGACAAGTCTGGAAGATAAAATCCAACAATCAGTCAGACGGCTTCAAGTTCGTGTGACCGTTTTTAGGACTATGAGATTTGATTACGCATATCCATCAGATGGGTAATCCGTTAGTTGGATTGCCTAAAGCACAATTATATATTTGCTGAAAAATTATCTTCAGAAACTTCAACATTAGTTGTTAAGTAAAAAAGTATTCATGATCAGCATTATCATCCCCGCATATAATGAAGAAAAGAATATTGGGAAGCTGACAGCCTATCTTAAAGAGAACACGGCCTCTGACAAAGCCGAGATTATTGTGGTGGATGGCGGCAGCAAGGATCAAACGACAGCCGAGGCTGAAAGTGCCGGTGCCAAGGTGTTGAACTCACCGAAAAAGGGGAGAGCCGGCCAGATGAATTTTGGAGCCAAACATGCGAAAGGCGATGTATTCTACTTCCTTCATTCTGACACCCGTCCCCCAAAAACCTTCGTCAATGATATTTCAAGAGAATTGAACGAAGGGTCTCAGTGCGGCTGTTTCCGGTTAAAGTTTGATCAGGACCATAAGATTCTGAATTTTTATTCATGGTTCACCCGCTTTGATATCGATCTGTTTCGGTTTGGAGATCAAAGCTTGTTTGTGAAGCGTGAATTGTTTGAAAAAACAGGTGGATTTGATGAAAAACTCATGGTTATGGAAGATCAGGAAATCGTTAGCAGACTCAAAGATCATGCACAATTTTCTATTATTTCAAAACCAGTAACAACCTCAGCACGAAAATATCAAAAGATCGGGGTTTTCCAATTGCAGATGATTTTCAGTATTATTGTCTGTCTCTTTTATTTGAAAATCAGCCAGGAGACGATTGTACATTATTATAGAGCTGTAATTGACTCTCAGCCAGGTTGATACAGCTCTATATTAAGATAGTGTTAAAAGGATGAATACCCGGGGAGGTTTGGATTCTTTATTGCTATCTTTAAAAAACCGAAAAAAGGTTAGTAATCTTAGATCAGGCTGATGCATAAAATATTCAGTCGAATCATAGTTTGATGTCTAACGAATGATTTTTTAAACGTGTTATCAAAATTAACCTCACAACAAAAAATAAATACCATGCTTAAATATCTATCCACTATATTTTTAATTTTTGGTATTTCCGGGGCTGCATTTGCTCAGACTGCTATTACTGGTAAGGTAATAGATGGAAATACTGGCGAACCTCTTGCCGCTGCTACGGTAGTTATAGAAGGAACCCAAAATGGAGTTAGTACTAATCCTGATGGTGATTTTACTATAAAAGTTGAAGATGGAGATTACTTAGTAGTTTCTTTTGTTGGTTATAAACAGCAAACCGTTCTAGCTAAAGATGGAATGGTAATATCATTGCAACCTCAATCAAGTGTACTTGGGGAAATAATAATATCAACAGGAGTTATTGATATAGCTAGAACACGAGAAACACCCGTTGCAGTAACAACAATTACACCAGCTGATATCGCAAATAAAATCGGAAACATGGAATTCCCTGAAGTCATGAATAAAACTCCAGGCGTTTATGCAACCAAGCAAGGTGGTGGTTACGGGGATTCTCGAATTTCGCTCCGTGGATTTACACAAAGTAACACATCATTTCTTATTAACGGACAGCCAGTTAATGATATGGAAAACGGATGGGTCTATTGGTCTAACTGGCAAGGTTTAACTGACGTAGCATCAGGTATTCAAATTCAAAGAGGACTCGGAGCTTCAAGACTTGCAGTTCCTTCAGTGGGTGGTACTGTATCTATTTTTACACGAGCTGCAGAACGAACACAAGGTGGTAACGTATCACAGACAGTAGGTAACGATGGATATGTAAAAACAGCTCTGTCTTATTCTACAGGCCTCAACAAAAAAGGATGGGCTAGCTCATTCTTATTAAGTAGATGGGCAGGTAACGGATATGTATATAACACCTCTGGTGAAGGTTGGACATACTTTGCTGCAGTTGGGTATGAACCAATTGGGTCAAGTCACAAATTCAATCTTTCTATCTTAGGCGCTGGACAGTGGCACAATCAAAGAGATGCTTGGGTATCTATTAGGGATTACCAATATTTTGGAGATGACGGTATTGACCGTAGATGGAACACTAATGGTGGAACATACAACGGAGAAGAATTCAGTATGAGAAGAAACTTCTACAATAAACCATTAGCTACATTTAATTGGGATTGGGAAATTTCTGACAACCTTGAACTTAACACTTCTGTATATGGTTCAGCAGGCCGCGGTGGTGGAACTGGCCCTCGTGGTGGATATTTCCGAAACGCTGATACAGATATTCTACCATTCAGAAAAGACCTTTACGAACATTATGTAGAAGACGGTAGAGGACTTAGAAATCCAGATGGGACGATTGACTTTGACGCTGTCGTAGCTTCTCAAAGAAACGCTACAAATGGATACACAGGTAATATTGGTAACGGTAATTATGATGGACTATTAATCGGTTCTAACGGATTCCGTGATGATAATGTTAATAGAGAAGTTCTTATTCGTAGAGCCTCTATGAACTCACACAACTGGTATGGTGCAATTTCAAACTTGGAATACGAAAGTGATAACTTACGTGCTTCGATTGGAGTTGACCTTCGTGATTACACAGGATATCATTACAGAGCACTTAACAACCTTATGGGATTAGGTGCTTACTATTCCACAGGAAATGAAAATTCTGCAGGTCAAATTATTCAAAGTACAATAGCTGCATCTCCATTTAGAGATACAGGACTAGCAGGGCCGAAGATTGATTATTTCAATATCGGTTATGTTGGATGGCAAGGTGTTAATGGTTTAGTTGAATACTCAGATGACTCTGATAAATTTACTGCTGTTCTTCAAGGAGGGCTTTCTAATAAGTCTTACCAAAGAGAAGATACTTTTGATCAACCAAACAACCCGCTATCGGACAAAGTTAATTTAAGTGGTGGTTATGTTAAAGGTGGTGCAAATTATAACTTGAATGAAACAATGAACGTGTTTTTTAATACAGGTTTTATTTCTCGTCAGCCATTATTCGATGCAGTATTTCCTAACTTTGCAAACGATGTAAACCCTGACTTACAAAACGAACAAATCGTTTCTTTTGAAATAGGTTATGGGTACATCGGCAGAGATTTAAAAGTTAACGTAAACGCTTACTCTACTAACTGGGGTAACCGCTTTGAATCTCGTGGGTTTGATGTCGGAGATGGAACATTTGGAACAGCTCAATTCGATGACATTGATGTACTACATCAAGGAATTGAAGTTGAAACAGAGTACAGACCAATAGCACGATTGAAATTGACAGGTATGTTATCAGTTGGTGATTGGAGATATACAAAAAATTTCTCATCCACTTTATTTGATGATAACCAAAATGAGATTGGAACCGGTACTTTATATACAAAGGGCGCTAAAGTTGGAGATGCAGCACAATTTACTTCAAATATAGGAGCGGATTACAGAATTGGAAAAATTAGCATAGATGCTGGTTATCGTTTCGTAGATAATTTATATGCAGACTATTCAATTACCGATTCAGATTTCACGCAACCAGATAACGATGGAGCATTAAAACTGCCATCTTTTGGACTGCTTGATTTAGGGACTACTGTTAGATTTGATCTTTTTGGAAATGAAGCATCACTACGTGTAAATGTAAATAATCTATTCGATACTATTTATATTGCAGAATCTAATTCTAATATTCATGCCGGTCAGGGTTCAGAGACATGGAATGGAATAGATACACGAAACTCAGTATGGTTCGGCTTCGGTAGAACTTGGAATGCCTCACTTAGATATGGATTCTAATACATTAAAGGAATTATAAACCTTTAAAAGCAGCCTGTTTTACGCAGGCTGCTTTTTTTATTTTAAGACCACTATGAAAAAAATATCACTATACATACTTATACTTTTTACAGCAATTGGCTGCAATACGAATCGGCCTGATGCCGATAAACTTTTATTGATCTCCTTCGACGGGTTCAGATACGATTACCTCTCCAAAACCGATACCCCGAACTTTGATAAACTCGTTGAAAACGGAGTGATAAGTGAAGGACTGATCCCCATTTTTCCATCCAAGACTTTCCCTAATCATTATGCCATTGCCACAGGATTATATCCCGAGAATAATGGCTTTGTCGGAAATAACATGTATGACCCTGAAATGGATGCTCATTTCACGATCAGAGATAGAGAAGCGGTTGAAAATCCTGATTGGTATGAAGGAGAACCCATTTGGAATACCGCAGAGAAGGAAGGCAAAAAAGCAGGAACTATGTTCTGGGTTGGTTCGGAGGCCCCGATTCAAGACATGAGACCAACCCACTGGAAAGTCTATGACCAGTCTATAGGAGATTCAGCACGGATTGATACCGTGGTTAAATGGCTGAGTTATGACAACCCAAAACAAGTAGATCTCGCGACTCTTTATTTTCATTTCGTAGATAGTCAGGGACATTGGTATGGAGTGGACTCTCCAGAGGTGATTTCGGCCATAGAACGCGCGGATGGGCTATTAGGATATTTAATGGAGCGGATGGATGAAACTCAATTAACCGGGAAAACCAATACACTGATCGTTTCAGATCACGGAATGGCCGATCTTTCCAGAGACCGGATTGTAGTGCTGGATGACATGATAGATCCCGATGACCTGGAAGTGATCGCATACAGTCCGGCGCTGATGGCAAATGTAAAAGACGGCAAGCTGGATGAAGTGTACAGTGCTCTTAAACAGAATGAAGAGAATTTTAAGGTTTATAGAAAAGATGAAATACCGGACCGGTATCACCTGAAGAATAATCCAAGAGTTCCGGACTTGCTGTTGGTAGCAGATGTAGGATACACCATCAACTCCCAGGAATATTTTGATGAAAGAGAAGACTACCCTTCCGGAGCTACCCACGGTTTCGATAACCTGGAAAAAGAGATGCATGGAATTTTTATTGCAAACGGCCCCGACTTTAAGTCCGGTTATAAAATGAAAGCTTTCGAGAATATACACTTGTATGAACTTATGGCTCATTTATTGAATATTACCCCGGCTCCAACCGACGGCACTATTGACAGTGTATCTGTAATGCTGAATTAAAAGAAGTTATTACAAAGTTCCCAAAGGCAGAGAGAATCTAATGGTGTTATTGAAGATAATTATTGAATTCATGGAAACATTTAGATCTCTGCCTGCGCAGGAATGACGGTAAGTTTAGGGGTATGATAGACGCGAGCCACTAACCGCTCCAAAGGTCATTCCCGTGAAGGCGGGAATCTAATGGCTGCCGTTCATTGAGTATTCGATACCTTGCAAACCATAGGATTTTGGGCATTCCAGTCCGTGTGAAAAGTATTCTGCTAAAAAAATAGGGCTAAGTTTTTTCCTAACAAATTAATGGGTCCATTCATAAATATGGAGTTTTCGCACAGGCTATTCGCTGCGGAATGACCATTCAACGTACTCAAAAGATGGTGTTTATATCCAATTCACGTTAAAGTAAAAAACAGCATCAAAAAAAATCATTTCTATACGGCTATTAAGATTGCATCTGTCCCAAAGTGAGGGGATATTCCAACCTGTTAAAATTCACTTTATTACCATTATTTATAACTGATTTTCAAACATGGCTTACGTTGTAACTGAACCCTGCATTCAATGTAAATATACTAATTGCGCGGCCGTCTGTCCGGTTGATGCGTTTCGGGAAGGCCCAAATTTTTTGGTTATCGATCCCCTGGAATGCATCGATTGTGATGCCTGTGTATCTGAATGTCCTGTGGAGGCCATATATCCTGATGATGAAGTACCCGAGAAATGGGAAGATTATATTGACCTTAACGAGCGTTTGGCTGAATCGTGGGAAGACCGCATTATCAACGAAACCCAAGACGCTCTTCCGAATGCAGACGAATGGGCCGCAAAAGAAGATAAGCGCGACGAGCTTGTTGAAGCCTGGTAAAAGAAATGTTCTGAATTGAGTACTCAGCTCCCGAAAAAAGGGAAGCCTGGGGTAGTTTAATTTTCATCTGACCCCTCTTTGTTGCCTAACAAAAACTTCACTCCTGGTACATTTTCATCCCCAAAAATAATGGGGATCATTAATGCTACACCTGATTCATTTAGTGATGGAGGTCGCTATACGGATGTAAACAGGGCGATGGATCGGATTCATATCATGATCAAGAATGGGGCGGAGATCATTGATGTGGGAGGAGAGTCAACACGACCCGGAGCTGATCCTGTTTCTGAGCAAGAAGAGATAGACCGGGTGATTCCCCTGCTTGAGAAAGCGATCCCGGTTTTTAAGAAAGCCGACTTTTCAATTGACACTACCAAATATGTAGTTGCTAAAAAAGCGTTAGAGACAGGTGTAAAATTTGTCAACGATGTAAGCGGCTTGCAGAAAGAACCCCGATTGGCTGATCTTTGCGCTGAATTTGATGCGATCTATATTTTGATGCACAGTCAGGGAGATCCAAAAACCATGCAGAAGAATCCTGAATATCAGGATGTGATCAGGGATGTAATGAGCTTTTTTAAAAAGAAGCTGGCTGAATTGAAAAAGGGCGGGGTAGATAAGATCATTTTGGATCCCGGAATTGGATTCGGAAAAACGCTGCAGCATAACCTAAAATTGATCGCCCATCTTGATAAATTCCAAAAATTTGGTTTACCTATATTGGTCGGGGCTTCACGAAAGTCCATGATAGGTAAAATATTAAATAACCGGCCTGCAGAAGACCGAATTACCGGGACCGTTGCACTCCATTATCATGCGCTTACAAAAGGAGCGAAAATATTACGAGTGCATGATGTGAAGGAAGCTTCCGATTCTATTCGTATATTCAACGCAGTTCAATCTCAACAATTTTAACTCAGACGGCTTTGTTTCCCATTGGTTTTCTCGAATTCGGAATTAAAGATTTCGCCGAGACCCTTATAATTGCACTTTTTCTGGTATACCTGTACCGGTGGGTGAAAGGTACGTTTGCCATTCAGGCGGCGCTGGGAATTTTGTTTGTTGTGATCATCAATGTTGTGATCGGCTTGCTTGGCTTTACAACTATAAACTCTATTTTAAGCCAGATACTGGATGTAGGGATCATCGCTTTGATCATTCTTTTTCAGCCGGAGATCCGAAAGCTCTTATATCGACTGGGAACTAACACAAGCCTTGATCGATTTTTTTCCACTTCAAATTCTGATAAGACCATTGATGAAGTGATAGAAGCAGTAAAGAAAATGTCCAAGAACAAAATCGGGGCTTTGATCGTATTTGCCCGCACTTCTTCGCTTCAGGATCTTGTGGATGCCGGGGTGAATATTGACGCAGAAATCAGAAGTGAATTATTAATTACGATTTTCCAGAAAGATACCCCGCTTCATGACGGAGCAGTAGTAATTCGCGGAAACAGAATTGTAGCTGCAAGCTGCTATCTGCCTATCTCACAAAATCCAAATATATCCACTTCCTTTGGCACCCGTCACCGTGCGGCGGTAGGTATCAGTGAGTCCAATAATGTATTTGTGATCGTTGTTTCAGAAGAAACAGGACGCATCTCAATTGCCAGAAACGGAGCCCTTACCAGTGGCTTGACCATCCAGAAACTACGTGCCGAAATGGAAGAGTCGTTCGGTGATCAGAAGTTTGAAGATGATGTTGCATTCAGTGGTCAAGCTGATATGAATTTAAATTGACCTAAGTTCACACCGCCCGATTGCAGGATTAGACAGGCAACTCTTTTTTGCATCCTGCTTCAGCAATCTGATTCCGTAGCATTGATCAGGTGGGCAATCTATCAGATCAAGTACTCTCAATGTATAGAATTAAGGGTATATCGGGATAAAACTGGGTAATGATCGCTGGTAGATTCTCCATAATCTGTTACATAATCGTCAGCGGGAAAAGAGATAGCGGAGTTCTCTACGTATAATTCATACAATTCATCAGATGTTAAATGATGGTCAATAACATCCGGGTAAAAAACAGTGGACGATTCACCGGAATCCGATAATTCTTTTGTTGGAAAGATGTAGTTCATTGAATCGTCAATAAAGTTCTGATATGGAGATTCTTTACCTGAAGAGATGGAAGTATCCACACCATCATTAAAATCTCCAATAACCATCACATGTGCATTGGGCCATGTTTGATCGAGATAAGATTTAAGGGCTTCAGATCCGGTTTTTTTACGTTCATATGACTCGTTATCGGTGCAGCATTTGGCGTGAAGTAATACCACGATAAGGTCTTGCGACTGCTCTCCAATAGTGGCTGTAAGTTGAACCTCAACGGGAGGCCGACCCGCAAATTCATAATCATAATCAGTGAGTATAACGCGCGCATTTTCTATCGTCACAATATCGGATTTATAAACAAGCCCAATCTTTTGTTCATTGTCATTGAAATCATCGTAGTAGGCAGAATCACTTTGAACTGCCGGATCGTTTGCAAGCATTCCTTCATAACCGTTTAAAGCAGTAAGAAGGTTGTTAAAGCGTGAACTGATGTTGACCTCCTGTACGGACCAAATGTCCATATCAAGCCCCGATATTACAAAATGAATGTTTTCAAACTGAAGATCTTCATTATCTGGTCCTCTTCCCGTATCGCCAAACCACTCAAGATTCCAGGTTGCAAAATCCAAGGTTGTGTCTGTTCCCACTGCTTCAAATTCCGTGTTTGGCTCGGGTTCGGGTTCATTGGTTTTGGTAACAGGATTAGAATCATTCCTGCATCCGGTAATTATGATAGAAACGAATAAGAATACAGTTAAATAGCGAAAAAGTAATTTCATAAATAAAAAATGTGTTTTGTTGCTGAACTAAAAAAAGAGTCACTTATTATCCAAAAAGATCTGCATGAGATTACGGGCGGCCTTGTAGGATGAAACTGTTCCGTCCTGAACTTTTCGCCTGAAATTTCCCATCTTATTTTTTAATGTAGGGTCTCCATAAAAGGCTCGGTGCAGCTCTTGATTTATACTCTCGTCCAGCCAATAACTGGCTTGTTCTTTCCTGTTTTGCTCGAAATATCCTTTGGCTTTGGTATGCCTCATATATTCTTCAATAATGCCCCAAACCTCATCAATTCCTTTATTATGAAAAGCGGAGCATGTGGCCACTTTTGGGATCCATCCTGATTCGGTAGGCGGAAACAGATGGAGTGCATTTTTATATTCGGTCAAGGCTCTTTTGGCCGCACCCTCATTGCCGGAATCCGCTTTGTTGATAACGATGGAATCAGCCATTTCCATGATACCGCGTTTAATGCCCTGCAATTCATCCCCCGCTCCGGCAAGCATTAGCAACAGGAAGAAATCAACCATGGAATGAACGGCGGTTTCAGATTGACCGACCCCAACCGTTTCTATCAAGATCGTATTGAATCCTGCTGCCTCGCAAAGGGTAATGGTTTCTCTTGTACTTCGTGCTACGCCTCCCAGCGAACCTGAAGTGGGGGTAGGGCGGATGTATGCTTTAGGGTGGTTGGAGAGTGTTTCCATGCGGGTTTTATCCCCCAGAATACTGCCGCGGGTTTTAGAGCTGCTGGGATCTACCGCTAAAACAGCCAGGGTGCGATCTTCTTTCTTAATCACATGATTTCCAAAAGCTTCTATGAAGGTACTTTTACCGACTCCGGGCACTCCGGTTATGCCGATTCTTATGGAATTCCCGGCATAGGGAAGGCAGCCTTCAATAATTTCCTGCGCCAGATCCTGATGTTTTTGCTTCGTACTTTCGATCAGAGTGATGGCACGGCTAAGCAGTATCCGGTCCCCGGAAGTGATACCCTCAATAAATTCTTTTGCTGTAGGAAGATTGCGGCTCAAATCAACCTCCTGTTAACGTTTCCAAAGGTATAAGGAACTCGGAGTTGATAGAGTTTGCTTGTTAACCTTGAAAAAGTTAGCAAGCATAAGTCCCGATAGGGACGGAAGAGCATAGCTCCCGGCTTCAGCCGGGGGATAAAAGTGAAACAAGAATAAAATCCTGTAAGGGATGGCACTAAGATTAGTTGCGCGTGGGTCGTCTCTATCGAGACTTGGTAATCTTGGCCGTCTATTTCCACCGGATGAATCCTGTGGCTGCTGCGGACGGTTATCCCAGCGGAATTCACCGATGTCAAATTGGTAAATGTAAAACCATTACTATTCTCGCTCCAACGCTCTGCATTGGAGCGAGTGGAGAAAGCTGAAGAATTTCGATCAATCCAATCCATTAGAATAATTCTCGATCAACACGTCTAAAATTTCTTTGGCAGCTTTTGGGATCACGGTACCGGGGCCAAATACTGCGGTTACTCCGGCATCATACAAAAAATCATAATCCTGTTGAGGAATAACCCCCCCTGCTATCACCATGATATCTTCCCGCCCATATTTTTTTAGCTTTTCAATAACTTGGGGAACAAGAGTTTTATGTCCACCGGCCAGGCTGGACACACCCAAAATATGCACGTCATTTTCTACGGCCTGTCGGGCAGCTTCATCCGGGGTTTGGAAAAGCGGGCCGATGTCCACATCAAAACCGAGATCGGCAAAACTGGTGGAAATCACTTTGGCACCGCGGTCATGTCCGTCTTGCCCCATCTTGGCAACCATGATCCTTGGACGGCGGCCATCAAGTTCAGCGAATTCGTCCGCACGTTTGAGCGCAGCTTTAAAGTGTTCGTTATTTTTTAATTCGGAAGAATACACGCCTGAAACGGATTTAATGGTTGCTTTATACCGCCCGAACGATTTTTCCATGGCATCGGATATCTCTCCGAGCGTGGCTCGTTCGCGGGCGGCATCAACAGCCAAAGCTAATAAATTTCCATCACCCGATTCAGCACATTTAGTCAGCTTTTCCAACGCCTTTTCAACAGCTTCATCATTACGGTCAGCTTTCATTTTTTTGATGCGCTCGATCTGTGATTTTCTCACTTTCACGTTATCCACTTCCAGTACATCAATCTCCGATTTTTCGTCGGTTTGATATTTGTTGATACCAACGATGGTGTCTTTACCGGAATCGATACGAGCTTGTTTGCGGGCAGCGGCTTCCTCGATCCGCATTTTTGGAAGCCCGGTTTCAATGGCTTTAGCCATGCCTCCCAATTCCTCTACCTCCCCGATCAATGTCCAGGCACGGCGGGCAATTTTGTCTGTCAGGTATTCCACATAATAAGAGCCGGCCCAGGGATCCACGGCTTTGGTGATCCCGGTTTCTTCCTGTAAGAACAGTTGTGTATTTCGGGCTATGCGTGCCGAAAAATCAGTAGGGAGGGCAATGGCCTCATCGAGCGCATTCGTGTGCAGAGACTGTGTGTGGCCCAGCACAGCAGCCAATGCCTCAATGGTTGTCCGCGCCACATTGTTAAAAGGGTCCTGTTCGGTGAGGCTCCATCCCGAAGTTTGGCTATGCGTTCTTAATGAAAGAGATTTTTCATTTTTAGGGTTGAAGGACTTTACGATCTTAGCCCAAAGAAGCCGGGCGGCCCTCATCTTAGCGATCTCCATAAAATGGTTCATCCCGATGCCCCAGAAAAACGAAATACGCGGGGCAAATTCATCAATATCCATTCCGGCTTTGATACCCCTGCGCAGATATTCAAGTCCGTCGGCGAGGGTGTAAGCAAGCTCAAGATCACAAGTGGCTCCTGCTTCCTGCATGTGGTAGCCGCTTACCGAGATAGAGTTGAAACGCGGCATATTTTGAGAGGTGTATTCAAAAATATCCCCGATGATCTTCATAGAAGGCTCCGGCGGATAGATATACGTATTTCGCACCATAAATTCCTTCAGAATATCATTTTGAATGGTGCCTGCTAAACTTTCCGGTTTAACGCCTTGTTCCTCTGCGGCCACGATATAAAAAGCCATCACAGGAATCACGGCTCCATTCATGGTCATGGAAACCGACATTTTATCAAGAGGAATCTGGTCGAATAGGATCTTCATATCTTCAACCGAATCGATGGCCACACCGGCTTTCCCGACATCCCCGGAAACGCGTGGGTGATCAGAATCATACCCTCGATGGGTTGCAAGGTCAAAGGCCACTGAAAGTCCTTTCTGCCCGGCTTCTAAATTTCGTCGATAAAACGCATTCGATTCTTCAGCGGTAGAAAACCCGGCATATTGTCGGATGGTCCACGGACGAACGGCGTACATGGTTGAATAAGGGCCGCGCAGGTAAGGAGGGATGCCGGCGGCGTAATCCAGGTGCTCCAGGTTTTTGATGTCCTTTTTAGAGAACCGGGGTCTGACTTCAATTTGTTCAGGAGTATTCCAAATATCAGAATCCTTGGCACCATTGACCCTCCCATCAATCCCCTCCGGGGAGGAGAGGTTACTGTTCGAACTATCAAGCTTTAAGTCAATGTTTGAAAAATCTTTCTTCATTACGCATCTCCTTTTTGAAGTTCAGCTTCGATGTTCAGCGGCTCGATATTCTGAATGTTTATGAAAGAGAAGTCTGAAAATTCAAATTCAAAATTTTGAATGGTGGGTTTTGAATGTTGAATTTCGTCAGGTTGATACTTGTTTACCCCCACCAACACCTTTTCTTTTTCTTTATAGGCTGATATTTTTTCTTTTCGGGATCTTGTGATCTCATCTTGAATAAATCCTTCTTTCAGACATTTATAAAAACCGCCTTTTGCTTCTGTTTCCTGAAATAATTTCCAGCTTTCTTCTGCAATCTTGTTTGTCAGAACCTCAATGTAGTAGGAGCCTGCGCCAGGGTCGGCTACTTTATCGAGATAGGCTTCTTCCTGAAGGATAAGCTGAATATTTCGTGCGATCCGGGAAGAAAAACCGGAAGGTTCTTCAAAGTGTGCATTGTACGGATGAACGGTTATCACATTACAGCCTGCCAAAGCTGCTGACATGGCTTCGGTGGTAGCGCGAAGCATATTATTATGGGCATCGGTTTTAGATTTATTCCAATATGCAGTTTCGGAATGAACGGGAGTGTCAGCTTCTTGAATTCCATATTCCTTTAAAATCTGTGCCCACATTAAATGGAAAGCCCTGAACTTAGCGATCTCAGGGAAATAGGTAGGACCTGAAGCAAAGTTGAAATATAGTTTCTGTGCATTTTTTTCATTCATCCCCAAAAACTCATTCCCAGCGGCCAATGCAAAAGCGATCTGCTGAACGATGGTGGCACCTGAATTGGCATATACCGAAGAATCTGTAACCATAAAACTAAACAGGTCTCCGGTTTTGGACCATATTTTTTGAATGTTATCCAAATCAAGCAGTTTACCGGATCGGATAGCTGATGAGAACGGATCAAAGGAAAAGTAAATATTAAGTTTGCCGTTCAGGATATCCCGGTCATCACAAATGGTGTGCAGCCACTGAACAATGCCTGGATTAGATAATGCAGGCCCAAACTTAAGGGTGATGAATTCGATCTTTATATCCCTCAGCAACAATTCAAGATCTTCCTTTGAAGAAATAGTATCCGAATGAAGATCAAAGTATAAGCCCGTAGATCCATTCCGGAGGGTATGCAGGGCGAGCTCGTTGGCTTTTTCTGGATCAGTATCTGTTATTGGTTCGATGATATCCCAGGAAGCGGAAGTACGAACAGAAACAAGGTTTTGCTTAAGATCTTTCAGGTGTTCTTTTCGGTAAAAAGGAAGAACATTTACCCCTTCACCTGATCTCCATTGCAACACGTCTTTGTAGTCTTTGCCTTTAAGGTCAGACTCAATCACTTCTTCCCATTCTTCTAAACTTATGGGAGGAAATTCATTAAAATTAAGTTTGTCTTTGAAATTCAAATTTTCCAAAACTGGGTTGTAAGTTTATTGAATTTATATTTCAGCCAAAATAAAGAGGTCAGAAGTTCTTTACTAACCGGGACTAAAAAATACCGTTTTAATTAGTAAAAAAGCGCTTACAATTTGTATATTCAATTTCATTTTCACAGAAATAAAACTCACTCACTTTTTTGATGGAACAAACGGATCAACTTATTCCACCTTTAACGCAGCTGACCGAAGATGAACAAATGCTGAAAGAGGCGGCTGCTGATTTTGCGGCGGCTTCTATAAAGCCTTTGGTCGAAGAAATGGACGAAAAGGCCAAACTCGATCCGGATCTGATCAGGGAATTCTTTGAAATGGGATTGATGGGGATTGACATCCCGGAACGGTATTCGGGCGGTGGGGGTACTTTTATGATGTCCATCGTAGCCATTGAGCAGATTTCCCGGGTTGATGCTTCTGCCGGGGTATTCATGGATGTACAAAACACGCTCGTAAATAATGCGTTTGTTAATTTTGCCTCCGATGATCTTAAAGATAAGTATTTACCGCAACTGGCTACCGAAAAAGTAGGAGCATATTGTTTATCAGAGGCCGGTTCGGGAAGTGATGCTTTTGCACTCAAAGCCACGGCTGTCGAAGATGGTGACGATTTTATACTGAATGGAGCCAAGCTATGGATTACCAATGCAAACGAGGCTGATATCTTTTTGGTGATGGCGAATGTAAATCCCGATGCAGGGTATAAAGGTATTACTGCTTTTGTGGTTGAGCGAGGTATGGAAGGCTTCTCGATCTCAAAAAAAGAAAATAAACTGGGAATTCGCGCCAGTTCAACCTGTGAGATCTTATTAGACAACTGCCGCGTTCCAAAAGAAAATGTGGTAGGCAAAGTTGGAAAAGGATATAAAGTTGCGATTGAGACCCTAAATGAAGGCCGGGTGGGAATTGGAGCCCAAATGATCGGTATTGCTCAGGGAGCATTCGATGCCGCACTTGCTTATGTACAGGAACGCAAGCAGTTTGGGAAAGCAATTTCTGAATTTCAGGGGGTGCAATTTCAGTTAGCACGAATGGCCACTGATATTGAAACTGCCCGATTGTTAGTTTATAACGCAGCAAGAAAGAAAATGGCCGGACAGAATTTTCTGAAAGAAGCGGCTATGGCAAAATTTTATTCCTCTGAAGTCGCTGAGAGTGTTAGTTCTCAGGCTGTGGATCTGTTTGGGGGATATGGTTACGTTAAAGAATATCCCGTAGAAAAATATTACCGTGATTCTAAGATCGGTAAGATCTACGAGGGTACAACGAACATGCAGCTCAGCACAATTGCTAAGTTGCTACTTCGATGAGTGAGTGAGAAAAAGGGGGCTTCGGCCCCCTTTTTATTTTTTAGGGCTTTTTCTCATTAAAGTTAAAAAAGCCATTTAAGAAACCTTGCTCGTTCACTTCTTCCCGGGAAACAGCACACCTGAAACCAACGTCATTGTGTATCATCAGATCATAAGTCCCTATCCGCCAAAAAGTCTGATTTGTTTCAACTTCCTCATCGAAACTTCCACCCCTTATAATTCTAAGAGCACTTTCTTCTAAGTTATAAATACTGTCGGAAGCAGAATAATTTTGATAAAAAGAATCAATCATTTCAAGTACGTTTCCACTCATATCATAAAGGCCAAGTTCATTGGGTTTTCTGCTGCCCACGAGATAGGAAAAATTGATATTTGAGTTCGGTGTGATAGCATATAATTCCAGGGAGTCAGGGTTATTTGTTCCGGAATAGCGTGTTATTTTCCCTCCTGAGCGGGCAGCAAATTCCCACTCGCTTTCTGTGGGAAGCCGCCACCCCCAGTAGTTGCAATAAGCCTGCGCATCATGCCAGTTGATATAAACAACTGCACGCCGGCCACGGCCATAGCCTCTGTCATTAGGTAATTCCCGGCCAGTAGCTTTGGCGAATTCATCGTATTGTTCAAAAGTGATCTCATATTTTCCGATATAGAAATCTTGAACGTTAACTTTGTGAATAGGGAGGGCATCCGAATTGGAACGGTTGATAACATCTCCCATTAAAAAAGTATCGCCTTCTACAAAAACCATTTCAGGTTTGGAAATACTTGCTGTATTTTTGAATATGGAACAATTGCTTATAGTTAAAGCGATTAAAAACATCAACAGTATTCTCTGGAGTAAATCATTCATACTAAAATGATAGTATGATTATAAATTAATTCCAAAAAAATGGAATGATGTTTCCCGATACAGAGTTTTAGATTCTCACAAAATCCTATAAGTATCTCTCATAATTGAATAACATGGATCAGAAGTTAGACCAAAAGATCATAGATCAGCTTAAACAATGCAGCAAAGATGAAGCTTCGTTTTCAAAACTGGAAGAATTATATCAGGAGTTGCATGGGCGCTGGCAAGACCTTAGGAAACAGCTTTCATTAGTAGAGCAAGCTATAAAGTATGATTATGATTCTATCCTCATTACTGAGCTCGATCTTGAAAAGCCTGGCCCAAAGATTGTTTATGTGAATGACGGTTTTATGAAGATGACCGGTTATACCAAAGAAGAGGTAATAGGGAAAACACCAAGGATATTGCAAGGTGAAAAAACAGATCGCCACGTACTTGACCGGCTAAAGGAGAGGCTGATTGAGGGACAAGCGTTTTTTGGGCATACTGTTAATTACCGAAAAGACGGAAGTGAGTTTATTAATCAATGGGATATCCATCCTTTAACTAATAAAAATGGTGAGATCACGCATTGGGTTTCTTACCAAAGAGATATTACAGACAGGAAAGAATCGAGCAAGCTGGTTTTCGATGCTAATATGGATTTCGATAACTTGATTGAAGAATCCAAAAAAACATTTGTGGATCTGGACGTTCAAGGAAATATCATTTCATCTAACAATTCTTTTAAGAATCTTTTGGAGTACGATGCCGATGAGCTGAAGACTGTTAAGATCTGGGATCTTGTTTCTAAGGATGACCAGTCTGAAATGAAAGTATTATTTGCTGATTTCGATGCTAAGAAGATCAATGATGAGCCGTATCCATGGGAATTCAAGCAGAAAAGGGGTGATACGGTTAAGCTTGAAGGAAATATCAACTATTTTGTGAGTAATGACGAGACCATTATTCGTATTCATTTTGATAACCTTTCATTGCGAGATCGAATCATTGAAACGCTGAAAAAGAAAAAGAATGAATTTCAGGATATTGTCGGGAAAAAAGATGAATTCACTCTTCGCTTTGTGTTAACAAAAGAAGGAAAAATAGGATGTAAATTTGTTTCGGACACATTCCAAAGAATTACGGGTTTAAATCCCGATATGGTTATAGATGAGGGTGTTAAAAAAGTGGTGCATGCTGACGACCTCAATGATGTAGAGGCCGCACTTGAACAAGCCTTTGAAGGGAAGTCATCCAGTGTAAGCTGTAAATACAAAACTTCTGAAGGAGATTATATATCAGTAATTCAATCGTTCAAGCCGAATTATGGAGACCATGGTGAAATTGTTGAAAGCGTTAAAAGTGTAGCAATGATCGAGCTGGAAGTAGAGAAATAAGATTATTCCATAGTATTCCAAGAAAAGCTCGCCAAGTGCGGGCTTTTTCTTTATGTAGAAGGTCTGAAACCGTATATTTAAAATAAAAATGGATATCAAGGAAACCGAAAATCGTATCGTCAGAGAGTTTGAACTGTTGGGGGACTGGCAGGAACGGTATAAGTATATCATCAAATTGGGAGATAAACTCGAGCCTATTTCCGATAGTGAAAGAGTAGAGGAGAATCTGGTGAAGGGGTGCCAAAGTCAGGTCTGGTTAGTAGCACAGATGAAGGATGGTAAAGTGATTTTTAAAGCAGATAGTGACGCAGCCATTACAAAGGGACTGGTTTCACTGATGGTTCGATTTTATTCAGGCAGGGAACCGGATGTTATTATAAATACCCCTCCATTATTTATAGATAAGATAGGAATGGCAAAACACTTGTCACCAACGCGAGCAAATGGATTGGCATCCATGATAAAACAGATGAAGATCTATGCGATGGCCTTTAAATCCCAGGAAACGTTATCGTAATTTAATTGTAAGGCTCAAGGCTGAACACAGTTCGGTTAATTCCACGCTTAATGGAGATTAAAAGTGGATATGAGTAAAAAATTTCTCTAACCGGTATTTTCTGATATAGCTCATAATAGAGCCGCCCGTATCAGGGAGCGACTCTTGGTTTTTCGGGGTACAAATGAAATTCTGATCAGCCCTTATTATTTTTTGGCAATACCATAGGGTCTTATGAAGTATAGCATGTTATGATTGTTTGTAACATATTGCTATACACTGGTTAACAAGTATTATAAACGTTCTCCAATTTAGTAGGTTTTTTATTGCCCCTTCAAATACTTTTTACGAATTTTAAAATAATAGAGAATAATTATGGGGTTCACATATATAACCATATTAACTACTTAATTACTTAATCTCAGTCAAATTCCTATAAGTTGCGATAAGCGTTCATTTTTAGTAGGCTATTCAGGAAGGCAATTATAGTGAGTTATCATTCAAAAATAGAAGGGCAATAAAAACGGAGATTTAGATGAAAAACCAGATACAATTTTTTTTATTAGTAGTAATTTCATTTTGTTTTACTGGTGTAATATGGGCGCAAACGGGAACTATAGAAGGTAAAGTTACAGATAGCCAAGGAGAAGTATTACCAGGTGTTAATGTTGTGATTGATTTTGGAGAGGAAGTTTTAGGAGCTTCTACTGATGTAGAAGGCAATTATCGTATAACCTCTGTTCCAGTAGGTAGAGTAGAAGTCACTGCTAGATTTCTTGGTTTTGGGTCGCAAACCCGAGAAGTGGAAGTTGAAGCCGGTGAGGTAGCAACTGTAAACTTTTCGTTGACCTCCTCCACTATAAGAATGGATGAACTTGTAGTAACAGGTACAGGAGGTGAAGTGAGCCGGGAGAAAATTGGTACCTCAATAACAAGTATCAATACGAATGACCTACTAGAAAATGCTTCAATTAACAGTTTCGATGAAATTTTAGAAGGTCGTGCAGCTGGGCTTCGTTCAGTTCAAACCAGTGGAACTGTTGGAGGTGGGAATGATCTTCGAGTTAGAGGTACGAGTAGTTTTACTCTTGGACAACGACCAGCGGTTTATATTGATGGGGTACGAGTTGATACACGAGCAACTGAGTGGGCTGGAGGTGGTTCTAGGTTTAGTCAGGAATTTAGCGGTGGCCAAGGTACTGATAGACTGTCAGATTTGAGTCCTAATGAAATTCAAACTGTTGAGATTGTTAAAGGCGCAGCGGCAGCTACATTGTACGGGTCAGATGCGTCTAACGGAGTTATCCAAATAATTACAAACAAAGGGAAATTTAACAGTAAACCTCAATGGTCGCTAAGGACTTCGGTTGGTTTTAACAGACATCGGGCAAACTTTCCCACGAAACTTTTCCCAAATTTTGAAGGGCCCGGAGGATTTCAGGCAAAAGATGCGAATGAAACATTAATTGAAAATGGAATAAAGACTACAAATTCTTTAAGTGTTGAAGGAGGAGGCAGTGATTTTTCCTATTTTATTTCTGGATCTTATTCAAGTGAAGAGGGCTCTATACAACCCAACTGGATGCGCAGAGGCAACCTTCGAGCTAATTTAAGATGGAGAGTTGATAATAAATGGAATATATCTCTAACAACCGGATATTCTCGTAATAAGGTTCAGGAACAACAAGCAGGTAATAATTGGAATGCTTTATTAGGTAATGCAATTCTAGGGAACCCTCGTGTAGCAACTGAAGACCGCCCTTTTGGAGAACCTTGGACCCCTGTTGAAGTAATACGGAAAATTGAGGCATTTACAGATGCTAATCGTTTTACCACAGGACTTAACATTCGCTATAATCCAAGAGAAAATTTTTCTCAACGTCTTGTTTTAGGGCTTGATGCGGTAGGAGAACAGCGTGAACGTTTCCTACCCTATGGAGAACCTTATACATATGTTCCTGCTGGAGAGAGAAATTTATTTCACCGTAGCTTTGAGAGTTGGACCTTTGATTATTTAGGCAATTATCGTTTTTCAATTACTGAGAATATTGAAAATGAACTCTCTTGGGGAGGGCAAGGTTTTTGGGAATTTGATCAAATGGTTTTTGCCACAGGTCGTGAATTTGCTGGACCCGGTGTTACCACAGTTGGAGGCGGTGCCCAAACACTTGGTAATGAACAATTTACAGAAGTTGTTACGTTGGGGGTGTATACGCAAACAAGATTATCATTTTATGATAAATTGCATTTGGCTCTTGGTTTTAGACTGGATGGTAACAGTGCTTTTGGTGCAAATTATGGATTGCAAGAGTATCCAAAAGCAGAAGTGTCATATATGATTTCGGAAGAAGATTTCTTTCCTGATTTATTTAGTTCTTTTAAGGTTAGAGCAGCTTTAGGAATGGCTGGGCAGTCACCAGGAGCTTTTGATCAGTTTAGAACGTTTTCTCCGCAATCAGTACTTGGTGAAGAAGCTGGTGTAATACCATCAACTCCTGGTAATCCAGATTTGGAGCCAGAAAAAAGTACAGAGTTTGAAACTGGTATTGAAGGTGGAATTTGGGAGGATCGTGTTTACTTTGATTTTACTTATTTCAGACAAAGAACCACCGATGCTCTTGTGCCAATTGCTCTTCCTCCAAGTGAAGGATTTGCTCAAGCTCAATTAAGAAATATTGGAGAAATTGAGAATATCGGATGGGAACTTGCACTTGATCTTATTCCGATTCAGAGTTCCAACTTCACTTGGGATACGAACTTAAAATTGAGTGGAGTAAAGAATGAGGTATTAGATATTGGAGGTGTAGAACGATTCCCTGCAGGATCAGCGGGTACCGGTGGAGGTACTGGTTGGGTCGTTGAAGGCTATCCGGTCGCTGGTGTTTGGGAATATGAACCAGTTTCCTATGATTCTCAATCAGAGACTTGGCAACGGACAAATGAGCTTGTATACCAAGGACCAACATTTCCTACATTTACAGGTTCAATTGAAAATGTATTCAATTACAAACAATTCAGATTAGGTATAAAAGTATCTTCCGAATTAGGCGCTGTGTTTACAAATGGTAGCAGGCAATATCAAAATAATTTTCAAACAGGGGATGAATATTTATCAACTCTAGATGAAAATCAACAACCTACGGCCGAAAGTACTAAGTTGTATGAATACTACCGTACTTTTCCTGCTATTGACTCAAGAGATCACATAAAGATTCAACAGATTTCTCTCTCTTATAATTTGCCGGAAAAAACTGTTGAAAGATTAGGTCTGGGAAGAACAACAATTAATTTAACTGGAAATGAACTCCATTGGTGGGATAATTCAAATGCAACACATCCTCAAATTAATTATTTGGGAGGTGCTAGCTTTGCTCAGGGGTCTGGTTTTCTTGCGGTACCACCTCCAAGAAGTGTAATGCTTTCCATTAGCACCCGATTTTAACATCTGAATCAAAAAAATTTTATAGGAGATAATTATGTCATTTCGAAATATACTTACGGTTTTATTGATAAGTTTTATTGTCCTTCCTTCTTGCGACGATTTATTAACAGTGGAAGATCCACAAAGTTATGCGGATGAGGACTTAAATAGAGAAGAAGCGATACCAGCCGTTGCGAATGGTGTCCTTGGAGAGTTCTATACGTCATTAGACGACTTTATATTAGTTACTGCCCTACTTTCTGACGAGTATCAACATACAGGTACTTGGAATGATTGGGATCAAATTTCTACTGGTAAAGTTAGGCCGGGAATAGCAAATGGAAGTAGCGATGCTGCATTTGATGAACTTTTGTCTGTGCGCTGGGCTGCGGAAGATGCAGAGCGTCGTATTGAAGAAGTTCTTGGTAATGAAGCAGAATCGAGTGAATATTATGTACAAGTAAAAATTGTGAAAGCTTTTGCAAATCTAATCGTTGCAATGGGATACGCTGAGGCTCCTGCTGATGCGGGTGGTGAAGCTTTAAGAGATATTGAGTTGATAGAGCAGCGTGCTATACCTCAGTTAAGCGAAGCTATTCAACTGGCTCAGAGTGGAGGTTTTACAAATTGGGAAAGGTTGGCAACTGCTGGTAGAGCACGAGCAAACTTAATGGCTGGAAATTATCCTGATGCCTTGACTGATGCTCAAAATATTCCAGATGGTTATATCCATGAAGCAAATTATTCAGTGAGTACAGGGAATCAGCAAAATAGTATTGTAGCATTAACACACTGGGATAATAATCGTGCTGGAGGGTTATATAATGGTTGGTGGAATCAGGTTGATATTGATGGAGGTTCTCTTATTGATCCTTATACCAATGAATTAGATTCGAGAGTTCCTATCAGATATGAAGACGGTGAATTTGGAGTTGATGGGAGTACTCCTCATTACAGTGAAATGAAATATACGGGTCTTGGTGATGATATAAGATTAACGCATTGGCAGGAAATGAGGTTGATAGAAGCCGAAGTTTATTATGAAGCCGAACAGTACATTAATGCTCTTAATCGCGTAAACGAAGTCCGAACAGCAGCTGGATTAACAGCCCATACCATGCCAACTGATCAAAGTGAAATTATGGATTATATTTTGCATGAGCGCTTTGCGGAAATGTTCTTAGAAGGACATCGCCTGAATGATCTAAATCGATTTAACTTGATTCTCGATAAACTTGGGCCCAATAGAGCCGTCAAGTTGCCAATCTCTATTAATGAGGTAAATGCTAACTCCAACATAAGTTTTCCAAGAGACGTACCAGGAACGAGTTAACTTTTTCAATAAGTAGATTTTTATAATGGTAAATTTTAAAACAATTCTCATGCTTCTGTTATCTCTATACTTGGTGACAGGAGCATTTTCTTTACAAGCCCAAGTTACAACAACTGATTACACAAAGGCTGAGCGTCTATTAAGTTGGAATACGCGCCATTTAGTGATAAATGATAACATTAATCCACACTGGATAGACGATAATACATTTTGGTATCGTAATCATACGTCAGCGGGGTATCATTTTAAGTTAGTTGATATTCGAGATCGCAGTATTGCCTCAGCTTTTGATCACAGTAAATTAGTTGCACAGTTAAATACCGCTTTAACTGGAACTAATTATAAATATAGCGGGCTGCCTTTTGAAAATATTCGTTTCGAAAATGAAGAAGTAATATCATTCAGAACGAGTGAGCAAAAATACTGGGAATATAATATTAGGACTAATACTCTTAAGAGAAGACCAGTTCCATCTACTCTTTCTCGTGATGGTGTCAAGTCTCCGGATGGAAAATGGGAAGCTTTTATATCTGATTACAATTTATATATCCGTAATAGAAATACTGGAAAGGAAATACAACTTACCGAAGACGGCGAAAAGTTTTACAGTTACGGCCTATCTTATCCAAGTCCAAGTTCAATAATTGACGAACGTGAGAGGCGACCTAATCTTAAATGGTCTCCAAATTCGGAATATATTGCTATCTACCGTGTAGATGAGAGAAATGTTGAACACATGCATTATATATCTCATACTTCTCAACGCCCCAAACACTATTCTCAGCCATACCCTCTTCCCGGAGATTCTGTTGTACCCAAGCCGTATGTTCATCTAATTGATATTGGGGGACAGAGTAATATACAGGTTGAATTAACACCTAAACCAAATCAGGTATCTATAGGTCCTGAATCATATTCTGGAAAAGCTGTAGGACAAGCATGGAGTTCGAGTTCACAGTTTGTATATGTTGATTGGTTAACTCGCGCCAATAAAAGTGCACATTTAGCAAAGATTGAGGCATCAACAGGAAATTTGACCAAGTTGGTAAAAGATACAAGTCAAACATATGTAGAATTGGGACAACGGGAACCAAAAAGTTGGTATGTAACTGACGATGGGAAAGATATTTTTTGGTGGTCCGAACGGGACGGATGGGCACATATTTACCGATATGGGCCAGAAGGTCAATTAAAAAATAAAGTCACGAATGGAAGTTGGGCTGTTGGTTCAATTAAATTTATAGATGAAGATAATCGGAAAGTTTATTTTTCTGCACGTGGGAGAGAATCTGGAGACAATCCTTATTACGTGCATTTGTATAGTATAAACTATGATGGCTCTGGCCTTAGATTGCTAACTTCTGAGTTTGCTAATCATAAAGTATATTTTTCAACTAACGGTCAATTTTTTGTTGATACCTATTCTACCATCGGTAGTCCGCCGAAATCTGTTCTGAGATTTTCAGAAAATGGGCAAATAATTATGGACTTGGAGCAAGCAGATGCTACTGCATTGAAAGATATTGGGTGGAACCCACCTGAAATATTTACTGTAAAAGCTAGAGATGGCATTACAGACTTGTATGGGCTTATCTATTTTCCTCCAAATTATGATTCGAAAAAAGAATATCCGGTTATTGATCATATATATCCGGGACCTCAGTTTGGAGGTGTCGGAAATTGGGAATTTAAAGGGGGAGGTCATGCTTACGCCAATGAACAACTAACATATATAGGTGGAGAGCCGTTCGCGTTGGCCCAACTAGGCTTTATTGTATTTGAGCTTGATCATATGGGTACACCTCATAGGTCCAAGGCATTCCATGATACTTGGTATGGTAATTTTATCGATAATGGATTGCCGGATCATGTGAAAGCGTTGAAGCAGTTGGCTGCTCGTTACCGAGGTATTGACTTAGAGAGAGTAGGCATTTATGGCCATTCCGGAGGAGGATTTGCAACTACAGATGCACTACTGCGTTATCCAGATACCTTCCATGTTGGTGTAGCAGGTGCAGGGAATCATGATAATAGGAGTTACAATATTTATTGGGCAGAGAAATACCAAGGAACTCTGAAGGAAAATATGCAGACCGGAAAAGATAATTTTTACAACTCAGCTAATAAAAATTATGCAGAAAATTTAAAAGGTGAGTTGCTTTTGTTTCACGGAGATATGGATGATAATGTCCATCCAGCGATGACGATTCAGTTAGTTGATGAGTTAATAAAGGCAAATAAAGATTTTGATTTGATCATTGCGCCTGAGCGCCGTCACGGTTTACATGAACCATATTTCATTCGTCAACATTGGGACTTTTTTGTAGAACACCTGTTGAATGTCTCGCCACCTGATGAATACCAAATTTCTATTCCAACTGAACACAACTAAAAAATTAATTTTACAAAAAAATTTTTGACATGATAAAGCGTACTCCCTTTTTATTGATATTAGCAGCTTTACTACTTGGATTGCAACATGTAGCTAATGGCCAAGTAACAAAATCAGATTATGCCCGTGCAGAGTCGTTTATTGGGTGGAATGCTGAAAAATTGATAACTAATTTGCCGGGTTCAATAAACTGGATTGAAAATGACGAACAGGATCGGTTTTGGTACAAAAACAGGATAGAAAAAGGGTTTGAATATGTGTTAGTAAATCCTATCAATCAAACTAAAGAACAGGTTTTTAATCATCATGATTTAGCTGCGGATTTATCGGAGGCTACCGATAGCTCTTTTGTATATTACAAATTAGTTCTTCAAGATTTAAAATTTGAAGAAGGTACAGAAGTCTTTCATTTTTGGCTGAACGAAAATGAAAGATGGACATACAAACGCAAGACGGGGGAACTGATGGGACCAGTTGAGATTGAGAAACCCCTGCTGGAGGAAGTTTTATCTCCAAATGAAGAATGGCTGGCATATTCAAAAGACGAAAATCTATGGGTAAGGAATAAGTCCACCGGCGAAGAAAAACAACTAAGTACTGATGGTGAAGAGGATTTTGGGTATGCAGTTAATCCTGAGGGATGTTGTTCCGAAATCACTAATCGAAGAAATAATACGAAGCAAAAACCAATATTAATGTGGGGGGCTGATTCTAAGAAAATTGCTACTCTTAAGCTTGATGAAAGGAATGTAAAAGAATTACATCTGCTAGAAACAAAAGAAGGTCGGCCTGAACTTCACAGTTATAAATATGCGTTACCGGGGGATTCGGTTATTCCGAAATATGAGTTACATATTTTTGATATTCATACTGGAGATCAGGTTTCTGTTAAACAAGATGAACAAGATATGGTAAATACCTCATGTTGTGGTATTGTTGCAAATGATAAATGGAAAGATGTACAGTGGGGAGAGAACCAAGAGCACTTTTATTTTACATCAGGAGACAGAACCTTTAATCAATTTTCTTTGTTTGAAGCCGACGTGACAACTGGTGAAACACGTAATATTATAACGGAAACCAATTCAACTTTTGTTGAGTTTAATTTGTTGTCGGGAGGTCAACCCAATTGGAAGGTATTGAAAAATGGTAGTGAGGCTATCTGGTTTTCTGAGCGATCTGGATGGGGACATTTGTATTTGATAGACATGAACAGTGGACAGGTTATAAATTCTATAACTGATGGCTCATGGTCTGTATTGGATGTTAAACATATAGACGAGAATGCTCAATGGATTTATTTTACTGCTATGGGGAAAGAGTCTAACCTAAATTATTATTATCGTCAATTTTACCGAGCTAAGTTTGATGGGTCTCAGATTGAAAGATTAACATCTGAGAACACTGATCATAATATAAATATGGCTCCATCAGGAAATTATTTTATAGACTATGCATCTACACGAGAAGAAGCGCCTATAGTCACATTGAGAAATCCCGATGGCAGTGATTTGCTGACTCTTGAGAAAACTAACATCAGTCGCCTACAGATGGAAGGTTGGCCTTTCCCTCAGTCAATAAGGGTAAAAGCACGTGATGGTCAAACAGATTTGTATGGTTACGTATATAAGCCGTCGAATTTTGACAGTACAAAAAACTATCCAGTAATTGATTATATATATCCCGGACCACAAATTGGATCAGTTGGATTAAGAGATTTTACGGTTTCTCCCAGTGGTAACGCTCAAGCATTGGCAGAGCTGGGATTTATTGTTTTACAAGTTGACGCGTTTGGCTCTCCTTTTAGATCTAAAAAATTTCATGACTTTTGGTATGGTAACATGGGGGATAACGGAATAGCCGACCATATTCACGCTATAAAACAGCTTAGTGTAGATATTCCTCAAATAGATTTGGACAAGGTCGGAATATTTGGTCACTCAGGAGGTGGGTTTTCATCAACTGGAGCTATTTTGAGATATCCCGACTTTTTTAAAGTAGCTGTCTCTTCTGCTGGTAATCATGACAACAGAAGTTATAATTATACGTGGGGCGAAAAATATCAGGGCTTATTAGAAGAAAGTTCAGATGGTTCAGATAATTATGATAGTCAGGCAAACCATCTATTAGCATCAGAACTTGAAGGGGATTTACTTCTTATGTATGGTACATTAGATGATAATGTACATCCAAATGCTAATTTGTTGTTGATTGATGAACTAATAAAACACAATAAGCAATTTGATTTATTGGTTCTGCCCAATCGCAATCATGGGTTTTTTAATGAACCATATGTTATCAAGAAAAGATGGGATTATTTTGTTAAACATTTGTTAGAACAGGAGCCCCCAACTGATTATAAGATAGAGCCCCCGTCAACATTGAATTAGATTTATTCTGTTCTTGTAGTGAGCGAAGTAATAACAAATAGAGTGGACCAGTATCTCAACTAAAAAAATGGTCTATGAAATCGAGTCAAGCAAATTTCAAATTTACTTTAACTACGGTGAATAGAAATTAACTTTGTACAGAACTATGCAATAAAGGAATCATCACATACACCAATCTAGTAGCTTCAGTGTAATACTCCCCAAAATTAAGACCATTGGTTAACTTTGTATATTAAAGCTAAAACAGATCAACCCACTGAAACAAACACGATGAAAATTCTCCGCTACATTTAAAGCTACTGTAGCCATTGAAGCCATTAAGGAACGCCAAAGCCTGGCCGAGTTGGCCATCCGTTTTGAAGTCCATCCCATTCAAATCTTAAAATGGAAACGCGAGTTTTTGATCATGCCGAACAAGTCTTAGCTGACTCTGGCAGCCAGGGCGCGAAGTGGTGGTGAACGCAGAATATTTTATGAAGTATAGCATGTTATGATTGTTTGTAACATATTGCTATACACTGGTCAACAATTATTATAAACGTTCCCCCGAAGTCTTGGGGCTGAGTCCACATTCAGGCATCTTATTAAATGCTTTGCGTTGGATTTAATCGCCACAGAAACCGCCCAGTTGAGTTCGGTTTCTTTGCGACCGATTACGTTGATCTTTGATAAACTGAGGGTTAAAATTGCCTGGCGGTGCCTGCAAGAAGCTCCGTTTTCTGGAACCGTAGAAGTCGATGAGTCTTACTTTGGCCCGCGATGCCTTGCACAGTTCAATGGGGTCTCTAAAACCAAATTTTATCTGTATCTGAAAAAAGCGGAATTTAGATTTAATCATCGCAATCATAACTTATATCACATATTGCTTAAACGATTCAGAGACGACCCTCTTTGACACGTTTGCTTCATAAAACCCTAAATAATTACAAAGTGGGAAGTCACAAAAAGGAAATATTACCCTCTAGAATAAGTGATAGAGATGCAAACGAATTTGAAAGAATGTTTCGTTTGTACTTCTTACGTTTAGCCAAATTTGCTTATAAATACGTGGGTAATGCCTCAATTGCTCAAGATCTCACTCAATCAGTTTTTCTTAATATCTGGGAACTTAATGGTGAATGGAACCCTCCAGGAACAGTAAAATCTTATCTTTATTCGGCGGTAAAAAATCAATGTTTAAATCACATTAAGCATAAAAAAATAGTAGAAGATTGGAAAACTGAAGAAGCTATAGAACCTAAGTGGTCTCAAATGAAAATGGATTGGGAAAGTTCCGATCGTGAGATCAGGCTTCAAGAGGTTATAAATATAGCTATTAATAAAATGCCGAATAAAAGAAGAGAAGTTTTTGAGCTAAGCAGAAATGAAGGGCTCACCCATAGTGAAATAAGTGATGTATTAGGAATCACTAAGAAGACAGTCGAAAATCATATGGGAAACGCACTTCTGTTTCTTAAAGATGAATTAAAGGAGTGGATTTAATTTTTTTTAGGGGTGTCACGACTTTCAGTTGTGTTAGCAACAGATCCAGAATAGAAATTGCTAACATTAAGTCGACTAATGAATACAAATCAAATTTGGAAACTTCTTGCAAAATATTTATCAGGGGAAGCTTCTTCTATAGATAAAGAACTTATTGAGGAGTGGAAAAATAAATCAGAGGATAACCAAAAAGTTTTTAGGCTATTCCAAAAAGTATGGATTGCTGATTCTAATCCAAAGTCATTAAAAAAGGTAGATATAAATAGCATTTGGTTAGACACATGGGCTAAGATTGAATCCAAAGAGAAAGAATCGCCAAATACGACCCAGCATACGATTAAGGAAAAGAAAGAAAGATCAGGGTTAATTTATCAGTTTGGAAAATATTCTAAATATGCAGCAGCAGCTGTGTTTCTTTTAGCGGCAGTATTTACAGGTATTTTCTTATATCCAATTCAACAAGAGGTTCTATCGGAAAGTATAATTTATACGACAGGGGTTGGCGAAACCTTAAACTTACAACTTATTGACGGTTCTGATGTATTGTTAGCCCCTAAATCGAAATTAAAAGTTTTGTCGGGATTCAATGAAACAACCAGAGAAATACAATTAGAGGGTGAAGCATATTTTTCAGTAGATAGTAATAAGAAAAAACCCTTTTGGGTTTATACAGAAAACTCAATAACAAAGGTATTAGGCAC
Organism: Gracilimonas sp.; assembly: GCA_022450045.1. Taxonomy (GTDB): domain Bacteria; phylum Bacteroidota; class Rhodothermia; order Balneolales; family Balneolaceae; genus Gracilimonas. The sequence goes on along the minus strand of JAKURD010000008.1, from coordinate 76,107 downwards.
TCAATTCAACGTTATGGCTCTATTAGATGAGAGTTTGCTTGAGGTGTTGGTTACTGAGGGAATTGTTGGTGTAGAAAAAGGTAAGCGAGAGCAAATTGATGACATAATATTGAAAGAGGGGAGTCTATTACAAACGGACGAGCAACTTGCCAAATATGAAATTATAAATGATATCCAATCCGAAAACTATCTAAAATGGAAGGAAGGTTTAATTCATTTTGAAGAATTAAATCTTTCTAGAATCACGGATAGATTGGAACGCTGGTATCCAGTAGAGATTATTTTGAAATCTGAAGATTTGGATAAGAAAAATCTAACTGCAGAATTCAGTTCATCACAACCTTTAGAAGAAATTTTGGATGCTATCAGTCTTGCGTTAGGTGTAGAGTATAAACGCAATGAAAGCACTATAACTATCTACGATTAAAACATAAAATATGGAGTCGATTATGGTCAGTTTAAAAAATCAAATAGTTGTTATCTCAGTGTTTCTTTTAGGAGGGCTGTTTTCAGCATATGGACAAGAACGGGGAAACTATTTTGTTTCAATCAATAAAAGTGATTCGTATGTCACAATGGGAAGCAATGGTTCCATAGTAGATAAAATGCAAATGCGGATTTCCATTGACGCTGTTAATCAGTCTTTTACCAAAGTATTACTGATGATTTCTGAAAAAGGGGGTCTTAGGTTAGCCTATCAAAAGAATGACTTACCTGATAAAAAATTTACTCTTAGTAATGAAAATATTTCTGTATTAGATGCCTTGAAAGAGCTGTCATCTTTAGATAGGACAATTAACATTTATGCATCTACAAGTGGGCAAGTAGTTATAGCAAAAAAGGGTGAAATAATTGAGGAACCATATTTAAACAAAGTTATAATTGATGGAGATATTCGAGGTAGTGTAACAGATAGCGATACCGGGGAAAAACTACTTGGAGCAAATATATTTATTGTAGAACTACAGCGTGGTACCACAACGGATGTTGAGGGAAATTTCGAAATTACGGATATAGAAGCCGGTACCTACAACATTAGAATCTCATATTTAGGATATAAAAGTATTTTCAGAGAAATTGTAGTACGAGACGGTCAAACAACGACACTGAATATCAACATGGAAGCCGATCTTATGGGGCTGGAAAATGTTGTTGTAACTGGAGTGGCTACATCAGTGAAAAGAAGGAATCTCGCCAATGCGGTTGAGAGTGTGGATGCTGAAGACTTAAATCGAACACCATCACAATCTATAGAACAAGGTCTTCAAGGCAAAATTACCGGTGCTAATATTCAGAGTAACTCTGGTGCACCTGGTGGAGGAATGCAGATAAATCTGAGAGGTGTATCTTCAATTAATGCAGATGCACAGCCCTTGTATGTTGTTGATGGGGTAATTCTTAGCAATGCAGCAGTATCTGGTGGAATGGGAAATATTACTGAACAGTCTGGTGGGGGAAATGATCCTGCTCAGGATAATATGGTAAATCGTGTGGCCGATATAAATCCAAACGACATTGAAAATATTGAAGTACTTAAAGGAGCATCAGCCTCGGCTATTTATGGCTCCAGGGCCAGTAATGGAGTTATTGTTATAACGACCAAACGAGGGACTTTAGGAAAACCTCAGATAAATTTCTCGCAACGTTTGGGTGTTTTTGATCTTTCAAATACAATAGGGTCACGCAAGTTCAATAGTGAACAAGAGGCTGTTGATGCCTTTGGATCTGTAGCTGCAGATCATTTTGTACAAGGACAGACTTATGATAACGAGGCTGCAATAGCGAATAGAAATGATATCTCTACAGAGTCTACATTTAGTTTGAGTGGTGGAAACGAAGGAACCAAATATTTTATATCAGCTCTTGTTAAGGATGACAAAGGAATAATCGCAAATACAGGTTATCAAAAACAGTCATTTAGGGCGAATATAAACCAAGAGATATCACAAAAAATCGACATTGATTTCACATCCAACTTGGTTCACTCAATAGCAAGTAGAGGCCTGAGTAACAATGATAACACCGGAACTAGCTTTTGGATGGTGTTTCCAAAAACACCAAACTTCTTTGATCTAAGTGCTAATGACGGTGTATTTCCTGATAATCCATTTATAAACAGTAATCCATTACAAACGGCTGCTTATCTTAGCAACGATGAAAATGTTTGGCGATTTATCAGTTCAGCCCAATTAACTTACAATATTACTGCTACCGCAAACTCAAATTTGAAGATGGTGGCTGATTTTGGAGTAGACCGGTTTCAACAAGAAAATGAGATATTTTCTCCACCTATACTACAATATGAACCCAACGATGGTTTGCCTGGAACCCTTATAAAGGGTAATGCATCAAACTTAAATATCAATTCATCAGTTAACCTTATTCACAGTTTTGAACCAAAATCCAGAGATTTCATTATGACAACCTCGGTAGGAGCTCAGTACCAAAACCGAGACCTACAGGTTGAACGGATAACGAGCCAAGACCTTATTGCAGGCCAACAAAAATCTGATGCAGCAACAGTGATTGATGTTTATGACCAAAGAACTAAGGTTATTGATCTTGGTTTGTATTTGCAAGAAGAAATGCAGCTCTTCGATGAACGTATGTTAGTAACAGTAGGTGCACGTGCAGACCAAAGTAGTAATGCAGGAAATCCCGACAAGCTTTTCTTCTATCCCAAGGCCTCTGCCTCCTATCGTTTCGCTGATGCAGTTCCTGGTTTACTTGACGAAATTAAATTTAGGGCAGCATTGGGGTATAGTGGTAATCAACCGCTTTATGGGCAAAAATTTACACCACTATCTGGGGCCCAAAATATTGAAGGGAATGCTGGGCTTACAGTTGGTGGTATTGCTGGCGACCCTAATATTGAGCCCGAACGTCAACGGGAGATAGAGTTAGGGTTTGATGCGGTATTATTTGATGAAAAAGCGAATCTTGAATTTACTCTTTATCAGCAAAATATCACTAATCTTTTGTTGGAAAGAGAACTTAGCCCCTCCCAAGGTTTTCAGACCCAGTTTTTCAATGGCGGAGAACTTCAGGTTCAAGGGGTTGAGGTTGGTTTGACATACATCCCCATCAATACTCAAGATGTGAACTGGCAGGTACGAACCAGTTTTTATAAAAATAGAAGTGAGATCGTTGATCTTCCTGTACCAGGTTTCCAAGCTGGCGGCTTTGGTGCTTCATTGGGTATGTTTAGAGTAGAGGAAGGAAAATCGGCAACTTCAATATGGGCTAATGAAGGTGGAGAGCTAACTCAGCTTGGTGATGCCAACCCCGATTTTAGAGTTAGTCTAATGAATGATTTAGGATGGAAACAATTCAACCTATATTTTCTATGGGATTGGCAGGAGGGAAGTGAAATTATAAACCTGACCAAATTATTGTATGACTTGGCTCAAAACTCAAGCGATTGGAATACAGCTGGTCAAGCAAGGATATCTGAGTTCGGATTTAATACCAGTCCATACATTGAAGATGCCACTTTCCTTAAATTAAGAGAGGTATCCCTCACTTATAACTTAGAACCTGACTTCTTGCAACAATTATGGTCAGGGTTCAGATACGTCACATTACAAGTAACAGGTAGGGATTTATTAACATTTACAGAATATAGTGGCCTTGATCCAGAGGTTAGTAACTTTGGTAATCAACAGATTGGTCGTAATGTTGATGTTGCCCCCTTCCCACCCAGCCGAAGTTTCTGGTTTTCTGTTGATATAGGACTTTAAAAAAGAATATTTAATACAACCAAAGGAGCACATTATGTTAATTAATCAACAAAAAGGAATATTTTTGGTAACCCTCTTTGCATTATTATTTGGGAGCTGTAATCTTGTTGAAGATGTTCCAGATTATAACAATCCAAGTCTTGAGGAATTAACCAATTCACCAACACGTGTTTCGGTCAATACTCTAGCCACTGGACTATTAATTGGAAGCAGGGAAGGGATTGAAAACTATTTATATATGACCGGAATTATAGGGCGTGAGATGTATGACTTAGATGCATCTACTTTAGCTACTTCTGAGTTAATTATTGGTCCTCTTGATCCCGGACAGTGGGGGGGTAACGGGTGGGTATCTCAGTATCAGAATCTCAGGAATGCAAAAATATTACTGAGCGCCCTTGACCAAGTGGAAGATATGAGCGAAGCCGAAAAGGAGGGTATACGAGGTTATGCGAAAACCATGCAAGCTTATGACCTACTACTTGTGATCAACACTCGCGACATAAATGGAGCTGTAATTGAAATTGCCGATAATCCCACGGCTGAACCAGGACCAATAATAGGTAAAGAGTTGGTTTTAGCACAAATTGAAGATTGGTTGGATGAAGCAATGACCCATCTTCAAAGTGCAGGAAATTCTTTTAGTTTCAATCTTTCATCAGGATTTGAAAACTTTGATACTCCACCTACATTTTTGGAGTTTAACAGAGCTTTGCAAGCACGAGTAAACACCTATCAGGAAGATTACCCTGGAGTCCTTTCCGCCCTTGATGATTCATTTCTGGATTTAAATAGCTCTCTTGACCTGGGGGTTTACCACACTCATTCCTCAAGCGCAGGTGATCTAAGTAACTTCTTTTCTACAAAAACGCAGGGTGATGCTCCAGATTATGTAGCTCAAGCTGACTTTGAAACGGATGTACAAAATAAAATCGATGGAGAGCCTGATGATAGATATCAGCAAAAGTTTCGAAAGCTGCCATCTGTTAAAAGCCATCTTGGTCTAACATCAGATATTAGTTTCATTCAATACAGTACTCCTTCTAGTTCGATCCCTATCATAAGAAATGAGGAGCTAATATTACTACGCGCAGAGGCCAATTATAACCTTGAAAATTATACGGATGCTGCGGACGATATTAATTTTATTAGAGAGGAATCCGGCGGACTGGAACAAAGAAATGATCTGGATGCGAATAACATGTTGGATGAATTACTATATAATAAACGCTATTCGCTATATATGGAAGGAGGGCATAGATGGTTGGATTTGAGGCGCTACGATCTGCTAAATCGAATACCATTAGATATTCCCGATGCTGTGGTTCACGAACGTTTTCCTATTCCACTTGACGAATGTCTATCTCGTGGATTACCAGCAAACTGTTCTGATAATTAAAATAAATTTATAAGGTGTAATTATGTCTTTCCATAAAATAAAAATGTTTAGATGGGGATTATTTGTAACAGTTGGTTTTATACTAAACCTATTTAATTCAAGTCTAGTAAAAGCCCAAGAAACTGATTTAGATATCGATCAGTTACTATCCATTAGTTCTCAAGTTTCTGGGGATGTTCAATGGACCAAGGATGGCGATCAAGTAATGTTCAAGAGCGGCGATGGCCTTTCGCTTGTGGATGTAGATGAGAAGTATATTCAGCAGATCAAACCTATTACATTAGGTAAAGCCGGGCACTTTTTAAGTTCACAACACATTAACATTTCCCCAAATGGAGAGTTGATAGCTTATATCTCTGACAAAGGCGGCAATCCCGAAGTATGGTTGCATTCTTTAGAATCAGGCAAAGGTTACCAACTTACCAAACTGGGCCAATCTGGTCTTAATGCACTTAGCTGGTCACCTGATAGTGATTGGATTGCATTTTCAGGAAACAGATATGGTAATTATGACATTTGGAAAGTATCTGTTGAATCCGGCCAAATTCATCAAATGACTGATGATGATCTCTATGAGGTTAATCCTTCTTGGACGCCTGATGGGGAGCGAATCATTTATATCAAACTAAATGATGAATGGACAAATCATGACATAATAAGCATTAATTCTAAGGATGCATCTGGTTCTATTATAATAGAGCAGGATAAAGATTTTTTTGATTACGGATATGGCCGAACATTTGGATTCGCTCAGGTTTCTCCCGATGGAAAAAATCTACTTTTTCCTTCTCATAGGAATGGTTGGATAAATTATTGGGTAAAACCTTTAAATGGTGGAGATGTGCGGCCGGTTTACCAAGAACAAGCAGACCAAAGTAATGGTTCTTGGTCGCCAGATGGTTCAAGTATATTATTCACATCAAACTATAATGGTACCCATAAGCTCAATATAGTAAGAGGTAGTAATATGACAACAATTGTTGATCCGGAAATGGGAGTCGTATCTGATCCTGTTTGGTCTCCCGGCGGTAATACAATTGCTTTTACATTGACTACACCTACCACACCTAAAGATCTTTTTATAATAGACAGTAAAGGAGAGACAACTCAACAATTAACATATTCGATGCCAGCGGGTAATTATTCTGAAAGACTGGTTAAGCCTAAAAAAATAAAGTACCAAAGTACCGACGGATTAACTATTTCCGCATATTTATATGAGCCTGAAGAACCAGGTAGCTATCCTGGTATTATGTGGATTCATGGAGGACCGACTTCACAGTACAATGATACTTTTGAGCAACACGTGCAGTATTTTGTTAATAATGGTTATGTGGTTATGCAACCAAATATTCGAGGTAGTTCTGGTTACGGTAAAAATTTTGAAAAGGCTAATCAAAAATGTTGGGGGCACTGCGATATGGATGATGTACGTGCCGGAGTAGAATACCTAAAAAAATTACCTAATATTAATCCTGATAAAATGGGTATTCATGGCACAAGTTACGGTGGAATCATGAGTATGGCAGCCATAGCCTTTGCCCCAGATCTTTTTCAAGCGTCTATTCCTGCTTCTGGATATGGCGATTGGGTGAGTTTTTATCATAAACCTAACGAACTCAGGCATTACAAGCTGAGTAACTATGAACTGGGTACTTTTGAAGAAAACGAAAATATATGGAGAAAAGCTTCAGCTATTTACGAAATAGATCAGGTGAAAACACCGGTGTTTTTAGTGCACGGAATTGGAAAATATCCTCCATCTCCCCAATCAGAACAGTTTGCAAAGGAGCTGGAGGCTCATTACAAGACATTTGAGTATAAAGCCTATCCCAACGAACATTACTACGTTAGAACCAAGGAAAATCGGCGACAAATGCTTTTAGACATGCATAAATTTTTGGATAAGTTTTTAAAGGATAATGTTATTAAGCACCCTTCAAATTGATAAGGATCAGGTCAGCCATGAAAAATTTCCTAAAAAATAATCATCATTGTATCCTTTTGATAATTGTTCTATTACTTGGATCCGGATGTACAGAAAAGTCAGATGATCTGGTATTTAAAGTCACAATTTCTGATGGTTTGAATAGTGAAAGTCTTACAGGGCGATTGTTTGTGACACTTAGTCCTGATTCAACCTCAGAACCACGTATTGCAGCCTACTATTCAGCTAGAAGAAGAGTGGCTCGAGTGCCTTTTTTTTCAAGAGATGTTGAAAATCATCGTTTGGGCGATATTGCTGTTATTGATGCGAAAAATACAGGGTATCCTCTCAATTCACTTAGTGAACTTTCAGCCGGAGAATACTATGTTCAAGCGCTGCTCAATGTTTACACAAAATTTGAACGTTCTGATGGTCACACTATTTGGGCTAATATGGATCAATGGGAAGGACAACGTTGGGCATTTACTCCTGGCAATCTTACCAGTACACCCAAAAAAATCTATATTGATCCAAATTCATCTGAAGAAATTGATTTAGTATTAGAGAATGTTATTCCACCTGTAGAAATCCCTGAGGATACGAAATGGGTTAAACGAATTAAGTTCGAAAGTGAGATGCTCAGTAAATTTTGGGGTCACCCTATGTATTTGGGGGCCACGGTACTTTTGCCTAAAGATTATGAAGATAATCCAAATAAAGAGTACCCGGTCATTTACTTACAAAACCACTTTTCTTTAGATCCTCCTTTTGGATTTACAACTGAACCTACTCAAAACGAAGGGGTAGGCTTTGATGCACTTTTTGTTGAAAACCGTTCTAATGTAGAAAATCCTAGACCCTATCACGGGGGTGGTGTAAAGGAGACGGGTTATGAGTTTTATAAATCATGGATATCAGATAATTTTCCAGAATTGATTGTCGTCACTTTTCAACACCCCACCCCTTACTTTGATGATTCTTATGGTGTAAATTCTGTTAATAATGGTCCCTATGGAGATGCCATTATGCAAGAACTTATTCCGAGGGTTGAAGAAAAGTTTAGAATTACTTCTGAGCCTGAATCGCGTGCTTTAACTGGTGGGTCTACTGGGGGGTGGATGTCACTGGCGTTACAGGTAAAGCATCCTAAGTTTTTTGGAGGTGCATGGGTATACTATCCTGACCCAGTTGATTTCAGACGCTACCAACTTATTAATATATATGAAGATGAAAATGCTTTCGTTGTACCTAATGCAGCTTATGGAGCCCCAGAACGAATGATGCAACGAACCCCCGAAGGGCAACCGGTAACCTCAGTAAGGCAACTCAGTCAAATGGCAAGGGCTTTGGGTTCGAGAGGCAGATCTGCTGCTCAGTTTGATATTTGGAATGCCGCTTTTGGTCCGATAGGAGAAGATGGATATCCAAAACGCGTTTGGGATTTTGAAACTGGAGAGATCGATCATGAAGTAGCCCAATACATGCGTGAGAATGGCTATGATCTTCGACACTATATGGAAGAAAATTGGGATGAGATTGGCCCAGACCTTGTAGGTAAAATCAAGATTTATAATCCGGAGATGGATGATTTTTTTCTACCACTTGCGGTTTACCTACTTGAAGATTTTTTGGAGAATCGTTCTGATCCATATTATGACGGTGAGATTATTCACGGAAGACCGATGAAAGGTCATGGTTGGAGTCCAATAACGAATGCCGAATTGGTTAGGGAGATATATCGTGTTATTGGTAACTGAATTTTCAAATAGGAACAACTAGTTACTGTTCCTATTCAAAAATTCATCCTTCAATTAGTTGGATACTAACCACGCAATAGTTAATTGATGACTATCCATTCTTCTATTCAATCCTAAAAGCTAAGCTTTTCCATCTTTTAGGGAAAATTACTCTATTGAACTCTCAATACAGATCTAATTTTTGGAATAAATTTTATTTTAAGTCACTTAACTGGTATAGAGCATTAACTAATAATTAGTCTTTAGACAAGACAAATACTCTGTTAACAAAATGTTACCCAAATTTAGAAATGAGGTAAGAAAATATCGGCAATTAAGTGAAATAAAAAAGCCTACAAATCATTGTGATTCATAGGCTTAAATAGTGGTACACCCGGGGGGATTCGAACCTCCAACCGCCTGATTCGTAGTCAGGTACTCTATCCAATTGAGCTACGGGTGCATGTGGTTTTTTGTGGGTTTCTTAATTTTGTACCCTCAAACGTACCCACTAGATGGGAACTCAGGGACTCAAAGGAAACCTACGGACAATATGTCAATGCCCAAGAGAATTTCTTGAGAAGACTCCAAATATAAGAATTATTTTTTTTGATGACCTAATCAAAATGTGAGTAAATTGTCAACTTATTATAAAAAAGATTCTGACATAATTTGGAAAAGATTTCAAATAGGATTCAGATTATTCTGGTCCATATACTCAAAATAATCCAGGTAAGGAAAGTCTTTAGTTCCTTCACGCTGTAACTCCAGCATTTTTTGTTCAATATCATGCAGAATTTCGGTTCCTCCCCAAACCGCTGGTTGATCAATCCACTCAATATGATAATCCCCAAATCCTGAACCGTACCAGTAAATTACCCTCGGCTTTTCCAGGTGTATCATCCCCAATTGCATGTGACGCTCGATATGGGCAAATTTATCTTTTCCCGGCATGTATTAATAGTCTCGCAAAGAAATCATACTTTCAGCCTATAGTTACTAAAACCAACAAAAAGAATAAAGCAATGTGTGGCAGATATGTAATATACCAAGAGCTCGATGAAATCAATGATTTCCTGAATAGTATTGACAGTGGTAAATATCGTGCCCCAGGTAAACAAGGGGAGTTTTATTTTAGTCCAAACTACAATGTAGCTCCTACTAATATCATGCCCGTGGCTTTTACTAATGAGGAAGGGAAACGAATACTGGAACCCATGCACTGGGGCTTTATGGGATGGAAACCCAAAGAAGGAGATCGCCCGTTTCTGCCCATTAACACCCGCGATGATAAAGTGATGAAAAGCCGCATGTGGAAAGGACCGTTTCAGCATAAACGATGTATTGTACCAGCTAACGGATTTTATGAGTGGACCGGCAGCAAAGGAAATAAAACCCCTCACTACATTTACCCAACACAAGGCAAGCTCATGGGTTTTGCCGGGATCTACAACGATCTGGCCCCGGAGGATAAAGATGCTGACTTCTCTTATTCTATCATCACAACATCTCCCAATAAAGTAATGGAAGATATCCATGATCGGATGCCGGTGATCCTACACCCGGAGGAATTTGACGACTGGTTGAATCCTGAGAATGATGACCCTAACTACTTGAAAGAGTTTTTAGAGCCGTATCCGGATGATGGTATTGAAGAGCATATTGTTTCGAAGGCCGTTGGTAAAGTGCAAAATAATGGGCCGGGGCTTATTGAAAAGGCTGATTTATTCGGATAAAGCCATGACTGGAATTGAAGCATTTATACTGACCTTGTTATTTATAGCCTTCCTTTGGTTGATATCTCCAATGGGATATAACATATTGAAAATGAAAACAGGTAAAGGGAAAAATAAGGCAAAATATTCATATACAAGTTTACCCAAATTCGAGTTCAAAGTGGAAGAAGACCAGGGATTCATTGTTCATAACGATTTCCCAAAGTTTCTTGCAAAATTAGGTGAAGATGATGATTTAATTGGTGAGATTAAATGGGGAGACATCGCCCCAAAGTCACTAAAGGAAGAAGCCATTCGAGATATGGAAGAATGGTATTGGCATGAATTCCAAGATATGCCAAGGGAAAACTAACGCACAAAAAAGAACTCCTCATCCACTTCCTGCATAAATCTCCAGTCCAGCTTGTCAAGTATGTACACAAGATGAAAAAAGCGTTCGTTGTCTGCTTCTATAACATAGTTCAGCTCTTTGGTGATCATGGTGTTTTCCATGTGCTGAGTTGGAATAGCAATTACTTGGTACGGTGTTTTACTTCGCAGAAAACGGTACGGTTGCACACGCTTGATAAGGGGCTTTTCTGTACCATCATACTTTAATTTAGCTAGCTCCTCTGGAAGTAATTCAAATCGGTATGGGATAATGCGGTGCGCTCTTGAAGACTTGTGTTTGTGTCGCTCCATTAATACCAGCACCCGGTCGATGGCTTGATCTTCAAACCCTTCAGATTTATCCAATGACCAGAGCAGGTCCTGTTCATTGAATACCAAGGTTATCAGTTCTCCCTGTTTGGTTTCCAGCTTATAGTAAGAACGAGTGACTCCTCCCTGAGTTTTGGTAAAACACGATCGCACCTGCTTCACATCCCTGCGATACGGCAATCTCCAGTCGGGATGAGGGACCGGCTTATACCGAGAGAAAAACGCCAACATTTCTACTAAAGGGAATTTGTTCATGACCAAGAATTTTTTGGTCAGAGTAACTTATACACATATATTTTACATATCAAGTATAAGAGAAAATATATGTCCAAAAAGAAGTCCCATCCATACCAGCCAGAGCAAGATGTTCACAGAATTACCCTCTACAACACCATTTATCCTGAGCATCAGCATACCTCCAGAAAGCCGAGACTATATCTGCATTTCGACTTCGCCTGTTTTTACGCTCAAATCGAACAGCTATGGAATAAAATGTACGGGCTACCGCTCATAGTTGGAGGCTGGAGAAAACAGAACGGACAAGTAAAGGGCATTGTAGCCACGGCTTCCTATGAAGCCCGGAAATTTGGCATCAAAACAGGAATGAGTGCTTACGAAGCTTGGCAATTATGTCCACATGTTTGCATGAAGCAGGTGGATTATGATTCCTACAAAGCCATCTCCGAGCAGGTGTACTACATCTTCAAAGAGTTTGCTCCTGTGATTGAGAGGTACAGCATGGATGAGTATTTCATGGAAGTGGATTTTCTGTTGGACAAACCCAGAGAAGAGATCGAAGCCTTTGCCAAACGCCTCCAGGAAAGAATATACGAGGACACGCATTTATTGGGAGCCGTGGGAATAGCCCGATCTAAAACTTACGCCAAGCTTTGCAGCAGTCTGGATAAACCTAAAGGCAGAACCCTGATTCTAAACGATGACGATGAACGGAATCAGGTATGGCCCTTGGAACTTGATGAAGTCTGGGGCGTGGGCCGAAAGCGACACGAGCATATTTTAGCAGAAGGTTACAAGACTATTGGAGACGTAGCGCAGCGTGGAAATGAGAAAACATTCATGCGACTATTCGGAGCCAATTTTGGAAAGATGCTCTACCAAACCATTACTGGACAAGATCAAGGACGCGTGATGGAAGAGATCTCTGAAAACTACGAGCCTAAGCAAGGATTTAGTTATGGGCATACATTCTCTGAGGGATCTACAGAGTTGGAACGTATAAAAGGAGAATATGCGATCGCCGTCCAGCAGATTTGTTACCGGATGCGAGCTCATGGCATCCGGGCCAACTCCTTCTCAGGTATGTTTGGCTACAATGATCCAAACTCACCGGGAGTAGGATTTCGATTTGTAACCCAGGCTCATACAAATATAGACGACTACGTGTACCAAGCCCTAATGGACAAAGTAGAACCGGCTATAAAAAAAGCCTGCGAGAACGGTATTGAAATACGCAATATCTGTCTTGGCACCAAAGAGATCGACAAGACACAACAGCTCAACGCATTCTTTCAGGATGACCAGGAGAAAGTGGCCAGAACCAAGGCCGTGGATGAGATTAAATACCGGTTTGGACGTCAGTATATCACAAAGGCAAATACGTTCACAAGAGTGGAGGGGAATACACATTTTTTGGAGAGGAATAATTGATTTAAATCACTTAAATAGGAAGCCATTCGAGATATAAAAATTTGGTATTTAAAAAAATCAGGAAGGTTAAGAAAGTTCAAATTTTTGAAAACTGCCGAGTATTCCATCCAATGAGTTATCCTCACAATGCTTTGCTATTATGAGAAAATTATCCTTTGTCAGGATACATTTACCATTTAAAACTTTAAAATTTTGATTAATAAAACTGTCAAGATCTTCTGATTCTGATGATTCGAATTTTTTTCGATAAAAAGAGTACTCAAATCCACCACTCTGTCCGTTGAAATAGTCAATAAAATTTTTCCTGAATTTTACTTTAATATTTCTTCTAAAAATTCTTAGTCGTTGATTGTTCATTTCAACGTATGCATTAATCACAAAAAGAAAGTTTATTCTGTATTTGAGAATAAATAATGTATCACGGTCGAAAAGGCGGTATTTAAAATGAAATGCATTAGTTGGCTCTCCTCGTTCAGAGATCTGTGGATCAGTATAATTGCGGTAATCCGATATGAACCCATAAATAAAAAAGTTTGGTGTAATATTATACCCTTCGGTAATTTTGTCTCTATAACGAGTATTGAAAAGAGCAGATCCTTCAGTGTTGAAAAGATCAATGTTGTATTGGATAATGTTCTTTGCGTAAGTAATCTGTTTATATTTTGATATAGTACTAGCCTTATTCTCAGGTTTATAGTATTTGGAATCACCAATATAGAAGATATTACTTGTATCAATTAAGGATTGATAGTCGTAGATATGGTCAATTATTTTACCATCTCTATTTACTTTCATTTCAGGAATTATTGAATTTTGATACTCATTTAGCAATTCATCTTCCCCAGTTGCAACAAGCTTATCTATCATGTCTTCAAACACAAGATTGTAGTTATCAACAATAATAAATTCAGTAGTTCTATTTTTGACAGAGGCATTTTCCTCAATGCTAAAATAAAGTTCACAGAGCCTCACCATTCTTTTTAAGCTATCAGAAAAATAGTTTGATCTAATTTTTTTTAAGAGTTTGTATAATGTGTTTTTCTTCTTTTTAAATTTTCTATGAGGCACATATTCTATCGAAGGTGGGATATTGATATTTAAAGCATGTTCCTTGTCAAAAAAATTTAATATTGAAAAGTATACTCTAAATAAGTCTTCTTCATTATTTATTTCTTTGCTTTTACTATAAACGGTTTGGTATATGGGAGCTTTATTCTTTGTAAGAATAGGTCTACTGTTCATAACAGTTTTCTCCCAATTAACCTTATTAGGTCTTCTATTCTTGTTCTCTTTGTTAATAAAAGTTATTTGAAGCTTGTTCTTTTTATAGTAGTTGACAAAGCTTAGTAGTAAGTCTAAGTAACTAAATTCCTTATTTCCAAGATTGCTCCTAAGATTTGGAACTTCTTGTTCTTTTATGATATTCTGAACCTTAATTCTTTTTTTATACTCGGATAAGCTTTTATAAAATATTATTGATAAGTGACGTACCCAATTGTATTCATCTCCTTTTTTAATATTTGGAGAAAAGGAATCCTCAACTAAATGCTCTTTTTTAAAACCAAAAACCGTGATCTCTTCATCACGCATAAATACTTTTGGTAACATGTAGATGATTTCATTCGAATCAAAATTATGGTAGTAACCAACAGTACTTATTTTTCCCTCATTTTGGTTGATAGTATAAAATTGATCACGGTCACTATTGAATAATCTTTTTAGTAAATCTAGATCATAATTTTGCCCTTCAATTAGAACTTTCATCACTCAAAGTCTCAGTAATATTTATTATATCGATATCAAGGTTTAAAAGAATTTCCTTCACATTTACCTGGCCAACATTATTTACAGGGAAAAAATCTTCATAAGTAATGTTGTCAAAAATTGTGTCTTCCTCATCTTTGAAAACATCATTCCATAAATAAAAAATAACCTTATGTACAAAATCATCTAATTGGATATACTCTTTATTTGGTTTAATGAAGTAGTTACCCACACACTTATCCATACCTAAACCGGGATTATCAATAATTTTCTTATTCACCTCTTTCAAGAAACTAATCCAAGAAAAATACTCTTCTTCATTTAACCTAACTTTATAGTTATAGGACAAATTAGGAGAACCATCGGGATTATTTTCACTATAATTAATTGGAACATAAACCCAATCCCACCTTCTCTTAAACGCACTATCTATTGGGTACAAAGATTGATCAGAAGTATTCATAGTAGCATATATATATAAGTTCGATGGTAAATACAGTTTGCCATCTTTAAGAATTTCTTTTGCTACTTCATTTAACTCACCAGATAGAAATTCTTTTAGATCTTCAGATGGTGATATCGCATAATTTGAGTCTCTATCTAATAGCTGAAATAAGTCACCAAAAATTTCTGCTGAGTTACCTCTATTTATTTCTTCAATTATTAAGTAGTAATCTTTGCCTTCCGTATCATTCCAAGCATCTACAAGAATCTTAGTAAATGTCTGAGGGGCGAACTTGTATTTAATTTCCTCTTCACCAGTATCATTATTTTTTTCTGAAATTGGTTTGTAACCTCCTACGAATGATGTGTAATCATAACTTGGATGGAAAGTCACTCTTCTTTTTCTTGACTCCGGTACATTTTTTGTTATCTCATCAACTTTATAAGACTTTCCTGTTCCGGGAGGGCCAAAGAAGATTATATTTTTTTGGACTCCAGTATTCTCTGTTTCTCTAACATTTGAAGAGATATCTAAAACCTCAGTTGCTTCGAGACAAGCTTTTTTTAAAGATTCAATCATAGTTCCATAATTGGCTTCTAATTTATTTTGACTAAAAAGGTGGTTTAAAAATTCAATTGGGTCCGTTTTGTTATCATAAAAACTTACAATTTCAGGTGAATTCAGGTTGTCAATTTCATATTTATAAAAGTTATCCAAAACTTCGTCAAAATCATGTATTGCCTTGCTATAAAAACCTCTAAGTTCTGAGGCATTATGATTCCCAATAAAATAATTAGATTTTCTAGCATTTATAATCCCATCGAAAGGAACATCTGTTTCTATTGCATTAGCTATGTCATTTGATGATTCAAAAGTAGCAAGAATTTCATTATCGCCTGTTTGTATTATTCGTAAGGTTGGCTTCTCCTTTTCTATGAAGGAATTATATAAAGTTCCTGGATCATGTTGAATCTCACAAAACATTGCAGCAGCAAGGTATCTCAAGTGAAGTATATATCTATTGTCTCCAACAGGAAAAAGGTCTAATAAAAATTTAAATAAACTTAAGAGAGAAAATGTAATGCCATTATATGTCTCACTTACTTTCAATAGGCTAATAGTGGATAATGCACTATGTGCTTTTAAAAAAAGTGTTGGGTTCAAATTCCCCTTTGCTTTGTAGACTAGATAAGCAGATGCCCCTAGATGTGATAGAATCATTTCTTTAGAAAGGAATGGAACAAGAGCACTATCAGAGCCTGTTAATGGTTTACTTAAAAGACCCATTTTATAAAATTCATTAGCTCTTGTGGGGTAATTTGAGCCCGAACTTTCAAATATCGTATTCAATTGATCAGTAGAACTTGAATTTGGATCAATTGCTCCTTCATAGTTCAAAATTTTGTCAACGAAATCGACCCACTTTTCAAATAAGACATCAGGATATCCTTGAATCATTTTCTTAAGCTTATAATATATTCATATTTAATTTTCCCACCTTTGCCATTACGGGGGATTGAAGTTCTATGATCTTTAATAGGGTACTTGTAATAACCGAACCAATCAAATCCAGTTTTTTGGGCTAAATTTGCAATTAATTTATGTGTAGGAATCTCTATCCCTTTAATTGTATTATCACCTAAAATCATATGATATTCTCCTCCCTTTTTTAAAGATCTATAAACATTTTCTAGATTTGAATAAATATCATTGAAATATGCAAGGCAAGTATCTGCTAATTTCTGAGGGCTTGATCTTGTTTTATCTTTGTCAAGGGATAACAATTTATCATAAAAGGTTTTAAAAGCATTAATTGCTTCATTATGAAATTTAACTTCCCTGCGATAGTGATGACCAACTTGAATTGACCTTAGCTCTTTAATATCTGGGTTTGTTAAAGTTCCCACCCAAGAACTTGCCACCTTGATAATTTGAGTATAATCAAATGCATTTAAGTATGGAGGAGATGTAATTGCTACATCAATAGTTTCCTCAGATTGAAATGATGAAGCATCATTTCCAATCCAATTTATCTTTGGGTTATATTCATTATCAACCTCATATTGACTCAGGGCTTTCAAATGTTTTTTAAAACTGTACTCGAAAGATTCAATTACAGGTTTAATTTTCTTTTCATACTTAGAAGAAATATAAGGTTTGGTAGATTGTCTCTCCATCTTTGAGGTCGGTTTAATACAATCAGCAAAAGTAACTTTGAAAAATTTCAAATAGTTTTCATTTGTTATTGTATCGTATATATACGATTTCAACCTCAGTAAGTCTTTAAAAATCTTATCATCAAACCAATATTCAACATTTTTAAGGTCAGGATATAAATCATCATTTATTGTATGATTTTTCCAATTTTTTTTGATTTTCTCTAGTAGCTTACGTAGCTCATTTTTTTCTATATCGTTGAATCTCATTATACTGACTTCAGAAATCAACCTAGCAAAAGGATCCATTTCTACACCAAATATGTTAAATTTAAACTGGCTAGCCTCAACAGCTGTTGTACCTGATCCCATGTAAGGGTCGAGTATATTTAACTTTTTATTCTTCAGATGATTTTGGTAGAAAATTGCTCTTGGTACAAGAAATATACTTCTGGCAGGATATCTATTGTAAATCTTATTGCCATATTCCATTAAACTTCTTGTGCTTGGAAAACTTACAGTTTCATCCCAATTTAATTCATATGGATTAAAGCCACCGCTTAACGAATTATTATCAACTGATACTTCTGTCATTTCCATTTTAATATTATTAAACTTTCGCGTAAGAATTTTTTCTCTTCTGTAGTGAGTTTTTTCATTTGCTGAGGAGATGAATTAAGTTGTCTATAAACTTCAATACCTTCTACTTCATATCCAACGTCTTTTGCCATTTCTGTAATTAGTAAATCAGTTGCAATAGGAAGCCCAGCATAAACACTATTTCCAACTACCATCCCAACGGTTGCACCTTTATTTAGGTTATGAGACATTTCTGTCAATACCTTTCCCATATCTGAAAAATACCCTGTAACCATTTTAGGGATTTTTTTGTCCCATAAGTCTTTATTGCTTAAGTAATTGTAAATGTCACTATTTACAAATTCATTGCCAAAATTCTCATGTCTTTTATCCCAATTGTAGTGAACATGGCTGATAATTGAAGACTCCCTAAAGATTTTCTGATCCATTTTATTTTTAAAAATCCCACTAAACCATAACTCAACTAAGTATACTTTGCTATAGTCAAAACAGTTAGCGTAGGGTGGTGAAGTAATCACTAAATCTGCTTTTTCTGGAAGCTCGTATTTATCAAATGAACTTTGGGTTAAGATATTCCCATTACCCGAAATTTTCGTTGATTCAATGTCTTTAATAAATAGTTCGATATTTTTAATTAATATTTCTTTGGTATCTGATAATTTTGTAATTGGGACATGATTGGATTTCCTTTTAACTCCATTACCATCTTTTCTATGAGATGAAAAGTACTCTAAGTTTGTAATTAGTGACAGATTAAATAGATTTCTTGTTTTGGAAGAATCTAAATTATTAATCCATGCTTGAATGCTTAGAATGTTTTCTAGCACTTTTTGGTCGAAATAATTTAATACTGTGTCATGGTCAGGTGGTGAAGCATTTTCTGTGAGTTCGTTGTTAATAAATTCATCACAGGCTTTTTTTATATCAGATAAATCCTTTTCCGAATAATTGGCAGTTTTAATATTCGCAATATAATTACTGAGCCCATTTATATCATTAGAATAAGAATTATACCCCTTCATAGCTCCTTCTAATACAGATGTACCGATTCCTCCAAAAGGATCAAAAATTACATCACTCTCACTCTTTCTAAATCGGTTAATAAAGTCGCTAACAAATACTGGAGAAAACCCTTCCTTATATGTATACCATCTATGCCTTGGAAATTTTTTTGCTAATTGAAAATTCACAGGTGTTCCTTGATCAGAATTTTCACGAGAATTGATTGAAATTCTATTTTCTAGATCGAGATAGTAATTTAATATTGACCTCTTTTCTTCATCTTTAATTAAACTATTCTTAAAAATTTTCTTTTGAATTCCAGATTCCATTTATCGGATTATTTGTTGGATTAAGAGTACTTTTTATTTAATTGGCTCTAAATAATTTCGACTTAAAATATACATTTATAGTGACACCGCTATGTCACCTTTATATGACATAATTTTTTTAAAGTGAGTTGAACTCGCAAGCGACTTCATATTCCTCTTTAAAGGATAACCCCAAGCTAGGAACCATTTCTGGTATAGCTAATGTCCAACTTACATAAAAGTAAGCTAAGGTCTGATATCCAGAAAAATTACTGTCAGGAATACTTGGAATTCGATACCCATCTTTTTTGGGATCAATACCGGCAGTGCCCACTTTGGCAATATCAAAGGCAATCTCTTTGATTTTGGACTTGTCCATACCTTCAAAATACTGGAGAGCTCCAACCATATACATCGCCACAGCCATGTTTATATCATCCCCGCCATGCTTCTCTATGAAGGTTTTCATTTTCCGGTCTTTGGAAGGATCATCTTCATCCAATCCGTAAGGATCACTTTCTATCTTGTCCAGTACCGAATCTGCTGAATTATTCTGGCTCTTCTCGTCAACGAGATTAAAATACCGGTCAAGGTTCAGATCTTCAGCCCAAAACTGAATCAGGTCGTATTCGATACCGGCTTCCTTATCATCCTTGTGTTCCAGGTATTCTTCATAGAACTTGGTGGCCGTTTCAACTTCTTTGCGTTTCGGTTTGAATTCACCAATAAGATCAAGACCAAACAAATCCTTCAGCTGTAAGGCGTGAACCAAACCGTAGGTTGTTGAAGCAGAAATGACCTTATTGGGAGCATTCTTGATGATATCAGGTCGGGTGTTTGCATCAGCTCCTTCCATAGTATTGGCATGAAGTGAAAGCAATTGGAATGATCTAATTTCTTCAAAACGGTTATAAATCCGGTCTTCTATGAACACATCAATAGGCGTGTTGAATACTTGTCGGTTCAGCCCGTCAGCCATAGAATCCATAAAACCCCGGACATTGGATTCAGGTACGCCTTTCTTTTTCAGTCGTTCGGCATCTTTCTTGAATGTCAGCCGGAAAGAAGCTTTAGTAGAATCGGTCGTAGTAAACAGTTTGTTTACATTCTCCACTCTGGCTTCTTCCCGAAGCTCAAGATGCATAAGTTCGTGCACCACCAAATGAGCAACAGCCGGATGATTGGGCTTATACTTTATTAAGTGATGGTTTCGCTGATATACCTCCGCATATTGCATAGTCGCAGCCGTAGGAATTTCAGGATCTGCTTCCATCTTAATGTCCACATCAAAACGATCAGACAGTGATTGCATGTATTCTTCAGCGATACCAAGTCCATCTATCTCTCCGGTTAATTCCTTTGCACTGGAGAGCGCCATTTTAACGGCGTTATCGTATAATTCGTCTTTCTTATCCTGATTGCGAAGTGACTTGGTGCTATACTCAAACGCCTTAGAGTAATCATTCTCCCGATAGGCAATCATAGCAAAAGCAAACAAGGTGTTTGGGTATTTAGGATTAGCTTCCAGTGCCTTGTTCAAGTATTCCAAGGCTTCCTCTTTTCGACCAGTTTCAAAAAGCTGAACTCCAATGTTGTTTAAAGCATGGTAATCATCCGGTTTCACTTCCAACACCTTATCAAAATACTTCAGAGCCGTTTCCATGTCCTGTTTGAATCGGGCATAGATGTTACCGATCATTAGCAATGCCCACTCGTTCTTAGGATTCCATTTGAGGGCATCAATCAAAGAATTGATAGCTTCTTCCTGGTCTCCTTTTTCAGAGTAGGCTTGTCCACGCACCCGGTGGTATTCACTGATGTTTGGAGCGTTTTCAATAAGTTCATCTGCCAGTTCAATGGCTTTATCCAGCTTTCCGGATTCCGCATACTTTACCAGCTTATCAAACTTGCCCTTATCCGCATTGATGCGATCCACATCTATGGAGACTTCGATAGTTGAGTCTTTGAGTTCCACTTCCGGCTCGAAAGGCCCCAAGGTATAATACCGCTTCAGAATAGAGGTCAGCTTTTCGGTATCATTTTCCGCTTCTGGGAAGAGTTCAAATAAAAAGTCGTCAACAATATGGGTGATAACCATTCAGTAAATATAGATTCAGGATTAACAGCTCGTTAATAACCTATGTAAGATAATGGTTATTCGGAAGGAAATTTACTGCATTGTTAATGGTGGTAGAAACAGAGCATAAAAAAGCCACCCCTTTCGAGGTGGCTTCATTATGTTTACACTAGCATCATACTCCTATAATGCTGGTTGATAATGATTAGCATTAATCATGCCAAAAATTGGATGTATAACAATTTGTGCGATTTTGTCAGTTACTTAGACCGTAGATTGACTACATTTTTGCCAATTTAAAAACAGCATTTTAATCTAAAAGAGTAAGACACTTGACCACTGACTCTCATTTACGCCAGGTTCCCTCTTAATTCAGATTCATCAAGTATTCGGCTTCTTCAATCACGCCTTGCTCACGGAAGGAATCTTGTAAATATTCTCTTAGCGTCACGGAGATTTCATCCATTTTATCATCTACAAAGCGCTGGTACTCTTTTCCAGCAAGCCTTTCAGAAGCGAGAGCAAGATCGGCTAGTTCAGCGATGCTAAAGCGGGTAATATCTGGCTGCTTAATGTGATAAGCATGATGGATTTGCCACCGGTTTATAGCAATATTTACCAAAGCCTCGTAGAGGCATTCTTCTTCATTCATCTTGATCTCGCAAATGGGTTGGTTCATATCAAGGTCCCGGGGTGCGTAAGTATCCAAAAAGAGAAAGACTCTTAATGATGTCATTAACTGTTCTCGAAGGGCGTCCATGTTATTCATATTCTGTTTTATTTTCTTTCTCCCACTGCACGAAGCGCTCAATGTCAACAGCAAAAGAAGCCATTGCCCATGCCAACAGGGAAGCGTCGTCTAAGAGCCCGATGCCAACGATAAAATCTGGTATCAAATCTATGGGCATGACAAAGTAAATAACTGAAGCCAGAATTAATACTAGTGATTCCCAGGGTATCTCCCGATAGGTTCCTTTGGCATATGCTTTAAGCAGCCGGAAGCATGTCATCAGCGATTCCCAAAACTCTTTTAAAGGACTGTTTCTTCTGTTTGCTTTTTTCTTGGCCTTATCAATTAGCCGGTGAATTTTGTCAGGAGAATTAAGGTAATCCTTTGCCTTAGTTTTCGCGCTTTTAAAAAACTTACTCTTTCTGACATTCTTTGCCTTAGTATCTTTTTTTCTGAATTTGAACATACCCCAAATGATTTAAAATTAAGTGTAAAAAGAGAAGCCGAAGCTTCCCTTTTAGAGTTAGTTATCTTTAGCCCAGTCCTTGAGCCTTTTATCAAGTAATACGATTTCTGCATTTAATTCTTTAATTCTGGCAGTACGCTCTAGTTCTATTTGTTCTTTCTCCGACTGGAAATGATTTAATAATCTTGAATAGAGCTCAATTTTAGAATTAATAGAAGATACTTGAGTACTACTATGTAGAAGATCATCAAATTCTCTTTCACCAACGTGTTTAACTACTTTCATAGTAGTTTTAAAACCACCATAATCTTCTTTTAGCCTAACTGGAATTTCATCTTTCAAATAATACGATAAACGATATCTACCTCGACCTGAAAAGCTTTTTTCAGTAGTCAAGAGTATGAAGGTTTCATATTCAGTAAAGAAAACTTGATCCTCACCTCCAGTAGTACTATAA
Organism: Gracilimonas sp.; assembly: GCA_022450045.1. Classification (GTDB taxonomy): domain Bacteria; phylum Bacteroidota; class Rhodothermia; order Balneolales; family Balneolaceae; genus Gracilimonas. The sequence continues at coordinate 53,197 of JAKURD010000008.1, read as the reverse complement.
ATTGTTGCTTCATATGCCTCGTAATTAATTTCGCCATCCTGAAAATCTCCAATGAATGAACTCACAAGAAAAACAGCTGAGTTAAGATCATCGTATTTAGGATATTGTTCCTCGTATCTTTTTTCAATTGATGGAAATATGGCATTTAAACTATCAATTCGACTAGAATAATCATTGATCCAGAGTTGGTTATCTTCTAAGCTGTCACTGAAAACCTTATTAATATTTGATTCCTTACTTTTTAAAGCAATAATCTCTTTAACATAGTCATGTGGATTACTGAGGTCTGTTAAAGATATAAGCCAATCAAGTTTCATATAATCGGGTTTATCCCACAGGCTAATTGAACGAATCTCTTCAATTAGTAACGGTTGAAATAAGGAATCGGCCTGATAATATTTCTGAATTTTTGGTTCTATACTGCTTCCATATGCTTGGTGGTTTTTATAGATAAAGGAATGTAAACCTTCAGGAATATCTGTTTTCTTTTCGATGGCTTTTCCCCAAAGATTAGTTGCTAAATGCCCTTTATCTGGAACTTGAAACTCAGAGCTTGTAAAGAGATTAATTGCTTCTGAGCTATATGACGTATTAGAAAAAATCAGTCCGCTAAGTCCTGAATCAAAAGCTGGATTATTCTGAGTAGAGTGATTTTCAAGCTGTTTATGAACGTATTCATAGACACGTTCATAATTTTCCTCTGACAAATAGGATTTTATGTCTTCATTTGAAGGGGTGCAGGCAGTAAATACCAACACGATAGAAGTAGTAATTGTTACGGATATTTTTCTGAATCTGTTTTTCATGGCTTGTAAAGTATGATTAATGTTTAATTTGCTGACAGTTGACAGCAAATGCAAATTTGTTTTCACTGCATCTTTCTTTCATGAAATACGATGCAGAGTTATTGGAAGCGACTTCTATAGTCATTCGGAGACTACGGGAAGAGAAAGGATTCTCTCAGGAGGAGTTGGCAGCCCAATCTGGATTGAGCAGAAGCATGATTGATCGAACTGAACGAAGAGAGAGACTTCCATCATTGGATGTATTCCTCAAGTTAGCTCCTGCCCTTGAAACGAAAGCATCTGCTATTGTGAGTCTCATCGAAAAAGAACTAGAAAAGAAAGAAGGAGATTAAACTCCTTCTTCTTTATTGCGTTGCTAGGCTAGCTGGTTTTTTTGATCAGCTATTTACCATCTCTGCATACTCTTCCGGTTCCTTATAATTTTCCCTTTCAACTACTCGGGTATAATCCCCAGAAGGCTTGAGGTCGTAGAAGACGACCTTGTTGTTTTTCTTCCGGGGAAGAATGGTTTCGATATTGGAGAAAGTTTTGCCGTGCTCCTCAGACTCGTTGTGCGAGATAAACAAGGTAGCATTCAGCCCGATGAAAGCTTCCATATCTACTCCGTTTTCCAACTCATCCTTGGTGAACTTAGAACCGCGCCATCGTTCGATATCCTTGCGTAAATTGGATTTCTCGTTGAGCGACCACGTATATCGCTTAGTAACGATGAAGTGCTTTCCCTCTGAGTCGGTATCCTCGAGCTCCCACACCAGGCTAAGCTTGTGTTTAGGGCCCCAAGGAGTGTCCAGCTCGCCGAGATCTACGACGTCCACAAGGAGGGCATCTTGAAGGCCGTCGGGTGCAAGAGGGTATTCGATTTTTTCTTCTTTTATGATAAGTGCCATGTTATTTGGGTTTAAGTATTAATGGTAAAACGTCGGGTTGTGGATTCCTTAAGAAACTCCTTGTAGAGCTGCGGGTACTCTTTCTTGAAAGTTGTGGTATTGAACCGGCGTTGGGTAGAGTTCTTCCAGCTTAAGAGCCTCCGGCCAGCCAAGGTCATATGCTCCGCATTGCCTAACTCTTCCTTAAGCAGATGCTCCAAAGATTCCTTGTGCGTTTTATATTCATCAAGGCGATCTCTTACTTTCTGGAGCTGCTGGTAGTATGCAAAGAGACGAGGATTGGCCTCTACGGTTTCTCCTTCTTTCGCGTCCGGGTAGAGAATGAGCAGATCTTCATCCGTCATTGCATCCGGTGGAACATCGGCAATCACATGATCTTCCCACCATTCGATTACTTTCTGGGTGTTGATGGCAATCAGTTCTTCGTTGCGCTCGATGTAGATCGGGTCGTGGAATACGCCCGTATCTCTCTCCATGATTTGGAGGTACGCATACTGGTAGCCTGTTAGCATGAGATAATGTTGAATCTGATACTCCCAACTGAGTGGATAGGCATCAACTTCATTTTTTAGACGAAACGATGAGGAGGTCTTTATTTCCAAAATTCCCGGTCCGGGATGCTTCTCCGAGCTTACAATCTGCCGGTCGATGTTTCCTCTCAGAAATGAGTATTCCGGATGCTCATAAGGCTCGGAAATATTGCGGACTTTCAGCCCGGTCATTTCGGTAAATTTCTCTGCGCAGACGGGCTCCAATATATGGCCCATCTCTGTGATCGGCGTAGAACCTTGCGGCTCTCTGCGTCCAGTTTTCAGCAGCCAGAGTTGAAAGGGTGTCTGGTAGGGAGACTTGCCAAGTGCAGCAGCAACTTCGCTTCCGCCCAGGTATTCTTGTCGTGCATCTACCCATTCTTGGGTTGGGATGTTATCTAATAGTTTCATAGACATAGTATTGGTTGTTTAAGGGTTGATAGAAATAAAAAAGCCCACCGGGTTATCCGGCAGGCTTGTGGTTTGATTCGTTTTGATGTGGAGGAGGTGGGTCTTCCTGGCGGTCTTTACAGAGCCAGAGCCGAAGCCCATGTTTGAACCCCTCAAGGAGGCTTTTGAGTAGAACAGATTTGACGCTCATGGTTTTCCTCCCTTGCAGATTATGATGATGATTTTGACAACTAAGGTTCCTAACGACATACGGCCTCCGTTACAGGGCAAACACTTTGCTGATGTTATCCTGATAACGGGCACGGTGCCGTTGGTCTAGGTCGTGGCTTACGTAATTTGTCAGCCGGTTTAGCAGCTGCCATTGGGTAATCCGTCCGATCTCCTCCTGTTCGATGACTTGTTCAGCCAGTCGCTTGGAGATTTTATCAGACACATTCTCCACGAGCACTTCCGTTACCGGCAGTCGCTCAAGGCGGTTAATCCGCTCCTGAATTTCAGGAAAGAACTCGCGAGCCTCTGCCAGCTTTTCGCCAAGGTCTGAGAAGGAAAAGCCGGAGGTATGCTTGGAGTAGTACTTGGATAAGATCTGCCCGAAAACCATGCCGTTAGAGCATATCGACCTAATGGCTCCAAAATAGAATCGAACCCCTTCGCTCATATTGTAAGAATTATGCACGAATGCAGATAAGGCAATATCGGATTCACCATCTCGGAACTTAAGTTCTGGAAATGTGATCTGAAGCCTCATACGGTAGTTATCTACAAAGCTGTGAGAAGGATCAATCTTAAATGAATGACCACTAGTTGCAAGCTCCTGTAGTAGCTGGTTAATCAGGTCTCCGTTCTTGACGATCTGGTAGGAGTCTTTCACAATGGAAATGACGTCGTTAGTGTCCTCTCTGACTATTGCTTTATAGCCATTAGGCAGGAAGGAGTCTTGGTCTTGGATGTCGATAAGAGGGGATTTGGCGTTATCTACTGCGACCACACGTTCGGTCACAGGAAAGCAGAATGGTTGTAGGTTCATTAGATTGGGATTAAGAATTAGTGTTGTTATTAACACTGTTCTTATACCAAGAAAGGCAGAAAAAAGGCCGCCCCGACTGAAATATTACGCTTTTAAAAAAGGGCGAGTACTGAAATTTATTTTATTTCTTTGGTAGAAATGAGTTTTTCAAGGTTATTAGTCTCGAAATTATAATAGTCTAAATAATACATTAAGTCTCTAAACCTCAGATATGGATTGCAATCTAATTCCTCTATCTTTCTAAATGCGGAAAATATTTTGTCACTTAGCTTTTGGTCATCTTGATACTCATACAAGATTACCAAGGCTTCGATATTGGAACAAAGGAAATCGTCATTATTGATTTCATTATTTAAATAGTATTCGTAAAATCTATGAGCTTCTTTTATATCTATTTTGTTGGTTAAAATGAAGTAATTAAGCCCACCATAAAGAACTTTCTTTGCATCATCATTTAAATTCTCTGAGGATTCAAATGATTCATGGTTGATATTAGATTTAGTAGTATTTAAATCAACAATTAGCCATTCATTTAGCTCTTCCCATTCTTCATTATAGAACGGTATGTCTAAATATCTACTAATAACTTTAGCAACAAATACCCTCAAGTATTCAAGTGGATATAAGTCATCAAAAACTAGCGGGAAGAAAGGTCTTACTGGGAAGATAGCTTTATCATAATGTACCCGCCTGCCATGAGCTACACTATTTCTTTGATCTATTAAAACTTTAACCCAGAAAGCCGTTTCCTTTGTATACAAATCTAGCTTTTTAAGTAAGTAATTTATCTTTGATGCAATGGATATTTCACTGGTCCATACTGATTTGATTAAATTTGTTTTTTCAGAATTCTTTTGTTCAAGATGGTCTCCAGTCAAGAAGAGTAAATTCGAGTTCACATCATCTACAAGCGTTTCAATTTTTTCGATTAATTTGCTTGTTATCTCATTCGAATAATTGTTCCCAAGTAATTCCAGAACGTGGAAATAACTAAGTGTTGCCTCATCTAAATACAATAAACTCTGTTCATTTTCTTTCTCAAGATATCTGCCTTTTCTCCATCTATCCAATAATGAAAATATTAGACTTTGCTCGTGTCCTTTAGCACCATTTATCTCAGATAAAAACTCCTTCAATTCATATGTAAGGTCGACATTCTCTACTTTGAATTTTGTAGTCGAATTGGAATTGAAACCTTCTAGTCCATTAGGTTGCACAAAGGACCTAGTGTGCGGTCCAAAAACGTCAAAAGGTTCATCTGATATAAATGATAATACTCCTAATACAGCCAAATATTTGGGCCTTGTAAGCATTCCCGCATTTGAAATAGTCTCATATTCTTTAAGAGAAAATTCAATTGACACTTTTATAAAACCAAAATCGAAAGGGGCCTCTATTTCTTCATCCTCGATATTTTTTACTGTTTCTACTAAACATTTATCTAAGTAAAACCATATTTCAATATCTCTAGTCAATGGTATATAGTATTGAGATATACATTTCATGTTTTTGAAAATTTTATTGGCCCGTTCAAAATTTAGAACTAATCAGTTTTTAAAGTGAAGTTTTTTCAAGTTTATCAAGTAAGTTTGATGTCAATATTTCGTTCACCTCAGGTTCATCAAATTCAATAATGCCATCTAAATGTTGTTTGAGAATTTTAATTAATAATTCATTTTGAAATGAAATTTGTTCTTTGGCACTTATGCGAGTTATTTGTTGGGGTTTATTTATACCCTTATTGAATAACAAATTTCCTTTCTTTCGCTCATAGCCAACATATAAGGCTCTCTGTTTTAAATCTTCATAATATCTATCCCTCGCTTTACTGAAATGATCAGTAGACGCTATAAAACCATCTCTACCAAAAGCTACTTTTTGCTTGAATGGATGCTTATAGAGAGCTTTTAAAAAATTGTCTTCGAACTCTTTATTTCTGTTATTATTTGTTTCAGTGTAAAACACATATGCTGACAAGGAAAAATATTTCCCAAATTCTTCCATCGCAAGAACTGACAGCATTACCGAGGAGGGTAAAGATCCATTTTCATACAAAAGAATCGAATCAAAGTGTAATCGTAGCCCATTATCAAAAGCTAAAACTGCAACTTCGGATAATTGATCTAGTGGAACCATGCTTTAAGGATATTAGAAGTTCGATATAAAAAAATTGACACTTAAACGATGATCATTAGGTTAAAATTAACTACCCCAAAATTATCCGAGCTCTATGCTCTTCCATCTAAGTCTTTGATTATTCTGTGAGAATCAATAGCTGCATTAAGTATAAATTTACCAATAGATTCTAAAGTTATAAATCCATTAACCATACGATATAATACAACTGGACTGTATTTTACCAACTCACTTTCTACCTCAACGCTAATCATTTCATCATCAAATTCAGGACCTGAAATTCCAACATCCAGTATTGTTGCATTTTCAATAGTAAGTCCTACTAATTTTGATATATCTACAAAATTAGTGAGCACAACATCTCCTTCCATTAATGCAAATCGAACCTCCTTAGAAACTTCCCAATTGAATGGAGTTTTTATGTAAGGATTTGCTTCTTCTAATGGAGTTAATTGGTTACCGATTCTTATAATTGAATCAGAGTTAAATACATCAGATATATCTTTTGGTAAGATAAAATCTTCAGGTTCTTCAGTAGTAGCCCAAATGATATTTCCTTCGCTTACTATACAGGTACTATTGTTAGCTTCTAGTGCTTCTCTAACAACCGAATCTACTTTATCCCAATAGTGTTCTAACTCTGAATTACCTGATATAGCTTTTAGAAGAAAATTTCCATTATCCACTTCCTTTTCATCATTTATTAAATATTCAGTTATAGTTCTATTTTTCTCTAATTGCTTTTGAAGTCTACCGGTTACTTTTTTTGCATTTATTGAAATAGAATCATTTTCTGATTCATTAAATAGAGTGGTAATAATCTTATCTCCTTTGATTTCAAGAATCATCGGAACTTGTGAGTCATGAACTAAAATTACATCTCCAACCTGTACTATATTTGTTAGATCGGGAATAATTGCCAAACCTCCTTTTTCTGCAGTAATTTCAATAAGCTCAAGGTATTTGTTTACAACCTCTTTCATGCCAGACAAATGTGGAGGGGGAATATCATGAACTTTCATTTGCCTTATGGAATGAGAATCTAAAAGATTCCACACCATTGCATCTCCATACGACCTACACATTCTGATATGAAGACCAAAATTAGATTTTTCAATTTTATTATTTGTATTCGCCTTAAGACCTTCAGCTTGAAATATTGCATTGCATAATTCTCTTTGAAAAATTGCCAAATCCAGTGGTGAAGAAACAGAGTCAAGTTGCTCAAATAAATTTCTTCGTATTTCTTTTAGATTTAGAACCATTTTGAAAGGTTGTATTTCATATTTTTATGCAAAAGGATTGTTACAAAACCACTTATGATGATGTCGAACTTTCCTATAAGGGCTACTTTCTTTTCAGTTAAGCAAAATAGAAACATAAAAGAGCATGTCAACACATATAGTTAATCTCATGTTATTATAAAGGACTAGAAAAGAAAAAAAAGACACTGATTTTGGTATAAGAACAATGAAGGCCTCTAAAGCCTTCATAAATCTTAACCAACCCCACCCACCATGCAAACAGTAGCAGAAGTATCTCTCAAGTATTCCTCCCAGAAGTCCTATGATGAGATGCCTACCATAACCTCACCAGAAGAAGCCGCTGAGTTTCTTCGTGGAATATTTGACCCAGATACAATTGAGCTTAGAGAAGAATTCTATGTGGTACTTCTTAGCAACACTAAGCAAGTACTTGGATGGAGCAAAATAGCCATAGGAACAATGACCGGGGCGCTTGTCCAACCATCCACGGTATTCCAAGTTGCTATACTTGGGAACGCAAACTCCATTCTAGTAGCCCATAATCATCCTTCCGGAAACCTAAAAGCATCCAGTGCAGATATTCAGCTTAGTAAAAGACTCAGGGATTCTGGTAAGCTTTTAGGAATCCAAGTCGTAGATTCAGTTATCCTGACTAAAGAATCCTATACATCCATGATGGAACTTGGACTGATTTGAAGAGAGCGGCTTGCTCTCTTTTTTAGCCAGCAATTATTTAAAGTGGTTCTAAATATGGCCAATCTGTTGAAATATTTTCGACTTGTTGCGTATAGAGTAGAAAACAGATTACATGAATAACAAAATACAGTTAAAAGCAGAGTACTTACATCCTTCAGAAGACATCGGTGATCATCCGGGATTAAAGAGATTTAAAGAAACTATTCAGTTTGCAAAGCAATTCGAAATTGGAACCTACTGCCTGTATGGTGAAAAAGAACCACAGGTAAAACTGCTATCTATCTCGAATAACGATGGGGTATTCCATCAAATAGTTCGCAAGCAGCACCTATTGAATACTTTAGAAGGTCTGGATAGTCTTACGCTTACCCAGTATAGCGCCCTGATCACAATAATCACTCGCAAAGAGGGCATATTTGATCAGCTTCGTAATCTTATGGCCAAGGATGATCCCATATTGGCGGAATTGACGAGTCAAACCTTTGGATGGCTGTTGTGGTCTTGGCAAATCATGGGGCTGGTATCTTACTACTTGCCAACAGTTGAACCCAACACATTTATTAATCAACTTCATGAAGACAATAATGGAGCATGGAAGCTTCTTACTGAAACAAACGTCGGCACAGAGGGCACGCTATATGAGCTACTGGAACAACACTCATTAGGACTCCAATACAATACTCCGTCTTACTACTTCGGGGAACAACTTCAACAACTAATACACCAATAATATGTACAGATTAGACACACTTAAAGAAAACATTGAAATCAGTAAAGATACCATTGAATGTCCGGTTCGGGGGTGTCGGAAATCAGTGCCAAGGAAAAGACGAGGCAATACCCTTACTAAGGAAGAAATCACATGTCCGGATCATAATATTGAAATCAGATCTACAACCTTCATTTACCCAAGGAAAGAAGACAATCTGCTTTGGTCAGATAACGCAGATGTAGAATTGCTGAACAAAATAGAAGGGTATAAACGCGAAAGCCGCATGGAAAATGATAATAGTGAAGACGCTGTAACATGGAATGTTTTTCGGTATCTGGATAAGAATAATTTGATCACGGAACTGGTAGGGCACCTTACTGGAAATAAGGAAACCGTAGAAGATCTAATCTATTGGTCATACTCCGTAAAGCAGGTTCAACAATGGGATCTACTGAAACAAGCTCAAGATGTTTTTGGAGAACAAGAGAATAGAGGATCAGAGCCTGATATGGCCATCGAAACCGAGCGGTCTATCATCTTTATTGAAGCGAAGTTTAATGCAGGGAATGAGACTATTCCATCTAATCCCGAAGAAAGTCTTCCCAAGTACTCAGAAGGGGGCAATCATTGGAGCAGGAAAGTATTCAGCGAACCACTGGAGAAAGTTGCACTGCAAAGAAAACGATATGAGCTCATGCGTTTTTGGCTTCTTGGTAGTTGGATGGCTAATCAAAGAGGTAAAGATTTTTATCTCATAAATCTGGTCAAAAATTCCAGTAGAGAGAATCTTGAAAACACATTTAAACCCTCAATTATTGAATCAAAGGAGAGCCATATCAGATTGCTCAAACGAGTAAACTGGGAAGACATTTATGAGCTGTTAGAAGAGCAAAATATGAATGACAAGGCATTGAAAAGTTACTTTCATAACAAGATATCAGGCTATAGCTCAGATGGTAAAATAAAGAAGGCTTTCAGCGTAAAATCTTAGATCTGGGGCCAAAATTTTCTACAAAAAATATTTCAGAATCCGATTTTCCCTGCAAAAACGCTAAGAACCCTATTGCAAAATTAACTCCTAAAGCAGGAAGCCTGGGTAGATGGGCGGGGATATCTTGGGTCCCATATTCGCTTGAAAATGGATTTAACTCGCATTAAAAAGCCCCGACAGGATTGCCGAGGCCGAGAGTACTACATGGATTTTTTTAAGTTTATGACTCTATCTTAGTGTCTTCAGCAATATGTATTCAGTAGTCATTTCAAGTTTCTATTGTTGCTACGTAATCATCTATCTCGAATCAACTATCTTTTTGCATCTCTTTGAATAAACCTGCTAAAGAATCGACATTGGGAAAGTCGTTTAATGCTTCAGCAATGTTTCATACATGTGGCCACTTATGATCTGGGTTTTCCTTAACTCAGTCAAAGAACTTCTCTTCATTACGGTTCATCGTGCTTTTTGGTGAATTATACATTTGTACTCCTCTTTTTTGAATTTAATGTTAGGCCTGTAAAACTCAGGCTTTTATAATGTGAAGCAGGCATTTTACCTTTTTGCACTCCTTTTAGTATCGCGGGAGCTTTAGAGGCTGGCCGTTTTCAGTTGTTCTTATGAACGATATGACGAATGACATATGGGGAAGCATTTAGCTTTCGTCCCGTTTTATACATGCCATAATCGGTTCATATTTTTTTGATCCTTTGCAGTCCGTGTTTTCGGACCAGCTGGGTACAACTCGCATAGGAGGTATCCCTGGATTTTCTGTTGCTAGGATAGTTGTGCTTATTTTTCATCTATTACCTCATTTATTTATCTATATATAGTTTACATTTTTGTTGGATGCTCTTGAGGCTGACATAGAGTCAACGCCACAAAAGTTCAGCGGAAGCTGAGTTGTAGGATGAGTGAGCTCTGATTTGGCATCATTGGTTTTTTTACCCCCTCTTTCTTTTTCTTTTTTTGTTAAAGTAGACCCTACAGATCCTACTTAGAGTATTAAAGTACTGGTTCCCAGTACTTTAAGAAGGTGGGTGTTATTTTTTAAACTCCCACCCTTGGTGGTATCTATTCTAGATCGATTGGGAATCGTTTCTGCTTTACGTACCAGTATTTAGACCCCCCACTTTCCGTGTATTCAAACTGATGTTTGCTCAGGGCAATTCCCATTCTGATCTTAGCTGAATGTGCATTGGAAGGCAGTTTATTTTGATACGCTACTTCCAGAATTTCTGTTGCTCGCATTCTACTTACATCGCCACCTGTCTTTGGCATTTTTTTGAAATATTTAAGCAGGAGCTCTTCCTCAATCGTTTGGTTTTCATAGCGTTTATTCTCCTTGTTAATCATTTCAATGTCCTTCCCATCAAACCAGTATTTGAACCCAGATTTAAATAAATGAAGCGCTTGAGCATACACCTTATCCATAGGTATATCATGTTGGTAGTTGATCTCCTTTACAGAATGAATTAGATACCGTCGGGAGCCAGAAGGATCGTGCAACACCGCTTCATGATTTACAGAACCACAAAGACTTGCATGTCGCACCATCTTGACCGCATAGCGGGCATAAGGGCGTCTAACCCGTATGTCCGCCTTCGTTATCATCTCCTTTAGAGCAGATTCTTTATACTTGCTCAGTGAATCCAATTCATCCAGCATGCAGCAAATAGATTCAGAAAGCTGTATAACCGAATCTTTGGAATCTGGATTTAAGCTTCCGCTATAGAAATAGTTCTTGAGTGGATCAGGAATTAGTTTACTTTGATAATGACTTTTCCCGATCCCTTGAGCACCCTTAAATATGAGCACGGTTTGATTGACAACCTTATCCACAATTGCGGAGCCGACTAAGGCTACTGTCCAGCGACGAAGGCACAGCTCTCAGTAGGGGGTATTCTCAGTTTTAACCTGATCAGCAAGCTCTTTAATTCAATCTTTTCCATCTCAAGAAGGGAGGCCTTGAAAATAAGCTCTAAAAGGGTGAAACCGCTCCACAAAATCAGATTCAAGCAAGCCAAAAAGCTTTTGAGCAGACACTTTTGCCCCTCTGTTGTGTAAGTCCCTTAGGATAGAATTAAATTGATAATCCTCCATAATAATCCAATCTCCACCTCATAGGACTTCTGTTTTACCAATAACCTCATTATATCTGAACTGGTAGTTGTAGGCTAAATAGTCTTCTATTTCATGGATTTTATGAATGTTGCGACCTTGTAAAATTTTCTCAATTGTCATTTCGCCATAAGTCTTGCCATCCGTAGAATGCTTTTCATCCCACTTAGCTCTCATCATGGCAGAACTGCGCACGATTTGATCAATTAAGGCCGGATCAAACCCCACCTGATTGGCAATGATCCGAACGTGATCCAAATCCGCTCTGCTCTGATCGCCATCGAAAGCAGACAGATCTTTTTGATAATAATAGCCGGCAAACTTTTGCCCATCCTCACCCTTAGTTATTTCTTTTAGGATACGATCTACTTTATCAGAAGTGATTGCAAGCGGGGTATCGGTTTTATTGTCCATCGGCGGTTCTGAAGTATTCCCGTTGAATCGAAATGTAGACAAGTCGACCTCTCGTATCTCCTTACTACCATCCAAGGTATCTCCAGTCATCGTAAAGTATCTGGCTTTACCATAGATTTCCAGGGCCTTAAATCCTTGCTTGGTCATTGAGCGTTTGTTGGGAAGACCTTCAGGGAGCTCTCCCTTTATTATAATATGTATTCCGGTGCCACTAGGGGAAATTTCGGTGTAGGAATCGCAAAAATTTACCAGTTCCTGCACGAATGGATTAAGCTCTCCATTTTTTAGACACCCATCACAATCTATGCCGATATAGGGATCATTTTCGCTAAATACGAAACCAAGTCCAGTGCTTTGAGTGTTACCAGGGTTGGTGACAGCCCGGACACAATCATCAAGTCCGCTTCAGGTTTCATGGTCATTTGTTTTTGCTGCCCTCCCATTGGGCTGGAGGGGAATCTTGTTATCGGTATGACACACTCACTGCTGTAGTAGGTGTAGTTCAGTTGGAATATTGTATTTAATATTGTGTTCCATAATAGTTTCTCTCTGTTAGATTTTTAATTAATTCGTCTATATCTAATCTGAACTATTGAATCATATTTGTCAAGCGAATTTTCATATATATATATATATAATAAGGGCTACCCTTCTACAGTTAGCCCTATTTACTAGTCTAATACTTCTCTCAATTTTAGGTATTCACATATTGAGTCACTTATTGACTTGTTTACATCTATATGATACCCTTTGTAGATACCTTTTTTCTCACATGTACAGGTTGAAAACGGCCAGTCAATATCTTTGAAAGGATAACGGAAGTGATTAGCATTGCCTGACATCTCATTTCTGGCACGCTCTTCTATTACTTTTTGCCTGTGTTCGAATAAGTTAATTAAGGCATTCATAGCACCAAGTCTACCGTATCTGTGTTGAATCCAGTAATACTTATGTGCTATTTCATTAGTCAAAGTTATGTTGAAAACAAATGTTCTTGGGTCATTTTCACTGTTTCTATTTCCAAACACAGAGTCATATCGCCTGTGTATGACTAAATAATCATATAAGTTGGGTAATTGAGCAATTATGTATTTGCTTTCAAGCTCAAATAAGTCTGAATCTATACTTGGATTTACTGAATCTATACTACCAGCTTCAGAAGCTAGATAAGCATGGTTATAAAGCACTTTCAAATCGGATTCGTATATTTCAAAGGTCAGAGATTGCTTATTTTTAGAAATATTCATTCCTATATACTCCTTTTTTCCAGCCCACCAAAAAGGGGTGGGTTGGAATGAATAATTTTAGTTTTCATTGTTATTGGTGCCATCCTGGCCGTTTTCTTGGGCGAGCTGTTCCTTCTTTTCCTTTAGGAGCTTGCTCACATACCCTTGTGTGATATCACCCATCAATTTGGCGATTTCGTGTTGCTTGAACCCTTCTTTTTGGAGCTTCCATGCCTGATTCATTTTTTCAGCCTTTGACTCACGAATGGGCTCTTTTTCTGATAGTGTATAGAATCCATCGCTGGTTCCGTATTCCAGGTAGAAACAATTACTATCCAAATCTCTACCTTGAATTTCCATTTTCAAGGTTCCCCTTCTACTTGATGCACTATCTTCGCTTGTTCGAGAAAGAACCATAATATTATCACAGGCTCCCACAAGACCTCGGGTTCCGGAAATTGCATCTAGTGTATTTTTAGAGGACTTCTTATTGGTATGGTGAACTGCTAAAATAGAAGTCCCTGTAGCATCAGCTAGCTCTTTAAGCTTTTTTGCCAGCGTGTAATCCTTATTATAGCTGCCCGTTTCTTCAGGTTTAGCAATGCGCTGAAGTATGTCCACAATTACCATTTCATAGTTATGTTTAGCTATTAACTTTTTTATCGTACTTATGTAGTCCTCACTTTTGCCAAGAGAGGTGACTAAATCTAGGTTTTCTGGGATATTTACCGACCCTAGCAGACTTGATTGAGTGATCTCTTCTAATCGTTTTTTGAGTCTCCGCGGGTTATCTTCTAATGCCAAATACAACACCTTGCTTTTTCGGGTGTTAAGTTTGGCAAATACATTCTGCCCGGTAGCTACATAATAGGCTAAATACAACATTAGATATGATTTGCCCACTTTAGGTGCTGCTGCTATAAGAGTCAGTCCGGGTACAACCAAATGCTGAATGTTGTATTTCAACTCGGGGATCTTTTTACCGAGTAAATCAGAGGCTTTGGTGATTATGATTGTTTCACTCATTGATCAACCCCCGATATTATAAATAACCGGTCGAGTAATTTCCGCTCGAAATATTTACGTCTCCCGCCTTTCAGTTTTAGTGATGGAATATATCGCACATCTGAAGCGGGTAGTCCGCTACGGTTTAACAGAGTCTTGCTGTTGACTCCGTAGATTCTCTCGGCCTGTTGTGCGGTGATGAATCGTGTCTTGTTCTTAGTTTTTTCTGTTTTCATTGGTTCGGGTTTCAATTTACTGTGGCTTGATTACCACGCCCCCAACTTAAGAGCAGAGTGAAGGATCTCGGATTTCTGTGACGCTTTTTGCAATTCTTGTCTTATGTATATAAAACAGATATCTAGAAGGGGTGCTTTTGCAGTAGAAATATTAATTGGGGAAGAAGAGGAAATATGGGAAGCCCTACACGGGTAAAAGGATAATTTTAGCTATATCCCTCTCGTCGCAAAAAAGATCGAACAGAGGCCTTATTAAATTTCTGCCCCTCTAAGTTTTGACAGTACAATTCAAACATCTCAACAAGGGTATTTCTGTCCAGTCTTGTAAAGTCCGGGTAACGCTGCAATAGAGCTTTAAAAGCATTCTCTATTGATTCGCTTTTAGTTAGTGTAAAAGGACCATCAGAGGGGAGGCGGGATTCAAAGCTTTTTAAAAACCCGAACGTGAAGCGAGAAGTGAAGTATTTAATCGCATGATTGTGAATTTGATCAACAATACCCATCGGAATAGTGAAGGGAAAATCAGTCAATGCCTCTGAGCGCTTTTGATAGCGATATCTCGTAAATCTTATATGCTCTGAAAGTATGTCCGATACAACCTGATCAATGATTTTTTGTTGAGTATCAAACTTAATGAGATTCAGGGTTATATTATCGCTCTTACTTTGTTGCTTATTCCGATGTTCTGTAAAAGAACTTATAATCTCATTAATAGACCAGTACTTTATTCTGAAGTCTGTCTGTAATTCATCATACCAAGATTTCCAAAGTTTCTGGTTTTCACGAATGTACAGTTTAGAGAAACCTTCTAGCTTTGACTCAAACTTTGCAGTGACCTCGTGAGGTTTGAAAAAAATGCCCTTAAAAGTCTTATGCAGCCTTCGGCTAAAATCTTGGTGGAAGCTATCATCCGTTCCGTTTTTTTTGGAATCCAAATAGTCTAAAAATACTATATGCCAATATAAGTTTTTAAGCTCCTTATTCTTTCTATAATCGCGCTGATAATTTTCCCACCGAAAGTCCGAAATATACTTTTTGAACTCCTGGATTTTTCCCCTACCAATCATGTATTGTGATTTTTCTTCATTCGGTTTATCGTCCTTCGAAGTGTCTCCGGATCTAAACTAGAGCCATCAATTTTACAGTATTTGAGCCCAAGTAAAAAAATGCTCCTCTCATTTGACCAACTTAAAAGATCTGGGGAAAAAGCCCATTCTTTATTGAAGGCTTCCGTTTCTCTGGCAACTTTTTGACGTAAGCTAAATTGTTCGTCATCTCCATATTTGATATATGCTAAGAGATGCTGAGCTAATTCAAGGTCAATAAATTTGTTTACTAAGTCGTCAAAAGCAGAAGTGAGTTCAGGAATTTTTGATTCAATATCCTGAGCATTAAATGCCCAGACCCCTGGATCATGATCTATTACAGGGAATGATCCCTTTAGTGTTGTAAAGATTTCTGTGATTGGAATATTTATGTCATGTTCAAAAGAAAAACTATTTAAGTCCAGAAAATCGGGATATGCTAAATCCAAATCGTAGTGTATTCTATCCAATTTTTTAGAAATTCCTTTGTATTCGGAGACATAAGCCTCTTTATAATCTGTTACCGGATTTTGTTCTATGAATTCCCTGATCTCAGATTTAGATAAACCTTCGAACTCTTTCGCTTTATCTATCCAAAGAGATTCGAACCTAAAAAATATTTGCCCATATGATAGTGTAAAGTCTCTCCAATCGTTCTGTAAAAACTCATATCTGTTATATTCATGTAGTAATATTTGGAAAAAGAGGCTCTGAAGATCTTCAACAGTTCCTGAAAATTGACGCTTGAAATCTCCGAAATTTTGCCCCATCAAATCAGCCCTAGTTTTTCTGCTTTATCCTTTAGGTCATTTGGTACAAGGTGTAGGTATCGCTCAGTTACTGATATTGAGGAATGGCCCATCAGCTTTTGAACTTCATGAAGATTATACCCTGCTTTTAAATAGTTGGTAGCTGCCGTATGTCTTAAACTGTGAAAATGGATGCTTTTACTTAAACCAACTTTTTTAGCAAAGGTTTTAAAATTCTTTCTTGGTGTATCTATACCCATCAATTCAGATTTTGAAGCGGTGGAATTGGGTGACTCAAATACATACCGCTCTTCACCATATTTCGCCAACTTTTTCCATTCAGTTAAAAGCTTTCGGGTTTCCTTATCAATAACTACCGTTCTGGATTTTCCTCGCTTTCCAGCAACAACAGTGATAAGATTGGTTTTTATATCAACGTGCTTCCATTTGAGTTTAATGACTTCAGACTTGCGTAACCCAGTTTTATAGGCAAAACGGATCATTGGCTCAAACCAGAGCTGCTTATGTGAATCTGTTTTAATGTAATCCTCAGCCACTTGTTCTGAGATATGATCTTTATGCTTTTTAATGACCGCTTCTAAATCATTATTCGATAAAATCTGGTCTTTTAAATTTTCCGGTTGCAATTTCTTGCGAATGCTCTTGGTCACATTCGAGCCATGATTATTTACTTCAGCCCATTTGAAGAAAGTTTTTAAGTGAGTGAGATAGTTGTTTTGTGTAGCAATGCTAATGTCATTTCGAAAGCAATAGTTCTGTATATCCTTCTTTTCTACCATTTCAGTAAACATGGTTAATCCGATAAAGTTATTGAAGGTTTGTAGTAGCTGCTCATAATTATCCCGACTATTTGGAGCCAAGTCTGTCCGATCATTTATGAAAGCATCAATACTTTGTGAGAGTAAATATCTATTGTTAACCGGTTCTTCATTTTCAACCCCATCTCTCCATGCGATAAAATCGAAATTATCAAACACGTTGATTTTCCCAAGCTCTTGCTCAGTTTCCAATCGTCTTTTTTGCTTCTCAGCTACTTTCTTTCGAGTAGTCTTTAATGAGAACTGTGTCCTCTGTTTTTTACCGTTAACTGTCCTAGTAAATCGGATTGAATAATTGCCGTTTCGTTCTCTTAGTGTAGCCATGTCTTGATATAAATTTTGTACCCCCAAATGTACCCACTTCAGGGAACATAGGGAAGTTAAAAATCAAAATAACTCATTTAAGAGCTACTGGGCAGGATTTTTTGGGGTACTTAGGAGGGGCTTGTACAAATTCGTAGTCAGGTACTCTATCCAATTGAGCTACGGGTGCAAATAATTAATAGCATCGAAGATAAGAATATCATTACTGCTGGGCAATTTTTTTACCGAACAAAAAATGAATACAGTACGGGTGCAACTAAATTCTATTTATAGAAATAACCCAGCAGCGTCCTAAACGTTGAAATACATTTTGGCAAAACGATCCTTCAAAAGGATTCTCGCAGATTTCCGCAAAGGATATCGCAGAGTTGCGCTGAATAGCGATGTGTTTTGATAAAAGATCATCTGCGCTCCGGGCGCAGCGATTCCCACGAAGTGAAACTCAGCGGGTCAATCGGCGAGCCTCTGCGAGAAAAAAGGCGATTGATTTTAAACATGTCAACTAATCCGTCTTTGTTTTGAAACTTTATCGGCAGTGTTGCTTATAGTGAAAAGTTTCTCTAAATCATAATTTTAACAATAATTCAAAAAACTTCGTTATGAAGAACATATTATTGATAGCCGGTCTTTTACTTTTGTTGCCCGGACTGGCATTTTCGCAAAAGGGCGAGAACGATATTGACAAGGAAGATAAGTTTGCAGAGCTGACTAAGGATGCAGAGCATCTTGAAGGTTTTTTCGATCTCTACAGAACAGATGAAAAGCTGTACATGGCGGTAAGCAAGGAAGACCTGAACAAAGAATTTCTTATGAATTTTGAAATTGCCCAGGGTATTGGTTCATCCGGACTGTATGGCGGAACCATGCTTAATATCTTTGAAGGGCTTTTGGTCAGGCTTGAAAAAAGAGAAGGCAAGGTCTTCCTGGTACAGCTTCCGCACCGCTACAAAGCAGAAGAAGGAACTCCCGAAGCAAAAGCTGTTGAGTTGACTTATGGGAACTCCGTTTTAGAAACAGCAGGTATTGAGGCCACCAATGACGACAGCGTGATGCTGCTGGATGTCTATGGCTGGTTTGTTGGGGACCTTTCAAACATAACTCAGAATGTACAGTTTGCCGTATCTTCGCAACCGGATCAGCCGGGGCGTGCTTCTCTCGATAAAGCTAAAAGCTATATCAAGTCAGCAAAGTCATTTCCGATGAATACCAATATAACTGCAAGCCTCACCTTCAATAATGCAGAAAGAGGGGCCCCGCGAACAGTTGCGGATGGACGGTTCATCCCGGTGTCCATTCACTACACCATGGCGGCACTTCCTGGAACCCCGATGGAGCCGCGCAAGGCGGATGACAGAACCGGGTATTTTATGACGGTTCATAAAGATTTTTCAAACGATGACGAGACCTTCTTTCAACGCAACATAAATAAATGGAGGCTTGAATGTGACGGTGGGCCGGGAGCAGACGGACTTTGCGATCCTGTTAAGCCGATTACCTATTATATCGATTATACCGTGCCGGAGCGCTATAGAGAGGCGATGATGGAAGGAGTGACGGAATGGAGTAAGGCTTATGAGGCGGCCGGTTTCCGAAATGCGGTTCGTGCCGAAATGCTACCCAAAGATGCTGAAGCAGAAGATATTCGTTATGCTACCCTTCGATGGAATGTGTCTGATCAGCCGGGATATGGTGCGATCGGTCCTTCAGTAGTAGATCCGAGAACCGGAGAGATCCTGGATGCCGATATCCTATTCGAAGCAAATATGCTGCTCGGCGATAAGAATGAATACCGCGAAATGGTAGAACCCCGCTCGGCTATTGATGAGATCTTCAACGTGACTGAAGAAGAGATCGGACAGATGAAATATGGCGAAACGGCATCCTTCTTTGCTGAAATGTCGATGCAGCTGGAGGTAGTAAAAAGCGTACTGATTGCCAAAGGGTTGATGAAATCCGGCGATCCGGTACCGAAAGAATTCGTTGACCAGGCTTTGCGATGGGTGACCATGCACGAAGTAGGGCATACGCTTGGACTTCGTCATAATTTCCGCTCTTCCATAGACACTCCGCTCGACAAGCTACATGATGAAGAATGGGCAGAAGAAAATGGGGTTTTCAGTTCAGCAATGGAATATCCTACTGTGAACATTTCTTCGCAAGGGGAATCTGCGGATGGCTATTACTATAACCCAAGCATAGGGAGTTACGATCGCTGGGTGATCAGCTACGGATACACTCCGGATGCTGATGAGGCTAAAGAGATCGCCCGTCAGGCCGCCCAGCCCGGACATGCATACGGAACCGATGAAGATGCACGCGGTGCCGGCGCAGTAGATCCACTCATTAATGTGTATGATCTTGGTGATGATCCACTGGCATGGGGTAAAGACCGTGCGCAGTTATTACGGGGGCTTATTCCGGAGATCCCTGAGATCGTGCTGGCAGACAACATGCCTTATTACGAAGCCACGGATCTTTTCAACACCTATTTCTTTCAGTATTCACGAACCTTGGGTCCTGCCATCAAATATATTGGCGGGCAGTATCAGTACCGGGATCATGTGGGTGACCCGGATGGAAGAATGCCATTTGTTAGTATCCCAAAAGCCAAACAGCAGGAAGCGCTGGATATGATCATCGAATATGCTCTGGACGCCGATGCCTTTGAACTTCCTCAGGAAGTATTTCAGCAAATGGGTGCGAACCGATGGAGTCACTGGGGTAATTCAAGCACTTACGGTGGTCGAATTGATTATCCGCTGCATTCACAGTTAGTAGGCATTCAGGCTTCACTGCTTTCACAGTTATTAAATGGAACCCGCTTAGAACGTATTCGTGATACAGAAGTAAAATTCGGTGCAGAGAATACGGTCACTATCCCTGAACTGATGGGAACCATTACTAATGCGGTTTGGAGTGAAGTATGGTCGGCTCCGGGCAGTAACATCAACAGCAACAGGCGAGATCTACAGCGTGCTTATTTGGATGAGATGATCGATATCGTAACCGATGCTCCATCCAACATGCCGGCTGATGCCCGTTCAGTTGCCCGTCATCAGCTAAACGACCTGAACCAGCGAATCACACGTCGCTTAACGCCACCGTACAATTTTGATGTTTACACCGAAGCGCATCTGCGTGAAGTAAAAGCCAGAATTGAGAAGGCGCTGGAAGCAGGGCTTAGTTTAGAAAACTAATTCGACCGTAATTTGAAAATTTCAAAGCCCGTTCTGATAAAAAGCAGATCGGGCTTTATTTTTATGTATCTATTTCAAAAAGCAATTGGAAAGCCCGGAAATGTTATTCAACTGATTCCTCTTGCCCGAAAATCGTGACAATTATTTTGTAACAAGCTGTCGGTTTTTTAGTATAATAAAAAATTAAGGAAATGGATCTAAATCCAGTTTTTAACTTATTAAGTATCATTTTAATAAATCATCAGACCAATGAATTACAGCATTTCGGAAAAGTACAATTGCGTTATTATTGAGTTAAAAGGAAATGTTATGGGCGGCCCCGATGCGGAAACCTTTCGGGATGAACTCCATACATTGATTGAAGAAGGGAAAAAGGAAGTTATTGTTGATCTCGGCAAAGTGAAGTTTATGAATTCATCCGGACTTGGAATCCTTATCGGCGGACTTACCACCATGAAAAATGCCGGTGGTGAGTTGGTTATCTGTCGGGCAGATAAAAAGATCGAAAGCTTGCTTATGGTTACTCAGCTCATCAAAGTGTTTAATCACTTCAGGACTTTGGAAGAGGCTGTTGCTCATTTTGAGAATGACAAGTAATAAAAAACCCGCACTAACTGAATAATGCGGGATTAATATTGTTATAAAAAACTACCCACAACTAAGTGATTGCGGGGGATTCGGCGAACGAAGAGAGCAAATCCCATGGCAATCTGTTAAATCTCAGACCGCAGTTGCCAACGCCTCTTTATTTAACTTCCTGAAACGTATCAAAGAGATTGCCGCACCGTTCAACATCCCAACCTGCATTCTGCATTTCGGGCTCCTTTCAAAAACAGGTTGCTAATAAATTGGTATTTAACGTGAGTTCGATATAAAGACCATCTGTTGAGTACGTTGAATGGTCATTTCGCGGCGAATGCCTAAATCTTATGGCTGGTCAGGTAGCGAATACGGAATTCATGGCAGCCATTAGATTCCCGTCTCCACGGGAATGACCAAAGCATCCATTTTTATCCTTTTAACTTGGTTCTTATCTCGAACTCACATTATTACTAATACCGATACTGATCTGACTTATAAGGACCGGTAATAGGCACGCCAATATACTCAGCTTGATCTTCGGTCAGAGTTTCGAGCTCCACTCCAATTTTCGATAAATGCAATCTTGCTACTTTCTCATCCAGCGATTTTGGCAGTACGTGTACACCCGGTTCAAATTCTTCCGGCCGGTTCCACAGGGCAATTTGTGCCAGCGTTTGGTTGGTAAAGCTGTTACTCATTACAAATGATGGATGCCCTGTGGCATTCCCAAGGTTCATCAATCTTCCCTGTGAAAGCAGTACAACCTGCTTACCGGAATCATTTAAGGTAAAAATATCAACCTGTGGTTTGATGTTCTCTTCCCTGGCATTCCTCTTCAGCCACGCCACGGCGATCTCATTGTCAAAGTGACCGATGTTGCCAACAATGGCTTTGTCTTTCATCTTCTTGAAATGGCGGTCTTTGATGATATCCTTGTTTCCGGTGGCGGTCACAAAGAGGTCGCCTTCTTCTACGGCATTATCCATCGTCTTCACTTCAAATCCATCCATGGCAGCCTGTAGAGCACAAATAGGATCGATCTCCGTTACAATAACACGGGCTCCGGCGCCTTTAAGAGAAGCCGCCGTTCCTTTTCCTACATCACCATAACCGGCTACAACGGCTACTTTTCCGGCCATCATTACATCAGTGGCGCGACGAATGGCATCTGCGGCAGATTCTTTGCAACCATACTTGTTATCAAATTTAGATTTGGTAACCGAGTCGTTTACGTTGATGGCAGGAATAGTAAGAGTTCCTTTGCGCTCACGCTCAACCAGGCGAAGTACACCGGTCGTGGTTTCCTCAGAAATTCCGTTGATCCCGTCGATCAATTCGGGATAGCGGTCGAGTACCATATTGGTGAGGTCACCGCCGTCATCGAGGATCATGTTCAAAGGCTGTCCGTCCGGGAAGAACAGGGTCTGTCCGATCGCCCAGTCAAATTCCTCTTCGCTCATCCCTTTCCAGGCATACACCGGAACACCGGCTTCAGCCATGGCGGCTGCGGCGTGATCCTGTGTGGAATAAATATTACAGGAGGACCAGGTGACGTCCGCTCCCAGCTTTATCAACGTCTCAATAAGAACGGCGGTTTGGATGGTCATGTGAAGGCAGCCGGCGATGCGGGCACCTTTAAGCGGCTGCTCTTCTTTATACTCTTCGCGAATAGCCATCAGGCCGGGCATCTCTGCCTCGGCGAGTTCAATTTCCTGGCGTCCATAATGTGCCAGTGAAATGTCTTTTACTTTATAGGCTAATTTCTCTTCTTCTTTAACTTGTGACATAAATTTTATGATGTTTTGTTTTGTTCTATAATTTCTTTCGTTTTTCGGTAATCACCTTCCGGCCCGGCAGAACCCAATTCAGTTTTTATGAGATATCCGTCCGGATCAAAATATACCTTGAAAGGAATACCAAGTTTTATGATCTTATCTCCAACTTTTTCAGTGTCTAAAGTGTAAACAAAATCGTACTCGTTTTTGTCTTTGAATGATCGGACATCTTCAATGGTATCTGAATTATTTAGGTTGACGGCAACCACAACAAAATCGTCAGGGTATTCATTCTGAAGGGAATCCATAGTTGGGAATACTTGAAGGCATGGTCCGCACCAGGTTTCCCAAAAATCAAAAAGAACGACTTTACCTTCAAAATCGGCAGCGGTAACCTGATTGCCGTCAAGATCCTGAAAAGCAGCATCCCAAATAATCTGGTCGATCCTTTCATTCTCTTCACTAAGGTCTCGGGGGTTGCTGCGGTTTGGGTTTGTACAGGAAGCTAAGGCCAAAACAAGAACCAATGGGATACCGATAAAAATATTTTTCATGATGGATTGTAACATTTTCAAATTGAATAACTCTTGAAGATACGATTTAGTTCTCTAAATGCGGAAAACAGATCAAGCTATTTAAAAAAATATTGTTTGTTTTGCGGTTTTTTTATTTGTTTACCATTTTAAAAGTATGTAAAAACTCATTAAAGGAAATATTCTCATTTAAACAGTAATCTTAAATAAAGTCCTATGAAAAAAAGCTACTATTTCAATCTACTATCTGTCTTTTCTGTGATTTTCTTTAGTACGCGGATAGTGATGGCACAGTATACAGTATCCGGAACGGTAACAGATGCCTCAACCGGAGAGACTTTAGTTGGAGTAACTATTTTTGATGCTGCTTCCAACACAGGTACATCTACTAATGTGGATGGCGAATATTCACTTGAAATACCTGAAGGAACAACTATCCTGCGCTTTTCTTCTGTTGGTTATTCCACCCAAAATATTGAAGTATCAGGGGGCGATGGAGAAGAAGTAACTTTGAATGTTGAAATGCAATCGGATGTAGCAAACTTGGAGGAATTGGTAGTTACGGGTTTGGCAAGTTCTGTTAAAAGGGAAAATCTGGCAAATGCGGTTTCTTCTATATCCGCTGATAAATTGGTAGGTACTACACAGACTCAAACCTTAAGCTCAAGCTTATACGGTAAGTTGACAGGAGCGAACATTAGTGCAAACTCCGGAGCTCCGGGTGGTGGTATTTCGATTAAACTGCGAGGTGTTACTACAATTAATGGATCTTCAGAGCCCTTATATATCGTAGATGGTATCTATATAAATAATGATGCTATACCAAATGGTTCTAATGCAGTTACAGCAGCAGCAGCAGGTGGCAGTGCTTCGAATCAGGATAACCCTGCAAATAGAATAGCTGATTTAAATGCTGATGAAATTGAAAGTATTGAAGTTTTAAAAGGAGCTTCAGCCGCGGCTATTTATGGTCAAAGAGCTTCGAGTGGTGTGGTGATTATTAAAACTAAGCGCGGAAAAGCAGGTAGAGCTGATTTTAGCTTATCTCAATCGGTAGGTGTCACTACTCTCCTGAAAAAGCTGGGTTCCCGTACTTTTACTGAAGAAACAGCGGAAGCATCTTTTGGGTCAACAGGACTTGCTTTATATAATGAGGCGGTAAATTCAGGTAGGGGCTTTTTAGACTATGAAGAGTTGATGTATGGTCATAAAGGTTTGCTTTCAAAAACCAACCTCAGCAGTAGTTTTGGCAGCCAAAATACATCTTTCTATTTCAGTGGCAGTTTACAAGAAGATGAAGGAATTATAAAAACTACAGGATATAGTAAACAGTCTATTCGGTCTAATGTTGATCATCGTTTTAGTGATGATCTAAATCTTTCTGTTTCATCTAATTTTATTCATTCCGAATCAAATCGTGGTCTTACAAACAATGACAATACGGGAACAACTTTTGGTGTATCGATGGTGGCGACGCCAAATTTTATTGATTTAAGACCCAATGAAAACGGTATTTATCCTAGTCATCCTTTTAATTCGGCGAATCAGTTACAGACGCGCGATTTATTTTCAAATAATGAAAAGGTAAATCGAGCTTTGTTTTCTGCTAATTTGGACTACAATATTTTTAACAATAATAGTAGCCAGCTTGATTTTAGGTTTACCGGTGGTGTTGATTTTTTTAGTCAAACTAACAAACTCATATTTCCGAGCGAACTACAGTTTGAACAAGCAAGTGGTGCACCTGGAACCTTAGTTGAGACTAAGACAGATAATTTAAACTTTAATACAACTGCAATCTTAGTCTATGTCTATACTCCAAACGGTAACCTATCTATGGTTACACAAACTGGAATAACCTCATTTAATAATGATCAGAACAGAATACTGAATATTTCAAATGGAGTATTAGGCTCTCAAACCAACGTAGATCAGGCTGTATCAGTTAATGTAGATCAGACTAGAATCTTTCAAAGAGACCGAGGATTCTTTATTGGTCCCAGCCCAGGGTTTAAAACCCTGCACTTTCAGTGCAGTACTTTAGTATTCCGAAAAAATCTAAAAGATGGTATTATGGGTTTATGGAAAAAGGAATGCGAAGGGGCAGCCATACAGTAAGCCGGCTGACCTGTCACATAGTGTGGGTAACCAAGTATAGATATCATGTGTTGGAAGGGGATATCAAGAAGCGATGCCGGGAACTCATCATCCAGGTGTGTGAAGGGGAAGAAGTCCAGATTTTAAAAGGCGTAGTCAGTAAAGACCATATTCATATGCACATTGAGTATCCACCCCGGGTATCGATAAGTCAGTTAGTGAAACGGATGAAAGGACGAAGTTCGCGGATTCTGCAAAAGGAGTTTCCATCCCTTCAAAAAAGATACTGGGGGAAGCATTTTTGGGCGACGGGCTATGGAGTCTGGAGCACGGGAAATATCACCGACGAGATGGTACAACAATACTTAGAGCACCATAGAAACAAAGATGATGAAGATAACTCGGATTTCATCTTGGAATGAGAACCGGGACTTTCAGTCCCCACCCAAACCTCTGCACTTTCAGTGCAGAGTGGTTTAGTCAGGAAGAAATAAACTGGAGTGATATCTATGTTGCCACTCTAGGATTAAGAGGAGATAAATCTGATAGAAATGGAAACGTAAGTAAAATATACATGTATCCTAAGGCCTCATTTGCCTGGAATATGACAAACGAAGATTTTTGGGATAACGATGCGATAGATAATTTAAAGTTCAGAGTTGCTTACGGACAGACGGGTAACCTTGCCACTTTTGGTGCAAAATTTACTTCCCTTGCACCTTCAAATATTGGGGGTCTTGGCGGAACGTTGGTTACCAATGTTCGAGGTCTTGAAAACATCAAGCCTGAGCGCCAACAGGAAATTGAAGGTGGTTTTGATATAAGTGTAGCTGATGGGCTTGCCTCGCTAGAATTCACCGTATATCAAAAAAAGATTCAAGATATGCTGTTACAGAGAGAATTAGAGCCCTCAACTGGTTTTAGTTTTGAAAGTTTCAACTCCGGTGAAATGAGAAACAGAGGGGTAGAAGTTAGCTTAAACCTGCAGCCGGTATCAAACCCTGATTTTATATGGAACTCCAACATTAATTTTTGGAAAAATACTTCTAAAGTGACGGATCTTCCTGTTCCTGCTTTTGATGTGGGTGGATTTGGTACTTCTTTAGGTGTTTACCGTATTGAAGAAGGAAAATCAGCTACTCAAATTGTCGGGATAGATCCACAAGTTGATGATAACGGAAATTTAGTTACCGATGGAAGTGGTAACCCTGTTATTGTTAATAAAAAACTTGGAGATGGAGAGCCGGATTTTCAAATGTCTTTTGGAAATGACTTTCAACTTTTCAAAAATTTAGATTTCTCTTTCTTGTTTCATTGGAAAAAAGGCGGAGATGTTATCAATTTAACGGAGCTTCTGTTTGATCTGAACGGAACCACACCGGATTATGATGATACAGATCTTACTTTTACCGATTTTAGAAATGAAGCAGCAGATATTACTGACGATACACCAAACGGTGTTAAAAGAACGAGCCTGCTTGGAGTAAGTACAGATCAATTTATTCAGGATGGTTCTTATTTACGGTTAAGAGAAATTGGTTTGTATTACAGTATCCCGGAATCAATAATTTCTAAAATTAGTGAAGGTATCCGAGGTATTCGCTTTGGAGCATCAGCAACCAATTTGATTACGATTTCACCTTATCGCAGTTATGATCCTGAAGTTTCGAATTTTGGGAACCAACCTATTGCACAAGGTATTGAAGTTGCTCCCTATCCTTCTTCGAAGCAATACTACTTCCATCTAAAATTTGATTTTTAATTCAGAGGTATCACTATTATGAAATATCTAAAAAATAATTTTTTGAGCTACGTGGCATTAATATGTGCCATTGTTGTACTGAGTACAGGCTGCGATATCTTGAGTATAGAAGATAGATCGGATCCTAATAACTCAGAATTAAATCAGATTATTAACAATCCCACGCCATCTGATATAAATACTTTGGTAACTGGAACAGAATCCGGTTTGCGGGAAGAACTTCGCATATACCATATAAATGTGGGCATGATAGGCCGTGAAATGTATCGTTTTCTTGCGGCAGAACCCCGTAATACAGCGGATCTATTGGGGAAAGGTAATTCCCAACTTGATGCAGGTTCATTCTATATTACCAGGCCTTGGGCTTCCTGCTATTCCGTGATCCGTAACTCTAATATTCTAATTCAAGCCGCTAAAACACTAAATGAGGACGGTGTATTTACCGATGAGGAATACAATGGAGTATTAGGATTTGCAAAAACTATGAAAGCCTATCAATATCTGATGGCACTTACCCTTACAAATGAAAATGGAATAAGGATACAGCCTGAAGAAGATTTTTCTTCAACAGGAGATGTTTTGTCTAAAGCAGATTCCGAGGATTTAATTGCGACTCTTCTGGATGAAGCAGCAACAAATCTGGATGATGCTGGAGATAATTTTGCATTTTCTTTGTCAAGTGGATTTGAGAGCTTTAACACTCCTGAAACTTTCAGGGAATTTAACAGGGCTTTAAGAGCACGTGTAGCAGTTTATCAGGAAGATTGGATTGGAGCTTTAGATGATTATCTGCCCGAGTCTTTCATCAATGTCAATGCCCCCTTAGGTATGGGTGTATATCACGTGTATTCTACTGCAAATAATGATATGTTGAATCCAGTATTCTCAGATCCACAGGCGGGTTCCGGCGATAGCTGGGTAGCACATAATTCCTGGGTTGATGATGCTGAAAACAACGATGAGCGCATAGATGTAAAAGTTGTTTTACGAGATGAGGCGGCATCCCTTGATGGTCTTTCCAGTGATTATGGCCTGTTTGTATACCAAAACCAAACTGCACCTATGCCCATAATCCGAAATGCTGAGCTTATCCTCATTAGAGCAGAAGCTTTAGCACAACGAAATAATGCTGGTGATCTAGTGTCATTACCACTAAATTATTAGGGTAAATAAGTTATGCTTTTCGTATATTCAGAATAAAAATACATGAGCAAACTTTCCTTCCCGGATCTTCCGGAACACGTCCTCGATCAACTCATTACCTATGCCCGTTCACATAAAATTGAACGTCGCTTGAATGTGCGCGCACACATTATTCTGGACTGGAAAAACGGTCTTACTTACAAAGCCTCAAGTGAAAAAAACGGTGTTACTGAGAATGTAATCGGTAAATGGCGTAAACGATTTGCCAGCGCTGGGCTGGACGGATTAAAAGACGCGCCACGGCCCGGCAAACCCGCTCAATTTACCGAAGTGGACCGCAGCAAGGTGATTCACCTGGCCTGCCAGCGTACCGAAAGCGGCACACAACGCTACAGCCAGCATGAGATAGCCGGGGAGTGCGGGATGAGCCAAAGCTGGGTGTCCGAGATCCTGCGGGGAGCCGACTTACAACCTCATAAGACCGATTACTGGTGCGGGGCCAGCCCGGACCCTGAATTTGAATCCAAGATGATCGATATTATCGGGCTGTATTTGAATCCCCCTGAAAACGCCCTGGTTCTATCGGTGGATGAAAAAACACAGATTCAGGCTCTGGATCGCACTCAACCAGAATTACCCCTGCGTAAAGGCAATCCCCGGCGACTCACCAACACCTGCAAACGCAACGGGACGGTTAATTTAATGGCGGCTCTTGCTGTGCAAACCGGTGAAGTTACCGCCCGGCAGGTGGATCGCAACAATTCAGAAAACTTTCTGAAGTTTCTCAAATACTTGGATCGTAAATACCGCAATGTACAGGTTCACCTTATAATGGATAACCTGTCGACGCACAAAAATAAACAGGTGAGCCAGTGGCTGGCTAAAAAGCGAAAATTTCACGTCCATTT
Organism: Gracilimonas sp.; assembly: GCA_022450045.1. Lineage (GTDB taxonomy): Bacteria > Bacteroidota > Rhodothermia > Balneolales > Balneolaceae > Gracilimonas. The sequence goes on along the minus strand of JAKURD010000008.1, from coordinate 23,740 downwards.
TACCCCCACCTATGCGTCTTGGCTCAATCAGATTGAGATTTGGTTTAGTATTATGAGTCGTAAAATATTAAAAGATGGGGTGTGGCATTCCAGCCGGCAGCTTGTTGATCAACTCATGAGTTACATCAAAGAGTACAACCAGAACAAGGCCAAACCATTCAACTGGACGTATGGGAAAGAATACATTACGAATTAAGTGGTAGCGACACTAGATGCTGCTGAAGATGATCTGAACATTATTCGAAATAATGCGGGACTTCCTGATTTTAACCGAGGTATTGGAGGTCAGGCCGAGGTAATTGACGAGATGCTTAATCAGCGCCGATATGAGCTTTTCTTTGAAGGACACCGATGGATTGATATGAGAAGATATGATCGTTTGGATGAACTTCCGCTGGATAGAACGGAAGATAATGTTTGGGAATCTTTTCCATTACCTGAAAATGAAAACATTGGTTCTTAGCGACATATGGATCGAAAAAGGCTGGTTTATAAACCGGCCTTTTTTATTTCATCAAGTGTCCCGTCCTAAGATAGGTTGACACTAATTTGACTTATTCTGGAAAACCAAGGAAACACCAACCGAGCGTATTGGCTCTGAATCAGCGATCTATCATTCGGATCGCGGACTACAATATTGTTTGGGCTATTGTTAACGGATACTGGAAACTAATAACATCATTCCCCTCGATGAGCGGTGGCTATGATTGCTATCAAAATGCTCTTGCTGAACGAATAAATGGAATACTCAAAGAGGAGTTCTTATTCACTCAGTGTGCAAACAAGAAAGATTTAGAAAAACTTGTAGCTGAATCTGTCTACAGCTATAATAATGAACGTCCTTATCTAAGTCTTGACATGCAAATTCCCAATGAGGTTCATAAAAAAAAGAGAGAAATACTCCCTCGGTTAAAAAATCATCACCCTAAAACTGTCAATCTATTTTAGGACGAGACAATAAATCATATCTTAGCCCCATGATGTACGATTTCACGATTGTTGGGGCCGGTATAGTTGGCCTTTCTACGGCTTATAAATTATCGCTAAAATATCCGGAAGCACGGATCCTTGTCCTTGAAAAGGAAGATCGGGTGGCAGCTCATCAAACCGGGAAAAATTCCGGGGTGATCCACTCAGGGATCTACTATAAACCCGGAAGTTATAAAGCACGTAATTGCGTGGATGGCCGTCATCAGCTGGTCGATTTTTGCAGGCAACACGATGTTGCCATCGACGTATGCGGCAAAGTAATTGTAGCTACGGACGAATCCAAGATCCCTAAACTTCAGGAAATTTTTGAACGAGGTCTCCAAAACGAGATAGAAGGCATTGAAATGATCGATGCAGACCGCCTGAATGAACTCGAACCTCACGTAAACGGAGTTGCCGCCATTCGTGTACCTTGCGCAGGTATTGTGGATTATGCCAAAATGTGCAGGGTATTGATGAAGCTGCTGGAAGAGGGAAATGGCAAGGTTCAGTTCAACAGTGCAGTCAGTAATATATCGGATAAAGGAGATAAAATTGTTATTGAAGCAGGAGGTAAGCACGTACATTCCCGGTTTTTAGTGAATTGTGCCGGTTTATATTCCGACCATGTCGCTCGTTTTGCAGGAGTTCATTCTCCGGTCAAGATCGTACCTTTTAAAGGGGAATATTACGAGTTAAAACCGGAAGCAGAGTATTTGGTGAATAACCTGATCTATCCGCTGCCCAATCCTGAATTTCCATTTCTGGGAGTTCATTTCACCCGCATGGCTTTGGGTGGAATTGAATGTGGACCCAATGCAGTATTTGCTTTCAAACGGGAAGGATATAAAAAGTTTTCTTTCAGCTTGAAGGAAACCACCGAGACCTTGAACTTCCCGGGATTTTGGAAAATGGCCCGCCAACACTGGCGCATGGGACTGGATGAATACAAGCGCTCCTTCTCTAAAAAGGCCTTCGTACAAGGATTACAGAAACTGATTCCAGAAGTTCAGGAAAAACACCTGAGAGTATCGCCATCCGGAATTCGGGCGATGGCGCTTCAACCCAATGGAGAGATCCTTGATGATTTTTACTTCGAAGTTGTAGATCGACAAATTCACGTACTGAATGCACCGAGTCCCGCTGCAACTGCCGGGTTGGCTATTGGGGATGAGATCGTTAGAAAAGTAGAAGCTAATTTTTCTTTCCCACAAACAGCTTAATTAGTGTGAATTTGATTTAAAGAATGCTCCAAAAAGAATTTTAAAATGGCTATAAGATCCATCTGATGGATGGATTAGGCCCCAGAAGTTGTTAAAGTGGACAAGAACAAGGTTGGGTGCTTGAATCAAGCAATCGGTCAGACGGCTTAGAGCCGGCAGACCGGGAAGTAGATTTAACAACCACGAACTCGATCTGATGGATTACCCATCTGATCGATGGTGCAGGCGCAGGATGTTGGATTAGGTTAAGAACAAGCTTAGGTGCTCAAATCAGGCAATCGGTCAGATGGACTTAGAGCCATCAGACCGAGGAGCAGGGCAAACAACTACGGATACGATCTGATGGACTTGGAGTCATCAGACCGTGTCTCAAAGGCTTTAATGAGGATAATTATCTCGAACTGACGTTAATTAGGATGTAGTCATTTTTATAAAATTTATCATTTACTTTTTCGTAACCTAAGAGCGGAACCTGCAATTACTCCTAATTTTAAAAGGCTGTATGCCATGCGACTATTAGCCATCACGATTTTATCATTGTTCTGCTTTTCCGTAAATGCCCAAACATCAATTTCCGGTGATTGGGAAGGGGCGATCAACATTCAGGGGCAACAGCTCAAAGTAGTGTTTCATATTGAGGCAGAGTCGGGGTCTTACTCAGGCAAGCTTGATATTCCCCAGCAAGGGGCAATGGGTTTGAACCTGACGAGAATAGAACAAAAAGAAGATTCCGTTTTTTTTACTTTCTTTACCGGACAGGGAAACGGTGATTTTGAAGGGGTATTAGAATCCGACAGTTTGATCACGGGAATGTATAAACAGGGTATGTCTGCTTTCCCGTTCGAGCTCGAAAAACAAAGTTCATCAGATGAGCCTGAAAAAATACTCGGTGAGGGAAAAGAACTGATCATTCCTGCCGGGGCAGTGGAAATTGCCGGAACTTTGGTTACTCCGAAGAATTCTGAAAACTCTCCCTTTGTAATCATGATCTCAGGAAGTGGAGCCCAGGATCGAAATTCAGATGTATTTGGATTTAAGATCTTTGCGGAAATGGCGGAGCATCTCAAGCAACATGGAATATCCAGCTTTCGGTATGATGATCGTCAAATTGGAAGATCGACCGGCACCTTTTCAGATGCAACGCTGAATATGCTGGCAAGCGATGTCAATGCAATCATTGATTACCTGAATGATCTTGAAAAAGAATCCTTTTCAGAGATTATACTGATAGGGCACAGTCAGGGTGGTGTTGTAGCTGGAAAGGTAGCGGATGAAAATCAGGAGGTAGATAAGCTGATCCTGATGGCCTCAACCGGTGTAAGCCTGAAAGAAGTACTTCGCTCCCAGGTGAAGCAGGCATATGGAGAAGGAGTACATCCTGATCACGCAGTGGAGAAAGAGATCACGTTGCGCGAAGAGCTAATGGTTGCGATTCGCGATGATGAGAATGTTGAAATAGCCAGACAAAATTACATGGATCAATACAGGAGCATGATCGAGTCATTGCCTGAAAGTCAAAAAGCAGGCATTCCGGATATTGATGCTTTTGTAAATCAACAGGTAGATCAGTTAGTGGCTGTATATGGTTCTCCTCAGGTAAAGTCATTGCTATTCTATGATCCGGCTGAAGACCTCAAAGAATTGGATATCCCGGTTCTGGTATTATTTGGAGGAAAGGATACTCAGGTTACCGAAGAGCTAAACAGAAAACCGATTGAGAGTGCCCTGGAAAAGGCAGGAGTAAGTTATGAAATGGAGGTTTTTCCAAATGCGAACCACCTTTTTCAGCAAGCTGAAAGCGGACAGGTTTCCGAATATGCACTTTTGGAGAAAGAATTTGTAGATGGATTCCTGGGGAAGATCACGGAGTGGATAAAAAATAATTAATACCAATTACTCATTGAATTTATCCCGAATTAACCTCAAACTACTGCCCTAATTCAGCAGGAGCTTTTTTGATTCAACGAGATTCACTTACCCGCCATTTATATGCTCAGGATGCTTCCATGTATCAGGAAGTGCCCGAAGGAGTTTCCTTCCCCAAAACCATCAGCGATATCCGGGCATTGGTGGGGCAAGCCAATACGCACAAGTTTTCTATTACGGCACGAAGCGCGGGGACGAGTTTGGCCGGGCAGGCAACAGGTGGGGGAGTAATCATGGATGTTTCCCGCTATATGGATCATGTGTTGAATCTGGATGAAGCTTCAAAAATTGCTCATGTTCAACCGGGGGTGATCCGGGATACCCTGAATCGTGAAGCCGGAATATACGATCTGCTTTTCGGGCCAGACACTGCTACTACAAATCGCTGTATGATAGGCGGTATGATCGGGAATAATTCTTCCGGTTCTTTTTCCATCAAGTACCAAACAACACGTGAACATACCCTCGAAGTTGAGGCCGTTTTAAGTGATGGCTCGGTCGCTTATTTCAAACCGCTGACTCCCGAAGAACTGGAAGCCAGGAAAAAGCTGGATAATCTGGAAGGATATATCTATCGCTCCATGCTGAAGCTGATAGAGCAGAACCGGGAACTAATAGAGCGGAGTTATCCACACAAAGACATCATCCGTAGAAATACCGGCTATGCGTTGGATAAGCTTGTGGAGATGCAGCCTTTTAACCCGAAAGGAAGGAAATTCAATCTCTGTGAATTACTCTGCGGAAGTGAAGGGACCCTGGCAATGACGGTTTCTGCAAAATTGAATTTGATCCCTAAAGATGAGCATAAGCTCGTAGTTGTTCCTCAGTTTGAATCGTTGGATGAGGCGATGAAAGCGGCCGTCCACATTGTGGGATATGAGCCTGCAGCGGTGGAGTTGGTGGATTATATTATCATGGATGCCACCAAAGGAAACATCGAGCAGCGGAAAAACCGGTTCTTTTTGGAAGGCGAGCCGAGATACATTTTGATTACCCAGCTTGAGGGAAATGACCTGAAGGAACTTCAGCAAAAAGCGGAAGCGTTGAGTAAAACACTGAAGGAAAAGTCACTGGGTTATGCCTATCCGATCATTACAGATGTTGATGAAATGAAGCGGGTTTGGGATCTTAGAAAAGCCGGGCTTGGTTTATTGATGGGCTTAGGTAAAGATGGACGTTCTCCATCATTTTGTGAGGATACTGCCGTCCGTGTTCAGGACCTCCCGGAGTACGTGAAAGAGTTTGAGCGAATCCTTAAAAAGCATGATACTCATTGCGTGTTTTACGCCCATGCGTCGGTGGGGGAATTACACCTTCGCCCGCAGATCGATATCACCTGCGAAGCAGGTTTGGAAAAAATGAAGGTGATGGCAGAAGAGATCGCCGACCTGGTCAAAAAATACAATGGCTCGCTTTCAGGGGAACATGGGGATGGCCGTGTCAGGGCACCCTACATCAAGAAGATCCTGGGCGAAGAAATGCTCCCGGTTCTGAAGCAGGTGAAGGAGATATGGGACCCGAATTATATTTTCAATCCCGGTAAAATTGTAGATCCCAAACCGGTAGATGCTGACCTGAGGTTTTCTCCCGACTACATAAAGCCGGAAGCCGAAACGGTATTTTCATGGAATAAAGAAGGGGGGTTCGGTGATGCTTTGGAACTTTGCAACGGAGCCGGGGTTTGCCGGAAATTAGCTGAAAGCGGTGGAACAATGTGTCCTTCTTATATGGCCACCAAAGAGGAAAAGGACTCAACTCGTGGAAGAGCCAATGTATTTCGGCAGGTATTTTCAGGCCAAGATCCCCGGGGTTATGAATCGGAGGAACTGAAAGAAGCTCTCGATCTTTGCCTGAGTTGTAAAGCCTGCAAAAGTGAATGTCCGGCTAATGTGGACATGGCAAAAATGAAGGCGGAATTCATGAATGGCTGGCATCAGAAAAATGGATCAAAACTAAAAGAACGGTTTTTCTCTGATGCCGGGAAATTATTTCCATTGGCTTCCATAACTCCTGGAATTGCCAATAAAGCTGTAGCTTCAAAACCGGGAAAATGGGTTTTTGAGAAGATGTTCGGGATCGATGCGCGACGGGATATGCCCGCATTTGCATCCAAGACATTTCGAAGTTTGTATCGGAAGCACAAGAAAAATGGAGCCGTAAGATCAGATGACAAAGTGGTTCTGTTTGTGGATCTGTTCACCAATTACAACGAGCCAAAGATCGGCATGGATGCCGTGTATGTATTGGAGAAAATGGACTATGAAGTCATCATCCCTAAAAGTATGGAAAGCGGCAGGCCGCAAATTTCCAAAGGGTTCCTGAAGGAAGCCAAATTCATCACCAAAAAAGTATTGGCTGAGTTTGAGGAATATGTGGAAGCCGGGATTCCTGTGATCGGACTGGAGCCTTCCGAGATACTGACACTTCGGGATGAATTTCTGGAATTGTGTGATAAGGAAGAACTTCCGTTTGCTCAAAAACTGGCGGGTTCTTCTTTCATGTTTGAGGAGTTTATAACCCAAAATAAAGACCGTATTCCTGTTTCTGATTCATCCAATAAAGTGCTGCTGCATGGACATTGTCATGCCAAAGCCCTGGTTGGAAATGAGCCAACAGTGGAAGCCTTGCAAGCTGCCGGATATGAAGTCGAAGTATTGGAAACAGGGTGCTGCGGAATGGCGGGTAGCTTTGGGTATGAAAAAGATCACTATGAGGTTTCGCAGGATATTGGTGAGTTGGTGCTATTTCCGAAGTTGAGAGAAAATAAGGAAGATGAAGTTTGTGCTCCGGGATTTTCGTGCCGCCACCAGATTAAGGATGGGGTGGATAGAGTAGCAGCGCATCCGGCGTCTTTGATTGCCCGGGTAATTCTCTAATTTTTGAATGTATTCTTCTCGATCAACTCGCGGGCACTATTTAAGGTAGAATCGGTGATTTGCGAACCACTCATTAAACTGGCGATCTCGCGGATGTGTTCTTCATCGGAAAGCGGGATGATGCGGGTTACGGTTCGTTCGCCTTCTTCAGCTTTGGCTACTTTATAATGTTTGTGGGCCTGACTCGCAATTTGCGGCTGATGGGTGATGGCCACTATCTGACAATGTTCGGATAACTTTCGCATAGAAGCCCCCACTTTTTCGGAGATCTCCCCGCTGATACCCGTATCAATTTCATCGAAGATCATAACTGGCAGGCTTTGCTCTTTGGCGAGAATGGATTTCAGTGCCAGCATCACACGGCTGATCTCCCCGCCGGAAGCAATTTTAGCTAATGGCTTAGGCTCTTCTCCTTTGTTGGTGGAAATATACATGCGGACGTCATCGCAACCGGTTTCGGTACAGTCTATGGTCTTGCCGTTCACTTTGATCCAGCCGTTGTCGGAGAGCATCCAATCTACACGAACGTCTAATTTGGAATGCGGAATGCCTACTTTGGCTAATTCCTGCTGAATCTGCACGACCAGTTTCTCTCCGATCTTATCCCGGGTTTTGTGAAGTGAGATGGCGTGCTCTTTCAAAACTTCAGCCTGAGAGGCAATTGACTGCTCCAGCTTTTCAATTTCCAGATCAAAATTATCAGCGATGGAAAGTTCGCGTTTGATTTCATTCAAATAGCCAACAAGTTCCGGAATATCGCGCTGATATTTCTTTTGAAGCTGGTTCAGTTCTGATTGTCGCTGGCGCAATTCTTCCAATCGGTTTGGGTTGAATTCGATGCTATTCCGATATCGCTCAGCAAAAGCAATGGCTTCGTTAATACTTACCCGTGCGGCATTTATTTCCTGGAGGTAATTCTCAAACTCCGGCTCAATACGGGCCAGATCTTCCAGGTTCAATTTCAGGAAGTTTAGCAACTGAATAATATTCCCATCATCCGATTCCTCCATTTCTGAAATGGCACCCGCTTTTTGATCGAGCACTTCTGCGTTGTCCAGCAGGTTCATTTCCGACTCCAGCTGTTCGAGGTCAATTTCGTCAAGCCGGGCTTCTTCGAGTTCCTGTACCTGAAAGCGGTAAAGTTCGGTTTTCTCTTCAAGTTCATGCTCTCTTTTATTTAAGGCACGAAGTTCTTTCTGCAGCTCCGTCATTTTTTTGTATTCAGCCTTGTAGCCTTTCAGGATAGGCTCAACTTCCCCAAATCCGTCGATCACTCCAAGGTGATTTTCTTCTTTGAGCAACAATTGATGATCGTGCTGTCCGTGAAGATCCACCAACAGATCTCCGGCAGCTTTCAGCACGCTGATGTTCACCGGGGTGTCATTAATAAATGCCCGGCTTCCGGTGTTTCTGATCTCCCGGCGGAGAATCAAATATTCATTAAACTCGACTTCATTTTTTTCCAGCAGTGACCTCAACTCATCATCATCCCCCACCCGAATAGTAGCTTCTGAAATGGCTTTATCAGCTCCCTGACGAATGACTTCCGTATCAGCCCGCTCACCAAGGATCATATTCAGTGCCCCAATAATGATGGACTTTCCTGCGCCGGTCTGTCCGGTCAAAATATTTAACCCCTCCTCAAACTCAACCTCCAGCTCGTCGATTAGGGCAAAGTCTTTTATGTACAAATTCTTGATCATAGGGAATTCAAAATTTAAAATTCAAAATGAAAAATTAATTCAGCTTTTGTCTTGTAGTTTTAACGATAGCTGATAGAATACTGATCAGCTCAAAAGATGAATTAAGATACGCATCGACATCAATATTCGTTAACTCACTTTCTTTTAATAATCTCAACCAATATCGTGTTTCGCGTGCTTCTTTTAAAGAAATAGATATCTTAGAAAGGAAATCTTTTTTTGATTGACCTGCTATTGCCTCCTCAACATTAGCACCAATGCTTGTACCGGATCTTAACACTTGTTTTGATAGTACATATTCACGTTCGTCCTGAAGTTTCTTATAGAGTGCTATGATCCTCAGTGCGAACTCAAAACTTTTATTCTGAATAACATTCTCTTTCATGTTTACCCATTTTTAATTTTAGATTTTTCATTTTGAATTATATAGTAAGAGCGATGAAAAACTAATTCCTTACAAAAAAGTTGAAAGTGCGTACCTTGTGGGTATGGAAAAGCAAGCCGGAAAAGACCGACAGACTACGATCTACGAACATACCGTGCCCGATGGGCAAGACAGTGATATCCGTTTGGATAAATACATCACCTCCTTTGTGGAAAATGCATCCCGAAATAAGGTGCAGCAGGCGATCAAGGATGGCTATGTGGAGGTGAATGGGAAGAAGGAAAAGGCATCCTATATTATGCAGCCAGGGGATGAGATCTTCATCGAACTTCCCAAACCTCCTCCGCCCGAGGCAAAGCCTGAGAAGATGGAACTGAATATAGTCTATGAGGATGACGACCTCATCATTGTAAATAAAGGAGCCGATTTGGTGGTGCACCCTGCCTATGGAAACTGGACCGGCACGCTGGTAAATGGACTCATGTATCACGCGGATGAGCTTGCCGGTGAGGATGAAGACGAAAATTTACGTCCCGGCATTGTACATCGTTTGGATAAGGATACCAGTGGATTATTAGTGGTAGCCAAGAATGAGGAAACGCTCACCAAACTAAGCGGGCTCTTCCAGGAAAAGGACGTAGAGCGAACCTATTGGGCCATTGTTTGGGGAACACCTGATGAGGAAGGAACCATAGAAGGTGATATCGGTCGATCCAAGAGAGACCGGAAGCTGATGACCGTAAAAGCAGAAGGGCAGGGAAAACACGCCGTCACACATTACAAGGTGCTGGAATATTTTGATTATCTGAGTCTGGTTGAGGTGAAACTGGAAACCGGGCGGACCCATCAGATCCGGGTTCATTTTGCCCACATGGGAAATCATGTATTTGGAGATCCGACTTATGGAGGGACGTCAGTAAGATACGGCCCCAACACCGGCTCCCGGAAATCGATGTTTCATAACCTCATCACAGGATTAGGCCGGCAGGCTCTTCACGCTAAAACCCTGGGGTTTGAACATCCCAAAACCGGAGAAATGGTTCGATTTGATTCTGAACTGCCTGATGATTTTCAACATGTGCTGACCATGCTCCGTGAAAATTGTAAAGATGAGTATTAAAGTTTTTTGTAAGGTTTTCAGATTTCGTAGCTCCAACTGCTAAAGAATTCAGAACTCAGGATTCAGAAATCAGAATCTAAAACAGTTAGAAAAATGAGAAAACCGGCTAAAACTTTTCAAGACTTAATTGTGTGGCAAAAAGCTCATAAGTTTGTGTTAAACACGTACAACTATACCAAGAACTTCCCTAAACATGAACTTTATGGATTGAGTTCTCAATTTCGGAGAGCTGCTGTTTCTATTCCAGCTAATATTGCTGAAGGATTCAAGAAACGCGGAACAAAAGATACGATGCGTTTTTTGAATATTTCGCACGGTTCATTGGAGGAACGCAGATATTACATCATTCTTGCAAAAGATTTGAACTATGGAAATTCAGATCACTTAAAATAATTTACTCGAAGAAGTGAGCCGCCTGCTTGATGGTTACTATAAAGCTATTCTGAATTCAGAATCCTGAGTTCTGATTATTTTTTTCACAAAAACACTCCCTTATTTACATTACATTTAGCGCATGGGATTATTAATATTTTATTTGGTGCTGGCAATCGGAGTTTCATTTTTATGCTCTATTCTTGAAGCTGTACTGCTTTCAATTTCACCTTCTTTTGTTGCGGTTACAGAGAAGAACAACCCGAAAACAGGCCAGCTTCTTAAAGAATTGAAGAAAGATATAGATCGCCCGCTTTCCGCGATCCTGACTTTAAATACGATCGCCCACACCATAGGTGCTGCAGGAGTCGGTGCCCAGGCGCAAGTTGTGTTTGGGAATGCGTATGTTAGTATAACATCAGCTGTTTTAACGCTGGTTATTCTAATCTTTTCGGAGATCATCCCAAAAACTTTGGGAGCAACCTATTGGAAACAACTTTCTGGATTTGCTGCCAAAACAACCAAGTTTTTGATCATAATAACGTATCCATTGGTCCTGCTTTCACAATGGATCACCAAACGGCTTTCGAGTGAGGGAAATCAGCCTACGGTAAGCCGGGAAGAATTCAGTGCTATGGCAGAACTTGGCTTTGAGGAAGGCATTTTTGAAGAAGGGGAATCCAATATTTTTAAAAATCTCATTCGTTTTAGATCGCTTCGGGTCAAAGATATAATGACCCCCCGAATTGTGGTGGTGAAATTTCAGGAAGATCAAACCATTAATGAGATCCTGAAGGATAAAGACGAACTTCGGGTTTCACGGATGCCGATATATGGAGAGAATGAAGAGGATATCACCGGTTATGTATTGAAAAACGATCTCTACTATAATCTTTCAGAAGGGAATGGAGAAAAGACGCTTAAAGAGATCAAACGGGAAGTGTTGATTTTGCCGGAAACTATTTCTTTAAAAACCCTATTTGAGCGGTTGCTTGAAAAGCAGGAACACATTGCAGTAGTTGTAGATGAATATGGAGGATTTTCTGGAGTTGTTACTATGGAAGATGTTGTAGAAACCCTGTTCGGTATGGAGATCGTGGATGAAATTGATGCCATCGAAGACATGCAAAAGCTGGCTCGTCAAAAATGGAGAGAGCGTGCTAAGCGGTTAGGTATTGTGATCCCTGACAAACTGAAAGAATCAGCCGCTCCTCAGGAATCAAAAAAATCAGAATAACTGATTGTGAACTTTTTGGGTGGTTTCTATCAGCTTTTCATCATCCATCACCACATTCAGAATTCGTTTTTCTTTAGTAAAGGAAATCATATTCAGTTCAACTTTTTCAAGGGAAGAAAAAATGGTGCTGGTGAGTTTATCAGCTTTATTGATAGAACAGCCGATGAGCGTGAGCAACCCCTTTTGCCGTTCCAGTGTTACCGTGCCGATCTCAATGAATTCCTTTGAGAGCTGATCCAGAATCTCTGAATCTGACAGGGCAATGGTAACCGAAGCTTCAGTCGTATTTACGGCATCAACTGCCAGCCGGTGTTCTTCCAAAACGGCAAATACTTTTGTTAAAAAGGAATATCCCATTACCGTTTCGTAAGCACTGACGGTCAACGTCGCCATATTTTGTTTGAAAGAAAGAGCCAATACATCGAGGTCGTGTTTTGAGTGGCGAACAATTTTGGTTCCTTTATCCTCAGGCTTGAACATATTCTTTACAAAAACCGGGATATTACGTTCCTGAGCCGGTTTTAAAGTGGAAGGGTGAAGGACTTTCGCTCCAAAATAAGCCATCTCGGTAGCATCAAAGTAGCTCATCTCAGCGAGAGGTTTTGCTTCCGGGATGAAACGAGGATCGCCGGTAAAAACACCACTTACATCAGTCCATATTTCGATGGTTTGAGCTCCAATAGCCGCTCCGATCAAGCTTGCTGAATAATCTGAGCCTTCAAACCCCAAAGTGGTAACGGTCTTGTCTTTTGATTCCCCGTAAAATCCACCAATTATGGGCGTGAATCCACTTTCAAGCACGGTCTCCAGCGAGCCGCAATGCTGATTGATAAGCAAGCGATTGGGATTGGCTTTCCCATATTCCGAATCCGTTTTGATGAGCTTTCGCGCCTCTATGTGTTGAGTCATTATATCCAGCGCCAGTCCACATTGTGCGAGGAGGTAAGACGAAATTTGCTCTCCCATCGCTGAAATGGCATCTTTCATTTGGGGAGAAAGTACCCCTTGCCGCTCGGTATAAGTCAGGAGTTTATTCAGCTTACCGATTTTAGCTTCGGTGTTTTTGGTACAGCTGTCTTTTATGAGCTTATTCTTTGCATGGGGATTTTCTTCAAGGAAATCCGTAACGATCTGGTTATGTCGCTTTTGGATGGATTTAGAGATCTCCAGCGCCTCATCCAGTTTACCTTTTGCTGCCAGGTTACCGGCTTCTACCAGCTTACGGGTTGTCTGCGCCGTTGCCGAAACCACCACCACGGGATATTCATAATTACTGATGATCTCCAGCACCTGTTTCCATGTTTTATGATCGGCCATGGAGGTGCCGCCGAATTTAAGTACGTTGATCTGCATAAATAGTCGTCTTGAAAATGAAGATGAAAAATAAGGGGAATCTGAACCTATTCCATGCCAAATTCGGAATTAAGTTCCGGGGATTTTTCCACGAAATCTTTGAAGCATGAAAGAATAAAAATTCCAAGTACTAAGTGTCCATGATCAATGTAGTACTCGCTATGAAGCTCCGCAGCCTGTGTGAAAACTCAATACTTCTGAATGGACTCATTAATTTAGTAGGAAACAACCCCCAAGGATTTAGAATCCTTGGGGGTTTGCTAAAGTGAACTGTTTTCTCTAATAAACGTATCCCTGCTTTTTTAGCATAATACTTTTCAAACAGGCTGTCCATCTTCGTAATGCTGTCCCGGAAGCTCTGGTTTCCAGTTCATAAATAGTTTATTTGTAGGAGTGTGTGAAAGTCATTCCTGCGAAGGCAGGAATCTGTAGTGCTGAATGACGGATTAGCAGATTTTAAGATTACTCGACCCCAGCGGAGTCATATTTTTGGCAGCCTCGGGCGAAACCCGAGGCAAAGAAAAACAAATCGGAGAAATTTTTATCTGTAAACTTTTTGAAATTCAATATCAATCAAAAATTGGGTATAGAGGTTAATAATACACCGAGTAAACACCCTATCATTTCAGCGATCATCCGCCCAATCCGCTTTATCCTCGTTCTATTTCGTGACTCACCTAAAGAAACGGTATCTTTCTTTCATGAAGAAAGAAGATCTACAAGTAGCGGTGATTGGCGGGGGAGCAGCCGGATTTTTTGCAGCTATTTCAGCGAAAACCCATCACCCGGAAGCTAAAGTCACTATTTATGAGAAGTCGGATAAACTACTTTCCAAAGTCCGGATATCCGGGGGCGGGCGGTGTAATGTAACCCATCATTGTTTTGATATTCGGGAGCTTGTAAAGCATTATCCTCGAGGAGAACGGCCGCTAAAAAAAGCCTTTGGGATATTTTCCCCAACCGATACCATCAACTGGTTCCAGCAGCGCGGGGTTGAACTGAAGACCGAGTCAGACGGACGCATGTTCCCAACCACGGATGACTCCGAAACCATTATCAACTGCCTGATGCAGGAAACGCGTAAGCTTGGAATTGGTATCAAAGCCAAATCTAATATCAAAAGTATGAAGCGATTGGGTGATGGTTATGAACTCGGATTTTACCGCGGTGGCAGGATTACAGCCGATAAAGTAATTGTCGCAACCGGCGGTAGTCCGGGGGCAAGCGGTTTTGACTGGCTGCGAAAGCTGAATCATGAGATCGAAGAACCCGTGCCCTCACTCTTTACATTCAACATGCCCAATGAACCGATCAAAGAATTGATGGGCGTGGTAGCTGAGCCGGTTTCGGTTAAGGTTATGGGATCGAAATTGCAGAGCGGCGGCCCGCTTTTGATCACGCACTGGGGAATGAGCGGCCCGGCTATTTTAAAGCTTTCAGCATTTGGCGCAAGGGAGCTGAATAAGAAGGATTATACCTTCAAGGTATTAGTGAACTGGACGGGTGAACGAACCGAGCAAGAAGTGCGGGATGTTCTGAAAACGATTGAATATGAGCATGGGAAAAAGAAGATCGCAAATGTAAATCCGTTTGGCCTGGCGGGGCGATTATGGGAATTCCTGATCAACAAATTAGAGTTGGGTAACGATATGATCTGGCAGAATATGGGTAAGAAAAACATCAACCGGCTGGTGCATTTATTGACCAATGATAAATATAAGGTGGAAGGGAAAACTACTTTTAAGGAAGAGTTTGTGACTTGTGGGGGAATCAGCTTACAGGATGTGGATATGAAAACCATGCAGAGTCGCAGATCTTCTAATCTCTATTTCGCAGGGGAGGTATTGGATATTGATGGTGTAACCGGAGGCTTTAACTTCCAGGCTGCATGGACCACAGGGTATATTGCGGGGAAATTAGGTTGATTTGAAGAAATAATTTACTTCAAGTAGGTTATACTACAAAAAGGAGGAACTATGAGTGTAATAAGTATCAGAATTCCCGATGAAAAAAAGAAAAAAACTAAAAGCAGTAGCTTCTTTAGAGGGAAAATCCATGAGTAGTTTGGTAAGTGAATTAATTGACGATTATGTAGAGGAAGCAATGGAGAGAATGCAGGATGAAAGTGAGCGAACCTGCATTTTCCGAATGGGATAACGAAGAAGACGAGATATACAATGACCTATGATTAATGGGATATAGTTTTGCTTACCTTTTCATTCACAAATCTTAAAGCAACTAAAAGAAGGCCAGCACTTGTGATTCCACCGAGGGAATATAATTTCAGGCCTGATATATTGGTTATGTTTGTAACAAGTAATGTAAAAGCAAAATCCCGGATTGGTGATTGATTATATATTGCTGAGTGGAAAGAAGCTGGGTTACCCAAACCCTCAATGACCCGAATGAAGTTCGCGACTATTGATAAAAAATTAGCAATCAAAAAAATTGCGGCCTTAAGGGAAGTTGATATCATTCAATTAAAGAAAGAGATAAAAACCTTTTTAGGAATATAGATTTATTAAAGCCCAAAGCAATTTAAAATTCGAAATTTCGAATTTTAAATTACCCTACCTCATCAGAATAAAACGTTGGATTCGCTTCTCTTAAATTGTAGGCACTTCGCATCACTTCGCCATAAGCCCCGGCGCTGCGGATGGCAACGAGATCGCCGCGTTCTACTTTAGGAATAGAAATATCTTTTCGGAAGGTATCGGAGCTTTCGCAGATTGGGCCGACTACATCATATGTTTCTTCCGCCCCGGAGCTGGTTAACACGTCAATGCGGTGAGCGGCCTGATATAATGCAGGTCGGATAAGCTCGGTCATGCCGGCATCCACAATAGCAAAGCTCTTGGTCTGCCCGTATTTGGTGAATAAGACCTTGGTGATCAAACTTCCACACTGACCAACCACCGACCGACCCAATTCAAAATGCAGTTGCTGATGATCTTTCAGCTTGATGTTCTGCTCAAACAATCCAAAAAAGCGTTCAAAATCCGGTACAGAATTATCGTTTGGATGCGCATAGTTAATTCCAAATCCACCGCCCACATTTATTACCGAAAGCTCAAATCCTTTTTCCTCAATGTGATCATTCAGTGCATTGGCCTTTGTACACAGTTCTTCAAATGGGGTGAACTTTTCGATCTGTGAACCGATGTGAAAATGGATCCCGATCAGTTTCAGGTTTTTCAACCCCGGTAACTTATCAAGCATATCATCCAGATCGGAGGCGTTGATGCCGAATTTATTTTCATTCAATCCGGTGGTGATATATTTATGGGTATCGGCCTCCACGTTGGGGTTAAGTCGCAAAGCGATTCGAGCGATTGTATTTCGCTGCCCTGCTAACTCGTTCAGCACTTCCAGTTCCTGCGGCGACTCACAATTAAAGCAAAAAATATCGTGCTTCAATCCCAGTTTCATTTCCTCATCACTTTTACCAACACCTGCAAAGGCAATCTCTTCAGAGTTGAACCCGGAATCAATGGCACGCTGAATTTCACCACCGCTTACACAATCGGCACCAAGACCTGCTTTTTTTATTATCTCCAGGATCTTAGGCTGATTATTTGCCTTCAGCGCAAAATGGATATGAAATCCCTTTGAAAGCCCATGAGTTTTAATCTGATCAAGCGTTTCATTCAAAACATCGAGATCATAATAATAGAAAGGCGTTTTTTGAGCCTTAAAAAAATCGGTTACTTCCGATGGGAACATGTATAAAATTTTTAAAGTGAAGGTGTGAATTTTAAGAGATAATAAAGATAATGAAATTTGAGCCACTGATTAATTGGATTTACTGATGACACAAATTTTTATCAATCAAAATTACTTTAAGTTTGACCTGATACTAAAAAGCCTTTATCATTGTTGGTGATTTGTACAATCGGCCTAATTCCACATCGGTGGGAGCGAAGAACCCGAACGTGGAGCGAAATTCGAAATTCGAAAAGAGCATCTATCAGTTCCAGCCCGTCAGCTAACTTCGCAGGCGTTGATAGAAGATTGAGTGTGCATCGTGCGTAACCGGTCTTTACCTCTAAGTAATTATCAAGTACCGAAAATAAACACGCATGAGTTTACATCAGCAAGATTACTTTCTTTCTGCAAATAAGCCTGAAATTTCCAAAGGAATATGAACGAATCACTTAACTTTTCTGTGCCATTCTCAAATCCGGTAATGATCTTTGCTTTAGTGATGATCGTTATTCTCGTGGCTCCGATCGTTTTTAAGAGGATCAAAATTCCGGGCTTGGTGGGTATTATCCTTTCAGGAATGGTGATTGGCCCAAGTGTACTCAATTTGCTTGAACGAGACAGTACCATTGAGTTACTGGGAACCGTGGGGTTACTTTATCTAATGTTTATGGCCGGGTTATCTATAGACCTGAACCGGTTTGAAAAACTCCGAAATCAAAGCATTGGTTTTGGAATATTATCCTATTCTTTTCCGGCGCTTGGGGCATATTTTGCAGGGGTGAACCTGTTCAATTACTCCTTAGAAAGTTCGTTGCTTTTGGGGGCAATTGTCGGTTCACACACGCTGCTTGCCTATCCCATTGTGGAGCGATTAGGGATCACAAAGAATACAGCCGTCACCATGTCGATGGGCGGAACATTGGTTACCGATACACTTTCACTCGGAATTTTAGCTATCATTGCCGGGACTGTGGGAGATGCGCAAGGCCCCGGCTACTGGACATTATTTGGAACATCTATCGCCATATTTCTGATAGCAGCTGTACTTATTTTACCACGTTTGGGAAGATGGTTCTTCAGAAATTTGAAGCATGAGACGGACGTGGACTTTGTATTCCTGATGGCTGTTCTCTTTACAACAGCTTTTTTAGCCGAGCTCGCGGGACTTGCTTCCATCATTGGGGCCTTTATTGCCGGATTGCTTATGAATCGCCTTGTTCCCGGAAACGGAACTTTGATGAGCCGTATACAATTTGTGGGCAACGCGTTATTCATTCCCTTTTTCCTGATCTCAGTAGGAATGCTGGTTGATGTGGAAGTACTCGCCAGCCTCGACGTTTGGATCTACGCCATCTCCTTTACAACGTTGGTATTTGCAGGGAAAGCAGTTGGTTCGTTGATCGTAAGGCTGCTTAAAGGATTTTCAAATGCCGAGGGGTTAGTAATCTTTGGTTTGACAACCCCTCAATCTGCAGCAACGCTTGCCGTAACTTTACTGGGATATGACCTTGGATTTTTTGACCAAACCGCTGTAAACGCTGTAGTCATCATGATTTTGATCACCTGCTTGATTGGGCCCTGGCTGGTTGAAAAATTTGGCCGTGAGGTTGCCCTGCAGGAAGAGAAAAAACCGTATGAGCCATCTCAAACTCCACAGCGCATCATTGTTCCGCTGGCCAATCCGGAGACCTCAGATGCTTTGATGGATATTGCTTTTATGATTCGGGATGAAAACTCGGAAGAGCCCATCTACCCGTTAACTGTTGCACACGACGGAAAGGATGTAGACGCCCAGGTAGCTCGTGGCGAAAAAATGTTGAGTCATGCGGTTGTGCACGCCGCTGCTGCGGAAATCCCCGTAAATCCGGTAACCGCCATTGATCTTAATATTGCCAAAGGGATAGCGCGATCAGTGAATGAAAAATTGGCATCCACAGTCGTAATAGGTTGGAATGGTGCTACATCTGCGAGGCAGCGTATTTTTGGGAGTATCCTAGATCAACTGCTTCAAAAGATCGATGAGATGGTGATGGTTTGCAAGATCCATAAGCCCATAAATACGGTAGAACGAGTGGTGATCGCGATTCCTCCTTATGCCTCTTTGGAGTCAGGTTTTAATGGAGCTATTCGGTCCATAAAACTAATGGCAGATCAGATCGGAAGTTCGCTTACGGTTTTAGCTCCAAAAGAACGGATGAAAAATGTGGAACGCAGAATAAATCGTGTAAAGCCTGAACTTGAAACAAAATTTATATCCATGAAAAGCTGGATGGAACTCCCCGGATGGCTGGATGAGTCTATTGAGGAAGATGATTTGTTTGTGCTTTTAAGTGCCCGCGAGGGTTCATTATCGTGGCGCCCGGGGCTTGATCGCCTTCCGAGGGTAGTTGCGCAGCGGTTCCCTAAGCTTTGCTTTATTACCGTTTATCCATCGGAAGTTGAACATCAGGCAAAAAAACTTGAAGAAGGATCCAGGCAAAAGTTACTGAAACAAGACCGCATCGTGATCTCGGAAACCGGTGATAGCCTGGAAGAAAAATTTGTAAAAATGCTTAGCCGGGATGATACCATTCCAAGAGAAAAAGTGGAACACCTTATCAGCAGGTTACTTAAAAACTCTTCAGACTACTCTCCGGAAATGATGTCGGGCGTAGTGGTTTATGATGCACATACTTCTATAGTGCAGGAGCAGATGCTATTTGTCGGCATTGTGAAAGAAGGGCTTCAAATCCCCAAAACAGCTAACAAAGCACATGTGGTACTGATGCTGCTCAGCCCGAAAGAACTATCCGTGAGGGAACACCTGAAGGGAGTAAATACAGTTGCGAGATTAGTACGACCCGGTGAAAGTATTGAACAGCTGAAAGCAGCTCAAAAACCGGAAAACGTATTCAGTATTCTAATGAAACCTTAGATTCAGGAGATTTTAAAATTTAACTAAAGTAAAAAATTTTGTAGTTATCACTGCGGTTGATATTATTTATGAGGTTAACCAAATGGATTTGCAAATAAATACGTACCATTGGTATGAGGTCGCAAAAGTTTAGCCTTGTTTGCTGAACGAAATCAGATGTACAAAAACGTTATATGAAGCATAAAAAATTAGCGAAAGAATTGGGTCTTTCGGATGTTTACGCTATTGCAACCGGTGCTATGTTCAGTTCCGGATTTTTTCTTTTACCTGGTTTGGCAGCAGCTGAAACAGGCCCATCAGTAGTTTTAGCTTACCTGGTTTCAGGTATTATTGTATTACCCACTATGTTCAGTGTAGCTGAATTGGCAACTGCACTTCCGCGCTCAGGAGGAACCTATTATATCATTGACCGAAGTTTGGGTCCAATGTTGGGAACTATTGGAGGTTTTGGATCATGGTTAGCCTTAGTTCTTAAAAGTGCGTTCGCGCTCATTGGTATGGGCGCTTATATATCCATTTTCTACGAAGTGGATATCCTCTATGTAGCGATCTTTTTAACGATTGTGTTTGGGATATTGAATGTGGTTGGGGCAAAGGAAACTACCTGGCTTCAAAAAGTATTGGTTGCAGCTCTGGTTACTATTATGTTTTTCTATATCATTCAGGGAGTTTTTGAGGTATTCTCAATGGATGTTGTTGCTGTGGCTCAAAAACAGTTTACCCCATTTTTTACGGAAGGAGTGTTTGGCTTTTTTGCTACAGTCGGGATGGTATTTGTATCCTACGCGGGTTTAACTAAAGTGGCAAGTATTGCGGAAGAAGTGAAAAATCCGGATCGGAATATTCCGTTAGGTATGTTTCTGGCAATTGGGACAGCGGTATTAGTATATGTAGTAGGTGTTTATATAATGGTAGCTCTTCTTGACCCTGCGGCTTTCAGGGAAGATCTGACTCCTGTTGCCACGGCCGGTGAAGTATTTTTAGACTGGCTGCCTGAACCGGGTGGCTTGATCCTGGTCGTAGTAGCAGCTGTGGCAGCTTTTGCCTCTACGGGGAATGCAGGAATTATGTCCGCTTCCAGATATCCGATGGCTATGGCGCGTGACAAACTTGTCAACCGGCATTTTGCTACTGTTGGAAAATTAGGCACCCCTCACTGGTCGGTATTAGGAACGGTTGGATTGATGTTATTTTTCCTATTGGCTTTTAATGTTGCCGAGGTTGCGAAATTAGCAAGTGCTTTTCAATTATTATTGTTTGGCCTGCTTAACCTTTCAGTTATTGTGATGCGGGAAAGCCGGATCGAAGAATATGATCCTGGCTTTAAGTCGCCTTGGTATCCGTGGATACAAATTGCAGGTATTATACTTTCCATTATCCTGATCTTTGAGATGGGTGTCTTGTCCATTTTGTTCACTGTTACCGTTTCTGTAGCCTCCATTATTTGGTACAAGTATTATGCGGAAGCTAATGTGGAGCGGCAAGGAGCTATCTATCACGTACATGCCCGTCTTGGTGAGCATAAAGACCAAGGACTTGAAGGAGAAATGAGAAATATTTTAAGAGAGAAGGGCCTTCGTCAAGAAGATCCCTATGAAGAATTGATTTCAAGAGCTGACGTGCTTGAGTTCAGTTCTGATATAGATTACAAAGTGATAATTGAGGAAGCGTCTCAAAAACTCGCTGATAAAATGGGCTTTTCTTTAGAGAAGCTTACGGAGATGTTTATGATCTCTGATGATTATACCGCAATTCCAATAGCAGAGGGTGTAGCATTGAATCACGCCCGAATTGATGAAAAAATATCACCGGAAATGGTTCTTGTAAGAATCAAAGAAGGGTATAGCGACGGAAAGATATTATCCTCTACTTCTGAAGATGCAGATGAAGATGAGAGTAAACTTCATTCTATCATTTTCTTTGTGAGCTCTAAAGAGAATAGTGGCCAACACCTTCGTATTTTAGCCCAGATAGCGGAAATGGTTGGTTCTAAGAACTTTATTCAGCGTTGGTGTAAAGCCAAAAATGATGAAGAGATTCGTGAGATCATGCTTAGAGATGAGCGGTTTATCAAGATCACACTTAACCCTGATGACAACACTCAGCAGTATATAGGTAAGATGATCAAAGAGGTTTCCTTCCCGGGACAAAGTTTGATCACTATTATCAGGCGCAATGGAGAGATTAAAATTCCACATGGCATTACGGTTCTTCAGGAAGGAGATGAGCTGTCAATAATTGGGGAGGTAGAAGATATTAATGAATTAAAAGAAATGCTGAAGAAGTAACAGTTCAGCATTGTTTATAATCCGTTTTTAAGCCTTGCCCGGTTGGAAATGCCTGTAAGGGTCTCCGGTCCGATTGATGCGCTATTTACAAAACAGCACTTACTTACCCAGCTTCGCCAGGATCTCATCAAATGAAAGCGAATGCTCCTCACTCTCCTTCATATTACGGAGGGTGAATTTACCTTCATTCAGTTCATTATCACCGATAATAAGGGTGTAATTGGCATTTTCACGGTTGGCATCTTTCATCTGCGCTTTCATAGACCTGCTCATGTAATCCATGGTGGCTGAAAGCCCTGCTTCCCGCACTTTAGGAAGATGAGTCAAAGCCCAGGTTCGGGCAGCATCACCCAAAGTAACGAAATACACATCCACGGATTTTTCTTCGGCCAGCTCAATTCCCAATTCATCACAGGCAATCAATAAACGCTCCATCCCGGCAGCAAAACCAACGGCCGGGGTAGGCTGCCCTCCAATTTCTTCCACGAGCAGATCATAGCGGCCGCCACCGGCTAATGCATCCTGTGAACCAAGGTCGGGAGAAGTCAGTTCAAAGGCTGTGCGCGTGTAATAATCCATGCCGCGCACCAGGTGCGGGTCAAGCGTGTAGTTGATGCCGAGATCATCCAGGTAAGCGGTGACTTTAGCAAAATGCTCTGCTGTTTCCTCATTCAAATAATTTTGGATCACCGGTACGTTTTTAATGAACTCCTGATCTTCCTCTTCCTTCGAATCGAGGATGCGCATCGGGTTCTTTTCAAACCGCTGTTGAGACAATTCGCTCATTTTATCGAGGTTCGGCTTTAAATATTCCCGAAGGGCATCTTTATAGGCTTCGCGGCTTTCTGGGTCGCCTACTGAATTCAGTTTTAATTCAAAATTCCTAATGCCGATGCGTTCATAAATTCTCATCATAAAAGCAATGGTCTCCACATCTGCCACTGGATCATCACTCCCGATCACTTCCACCCCAAACTGATGGAATTGCCGCTGCCGACCTTTTTGAGGTTTCTCTGCACGGAACATTGGTCCGATGTAATACAACTTCTGCGAACCGCCACGCTGTTCCATGTGGTGCTCCACAAAAGCACGGACTACAGGTGCTGTCAGTTCAGGTCGTAACACATACTGGCTGTCCCCCTTCTCAAACGCAAAGATCTCCTTGGAAACGATATCCGTAAGCTGACCAATTCCACGAACGATCAGCTCCGTTTGCTCCATAATCGGCGTACGAATTTCCTCAAAATTAAACTTAGCCGCTTCTTCATGAATGATATTCTCTACTGCTCTCCATTTAGGGGATTCATCGGGAAGGATATCCACCATTCCAACGTGGGAAGTGAATTTGGGTTTTGCCATATGTGTTTTTGGGTTGAAGTGAGATTTATACCAAGCTCAAAGATAAGGGGAGCGGGGGAGAGTTTCTTTTATGATTTCACGATTTGAAATAAGAGAAACTTTAACCTGCGAGTTTTGAGATAACAGTCTTTATAGATTTTTTTAGTGATGTATCAATTTCACCAATAACCAACTCAACAAGCTCTTTTTCTAAGGTGGCAATTTTGTGTATTCTGATAACAGAAGGCAGTTTTTGAAGTACTCCCCAATGTTTAGACCACTGAGTACGGTTTGTTAGTTTATATTAAGCGGCATTGAGGTAGAGATCTAC
>JAKURD010000071.1 GCA_022450045.1 Gracilimonas sp. | reverse complement strand
ATTTATTGACGACATTTATATTTCTTCTAGTCGAGGTAAATTATTTATTTTGAAGGGATGCAGAGGATTTAACCGAAGGCTTTTTCGTTATGAGTTGTGAGCATTAACTATTTAAGAACAAAGAGTCTAACTGATATCATCGGTACTTTCACGAAATAATAAAAAGATGCTTAAAACGCCCTCTAACGCAATATTGGTTAATTAGCCTTAAATGTTACTCTTAATGGCAGTTAGGTGCAATATAGAACGATTAAACTACGCTTAAATACATCTCCAACACTTAGGTTCCTCGAATCCTGACATTTAAAACCCATAGCCGATAAAGACTGTGGTTTCCTGACCCTCTTTTCCAGTGGCATAATCCGCTCTTAGAACGACAGAAGAGAATACAAGACGAAGACCAACACCTGTTGAATATTTGAAGCCACTATACAAAGCATCGTTATCAGCGGGGGACACTTGTCCAATTTCATAAAAAATAGCTGATTGAACTGCTTTAAAAACTCCTTTTTCAAAAAGAAAATCAAAAGGAGTTGAACTCTCTAAATAGTATGTCCGATATTCTAATCCAGCAAATAAAGAATATGTGTCATAAAATCTGGATATGGGATAACTTCTCAAGCGATTGGGCCCACCTAAAGATGTTGCATTTGAATTATTGCCTTCCGCATTAAAGTCTTGCACTCCTCGGACAAAACCTTTACAAGAGGTTTCTACTGAAACTGTTGAATCCCTTGGCTTACCTTTTGACTCTGCAATACATTCTGCAACTGCCCCTTCGGTATCTTCCATCTCAATCCCCCCAAAAAGACTTAAAGGTTTAGTAACTTTAGACTTGGAATAAAAAACATTGGCAACTAACACTGAACTTAAGTTCTCATTTGGATAATAGGCCGTCAGTGAGTGATCTTCGACATTAAAATTTTTGAGTCCTTCTCCTTCAAATCCATATTTTTCATATTGAAAACGATATCCATCTCTAGGGTCTATACGATCATCTGTCAAATCAATCTTGATCCCTTGGCGAGTGACAAAGAGATTGACTAGATCAATATATAGTAAAAAATTTTTAATGAAAGCTGCGATACTGTCTTCTTGCTCTTCAGACGATAAGTTTTCCCAGTCATCAAAGTCAGCTAGATCGCTTCTTTCTAGATCGATTTCAGGAAGAGCAAATGCAGCCCCATAATAGAACTCCAATTGTCTGTCAAAAAAATTTATGCCGAGGTCAGCAGCACGCGCCCAACTACGTTTAAATTTTAAAGTAAATTCTGGTTCTTCTGGAGAATCAGATCCTCTATCATAAAATGCAAACCCTCCCTTTGTACCATCCGCATAGGCGGCTGAGAGGGTTAAATGTTTTGTGAACAAAGGAATATCTGTGGCTATGATACTATCCACCTCTATTTCCCCTTTTATTCGAAACAGACTCAAAGTTGAACCATCTCCGAGAAGATTACCAACTGTCGCACCAACTCCGTCTCCAGCTCCTAAGCCTGGAACCTGATAAACAAGAGGGTAAATAAAATAGGAGATTTCATCATCATCCTGTTTGTTACGACGTTCTATTCCCAAGACTCCTTGGGAGATTACGGAGCTTAGGATCAATAGAAAAAGAAACTGGAATATGCTAGTGGAGTTTACCGTGGGTGCCAACCAATGATGGCTTTTGATCGAAATCACAAAAAATTGCCTTACATGTCGTTATTCAAAGTTTATAAAACCGAAAATCTCCCCCGTGTAGGTTGATGGGATGATATATATCAATCTTGATGCCCGTTTTGTGGCCCCACCCCCCATTGATCATTATACTTAAATATTTAATATTACAATCATTCAAGTCTATCATCTAAAGCAATAAATTCTTTGAATGGATGGCGTACCAAGATTCGTTCATTAGCATGCTGACCTTAGCTAGC
>JAKURD010000070.1 GCA_022450045.1 Gracilimonas sp. | reverse complement strand
CTCAAAATTGCTGCCTGTTCAAATTGGAGGTCCTTTGCACAGCGCAACATTTTTCTTTTCAGATCATCCAGTGAAGTTTTTGTTTCAATCCCATCTAAAGTTGAAACGTCAATATTTACCACATCTTCAAGATTTTGATCAGAGCTTTTATCTGCAACTGCAGTCGTGAGCCTAATATCTTCCATTGATTTATAGATTGTTCGAGGCTGAATCTTATGGGTTTTGTTGTATTCAATTTGAACCTTTTTCCGCCGCTCCGTTTCGTCAATGAGGTGCTGCATGGATGCTGTAACTTTATCACCGTATAAAATCACTTTACCATTTATATTTCGAGCTGCCCTCCCGGATACCTGCATGAGGGATGACTTGGAACGCAAAAAGCCTTCTTTATCTGCATCCAAAACGGCTACCAAAGATACCTCCGGCAAATCTAACCCTTCTCTGAGTAGATTGATACCTACCAACACGTCGAAAGCTTTCATTCTAAGTCCCCGCAGAATTTGCACCCGCTTGATGGTATCGATATCACTGTGCATATATTCTGCCTTGATATTTACACCTTTGAGATAATCGGTCAAATCTTCTGCCATGCGCTTGGTGAGAGTGGTAACCAATACCCGTTCATCCCGGTTAATTACTTCACGAATCTCCCCAATCAAATCATCAATTTGCCCCTTGGTTTTCTTCACAATAATTTCAGGATCTAATAAACCCGTAGGTCGGATTATCTGTTGGACAATCACACCTTTTGTCTGCTGAAGTTCATATTCTCCGGGCGTTGCTGAAACATAGACAACCTGATTTATTGAGTTTTCAAATTCCTCAAATTTCATAGGGCGGTTATCCAGGGCTGAAGGTAGTCTAAATCCATGGTCAATCAAACTGGTTTTTCGTGATTTATCTCCATTATACATGGCCCTAATCTGTGGAACTGAAACATGAGATTCATCGGTAAACATGAGAAAATCATCTGGAAAGAAATCAATTAAGGTACTGGGGCGCTCATCTTTCTTCCTGCCTTCTAAATGACGGGAATAATTTTCAATGCCAGAACAGTATCCCAACTCCGTCATCATTTCCAAATCGTATAATGTGCGCTGCTCCAATCGTTGGGCTTCAAGCAAAAGAGCTCCCTCTCGCAAATACTTCAATCGCTCCGACAATTCAACCCGAATATCATCCATAGCTCTGTTCAGATTTTCTCGTGTAGTTACAAAATGTTTAGCGGGATACACCCAGAAATTATCATAATCGTTTTGCACCTCACCGGTGAGAGGATGAAAAGTATAAATTTTTTCTACATCATCACCAAAAAGCTCAATGCGCAGAGCCCATTCATCATAAGCTGGAAATACCTCAATCACATCCCCCCTCACCCTGAAGGTACCCGGTTCTAAAACCAAGTCATTACGAACATAATGAATATTCACCAGAGAATGTAGAAATTGCTTTTGATCAAGGGGTGACGTTTTATCCACATGCACCAACATTGATTTGTAGGTTTCCGGAGAGCCAATTCCATAAATACAACTAACAGAACAAATTATAATGACATCCTTCCTGCCAATAAGAGATGTGGTGGCTTTCAGCCGCAACCGATCAATCTCTTCGTTCATGGACATATCTTTTTCAATAAAGGTATCTGTAACTGGCAAATACGCTTCGGGCTGATAATAGTCATAATAGGAAATAAAAAACTCCACTGCATTTTCAGGGAATAAACTCTTGAATTCGCCATATAATTGAGCCGCAAGGGTTTTATTATGAGATAGAATGAGCGTAGGCTTTTGTACGGCTTGTATTACATTGGCCATGGTAAACGTTTTACCTGATCCCGTTATACCCAGCAATACCTGATGTTTTAAATCCTTTTCAATTCCTGTTACCAACTCTTCAATCGCTTGAGGTTGATCTCCAGCTGGCTCATAAGATGAATGTAATTTAAATCCTGCCATAATGACCTATAATTTACAAACTTCCCTCTATATAGTAAAATGACAATTTTGCATTAGGGGGTGAATTAACCATGTTAATTCATCAATAGATTCCCCTTTGGATTACCTTAACCATATTAAAGTGCTCCCAACTCGGTTGGCGGACTCCAAATTTCCTTAGTA
>JAKURD010000007.1 GCA_022450045.1 Gracilimonas sp. | reverse complement strand
ATCAACGCCCAAACCAAATGGAGTGGAACCATATTTGGATGGTCCTCGGTTCGCCGGGATTTAGTAGATTACTTCGAAGACAGATTTTTAACCCCTCACACACTTTAATGAACATTCCCGAACATTCCCGAACATTCCCGGCAAAATCAATACCCAGAGTCACCTATCCCTTCCCGTACCTCAGCGAAGGGGTTCAGCCCTTCTGCACCGGGTTCAAACATTTCTATTCATACTCCCCTCCCTACCCCACCATCGCGATGCCCTAAAGGACTCGCTGTGGTACCGGAATAACTCCTGTCCTATCCCAACAATACTCCCATGAGCAACCATCCCTTCCCGTACCTCAGCGATGGGGTTCAGCCCTTCTATAAAATCATCAAACCATATTTAAAATTATACATTCATAAACCCTGCAGAATGTTTAATTTCCGGTGAACTCAATTATCTATGAAAATGCCTTATGAATACATTTGTGAAGCTCCTCCTGTTTTTTCTAATCCTGATTATTGGTTTTGCCGGACTCGCTTTTTACTGGACCTTCTATAAACCCCTGCCCGATTATGAAGCCAGCATTACATTGAACGGACTCTCCTCTCCTGTAGATATTCACTGGGATGACCATGGCGTCCCCCACATTTATGCCGAAAATGAGCAGGATCTGTATTATGCCCTTGGTTATGTGCATGCTCAGGATAGATTGTGGCAGATGACCTTATCCCAGATAGCAGCGGAAGGCCGTTTTGCTGAATTTTTTGGAAATGATGAGGAGCTGATCGAGCTGGACAAATATCAGCGTACCCTGGGTTTCTGGAAAATGGCGGAGCAGCTGGCGGATACCCTTGGGGCGGAAGAGCGTCTGGTCTTGTCGTCTTATTCAAACGGAGTGAATGCCTTCATTAACTCAAATTCTAATCGTTTACCCATTGAATTTTCACTTACTGAAATTGAGCCTCTCAGCTGGACTTCGGCTCGTTCAATTGCAGTCAGCCGCCTGATGGCCTGGGAATTGAATATGAGCTGGTGGAACGAGATCACCTATCAGTATCTGAGCGAACAGCTGCCCGCCGAGCAGTTTGAACAACTTCGCCTTCGCTTTCCTGAAGACGCCCCCAGATCTGTAAGTGAGAATGAGAATCCACAGTTGGGAGCTTCGCTAATGCCCATGCTTCAGCAGGAGATCAAGAAAAGGACACTTCTTGAAATGGAAGGAACCCATGTGGGAAGTAACGCCTGGGTCGTGGATGGCTCCAAAACGGAATCAGGATATCCCTTACTGGCAGGCGATCCTCACCTTGGACTGGATATGCCCGGTAAGTGGTACGAAGTTCACTTGAACCTGAATGGAAAGAATGTATCCGGGGCCACCATTGCAGGAATTCCGGCCGTCATAATCGGACAAAATGATAACATGGCGTGGTCTTTCACCAGCATGATGAGCGACGATACCGATTTTTTTATCGAACAGATAGACCCGCAAGACCGGGGACGTTATGTGGTGGACTCACTGGAAAATGGCGAAGCTGAATATGAATATTTTTCTCGCGTCCGGGAGGTCATAAAAGTGAAGGATGGCGACGACCGCTCTTTTGAAATTCGTTATACTGAAAACGGCCCGGTCATTTCTGACATCTACCCCGTTGAAGAGTTGACCTCTGATAAACTGATCAGCATGAAATGGGCCGGTTATGAACTGAGCAACGAAATGCGGACCCTGTATCAGATCAATTGGGCTGATACTTTCCAGGATTTCAAAGATGCACTCCCAACCTTCGGTGTACCCGGCTTGAACTTTATGTACGGGGACGTGGAAGGCAACATCGCGATGTATTCCATTGGAAATATTCCGATTATCTCTGGTGATCCAGTTACGTTGAAGCATGGCTGGGATCCTGAACAAGACTGGCAGGGGTTCATCCCTCATGAGGAGATGCCGCGAACCATCAATCCCGATAAAGGGTGGATCGCTAACGCTAACAACAAGATTACCCACGACAGTTACCCTTATTATCTGGCCACTTTTTGGGAGCCACCTTCACGGATAGAACGAATTGAACAAATTTTGAGTGACAGTATCGCTTTTAATTACGCTGATTTTGAGAAGCTGCAAAATGATTCCTATTCCCACTTTGCGGCCACACTGACCCCACAGATCCTGGAGATTATCAAAAATCAGGATGCTTATAATTTTGATCTCCCCATTTCCTATCTGGAAAACTGGGATTATAACTATGGGCTTAAATCAACGGCTGCTTCCATTTTTGAGGTCTTTTTTCTCAATTTCACAGAAAACACCCTTGAAGATGATTTTGGGGATATTGCCTATTCGAACTTCATCCACCATGAGAATATTCCGGTTCGTACAATGACCTCCCTCATTGCAACGGAAAGCTCGCTATTTGATGACATTCAAACTGATTCTGTTGAAACCAAAGAAGACATGGTTATAAAAAGTATGCAGGAAGCTATTTTGTTTTTAAGTGATTCGCTGGGCAGTGAGCCCTACGAATGGCGGTGGGAGCAACTGCATACCATCACTTTTGAGCCGCCATTTTTTGCTCAAGCCGCCGAAAATCCTGAAGCTCCTTCTTCCTTACGAATGATCGTCAACAATGTGCTTAGTAAAGGTCCCTATGAGGTGCCAAGTCATGGAATGAGTGTAAACAACGGGCAATACCGCTGGAATGAACCATTTGAAATGACACTGGGCCCTTCCTTGCGACGGATTTCAGATCTTTCCAATATGAGCAAGAGCAAGAGCGTGCTTCCAACGGGGCAGTCCGGAAATCCACTTTCTGATTATTACGGAGATCAAACCGAATTATGGCTAAATGGTCAATATCGCTGGCTTCATCAAGATTCTACCCTATTTGATGGATCTAAAATACGATCTATGCGGTTGGTTCCGGGTGAGTAAGGGATATGGATTTTTCAAGACCCTGAAGGGGGCACATATCAATAGCCCGGGTTAAAACCGCCTAAGCGGGTGCAGCCCCGGTATATAAATACAGAAAAAAGAAAAACCCAAGGATAGATGTTGCTAATGTATCCATTGCTTATCGCAGGGTTGTAGGAACGTGGCATTAAAGAAATGGTTGCCCAAGCTTCGTTAACCAACAAATCCCAAATCTCCTATCGGGCGAAGCTTTTTCTTTTTATTCTTTCTTTCCCCGGACTGCTTACATGCTAACACATTTCATTGTCCGAGGCTATTCATATATGACCCCTTCAGGGTCTTCACTCCAAACAAAAAATACCCTATCACAACCACAACAAATTATTTACAAACCCGTATCTCCCATCCTATTATATTCAGAGCTCAAACCATCAAAGTACCTGTTATGAAATCACGATTTTTCTATCTCTTTACTGCCCTCCTAATTTCAATATTAACCCTTTCTTCCTGCTCACAAGATCAAACCGAATTTTCGGTGGATTATGAGAAATTTACCCTGGCTAATGGACTGGAAGTAATACTCCATAAAGACCATTCAGACCCTGTTACTGCCGTTGCTTTGACGTTTCATGTGGGATCAGCCAGGGAAATTGAGGGACGTACGGGTTTTGCCCACTTGTTTGAACACCTCTTATTTCTGGAATCCGAAAATCTCGGAAAAGGTGGTCTTGATAAAATGAGCAGCCGAATTGGCGGGTCGGGTGCAAATGGTTCCACAAGTCGTGACCGGACCAACTATTTCCAAACAGTGCCAAACGATGCCCTCGAAAAAATGATATGGGCAGAAGCCGACAAAATGGGCTACTTCATTAACACGGTAACAGAAGCCGTACTCGCAAAAGAGAAACAGGTCGTAAAGAATGAAAAGCGACAGGGTGTTGATAATGCTCCTTATGGTCATGCCAATTACGTGGTCGGGAAGAATATATACCCGGCAAGTCATCCATATAACTGGCAGGTGATCGGTTCCCTGGAAGATCTTCAGAATGCAACCCTTCAGGATGTAAAGGATTTCTACAACCGATGGTATGTTCCCAACAACGCCACTCTGGTTATTGCCGGAGATTTTGATTCGGAGCAGGCAAAGGAATGGGTTCACAAATATTTTGATGAGATCCCACGCGGCGAGGAGATAGAACCATTACCTGATATGCCGGTTTCTTTAGATGAAACTAAGAAAAAATATTTTGAAGATAATTTTGCCCGCCTTCCTGAACTCCGCATGGTGTGGCCGGGTGTTGACCTCTATCACGAAGATGCCTATGCGCTCGACATCCTTACAGAGCTTCTTTCTGATGGGAAAAAAGCGCCGTTCTATCAGTTATTGGTGGAAGAAAAAGAGCTTACTTCGAATGTATTCATGAACAGCGGAAATTCTGAACTGGCCGGGGAAATTTCCTTTATCACCAGAGCCTATCCCAATACCGATTTAAATGAAGTGGCTGCCGCTGTGGAAGAAGCGTTTCTGCGTTTTGAGGAGGAAGGATTTACCCAGGCCGACCTCGACCGTATCAAAGCCGGAATTGAGACTAATTTCTACAATGGCCTTTCAAGCGTACTTGGTAAAGCTTTTCAGCTTGCACAGTATAACATCTTTGCAGATGATCCGGGATATATTAATGAAGATATCCAAAAAACACTGGCCGTTACCAAAGAAGACGTGATACGCGTATATGAGGAATACATCAAAGGAAAGAATTACGTGGCCACAAGCTTTGTACCGCGCGGACAAACCGACCTGATCCTCGAAGGTTCTGAACCTGCTGAAGTTGCTGAAGAAGAGATTGTAGCCAATGCAGAAGGCGAGCAGTTTGAACTGCCGGAAGAAACCGACTATGAACGTATCCCTTCCAGCTTTGATCGTTCTGTGGAACCTCCTTACGGTGAAAGTCCTGATATGAAAGTACCTGAAGTTTGGGAAGCCAAACTCGCCAACGGACTCGATATCTATGGCATCGAAAATTATGAATTGCCTTTGGTGGAGTTTGAGATCATCCTGAAAGGCGGACTGTTACTCGAAGATCCTGAAAAAGTGGGTGTTTCCAACTTAATGGCAAATCTGATGACCAAGGGAACCGCCAACAAAACTCCCGAAGAACTTGAAGAAGCGATCGCTGAACTGGGCGCCACCATTCGCGTGAACGCCGGCAGACAAAGTATTTCCATCAGCGGTAATACTCTTGCCCGGAATTACGATGCAACCATGGAATTGGTCGAAGAGATCATGCTGGAGCCAAGATGGGACGAACGTGAGTTTGAGCTCGCAAAACAAAGCACGACAAGTCAGATAGCCCAGCAAAGTGCCAATCCAAACAGTATTGCTTCCAACATCTTTAATAAATTACTGTATAGTGAAGATCTTATTCTTTCCTACAACCCGATCGGGACTACAAATAGTATTGAAAATATTACCCTTGATGACCTGAAGGCCTACTATGACACCAACTTCTCCCCTACTGTCGCAGATATGCATGTAGTTGGTGCAATTAATAAAGCCCGGGTGACAAACTCTTTGAACAGCATCAGTACCCGGTGGGAAAATAAAGAAGTTGAGATCCCCGAATTCGATCTGCCCAATGCACCTGAATCTTCTACTGTTTATTTTTATGACGTACCCGATGCCAAGCAATCCGTTTTGCGATTTGGTTATCTCGCCATGCCGGAAACCGATCCTGATTTTTACCGGGCGAACATCATGAATTACAAACTTGGCGGGGGTGGATTTGCCTCCCGTTTTACCCAGGAATTACGTGAAGGAAAAGGATATACCTATGGGATCGGCTCCGGATTTTCAGGCTCGGATCTCGCAGGCCCATTTGTCATTTCAAGCGGGGTAAGAACGAATGTTACCTATGAATCTGCTGCATTGATAAAGGAGATCCTGGAACAATATCCTGAGACATTTACCGATGAAGACCTCGAAAATACGAAGAGCTATCTTATCAAAAGCTCAGCCCGGCAATTTGAAACTTCCGGCGCCAAGCTGAATATGCTGTCCAACATCAGTGCTTACGGCTGGGGACCTGATTATGTGCGCAGGCGTCAGCAAATTGTTCAGAATATCACGAAGGAAGAAATTCAGGAACTGGCCCGTGAGTATGCCACCCCTGATAAAATGATCTGGCTGGTTGTTGGCGATGCGGATACACAAATGGAGCGTCTCGAACAGCTTGGCTTCGGTGAACCCATTCTCGTGAACGATTATTTCAAAGAAGGGAACGAATAGAATAAGCTGTATGATAATTTAAATCGTCATTTCGACCGGAGCGAATGAGCCCCAAGGCAAATGAACGGAGCGGAGGTCACAGCGAAGGTCACCCAAGCAGTGAAATCCACGGGATCTATTTTAACCATCGGAAACCTACTTAAGCCCCTCAGATCTCTCGTATGCATTCATTCATTTCGCTCGATATGAAGAAGGAGAAGCTTGAAGATAGTACAGCCCAGGATATGAGAATTTAATTCAAATAAACGCCCATCAATACCCGATATATGTCTCTCCCTCTTTGAGTTCTGTAATTCCTTTGGTTGTAGTAAAACGAACCGGTATAGAAACAAATCCTCCGTCCCGTTTTGCTTTCTTTACCACAAAGTGAAGATGCGGCCCTGTTGCAAATCCCGTTGCACCTGAGTAACCGATCAACTGGCCCATTCTAACTTTTTGTCCCAACCCTACATTCACGCCATTGTGCCTCAAATGTGAGTAATCAGCAAAAGTCTCATCATCATGCATAATGGTAATGTAATTTGCATACGGCATCATATCCTCCGAAGCTCCTCCGATACTGTTCCCTTCTTCCATCATTACTACTATTCCGCCCCGTGCAGCATAAACAGGAGTTCTTTCAGGCATATCCATATCAAGGGCGTGCCGGAGTTCACCGTAATGAGAAAATTCCCCTCCAAAGCCTTGTGTAACCCGGTATGAATCTCCCTTGGGATAAGGAAGCCGGTAGGCAAAAGAATCATTATGCCGTGCAAATATATTCCCCATATAATATCGAAAAGAAGAGCTGAACCGCCATCCCTGCTCTTTATTATCATATACAAGATCCATGATCTTTTTATTATTCCGGGCAGAAATGGTGGTTGTATATGGAAGGCTTTTATCGGGAGTAAGGTTCTCAATTTTGAGATCTACCTCAATGGTAACCGGATAGATGTTCGTATTTTTTGCATATACTTCCAGCCGGTCTTCTTGTTCAACCCGATATATCTCAACATTTCCATTGTCCTGGGAAAGTAATGCAGTACTGAGCAACAGCGGGAACAAAAATGACTTCATGTTGATTTCTTATTCTGTTATAAATTCTTGAACTTTACGGCGAACTAATTTCATAATAAATGGATCTTGCCTTAATTCATCTTCTGTTGATCTTGGGTACCTCACTGAACAGTGAGTCTAACAAAACAGAAATTTATATAAAAATTAAAAACGGTGATCAAAAGGCTTTTAAAAAATTCTTTGACTCCCATCATGCCGAATTGTTCCGGTACCTGCGGCAAAGAGGGGTCGCAAAAGAAGCCGCAGAAGACCTCATCCAAAAAGCTTTTATCTACATTTGGGAGAACAGGGACAAGATCAATGAATATAAATCGTTGCGGGCTTACCTGTTTCAAATTGCTTACACTCGAATGCTTAACCTGTTCCGGGATAATGAGAAATACGACCGTGATCAGGAACTGCCCGATCTGAGTTCATCGGAATTTAAAACCGATCAAAACCTCCGCCAGCAGGAATTGAGTCATGCTATTGAGAGCGCGATCTCAGCCATGCCGGAGAAAAGACAGCAGGTATTCCGTTTGTGCTTTTTGCAGGAGTTTACTTATAAAGATGCCGCTCAAACACTTGAAGTATCCGTAAAAACAGTTGAAAATCATATGGGTTTGGCCTTAAAAGACCTACGTGAATCCCTTTCTGAGACTGCTAAAGATTTTCTGTAGTTCTTTTTAGGGGGATCTCTTTTCTGATGTGTACTAATGGTGAAAAAAAGACAGCAATACGCTGTTCAAATAACCTATTAACCAAAAGAAGAGATAACTATGAAGTTACATAAACTATTTCCCCCTCTAATAACACTTTCAACCATCTTATTAATGACAACCGGATGCGATATTGCCAATTCCGATAATAATGGCCCAAAAAGTGTAGCTGTTAACATGCAGGTTCAAACCAGTACCGCCGCAAAATTCAAAGCAATCAATCTTGACTCTCTTACAGAGATTAAACTGCTTGTGGAGGAACTTGAGCTTGAAAGTGTTTCCGATGACTCCGCCGATTTTGAGGTTGGAAACCTGATCATAAATCTTCCTTTAGATGGAAGCCCAATTCAGCTGACCTCACAAATCATCCCAAATGGTATATATGATGAGTTTGAAATGGAGATTGAAAATGAAGATGATGGTTCTTCTGTCTCAGATCCCGATTTCAATGAAAATGGAAACAGTTATTCCGTTGTGATTCGCGGCAGTTATGACGGTGAAGAGTTTCTCTTCAGATCAGATAAGGATTTTGAAATCGAGATGGAACTTAATCCTGCAATTGAGATATCAGATAATACCAGTTCTACTGCCGTTTCCATAAACATTGACCCAACCGGTTGGTTTGTGGACTCTCAGGGGAACCCTTTAGATCCATCTGATCCTGCCAATAAAGAATTGATCGAGAACAACATCGAGAATTCCTTTGAAGCAGAAGAAGATAACGACGACGATAGTGACGATGACGACGATTAATAACTGATAATAGTACCCAAGCAAACCCCGCTGCCTGAACCGTAGCGGGGTTTTTTATGTTAACATAGTTTCGAGATAAAGAATGTTGGAATAGCTGCAAGATCCATCTGATGGATGGGATGATCGATGTACAGGCGCAGGGTGCTGAATGAGGATAAGAACAAGTTTAGGTGCCTAAATCAAACAAACGGTCGGATGGACTTGGAGCCATCAGCCATCAGACCGGGAGGCAGGGTGCACATCCTCGAACTGACCTTATGTTAGTAACATTATCAAAAAAATTGTACCATCTCATTAGGGGAACTATCCATCTGAAGTGTATCACCAATGACACTTAACAACATTGGAAAAACCATGAGAACACAACTACAAAAATTCATCAACTTAAGCAGCTATATCTTACTGCCTGCACTGCTGCTATCTGCTTGTACCTTGGGCGATGTATCAGATGAAATCAATAATTCTGAACTAACCCCTGAAGAAACAGATGCAGCCAGCCAAATTATGGGACAGGCTCTTTCTGATGATAATGATGGAATATTCGCAAGCTTGAATGATGCTCTTTCCACTGTTTCAGATGACGGATTCGGAACAAGCACTGCAAAATTAAAAGATGACGACGAAGATGATGATTACTCCGGCCGTGGAGATGAAAGTAATTATACCTATGAATACGATCCGCAAACAGGAACGCATACCCTCAGTTTTGATCGACAAGTGAGTGCTCCTAACTTCCAAAAGAATCTTTCTGCCGTTCTTACTTACATCTTCACTGATATTAACGGCGGATTTATTGCCCAGCCAAGAGAAAATAAGGAGAGCATCGAAAACATTGTATTCACTGCATCCAAGAATGGAAATATAGAAAACAGATTTCGATTCTCTGAATTTAGCCGGGCTGATACTTTTGCCATTGGAGGCCTCAGCAGTGTCACTCCTGTATTGACCCTGGATGGTTTTCATTATGGAAATGGATCTTTTAGCGGAGTTCGCCCAAATGGAGATACTTTTGAACGATCCTATGTAAATGAGATCAACTTTCTTGACATCGAGATCAACAAAGATACCCTCGCCTATTATGGCACGCTTAAACAAGGCGTTACCGGCACCCTTAGCTATGAGATGAATATTTTCAAAAATAATGCTGGCAACGAATCAACCAAAACTGTTTCCGGAACTATTGTAATGGATGGGGACGGAACCGCATTACTCCGATTCCAAAATCTCAATAAGTTATTCCGGGTAAACCTGAAAACCGGGTTTGTGAGCGATGATGAAGAGGACTTGGAACAGACAGTGGCCTCCGTTGATATCAACAACCAAACGGTTACCCTTGCCAATGACGTGCTGGTTGTCATCACGGAACGAACAGAAGTGGAAGGTGATGATGGGCTTGAATCACTTGAGGAAGTGGCTGCAGCTTTAGAAAACGGGCTTATTATTTATGCCGAGGTAGAAGGATATGCAAATCCTCAAAATAAATTAGAGTTCATCGCAGATGAGATCGAATTTGTACTTGAAGAGGATGATGATGACTAAGATTAACTGACAATCTCCTAATAATCCGGGCAGTCAGCGATGCCTGTCCGGTTTTTAACTATGGTAAACAACAACGACATACTCCCTGCCAACGACCCTCATCTTCTGCTTGCACAAAAGATAGGTAAAGCTCTTCCTGATCTGGATCGATTAAAGGATACTGATGACCCTTTATTGAATTTGCTTTTCAGCTATCGAAAAAACCTCCAAGACCGTTTTGATCCCGTTGATACTTCTACAGTCTGGGATTCCATAAAAGCCGAGATAAACTCGGAGACCCAGGCTAAGATCTTCCACCTCTCTCCTGCCATCAAGCGATATGCCATAGCTGCTGCCGTACTGATCGCAGTATTCATCGGAAGTTTTGTTTATCAGAATCTCAGTGGACCGGAGCTGATTGCCGAAAGTTTTGGAAGCATTCAGCAAGTTGAACTTGCTGACGGCTCTCTGGTAAAGCTTCGCCCTTATTCAAAGCTCTATGAGCAGTCTCTCAGCAGCACACGCGCAGAATATAGGCTGCAGGGGGAAGCTTATTTTGAAGTAACCTATAAACCCGACCGAATGTTCTCTGTTACAACCAGCCGGGCAAAAGTAGAAGTGTTAGGTACAAAATTTATACTGAGCGACTGGGGAAATGCATCCAATGTGTTTCTGCGGGAAGGCCGGATTCAGTTTGAAGCTTTAAGTACCATGAATTCCATTATTCTTGAACCGGGACAATCATCAACGGTTGACGAACAAGCCGAATCCCCTGCCCTTTCCGATCAGGATGAAACGGTCTATACGGACTGGCTGGCTGAACAACTCGTTTTCCAAAATCAACCTGTACATGATGTATTCAGTGAACTTGAACAGCATTTTAACATTCAAATCACCTGGCCGGCATCTATAAACGAAGAAACCCTGACCGGGACCGTCCAGCTGGATGATTTTGATTCGGTACTGCGTGACCTGGAATTGGTACTCGGTGGTGCGTTTACCCAAACCGGTACCGGTGAATATAGATTCAACCCGGGATCCTGATGCAAAAGGTTTTTTTCAGTATATTGATCTTCGTGGTTTTTGGTGGAAATAGTCAACAAGTTCTGGCTCAGTTTTCATTTGATTCTTCCCCTTTGCTTCAGATCATACAAACCGTTGAAAATGAAAGTGAGTACCGTTTTTTATACCGGGAATCTCAAGTGGCTGAAATCTCATTGAGCTTTTCATCAACAGAAGAAACCTTCATTGATGATCTGAAGAATAATCTGGAGCCTTTTCAAATCGCAGTAGAGGCCGATACCTCACGAAAGCAGATCGTGCTGTACCGGTCTTCAAAAAGCCCTGCCTCCCAAACTGTTTCCATAGGCGGACAAGTAGTGGATGCTCAAACCGGTGAACGTCTCCCTTATGCCACTATTTTCTGGGAATCCGGCAATAAAATCGATGGAACGGCAAGTAATGCCTCCGGAGTGTTTCGGATAACAGCCCGAACAACCAATGAAGTTTTCACCTTAAACAGCTCGTACCTGGGATATCAAACCAAGCGCATTTCTCTTGACCTCTCCAGTGGAAATTCATTTGAAGATATTACGCTCCGGCTTCAACCTGAAACCGTTCAGGGGAATGATATTGTGATCACGGGTTTTACTTACACCCCCGGATCGGACAGCATATACCGAAATTTTGTAAATACCGGTGTTCTTAGTCCGTTTGGAGAAAATAACACTACCCGGGCTTTGCAGGCACTACCTTCAGTCAGCAGCAGTACGGCTATCAATAATGGAATTAACGTACGGGGAAGTTCTTCGGATGCCACCCATATTTTACTGGACGGCATCACCATATATAATCAGAGTCATCTGTTTGGTTTACTCGACAGTTTTAACCCTAATGCACTCCAAACCTCCGGGTTTTTCTATGATGTGACCCCGGCTCAAATTCCATCAGCTCCCGGCGGCACCATTTCTATGTTAACCAAAACGGGTTCACTGAATAATTTCACCTCCTCCGCAGGGCTCAGCAATACCGCCTTTAATGCTACTTTACAAGGACCGTTAAAGCAAGGAAGAAGCAGCTGGCTATTATCCGGCAGAACATCAACCATGAACAACCTCAACTGGTTTGGGAATGATGCCCTGATCGCTTATGGACTCAATATCAAGCGCCCACGTGAAATTTTAGCCGATGATCTCACCGACTTTCAATCCCGATTGGTTGAACCCGGCACCTATGATGCGGCATTTTTTGATCTCCACGGAAAAATGTATTTCGAATTTGAAAATGGGAGCCGGCTGATAGCCGGAGCATACTATGGTGCCGATGATGTTTCCCAGGATGCCGAACGGCTGGTGCGGCGTTTCAATCCCAATAGACCGAATCAAAGATTTAGCCGTCAGGAAGTTCAAACTCTGAATAAATGGGGAAATTTCAGTTCCAGCCTGTCATTCAAAACACCGTTATCAAATGCTCTCTATAGCAGTTCCATGGCAGCCATTAGTATTTATGAAACTGATTTCAGTAAAGATGATTTTGTGTATAATCGCATCGAGAATAATGGAAATGGAATACAGGTCTTCACTTTCCCACTAAAAAACCGAAGCGTTTTCAATGAGTTAAAAATTGATCAGTCTTTTGATCTGATCCTCCCATCTGTGCAGTGGACCTTCGGCAGTTCTTTCCAATACTTTTTGGGAGAATATTTTGAGGAATCGTTTGACCGCCCCGGCTTCCTGAATACCTTCGAATCCGGCTTATTGGACCTTTATGCTCAGTTGGATTATACAGAGCCGGAAATAATGGATCTTCATGTGGGAACGAGACTGCACTATTATACCGCCGGTGATTATTTGAATTTCTCACCCCGGGTAAAGCTTAAATTCTTCAACGAGAAGCCTCTTTCCTTTGGGCTTGGATACAGCAGGGATTACCAGTTTACACATCGTTTGTCTTTTTACAACATCAGCAGCCCGGATATCTGGATCATCAGCAATGAAGAACAACCGCCAACTGCATCGGATTATTTTACGGCCGGTATTTATGCTAAGTTTTTTGGAAACACCCTCTTACAGGTCGAAGGCTATTATAAAGCGCTGGATAATGCCCGGCTTTTTGAGATCAATGCACAAACGCTGACCAACAGCTTTGATTCCCCGCCCTGGCTTTTTGACAACGATGGCACTGCAAAAGGCATTGAATTTATGATCAGAAACAGGTTCCGGAAACTTACGCTGACCAATTCATATACGCTTTCAGAATCCGTCTTCAACAATCCTGCCATTTTAAATGGGACTCAATTCTATGCGGCATGGGATCGAACCCACAGCTTTAATTCTTCCCTTGAGTACACATTCATTCCAAACCTTACTGCATTTGTGAGCTTTACGGCCTCCTCAGGAGTTCCAAATCGACTCTATTTTCTGCAGGTGGAAGAACAGCAACGACTTGATAATTATCGAAGAGTGGATGCCGGATTGGAGTATAGTTTTGACATCCGCGATACAAAATTAGAAATAAATGCTTCTGTATATAATCTGTTAGACCACCAAAATACCTGGTACCGCGAACTTAATTTGGTGATCGATACTTCAGTCCCGGAAAACCGAAGGCGACTTTCCTCCCAGCCCGTGGATGTCTATGACCTTGGTATTCAGCCTTCCTTTAATGTGATGGTGTGGTTTTAGGTGCAAGACTCACTACTAAAACTATCCCAATACTGCATCCACTTCCATTTCAACTAATAGATCCGGATCTATGAGTTTGCTTACTTCTACTAAAGTGGCAACGGGTTTAATGGCTCCGAAAAATTCTTTATGAACTTTTCCAAAAGCCTCCCACTTGTCAATATTTGTAATAAACGTTCGGGTTCGGACTACATCGTTCAATGAAGCACCGGCTTTTATCAGTGCTTTTTCGATGTTCAGGATACATTGTTTTGTTTGAAGATATACATTTCCTTTCCCAACGATCACACCATCTTCATCAACAGCTGTAGTCCCTGATACAAATACTTGGTTCCCGACTTTCACCGCGCGACTGTACCCTACTTTAACTTCCCATTCTGTTCCGGAGGTAATGTTCTGCCTTTTCATATCACTCTGCCAACCCTGTTTCCGCCATTAAGATTATAAATGCTCGCTGTACTCCTTTATAGCCGTCTTCGTTATACCACCACTCATCCAGAGAGTGAGAACTGCCACTGTTTCCGCCTCCGCCAATGGTCATGGATGGAATCCCCATTGAAATGGATACATTGGCATCTGTTGAAGATCTTGTCAGTTCGGGTACCTGCCCAAAATACTTCGAAACTGCCAAAGCCCGCTGAACAAAAGGGACGTCAGCCGGGATTTCTCCTGATGGCCTATTCCCGATCATGTCAATATCTACCGTCAGATCAGGTCCCTGGGTTTTGATACTGTTTGCTTCGATAAGTGCCTTTTGGATAGCATCCTGCATAATGCCATCTATCTGCTGCAGGGCGTCAGGGCTTTCCGAACGCATGTCAATTTCCATCCAGTTTTCGAAGGGAATAGAATTAACGGATGTTCCTCCCCCTATCCTTCCAATATTGTAGCTTGTTTTGGGGCCTGTTTTAACAAACTGAGAAGCATTATCTTCAAAATAAGTGATCGCCCTTCCCATAGCATGAGCCGGATTTGCAGTCCCGAACGCACCCCAGGAATGTCCGCCCGGGCCTTCAAATGTGACTCGGTACCGATGTGACCCCAACGCTTTATTCACGATCCGTGATGCGCGGCTTCCGTCAATGGAAATAAAGGCATCAATTTTATCGCCTTCCGTCTCAAAAAGGTGCTTTACCCCTCTCAGGTCTCCAAGGCCCTCTTCTCCCACCGTTCCCATGAACCAGATATTATCAGCACTTTGGATATCCAGGGTTTCCAAAGTATTTATCAATGCAAGAAGTACCGACAGACCACGGGCATCATCAGTGATGCCCGGAGCAAAGAGCGTGTCATTTCGAACCTCAACCTCTACGTTGGTTCTTTCCGGGAACACCGTGTCCAGGTGTGCTGAGATCACAATAGTCTGCTCACCCTCGGTTCCGGGACGCTTGCCTATCACATTCCCTTCCTCATCTATTTCAACCTGATCGAGCCCATATTCTTGCATCATCTCCGCATATCGTTCAGCCCTAACCTCTTCCTGAAATGGCGGGGCCGGAATTTCGGTTATCGCAATCTGATTTTGTACGGTTTCCTCATCCATATTTCGGATGAATTCCATCGCTTCCTTAATTTTGGCGCTTTCAGCCAATTCTTCGACCTCATTTACATAAGATTCTTCCACAAAGATCTCAGATTCATCATTTTCTTCATTGGGGGTTTGAGGAGTGCAGCCGATCACAATTAGCATTAAAACCGGAATCAATATTCTTAGTGAGAACTTCATTTAATTGTCTTGTTATATAGGTGAAAATTCAAATCATTGAACAGCGCTCAATTATAGTAAAAGCAGTCCTGTCTTTAAAGGAAAAGCCAAAGTGCTCACATGAACACTTTGGCTTTGGTAATGTATAGAAAAAGGGTCTCTTTTATTTAATTGACCTGACGGGTAAAATCAGGACCGAGCTGAATAGGCAGACCTTCAGCTTCTTCAATTAAGGTTGCTGCAGCATCTTCGTTATCCTGCTGATTCATTAGCTGAATTAGAGCTGCACGGGCTGACAGATGATATGGATTCAGCGCTAATGCCTCATTATAGTGGTTTTCAGCACTTTCGATGTCCCCATCCGCTTCTACCAGTTTGCCGAGTACAAATTCATACTCAGCATTATTAACGGGTAAATTTATTTCTGAAATACTATCCAGTACTTCATTGCCTTCGGCGATCTGGCCTAGCTTTGCATAAAGTTCTGCGAGCAGAAACTTCTCATCCATTCCCAGATCGCTATCGGATATATCGCTAATGGCCTCTTCTGCTTTTTCTTCCCCATTTTCAAAATTGATGTGAGCAATTCTCAATGTATAACTGGGTAATTCATTATCTGCTGATGCTAAAATACGCTGGCCTTCTTCTAATACACCTAATGCTTCATCAAGCTGGGCTTGACGGGTTAACACATCCGCATAGATTAGCCGATAGCCAAAATTTTGCGGATTTTGATCCAGCAAGGCCTTAAAGAAGGCAGACACTTCACTTGAATAACCAAGTACACTGCGAAGGTTTTTAGCAAAGGCCTCTGCATCTTCTTTCCGGTCGCGCAGGTATGTGGAAACCATTGGGGCATCAGCAACATAACTTTCAGATACATCAATGGCCTCTTTCAGGAAACCATAGTTATGGTATCTTTCTCTTGAAAGCCGGTTGAGGTTCGCTGCTTCAGCTAAATCTTCTTCCATCATCTCAGCTTTATCAAAGAGTGTTCTTTGTTCCTCTATCGCTTCATCAAATGTCATTATACCTTCTAATGCTTTTTGATGGATAACATTTGCCCTTGTAATCAATACCGGGGCATAATTGGAATCCAAATCATT
The DNA here is from genome assembly GCA_022450045.1 of Gracilimonas sp. GTDB lineage: Bacteria > Bacteroidota > Rhodothermia > Balneolales > Balneolaceae > Gracilimonas. The sequence continues at coordinate 104,500 of JAKURD010000007.1, read as the reverse complement.
TGCCTTGGAGATCATTCCTTCGGCATCCTCGAAATCACCTTTCTCTGCATTGACTTCAGCATATTCGAGTAAGGCAGGAATATAATCGTTACTGAAGGTCAGAGCGGTATCAAGGTAAGCAGTGGCTTCAGTTAAATTATTACTCCCTCGAGCTCTGTTTGCCAGTGTTAAATACGTTTGAGCCCAGTTATCAGCCAGCACTTCTTCGTTGCCGGCAAGGTATTGCTCTTGCTTTTGGAGGAGTGATTCCAAAAACTCATAGTAGTCCGGATCTTTTTTCCGAATGAATTCACGGGTATTCATTGATTTATGATTCAATGGATGTACTTTCTTCTCCGAAAGAAATCCGGCGTAACCCTGAGCAAAAAATTCACTTTCGTTGTTGGATGCATAATAATCCAGGGTAGTATTACTCTCTTTAGCTGTATGATACAATGATCGAATTTTTCGGCTTTCCTCATCCGTCAAAATACGTCCATGGTAAAGGTGGGCATATTCATGGGCCAGCACATTACGCTCCCAGTGTGCTCCTCTTTCCAGATATTCAATGCCGGTAGCACCGCTTCCAACTCCGCGGATGTCCATCCATTGCCGGTTATCAAAGGTAGTGCCAAATCGGAAATAGCTTCGATCCATGGCTATAGCCAGATCGATATGAAGGGGTGGAATAGCAAAATCGGAGTCAAATTTATTGATCATTGGAAGATAAGCCTCACTAGGACCAATCTGTTGTGAGATCATTTTTTTAACACGATCGCCCGGGTAGTAATTTGCATCCTTAAATACATTATAAAACACTGCGCCGTCTTCCGGAATCTCAGTATCAGCAATGGTTTGTTCAAGCTGCTCAAATCCATCCAGATACTCAAACTGACGTTGCTTAATAACTGCCGCTAATCCGTTATGTGCCGGCCCGTAATTTTGTTTTCTATCAAGGATATCCTCAAAGGCAGCTTGAGAAGAATCCAGTCGTGCAGCCCAATCCATATCATAATACATATAATAGATTGAGCCTCGCATCATCTTCGGAAGCACCGATTCAGGATATTCAGCTTCCACCTCGTGTGTTATTTGAATAGCCTCGTCTAATCTGTTTTCAGGAATGAGTGCTTCCGCTCGGTTAAGCTCTTCACGTACTTCTTCGTCGGAAGGATGGATATAATCCGCATAGGTTAAATTGGTATGTCCATTTCCAAAATGCCAGTGTGTTAGATAATGAAGTGGATTTACCTCAAAGGCTATGTTCCATTGGCCGGCCATATTATCCAGTTGTGTAGCATCTACTCTCCGCCATACCGCATAGCCATAGCTGAACCGGGCGTCAGGATTATATGGATTCAATGACAGAGCCTTTTTCAAAGCAGGCTCTGCCGCAGCAGGATCCTGATCCCAGAACAAACCTTCGGCTTCCAAAAGATAACCTCCATCAAATTGTGGATCCCAGTCCTGAACATTCTCTGCCCAGCGTAATGCCTCTTCAAAATCACGCTTCAGCAAGGCCACTTTTCCTCGAATTAAACCGGCTTCGGCATCATTCGTGTTTTCTTCCAGAAGCGCTGCGCCTATGTTATCTGCTTCATCCAATTTCCAAGCCTGAATATCCAATTCAGCCTTGAGCAATTTTGCTTCACGATTAGCAGGATTTTTCTCTAAAATTGTATTAACAATGTTTTCTGAGGCACTGTATCGATGTTTTTTGAACAGTAATTTGGCTTCAGCAAGCCTGATTTCATCATTTTCTGCATCTGCATTGGTAATATATTGTTCTGCTTGGCTCCATAATCCCAGCTCAATAAGCTTCTCAATATTTTGCGGGGTTACTTCAGTTTCAAGTTCTTCCAGTGTCATGGACCGCTCTTCCTCGAGCTTATCCAGCACTGAATTCACATCATCAGCGTATTTATTTACATCAGAATTGCACGATATGAGCAAAAAGGCAAAAAGTATGGGCGATATTACTGCCATCGGAATTTTTATAAAAAATGACATAAGAGAAATTTTATTCGTTTTGAAATAAAGTTGATAATTGAAATTCACTTACTTATTACTGTTCAATAAATTCCACTTCGCCCTGTCCGCGCCCTATTTCCTGATAAAATGGAATTAAGCGTTCTTCAACAAACGTGTTGTAAGCTTCTTTCGTCATTTCGAATTGATCTTGAATTTTATCAAACACTTCTACCTGCTGTTGGGTGGGGGCAAAATCAGCACCGTTGTACATAATATCGCTACCTAACGCACTTATTCGTCCATACAGTTTCATTGGATTTCGGAAGGCATCTTCTCGGGCACCGGTCAGATGGATATCATAGAGATTGCTTTCAATCATTGTGACACGGTCATTAAGTTCACTGGCTTTATTAATAATAGCAGCAACCTGAGTCTCATCTCTTGTCTCCTTGAGTCGCTCCATAAGATCTTCAAACTCTTTGCGGATCCATTCAATTTCATTTATCAGGACTACTACTTCATTCAGCTGATCTCGTAACTCAATTCCAAATGCTACTTGTTGTTCAATTTCTTCAACGGTACCAACTGAGGTTGGGTCTTTGCGAACTTCCAGTTCCCGGGTCATCTCGTGTTCACCTACCGTAACTTTAACTGTAAATATACCCGGTATCACTCTTGGGCCCAGTTGTCCTCTCCAAAGATCTAAATCCCAAGTTACCAAAGGCCGCCAGCCTTCCTGACGAATTGGTACCCATGGCATATTTGGCGGAGCTACCCGTAGTTTCGGAGTAATTGAAGGCTCATGACTTAAATCCCACCAAACTCTGTTGATGCCATTTTCAGCGTTACCTGATAAGGTTCGCACCAAATCTCCATTGCGGTCAAAAATCTCAATCTTAGCGAGTTCACTTGCATCATTTTTTACAAAATAATTTATAGATGCCCCATAAGGAGGATTTTCTCCACGAATGTGGCTGCGTCCATCGGTTTTTATACCCTGAATACTGTAGAAACGATAGGCGGGTCTCAGGGCAAATAAATGCAGGTTATCGTTCATTACATCCGTAGTAAGGTTTCTGATTGGATTTATATCATCCATGATCCAAAACCCACGGCCGTAAGTACCAATTACCAGGTCATCAAAATGATCTTGAACAGTCAGCCAGTAGACCGGTGCAGAGGGCATATTGTTTCTTAACGAAAGCCAGTCTTCCCCATCATTGGGTGAAAAATAAACCTGATTGTCAGTACCGGCATATAGTACGCCCGGCTTTTTGGGGTCTTCCCGAACCACATGCACATAACTATGAACAGATTTAGGAATTCCGGCACTTATTTTTTCCCAACTCCGTCCGTAGTTTTCTGTTTTATAGATATAGGGATCAAAATCAGCTTGCTGATGAGCGTCAACACTGATGTAAGCAGTTCCGGCATCATATTTTGAGGGTTCGATATTAGCAATGGTTCCCCACTCGGGAAAATCACTAATATTGTCGCTCACGTTTATCCAGTTCTCACCGCCATCTCTTGTAAGGTGTATTAAGCCGTCATTACTTCCTGTCCAAATAAGGCCATTCTCCAATTCAGATTCTGCAATAGCAAAAAGGGTGTTTCCGTCAAATGTCATCAGGTTATCGGTTGCTACTCCACCGGAGCTTTCCTGATGGCTCTCCAAGTTTTGTGTTAAATCAGGGCTAATAACATCCCAGCTTCGGCCACGATTATTGGTCACATGCACATATTGGCTTCCTACATAAACCTTATTATTGTCGTGTGGAGATATATAGATTGGAAAAGTCCAGTGCCAGCGAAATTTTAAATCTTTTGGAGCCCAACCGTAAGCAGCTTCAGGCCATACCCGAACATTACGGGAATGTTTATTTCGTTCATCATAGATTTCAAGGCCACCGTCATAACATCCCGACCATACAGTATATCCGTCTACGGTATCAGGAATAGAAAAACCACTTTCACACCCTCCAACTGCTTCCCATAAGCCTAATGGTATATATCCCATACGGCTGTTACTTGGGGCTTTGTAAGAGTATCCGTCCTGCCGGTTTCCATATACATTGTATGGAATTTCGTTATCCACATGAACATGGTACATCTGGGCTATTGGTAATGTATGTTGATCAAAAGTGCGGCCATGGTTAAGGGTTACTCCAAGTCCGCCATCGTGCGCCACCATAAATCGTTTTGGATTGGTAGGATCAATCCAGATATCATGATTGTCTCCTCCACCACGCGGAGCATTGTCCACTAATGTCTTTCCTCCATTTCTGGACATACTGAACCGAACCGAGGCAAAATATATCCGTTCCTGATCTTCAGGATCAACATCAAAGCGAGTGTAATAAGGAGCCCGTTCGTTGATGGTGTGATTTCGTGTAACCAGTTCCCAGTTATCGCCTCCATCATCAGATTTGTAAAAACCGGGACTGCTTTCTTCTGTAAGTACATATACTCTTTGGGAGTTGCTTGGAGCAACACGAACAGAAACCTTACCTACATGGTGATCTTCAGATCCGGGTAAACCTTTTCCTACACCTGATAGTTTTTCCCAGGTATCTCCACCATCTTTTGAACGATAAACACCACTGTGAGGCCCACCGCTGTTAAGTTTCCAGGTATCGATCTGCAATTGCCAAAATGCTGCAAATACCGTATTTGGATCATTGGGATCAATGTCCATATCTGCACATCCGGTATCTTCATTGACATGAAGTACCAACTCCCAATTTTCTCCTCCATCGATAGTTCGATAAACACCTCTTTCTTTTTGAGGGCCAAAGGAATGGCCCAAAGCACAAGCATAGACAATATCAGAATCTTGTGGATTTACTCTGACTTGTCCGATCCGACCTGTTTTATCGAGGCCCATTTTCTGCCAGTTATCTCCATAATCAGTGGATTTATAGATACCATCTCCCATTGCATGAGCCGGGCGAATTAAAAATGTTTCTCCCGTACCTGCCCACATTTCATTAGGTGCTGATTGTGAAACGCCCAAAGCAGAAACCGATGAAGCACTTTGGGATTCAAATACAGGTTTCCAGTTAGTTCCGTAATCGGTGGTCTTCCAAATACCTCCGGAGGCTGCTCCAACTAATATTGTTGAAGGATCACCGGGAACACCAATTACAGCAATCGTCCTGTTTCCATCAGGTCCGATGTGCCGGTACTTGAGTTGGTCGTATTGACCGGGTTGAGCTATTTGTTGTGCCTGAACTTCCAAGCATAATGAACCAATAATAATGGCTGCAGCAAACTTAAAAGTTCCCAGGATGATTTTGGATGAGATTTTTATTCCGGTCATATCTGTTTTATTTAGTCTTCTTCAATTAAAAAAGGATCATTGGCAATATTTGAACCCACTCCTTCTTTCGATTCTTTCACCATTCGGGCTACTTCTTCCATTAGCTTGTCGTTGTTGATAACAACTCCATCTTTGATGGTGTGAACAATACCTTTCGTTCTGTACATGTTCTCATTTTCATCAAGTGTGATGGCTCCAAAAGAATACATGAACCGTAGGTTATATAAGGGACTTCCATCAATCAGGATAAGATCTGCTTCGTAACCGGGACGTACTAATCCCGTTTCATCTTCAATGCGAAGTGCTTTTGCACTGTTATGTGTTGCTGATTTGAGAACCTCAAGCGTATGCATTCCAGACTCTCTGAGAAGCTGTAATTCCCTGATATTTGAGAAACCGGGAGTAGCCCAGATGTAGTTATCATCTGTACCATAAGCAACCGTACCGCCTCGCTTGTTAAATTCATAGATCAGATCACCCCAGAGGTCATAGGCCTCATACCAGGTTTGTTCGTCATCTGAAGTCCAGTCGTAATGAAAGGAACCATGATAAGCCGGGTCAGGAAGGTTCCATTCTATTAAGGTCTGATGAGTATATTTTTCGTGCCATGGCAAGCTCTGAGCTCTTACAATATCTCTGTTTGCTTCATATACCACCTGGGTGGGTTGCATGATGACTCCATAAGCTACCAGAGAATCAGCTACTTCACCTAAAAGGCGTTCCTTATCTGCTTCCTGCCATACTCTTCCTGCTTCACGAAACCTATGGTTCTCATTATCGAAATTGTAATTTCTTGGATAATCCTGAACAGCTCTATCTAATGATGATTCCCCATATCCGTAATGGTGAAGTATAAAAGTAACCCCTAATCGTGCTGCATCCACAGCATCTATTACAGCTGTATAGGATGGAGGAATATGGACTCCCGTTACACCCCCATTTTCCCATACCGCATCCGCAGCAGCCTCAAATAATTCCTGGTTCCATGCTATACCGTTAAGGTAAACCTGATGTGCTCCCTTTTCAGCCATTTCCTTCGCTATTCTGGGTGCATTTTCAGGATCTGATAAAAATACTTCATCATACTCCAATCCGGAACCCCATGACCATAACGGGTACATGGTGGGAGCCAAAATTTCATTTCGATCTGCAAGCCGAGCTTCTTCCATCGCATATTCAACTCCTCTATCTGAAGCCGGCCCAAAAGTAGTCACTCCGTGAGCTAATTTTAGATAGTAGATATACTCTAATGGCATCGGTTCTTGCCTGAGGTGGCCATGTAAATCAATGAGCCCGGGCATTATATACTTCCCGGTAGCATCAATTATTCGGTCTCCAGTTGGACGGTTAGCGTCACCTCTTCGTTCTGCTGTCACAGGGTCAAAAGGAATCATCTCGGTGATCTTGTCTCCCTCAATAACAATATCGTATGGGCCTACCGGCGGGCCGCCATGTCCGGGAATTACCATTGCATTACGGATAACCAATCGGTCGTAAGGACCTTCTGCCAGTTCTCCAAACTGTTTTTGTGCTTGTGCACTTTGCCAACTCAGGGCCAGTAAAATCAATCCGAGTCCAAGTATTTTAACGATTTTTTTTATATGATAAATCATAGTGTTGTCCAACTTATTGATGAGTAATAAAAGCTAAAGCCAAGAAATGCCTTATGAACCTCCCATAAGGATTTACCCTGGGTGGGAGGCTTGATAAGAATTCATTCAACATATAAATACAGCATTGAAAACTATTATTTAATTATGCTGGTTTTAGTCCACTAAAAATGGGGCAGTCATAATATTTTCTGAAGAAACCCCTTCTTTGGAAGCCTTAACCATTCGGGCTACTTCTTCCATTAAGAGGTCATTTTCAATCACCACTCCACCTTTGATGGTATGTACGATTCCTTCTGAGCGAAACATATCCCCATTTTGATCAGTATTAATTGCACCAAATGAGTACATATTGCGGAGGTTGTAAAGCGGACTTCCATCCACAATGATCAGGTCAGCTGTATAACCGGGGCGTACGAGGCCCAGTTTTTCTTCACGCAGTGTTATAGCACTGTTGCGTGTGGCGGCTTTAAGTACTTCAAGAGTATGCATTCCTGTTTCTCTGAGTAACTGCAGTTCGCGAATGTTTGAAAACCCGGGAGTTGCCCAGATATAATTGTCATCTGTACCATAAGAAACGTGACCACCTCTTTTATTGAATTCGTAAATCAGGTCGCCCCAAAGGTCAAAAGCATAACTCCAGTAATATTCATCATCGGAGGTCCAGTCATAATGGTATGAACCATGAAAAGCAGGATTTGGTAAATTCCAGTTTATAAGCGCCTGGTGAGTATATTTCTCATTCCACGGCAAACTCGCAGCTCTTAGAATGTCACGGTTTGCTTCATACACTACACGAGTTGGAAGCATATGCACACCATAAGCGAACAGGGAATCAGCTACTTCACCTAAAAGACGCTCTCGGTTTGCCTCCGTCCATACTTTACCGGCGTGGCGGAAGCGAGCATTCTCATCATTGTAATTATAATCGCGGGGGTAATCCTGGACCTGACGGTCAAGAGAGGATTCCGCATATGCGTAGTGATGCTCGATCATTGTAACACCTAAACGGGCCGCATCCACAGCCTGCGTTACCGATGTGGTATTGGGTGGAATATGATAAGTAGTGATTCCACCGTTTTCAGTTACTGCTTTTGTAACTGCACCAAGTAATTTCTGATTCCATCCTAAACTCCCAACACTTACCACATGTGCACCTTTTTCAAACATCTCTGCAGCAACTTCCGGAGCATTGTCTGGGTTTTCCAAAAATTCGCGGTCAAAATCTGTATTTGAACCCCATCCCCATATCGGATACATTCGAGGTGCAAGAATTTCGTTATTCTCGCTGCGGCTTGCTTCGGCCATCGCGTTATCCAATCCACGGTCGGGAGCAGGTACCATAGTGGTTACACCGTGAGCAAGCTTCGTGTAATACACATATTCAATTTCCATAGGATCTTGTCTCAAGTGCATATGGAGGTCGATCATGCCGGGCATTACATACTTGCCATCAGCTTCAATCACCCTATTTCCTGTCGGACGTTCACTGTCTCCTCTCCTTTCAGCCGTTACCGGATCGAAAGGGATCATTTCGGTGATTTTGTCTCCTTCAATTACGATATCATAAGGCCCTACAGGAGGTCCGCCATGCCCCGGAATAACCATTGCATTCCGAATTACCAATCTGTCGTATGGACCTTCAGCAAGGCCTCCAAATTTCTTTTGTGCAATACCTTCGAATGAAATACCCATTAAGAGCATTATCGATAATATTGTAGTTATAGCTTTAATCTTATTCATTTGTTAGTCCCACTTTTACTTAAAAAGAAACCCCTGCTTTGGCAGGGGTTTCGATCGATATTGATATTTATATAGAAATCTTAATAGCGTTCTTTTTCACCAAGTTCCGCTTCTTGTTCGTCAACCATATTGCGAACATCTTCGAGCAGTTGTTTTGCGTCATACACAATTCCATCTTTGATGGTGTATTTGACACCCCCCACTCGTACAATTTCATCTACACCTTCCACTCTTATAGCACCTGTTCCATACAGTACTTTAAGGTTTTGAAGTGGATTTTCTTCTACGATAACCAGATCAGCTAATTTATCGGGACGAATAATTCCGAAAGGGGCATCTTCATCCATCTTTTTATATAATTCCTCTGCACCGCTCATGGTAGCTGAACGAATAACTTCTAAAGGATGGAAACCGGCTTCCTGCAGCAGTTCTAATTCACGGATGTAATCAAAGCCGTATAGCTTATAAATAAATCCTGCATCAGAACCTGTAGTAACACGTCCCCCGGCATCTTTGTAGTCATCAAGGAACTGCATCCATCGTCGGTAAAAGTTCCTCCATTGCACCTCGTCTTCAGTAGTCCAATCGAACCAATAAGATCCGTGAGCTACACGATTGGGCTTATAGAAATCCCATAACGTTGGCAATGTATAATCTTCATGCCAGTCAGCATTACGAGCTCTCATAACATCTCTGCTCGCTTCATAGATCGTCATGGTAGGATCCATGGTCAGGTCGTGCTTTAGGAACAACTCTATGAGTTCATTCCATTCTTCACTACCGGGCTCTACAATTTTGTTCCATTGGCGTGCAACCTGCCCAAAACGATCTTGCTCATTTTGGTAATTATAGTCGTTGGGATAAGGCTGTAGATCATGGTCATCATACATGGATTCAAACAATCCGTAATAATGAGTTTGAGCACCTAAACCTAATTTAGTTGCATCAGCGGTATTCATGCGAACCACGCCGATTTGGTCTAAGTGAGCTGTACTGTTTAGATTCAGTTTCTCTGCTTCATCCAAAAGAGCTTCCATAATATCCGGATCGTGTGCACCTACTTTCAGCCCGTCAATACCTTGATCTTTAGCCCAGCGAACCCACTCACGTGCTTGTTCAGGGGTATTTACAGGATCATCCCATCCTGAGCCTACACGATGGTAACTGTACATTCTCGGAGCAACAATTTCGTTTCGCTCACTTCGCTCTTTCTCGCTCAGTGATGATTCCAAATTGTCAAATGGAACACCGCGGACGGTTGTTATACCATGACCCATCCATAGTTTATAAGTGTATTCGGCATCAGGTACTTTTGGCTGCCCGCCTGTATGTACATGCATGTCAATGAATCCTGGCATCACATACATACCGGAGGCATCAATTTCCTTTGTTGCTCCATCAGGACGTCGATCTTCTTTGATCGGTACACCGGGATAACCTACCCGATGTACTGATACAATTTTATTGCCTTCGATGACAATATCGACCGGGCCTGTCATAGGTGCCCCGGTTCCGTCAATCATATTAGCGCCGCGAATAATAAGGCGTTCGTATGGGCCTTCACCTTCCGTCCGGTCTGGGGCGGGGTTGGAAGGTTGAGCCAACACCGTTGTTGTGAAGATGGAAAGCACACATACTCCCAAGCCCAACAACATTGTTCTATATTTTAAATTCAACATATTCTATATCCTGTTAATTATAATTTCTATTGGTTTAAGGCCTTTATCAGAGGTCCGGATTTGCTAATTGTTCATTGGTAGGAATAGGCAATAATATTCCGGGAGTGTCCGATGCATCTTCACCGGGCAACCAGTCTGGGGACTGTGAACCAAAACGGTACATATCATTCAGCCTTCTGCCTTGCAGATAAAGATTAGCTCTTCTTTCGTGCTCGATAAACTCTACGAAACTATCTGTCACATCCATATCAGGAAGTCCATCAAGCCCTCTTACCGTATTGATCTCGTTCCTGGCTTTGATGTCATTTGTTCCTACTAATTCTTCTGCAATAATGAGGTGCATTTCCCGAGCCGACAACCATGTTAACGGAGAATAGCTCTCAGTATATGTCTGAATGTCATTGAAGTCAGCAGCAATAGCTACTACCCGGGGATCCGGATCACCTGTTTTCAGATCATTGAAAGGAGCTCTGCTTCCATCAGGATCTGGAGTAAGAGTAAGTTCCCCACGGCTATTTACCTGACCGGCTAAATAGTTGGTAATATTACCTGCCTGATAGTTAATTACCGCTTTATAATCTGCAGACATAATATCTAAAGCATCTTCAGCATCCGCAACAGCACCCGTTCCTGACACTAATGGGTTTGCAGGAACAGACCCTTTAGGATTCAGTTTCTGCCAAATTCCTTTGGCATGCTTTGCTCTTGCACGAAGTCCAAGTACCTGACCTTCAAGCTCGCTACTGCCAACCGCTTGGGCAATAGGCAATGCTTTATCAAGCATACTGATCGCTTGATCGTAAATCGTAAACATTTGGTCTTCTCCAATAGCAGGAGATGTTTCGGTGCCATTTGAGAAAACAAAATTATCGTATGAGTCAGCAATCGTAATACGAGTCAATGCCCCGTATATATAACTGCGAACCAATACAGACCGGTCAACAAGTTCAGAATTACTATCAAACTCTTCTAACTTTTCAATAGCAAAGTCAGACATATATCTTGCCTGACTGATTTCAGGAAATCCCGCTACCGTGATTTCATTTGCGTCAAAAGCGACTCTTCCTTCATTGAACGTTTTATAAGATTCGTAAGAACCCGTCCAGTAAATCTCGTCGCTGATGGTAGATGTAGCGGCATAGGTCCAGCCTAAACCGGACATCAACGCATTAAGCTGCCCGTTTTTCAAACCTTCAGCAGATGAAGGCAAACTTACGTCCTCAACGGTGAGGCTGTTTGGATTTTCTACTTCCAACAGGTTACAACTGCCAAGAAACAACAGGAGTGCTCCTGTTACTAATATCGAGGCGTGGCGAATTTTAAATTGATTAAATATACTTTTCATAATTGAAAATAATTTGAGTGAAAAATTGTTTGTGCTGACAGCATTAAATTAAAAGTCAAACTTTAATGTTAAGGCATAGGTTCTAAGTAGCGGAGTGCCATAGGTATCCATTCCGCCGCCAAAGTTTTCTTGCAGAGATGCTCCCTGCCCTAAACTAGCTTCTCCGGTAGCAAGAGGGTCAACTCCTCCATACTTAGTCCAAAGCGCCAGGTTGTTACCCGATAGCGTCAGTGAAGCACCGTTTAAACCAAGTTTATCAACTGTTTCAGAAGGAATTCGGTAAGAAATACTCAAATTAGTCCATCTGATGTAGTCAGCTTTCTCAATTTCATTTAACCCGTCAAAAGGGGAAAGAGATACATTGTTATTAACCCATTTTTGAGCCGCATCTATTCGCTCTGAAGGAGTACTTGCAGGGTTTTTAAGTACAGACTCAAGTTGTGCCGCACTCATAATATTTCGTCCAATAGCACTGTTAACCCTGCGGAATGCATTGGTCAGGTTATGGTGGTAATAGTTTCCTGTAGCATACTGGAAACGACTGCTCACAGAGATATTTTTGTACAGATTCGCAGAGAAGCCAAAAGCACCTTCCCAATCCGGGGTTGGTTTACCTAAATAATTGTCAAGGTATGTTGAACCACCAGTTAGTGCTTCTCCGTTAGGTCCTGCAACCATGATGGCTGAGTTAAATGAACCGGGATCAACCGGTCCTGAAAAATAAGTTTCCAATTCAGACTGACTGTCAGGAGTACCATCTTGATTACTATCAAAAGGAAAAGCTATACCATCAGGCAATTTGGTTCCAAAATAAGAACCCGGTGCATATCCTTCTTTAATAAACATTCGGTCACGAATATAAGATGCATCAATCTTGATAGGCGGTTCGCCACCTAATGATGTCACTTCCTCTCTTATGTAGGCTGCATTGACAAATACATTAAGTGTGAAATTTGGGTTTTGTATCACATTACTGTTTAAACCTAACTCAACACCTTGAGCTACAAGTTCTCCGGCATTGGTTAGCTGTGATGAAGTAAATCCACCTGATGGAGCATAAGTCCTGTCAATCAGTGCATCTTTAACTACACGATCCCAATAGGTAGCTTCAATTCCAAACTTGTCTTCAAATAGACCAATTTCAAATCCTGCTTCCCACTCGGTTGCAACTTCCGGCTTCAAGTCTCTATTACCGGGGTTTCCTGGCAGTACTCCGGAACCTTCTGCTGAGTTCACTGGTACAAATGTAGTGAACCTGTCGAAGGCTCCCGGCTGCTGACCTGACTGTCCCCAGGCAGCTCGAATCCTGAATGAGGAAACATTATTGATCTCAAAATCAAATGCGGTGGTTGGGATAAAGGATGCTGAAAATTTTGGATATGTTGCGTAATTGAAATCTTCTCCAAAGGCACTACTTGCATCCATGCGCAAGCCGGCCGTCAGGTAGATCCATTCGCCATAGTCAACTTGCTCCTGAATAAAAGCACCTGCGTTCACAACTTCCTGGAAATAAGAATCTGAAGTTTGAGACGCTGTAGCACCCAATACTTCTAAGCCGGGTCCGGAGAAACCGGTACCGGTTGAGTTTGCCGTATTTTGTTCTTCCTGGTAGGCCTGAAAACCGGCTACAAAAGAGGATCTGAGGTCTTCATTAATATCTTTGATCCAGTTCATTTTACCTTCCAGTGACAGCACCATCTGCTGACGGGTACCAATTGAAATCTGGCCATCACCGTTAGGCGCTTTACCATCCACATTATAACCGAAGGGCAGAAAGTTAGCACTGCGCTGGTCTCGGTAGTCAAGCCCTAAAGAAGCATCAAAAGAAAGCTCATCGGTAGGAAAATAATCAGCTTTTAATACCACTCTTCCCTGATTTGTATTATCAGTTACAGTTGGGTAGGTCCCTTCTCTAACCGTAGCAAAAAGCGGAATACCAAACGTATCAAACTTACTAACATCACCTACTCGTTCAGGTTTGGCATATCGAGAAGTACTGGTAGGAGTGTAAATGGTAATACCACTTTCATATATGCTAATATCTGAATTAGTGTAAGAGGTTTGAGCTCTCAAGGTGAAATTTTCACTTGGCATGAAATTTAAATTACCGGTGAAATAGATCTTTTTATACAGATCATTGGCCTCACCAACCGCACCTCCGTTAAAATTCGAGGGACTTGGATCAAAAGGACCGTCGGTGTATGTGTATCTTAGGTTAGAAAAATAAGTCATCGACTCTCCACCACCTTGAACAGAAGCAGAAATTTCTTGCCCAACACCAATATTGTAAAGGTCGATTAGGTTTATAGGTGTTTCAAAAGGCTCATACAAGTCCACATTCACACCTAAGATGTTACTTACATTTTGTTGCTCTGTCTCATTTTCAACAAAACCGGCATTTGTCTGAAATCGGTTTGGCATCTGGTACAAGGTTGTACCTAATTCAATATCAAATTGAGGAGCCGACTCTTGCCGTCCCTGCTTAGTAAAGATTTGAATAACACCGGAACTTGCCTGAGAACCATAGAGTGTTGCAGCAGCAGGTCCTTTTAGGATCTCAACTCGGTCAATAGCATCAAAGTTAATATTTGAAAGGCCTGAAGGAGAACCCAGTCCGCCGGCACCAAATCCCGGAGCAAATCCACCGCCGCCGTTTACACGAACACCATCAACATAAATCAAAGGCTGATTAGTCATGGATAAACTTGAGGTTCCACGAATACGAATTTTAGGCTCCTGATCTATGGCTCCACTTTGAGCATTGATATTTACACCGGCAATTTTGCCGGTAAGAGCATCTTGTACAGAAGTAGTCGAGACATCTTCAATACCATCGAAATCAGCGGAAGCAATAGTATGTCCTAATGATTTCCGTTCTACCGTACCACCGGTACCAGTTACTACTAACTCGTCCAGATTTAGAGTTGATGTGCTCATTAGGAAATCAACAGTAGTTATTTGATTTGCTGTAACATCCACCTCCTTGGTTTCAGTTCTAAAGCCAACAAATCGTGCACTAACTTCTACAGTTCTTGCAGGAACTCCTGTTATTCTATAGTTACCATCAATATTTGTTGATGCTCCTAATGTTCTTCCTTCTATTTGAAGCGTAACGTTTACACCGATCAGAATTTCTCCTGATTCATCTGTAACCTGTCCTTCAATTGTCCCTGTTTGTGCCCAACTCAAATTGGGTAAACAAAACAGTATTGCTAAAATTAATAAAAGCGGTATCTGTATTTTCATTTGATCTTTATTTTAATTCTTAATTAACTAATCATTGCCATATTTTAGGTGCTTTATTTTCTTCTATTAAAAGCGGAAACACAAGATAACTGTGTAAAAAATTGAAAAACGCACCTCACTGTACAATATCTTCCTACATATGATTGTTATCACATGATATAAAAAACCACAACTATACATTTATAGCTGTGGTTTAGTTAATAATTGCCTTGAAAATTAATTTTAATATTTAGCGGGAGCCCCTTCTTCGGGTAATGAATTATTAATGAACTCACGAATATGTTCGTTGGAAGTTTCCAAATCTTCCGTTCTTAAATACATCATATGTCCGCTTCGGTATCCTTCAAATCTAAACCGGTGCTTCATTTTTCCACTCGAATCAATATTCCACATAGTGTACTTGGCAGAAAAGTAATCCGTAGCTCCATCATAATAACCTGACTGTACCATTACTTTCAGGTTTGGATTTTCAGCCATGGCCTGACGTAACATTTCTCCTGTTTCATTGCCTTCATTATTCCAGGGCCTGACAGGTCCGGAAACGTAATATTGGAGGTCAGTTTTAAACCCAAGCACATCTTGAATGTAATGGTTTATCGCCGGGGTAAATGAATGCTTCCAAGACGAATATTCAGCCGGATAGTCATATCGATCCCCTCCATCCGTTTTATCGATTCCCTTGTACCTGGAGTCTAAACGGCCAATGGTAAATCCTTCATCACGAAGTAACTCTTTCCAAAAAGCAGAAGACGGAACCGCCAGGTTGTAGTCTTCAACGAACTCTTCTGAAAGGCCGGCATATCTTGCTACTTTCTTCACTAATTCTGCTTTCCGGTTTTCATCTACAAAGCCTCCTCTGGTTAATGCAGGCAGTAATTCATCAAGTGTGAATGCTTCTACTTCTGGAAGAAGTTCAGTTAGATCTCTGTTCTGTAATTCCGGAGTAAGCTGATTATGGTACCAGGCTGCAGCCGTATAGTAAGGCATCTTAAGTACGGAGGAACGAGGAGATGGGCCTTCAGGCTCTAATCCCAAACCGGTAGGTGAAACAAGAACAACACCATTCAGAAACATCCAGTGACGGCCTTGCAATTGTCCGGCTAACCCGGATACCCTTGGTGTACCATAGCTTTCCCCAATCAAATATTTTGGAGATTTCCACCTTTCATGTCTGGATATAAATGTGTCGATCCAATCAGCCAGGTAAGCTAAATCCTCATTTACTCCGAAAAACTGCTCGGGTTCCCCGTCATTAACAATTCGCGAAAAGCCGGTATTCACAGGATTCACAAAAACAATATCGGCCACATCAAGAATCGAATGTGGATTATCTTCTACTCCATAAGGCTGAACCGGATATCCTTCATCACTAATTTTTAAACGCTTAGGACCTGTATATCCCAAATGCATCCATAAAGAACCTGCACCCGGACCTCCATTAAAAGAGATAAAAATCGGGCGGTTTTCATTGTTACTAACATCGGTACGTTCGTAATAAGTAAAAAACAATGAAGCATCCGCCTCACCATCTTCTCCAAATACGGGTTGTGTGCCAACTGTTACTCTATAAGGAACTTTCTGTCCTTTAATTGTGACTTCATCAGTTGAAACTAAAGCTGTGTCTATCGGTAAAGATCGTTTTTGAGCATCTACCGTTGCTGAAGAAATCACAAATAGCATTAATAAAGACAAAAAAACCTTCATGTTAAATGTGTTATGTTTCGAATTCATAATTGGTCTATTCCGTTCTTGTTAGGGTTGTTGTATTAATTGATTGGCTTGAAAAATTTCTATTCAAATAATTCATCTGAAATACAGAGTATTTTTACTCTGTTACTTTTGAAACATTGTCGAAATCACAAACCATATATTTTCTTTTCGCTCCATCAGTCTTCTTTTAAAATACGGGAACCACATGGTTCCAAATGGAACATATATCCGGGCATTATATCCTTCTTCCACAAATGCTTCCATCGTATCCTGCCTTAGACCATATAGCATTTGAAATTCAAAGCGGTCTTTTCCAATCCCATTTTCATCCGCATACCCCTTTACCCATTCTATGAGTTTATCGTCATGCGTTGCTATTCTTGGATACGGAGTTTTCTGCAATAATATTTTTGTATACTCCTTATAGGCTTCCCGAATGGCGTCCATATTCTGTAATGCACTTTCTTTGGGTTCACTGTATGCACCTTTACAGATTCGTACATCTGCCCCAATTTGTGCCAGCTCGTGGATGTCATTCTTACTTCTGTGCAGATAAGCTTGTATTACAATTCCAACATGTTTGCCAAATTCCTTATAAGCTTCTTTAAACAAATCTATAGTAACCTGTGTGTAATCAGATCCTTCCATGTCAATTCGTACAAATTGATCATTTTCACGGGTAACTTCCAAAAGCTTAAATAAATTCTCTTTACAGTAAGAGCGGTCTATATCGAGTCCCAACATAGTAAGCTTAATAGAAATGTTACTTTCCAATTGAGCCTCTTTTATACTATTGATCAGATCTATATAACTTTGAACAGTAGCATCTGCTGTCTCACAATCTTTAACATTTTCCCCAAGTAAATCCAGAGTGATCTTGATTTTTTTGTCGTTTAGATGTTCAACTTCAGGCTTGGCATCTACAAAAGATTCTCCGGCTACAAATTTCTTCGCGAGAACAAAAGGTAATTTCATTTCTATAATTTTGAATTTAATGCTTTAATGTCTTGGCACCTTTCCATGACAAAAAATTTTGTCTTAAAATGAAGAAACTTTACAGTGAATAAAACAGCATCAAAAAAAAAGAGGGCATATGCCCTCTATTTAACAAAATATAACAA
This sequence comes from Gracilimonas sp., assembly GCA_022450045.1. Lineage (GTDB taxonomy): Bacteria > Bacteroidota > Rhodothermia > Balneolales > Balneolaceae > Gracilimonas. Next base: position 86,777 of record JAKURD010000007.1, on the reverse strand, counting down.
GACCTGATTCTTAAACTCGGGACGTTTTATTTTCTGATTTTTACCAGTTTTTAATCTTTACCATCAGTTAATGTCTATTCATTAACATAGCTTTGAGCTTAAATTCTATGTTGAGATCCTGCACTTTTTAATTCAAAGATTTTAAAACTAATCGACCTGTTTTTTGATAATGCAATTTATTTTAAACTAAATACTATAGTAGGTCTAACCTTGGATAGAGCAAAGATTCGATTTTGAAAATCATCGCAGAATAGTAAGCCCAACTTCTATAAGTTACCTAAAAATAAAAAAGCCAAAGCGCTGTAAAGGCACTTTGGCTTAAATCTTAAATGTATTGTGGAGGTGCGGGGAGTTGAACCCCGGTCCGGGAAGGTAGACCTGTTAGCATCTACATGTGTAGGTACTGATTGACATTCGCCTGAAGCCGAGCCCAGTACCTAAGCGACTTCAAACTATCCTGTTAAAGTTTCACGTTAAAGCGACAGAAAGCACTTTAACGCTATCCTATCTTGTATGACGTCCGGGCCGGCAATGATAGACACTTAACCGGCGGGACGGCTCAACAGTTTAAGCTGCTAAGCGGTATGAGTAATTATTGTCAATTACTTTTGTTCCATAATGATTGTTATTACGAGAATCATTGGACAATCTCGACACGCAACCAACGGTGATACTCAACCCGTCGAATCCAGAACACCCCCAATACTTCAATGAACTACTCCAAATATACGAATTTTTAAGCTCTTTATTGTAATCGAAACTCGTTAATCGTTATTGGTTAATCGTTATATTGGGAGCCCACGAATAACGATTAACCAATAACGAACCCATGAAATTTGGCAGTGTAGAAAATCCCGAAGCAATCGACTTCACCCTCCCTGAAGATAACCCTGACACCCTAAAAGTATTGGACCAAAAAGGTGGCGAAAAATTTGAAGCATATGTAGGGTGTGCAAAATGGAATAAAAAAGATCTGAAAGGATTTTATCCACGGGGTACCAAAGACGAACTTACCTATTACTCCCGTCAGTTTAATTCCATTGAATTGAATGCCACACACTACAAAACGTATGGCCCCGATCAGGCTAAGGAATGGAAAGACAAAACACCGTCCGATTTCAAGTTCTTTCCCAAAGTGGTGAACAGTATCTCACATTTTAAAAGACTTAAAGGAATTGAAGCTCCACTTGAGGAATACCTGCACGGTATGCGCGGCTTTGGTGATCAGCTGGAAATGATCTTCCTTCAGCTTCGGGATGATTTCAAACCTAAAGACTTTGATCGCGTGCAACATTTTGTGGAGATCTGGCCGGATGATATCCCTTTGGCTATTGAACTCCGCCATACCGACTGGTTCAATGATGCCACGGTCGCAGACCAAGTGTATCGGCTTTTTGAAAAGCATGGAGTGGCAAATGTGATCACGGATACAGCCGGAAGGCGTGATCTGTTGCATATGCGACTCACTTCACCTGTAGCTTTTATTAGATATGTGGGAGCAAATCACGAAAGTGATTATACCCGTTTGGACTATTGGGTGGAACGTCTGAAATTCTGGAAAGATCAGGGAATGGAAAAACTCTACTTCTTCGTTCATCAGAATATGGAGAAAGAATCACCAATGCTTTCCGCTCATTTTATCAAGAGAATAAACCAGGAATTGGATACCAATCTGGACATCCCGGGTAAAAGCGAACAGGGGGATCTTGGATTATAATTATATCTAAGGCTTCTATACATTCAAGAAAATCCAAATTTGAACTCAACTAAATAGTTGGCTTTGCGTTAACCGACCAAAATTCTAAGCACTGATTTATTTTTTATATGCGGCAAACTTATCTCTTTGTGTTGTTATTTCTTTTCGCGGGTTCCTCTTCGGTTATAGCACAATCAGCCTCCATAAATGGATACGTAACAGATTCTGAGACCGGTGAAACACTGATCAGCGCTAATGTTGGGTTTCAGGAGATCAATAAAGGAGCTTCCAGCAATACGCTTGGGTATTTCACGCTTCCAAATATCGAGCCCGGAACCTATATCCTGTTTTGCAGCTACGTTGGTTATCGTCCGTACCGGGAAGAGATCACGCTGGAACCCGGCGAGAACCTTCGGCTCGATATTGAGTTGGTCCCCGAAAGTATTGAACTTGATGAGATCGTAGTCCGCTCCCGGGCTGAAGAAGAAGAGAAAAAGAACATTGGAACAGCGCAGATCAATACCGAACTCATTAAAGAATTGCCCTCTGTTTTTGAAGCCGATGTATTCCGTTCCATACAGTTACTACCGGGCGTGAAGGCCGCCTCCGATTTCTCAAGCGGCTTGTATATTCGTGGGGGAAGTCCTGACCAGACTCTGATCTTATTAGACCGAACCACAGTTTATAACCCCAGTCACTTTTTTGGATTCTTTTCCACCTTCAACCCCGATGCCATCAAAGATGTGCGGCTATATAAGGGTGGGTACCCTGCTGAATACGGCGGAAGGCTCGGATCAGTGCTTACCATTTATAACAAAGATGGAAATCGGAATGAAACCACCGGCTCGGCTACCGTTGGCTTGTTAGCTTCCAGGCTATCCGTGGAAGGGCCGTATAGTAAAGGCTCCTGGATGTTTGCTGCACGCCGCTCTACCCTGGAACCACTGCTTGCAGGGCTTCGGCAATCGATTGATAACATCCCCAGTAAATTCTATTTCTACGACTTCAACGGAAAAGTAAACCTGGATGCAACTGAAAATGACAAACTCTCCCTGGCCTTTTATGCGGGTCAGGATCGAGTCACTTTCCCGTTTGGAGAAGACTCTGAATTCAATCTCGACTATGGAAACCAAACCTTAAGCGGCAACTGGACGCATATCTTTTCCGAAAACTTATTCTCTAATTTTGTCCTGACCAGCTCCCGCTATTTCAATTTCCCGAAATTCAGCATTGGCGGAACTCCATTTACCAGGGAGAATAATATCTATGATTTTTCACTGAAGGCAGATCTTGAATATTTACCCGGAAATAACCATCAAATTAAAACCGGTGTTTGGGCGGGAAGTTTCACCTTCAAACTTCAGGACAGTTTTGATAACGATGATACCTTTCAGAGCCGTATCCAAAATCAATATGCTTCCTTTTATATTCAGGACGAATACCGCCCCTCCGACCGATGGATCTTTACCCCCGGTGTTCGATTTAATTATTTCTCGGATGGAGAATATATACGCATTGAACCCCGGTTTTCCATGGAATTCCGCCCGGCGAATCGTGTTCGTTTGCAGGCAGCATACGGACGCTACAATCAATTCCTTACTCTTATTTCGAACGAGGCTTTTTCCGGATTTGATGTGTGGCTTACCTCCGCAGAAGGAGTCTCTCCTGCTTTCGGTGATCAATTTGTGATAGGAACAAAGACCCTCCCTTTTACTGGCTATGGGCTCGATATAGAATTTTACTATCGAAACATGGACGACCTTTTTGAACTCGACCCGTTTATTCCTGACGTTTCAGGATTATTGTATGAAGATCTGTTCCGTGTTGGTGAGGGATACGCTTATGGAATGGAGATCTTTTTTGAAAAACGAAGAGGGAGTTTTACAGGGTTTATTGGTTACACATTGGGCTATACCTGGAGAAAGTTTCCCGGCTATAATGCAGAGGTCACAGAGGGCGAACAGATAGCCCGGTTTTATCCTCCAAAATACGATCGGCGACACGATATGAATATAGTAGGAAATTATATATTCAATAATAAATGGAAGGCTACGGTCGCCTTTAATTTTGCGACCGGGCAGTCATACACCAAAGTTTTAGGCCGTTATGTGCAGTTTGACCTTCCATGGGACAACAATAACAGAAATGCATTTACAGTCGGAAAAGTGAATGCTTCCCGGCTTCCAAATTATCACAGGATGGATATCTCTTTTTCAAGAACCGGCAGGTTCTTCGATTTTGGGGATTCGGAACTACAGTTTCAGATCATCAATGTGTATTCTCGCCGAAACACCTGGTTCTTAAATTACGATTTCTCCGAAAATCCGGTAGGAGTAGATAAAGTTAGTATGCTGCCTATTCTGCCCTCAATCTCTTATACTGTTAAATTCCAATGATGAAAAATTTGATCCCCATACTATTGGTCATAACCGCTATCGCTTCCTGTGAGGTCTATAAACAAGATGATTATGAAGAACTTTATGTTGTGGAATCGTACCTGGTAGCCAACCGGCAACTTCCTTATGTTCGCCTCTCCACCACTATCCCCGCTTTGGATTTTTATGATTTTGAGGAGACCGCAGTAAGTAATGCGGTAGTTGAGATCCATCTGCTGGAAACCGGGCCTGAAAGTGCTGTAGATCAGGTATTCACCTATATAAATTCTCAGCAGGGCATTTATATTGCTAATCAGGAACACACAGTGCTTCCAAATAGAACTTACGGGATCCAAATTTACTTGCCGGAATCTCAAGATATCATAACGGCACATACCGTGGTTCCAGATACTTTCAGGGTGCTTGGTGGAGTACAAGACAGCATCATATATCAATCTTCTGAACAACTTGAGATCACGTTGAGTGAAAGTTCCTATCCCGGACGCCAGAATATTTTTGTATTTAATGCACTGAGCCAAGATCCCATTCCCGATAAACTGACTCCCTTTTACACCGATCTTTATGAAAGCAACGACCAAAAGAAAGAAGACCTTAACCAATTTGCCAATAACAGCTCAGGGATTATCAACGAAGGAAATTTTGAGATCAATGACGATGGATCAATCACCATTAAATATCCATGGATCGGTATTGCCTTTTTTGATGAAAATAAAATCGTAGCCAACACATTAGATGATAACATTTATGATTTTCTCAGGTCTCAGCAAGTACAGCTTGGCGGCTCTACCCTTTCCCCCGGTGAGATTCAGAATATTATAACTCATATAAATGGTGGTATCGGCGTTTTTGGTTCCGTAGCTTCTGATACCGTCGAAACTTTCGTAAAACGACCCACACTTTGATATGATCATCCGCATCGTACTAATATTCATTTCGGCTCTGCTTTTTACCGATCATTTACCTGCTCAGTCTTCAGGGGAATTTGAGATCGCCCGGGCAAAATACCGGGGCGGCGGTGATTGGTACAATGATCCCTCTGCCCTCCAAAATCTCATTCAATACACCAGGTCAAATATTCCTATTCGAATCTCTGAGTCTTATGAAGATGTATCTATTGGCAGTACCGATCTCCATTTATACCCTTTTATTTTCCTAACCGGACATGGGAACATCACCCTCAATTCTTCGGAAGCAAGAAACCTCAGGGAATATCTCCAAAATGGCGGTTTCTTATATATCGATGATGATTATGGATTGGATGAATATATCCGGCCTGTAATGAAACAGGTATTTCCGAATGAGGAATTTATTGAGCTCCCTTTCAATCATCCTATTTACAATCAGGTTTTTGATTTTGATAACGGGCTCCCCAAGATCCACGAGCATGACGGTAAACCACCCCGTGGGTTTGGAATTTTTTATGAAGGACGTTTAGTGGTTTACTACAGCTATGAGTCCAATCTTGGGGATGGCTGGGCAGATCCTGAAGTTCATAACACCCCTGAACCCCTTCGACAACAAGCTCTGCAAATGGGGACGAATATTCTGGTGTATGCGCTCACCCGCAATTAACCTTACTTAACGTGAATTCAATATAAAGACCATCTGTTGAACACGTTGAAAAGTCATTTTGCGGCAAATGCCCGAAACCCTATAGTTGGTCTGGTAGCGAATACGGAAGTAATGGCCAGCCTTATATTTCCGTCTCCACGGGAATGATTACACGTCTCAATTTTTATCCTTTTAATTTAGTTCTTATCCTAGATAACATCCTGCGCCTGTATCATCGATCAGATGGGGTTTCCATCAGATCGAATCTGAGAATGTGTAACCTGCCTCTCGGTCCGATGGCTCTAAGTCCATCTGACCGATTGTTTAATTCGAGCACCAAGTTCAGTTCTTATCCTAATCTAACATCCGTCATATGGATCTTGCAGCTATCCTAAATTCTTTATCTCGAACTGACGTTTGCTCAGTTATGAAAACGGTTGTGCCCTATCTTTTTTTGTGGGTAATTGTGAAATTGATAGTTAATAAAGTGATAGAAATTGAGAATAGCTCCCAAACCTGATCTATAGAAATTATTGATCTTGGCTTGTGATATAAGTCAAGGCAACATCACTCATCAACTCTCACTTTATCATTTCATCACTTCTCATCCTTCATCTTGTATTCAAACACTTTCTCGTTCACCTCATCACTGACTCCTTTTTCGGGATCGGGATAGAGGTCATCGGGATCGGTGGTTTCCCTTCGTGTCAGCTTCGACTTTACATCCTTTTGCCTTTGCATAAGCTCGAGGCGCTCATCTCCCGAAACGGACCCGATCTTGTCAGCAAGCTCATTTAGTTTACGTCGGTAAAAACTGATCTCCGAAGCCCGAATCGAACTCTTGGCGGTTTTATAAGGATTTTTATCCTTTTCATACTTTAAACCTATCTTTTCTTCATGGCGGTCGCTGGCTGAATGCTGTTCTAAGGAAACATCACCTACCAAGCGCGGAAAGGGCTCACTTTCGCCGGTATAGGTCTTTATGGAGAAATCTTTTTCTCCTTTATAGCGCTTAATAATGTCCTCATAAAACATCCGCAACTCATCGTCCTCAAACAACTTAGAGTTGGTAAATGAACAGATATACTCCACCATGCCTCGCCCATAGGTAATCATCAAGCGGATCAGTTCTTTTTCGAAATGAGGTTTTTTCTTTGAGAATTGTGCCTGAGCCGTACGCTGTCCGGGGTGTGGCGGTTCTTCATCCGGATCATTTCCTGTACCTTTATTTTGCTGGTGGACCCGTTGCCTTACCTCCTCTCTTCGTTCTGAGCGTTTTTCTTCCCAGCGTTTGTCGTTCATTACCCGTTCCAACTGTTCATACAGATCACTCTCCTTCACTTTCTGGAACTTCTGCATTTTCTGATGCAGATATTGAACATACACCTGCCGCTGAATGGAATCTTTGATATTAGCAATCGCTTCCAGTATCTCGGTAATCACTTTTGGAATTTCGGTGGGTTTATCCAAACGCCCCTCTTCTCCGGCTTTCAATAAAAGGAAATCCACGAAATCGCCGGCTTCTTCTTTTTTCAGATCTTCAAAGGATTCCTTCCCAAACTGCTTCACGAACGAATCCGGATCCTGATCTTCGGGAAGTTCCAGAAGCTCCACTTCCATCCCCTCCGCCAGCGCAATGTTGATTCCGCGCTTCATAGCGGTTTGGCCTGCACTGTCCGAGTCATAGATCATGATGATCTTGTCTCCATATCGGTGAAGGATCTTCATTTGTCCCGGAGTAAGTGAAGTACCGCTGCTGGCCACCACATTCCCAATCCCATGCTCCATCAGGGTGATCACATCCGTATAGCCTTCAACAAGGATGACTTCCTTATTCTTACGGATCTCATTCTTAGCGAAATTCACCCCATACACTACTTCGCTTTTATTATACACTTTGGTCTGGGAGGAATTGATGTATTTCGCGGTTTTCTCATTCCCCAGAACACGGCCTGCAAAAGCGATCACTTTGCCTGTAGGATTAAAGATCGGGAACATCAGACGTCCCCGAAACGTATCGTAGTATCCGCTGCCGTGATTGCTTGGTTTGATCAGATCGGCTTCAACCAGGTACTGTTCATCCACTCCGGCATTTTTTGCTGCTTTCCAAAGTTCTTCTCCTCCGGAGGGAGCGTATCCGAGTCCATATTTTTTAAAAACTTTGCGTCCGTACCCGCGCTTCTCTAAATATTTCCGTCCTTTTTCCGCTTCGGGATTTTCGATCAAATTTCGGTAGTAGAATATACCGGCAAACTTGAGAGCGTGTAAAACCCCTTCGCGCAACTGTGTGCTCTCACTGGGTTCCTGATCGTCCTCTTCCGGAATAAAAACCCCGTATCGTTCGGCAAGCTGACGGATAGCTTCGGTAAAACCAACACCTTCCTGATCCATCACAAATTTGAAAACATCTCCGGATTCTCCGCAGCCAAAGCATTTAAAGATCTGAAGTCGCGGGGTTACGTTGAAGGAAGGCGTTTTTTCATCATGATAAGGACAAAGCCCTACAAACCCGCTGCCGGAGCGCTTCAGCTTCACATAGTCTTGAACTACTTCCACAATATCTGCGGCGGCGCGAACTTCTTCCTTTTTTTCGTCACTTATCATAGTTAATAATGAGCATTTACTGACTGGAAATAAAGTGAAATTATGAATTCATTGAGATTATTTCCGAATGCTTTCCACAAGCCGTGTTCCCTCTCAAGAAAAATGGTTCCGTTTCTTAGCGCAAGAGAACTTAATATCTTTCTTTTAAAATAAACCATTGGCGTTCACAGTTACTATCACGTACATTTAGGCAGCTAAAATCGTTATATCGTTTACAGTTATCATCACATTTATGATACGCCATTTCAAAGCAGTTTTATTACTTCTTACAAGTATTTTTTTATCTACAGGAACCTCTGCCCAGGCTCAAAGCCTGACTGAGTTTTTATTTGGTCAACGGGTGAATAAAAATGTCTCGGAAAAGCTGCTTGATAAAACATCTGAAGAATATCTCGATTCATTGGTAAACAACACTCCCCTGAAGGAAAAGATCGGACAATTATTCTTTGTTCCCGCTGAAGGCCGATTCATCAATCGTGATTCACGATCTTTTAAGGAGCTGAAAGAAATGGTGGAAAAGCACCATATAGGCGGGATCATTTTTATGCGGGGTGATATTTACGGTCAGGCTGTAATGACCAATAAACTCCAGAAAATGGCGAAATTCCCGCTATGGATCTCTCAGGATATGGAATTTGGAGCAGCTATGCGGATTTCAGGAACAACCCGCTTTACCCCTGCTATGGGTGTGGCAGCAACAGGGAATAAGCGCAATGCTTTTTTGATGGGGAAGATCACAGCCATTGAGGCCAAAGCCCTTGGTGTTCACCAGGTATATGCTCCTGTTTTAGATGTAAATAATAACCCTGACAATCCTGTGATCAATGTCCGCTCATTTTCAGGAGATCCTGATTTGGTAGCGGAATTCGGAACAGCCTTCATGCAGGGCGTTCAGAGTGAAGGTTTGGTTTCCACAGCAAAACATTTTCCGGGGCATGGTGACACAGATGTAGATTCTCACAGCGATTTACCGGTAGTTAATTATGACTATAACCGCCTTGACTCTCTGGAACTGATCCCATTCAGGGCTGCCATCAATGGCGGTATCTCCAGTATAATGAGTGCACACATTGCCTTTCCTAATTTAAATACTAATGAATTTTTACCGGCTACCCTCGATTCTGTAATCTTAAAAGATCTGCTCTTAGATTCACTGAACTTCAGAGGAATGGTGGTCACGGACGGCCTTGAGATGAATGGTATAACTTCTAAATACTCGCCGGGGCGGGCAGTGGTGCGGGCATTGAACGCCGGTGCTGATATTATGCTTATCAGCCCGGATGTGTACACGGCCATCAATGAAGTTGAAAATGCTGTAGCACAGGGTGAAATAACAGAAGAAAGGATCAACAAATCTTTCATGAAGCTAATGTTATGGAAACAACAGTACGGTCTTTTTGAAAACCAAAATCAGGTTGATATTTCTTCTCTCGATACCAAGATCAATACCGCCCATCATCGGGCAGTATCGGACCGGATTGCGCGGGAATCCGTAACCATTCTTAAAAATGAGAACGACCTTCTACCCATTTTGCCCTCTGAATATCCAAGCATGATGGTGATCTCTGTTGCTGATGACCATTCGGGAGATACCGGGAGTTCTTTCGTGCGCCAGCTGCGTGATTATCACCCGAATGTATCGTTCCATATTTATGATAAGCGTACCAGTGAGGAAGACAAACGGGCAATGCTTCGTAAAGCAGAGCAAGTTGATCTCGTTCTAATCGGGTCTTTCATTTATCTTAGATTCGGTCAGTCTATTCACCTTGCCCCCGACCAGTTATCATTCTTACAGCGCGTGTTGAGAATGAAGAAACCATCCTTGCTTGTTTCATTTGGCAACCCCTATGTACTATCTGACCTTAAAAATGCGGATGCTCACGTGCTCGGGTGGTATAACTCCAGTCAGCAGGTCAGTGGGCTGGTCCCTGCTTTGTTTGGAGCATCCACGGTTACGTCAAATCTTCCTATCGAGATCCCGGGCTTATATAAACTTGGGTCCGGTATTCATATGGATCATACCACACTCCGATTTGGGCAACCGGAAGAAGTTGGGCTCGACCACAACAAACTTTTTGAAATTGATGATATTATCAACGAAGCCATTCGTGATTCCGTATTTCCTGGCGCTGTTGTCGGGGTTGTGAAAGATGGCGTGTTGGCTTACAACCGGGGATATGGATATCAGGACTATACCAAAACAGAAGCTGTAAGAGACACCGACGTATATGACATAGCCTCCATGACAAAAGTAATGGCTACTACTGCTTCCACCATGAAATTGATTGATGAAGAAAAACTGAGTCTCGACGACCGTATCTCAGATTTCTTTCCCGAATTTGATACTGATGACAAACGGGAGATCACCATTCGTGATATCTTACTTCATCAAACCGGATTACCTCCTTTCAGAGTATATGTTGATTCCATTAAAAGCAGGGATGGCATCATTGAAGCTATTAAAAATGAACCTCTCACCTACGAGCCCGGAACTAAATATGTATATAGCGACCTGGGTATGATCTTGCTTGCCGAGATCATCCATGAAGTATCAGGACTTCCCTTAGACATATACTCCAGAAAAGAACTTTTCTTTCCCATGAATATGTACAGTTCGTTTTTTAACCCCGCTGTAAAAAGCAGCTGGCTTACACGCCGGATTGCACCTACCGAGATAGACACCGTTTTCGGAAGGGGATTGGTTCAGGCTCAGGTTCATGACGAACGTGCTTATTTTATGGATGGAGTTGCCGGACATGCAGGACTTTTTTCATCAAATATCGACATCGCTAAATTCAGCACCATGTTATTGAATGACGGTGTGTATTCAGGGCGTCGTTACCTGAAACCTGAAACCGTACGATTATTTACAACCGAACAATCGAAGCACAGCGGACGAGGGTTGGGTTTTGACCGTAAAAGCAAAGAAGGATTTTCAACAGCCGGAAGCCTCGCCAGTGATGATACTTTTGGTCACCTTGGCTTTACAGGTACCAGCTTTTGGATTGACCGGGAAAAAAATATGGCTGTGATATTGTTGACAAACCGAACCTTTCCTAACAGATCATATGGTAAGGCCATCAGTCAAATAAGAGCCCGGGTTGCTGATGCAGCTTACTCTGCAATCAACGAATGATATGAATTGGAGTACCCTTAACGAACGTACATACGCCCCCTATTCAGGAAAAGCCAAAGCCTGTGTAGTTGAAAGCAGATCGGGAAAGCTTTTTGCCGGAGTTCGGGTTGAGAATATCTCATATCCGATCACTATTCCAGCTGTTCAGGCAGCTTGCACCATTTGTTTGAGTGAAAAAGAGATACCCGCAAAACTCTATCTTGAAGATGACGGCCTTAACCAACTCCACTTTTGGAAGAAGGAATTTAACCTAAAGATCGTTAAAACGGATTCTCTGCCAGAGTTACCGGTTGAAGATCTTTACCATAACCTGGATGCTGATCTTGGTATAACTAACCGGCTGAAAGAACTCTTAAATCAAGCCGTTATTCCAAATTCAGATTTCCCGGTTTCTGCGTTATTATTTACTTCTGACGGATACCTTGAGGGTGTAAATGTGGAAGTCAGTGACTGGAGCAAAGGGCTTTGTGCCGAACGGGTAGTTCTTTCAAAAGCGATTGCAGCTGGTGTCAGTGAATTCACCCGTTTAGAAATTCATGCCAAGAAGGGTGAGATAAGCAGTCCCTGTGGGGCATGCCGGCAGGTTATCGCAGAGTTTTTACCCTATCATGATATAATATTACATCATGCCGACGGAACGAGTTCTGAACACCTCACCTTAGACCTTCTTCCCTTTAATTTTAAGTCCTCATCCCTAAAAAAAATAAATGTCTAAATCTTTTATTGCGGTTCTTGATCACGAACATTTAGAAAATTCCATGTTCCTTACTTCATTTGCCAGGTCACTGGCTCAGCTTGGAGACAGAAAGGGAATCATCATTCACGGGGACAGCCCTTATACCAACCGATTAATACAGACCGGAATGATGCGCGAAGATGCGCGTCTCAGAGCCATTAAAGACTTGAATAAAAGACTTATCGGATTATTTGCCGATCAGGGAATCTCTACCATTGGAGTACACGGGTTTCAAAAAGGCTTGATAAAAAAATCAGGAGAGGATATTGAACTGGATCTGAAAGCCTTAAATGTCCTCCATTCCGTTCCTAACCTATTGATATCAAATCTGGCTGAAGAAGACGGAGATCCGGTTCACGTTCCATTGCCATATTTTGCTAAACAGGTATCCCAAAGTATTAAAGAAACTGAGATCCTTCTTTTTTCTAAAAATGAGAAAGATGAAATCCTCATTACAGAATCAAAAGATCAACTTAAATGGGGAGATATTTCTGACTCTTCTGTTGAAAATTCTATCCCTGATGAATTTCGTGATTTCGGATTTCCGGTCAAAATCACTACCGCAGCGGACTTTGCAAACTGGCCAAATCTGAAAAAAGTGACCCTAATCCAATAAAAAGTGAAAAAAAAGCACTTTATACGTAAAAAAACGCACATTTAATTTGACTCAATAGCCCTGATTGAATAGCTTCAACGCAGTTTCTGAAAACAGAAAATTTTAAACTAACATATAATTTAACGGAGCTACATAATGAGTAGAGTTGACGAAATCAAAAATCTCGTAGAAGAAGCAACAGAAGAAATGACTAAATTCTACGACAAGGGTAACAAAGCAGCCGGCACACGTGCCCGCAAAGGCCTTCAAGAACTAAAAAAATTGGCCCAGGAAATTCGCCTTGAGATCCAAGACATTAAAAATAACGGCTAATTCCACAGCTCTATTATTTTTTCTGAAAAGCCGCTTGAACGAGCGGCTTTTTTTATTTGTATTACATATATAGTGAACAAATAAAAGGTAACATACTCATGTACAAAGACTTAGCCGACGCTGTCGAATCATTGAAAGACAAAGGATTTGATCATATTTACGAATTAGGTAACAACGGTATTACCTGCAAGGAACTGGATGTGGAATATTCTACCGGAGACCTAAAGATCGTTGAGACGCATTCCTTTGATCGGGGAACTGATCCCGGAAGTGAATCTACTGTTTATGCCATTGAATCTAAGAAAGGCGTGAAGGGCACGCTTATAATATCTTATGGAATGTATGTTGATCCGGGAAAAGCGAAGCTGATAGATCGTCTTCTCAAAGACCAGAGCTGATCATCTTACCGTCCTCTGTATTCCTCGGGAATTGGATTGCTCTCAGATTTATGCGCCCAATAGATGGTGATGGTAAACCCGCCACCGTTCTTCATCGTCAAACAACTGTACGCTGTTAATGCCTTTATTGAAAGGTTGAGCATCTGCCCCGCTCCTTTTTGACCCATAGGTGCTGAATAAATGTACCATTCTTCCATGGTGATGTTCTTCCCTGTGGACTTCATATTTATAGAATCCGTTCTTCACAAAATGCAAAATAAAGATCGGTATTCTCTATGAATTCTTCAGAAGTCATCACGCTGTACGTATTGCTACCTAGCCATCACTTCCGCCCGGTATGAGCCGTGCCTAAGGAATCACAAGGTTTCGAAATAGCTCTCAATAACGGGGTTTACCCTGTTCACCGGAAATAGAGGCGTATAAAGGCTTCTATCAAATTATCAATGTTTTCTGCATAACGCTGATGTTGTTCTTCACTTATCTCAGCGATTGCAAATTGTATCCCAAAAAGCATTAGCAATAATAGTATGTATATTTTTCTCACGGCATCATATTTAGTTTCAGATTATAAGCTTTCAGCACGTTAAATCTGATGGCTGAAAGCTTAACCTGACCGCTATTCCACACAATTACTCCTGCGACGGGTATCCACAATATGGAAGATCTTCCAGCCATCTGCCGTTTTCATGAGCTGAAAAGAGTTCACCCCACAATGTGAAAAATCCTCTCCCACATAAAACTCATAGGGCGTCCAGGCTGAAGCAAGCTCACCATCGATCTTGATCTCATATCCACCGATCTTTTCATGGAGTCTTCCGGGCTCGGCTGAGCCAATACTTTTTATAAATGCTTCAAGATTTCCATTTCTTATCGCCACCTCACCCTGTTCATTTTTAACAACAGTTTGCATAATGGCATCCGAAGTAAAAGAATCAGTAATCTTTTGTCTGTCTGTTTCAAGCATTCCTTCAAATAAGATTTCAATAGTAGTTTGTACTTCCTTTTCAGATGAATTTTGAGCTTGCACCGCTACGGTCAAGACCATTACAAAAATGGTTGTTGCTAAAAGAATTGATTTCATTTTCCAAAAATTAAGGTTTAGAATATGAATCACACTTACGGAAATAATTTCAGGAAGTTTGTTAGAAAATGTAATGGAATTTGAGAGCAAAACAGACTAAGGAATAGAATGCGGATACTATGAATTGAGCTGACGATCACTGATCTATAATTATCCTGTACTCACAAACTGGTTCAAGCGTCCCGCTGGGTAAATTTCTTCTTAAATCGCCTCCCTACAAGTGTGACACTTTCGTGTTCTGTATAAATTTTACCTGCAATCATCAGCCCAATCGGCGTCATCCATGTTCCAGGAGGTTGTTAGATAAAAAAGCCTCGCACTTTATTCAAATGCAAGGCTTCTAATTACTTTGATTGCGAATGATTACAACAGCATCGAAAGTGGGTTTTCCAACAGATTCTTCACAGTATTCAGGAACTCAGCTGCTGTCGCTCCATCCACAATCCGGTGATCACTGGAGAGAGTAACTTTCATACGCTTTCCGGGCACCACTTCACCGTTTTCAACAACAGGCACATCACGAATAGCGCCAACCGCCAAGATACAGGCGTTCGGCGGGTTGATGATTGCCGTGAATTCCTCAATGCCAAACATTCCCAGATTACTGATGGTAAAGGTACTTCCTTCCATCTGCTCGGGCTGAAGTTTGCGATCTCGTGCCAGTCCGGCCAGTTCTCTGGTTTCAGAGGAGATCTGAAGCAAGCCTTTTTTATCAGAGTGACGGATAACCGGAGTCATCAGTCCTTCATCAATAGCTACAGCAACGGCAACGTGTACATCTCCGTGCTCTTTGATCACATCGCCATTCCAGGAGCTGTTTACGGCTTGGTGACGGGTAAGCGCTACCGAACAAGCCTTCACTACAATATCGTTGAAGCTGATCTTTACATCATTGGCTTCGTTCATAGAAGAACGGGCAGCCATGGCTGCTTTCATATCAATGTCGATCGTCTCATAGAAGTGCGGACTGCTGAACTTGCTTTCCGATAAACGGCGAGCAATGGTCTTCCTCATCTGAGAAACTTTCACTTCACGGCTCTCCAGACTTTCAAAACTTTGGGTTGAAGCTGCCGCCGGAGCCGATTCTTTATACTCTTCAATATCAGCTTTAATGATCCGTCCGTTAGGGCCTGAACCATCGACTTTGGAAAGGTCTATACCTTTGTCTTCGGCCATTTTTCGGGCTAACGGAGAGGCTAAAATTCGTCCATCTTTACCGGTTGATTCACCAGCATCTTCTTTAGAAGACTTGGTTTCTGATTTTGGCGAAGTCAGCTTAGCTGAGCTATCCTTGCTTTTCGATTCTTCTTTTTCTTCTGATTTAGATTCCTGGGATTCTTTCTTTTCTTCAGATTTCTCTGAATCAGAGGAACCTGCATTTTCAAGGATCTCGGAGATATCTTCCCCCTCCTCTCCTAATACGGCCATTAATCCACCTAAGGGAACGGCATCGCCTTCATCTACCAGGATTTTGAGAACGGTACCTTCATCGAAGGCTTCCACTTCCATAGTAGCTTTATCGGTTTCCACTTCGGCAATAATATCACCGGCTGAAACCTTGTCTCCTTCTTCCACATTCCACGACGCGATCACCCCTTCTTCCATGGTATCGCTGAGCTTCGGCATTTCAATCTTAATGGCCATAATCTTTAATCTAAACTGTTGAGTGAGTTATTTATTCGTTCAATTTGGTATGTAATTCAATGTAATGGGCGTATAAGTAAAAACGCAAAAGTGAAAAGTTTTAGTTTACTTTTCACTTTTGCCCCTTCACTTTTGCCTAATTCCTGTAAGTAACCTGATTTACCGCTTCGATCACATTCTTAGCATCCGGCAGCCAGGCATCAAACAGATTCTTCGCAAACGGTGCATTCACATCCGGAAGTGTAACACGCTGAACGGGAGCGTCCAAATAATCGAAGGCTTCGCGCTGGATCAGGAACCCGATCTCGGCAGCAAACCCTGCAAACGGATGCGCTTCATCCACAACCACACAACGGTTGGTTTTCTTAATAGATTCCACGATCAGTGGCAGATCCAAGGGCTTAACCGTTCTCGGGTCGATAATTTCCACATCCACACCGTCTTTCTCAAGCTGGGCAGCGGCTTGTTTTGCTACGTGGTACATTTTTCCATGAGCAACAATGGTTACATCACTTCCCTCACGTTTCACTTTTCCTTTCCCGATCGGGATGATATAATCTTCTTCTTCGGAAACTTCGCCTTTCATTCCATACATCTGCTCAGATTCCATGAAAATCACGGGGTTGTCATCACGGATGGCGGATTTTAGCAGACCTTTGGCATCATCCGGTTCGGAAGTGTAGATCACTTTCAGTCCTGGGAAGTGGGCATACATAGAGTCATATGCAACTGAGTGCGTTGCTCCCAACTGACCCGCAGAGGCGTTCGGTCCACGAAATACGATGGGCATCGAAATTTGTCCACCGGTCATGTATCCAGCTTTGGAAGCATGGTTGATGATCTGATCAGCGGCCAAAACCGCAAAGTTGAAGGTCATGAATTCAACAATGGGACGAAGCCCGTTCATCGCAGCACCCACGCCAATTCCGGAAAATCCAAGTTCGGAGATTGGTGTATCGATCACACGTTTGTAGCCGTACTTATCTAAAAGGCCTTCGGTGGCTTTGTATGCGCCATTGTATTCGGCAACTTCCTCACCCATAATGAAGACTTTCTCTTCACGGGCCATTTCCTCGTCAATTGCCTCTCGTATTGCTTCTCTAAATTGTAATTCAGCCATTACTTTATGTCGTCAGTTTAAAATTAGTTGTGAAAATAAGGTTCGTCTTCGGCAAACATATCATCGTAAAGAGCCGATTCATCCGGGAAGTCTGAATTATCCGCAAATTCCACGGCGTCCAATACTTCCTGTTCTACCTTCTCTTCAATTTCCTCGATTTCTTTGTCCTTAAGGATCTTCTCATCTTTCAGATAAGTTTTCAAACGCTCAATAGGATCGTTCTTCTGATATTCTTCCAGTTCTTCTTTGGTTCGGTATTTTTGAGGATCTGACATGGAGTGTCCGCGATAGCGATAGGTTCTGATCTCTAAGAAATATGGTTCAGAACTGTCACGAACTTCTTCAGAAACTTCTTTCATGGCTTCATACACAGAGAATACATCCATTCCGTTCACTACTTTGCTCTTCATGCCGTATGCCTTTGCACGATCCACGATCTCCTTAACTGTGTGTCGGCGAGCGGCTGTCCCCATGGAATAACCGTTGTTCTCTACCGCAAAAATGGCAGGTAACCCCCACAAATTGGCAATATTGAAGGTTTCGTGAAACGCACCCTGATCTACCGCCCCGTCGCCGAAGAAGGTGGCTGAAATGCGTCCATTCTGATTATACTTGTTCGCGAATGCAAGTCCGCCGCCAATAGGAATGTGACCACCTACAATTCCATAGCCACCCCAAAAGTGATTCTCAGTTTTGGCAAAGTGCATGGAACCGCCTTTTCCTTTCGAACATCCGGTCTTCTTCCCGAACAGTTCGGCCATGCCTTCATCAGGGGTGATACCCCTGCACAATCCCCAGCCATGATCACGATAGGCCGTGATGATATCATCATCATCATTCAGTGCAAACACGGTTCCGGTTGAGATAGCTTCCTGACCAATATAAAGGTGCAGGAACCCACCGAATTTTCCTTTTTGATACTGCTGCATGGCACGTTCTTCAAATCGTCGCTGAAGATACATTTGCTCATACATAGCCTTCAGGTCATCTTCACTCAAACCAAGGGATTTATGTTTCTTTTTGGTGGGAGCCGGAAGATCCACGCCTTTTTGGACGGCACCGTCCTTTTCATCTCCGATTCCCCGCGGGGCAAAATTTACTTCGTCTGTTTTCTTTTTAGCCATAATTATGTTTTGATATCAAACTTTTTGTCAAAGGGATGTAAATATATCCAATTTTTATGAAGATTTTGTGATTTGATTCCATTCCTGATTATACAACCAAATGGAACGCGGATGACGCTGATCTGGCGGATGATCACTGGTCAAAAATAAAAGCAAATCAACCACAAACCTTTCCGCGATAATCTGCCCAATCCGTGTTTTCCGCGTTCCATTCTATTACCAGATTAGGAAATAGATTTCTCGATCAATTCATTCACTTTTTCGAGGGCTTCGGA
This sequence comes from Gracilimonas sp., assembly GCA_022450045.1. Taxonomy (GTDB): domain Bacteria; phylum Bacteroidota; class Rhodothermia; order Balneolales; family Balneolaceae; genus Gracilimonas. Next base: position 68,088 of record JAKURD010000007.1, on the reverse strand, counting down.
GAGTTTCTCGGGCTGACGTCCGCCGGCCGTAGCCAAATTTGGCTGACCGCCACCGCCACCGCCAACCAATCGCCCAAGCTGACCGACCAACGCGCCGGCTTTTAATCCTTTTTCTTTAATGAGATTTTCAGTCACAGCAACCATCAGGTACACTTTTCCTTCCTCTTCATCTTTTGTACCTAACACAATCACGGTATTTTTCTTCACCTTTTGAAGTCCATCATAACCAAGTTGCTTCAGTGCATCCATATCAGCTCCGGGAATTTCTCCTTTTACCAGATTGACACCTGAATCGAGAGAACCGGCATCCTTGATCAGTTCATCCAGTTTGGCGCCGGTGTTTTGCATCTGCACTTTTTCGAGCTCCTTCTCCAAAGCTTTCTTCTCCTCGATCAGCTTTAGTACATCTGCGGCCAAATCCTGGGTTTGACCGAGGGCTCCTTTCACCTGCTGTAATAATCGTTTTTCATCACGGAGAAGCTTGTCAGCCTGAGTTCCGCATACCGCTTCGATCCGGCGAATTCCTGCTGCTACCGAGGTTTCATTGGTGAATCGGAAATAGCCGATCTCACCGGTAGCTTCCACGTGAGTTCCTCCACACAATTCCACCGAATAATCTTCATCAAAAGTAATCACGCGCACGGTTTCGCCGTATTTCTCACCAAACAACATCATTGCGCCCCGTTCTTTGGCTTCGTCTATCGGTACGTTGCGTTCTTCCTGCAGCGGGATGTTTTCCTGTATCTTTTCATTCACCAGTTGTTCCACTTCATCCAGCTGCTCATCGGTCATGGCTTCAAAGTGAGAGAAGTCAAAGCGCAAATGATGTTCATCCACCAGTGAACCTTTCTGAGCAACATGATCACCCAAAATTCCCCGCAGTGCGGCATGAACCAGGTGTGTAGCAGAGTGATGTTTTTGGATTTCAATTCGGCGGTTCAGATCAATGCTTGCCGTCCATGCTCCGGATAGGTCTTCAGGGAGTTTATCTACATAGTGAATGAACTGTCCGTTGGACTTCTGCACATCTACGACTTTGATATATTCCTCACCATTAGTGATGAGACCAGTATCTGCCACCTGACCACCGCTTTCAGCATAAAAGGGAGTTTTGGAAAGTTGGAGTGCAAATCGTTCGCCTTCTTTTCGATAGGCCAGAATTTCCACTTCAGTTTCTGCATCGTCATATCCCACAAACTCAAACTCATCGGATTCCTTGATCACATTCCAGGATTTTGAATCACTCTGATCCACCGAAAACTTACCGGCAGCACGAGCGCGGTCTTTCTGCGCTTTCATGTGCTTGTTGAATTCCTCTACATCTACTTCTACTCCACGCTCGCGAGCCATCAGTTCGGTCAGGTCGATCGGAAAGCCGTACGTATCATGCAATTTGAAAGCGTCTTCACCGGACAGCTTCTTTTTACCTTCCACCATCTCGTTGAACAGTTCAATTCCCTGTCCCAGTGTTTTCAGGAAACTCTTTTCCTCCGAGCGAATTACGTTCACTATATATTCTTTCTGAGCCTTGATCTCCGGAAATACATCTTTGAATTGTTCGGCCAAAACATCCACCAATTTGTAGAAAAACGGCTCTTTGAAATCCAGCACATCCCAGCCGTAACGGATAGCACGACGCAAAATCCGGCGTATCACGTATCCACGACCGTCATTTCCCGGAGAAGCTCCGTCTGCAATAGAGAAGGTAACCGCACGAATATGATCGGCGATCACACGCATGGCGATGTCTTTCTCTTCATCCTCGCCGTATTTCACTCCGGCCATATCGGCAATCTCATCCAAAAGTGGGGTGAAGACATCGGTATCATAATTGGATGTTTTTCCCTGCAGCACGGCACACATACGCTCAAAACCCATTCCGGTGTCAACATGCTGAGCGGGAAGTTTTTCGAGAGAGGCATCCGGCTTTCTGTTGAACTGAATGAATACGAGGTTCCAGATCTCCATCACTCGGGGATCGTCCATGTTCACCAAATCCCGACCAGGTTTCTTATTGCGTTCTTCATCGGAACGGAGATCGATGTGTACTTCCGAGCATGGTCCGCATGGACCAGTTTCGCCCATCTCCCAAAAGTTGTCTTTCTTGCCGCACTTCAGGATATGGTCATGATCAATACTCGTCTCACTTTTCCATAGCTCGATGGCTTCTTCATCTGTGGGAAGTCCGTCGGCTTCGTCCCCTTTAAAAACAGTGGCGTAAAGCCGGTTGGGTTCGAGGCCCCATTTATCCACCAATAATTTCCACGCCCAGCCTATGGCTTCTTTTTTGAAATAATCACCAAACGACCAGTTCCCCAGCATCTCAAATAAGGTGTGGTGGTAGGTATCGTGACCTACTTCTTCCAAGTCGTTGTGCTTACCGCTTACGCGAATACATTTTTGGGTATCGGCCGCACGTTTCCAGGTTTTCCCGTTGTGTTTGAGGGCTTCCTCTTCTCCCAGAAAAATGGCTTTGAATTGATTCATTCCTGCATTGGTGAAAAGCAAGGTCGGATCGTTTTTGGGAACTACGGGAGCGCTGTCAACAATGGCATGATCTTTTTCGGCAAAGAAATCAAAAAATTCCTGACGTATCTGGGCAGAAGTCTTGTGCGACATTAATTTTGATGTGTGAGTGTTGGATTTTACAGAGCGCTAAAGATAGGAAAAATATGGTTTGAACTCATGTGTGGTTTTTGACCACAAAGTGCGCTGAGTTTCACAGAGTATTAACCTCGTTCCCAAATCCTTATTGAGATACCTTCCCATACTTCTGGTCCCATTGTTGCAACCATATTAAAATATGCTCAAGAGATACCGCCCAATTTTAAGCCACAGCTCAGTACTTGAAAAATAATACCGCCCTATAACAGATAAAATTAAAACAGCTACTCCAATAATATTGACAAGATATATTCTTTTCTTCAAAATTATATCTAATGTAGTACTTGTTATCAGTGGAATAAGCCACACTATGTACATGGCAACTTGCTCCATCCCCATACGTGCAACAGCTGGAAATACCAGCATAAGTGAAGCAATAAGTATCAATCTTTTGTGGATTTCAGCTTTACGCCTGTAATATAAAGCTGGGATAAAAAAGCCAACATAAACGAATATATCACCAAGGGGATGGATCAAAAAAGAAGCGCCTCGTTCTAAAGTCCAGTCACCACTTTCTATTCTTGCCAAAGGCATAATAATAGCCGCTGCTAAACCAAATATCAGTATCAAGATCCCATAAAACCCACCAACAACTCCTAATTTTCGATGGAATTTCGTATTTCCCATAGCAACAAGAGATACCTGAACCAATAGAAGCAGCAACCACCCAATAAAAATTACGGCATGAGTGTGGATGATCCAATGCCTAAAAGGAAAATCAGTAAATAAATGACGAAAGTAGGTTGGCCAAAACCCAAGTATCACCAAAACCATCATATAAACCATAGCTGACATATAGAAAAAATGTGTTATCCTTCTGTTCCTGAGTTTCAGAGTGTGGGACAGCACTTTTTCCTTTGATATTTTAAGCTCGAAGTATTCCACTGGGATTTGCTAAGCTGATTCAGATCATTAGATAGTAGTTTTTTTTTGGACTTCTGAAAATCAGCAAAATATGGTTAATTATTCATTCTCGTTCCCAACACCCCGTTGTGCCATAGGCATCTTTTCGGGGGAAATGTCAACCCCGACCACTTCATTATTCAATATTCCTCTGTTCAATATTCTGTAGAAGGCACGCCTGTGGCGGATATTCACTCCCATAAAGTCAGAAAGCAAGGAATTAGAGTTAAGCTTAATAAACTACCCCGGGGCAGAGTCCTCGGGGTATTAACCCGAATTTGCTCCGCAAATTTTATCAATCTTTCCAACCCAGAGGGTCGGGAATAAACCACTTATTTAACATCAGTTTGAGATAATTATCATCGTTAAAGCCTTTCAGTCACGGTCTGCCGGCTCCAAGTTCGTCTGACCGATTGTTGGATTTGGGCACAAAAGCTTGTTCTCAGCCTAAACCAACATCCTGCGCCTGCCCCATCGATCAGATGGGTAATCCATCAGATCGAATCCGGGAATGTGTAACCAGCTCCTCGGTCTGATGGCTCCAAGTCCATCTGACCGTTTGTTTGATTTAGGCACCTGCGTCTTTTCCTTATCTTAATCCAACACCAGACCCCTGGATCATTGATCAGATGGATCTTATAGCCTTTTAAAATTCTTTATCTCGAATTCACGTTATTTATTAAAACAGACTAATGCTTGGCGACATTTGCCCTCCTCTTGATCTCCTTCAGGGAGGAGAAACTCTTTGGTTAGCACTGGAGTAAATATTTGCCAAAGAATCGTAAAAATCTGTAGAATCCCATATTTCGTTTAATCCGTTGTTCAAACAATTAGATTCCTGCCTCCGCAGGAATGACTACTTAATACTTCTTTGTTCAACGTTCCTATCGGCCTTAGAATTTTGCCCGGATTAAGTGAGGATGATGCAACAAATCATCGCGAACGCCGAACAAAATTTGACAGCCTTGATCTTTTGGTAAGGTGCCTGCCCTACAATCGGGGATCAAGACAAAATTAACCTGAGAATCTATAAAGGCAGTTAACATAGTCTTAATAAAACTATCGAATAGAACACGGATGAAACGGATCAGGCAGATGATCGCTGAGGAGTGGTTGAAATGCGATGGACAATATGCGATGGACCGATTCGCGAATAGATAGCTCTTGAATCGTCTTTAGCAACAAACTAATATGTGTTTGGGAAGCGTGACATCTGTGTGTTTTCTCGATCTATTGGTTCGTTTTGGATAAAAGACAAGTGGCACGATAAAAAACAAGCCAAGGTCTTCAGACCTGCCCGAAAGTGGCTATCAACCCTAATACAACATCGCACAAGCATAATGCTTACGCTAATACCTATGGTTAATATAATCCGTGATGATCCGCCCAATCCGTATCACCCGCGTTCCATACCAAAAATTTATTCCGCCTCACTATTGCAAAACAAAAAATTCATACTTACTTTGAAATAAAAAGTACTTTGCATGAAAAAAGAGCAAGACTACATTCAGGATATTGCAGAGATACGTTCCATGATGGAGCGGTCTTCAAAATTTTTATCGCTTTCCGGTTGGGCGGGAATATTAGCCGGAATTTATGCACTGGCCGGTGCATGGATCGCTTACAGCGTTCTTGAGTTTCACCCGGATGAGATCTTTTATAGCTACCCGGATCTGACCAACATCATATTAACAGCAACCGGAGTTCTCTTCCTTTCCCTGATAAGCGCCCTTCTGGACTCCCGAAGGAAAGCTAAAAAACAGGATAATAAAGCTTGGAATGTCACCTCCCGAAGATTGTTGACCAGCATGGCTGTCCCGTTATTAACCGGGGGAATTTTGATCATGCTTATCATCCCATATGGACTTCTCGGATTGATCGCTCCATTAACCCTTCTGTTTTACGGATTCGCATTATACAATGCTGGATCTTATTCAATCAAGGAGGTGAGGATCATGGGTTTTGTGCAAATGATCCTTGGTTTATTGAATGCAGCCTTTATCAGCTATGGACTTCTTTTCTGGGCCATCGGATTCGGATTGGTTCATATTGTGTACGGGATTTATATGTACTTCAGGTTCGAGCGGTAATTCACAATGAACATATCATTCGACGATCTACATAAAGCATTTGAAAACCGGGTAAGGCTTGGGATCATGTCAGCCCTGGCCGTTAACGATTCTCTGGATTTTACCTCTCTGAGGGAATTCCTGGAAGTGACCGACGGAAACCTGGCTACACACATAAAAAAGCTGGAACAGGAAGGATTTGTGGAAGTAGAAAAATCCTTCATCGACAATAAACCCAACACCAGTTACACCATGACGCCGGAAGGGAAAAAAGCGTTTAACCAACATCTCAAAGTCCTGGAATCGATCATTAAATCACAAAAATAACTATGAAAACACATCTATTGAAAAAGCTGAATTCTGTACAAGCTGCTATCACTCTTGACCATATTTATCGGTCTCGTTCTGGTAACCTTTATGATCGTAGTTGAGGACGAACCGGGTGCACTTCCACTCGCACTAATCGTAATCGGAACCGGGTGGTATTTCTTCACCCAATCTAAAATTCGTTCTTAACATATTTAATAGAAGTCAAAAAAATTTAACCGACTACTTTGTAATTCAAAGTTCTTTCAATATGAAATATTCAATTACCTAAAATGACAACGACTTTCCAACAGTACTACGACAAAAACGCTCTTAAAGAGGCAATTATCGCCTTTAGTTTGGCAATTGCGGCAGCCATACTCATAAAACTTCCTTCGCTATTTGGGCTTGATCTGGATCAGAACGAGAATTTCTATATTCGAAATATGAGTTTCTTTGTGCTTCCTCTTTTGACCGTCTATTTTGTGTGGAAGCGGAATCTTAAATTCCGCCCTCTTATCCTTTTGGCTTCTGCATTTATTGTGGCTGTGATCTTCGCCAATATTTATCCTTTCGAACAAGGTGGAGATACCGAATTACTTTCAGCCTTACACCTGCCCGTAGCACTGTGGTTGATTGTAGGGATAGCATTTACGGGAGGAACGTGGTTTCTGGATAACGGGCGTATGGAGTTCATTCGCTTTTCCGGCGAGCTGTTTATCTACTATGTGCTTATTGTTCTTGGGGGCGGTGTTCTAACCGGATTCATGGCGCTGATCTTTGGAACTATCGATATTGATATTGAGCCGGTCTTTGAATCTTGGTTGTTGCCTTGTGGTGCGACCGGAGCCGTCATCATTGCTGTGTGGTTGGTAAAAATCAGAAACAATATTGCTGAGAATTTTGCCCCGGTACTGGCTAAACTCTTCTCCCCTCTTTTTGCCATCGTGATCATCGCCTTCCTGGGAACTCTCCTCTTTACAGGAAATGAGTTGATCATGGATCGAAACGTGCTCATCGCTTTTGATCTGCTGCTGGTTGTGGTTCTATGCCTTCTTATCTACTCCATTTCTGCCCGAGACGCTGAAGCTTCTCCCGGTGCATTTGATGTGGTACAGGTTGTACTGGTGGTAAGTGCCTTACTGGCTGATGCCGTCGCACTCTGGGGAATCTCTGAACGCATTGCAGAGTTCGGTTTCACCCCCAACAGAGTGGCCGCTCTTGGCATGAATTTGATCCTTCTGGTTAATCTGATCTGGTCCGCAGCACTGTACATCCGTTTTTTGAGCGGTGATTCATCATTTCAGGCTCTTGAAAAATGGCAAACCGATTATCTGCTGGTTTATGCAGTCTGGGCAGCGATTGTTGTGATCATCTTCCCGCTCTTATTCGGCTTTAAATAATACTATAACAACCGTTTAATAATTGTCTTTTAAATACAAACATAATACAGGTAACAACCATGAATACAGAACAAAATTTATCCAAAGCTTTCACCTATCCGGCTATCGTAACCGGATTACTATTACTGATACCTTTCATAGCAATGAGATTTTCAGAAGATGTGATATGGACTCTTTCTGATTTTATTTTAGCAGGGATAATGATCTTTGGAACCGGAATTACCTATAACTTGATCACTCGGAAGTCCAAAAGAATTGCTTACAGGGTAGCTGTTGGGTTTGCGCTTTTAACCGGTCTCTTCCTTATTTGGAGTAACCTTGCAGTTGGTCTCATTGGTTCCGAAAATAACGCGTTCAATTTACTGTATTTCCTTGTGATAGGTGTTGGAGTAATGGGCGCTTTTATTGCGCGTTTTAAAGCTAATGGGATGATAATTACCTTATGTTCCATGGCAGCAATACAGGCAATAATTACCATAGCTGCACTTTTAACGGGAATGGCTGAGGTACCGGCAAGTTCTGTGTATGAGATCCTTGCTATAAACGGATTCTTCATTACGGCGTTTGTAGTGGCAGCTATGTTGTTTCACTATGCTGCTGAAGATAATTCAGCAACGAAGATAGTTGACCGGTTATTCGCAGATCAATCAAAGAAAAGGCACTGAACGAGCAAGCTTGCAGGAACGCGCTCTACTTCCTGGCAACATCCATCCTCCTCCTGATTTCTTACAAGGAGGAGAAATTTCCTGGCTAAAACACCAGTAAAGATTTAAACTTGTTAGGTAACTACGCCATAGGAATCGGTGCAGGCTCAAAATGAACCTAATCTGGTTCAAAATTCGCTAATCGATCATTGATAAGTACGGCATCAAATCTCAAAGCTAACAATGAGCGTTCACATCTTTTATGTTTAAATAGTAGATTCACCTGAAATCAAAATCATCTGAGCTATTATGAAAACAATTCTGAATTATTTTTTCCGCGGAATGCTAATCATTCTCCCACTTTTTGTAACCGGGTATGTTGTGTATTCTACACTCATTTGGATGAACGACCTTTTTAACAATCTGCTGTTCAGCTGGTTTACATACGAAATTCCCGGACTTGGGATCCTAACGGGTTTTCTTCTTATCACCTTTTTTGGTTTTATCATGACCCAGACATTCGCAAAGCCAATTGTGTATCTGTTCGAAAAAATGATGACGAAGACACCGCTGATCAATATTGTATATTCTTCCCTTAAAGATCTGACCGAAGCTTTTGTAGGCGATAAGAAGAAATTCAAAAAACCAGTCTATGTAGAATTCAGTGAACCGGCAGGGATGAAACGCTTCGGATTTATTACTGAAGAATCGCTAAAGCATTTTGGTCTGGAAGATGAAGTTGCTGTTTATTGCCCGCACTCTTATAACGTCTCCGGAAATTTATATATCGTACCCAGAGACAAGATCACCCCGATCAAAACGGATCCTACTAATTTCATGCGTTTTGTGGTTTCAGGAGGGGTGACCAAAATTCATTCCTAACTGAATATCCATTCAAAATCTAATATACTTCCTCGAAAGTGCGGGGACCGGGCTTTACATTTCGGCGCATTTCTTCCCAATCCCAATCATCGGGATCCATATCCACATAGTCGCCTTTGAGCAGCAGGTATTCTGAAAACCCTTTTTTAGCCAGGCTCTTGTAGATCCCTGCTTCCATCCCTTTGATCCCACAGATATAAACCAGTGTATTTTCCTTACTAAAGATCGGGTCCAATATTTCTTCTTCATCCTCGATGGCTGTTTGAACATAGTATTTAGAGCCATCCGGGCGACGGTCTTCCCGGGATATTTTTGCAATATATCTGAAGTTATCGTGCTTCTTTTCCATCTCCATGAAATAATCGGGGTAGATGAGGTCTGTTCTATATGCCGCACCAAAAACGAGCACGATCTTCCCCTCATAATCAGATTCCAGTAGCTCCATGATCATGCCCCGGAAAGGAGCGATTCCTGTTCCCGTAGCAAAGAATACATAGTTGAAATCCCTTTCGTTTTCAGGAAGTAAAAATCTTTTTCCGCTTGGGCCCGTAGCTTTAACTTTATCGCCGGGTTTTAGATCTGCAAGATAATTTGAGCAAACTCCCATGTATAATTTGCCATCCAGCTCTTCGATGGTTCTTTTAACCGTAGTGGATATCAGGTGTGGTTCTCCCCCTTCTCCCGCTGTTGGCGAGGAAACAGAATACAGCCTTAGCTTGTGGGGTTTGCCCCGTTCATCTTCACCGGGAGGCAAGATCCCTATGGATTGCCCGATTCTTACCCGCCCCTCCAGATCAGTTCCTGAAACATCAAAAGTGACATGACGCACAAAGTTTGGGCTGCTTTCTTTTGTGCAAACGTAATTTTCAACGACCGTGATCTCGGTCGGATCTTTGGGTGAGTAGATATTCAATTCAACTTCTGGGAGGATGATTTCCGCCATTGTAGCTCTGTGGGTGATTTAATTCAAAAAAAATCCCGCATCGGTTTGGATGCGGGATTTTAAAATAAGGCTTTTTCAGCTTAGAAATAAAATGTGAGCCCGACTGAAAGTACGTTTCCGCTGAATTCTTTTTCAGGAATGCTGTCATTCCCATCTAAGAACAGATATCGATAATCGACATTGAAAGCGGCCGATTCTGAGACAGCCAGATCCGCTCCAAACCCTAAATGGTATCCTACATTCACCTCTGCATCATCACCGGGATTAATAAAACCACCGTCGTAATCATAAAAGGTGTAGTAAGCGCCGAGTCCTGCCAGTCCATATGGGGCAAAGTTCTCAGATAAAGGAGCAAATAGCATCAACGAACCGGTGATCGGTATCTGGCGTATGGTCAACTCTCCATTGGTTGTGCTGTAGTTTTGTTCCCCTCTGTACTCAAGCGAAAATTCTCCGCCGAAATATTTCCCTTTGGATCTTGTTTGGATGCCAATGAACATGGTGCCATCTTCAGCATCAGGGGCTTTATAGAATCCAAGTTTTGGCCCTATCCCTGAGGCATTTTCGATTAAGTATTGTTGAGCGAAAGCTTGTGAGAAAAGTGCTGTTATCGCCATTAAAGATAGAAATGTAACTAATTTTTTCATTTGAGCAATGTTTTATTTGTATTTATTACTTGTAGTGGCCAGAACGTAAATTGTTCCAAATGCTAATCTATCTCTATTGATTACTGATCCGGTTCCGTATTAGTTCATCAACGGTGAGTCTTTCACCCCTTTCATTCATTAACCGCTCAGCCTGCTGATGGGTAACGCTAATATTTCGCATTCTGACAAGATTTTCCTTGGTCAGCTCTTCCCGCGTATATCCCAGATCCAGCATATTGCTGGTGAAATAAGCCGTTACATTTCCCCGCTCAAGGTCCAGTAAATCCTGAACCGTAAGCTCATACCCCAGTTCACCCATCATTCGCGTGAATGTAGTACTGACCCCCGCATTTTCTAACTCTATAATTTCATCAAGGGTGATATCAGGATAACCGGCATCCTGGATTCCAGTTATATACGATGCACTTACCCCTGCGTTTCCTAATTCAACCATTTCTTCGAGCGTAACATTAGGGAAGCCGGCCTCTCTGACCTGAGAAGTAAACGTTGCAGTTACCCCCTCATTCCGTAAATCTATAAGCTCTTCATGCGTTAAGGCACCATATCCCATTTCTTCCAGCCACGTTCCCATTCCATTCAAGAGCTCCTCACTGGGTTGATTGAATTCCTGAACAAAATTTTCGATAGGATTTAATTCAATACCTGAAAAATTGATCCTTGAGCCGGCATAAAAGGTAAGGGTGGCAATAAAGGCGAAAAGTAAAATATAGTTGGCCAGTTTGGTACCAGACTTACTGCTTGATGTTGTTATTCCTCCATCAAAGTCTAACTGTCCATCATCTTCGAGATCTTCGAGATCGTTTCGCAGGTTTTTAAATTTTGTATCCATGATAAATGCCCATTTTTAATATGGACTCTGCTACGTTCAATTATTAAAAAAGATACGAAACTATTCCGGGACCAACTCCAAAGAACGGGTGAGCTCACCTATTGTGAATGGCTTAGAAATAAGATCGATACATTTGGTTGCTTTAGCCCGGTCATAATTAGTTTTATCAGAATTTCCCGTAAGGTAGATCACATTAGTATCTATGTGCTGTTTGATCTGATTTATCGCCTCAATACCATCCATCTCTCCTTTCAAACGAATATCCATAAGAATTATATCCGGCTTATACTCCTTCGCCAGTTCAATGGCATCTTCTCCTGATGCAGCTTTACCTATCAGTTCATGACCTAATTTTTTGATCATATTTTCTACAACCAATGAAATTATCATGTCATCTTCTACTATTAGTATCTTATGTGTCAGTTCTGCCAACTTATATCCTTTTTAGCTTGAGATTAATATTACCCGACTATCAAGAGTACTAAAGACAAAAAATGTTACAAATATTTGTCGTGCTTTTGAAATAAAAATCATAAGGCTCTTATCTGGCGACTAAATCTACCAAAAAACCCTCCTTGATATCCACGTAAGCGAACCATCCTTTAAAATTTTCGTTTGTGCTGTTAGAAATAGGAACTGCCCAGCAAGTACGGATCTGAAGACCTTTTTCATTTTCAACAGGCAGATAAACTTTATACGGCCGCTCTGTCACATCCTGCTCCTGAACAGTATAGATTGTTTCTTCTCCGGTATAATTTCTCATATCAATCTCCCACCCTTTCATACCTTCCTGAACGTCCATGTATCCAAAATTTACAAATGCTGGTACATTAAACTCAGGATACCAATTTCCCCAGATCTCGCTAACTCCCAAGGCATCCAGGATTACAATGATCTCAGTTCCCTGAACTTCCACAGAATCTATAACCTGGTTATCAAAAGTGAGCTTCCATTCTATATTTTCAGATTTTTGATCCGGACCTTCACAAATAATGCATCCTGCTAGTGGCTCCATTCTTAAGAGTCGCAAAGATGCTGTGTCTTCAACACCAGTATACCTCGTGTTTTTTATCAACGATTTTTTTGCTGAACTCTCGAGTGTATCTGTATTATTCATTTCTATGCGAACAACATCCCGGTCTTGACAAGTGCTTCGTCCGTCTTCAAAAAGAACCTTACTGAATCCTGTTAAGCCATACTCATTCAGGGTTGAGCACAAACGACCATCATTAGCTTGATGATATTCAGAGTTCATCTCTTGTAATTCCGACATTTCTAAGCGTGGATAAATGGTAGGATATTCCGAAGGCTCATCTTCCACGGTAAGCAAATTACACGAAATACTGCCCAAAGCGATTAAAGCTATTACAACAAGAAAAGTTAATTTTTGCACGTCTTAGCCTGTCTGATTAGAAATAAAATTACCAAAATAAGTTACTTGATACAACTTCAATAAGTTCATATCCTCATATTTATTCTTGCCTGAAAGCCGGTATATTTTCTTATGAAGAAAAAACAAAAAATTGCCATCATTGGCAGTGGCGTAAGTGGACTAACGACTGCATTCATTCTGTATGAAAAAGGTTGGGATGTGACCATCATTTCAAAAGAAGATCCCCGTACTGCCATTATGAACCCGGAGTTTTCGAGCTTATATCCGGCTGCCTCTATTATTCCTCACTCTGTTTATTCCGATGACTTACTTGAGATATTTAGAGTCAGTGACAATTATTTCCAGTCTTTATACGAGGAGAGTTTTCCCGGGGTGAAATTAAAGGAGCATTTTGAGCTGTTTGCTTACAAACAGTCGCTGCCTGGTTACGCCAAATTTCTGAAAAACCTGGCAACCTGGGATGAATTCAAACATGGATTTCACCCTAAGCATCCAAAACAAGACATCAAATCCGGATGGAAATTCAGCGGTTACTTTGCTGACTGGAATGTTTACTTCCCTGAATTGATTGGCCGGACATTGAGCCGGAGAATCCATTTTCGGAAAAAAGATCTTCAGCCTGAAGATCTTCCCTCGCTTCCTTATGACCATATTGTAAATTGTTCTGAGATCGGTGCCGTAAAGCTCTTTGATGATAAGCATGATCTCATTTATCGTGGTCATATTCTTAATATTAAAGGTGCACCTCAGCTTTTAAGTCCCCGTAAAAACCCGGTATCCTATAATTTCTCTCCGGATCCGAATGTTTACCAAACTGAATCAGGTACTCGCCAAGACGTATATTGCTATCCCCGAAAAGATGGGTGGGTACTCGGCGGAAGCAGGCAAGCAGGACGGATAGACAAAGCCGGGAACTGGCAGGGGGAAACCGTTCAGGAACCTTCCATTATCATAGATAGCCTCAAAGTCCCGGCTCAAATTGTAGAGATTCATGCTGATATCATGAAACACACTTTTGGCATTGACTTAAAAAAACTAAATCCACCAAAAGCAAAACTTGGTTACCGATACATCCGAAAAAAAGAAAATGGATTACGACTGGAGACAGAAGAGATCGGTGATAAATTGTTTATCCACAATTACGGACACGGTGGTGCGGGGGTAACGTTAAGTTGGGGATGTGCATTAAAAGTAGCTGAGCTTTTAGGGTCCCGGCTTTAACCCAGCTTCATTTTGGTTTTATAGTTCAGCCAGTGACCACGAATCAACAACACGCTTCCTATCAGTGTGACCCCTGCTTCTCCATATTCGCCAAGCTGATTGTTGAACAGCCAGGCCAAAAAGATGATCGCTAACCCAATGAATAAATATCCTGAAACGGCTTTAAGATCTTTTCGATTCTTAACGGATAAGATCACAGCCGGAGCTATTGCCAGAAAAAAAACAAGGTGTGTGTATTCATGAAATTCCTCCAAAGCCGGCCAAAGTGGTATCAATGACACAAAGACCGGAACCAATAAACAATGAATGGCACATAATCCAGATAAACCTATCCCCAGTCGATCCCACAATCCCTTTTTATCTTGTTTGTTCGCAGTGCCCATCTAAACTTTGAAAGCTATTCTTGGTTGGTGAATTTTTCAGAGCCCCAAAGGTAAAAAAAAATCGAATTAGCTATGAGATTTTTAATGATCTAAAAAACCTATCAGCTTAGTATTGATTGGCACTTACGAACCTGTTTACCTCATCCTTACGTTTCTTACGGTGCTTGGTTTTTCGTCCGGATACTCGCTTTCTCCACATCTTGAAGCTGGAAGACTTCATTTCTGATCGCATAAGCTCGATAGTTTCTGCTTCTGTGAGCCCAAACTGAAATTCAATGGCATCAAACGGAGTACGGTCTTCCCATGCCATTTCTATGATTCTGTTCTTGTCAGCTGTTGAGAGTTTCTTTCGTACATCCATGTATTTCCTTTTTCAGGAAATACAAAAATTATGTCAATTTCAATCCCAATTCGATAACGGACACTTTGAACATGCCGTTTACAAACAACTTATTTACGCTGGCCGAAAACCCTCAGCAGCATGATAAAGAGATTAATAAAATCCAGATACAGTGCCAAAGCGCCTATAATGGCACCCTTGCTTCCCTCTTCAGAATCCACATCCAGTTCCAGGCTCATCTTTTTGATCTTCTGCGTGTCGTAAGCCGTAAGCCCCACAAAAACTAAAACCCCGATATAGGTAATTCCCCAATACAATGTTTCGTTATGCCAAAAAATATTTACCACGCTTGCAATAATGATCCCTATCAAACCCATAAAAAGGATATTTCCCCAGCTGGTAAGGTCTTTTTTGGTAAAATACCCATAGGCACTCATCACCCCAAACGTACCGGCAGTAATGAAGAAAGTGGAGGCTATTGAACCGGAAGTGTACACCAGAAACAAGATCGAAAATGTAAGTCCGTTTAATGCAGAATACAGTAAGAATAATGAAATGGCTTTGGCTGCATTCATATGCTCGATCCTGCTTGAAAGCCAAACAACGAGTCCTAACTCGGCAATAATAATTCCAAAGAACAGGATTTGATTTCCAGCAATCATATCGATCAACTCTGAGCTGGCCGTGCGGAGTGCCACAAACCCGGTAATGGCTAATGCAAGAGCCATCCATCCATATACTTTGTTTATAAACCCAACCTGTATCGACTTAACCTGCTCTGCTGTTAAATGCTGTGTATTCATTTCTTCTTTTTGATAAATAATTAGTTAAAATTCGTGCTGTAGTAATAAGTTCACAAAACCTTCAAGAATAATTTTTATTGTGTGATGAAAATACTAAAATTAATAGCTGTATGTGTACTTTGTGTACTCATTATTTTAGGATTGGTTTTTCTTTTTGAATGGATTTTCTAACAACTTAATAACGAGGTTACTTATGAAAAGTAATATGGGTTCTTCCGATAAAATCATTCGCTTTATTTTAGCTGCAATTTTTGTGGCTCTGTACTTCACCGGAACAGTGACCGGTACCTGGGGAATTGTGCTGTTAGTACTTGCAGGCGTTTTTGTACTCACCAGTCTGGTTAGTTTTTGTCCGCTTTATGCTCCATTTGGATTGAGCACTTGTAAAACGAATGTAGAGTAAAAATACCCTGACGCATTACGCACAGAGCATTTTTAAATATCATATTGAAAATTAAAGGCTGCTAAATATTGTCTTTAGTCTTTTTTAGAGATCAGCTTCCAAACCAGTAACTCACTTTTACTAAAAATACATTGGTTGGTTTGGCACTGAATAATCCGTCAAGATCACGGCCAATATCGAAACTGCCTACGCCTGCAAAATCACTGCGTTGTTGCTGCCATACAAAGTAGAGGGTTGAGCCCGGCATATATTCCCATCGAAATACGGCATTTCCCTGAACAGACCTAAAGTTGAAATCCGGATCGGAGAAACGTATATCCGGAGAGTTTCCGTTATTATCCGGGCTTACTGTGTACTCTCCATTTGATTTCGAAATACTGCCCTTATCTGTGCCGTACACGTCAAAATTATAGGTTCCCGGTTCTGCAAATTCTTTGAATTTAGAATAGTCCCCGGTAGAAATAAACGGACGTACATAAGTCTGAAGACTCATTGTAGTTGAGAAAGTCCAGTTTAACCGAATGCTCGTCATAAGCGTGTGTTGTTTGATGTCTGCAAAAACATAGCGACGGCCATAGGTTTGAGTGGCATTGGGATCTGCAGCCGTTGTCACGTACTGATCGGTGTCTTTCTGATACACATATTCCGGGTAAACACTGATCTGAACGGAAGGCACCGGTGTGAACCTCACGCCCATCCAAATATCATTATCGAATTCACCGGAGGCATCCCTGCGCTGATATGTTCCGATATTGAATGAAAGTTTCTTATTCTGATTAGAATTGATATTCATATTAAAACTTCCACTTTGAGGAACCTTTAGAATAGGCCCGCCTCTCGTAATACGATCTGAATACTGATTTCCGCTGCCATAATTTATGTTATAGTTGATGTTCCAGAGGTTCTCAAAGCGAATGAATCCTCCCTGCACAAACCCATTGTTGATCACATCACCATCATAATTCCACGCATATGCATGAAAGGCAAAGAACTCATAATACTGCAGCCATTTTGGTTCCGTTTCACGGTAGATCAACCCGCCGTTTACAGATCGATAATCAGCTCTGTTTTGGAAGCCCATGTCGTTGGTCTCATAACCGGGACTTACCTCAGAATAGGTCAACGAGGTCATCCAGTTATCATCTCCACCACGTTTTTGGATGCTCATTTCAGTAGCAAAACCCGAAAGATTGGTCTTATCAGGGTCCACAGAAAGTTTTTCCGAATCTACCCGGTCGTAGTAACGCACCGGAGATCGTTGAGCCCGCTCTATGGCTTCACTGCTCCCACTAATGCTGCTGAATGATAGTGTTCCGCTGGCGATCCAGTTTCTGTCATTAAAACTGTGTTCAAAATCCACTCCTCCCAAATATGCAGATGTCCTTAGAAAATCCCTGAAATAAGAGTCTTCAATGTTACGATTTACTGCACTTGTGAATCCACCTACATAGGTATTACCGGCATTGAAATCCTTTTTTGTTCGGGCTACCATGTAATTAGTAGCTGGTTCCACAGCAAAAGAATCTTCTTCACCAGAAGGGGTAATAAAATCAGCTTCTTCTTTTAAAGTGTACGCATCCAGAAAACCGATAGACCATCCATTTTTTGTCTTACCGCTTAATTTTGCTGCCGTTGCTATAGTGGTGAAATCAGGTCTGTCAACAAATTCAGCATCTATCCCGGCACGGTTGGCACTACCTCGTGGAGGCCGCCCTATCCTTCTGGAGTAGAACGTAACCGGATTTCCGAACCGGCTGAATGTCTTCGTATTTCCAAATTGAAAAATATCATTTCCTTCCAGGAAAAAAGGCCGCCGCTCAGAAAAAAAGTTCTCGTTGGCGCTAAGGTTGATCACCGCCGGATCTGCTTCTACCTGCCCAAAATCGGGATTTATAGTTGCTGTAAGAGTAAGATCTGATGTGACACCGTATTTAATATCACCGCCAATACTACCACCAAGCTGATTTCGATTATAATAGGGGTTATCGGTTGACAATTCCGGAGCACGCGTTACCTCTGCGGAAACATAAGGAGTTATTTCCAGTCTTCTTGGTTCTTTAAGATCGCTGATCCCATTCAATCTTCCATACTTTGAAACCATAGCATTATCATTCTGTGAAACAGGAGCCCACATGGAGATCTCCCCATTTCTTGATATCCTGCGCTGGAAATTAATGCCCCACTCCTGCACGTCACTTTGAGAACTGTACCTGAGCTGTGAGAGAGGGATCTTTAACTCTGCAGTCCACCCATTTTCATTGATGTTTGTTTGAGCTTCCCAAACAGCATCCCATAAAATATCCTCGCCGGTGTCATCATAATAAAGCACATCTTTCTGAACACCCCTGGGATTTACAGCAAAGGTGAATGCAGTACGCCTATCGTTGTAACTGTCAAAGCTGACATATACCCAATCACTGGCTTCATTTCCATCACGCCGAAATAACGGTGCTTTTATTGAATCGGCATTTGATTCATAAGCAATCACTCCCACATAGATATAGGAATCCGTATATAGTAATCGAACTTCTGTTTTCTGGGACGGATCTCTTCCATCGTTCGGAAACCGCTGCGTAAATTTTGTGGCCACCGGAGCATTGAACCAAATTGATTCTGATAATACCCCGTCTAATTTGATATCCTCTTTTGATGAGATCCTGACCGCTTCCATTACCGGGTTCTCTTCCAGCCCTGACCTGATATCAGCCGAGTTAACAGACATGGTATCACTCTTTTTTTGATAGGAACTTTGAGCAAAAGCGCTCGTTACAAAACATACATGTAGCAGGCTTAGTAAAAATTTTCTCATAGTAATTTTCCTTTTATTGGAGGAGTCCTATCCCTGTAAACACCAGAAAGGCCTTGTGTTACAGCTCCTTTTTTTGTTAGACTTTACACGAAGAGCAAAAGAAAAAGTTACCCGTTCTATTATTTTTTACGAATTGAAATATCTCCATGCAGCGTCTTGAAAAGAAACTCGGGACCGCCACCGTTTACCTGACCAATTATCCACTTGTTCACGGCTACTTTAAACGTTCCATCCTCAGAATTTGACTGTGTTCGGCCGCCATCCCGGTTAATTTCCATATCGAAATTGGTGTACACGTCACCCCATTCCGTTTTCATCTTTGCGGTGAACTGAGCATTGGCCGGAAATGAAACTTCGATATCACCATTCACACCGGTAAAAGACATGGGTGAATTTTCGGGAACACGATTGAAGTCAATTTCCATATCGCCATTCACGCTGTTGACAAGTACAGTTCCTGAAATATCTGATAATTCGATATCCCCATTCACCGCACTGATCTCCATTTCTCCCTCAAGCCCTGATATTACTACATCTCCTTGAACGGTATTCAGTTTCAGAGAAAAATTTCGTGGTACATACACCACCATTTCGAAGTCACCATTGGGCATAGGGCCGGTAGTAATTTGTACTTTGTTATTATCTTCTGTGACTTCCAGACCAAGCCCGCCTCCGGAAATTCGGCGCATGCCGTTTTTAATGGCGTCTTCATTTTCCTCTCTGATGTTGTCTCCATCATAATTCACAATTACGTTTTGCTGATCGTGCGTTCTTATTTCTATTTCATCCGAGAACATGGCACTTATGATCAATTTTCCTGGCTCACCGGGCTGAGATAACGGCACTTCAATATTATTTTGTGCCAGCGCCGGGATGGTAAAAACGCTGATCATGATTCCTAAAAGCAAATGGTTTGTTTGTTTTTTCATGGTATTGATTTATGATTTTCTTTGTTTGATGTAGGCGTTTCCATTTAATAATTGCAAACGCATTTCGGGGCCGCCTTCGCCAAATTGTATCGGTGAAGATCTTTCGATCCTCAATCGATGATTCCCATCCGAATTTTTTTTCACCCTATTTTTCAGATACTCGATCTGTTCAAAGTCGGTATAAAGGTCACCGTGCAAACTCTTAAAAGTTACAACAGCGGATAAATTTTTTGGGGCTATTACTTCTATGTTGCCGTTCACAGTATGAAAGTCAGCTTCACCGGAGGGGAGATCGTCATATTCCACGCGGATATTTCCATTGACCGTTTCGGCAGTTACCGCTCCTTGTACCCTGTTCACAAATACGCCGCCATTTATATTGGCTGCTTTCACTCCGTTAGAAAAATCTTCGACCACTACTTCTCCGCCGTTAATGGTTGAAATATGAGCCATAAGATAGTGTGGGATCTTCATCTGCAGGTTGAACTCAAATTCCAATTTATTTTCATTCCATTTCCATTTTTTATTTTTTCGGGTTGAAGTATAATGCAGTTCATCATCCTTCACCTCAACTTTCACTACCGGGGACTGAATAAACACAAAAATACTATTTGTACCATTTAGTCGATCCAGGTAGATCTCATCAGGATCAAAGTTATCTATTGCAGCCGGTTTACCCGTTACGATCTTGGTTCCGGTGATCAGGATCTCGTCGCCGTCATATCCAACTGCATTCAGATCACCGTTAATGTTTTTAAGGTGAAAGACAGTTTGTGCATTGAATTCAGAAGCTGGAATACGCATTTCCACATCTTCATTCATGCGTTGTGAAATGATCGGCGTTTGTCCAGTAAGTTCCTGCGTAAATAGGGCCATCACAATTGCTACTAAGATCTTTTTCATACTACCCTCACATTAATACAGCAATGCTGCTTTGTAATTTTTGTCGAACCGAATAATCCAGTTCTCTTTCCTGTAAAAGACGTTCAAACTCGACTGCTCCGTTTCTAAGTTCAAGTTCTATCATGGCATCGGCCAGCTCAATGATCACGATCGGAGATTCCTGTTTGGTTATGGCTCGAACCAAGCCTTCACGTACCCGTTCATTATCTCCCCAGCGCTTGAGAGCTTCAATGGCTTGAACGCGAACATTCACGCTTGGGTCATTATTTAGTGTAAACAATAATGCATGAATGGCTTCCGTATCCACACTTGGTAATTCCGTACTGATGTTAACCGCTTTAAGGCGATCTGCCGCAGACGAACCTTCCAGCATATTAACCATCATCAATTCTTTCATCGTCTGCATTTCCAGGCTCAGTTGCTCAATATCAGTCCGATCGTTGGTTAGTTGTGAACCGATAAATCCACCAATCACCATTAAAATAACTGCATAAGCCAATCGCGGCATGGTTAATACTGAACGAAGACTTTTAATATGCTCAGTAATGGATTGAAACCAGGGTTTTCTCTTGGCTTGTTTGGCTTCTTCCAGCATCTTGTAAAATCTTTCATGCCCTTTTGTAGCCGGTTTAGGTGCGGGTATGGCGCCAAGTTCCTCATATAGGGTCTCCAGTTCCCGGAATTCCATGAAGTCGATCTCACCCGTGGCGATCAATTCTTCGACCTTGGATTTCCCCTCGGCATCTAACTCACCGGACAGATATTCCGCAAGCAGTTGTTCATACTTTTTATTCATAGCTTCATTCCTCACTTAACGTGGTTACCAGATCTTTTAACTCTTTCATTGCCCTAAACATTTTTACTTTTATCGCGCCTTCCGTGGTATTCAGAATATCGGCGATCTCCTTGTATTTCAATCCTTCATAGCGACTCAGTATTACGATTTCCCTTTTCTCTTCATCAAGCCGTTCGAGCGCCACTTCCAGCAAACCCTTCTTTTGTTCTTTATGATCAATGCCAGCGGAATCATCTTCTTGAACTTCCAACCGTTCTTCATCAATCTCAACAGGAATTGCACTTCGCTGCACTTTTCTATAGTGATCAATATGTGCATTTCTTGCGATACTGAACATCCAGGTAGTAAATGTACCGCTGCCGGTATAGCTTTCCCGATATTTAAGCATACGCTCAAATACGGATTGCACCAGGTCTTCACTGGTATCGCAATCTTTGCACATTCTGTAAAAGAAACTGAACAACGGCCGGTTATACCGTTCAAAAAGAAGCCCCAGTTTATCGAGGTCTCCTTTTTTTACTTTCATCATTAAAGCTTTATCCGAAGTTGAATCCACCTATTTGTCCCGGATTTTGTGTTTTCACCCTTATACACTGATGACATACAAAAAGGTTACACTTTTTCTCTTTACTGGTTATTCGTTATTAGAAAATCGTTATCAGTTATTAGCAAATATTGACAACGAATAACCAAAATTATATTCAACATTTCCATCCGCCTTCCTTATTTTCAACGTCCTAATTTTGAAATCAATATCATAAATGAGCGATACCAAGATCTTTAGTTTTTTAGCATCTCAACTTACTTTTTCAAATAAACAGATCAGCACCGTTGCCAAATTTTTGGATGAAGGTGCTACGGTTCCCTTCCTGGCGCGATACCGGCAAGAAGCCACCAACGGTCTGGACGAAGAACAGATCCGCGCCATCCGTGACGGACTCGAAACCCAGCGCACCCTGCAAGCCCGAAAGGAAACCATCCTGAAATCTATAAAGGAGCAAGAGAAGCTGACACCGGAGCTGGAAGAGCAGATCAAAGCCTGCACCGACCTAAAGACGCTGGAGGATATCTATCTCCCTTACAAACAAAAGCGCAAAACCCGTGGCGATAAAGCCAAAGAAAAAGGATTGGAGCCGCTGGCGAAATTGATCTGGGAGCAGGAGATCACTTCCGGTGATCCGGTGGAATACGCCAAGGAATATATCAACCCGGAAAAAGAAGTAGAGACTGCAGAAGATGCTTTTGACGGTGCTACCGACATTGTAGCTGAATGGGTCAACGAAAGTCTGGAGGTTCGGGAAATGCTGCGTAAGGTTTTTTCTGAGCACTCCAATATCGTCACAAAGAAAAACCCAACTGTAAAAGAGCGTACTAATTTTGAGGATTATTATGAGTTTTCAGCGAAAGTCAGCAAGCTGAAGCCCTATCAAATTCTGGCTATAAACCGGGGTGAAAGGGAGAATATTCTATTTGTTAACGTAGATCTTTGGGAAGAACGCACGCTCGAAAATATTGACGATATTGTTATCAGTAACGACCGGAGTATCTTTACCGAATACCTTCAGGATTCCGTAGAAGATGCGTACAAACGCCTCCTCTTCCCTTCCCTCGAACGCGAGCTCCGTAATGAACTCACCGATCAAGCTGACGAACATGCCATCGAGACTTTTGCAACCAACCTCGGCAACCTGCTCATGCAGCCCCCATTGGATAAGAAAGTGGTTATGGGTATCGATCCTGCATTCCGAAGCGGCTGTAAAGTGGCCGTGGTAGATCAGCATGGAAAGTATTTGGAAGGCACCACAACCTATCCAACGCCCCCGCAAAAGAAAGTAGCTGAAGCAGAGGTTGTTTTTGAACAATTCATCGACAAATATGGGGTAGAACTGATCGCTATAGGAAACGGAACCGCAAGCCGTGAAACCGAGCAGATCGTAGCTGAGTTCATCCAAAAACGAAAAGAGAAGCATCCCCGTGAAGAACTTCATTATATGATCGTGAACGAGGCCGGTGCTTCGGTGTATTCTGCTTCAACTATTGCCCGTGAGGAATTCCCGGAACTGGATGCCGCTCAGCGTGGCAATATTTCCATCGCGCGCCGTGTGCAAGATCCGCTGGCAGAGTTGGTGAAGATCGATCCGAAATCTATTGGTGTGGGCTTATATCAGCACGATGTAAATCAAAACCAACTTTCCGGTAAGCTGGATGATGTGGTGGAAAGCTGCGTGAATGAAGTTGGGGTGAATTTGAATACTGCCAGCGCGCCATTGTTGTCTCATATTTCAGGATTGAGTAAAAAAGTTGCCCAAAACATTGTTAAGCAACGAGAAGAAAAAGGTATTTTTATGGACCGCGAGCAAATCCGTGATATAGATGGCGTGGGCGATTTCCGTTTTCAGCAGGCGGCTGGTTTTATGCGTATCCCCGAATCCAAGAATCCGCTGGATAACACAGCTATTCACCCCGAGAGCTATGAGGCGGCAGAAAAGCTGAGCAACCTGTTTGGCATCAACCTCGAAAATCTCTCACAGGAAAAAGACAAGATCGCGGGCAAGTTAAAAAACCTGAATTTGAAGGAAACCGCAGAGCAGGTCGGCGTGGGTGTTCCAACTTTAGAACTCATCATCGAAAATCTGCAGAAACCCGGTCGTGATCCACGGGAATCGCTCCCAAAACCATTACTTCGAACGGATGTGATGAAGATGGAAGACCTGAAGGAAGGCCAAAAACTGGAAGGCACCGTGCGCAACGTGGTGGATTTTGGCGCTTTTGTGGATATCGGTGTGAAGCAAGACGGACTGTTGCACATTTCCAACATGGCAGAAAATAAAAAGATCGAAGATCCGCATGATGTGGTAAGTGTGGGAGATATTATCAGTATTGAAATTATTACTTTGGATCTGGAACGGGGTAGAATCGGGTTAAAGTTGGCAGGCAGGTAATCAGGTATTTAAACCGGAGGTTCGGGCAGGCTTATCACCCGGACAGCTTGTGTGAAAAATTCAACTCCCCGTCTTGCTCCTTCCGGACAGGATTATCGGAGGCAACATACTTCTCAAGGCTGGCAGAAAACAGGTGGGTTTGATGGCGGCCTGTACCTTTTATATAATCAATAAAAGTAAATAATTAATGCTGTATAACGTTTAAAAACAATACTATATAAATAAATGTATGGCTTAAAACACATACATACTTTTTACACAGGCTGCTGAGCTTAGTAATGAAAAAAACAAATATCCTACAAAGCCTCAGGCTTGGGATTGGTAAACAAGGCAAAGGTCACATCATCCAGCCTTACGCCCAGATGCGCGTCGGAAACATGCATAAGCATACTGTCTTTCGGGAGATGAACCACACGGGTTATTTGTCCTTTCGAATTCAGAACCAGCCACATTTCTGTATCTCCCAGTATGTTTGACTCCATCCAGAATTCGCCATTATGATAGATCATATTGTTTGCCGGGGCTTTTACTTCAGGCAGTACAGACTTCAAAGCGTCCCAACGCAGGTCATCGTATTCAGATTTCATTGAATCTCTTTCTGCTGAAGAAATTTTTTCGGTTGGAAGATTTACCGGAATAGTCCTTAGTGTATCAAAATCAGCATTTATTTCAGCTATCTCATCTGTTGCTGTATAAATGTAAATAAGGTTTGTTTTTCGGTATTGTAGGCCGTTATGTTGCCATAGCTGTAAGGAATTAAACTTGCTCCTCTTGGTTGCCCATCCACGATCAATCTTACATAGGGTTGGGCTTTCAAAACCTGTGGTTCCCCATACTTCTCTGCCTCGAGGTCATATTTAATAAGGAATTTCTCTCTTTCTTTTTCTTCATTCCTGAGAAACTCAAAGGAGGTCATTTCAAATATCCATTCATTTTCATATACGGGATAGGCTTTTATAAGAGAAGTAGATTCATAATTGGCGGGAATTACCTCTTTAAGCAGATCAATAGTTCTATCGAACACGAGGATCTTATCATTTCCTTGATCGTAGGTATATACATTCCCTTTTTCGTCCACAGTAAATTCATAGGCATCCTGAATCTCTCCGGGACCTCTTCCTTCCCTCACCGTTTTGAGTAAATTTCCTTCTTTGTTAAGTACAATAAGATTGGAAAGCTGGCGATCAGAAATCAAAATATCTCCATTCTCAAGCACTACACTTTCATATCCTAAGTGAGAGAAGTACACATCCTCCACCTCACTTATGGAAAAGATCTCCGTTGCAGTGAAGGAAAGCAGATCATTAATATCCGGAGCGGTTGACTGCTGTTCACTTTCACCACAGGCACCAAAAAAAACCGAAATAAAAATGAATACGAAAATGAGAAACGGCTTGAAGGATTCGATAAAAGTATGCATACGATTGATCTTATTAACGATATCGCAACCATATTATAGCCGAACCCTTCGATAATCAAGCACAAATTTCAGGACGATCAACAGCACCGTAACCGGGATTACGATCCATATCATGATCCCTTCAAACTGATCTTTGAGCGGATGCTGAATAGAGATCAATACCAGGTAAGCAAGATATAACGCATAGTAGCTCAGAAAACCAAACGCCTCCGGCCGACCCAGTTCCTTTCCCGGCCAGAATAAAGGTAAACAGGCTCCGGCTACAATCAGCATAAAAGGAAGATCGAGATTGACCGCATCCATCGAAACGTCTATGGCTCCCGGAGCTATAAGAACCGTCAAGCTTAAGGTAAGCAGAATGTTATACAGGTTACTTCCCATCACATTAGCAACGGCAGTGTCGGAATCACCGTGGCGTACCGCTGAAACCGAGGTAGCCACCTCGGGTAAGGAAGTTCCTATGGATACAATGGTAAGACCTATGATCAGTTCCGAGATCCCCAAAACCCCGGCAATTTCAACAGCCGAATGCACCATAAAGCGGGATCCCATTACGATGAGAACCAAACCTATAAGAAGCAACACCACATATTTCACATAAAAAACAGCCGGCGGCGATTCCTTCAATTTTGTTAAACTCCCATTAATAGAAATATTATCTGCCCGGTCTTTTCGGATCTGGAAATACATAAATATGGAGTATCCGATCAAAGCTATAAATATGATACCGCCATCAAGCGGACTTAATAATCCATCCATTGCTAACACAAAAAGTAAACCGCTGGCTGCTAACACCATAGGAACATCCACTTTGATGATACGGTTGGTGATCTTCAAAGGGTGAACCAGTCCCGCGATCCCAAGGATCAACAGGATATTGGCAATATTGCTTCCCAGGATATTCCCCACCACAAGATCCGGCTTCCCATCGATGGCAGCCTGTAAACTTATGGCCAGTTCAGGAGCGCCGGTTGCAAATGCTACCACAGTGAGCCCCATCACAACGGGAGAGACACTCCATGCCGCGCCAAATTTATCTACCGACCTTAAAAATAATTCAGCTCCGCCAATCAGCGTTGCCAGCCCAACTACAAATAGTAAAACCGTAAATATCATTATATACTTTAGATGATTTATTAGGATCCAAAACTAAAACAATTAATCCTCTTAATGAACTTTTCTGTAACAAATTCTTTCAAAACCATCTTTCCAATAGGGATGATGTTTACCTTCGTTTCCATATATTGCACGAAATTCAATTTTACCAAACTATTATGAAACTGAAAATTCTACTTTTTACTATTCTCGTTACATTTTTAACTGTTTTCCAGGCGTTTGCCCAGCGCACGATCATACAAGCAGGTACGCTCATCGATGGAGCCTCTGATAACACCCGCTCTGAGGTAAGCATTATCATTGAAGGCAATACCATTACTGCAATTGAAGATGGGTATCTGGATGGTAACTCTCGCGACCGCGTTATCGACCTCCGCTCCAAGACCGTAATGCCCGGACTGATTGACCTCCATGTTCATCTTGAAAGCGAAACCAATCCCAAAAAATATTTAGAAGCTTTCACTTTTAATGAAGCAGATTTTGCCATGCGTTCCACTGCTTTTGCAAAAAGAACGTTAATGGCCGGATTTACCACCGTTCGTGAACTTGGCGGATCCGGAGTAAACATTTCACTCAGAGATGCCATCAATCAGGGATTTGTAGATGGGCCGCGGGTTATTACCGTTGGGAAGTCAATAGCTACCACCGGCGGTCATGCGGATCCCACTAATGGCTGGAAAAATGCATTGGTTGGCAGTGTAGGGCCTACCGAAGGAGTGATCAATGGAGCTGATGAAGCACGAGAGGGAGTTCGTCAGCGTTATAAAGACGGTTCAGATCATATTAAAATAACAGCTACCGGCGGCGTGTTGAGCGTAGCCAAATCGGGAGATGCACCACAGTTCTTTGAAGATGAGCTGGATGCCATCGTGCGAACGGCAAAAGAATATGGAATGCATGTCGCAGCTCACGCCCACGGTGCAGAAGGCATGAAACGAGCCGTGGAAGCCGGAGTGCTTACCATCGAACACGGAACTCATATGACCGAAGAAATCATGGACTTAATGATCAAGAAAGGCACCTATTATGTGCCTACTATCTCGGCCGGGAAATGGGTTGCTGAAAAAGCGAAGGTAGAAGGATATTACCCCGCACTTGTGGTTCCCAAAGCGTTAGAGATCGGCCCTAAGATCCAGGGGACTTTTGAGAAAGCGTACAAACACGGCGTAAAAATCGCCTTTGGGACGGATGCCGGCGTATTTCCACACGGATTGAATGGAAGGGAATTTGGTTATATGACTGAAGTTGGAATGCCCGCCATGGAAGCCATCAAAAGTGCCACAAGTGTAGCCGCTACCGTTTTGGGAATGCAGGATCAGATCGGAACCATTGAAGCCGGAAAAATGGCTGATATCGTAGCCACAGATTCCAATCCGCTGGAAGATATCTCTACTATGGAATCCGTTTCTTTTATAATGAAAGACGGCACAATTTATAAACAATAATACTGCAATAAAGTGAAGTGTAAACAGTTGGATTATGCCAGTATATTCGAACCGAAAAAGATTACTGCATAACATTCAATGGACCTATCAGGTAGAGGGAATGAATCCGTTGATGTTCTTTGGGATCATGATCTTCTGCATCCTCACCTTTGGGCTCACTGACCTGATCAATAACAAAATTTAAATCACCACAATGAGTATTTTAAAAATCATTTTTGCCATCATCCTTCCCCCGCTTGGCGTATTTTTAACCGTTGGAATTAGAGGTGCATTCTGGCTAAATATCCTTTTGACCATTCTTGGTTTTCTTCCCGGCATCATCCATGCCGTTTGGATCATTGCGAAGCATGATCAATGATCCATCTTCTTGATTACCCTAAGTTCGAGATAAAGAATGTTTCTAAAAGAAGTTTAAAATGGCTATGAGATCCATCTGACGGATATCCTGCCTGATGGATGGGGCTGATCGGTGATACAGGCGCAGGATGTTGGATTAGGATACGAACTGAACTTGGTGCTCGAATTAAACAATCGGTCAGATGGACCTGGAGCTATCGGACCGAGAGACAGGTTACACATTCCCGAACTTGATCTGAGGGATCACCCATCTGATCGATGGTGCAGGCACAGGGTGCTGGATTAGGATAAGAAAAAGACGTGGGAGCCCAAATCAAACAAACGGTCAAACGGACGTTAAGCTGTAAGGCCGTGACTCAAAGGCTTTAACGAGGATAATTATATCGAACTTGCGTTAATTAGTGACCGGATAGCAAATGTCCGCTCATTTTTGTACGATAAATACGAATAATAATTAAACACTTGCAGCCATGACTATTCAAGCCATTAAAGAACAATTGAACTCTTCTAAACGGCCGATCGCAAAATCATTTCACACCGGAGATCATTTCAAGGTGTTGCTATTTGGATTCAAAAAAGGAATGAAATTAGAGGATCATACTGCTCACCATCCTACCAAATTGCTGGTATTGGAAGGGGAAGTCATCTACCATCAACCAAAAAAAGATGTCCGATTAAAGCAGTTTGATGAAGTTGATATTCCCGCCGAAATGACGCACTCCGTGGCCGCTCTTGAAGATAGTTTGGTTTTGCTGACGCAGGGCTAAGAACATCGAACAAGAAACATTCAACATCCAGCATTGAACTGTTGGCTATCATCATTTAATAGCGTCCCCCAACCAACACAGGCTGTGAGGGCCTCACGTACCCAATACCAAAGAACTTACACCATCCACAAAATCTCTCAATAGCCCGATTATATATCCATTAGATAAAGTCGATCATTTTATCTCGCTCCAGAGAATAATTATTCCTTACATTTCCTGAGCCCCATACATCATACTACTGAATGACGAGCTACTTTTTTAAAAGGCTATTGCTTTGCAGTTGAATCTATTTATGGATCTCCTAAGCTTTGCATTTCGATTCATTTTCGCACATACACCCTGATTCCGGAAGCGGCGATGCTATCAACCACAATGACCATTAGGAATTTATAACGTTAATATTTTGGTCATTTTGTTGTGATAAAATTTTCTTTTTACTAAATGTAAAATATTGTGCAAATAACATTCATTAAAAGATAAATCAATGAAATATAAAAATACTTTAATTGGAATAACTGCGCTATTATTTTTCGGGGCAATAGGTTGCGATACTGCTATCTTGAACCAAAATAATTTAAGTGATGAATCAGAATCGATGCTACCCACTGAATTTTCAGAGGGTGAAATGGCAACGGTTGCAGAAACAAATAAAACTATTGAAGGTGAGTATCTTTTGCTATTTAAAAGCAATCGATTACCAAATGGGTTTTCTGATGATATTGAAGCAAAGGGAGGTAAGATAATTTATCAGCACGATTCCGGTTTCGCTTATGTAAGCGAACTGTCAGAAGATGCAGCTGCAACTTTACAAGTTAGAAAAGATGTTTCAGAGCTTACTGCAAATACTGCATTTTCTTTAAATCTGCCAAATGCTCCTGAGTTAAGTTCAGAAGAAGCGGCGGTTTCATCTACGCAAAATCCTGCCGGTTCATTTTTCTACGCCAGACAGTGGCACTACCCGGCAATTGGGGCTGATGAGGCCTGGGCTGCTGGACTTCTTGGAAGTGAAGATGTTACCGTTGCGATTTTAGATGGTGGAATTGATTATACCAATTTAGACCTTGCTGGTTTAGTTGACCTATCAAGATCAATCTCTTTTGTACCCTCTGATGACGCTTTGGTAGATTTTTATTTCCCAGGTCGAAATTATATAACTGATTTACAATATCATGGTACCCACGTTGCCGCTACAGTAGCTAGTAATGGAATTCTTGGCGCTGGTATTACCTCAAAAACAACGTTAACGGGAGTAAAAGTTTGTGATATAAATGGAGACTGTAACTTTGGGGCAATCTTCTCAGGACTTCTTTATACATCAGAAACGGGTGTAGATGTTGTAAATATGAGCCTTGGTGGAGGATTTACCAAAGCAGGTAATGGGCAATTTGTGGGATTCATTAACAGTCTAATGAACACCGTGCGTAGTGCCGGGGTAACCGTAGTTGTTTCCGCTGGAAATGATGCGGCTGACTTAGACAAAGATGGAAATATCTATAGTGCATTTTGTGATTCGCCCAATGTAATATGTGTTTCAGCAACTGGGCCTATTGCAAGAGAAAGCGTAAACGGTCCCTTTACAGAAGTAGATGCGCCCGCTACTTATACAAACTTTGGGAGATCATCAATTGATGTTGCAGCCCCTGGTGGAAACACCGGTGCACCGGTTTGGGCAACATGTTC
Source organism: Gracilimonas sp. (assembly GCA_022450045.1). Classification (GTDB taxonomy): domain Bacteria; phylum Bacteroidota; class Rhodothermia; order Balneolales; family Balneolaceae; genus Gracilimonas. The sequence goes on along the minus strand of JAKURD010000007.1, from coordinate 37,070 downwards.
TCAAACAAGTTTGGTTATACCTGTTTGCCAAACCGGAAACTACATCGTTGGAATTTCAGGTACTTCTATGGCTTCTCCACATGTATCCGGATTGGCAGCTCTGATTATCAGTCAGGGCACGAATAATCCTGCTCAGGTAAAATCTGCACTATTACAATCTGCCGATGATTTGGGTCAAAACGGTACAGATAAATTTTATGGAAAAGGACGTATCAATGTAGCAAATGCCTTAGGTCTATAGATTGATAATCTTCTTTTATTGAGAGAGCGGCGGTCTTAACCATGGTTGCCGCTTTTTTTGAAAATGTTGCTATACATACCTTAAACCTCCTCATTCAAGTGCCAAAGATGAGAGAGTAACTCACCCCATTTTTAACAATGAAATTTCTTGGATTGAGTCGATCTTTGAAAAACGTGATGCCGAGTCGGAAGCTTCGGATGACGTTCGGTCTAATCAGCCTCCGACCTGCTACAATGACTATCAAAGCCATTAAAAAACCAACTCAAATCTTCTGGACGACAAATCGCTAAATCATTTCACACCGCAACCGCCCTTGAAAACAATTTTATATATTGCCGCAAGGCTAAGAACATCGAGCAAGAAACTTCCAACATTGACTATTTTTTAAAAAAAGCTATTGCTTCGTGGTTGTATTTATCACACTATTCCCTGTGATCCTTTCTTAAAATGAAACCACAATGAGTTACATCACGCTTAGAACACCCACACCAGGTGACCTATCTTTACTTCAACATTGGGAGAAACAACCCCATGTAATTGCTGCCGTCCCTAATGATTATTGGGCCTGGGAAGCCGAACTGCAAAATCCCGCTGCCTGGCGTGAACAACTTATTGCCGAGCTGGATGATCGGCCGGTTGGCTTTCTTCAGATCATAGACCCAGCTCTTGAGGAAACGCATTACTGGGGTGAAATTGAAGAAAATTACCGAGCCATTGATATCTGGATCGGGGAAGCAGAAGATCTTGGCAAAGGCTACGGAACCGAGATGATGAGAAAGGCTATTGATCGTTGCTTTGTTGATCCAAAAGTCTATACGATTTGGATCGATCCGCTGGAATCCAACAAAGATGCTATTCGATTTTATAAACGTCTGGGTTTTGAATTTGTGGAAAGACGCCGGTTTGGTCAGGATGAGTGTGCCGTTTACCGGCTGGAAAGAATAAACTGGAAAAAGTAAAAAAGACCTTCAGAAGTATGAAAACCAAAAACCAGGAACTCTTAGAAACATTCAATAAAGCTTTTGTCAAAACCACGCTGGCTTTATCCTCCATCAGGTTTCCGAGAATATAAAGTGGACAGCAGTTGAAGAATTCACCATAGAAGGAAAAGAAGCTTTCCAAAAAGCCCTTGAAAGTATGGACATGGAAAAAGATAAAAAGACAAAGATCACCATTGAAGCCACCGTTGAAGCCCCGGCAAAAACGGTTTGGAAACTATGGACAACTCCCGAAGACATTATAAAATGGAACAGTGCCTCAGACGACTGGCACACAACCAGGGCTGAGAATAATCTTCGAAAAGGAGGAAAATTCGTATCGCGAATGGAAGCTAAAGACGGCAGTATGGGCTTCGATCTTTCAGGTGTGTACGATGTTGTGATCCCAAATACACGCATCGCCTATACCTTGGAAGACGACAGAAAAGTGGACATACATTTTGAGGATAACGGAGAGGAAACACATATCACTCAAACTTTCGAAGCTGAAAGTGAAAATCCTGTAGACATGCAACGAGATGGATGGCAGGCAATTTTGAATAATTTTAAGAAATATGCCCAAGAACACTAAATCATACCCAAAATGAAAGACCGAAGCATACACATCACCCGCGAGTTTGATGCTCCCTCCTCCTTCGTCTTTGAAGCTTTCAGTCAGCCGCTACACATCGGTAAGTGGCGGGGACCCAACGGATTTTCAACCACCACTAAAATCATAGATTTTAAAGTGAGCGGTGAATGGATCTTTACCATGCACAGCCCCGATGGAACTGATTCTCCCAGCCCTGTTTTTTATACCGAGATCAAGAAACCAGAGCTGCTAAAATACGATCATTTTGATGGATATGAAGACGATGAAAGGCCGCCTCATTTCAAAGCAACCATTACTTTTGAGTCCCTGAACGGGAAAATAACTTAGCAATGGATATGTTCTTCCCTACTGCCGAAAAACGATAAGAAGCCGCAGAATACGGAGCTGTTGAAGGCAGACATCAAACCTTGGCAAGACTCGCTGAATTTTTGAAAAAGCAGCCTGATATGCGACAGACCAAATGATCGATTTTCAAAGCAACAATAACGATTAACGAAAGACCATGAAAATATCCGTTTACATTGCCACCAGTCTGGATGGCTTTATAGCCCGGGAAGATAGAGACATCGAATGGCTGAACAACAGCGGTTACGGCGAGGTGGACAAAGGAGAAGATTTCGGCTACGAAGCCTTTATGAGTACCGTAGATGCATTGGTTATGGGACGAAAAACCTATGAAAAAGTGCTTTCTTTCGGCGGAGATTGGCCATACGGGAAGAATCCTGTTTTTGTACTTTCAACATCTGGCGTTAAAATCCCTGATGCGATCAGCGAAACCGTCTCTTCCCTTTCCGGTTCAACCCAGAAAATTGTGAAACAATTAGAGAAGCTGGGCTATCAACATATATACCTTGATGGCGGCCTGACCATTCAAAAATTCTTGGAAGCCGGGTTAGTAGATGAGATCACCATAACCAAGATACCGGTGTTTATTGGAAAGGGGATTCCGCTTTTTGGCCCTCTGTCAAAAGACATCAAATTGAAGCATGTTCAAACAGAAGCATTTAACAACGGTTTTGTGCAAAGCCGATATGAAATTTTCAAATGAATGCCGTTATCCGGAAGATCCTACCTCTTAGATTTGGCCGATGTATTTGTTTGTGGTATTCTCGAAAATGACTCGTCATTTAGAACTGTAACCCGATTATACATTTGATATCGATTTCGAATTTCTCTTACGTACTGAACCGTCTCAATACCCCTGCAATATCCATGGCGGGCATGTTGATAGTATCTTTGATCCATCAGTTTAAGCAGGCCGTCTTCCACATTTTCCCATTGATTGGGGTCTTTATTCTGTTCCATAGCCAGCCGGCGGGCATCCATCATATGGCCGATTCCCACATTATAGGTGGCCAGGGCAAATGACAATTGGTTCACACTGTCCAAATAGGCGTAATGATTCAGATGGCCTTTCAGTATCCATGCCCCTTCCTGTATATTCGTTAAAGGGTCGTATAGATTTTCATACTCAGTGGCAGAAAAGCGGGGCAAGATCTGCATCAATCCCACAGCCCCTGCAAAACTCTTGGCCTCCGGATTGAAACCGGACTCCTGAACGATCATTGATGCCAGCAACAGCCAGTCCAGGTCCAGTGAATCTGCCACCGATTTCGTGAGGTCCTCGAACGATGAAATCAATCCAATACTTGAATAATATCTTTCCGGATTGTAATAATCCTCAAGGTAATCACTTTCAGTGTGATATCGATAGCGCAGCTGATTCAAAAAAGAAGAGCGGATGGATTCCTCCGTGCTATCAGAAAACCTGAAATGGTTTTCCAGGAAATTATTTAGTTGAGCTTCCAGTCCCTTAGCGTTTTTTCTGATCCCCCATGCAACGGTATCATTGCTGGCTATGACCGGGCCTTCATTTAATCCCGAAATATACTTTGAACCGGCCCGGAAGGTATGCTCATCAAGCACAGTGGCCAATACCTCTCCTCTTGAAACCTTTAATAGCAGTGATCTTGTATCTCCGTCATCAGGTAAAAAATCAATATTAAGGTCATACCCCTGATCCCTGAGTGCTTCAAGATGTATTGGATCTGAATGATCTCTGCTAACATGTATAGGTATTCCCAGGTTTGAAAATTCTTCCAGCAATTCGGGTTTTACATCCAGGCTGTCAGAATAAACCAATATTTTGTCTGAAAGCTTATACGGCTTGGTAAATTGGATCTGCCACTTGCGCTGTGGAGTAATGGTATAATTGGCTGCGATCACATCACCGGCACCAAAATTCAGTAACTCTTGGGGGCTTTCATCCTTCCCCACAAAAATTACTTCCAGTTCCAATCCGTGTGATTTGGCAAATTCATTCAATAGCTCATATTCAAAGCCCGCTTCAAAACCATGCCTTAGAAAATAACTGTCGACATCGTAGCTGGTTATCATCCGCAATACACCGCTATTCCTGATCTCTTCAAAATCACGCTCAACTGCTAAGGTATTGCTGCCAAAATATTCTTCGACAAACCGATCTATATCATCCGGGGTTATACAACCGGATAGTAATACTGCCGACAATGCTAAGACAAGACCCGATATCCTCATTGATCGCATAGTTTTTGATTTTTCATTCAATTTACTCTATTCAAAGCAAATTAAACCGGAATGTTCCGTTACTATTTGCAGCAACCTAAACTAATGGGGGCCACTAAAGACTGATAATATTGAAGTTATTTACTCAGAATCACGTGCTTGTCAAAATTTAGCTGAATAAAATTCGAAAAAACTAAGGCAACCCTTCTTCCTCACTCACTGTACAGAATAATAGAATCAGCAATTAATTAATCCATTTAACGTAATTCTTAAACATGTACCGCTATGAATACTCAAAAAATATCCTTCATATCTCTATTCGTGACCTTAATAGTAAGTTTATCCATGATCGGCTGCAGCAGCAGTGCCTCAGATCCCGGAGGCGATGACAACGGGAATGGCAATGGAAACGGCGGCGGTGAACCTGCTGCCAATGAAGTTGAGATGGTTGGCCAGTCTTTTACCCCGGCCACCATTCAAATTGAAGTAGGGTCAACGGTAACCTGGGTCAACGTAAGCAACCTGACTCACACCGTAACCAGTGGTACAGACGGGCAACACGACGACAAATTTAACAGTGGTAATATTGCACCGGGAGGAGAATTTTCCTATCAGTTCACTGAGATCGGTGAATATCCTTATTACTGTATTCCCCATGTAAGTAATGGAATGACCGGCACTGTAAATGTTGTAGATAGCAGCAGTAATGATTATTAATAGCCTGCTTTGTTGTTTTCTGTTGTTTCTTCAGTTAGCTGCAACGCATCCGATAGATCCTGCTGATACCGTGTATTATTCAGATTCCGGTTTCGTTGAGTTCACTTCAAGCGTTCCCATGCACTCTTTTTCGGGAAAATCGGAGCAACTTAACGGCATGATCGACTTTGAAGAGAATATCATCGACTTCTACATTGATCTGACCACCCTAAAAACGGGAATTGGGAAAAGAGACAGAGATATGTATCAGACGTTGAATACCGAAGAACACCCTTTTGCTGAATTTACCGGTTCATTTGAGGCTCCATCACCTATTCCCGATCAAAGAACAAAGGTTACTGCCATCGGTGAGTTCACCATCAACGGAGTAACCAAAGAAGTAGAAGTTCAGGGCTTCATAGAGCCCAATGAGGAAGGATTGTTATTGGAGGCAAAATGGTCTCTACTCTTGAGTGATTATGACATTGAACCTCCGGGCATTCTCTTCTACAGGGTTGATGACACCCAGGAGATCAGGATCCAGCTTGTATTAAAACCAACATCAAGGCAAGAACTAACCGCTGAAAATGAAACCGGAGCATAAATAATGAAGCAATTCCATTTTCTATCTTCTCTTATTATAAATAGTCTAATCGTGGTTCTCTTGATCTCAGTTACAGCCAACGCTCAGTTACCCAGAGAACGAGCTCAAACTGATGGTCCTATAGAAAACACCTTTTGGGCAACAACCAACATTGGAATAAGTACGGTTCAGAATGTTGATAAGCACAACCTCGAGAGTTCGGTTATGCATACTTTTGGACTGGTAAGAGGTGGAATTGATACTTTTTATGGCCTGGATGACGGAGCCAATACCAAAATTGGCCTGGACTACGGGATAAGTAACAAGTTTTCGGTTGGAATAAGCAGAATGACGTTTAACAAGGTCGTAGATCTGAGGGGTAAATATAATATACTCAGGCAAACAAGATCCGGAAGCGTAACGGTGGACCTCGCCATCAAATCCTCGTTAGGAATCAGTACGCTCTCCGGTGTTGGCCTCGGGTTTAACGAACGCCTCAGCTATTTTACTTCTGTTATGATAGCACGGAAATCAGATCGGATGAGCCTGCAACTGACTCCAATGATCGCTCACTTTAATGCTCCTGTGGCAGGGAATCCACACCAATTGTTTGGACTGGGAGTATTGACGAGCTATGAACTAAACAACCGTTTAGCTTTGAGTGCCGAATACCTGCCTGTGATCGGACAAAGAAATGCTTTTAGCAAGGATGCCCTGGCCGTGGCTTTGAATATCAATACGGGTGGACATGTATTTCAGCTGTTTCTGGCCAGTTCTCAATGGCATAATGAGCAATATATCATGGCCAATAACCGGGATGCATTCTGGAAAGGCGAGTTCAGATTTGGCTTTAATATCCACCGGGTATTTGGATCGGGGGGAGATTAGCAGCGAAACGCAGGCAACCCTTTCGAGCATACAATGGTATAGGTTATAGGAGTAGTGCATATTTTTCTTTTAATTAGCATACAGGTTTTAAACAAAACAGGATTCTTTGTTAGCCAATATCATCAAAGGATGCAGAAAGCATCGCCGGGAAAGCCAGAAAGAGCTGTATGAAATGTTCTATGCCTATGGCATGAGTATAACGCTGCGCTATGCCGATTCTCGGAATCAGGCTGCCGCTGTTTTAAATGATTCCTTTATGAAAGTTTTTAAGAACATAAAAAGCTATGACCCCAGCCGGGACTTTAAGCCCTGGTTTCGCAGAATTGTCATCAATACCGCTATCAACCAATACCATAAGGATAAGAAACGGCTGGAGATGACCCAGCCTTTGTCGGGTGAAGAAGAGTACTTTGCGGAAGAACAAATCATCAGCGGTATTTCCTATGATGAGCTTATTGGGATGGTGCAGGAATTGAGTCCGGCCTACCGTACCGTTTTTAACCTGTATGTGATAGAAGGATTTAAGCATGAGGAAATTGCCGGGATGCTGGATATTTCGGTTGGAACCTCCAAATCCAACCTCTCCAAGGCAAAGAGGAACCTGTGTGAACTGTTAGAGAGAAATTTAATTTGAGACTGAACTATGAGTAATAAAGACGAACATAACGATCCGCTGGAGCAGTTGTTCAGAAAGAAAGCTGAGGGATATGATATTTCCTACCGGGAAGAAGACTGGCTTGATCTGGAGAAAAAACTGAACCTCAGACAGGTCACCAAAACCCGGCAGCATCGCACCTACTTTGCCGCTGCCGCCGTACTACTGATCGTTTCCGCACTGGGCTATTTTATTTATGATAACGCAAATCAGATAGATCAGCTGAACCGGCAGCTGGAGGATAACATGACCACGGGCGTCCTCCCCAATTCGGTTCGCGAAGATACCGCAAAAAAGCTGGAAGCTCTGCCCCAGGTGAATCAAGAAATGCTGGCCGATATCCCTAAAGAAGCGGATGAACCCTCTGAAATTTCCGATGAAGCCATCCCCAAGGAAGACCCCGAACAACAGGATCAGCAAGCGGCTATGAATGCTGATCCTGTATCGGTCTTCAATAGGGAACTTGTACACGTAGAACTGCGGTCCGTTTCCTATTCCGAACTTATGAATGAAGACCTCTCCCTTTCGTCAGGTGCATCCATCCCCGACGACCCTGGGTACACTGCTTCCGTGAGATATGGTAAGGAGGCGGTACCTTCGGGGCATGTCCATAAACATGATCTGCCCGGCAGAACGGAACTTTCACGGTTTGAATTCGGACTCATCGTTTCTCCGGATATCAGCACCATTGGCGGGATCTCGAACTTTAATGAGCCGGGCTATAAGCTTGGGGTCACCGCCGGCTACCGAATCGATGATCGCTTTACGATCTCGAGTGGACTCATTTATTCCAGTGTTAAATACAGCTCCGAAAGTCAATATTATGATCCGCCTGCGTACTGGAATCCGAGGGGAACGGTCAGCGGCATCCGTGCAGAATGTTTTATCCTCGATATCCCGCTCACCCTTAAATATGATGTGATACAGTTCCAAAACTCCCGCTTTTTTGCCACCGGTGGACTTTCCACCTACGTGATGCTAAGTGAGGATTACTGGTTCGACTATGACGGATATACCCCAGGACAGGTCACCACACGGAATGAAAGAACGGGGAAAACGCATGTATTCAGCAATGCCGGATTTTCCATCGGCTATGAATACGACCTCCACCAAAACTGGAGCTTAAAAGCCGAGCCATTCATCAAGGTTCCCCTTCGGGAAGTAGGCTGGGGAAATGTAAAGCTTTATACTCTCGGTACCTTTGTTTCGGTGAGTTACAAGCTTTAAGATTGCTTCTCGCTACGGTGCTCCACTTCGCAATGTCCTGAATTATTTGGGAGAAGCTCCAGCTTCCATACAAGCCACTCACCCGGCTTACCCTTCATCAATATCCAATAATGAATAACCAAAACGGAATATTCGGGAGAAATCATCGGATTGAGCAGGTCGTTCGGTCCATCGCATATAAAAAGAACTGAATTACGATGAACCCCGATAGATCGAACTGCGAATTGATCTGTTTTAAAAACTTTTGCTTACCTATCAGGCCCCCGTCCTTCCGAAAAACTTGTACAAAGTTCTAAATTCTTTCACCACCTCAAGGAAGGGGGTACACTTTAGTAAGAGTTTTATCAGTTAGTACAATTGATCCGATACAAATATTATTTTTGGGATGGTGGTATAAGCAATATAGGAACTACCCAAAGCGTCTCCTTCCTTGGTCCCGCTCAGCGGGATTAGGGAAGGAACATGGATGGGCATTGCTGTCAGCTTAGAATAGTTCCCAACCACCGTTATAGAGTAAGCTGATCAGCATGGATAATCCTACAAATCCTGCTTCAAAACTATTAGCTTTTCTTACAGCGGCCATCCGCCCAATCCGTTTTCCATTCCTTTTCGTGTTTTCGAGCTTTCGAGACGTTTAAAAAAATATTTGCGTAACTAAATTGTTACATATTGATTATTCTCTATGCCTCAAGATGTATTCCAAGCTATTGCCGACCCTACCCGACGTGAGATCATTGATATGTTAGCTGGACAATCCATGCCGGTCAATGACGTAGCGGCTAATTTTGATATGAGTCGGCCTGCAATTTCCAGGCACATCAAGATCCTGAATGAGTGCGGGTTGGTGGTGATCCGTAAAGAAGGCCGAAAACGCTATTGCCATGCCGACCCACAGAAATTACAGGAAGTTATTGAGTGGACGTACCGCTACCGAAAGTTCTGGAATGAGAAGCTGGATGCTTTGGAAGCGGCCTTGGGTGAGAATGATCAATCGCAATAACTAAGAACCATTAAATATCAAAGAATGACAAAACACCGAATCTATACCACAAACTTTGCAAGCGTTTATCCGCATTACGTGACTAAGGCCGAGAAAAAAGGCCGCACGAAAGCAGAAGTAGATGAGATCATCCGCTGGCTGACCGGATATAGCCAAAAAAAGCTGAAAACCATACTGAATGATAAAACAGATTTTGAAACTTTTTTTGCTGAGGCTCCACAAATGAACCCCTCTCGGAATTTGATCAAAGGTGTGGTTTGTGGTATACGGGTGGAAGACATCAAAGAACCCACAATGCGGGAAATTCGCTACCTCGATAAGCTGATCGACGAGTTAGCAAAGGGAAAAGCTATGGAGAAGATCTTGCGAAAATAATGAGCAATGCAAGCCGGGTTATCCCAAAACGAGTGCCCGGAATCTAATTGTCCTACGGGTTTAAGTAGCTTGATTTCAAACTAACCATTAGATCCCCTTCTTAACGGGGGATGACTTTTACGAATATTACGAATATGAATGATCGGTCAAATGCAGAATAAAATATGAACCATCAAATCCTAAGACCATGAATAAACAACACGGCATTTTCCCTGAACCGGGGACTATTCAATTTGAACGACTGCTTCCCGGACCAGCTGAGCGAATTTGGGACTACCTAACCAAGTCAAAATTAAAGGCAAAATGGTTTTCGGCCGGAGATGTGGAACCCGGCGTTGGCGGTAAAGTGGAGTTTCGATTTCAGCATAAAAACCTTTCCAAAGCCGACGATCCCATCCCCAAAAAGTACAAAGCCATGGAAGACGGCTCTTACTCTGAAGGAAGAGTGACGGAATGGAATCCCTATACCAAACTCAGTTATACCTGGGGCGAGGATACTGGGGAAGAATCTGAGGTAACCTATGAGCTCATTCCTAAAAAGAATGACAAAGTGCTGCTTAGGCTAACGCACCGCAGATTAGGCGATGACCCGACCACCCTAATCGGTGTGGGCGCAGGCTGGCATACGCATTTGGGTATTTTGATCGATGTATTGGAGGGCAAAGCGCCTCAGGGGTTTTGGAAAGTGTATCTGCCGCTGGAGAAGGAATACGAGCAGTTGATCAGTTAAAAGTAAAATCGTCCATTGTTAATCGGGCGTTTCCCGAACTTCGGAATATATCAAAAGAACTGAATTTCGATGGACCAATGGATCGATAGATCGATTAGCGAATGAAATTTACCGCAGTCCGTTGGGCAGACCTTTGCAGATACGGCTCACAGCATCGTGGCTGTGGAGGCTTTCCATATGAACACAGCGGACCACAAAGTCGCAGATGCTATTATAGCTATCAAGTTCATCATAGAGCAGTCGGGCGGCGTCTTCTACAAACTTTTGATAAGCTCCGTTGAGCTCGGCAAATGCCTGTTCGTCTTCCCGCTTCACCATCACCTGGGTCTCAGTTTTAAGGGCATTCCGGCAGATCTGGACAAGGTCTTCCACAAAAAATTCGTCTTTAAGTGCAACCGTCACGTTCGCCACGCTGCGTTGACTATGAGGAATGGCGGCCACCTCTCTTTTCTCCCGGGCATGTTCAGCCAGTTCATAGCTGCAAGGGCACGCACTGCTATACTCAAAATCGAGGTGCATGTATTTCTGAAACTGATCGTAATTATCCAGCCGGCCTTTCAGCTGCACTTTGTAGTACTGATAGCCTTTCATCCCGGAACGCAGGCTGTCCATCATCATCGGGTAGTTAAATGATACCTTCAGAAACGACTCTTGACAATCCAGCTCCTCTTTATAGGCTTTCAGAATTTCTTCAAGGCGATCCAAATGAAATATCTTATCCTGAAACTTGTAGAAGGTCCGCATGATGCGACTCATGTTGATCCCCTTCTTCCCCATTTCGAGGCTTACATAGCCATCCACAGAAGCCTCAAGCATGATAGGCTCCCCTTCTCTCCTCCTGAACTTCAAAGGAAGCTTGAAATTGGAAATACCCACTTGCTGAATGGGCACATTTGCCCCCTCGATGAGTGAAGCCGGACCGTTTTGCAGGTCGGGCAAAGATTCTTTGTATTCTGGGGTTACCGTAAAGGCAGGGTCGTAGAGCCGTTGTACTTCTTGTGAGATCATAGTTCTTCTTTAACTGCTAATTGTATAATGAATAGTCTGTTAAATTCCCCGATAAGGACAGTATTCGGCGATATTTCGTTCCGTCTCGAACAACTTGACCATATATAATTTCCCGCCATTGGAGCAGGCCGCTTCAACTTCAGGCCGCAATTGCTCGAAAAAAGCGCGTACCAGATTTTCTGTCGTCGGGATAATCCCTTGCAGGAAAGGGACATCCAAATTCAGGTTCCGATGGTCGCAGGGATCCAGTATTTTTTCTTTGATGATGGATTTGAGTTGTCCAAGATCGATAATAAATCCTGTTTCCGGATCGGGTTCCCCCGCTACCGTCACTTCCATTACATAGTTATGACCGTGCCAGTTGGGAAGATTGCACTTACCAAAGGCATCCTGATTCCACTTATCACTTTTATCAGGATTATGGAGCCGGTGTGCGGCATTAAAATGAGTTCTGCGGGTTACGAATATCAATAGTCCAGCCTGTTTATTTTGTTTTCAGATTCTCTAACATTGAAAAAATATAAACAGTTCTGCAAGGGGAAAGTTTTTTTTAGAGAACTCATGAGTTTGAAGGGCTTGTCTTAATTCTGAGTTTTCGTGACAACACCCTCCGCCTCCCTCAAGGGAGGACTCTTCAAGGTTAGTTTAAGCTTAGTAATATGCACTTACAATGGATTCAACACGGAAAGTCTCCCCTTGAGGGGAGATCAATTCAAAAAGCTGTTCCTTTTTGAATTTCGTGGGGTGTTAGTGATCAGGACAATACCACTTTTTTAATATTTCATCCTGCTTTTATTTGCAAACCTCACCAGCGAGAGCATGATCGGGACTTCGATCAATACCCCAACAACCGTCACAAGGGCGGCTCCGGATTGGAGGCCGAACAGTGCAATTGCAACCGCTACGGCAAGCTCAAAGAAGTTACTGGCTCCGATCATGGATCCGGGGGCGCATACCTGATACGGTAATCCGATCTTCTTCCCTCCATACCAGGCAAGTGCAAAGATGAAGTAGGTTTGGATGATCAATGGAATGGCGATCAAGACAATATCCAGCGGTTGTGCTATGATCTTTTCTCCTTGATAAGCAAATAATAAAATCAGTGTGACCAGCAGTGCAGAGATAGAAACCGGTTTGAATTTCGGCAGGAATTTAGAAGTGTACCACTCCTTCCCTTTTAGGCTGATCACAATTTTATGGGTGAGATATCTGGCAACAAGAGGTATCACTACAAATACGATAATGGATGCAGCCAATGTGTTCCAGGGAATAGTGATGTCGGTTATACCAAGTAACAACCCCACTATTGGAATGAATAAAACCAGGATAAGGATGTCATTCACCGAAACCTGAACCAGCGTATAATTTGGATCCCCAGCCGATAAATAAGACCATACGAAAACCATGGCTGTACAGGGCGCCGCTCCCAGTAAAATGGCTCCCGCTATGTATTGGTCAGCCAGTTTGGGCGAGAGCCAGGCAGAATAGATCTGACCAAAAAAGACCCATGCAAAAAAAGCCATGGTAAAGGGTTTGATGGCCCAGTTTATGATGACCGTCCATACTACCCCTTTCGGAGATTTACCGATCTCTTTGAGGGAAGCAAAATCTACCTGAAGCATCATTGGGTAGATCATAAGCCAAATCAATATGGCAACCGGGATGTTCACTTTATAGATCTCCCAGCCGCTGATCACATGAATGGAATCCCCGGCCAGGTACCCTACTCCTATTCCAATTCCTATGCAAAGTAAAACCCATAGCGTGAGGTAACGCTCAAAAAAATCCATTCGTCTTTTTGAGTCTGTCATCTTAGCAACAGGCTCTCATTTCTTTTGTTCTATTTTGGCTGGGCTTACAAACTGTTGGTTTCACCGTCATATCTACGATCAATCTCTCAGCATCTGATCGCATATTTTTTACTGAATACCGAATGGAGGAATGATTGGAATCTCCAAATTCGATGAAAAGCTCGGCATCATCCTTATATGTCAGTTTTTTTCCTACGATATCAAAGATCTTCATTGCTTTATCAGTGGACCATTCAGCGTGAACATCAGAAGTCTCATTGATCCAAAGCTGAACCACGGTTTCGTCATACTGATGAGCATTTCCACCGCAATCAACAGAATCTACTTTGTGATTTTAAATTTCCGTGATGTGCAGGTCGCCCGAAAGCCGGGTATCATCAGGCAAAATGAAGGACAGGTCTTTGTTCGTATTGGAAACTAATGTGTTGATAAAGTTTTGGGTATTCATGGTGTTAACCTCATATGGATTGTTAATTCTTTGATCTCACTAAATTCATCATGTAAAACATTTCTGTAGCTATCTGCCGGCATCGCTCATCATAAACCTCGGCTTCCCGGTCAGTACTATCTGCTTCTTTTGGATCGGTATAGATGATAGACTTTCTGAATTCCGCGCCCGGTACAAACGGACAGTTTTCATCAGCTTCCGAACAGGTCATGATCGCAGCAAAATTTGTTTTCGGATTGAAGTCATCGTCGAATTTCTTGGAGAAGCAGATCATGGGTTTGCCATTGTCTCTGAACGAGACCTCATATCTTGGGTTCTCGCCTCCGGGGTTATCCACTTTAAAACCCGCGCGTTCTATGGCCGCAATCGCTCTTGGGTTGAAAGCCTTAGCTTCCGTTCCGCCGGAATAGCTTTCTAAATTTTGAATCCCATAGTAATGGGCGGCCGTCGCCGTCCAGATCTGCGCCAAATGACTTCTCCGACTGTTATGGGTGCAAATGAAATTGAGTCTTGCTTTCTCCCCTGATTCCTTTTTGGAGCATATGTAATCGGCTACTTCCCTGAGCTGCTCTTTTCTCTCTGAAGGAATGGAATCGAAATTGGATTTAAGCCCGGTAATATATGATTTCAATTCTTGGTTCATAATGATTTTATCAGCTATTAGTCCACCCATCGCAGGGTAATTCGTGAATCACCCCTACGGTGGATGTGAAAATATAGTAGATACTTGAGCTCAAGCTCTTGTTTCCATCCCCATCCAGGATTAACAGCAGCCCGAACCCGGTATGCAGCAGCCTGCTTCGTCTGATCCTATCATGGTTACTTCCCTTTTATTAGTCTCGCCAGACTTTTGGGCAAATACCGTGATGCTGTAGATCCCGGTTCCATCCGAATTGAATTCCGCTATTTCAGCCCCATTCAAATATTGGGCGAGAATGTCTTCAGGGATCTCGATCGGTTTTTCTTTCTGGATGTTGATATTATCGAATCCGGCTTCTGTTATGTGAGCCAGATAGGTTTCCTTTTGAATGGCTCCGGCCACGCATCCGGCATACATTTCGGCATCTTCGCGAAGGGCATCCGGAAGCTCTCCTTCCAACACGATATCAGAAATACTGAAATGTCCGCCCGGCTTGAGCACCCTGAAGATCTCCTTGATCACTTTTGGTTTATTTGGAACCAAATTCAGCACGCAATTACTTACGATCACATCTGCTACCCCATCAGATACGGGCATATCTTCGATATCTCCATACCGAAACTCCACATTGTTGAACCCCAGGTTGTCAGCGTTTTCGCGGGCTTTTTTGATCATAGGCTCGGTGAAGTCAATTCCCAGAACCTTACCCTCAGCACCTGTTTCGTGCCGGGCTACAAAACAGTCATTCCCGGCCCCGGAACCCAGATCAATCACGTAATCTCCTTTCTTGATTTGTGCGAATTGGGTGGGTAACCCGCAGCCCAAGCCGAGATCAGCATCGCTGCTGTACCCCTCCAGTTCACTGTAATCATCCGTCATGATGTTATAGACCTTCGAGGAATCCCCACCGGCTCCGCAGCAGCTACGGGCATTATAATCTTTAGCTTGTTCGCTGATCTCCGAATATTTCTTGCGAACGGTTTCTTTGAGTTCTTCAGGAGATTTGGTTCTTGTTTTCATATTAGCAACAGGTTGGATTTGGTATTGAAAATTCCTTGATCATAGCTTCCATCACAGTTTTAAATTCAGCCAGATTCTCCTCATCAAAACAATAGCATGTTCGAACCCCTTCTATCTCACCTTTGATGATCCCGGCTGATTTTAGAGCCTTTAAATGCTGTGATACGGTTGACTGTGCAAGCGGAAGTTCCTCAGTAATATCTCCACAGTAACACGCATTTGACGTCGCCAGAATTTGAAGGATCGCTATGCGTGCCGGATGTGCAATTGCCTTTGCAAATTCAGCGGCTCTTATCTGCCTTTTGTTAAATAATTGTGCTTTTGTAATGGCCATGATCGTATATCGTAATTTTACGATTTATTCTACGGGTAATTTCACTAATAGTCAACAACAAAGTAAGGGTACATTGCGACAATCAGTGACATACAATAAAATATATAATCAAAAAGAGAGCCCCAATTCCTCAGGGCTCTCCTTGATCAGCACACCTCACAGTTATGTGAGACGTATATTTTTCATCGTAATAATTAATCAGATCAAAAGGAGTACTTATATCCGATACTTATACTGCGGCGTTCATTATAGCTGCTAAAAATTTCATCAGCGGTATTAAAACCTTGATAAAATTCATTCCTGGAATCATCCAGAATATTGGTGATACTGAAATTCAGAGACGATTTACCTTCTTCTCCAAAGTTTTTATTCATGTTGAAATTGAGGCTGTGATAGGGCTGTGAATACACATCAGGGAAAAGTCCGCCACCAACGGCTGTTAGCGTCTCTCCTTTTATATTATAGTAGAAACCAGTATCCAGTCCCAAGTCTAAGTTATCGTATGTGAATCCGGCATTAAGGATGTACGGTGCCTGTCCGGCCATATTGCGTGTATCGTTTACATTCTGGCCTTCTTTCTCACTGTTCTTGCGTGCCCTGAATTCCTGCTCGGTCATGTCGATCTCAGATCTAACAAGGGTCACATTGGTACTGATACCAAAATGGCGGAGCGATTCAGATATAAAACCCAAGGATTTCCGCAACTCAAATTCCGCTCCGTACACCTGACCGTCTCCGACGTTTCGTGGCTGAAATTCACTGGATGTCTGCTGAACCTGAATTCTAACAATCTCGATAGGATCCTGAAACGTTTTATAGAACAGACTGGCTGAGATCATTTCATTCAACCCCATGTATTTTTCCCATCTGAGATCATAATTGTTGATAAAGGTCTCCGTCAGATTACCATCCCAACCACCAATTTCAAATAAACCACCGTTAAAAATACGGTCGGATACCGGATCCAGGATCTGAGCAAATGACAGCTCCTTGAACGAAGGGCGGGCAATGGTTTTGGAATAGGCCAATCTCAGATTTTGATCGTCTCCAAGATCAAAACTCAGGTTTGTTGATGGAAACAGATCCAGGCCGTCCAATACCTTCTCATTATCCAAATTATTACCGCTTCCACCTTGTGCAAATAAAGCATCGCGACCTGTATGTCGCAGAGTGTATTGTTCAGCTCTCAGGCCAACATACACATTCAGCTTTTCAAATGGATTGAATTCATTGGAAATGTAGCCCGCATAGTTTACTACGTTGGAATTATAAGCGTTTGGATTAGGGTCAGGGTTTCCGGATTGATAATAAATGTTGCCACCCCCGCCATAAAGATTTTCATCAACCAATATCTCAGAGGGATCTCCTTCAAAATCAGGTTGGGATCCAAAAAACTGCAGGTTATATGACAGTATTTCAAAATCCCGTTCTTTATACACATAGCTGCCTCCAAACTTTAGCTTAGCCGGTAAGTCGAAGAGATCATATTCACGCGTGATATCTAAGCGATTTGCGTAGTTAACCTCATCCATGTATCTCCATATACGGCTTGGAAATCCACCGGCTCCGGCGTTAAATCGGGGATCAGCACCTGTCAGTGAAAGTGTGTAGGCCGTCTTGCGAATATCCGGATCAGTCATCGACGAGAGGGTTACTGCAGATCTCCAGTTCACTTCCCAGTTGGTGTTATTAAAATAATTCACGCCATTCAATAAGAAATTGGTAATACTTCGTTGACTATACTCTAAATTATAGGAATCAGCCGTGTAACCGGACTGCCCCGGTGCTGATTCACTGTTATTAATAAAAAAGTTACCACCTGTACTCTCTCCGTTCTGAAGATGCATAGCTGTAAGCTTATATTTTGAGTTTTCAGTTTTGAATGCCAGGCCTGAAAGTCCTCCTAAAAGCACACTTTCTTCAGATAGTGTTCCGTTTTGCCTGGTGGCATAGATCAGGTCGTAGGCAGCCGGGTCAGGTTGATTCTGGTATTCTCCAAGCTGGTAATTATTGTAGTGGGTAGATAAACTTCTATATGTCAGAGACATGATGTAACCCAGTTTGTTATCACTGGACACCTTGTATTGATTACCAAGTGTTAGGCTGGCACTGTAGTTTGCAAAATTAGTTGAGGAATAAGGACCAAGTGCTGGATTAAACTTGCTAACAAAATCATACACTTCCTGGCTGGAGTTTCCACTTATTGGTGTGGGGATGTCCGAGTTATCCGCACCGCTGGGCAGCTCCCGTGTACCGCTATCAAATCCTAAAAAGTCCGTGTTGCTGCCATCATAGGTCAGGAAATTACTGTTGAAATGCATATCAGGATTGTAGTCGAAACTCAGAGAAAAATCATAGATCGGCTCTTGCGGAAAATCAATTGTTTCAATATCCACTACACCACCTGTGAAATTGGCCGGCATTTCTGCCACAGCCGTTTTGGTGATCACCATGTTGTTGATCAGGTTGGTCGGAAAGATATCAATCTGCAAACTGTTACGATCCGGATCCAAGCTTGGGATCTCAACCGAGTTCAGCATGGTTTGGGTGTAGCGATCACCCAACCCCCTTACATAAACGTATTTACCCTCTTCAACCGAAACACCGATCACTTTTTTAAGGGCTTCGGCTGCATCAGAAACACCGATCTTAGAAAAGGCCTCAGCTGAGATTCCATCGACCAGGTTAGGTGAGTTCATCTTTGCCGTCATAATGGCTGCCTCAGAAATAGTTACTCGCTGTGAAGTCACAACCACTCCATCCAACTCAGTTATAGCAAGATTTAAGCGAATATTTCCAAGATTAATCACTTCTCCTTCTTTTATCTCAACGTTCTGAATTTCAATGGTTTGATATGAGATATAAGATATTCGCAGTGTGTATTCACCGGGATCGAGTTGCAATTCGAACTTCCCGTCAAAATCGGAAGTAGTACCGGTTCCTGTACTTTGAATGTATATAGTTGCGCCGAAAATTGTTTCGGCTGTTTCATCATCAATTATAGTTCCCCGGAGAGTACCTTTTTGAGCAAAGGCATTAATTGAAAAACTACAGACCAAAAATAGCATTGGCAGGATTTGTTTAGTCATTTTATTAGTGCTGATCTTTATTATTTCGAGATAATGAGTACAAATAAAAATTGCTTGCCCTTCTTTCAAAAAGGGCAAGCAAATAAGCTACGAGTGTATGTTTAAAGTCCTATGCTGCTTAGAGCACCGGATAGATTTGCCCAGGTCCAGCCAAATATGCTGGCATCTGCACCTACAGTGGCATTGCTGATGCCCGCTACTTCTGTAACTTCACTATCCAATCCTCCTGTAAAGTAATCGGCAGCTGTCAATCCGCTTGGGATCACAGCTTGGATACCGATAATTGAATAACCGTTAGTATTTGCTGCGTAGTCCGGGTAGTCACTTGAAATAATGTTAGCAGCATTTCCATTTTCATCAGTAGCAAGACCAAAGAACAGCAAGTTTGAGATATTTACGTCGGTATTTGCATCTACGTCAATCATTTCCTCAGCTCCATTACCTTTAACATATATTGTTGCATTTGTAATGGTATGTCCTGAACTGGTGTAATTACCTTCAGGGCCATCCAATTCAAATGGAGAATCAGCCGCACTTACAATTACAACGTTATCAAGAGTTCCAGCCCAAGCCTGATCGGTATCTATAGCGTCATCACCACTATTCCAGACAAGTACGTTAGTTACGTTAACCGTGCCGCCAAACCACTCAACACCATCATCCTGATTGGCAACTACTTCGATGTTCTCAACTACCGTTCCTGAACCAACTCCACCAAGAGTCAGTCCATTGATCTCATTACCTTCACCGATGTTTGAGCCACCATGTCGGATAGATATGAAAGTGATAGAACCTGAACTGTCTGATGCATCATTTCCACCATAGAGTCCGTTTGAGTCTGAAGAAGGAATACCTTCGATCTGAACTTCAGTTACGTCATCACCATTGTCATTTTGTGCAGAGATTGGTGCATTTCCTAATACGATCACACCGCCCCACAAACCACTGACATCAGGATCAAGATTTGGACTTCCGAAATTACCTGCATCCACATCTTCAGGGGTGATCTCATCAGCTACTGATGTAAAGATGATAGGTTGTGTTGCCGTACCGTTTGCGTTAATTGTAGCATCGCGTGCTACCAAAAGAGCCGTCGCATTTGAGCCTGTACCGGCCTGACCTTTGACAACTACACCCGCTTCTATAGTAAGGGTAGCTCCGGCTTCAACCGCAATTCGCCCACCAAGAACGTAGGTTCTGCCGTCTCTCCAGGTTGTCTCAGAAGTAATATTATCAGAAACCAAAACAGTATTATTGATATTTACTACCGCAGTAGCATCTTCTGTCTGTCCATCTCCGTCGGCAACTACCAGATCAACAGTTCCGGTTCCTACAGCAGTCGGAGTAAATTCAACCACCACTGAACCCGATTTGGCACCGGCAGATGGTTCTGAGATTATGGTTGCAGTTCCGTTACCAGCTGTTACGCTTGAAGAAGCATATCCGCCATCAACAGAAATGGTAAAAGTGATTTCTACTGGCTCATCTACAATTCCGTTAGTTGCTTCAGGTGCTTCAACACTTGGGGCCTCAAACTGTTCAGTTCCGCTTGAATTATCTTCACCACAGGAAATAAGTAGTAGTGATGTCAACATAAAACCGGCTAAGTAAGTTAATGTAACTTTGAAGTTCATGGATTTTTGTATTTTTAAATATTTGATTTTGATTTCAAACAGAATCAGTAATTGGATTTTTCCAACCTAAAATCAGCTTCTAACTGCTGTACTGTTTTCAGCAGTAAAAATAGTGGGCCCACGTTTATGCAATGTTACCCGTGAATTATCCTTTAGTTATCCGAACTTTACGCTAATGTTAAGAAGGGGAAGCATTAGTCTATTTCAATGAAGGGCATAAAAAAAGAGGCACCGATTAGTTCAATGCCTCCTTTAAATATTTATTTCGATGTGATTTTATTTCTTTTCTTCTTCCTTTTTTTCTTTGGAAGAAGCTTCGTCATCCTCAGGTGTTGATTCATCACTTATAGTCTCAGCCTCTGAAGCTTCTTTTTCAGCTTTCGCACTTTTATCTGAGGAATTTTTCAATAAACTATTCTTGGATTCTTTTTTATCCTCTTTTGAAACTCCGTTCTTTTTCGCCTCTGAAGATTTCTCAAAGATCCCATCCGGATATTTACCATGCGGGCGATCACCCAATAATTCCCGAAGAGCGTGATGATCAAGTACCTCTCTTTCAAGAAGGGCCTTCGCAAGTTTCTCTAATTCATCTTTATGCTTATTGAGCAATTCAATAGTTCGGTCGTGGTTTTTGTCAATTATACTTCGGACTTCCTGATCAATCTGTTGACTTGTAGATTCAGAGTATTTTTTGTTGAAACCATAGCTGTTTTCAGCATTTTGAGAATCCTTAAGAGATATGTATCCGAGTTTTTCACTCATCCCATATTCTGCCACCATGGCAAATGCCATCTTTGTAATTCGCTCAAGATCATTTTGAGCACCGGTGGAGATTCTTCCAAATATAATTTCTTCAGCAACTCTTCCTCCCAATAAAGCACAGATCTTGTCATCGAGTTCTTCGGTCGTCATCAGGAATCGCTCTTCCAGAGGAGTTTGAAGCGTGTAACCTAAGGCAGCTAATCCACGGGGAACAATGCTTACCTTTAATACAGGGTCGGTGTGCTCTAAGAACCAGCCTACAACAGCGTGGCCTGCTTCATGATAGGCAACGATCTTACGCTCATGCGGACTGATCAGTTTATTCTTGCGTTCCAGTCCCGCTATAACTTTCTCAATGGAATCCTGAAAGTCTTGCATTTCAATACTGTTCTTCTCCCGGCGTGCAGCCAATAAGGCAGCTTCATTACAGAGGTTTGCGAGATCAGCTCCGGCAAATCCGGGGGTTTGAGAAGCAAGTACTCTGAGGTCAATATCATTTCCTAACTTCAACTTCTTAGTATGGACTCTAAGGATCTCGACTCGTCCGTTCAAATCGGGTTTGTCGATCATGATCTGTCGGTCAAAACGTCCGGGACGAAGTAACGCAGAATCCAATATATCCGGACGGTTGGTGGCTGCCATCAGGATTACACCTTTATCGGAGTTAAATCCGTCCATTTCACTGAGTAACTGGTTGAGGGTATTCTCGCGCTCATCGTTCGAACCCATTGCCATTCCTCTGCCTCGAGTCCGCCCAATGGAATCGATCTCATCAATAAATATAATGCAAGGTGCTTTCTCTTTCGCCTGTTTAAAAAGGTCACGAACTCTGGCAGCTCCTACGCCAACAAACATTTCCACAAAATCAGAACCGCTCAAACTAAAAAATGGCACGCTTGCCTCACCGGCAGTAGCTTTGGCTAATAAGGTCTTACCTGTTCCGGGAGGACCTACCAAAAGTACACCTTTGGGAAGAACACCACCAAGCTTCGTAAATTTCTGTGGATTTTTGAGAAACTCTACAACCTCTTCAACTTCAGCTTTCGCTTCCTGAAGCCCGGCAACATCTTCAAATGTAACCTTGGTCTCTGTCTGTTGATCATAAAGGGAAGCTTTGTTTTTCCCGATGTTCAGTACCTGTTGTCCCGGATTCATCTTTCTGAAGATAAAGATCCAGATTACGATCAATATGGCAATGGGGATCAACCAAATGAAAACACCACTAAACCAGTCTTCTTCAATACGAACATCAAACTCAACTCCGTTAGATTCCAAAATAGGACGTATCTCATCGTCCCTGAGCATGGTGGTATTGAATTTACGGAACTGATCTGTTTCACCGGTAGCAAACGGCATATTGTTGTCCGTATTTTCCGGCCGTGTAACAATGCCATCTGAAATAGCTTTGTCAGAATACTCTCCTGTTACATTAACCCCATTGGTGATCGTGATCTCTGTTACATATCCATTTTCAACATACTCCAAAAACTTACTGTATTTAATTCTGTTTCCCGTGTCAGGGGAAAAGAACATAACTTGAGCAATTAACAGTACGAAGAATAGTACAAATATACTCCAGGTAGGAAATTTTGGAGCATTGGCTCCTTTTTTACCCTTAGGCTTAATCGGTTTTTTTTGCTTTGGATTTTTCTGGGCCATTAAAAAATGCTTATAAAAATTATCTTAGATTTCAATATAAGGATACTAACACTCAAATAAGTTTAAGTGAGTCAATTATCTTTATTTAATAGAACTGAAGAGTGGCAAAAAACGTGCCATAGAAATTTCTATGACAATTCATCAAAAGAGACAACATCTCCCTCTGCTGTTTGCATTTTCATTCCTTCTTCTTTTGGAACCATCCTTCCTATCACGACAAAGTCGGTAAAATGTTTTACGAATTCTTCAACTTTATTCTCCGGCAAGGTGAACATGAGTTCAAGGTCTTCGCCACCAAAGAGAGCGTAACGATCCACATCTTCCTCCATTTCATCAGCCACTTGTCGTGTTTCTATTGCAATGGGTAATGCAGCCTGATATATATAGGCACCCAGTTTAGAGGCATCCGACAAAGCACTTACTTCACTCACAAGTCCTTTTGTAACATCTATCATTGAAGATGGTACTACTTTTTGATCCTCAAGAACTTGAATTAGGTCTCTCCTGGCTTCAGGAACTAATTGTTGCTTAACTACAAACTGGTAATCTCCGAGTTCAGGCTGCACTGATTCATCCCCGTGCTCTTCCCAATATTTCTTTTCTCTCATTAAAATTCTGAGACCTGCTAAGGCCCCACCTACATCGCCGGTTACGCAAATGGCGTCACCTTCTTTTGCTCCTTTCCGATATGTGATCTTCTCTTCACTGACCCGGCCATAAACACTTATGGAAACAACTAAGTTTGCATGATTGGCTTTCAGGTCACCCCCTACCACCTCAACATTGTGATTGCTTCCGGCTGCATTTATCCCTTTATACAGGTCTTCGATCATTTGAACAGACATCCGGTTGGGCACCGCTAAATTGATAAGCATAGCTTCTGGATTTCCATTCATGGCATAAATATCACTGATCCCTGCAGATACGATCTTGTATCCTAAATGATGAAAAGGAGTGTATGTAGGGTCAAAATCGACTCCCTCAACATACGTATCACTTGTTAATAAAGTCAGTGATCCATCGTTTTCACTTAGTACAGCAGCATCATCACCAATTGATTGAACTACGTGTTCATTTTTATAAGATTCAAAGCCGGCGATCTTTTCAAGAAGAGCTTTACTGCCTATACTTTGAATAGTTTGAAAGGAATCAGACATGGTAGTGCTGGGTTTAAATATAAAAAAAGGCACCTGCGTCAAAGGGACACAGTTGCCTAATTTTTTGAAAATAAATTTTAATTCATTTCGCGACGGGTAGAATAATTAATTCTGAACGTGTTAGCTCGCTTCAATTCTTCCTGGACGTCGGTAAGAAGTCCAAAGTTAGAATTTTCATCAACCCGAAGAGAAACAATCAACTTAGGCTGTTCGCGAAGCTTGTCGTACATCAGAGTTCTAATTCCTCCAATATCTTCTACAATAGCATCATCGATCTGAACCTTATCCTCGCCAAGTTTATTGCCCGGTAGTCTTTCGGGACCAATATATACGTAAGAAAGAAGGCGTTTCTGCTCAATTTTCTCAATGTTTTCGGCTTGTGTAAGGTTTACGCGCACTTTCAACGTTACTTCTCTCAATACGGTAGTTACCATAAAGAAAAACAACAGAATGAAAATTACATCAGGCATTGCAGAAGTTGGCACTTCTTGCTTGCTTCCACCTCTTTTCTTTTGAAAATGTCCTGCCATTTTAACTGTCTCCCGGTTCTGCTATTGAGATTTTCTTAGGGTACATGTCCTGAATTTGTTGCTGCTGAGGACTGTCTTCATCCAAAGCACCGTAAGGAACACCATAATTAGCACGTGATGCTTCATCACGTAAATCTTTATAAGCACCCATCACTTCATCAAGCATATTCACATAAATGCGATACGGGGTTTCGCGCTGAGTTTTTATAGATACAATAGCTAATTCTGGAGTTTCTGCAAGGTCAGGGTCGTTATTTGGATTCTTAATGAATTCAATAAGCCGACTCTTTACCTCAGAGATCTGATAAGGTTCTTCATCCATTAGTATTCTACCTTCAGCGTTCACCAAGATATTCATCAGGTTTCGCTGTCTAATGGGTGGCGGCTCCTCATCTTCCAATGGCGGTGGTAACACCAAACCAATTCCGGTATCCACATTTATAGTAGTGGTAACCAGAAAGAAGATCAGAAGCAAAAAGGCGATATCAGCCATGGACGAACCATTGATCTCTGCCTCTTCTCTTTTTCGTTTTTTTATTAACATAGATTGATATCCTATTAAAACTTAAAGGTACCGCGCATTCCGGTTAATATGATGGTCAATGCCATTGCACCCAGCATAAAAACTGATGTGAATACTCCGGCTTGGGGTACATCACCAAATACAGCGTAGCTTATTCCAAACACTACAAATGGGACGGCCATCATACCAATTCTTTTGAAATCTTGCTTACCATTGGCCAGACTTTTAATTCCCGAAACTATTATTCCAATAACTCCAAGAACGATCAAGCCAATTGCAAGACCAACACTTATTACAACCATGATTTATCCTATTTATTTTGGATTTTAGTTATAATTATTCGCTGTCAGAATCAGCTTCTGGACCTACGTTAGGAACAATCTGCTTTCCTTCATTCAATAGAATAATAGAATCGATCAGTGTGATAGAACTTTCTTCCATTTCTGCGATGATGCGGTCAATTTTAGATACACAATAGTTGTATCCGATCTGAAGAATAATACCCGCTATCAAACCACCGGCTGTGGTTAGAAGGGCAACTTTAATACCACCCGCTACAATACTTGGGGAAATATCAGCTGCGGCTTCAATATCATCAAATGCCTGAATCATACCTACTACCGTACCAAGGAATCCAAGGAGTGGGGCAATGGCAATAAACAAAGACAACCAAATAAGACCTCTTTCAAGGAAACTCATTTCAATTGATCCATAGGCGGAAATCGCTTTCTCAGCGGCATCTATACCTTCGTGGGAGCGCATCAAACCGGCTTGAAAAACTGATGCAACAGGCCCTCTTGTTTGTGCACATAATTCTTCGGCAGCTTCTATACCACCATCTTGAAGAGCTTCTTGTACGTTTACTATGAATTTTCGTGTATTGATGTCGGCAAGATTAAGGGTGATGATCCGCTCGAGGAAAATCGCTAATCCCAAAATAAGAGCAATGAGCACCGGCCACATCCAGCCACTGTCATTACCTTCGTTAAATTTTGCGACAATAACGTTAAAAAACCCTTCGTCAGCAGGGGCTTGTAATAAAAAAAGAGCAATCGACGATATCATGTCTACTCCGATAATTGTTTAAATGTTAAAGGCTAAGATTAATGAAGCGAAAGAATAGGTCATTTTATATTAAATGTCAAAGTAACATCTTTTTAAAAACTGCTTTTTTACGTTCTGTTACGCTCTGCAAAAAAATCCTCCTAAAGTTAACCATAATTTTGAAGCCTATTAAAAAATAGCACTCATAACCTGAGTTCAATTCTAAACCATACTTAATTAATTTGTTTGGACGGGGGCATACCTTATAGCCGGTTCTGCCAGATGAATCAACATTTGTTGAAGTGTGATTAAGGCTAAAGCTTTAAAAAGAAAGGGCCAACAATCAGAGTGATTTAAACTTTTGAAGCCCGCGATCCAAAAACTCCACAAAATTCTCTGCCCGGCTATATCCAAGGCTTTGTTCTAAAACCCGGCCTGTTTCAGGATCTACGATAACATAGGTTGGAAGGGCCACGTTACCGGTTAACTGAAATTGGAACATTTGATTTTCAGGTCCTTTAGGTCCGCCATCCGTATAAAGCTTCACAAGCTCCATTTGATCAAAACGGGATACTACTTCTTCCAAAGGAAATACATTCGATTCCATGGCCCGACAGTTGGTACATGTATAGCCGGTGAAGTCGATGAAGACCGGAATTCCCTTTTCTTTAGCAACTTCCGCTGATGCTTCATAGTTATCCGACCAGCCTTCATCCGCACTTGTTGCCGCTCCGGAACCAGGCGTAGTTCCGATAGATGCTACCAAACTTACATCCGTTGCTTGTTTTGGAGGAAGAAAAGCATCCCAGATCCCCAGTGAAGAACCAAGTAACCCGGGTATCAGATAAAAACTGAAAAGCAGAAACGGAATGGATAAAAGCATCCGTCCTGCAGTAATGCTCTCCGGCTTTTTCTCATGTTTAAGAGAATAGGTTCCAAGTAAATACAGACCTGTTAATAAGAAAATAGCAATCCAGGCAGCAATGGTCATTGGTCTGGAAACCATTCCCCATTGCCATACTAAATCAGCGTTAGAAAGAAACTTAAATGCTGCTGCCAACTCAATGAATCCAAGCAACACTTTTACCACATTCATCCAAGAACCGCTTTTTGGAAGTGACTCCATCCATTTTGGGAAAATAGCCAATATCACAAACGGGCTGGCAAATGCGGCCGAAAATCCGACCATCCCAATAATCGGGTAAAACCACTCTCCACCTGTTGTAGCAGCGAATACCCCTCCTACAAACGGAGCCGTACAAGAAAAAGAAACCGCACTAATGGTAAGCGACATAAAGATGATACCGGCAATACCGGAACTCTGATTGCTTTTTCTATTCAGCCAGTTGGTAAGCTGATAGGGCAGCTGAAGCTCATACATGCCCAACAAACTGAAAGCAAATGCTACCAATACAAATGCGATAAAAAGGTTTATCCATGGGTTCGATGCAAAATTCTGAGCACCAGACACCCCGAAAACAGCTGCCAACAAAACTCCTAATACTGTAAACGTAATAACAATACCTAAACCAAATAAAAAAGCCTTACCAACACCCTTTCCGTTGTCCTCTTGTTTAGAAAAGTATGATACGGTAAGCGGGATCATTGGGAATACGCAGGGAGTTAAAAGAGCAGCAAAACCGGCCAAAATGGCAATCCAAATAAAACCAAAGATTCCCTCTCCGCCTAATGCTGATTCCTTTATTTCAGCTTCTGAACCGGAAAGTTCTGCATTACTTTCATCACCCACAGCTGCCTCGTGAGGACTATCAGAGATACCTGTAACTTCAACTCCGGCCACAATAGATTTCGTTTTTGGAGGCAGGCATACTTTATCATCACAAACCTGATAATACACTTCAATGTCAAGGTTCTGCTTACCGGTTTGGTTGGTCCTAACGGCTACCGGAATGGTAAAGGTTGCAAAACTACTGTGCCAGCCCAACTCTGCTTCAAAGTTTGGATCAAACTCAATATCCGCATTTGACTCTACGGGATCTCCTGCAAATACAAAGTTGTCAGAATTGGGTGAAAATTCGGTAGGAAAAGGACCAGCATCTTCATCATTAAGAATAGAATAGAGATGCCAATTCCCTTCAATGGAAGCCTCGATCTCAACTTCAAAAACCTCGCCTGCCAAAACAGAATCAGGAGCATTTGAAATATTGAATTTAACCGGATCAGGTATTTGTGCCTGAATAAAAAATGGGGATAACATCAGAATGATGATCCCCATTATTTTTATAGAAAATGATTTCATTTGCGTTAATTTCATTGAGTTAACCTAAGTAAGTTTCTCTATAATTATACAGAGGTTTAGCCGGGTATATTTCTTACGAACTCTAACTTAGCCCAC
Source organism: Gracilimonas sp. (assembly GCA_022450045.1). Lineage (GTDB taxonomy): Bacteria > Bacteroidota > Rhodothermia > Balneolales > Balneolaceae > Gracilimonas. The sequence continues at coordinate 8,526 of JAKURD010000007.1, read as the reverse complement.
TCGAAATTAGTACAATAGAATTCGAAAAAGAAGTTATTATTCCTCTTTTACAACCCAGAATTTTACTTGTGGATTCAGATCGCCAACCAGATTCACAGTGGCGGTGTACTCGCCTAATGCTTTAACATCCTGATCAAGGCTGATATCTTTTTTGTCCACTAAAATTTCGCGTTCTTCTAATGCTTTTGCTATATCTGCATTTGTAACGGTTCCGTGAATTTTATCTTCTTCGCCGGTAGTTACGGAAATGGTGAGAGAAGTAGCTTCCAGCAGCTGAGCCAGTTCTTTGGCTTCCTGAACGGTAAATTCTGCCTGTCTTGCGGCTTCTTTCTTAAGTCGTTCAAGCTCTTGGATAGCTCCTTTGGTTGCCATAACAGCTTTGCCCTGAGGAATCAGGTAATTTCTGCCGAAGCCATCTTTAACATCAACCACTTCGCCGGAATGTCCTACTTTTTCTACGTCTTCTCTAAGAATGATCTTCATAATTCTGTCGTCTTAATTTTATCGGAGATTTTCAGCTACATATGGCATAAGGGCCAGAAAACGGGCGCGTTTAACTGCCGTTGTAAGCTGTCGCTGATGTTTTGCGCTGGTACCGGTTACACGACGCGGAAGGATCTTGCCTTGGTCGTTGGTAAAACGCTGAAGGGTTTCAGTGTCTTTGTAATCAATATACTCAAGTCCGGCACGGGTAAATTTACACTGCTTTACCTTGCGCTGATTTTTTTTCGGGTGTGATGGGTTCTTAATCATAATTCAATTTCTTTTAGTGAGGATTCTGTGTTAATCGTCGTCTTCGTTGCTGTCATCATCGTCTTCATCTTCAATAGCAAAGATGTCAGGAACTTCGTTTTTCTTTTGAAGTTCACGATGGCGAAGCATTTTTGCGTCATATTTGAGGGTCAGATAACGAAGGATGTCGTCGTCAATTCGTAACTGTTTTTCAACAGAGGCAATAGCTTCAGCCGGTGCAGTGAAATACATATTCACATAATAACCGCTTCCTTTCTTGTCTATGTTGTAAGCAAATTGACGCAGGCCCCACTCATCAACTTCATCAATTTCTCCACCGTTATCTTCAACCAGCTTGGTTACTTTATCAACGGTTTCTTTGAACTTATCCTCTTCAAGAACAGGATTTATGATATAGGTAAACTCGTAATAGTTCTTGCTCATTTTTTATATGGTTTCTTTGGGTGCTTTCTGAGATGAAAGCAGTCACTCTGGCACTTTGCCGGGCAACAGAAGAACCAAAGATAAGCTTTTTTTAAAGTCTATTCCAACCTTAAGAAATGATTCTTTTTAACCAAGCAGTAAATTGGTAATTGAATCCCCATTCCCCAGCCTGTAGATATTAAAGTCGCTATCCAGAGAAATGATCTCATCCAGGTTCTTAGCTTGGGCAGCAACCAATAAAGAAGCATCTGCAAAATCTGCGGGTAGGTCGCTATACTTATCAACCACTTCCCTTACTTTAATAAGTTGCCATTGCTCAAGATTGTAAAGTTCGATTCCTCCTTCTCCTACCCAATCAATGAAATCAAGCTGGGTTTGCTTGTTGAAGTCGAGCATATATGAGACTTCGGTGAGTACCGGCCAGGTAGAAATCAACCGGCCTTCAAAGCTTTCCATAAACTCCATCACTTTTTGATGATACTGATCGTCTTTATCGAACAGAGCTATTATCGGGCCGGCGTCAATCAGAGCGCTTGTCACGGATCTTCGATTTTATTCTGGATTTATAGGTGACAGAACGATCGTGCTCTCCACTGCCATACTTCCCGAAGTAGCGGGTTCCAATATCAAAGGGTTTGTTATATTTTTTTTCTTTCGCCATATATTCCACCAAAGCTTCTTTAATGATGTCAGAACGAGAGACTTTCTTTTGGTTTGCCAAGCTCTCTAATTCTTTGTCGATATCTTCAGGTAATCGTACGGATCTCATGCCTAATTTATTGTTTTACAAAATGTATTACATTTCTTCTAAATTTTCAACACAAATTTCCTGGCATAAAAAAACCCTGTCTATTTTATAAATAAACAGGGTTTATAAATGTTTTAACAAGGTCTTATTTACATGAATGGAGTTGAATATCCTCCATATGTATTCAGAATATCCATCAACCCTTCTCCGGGAAGTAACGGTTCGATTCCATAATACAGAGCCAGGATTGCAAGTACAGCAATGGTTCCTTTATAAAGCAATGTGGGGGTGAACAATTGAATGGGTTGGTGCTCTTCTCTAAAGTAAAGATACACCATAACCCGTAGATAATAATACACACTTGCAGCACTGGCTAAAACACCCACAATAGCCAAGCCGATCATCTCTGCATTAATGGCTGCCGCAAACACATAGTATTTACCGACAAAACCCACCAAAGGAGGAATACCGGCAAGAGAGAATAAGAATACTGAAAGTGAAATTCCCATCAGCGGTTCTTTATATCCTAAACCGGCAAGATTTTGAACCTGATTAAAATCCAGGCCTTTGTTGCGTTCATAATAAGCAATCACTCCAAAAGCACCTACATTCATAATAGTATATGCGAAGAGGTAAAAAAGTACTGCACTATATCCTTCAATAGTTCCTGCTGCCAAACCAACAAGTACATAGCCGGCGTGGGCAATACTTGAGTAAGCAAGCATTCTTTTCACATTATCCTGAACCAGAGCAATAATGTTACCAAACACCATTGTAATGATCGAGATCACACTTAACACCAACTGCCAGTTCAAACCTTCCATAATTGGCAATGCTCTCGATAGAACCAGGATGAACGCAATGAACGTAGCGGCTTTAGATGCCGTAGCGAAGTAAGCAGTAAGTGTGGTAGGTGTTCCCTGATACACATCTGGAGTCCACATGTGAAATGGAACTGCTGAAATCTTAAATAGAAATCCTACAAGCAGGAGTCCGGTACCTGCCAAAAATAGAAGATTCGTACTGGCTGCTGCCCCGATCTCCGGGATGCTTGTTGTTCCGGTAGCACCATAAAGAAGAGCCATACCGTAAAGCAAAAATCCAGTTGAGAAAGCTCCCAACAAGAAGTATTTCAGTGCCGATTCCGCACCTGATTTTTCGTCTTTGATCAACCCTGCCATTACATATAAACAGATGGACATCGTTTCGAGCCCCAGAAACAATGTGACCAGATCATTTGACCCTGCAAGTGCCAACATCCCTGTGGTAGCAAACAATATGAGTGCATAGGTTTCACCATAGTAATGTCCTATGCCTCTAAGGTAATCCTCAGAAATAAATACACTGAACAAGGCCCCGGCTAGTATTATCATGTTTCCAAAAGCTACGGGCCCCCCGTAAACCAACATACCTGAAAATGCGGTATTCAAATTGGTATCCAAGGCCTGCAGGCTTATGAATAGAGCCGCTGCCAACGAAACTACGGTAATCCAAAAGTTAAGCGGGCTTTCTTTTTTGAAAGACTCCACCACAATAACCACTAAACCGGCTACGGCAGTGATCACTCCGGGCAGAAAAGCTTGTATATCGCCTAAATAATCCATTTGCTAAATTTATGAAACGCTTTCAATTGCTTTGGCCAGATCCACATCTTTTTGGGTAACTTTATCCCCTGCATCATGCGTACTCAGGCTGATCTTAACCATGTTATATACATTAAACAGTTCAGGATGATGAACCTGTTTTTCAGCTTCCAACCCTACGCGGACTATAAATCCAAGGGCTTCACTGAAATCATTAAACCTAAATTCTTTACTGATCTTGTCTTCGCCAAACTCCCATCCTTCCAGAGAACTCAACGCTTGATTGATATCGGATTCGGAAAGTGGTTGCGCCATGATCTTATTTGGTTGATGCTATTTGCGATTCTGATTCACTGACATCGTAAAATCTCGCGGTCCAGTTTGGCAGCTCTTCGTTACGTGCCTCTTCGAGTACAGCTATACTTTTTGCTTCTGAAGCTTCGATCAATTCTGTAACCTGAGCCTCAGAATATTTTGTGAAGTCTACCGGATGGATACCGATCCAAAACATAAAGATCACCAAAGGAACCAAAAGTCCGATCTCACGGCCATTAAGGTCAACCAATTTTTCATTTTCAGGATTGGTGAGCGGGCCAAACATCACACGCTGGAACATCCAGAGCATGTAAACAGCGGCCAAAATAACTCCGGTGGTTGCCAATATCGCAAAAACTTTATTGTCATACAGTTCAGAAAAGAAAGAACCGTTCAAAATTAAAAACTCTCCCACAAATCCATTCAAACCAGGAAGCCCAATAGAAGCCAAAATTGCAATCATAAACATGACTGTGAATATCGGCATCTTCTTTGCAAGGCCCCCAAAATCCTTAATCATACGTGTGTGGCGCCGGTCATAGATCATTCCTACAATAAGGAAGAGTGCTCCGGTTGAAAGTCCGTGATTGATCATCTGAATGATCGCACCCTGTACAGCAACGGTATTAAGAGCAAAAATTCCCAACACCACAAAGCCAAGGTGACTTACCGATGAGTAGGCAACCAATTTTTTAACATCTTTCTGAACCATGGCCACAAGTGCACCATATATGATTCCGATCACGGCAAGTATGGCCATCCAGGGAGCAAACTCCATGAACGCATTTGGAAAGATAGGAAGACAAAAGCGGATCAAACCATAGGTTCCCAACTTCAACATAATAGCTGCAAGAACTACCGAACCGGCTGTAGGAGCTTCGGTGTGGGCATACGGTAACCAAGTATGAAATGGGAATAATGGCACCTTAATACAGAAGGCCAGTGCAAAAGCAAGGAATAAGTAGGTCTGTTCTACAAGACCTACAGTGTATATATCACTGGATAAAAATCTCCAGTCAGTGGTAAAAGTAGTTCCTCCACCCATAGCAGCACCGGCATCATATCCTAAATAGATAAGACCGACCAACATAACCAGTGAACCAAACAAGGTATAAATGAAAAACTTAACGGTAGCCTGAATACGTCCGGCTCCTCCCCAAATTCCAATCAAGAAGTACATTGGAATCAGTGAAAGCTCAAAAAACACGTAAAACACTATCAGGTCAAGAGAGGCAAAAACTCCAAGTGAAGCAGTTTGAAGCAGCAACAGCATGCTCAGGTATCCAGCTAAATGCTTAGTCACAGAATTCCAGGAAGACAGGATCACAATCGGCCCCATAAGGGTGGTAAGCATAAAGAGCAACAGATTCAATCCATCCAGGCCTATCAGATATTTGATATCCAGGGATTCCATAATACGACCACCCTCAGTTAAGAACTGAGCCGTCCCTGAATTGGCTACATCAAAACCGAACATAAGCGGCAACGAAGCCAGGAAGGTAATGATAGTCACCAACAGAGCGATCCACTTTCTGGAGTTTTCATTCCTGATCAACAGGATCAGCGGAATACCTAACAGTGGTAAATAAATGACGATATTTAAAAGTGTTTCCATCAACTAATTTGTGACAATTACATTATCATTAAGTAAAGAATTACGATCACACCGATCACAAAGGCCAGTGCGTAACTTGATATCACACCGGTTTGAACATAGCGGAACAAGCTGCCAAACAACTTCACGGTTCCGGCCGTAGCATTTACAAAACCATCTATAACTTTCATGTCGAAAACGGCAAGTACTTTATCAGAAAATTTCACCAAAGGACGAGAGATCAGGCCTTCATACACCTCATCAAAATTGTACCTGTCTTGCCAGGTTTGGTACAGGCCACCAAATCGGTTCGCCAGCTTAGCATCAGACTCGAGCTGCTGGTTGTTATTATACATTCTGAATGCGGCATAAAGCCCGGCAATGGCAATTACGATGGAAGTACTCATCAATGCCCATTCAATTCCATGAGATAGCGTCAGCTCATAATCGGCGGTGACGTTGTATAACCAGTCGTGAAGTAAATTAACATGAGCCTCTTTATTAGTGAATGTCTCAACGATAAAGTTAGGAACACCCAAAAACCCACCAAAGGTTGCCAAACCTGCTAACGTCCAGAGTGGGATCGTCATAGTTGCCGGGCTTTCATGTAAATACTTTTCGGCTCCAATAGCTTCTTTAAAACGCTCACCCAATTTGAAATTTCCATGGAAGGTGGCAAAGGTGAGACGGAATATATAAAAAGCAGTAAGGAAGGCCGTAATAATACCTACTATCCAAAGTGCCATATACATGTAGCTTCCAAACTCTCCGGCTCCGGCATTTGCCGTCATAGCCAACACTTCATCTTTTGAGAAGAAGCCAGACAGCAGTGGAATCCCGGAAATCGCAAGGCTTGCAATCAGAAAAGTTTTGTAGGTAGATGGCATGTATTTTCGAAGCCCCCCCATATTTCTCATATCCTGGGGATCGAAATGCACCTCTTTGCCTTCGTGCTCAAGTTCGTGCTCTACATGATGCATGGCATGAATCACAGAACCGGAACCGAGGAATAAGCAAGCTTTGAAAAATGCGTGCGTCATTAAATGAAATATCGCAGCCGTAAACCCGCCGGCACCAAGCGCCATAAACATATATCCCAACTGGGAAACGGTGGAATAGGCCAGCACACTTTTTATATCGTTTTGGGTGATGGCAATAGTAGCCGCCACAATAGCGGTAAGCGCACCTATCACTGCAATAATCAACATCACTTCAGGAGACATCACAAACATCGGCGACATTCGGGAAATCAAATAAATCCCTGAAGTTACCATGGTAGCGGCGTGAATAAGAGCTGAAACCGGGGTTGGGCCTGCCATCGCATCCGGCAACCAAACGAATAATGGGATCTGTGCTGATTTACCAGTAGCACCGATGAACATCAACAACCCAATTCCGAAAATATATTCACTGGAAAAAGCCTCCAGATTTCCAAGAATCACATCAAAGTTCAGGCTTCCTACAGTTTGGAATACCATGAACATCGCAATAAGGAATGCAAAGTCACCGATCCGGTTATAAATAAAAGCTTTTTTGGCGGCATCCGATTTGGCCATGTCGGAATACCAGAATCCGATCAGTAAATAAGAACAAACGCCAACCCCCTCCCATCCAAGAAACAACAGCAACAGGTTGTTACCGAGTACGAGATTCAACATCGCGAAGATGAAAAGATTCAGGTATGCAAAAAACTTCCAATACCCTTCGTCATCCGCCATATATCCCATGGAATACAGGTGAATCAAAAATCCAACGCCGGTCACCACAAGGGTCATTAAAATTGAAAGCTGATCAAGACGATACGCAATATCAACACTGAAGCTTCCTGCTTCCATCCAGGTAAACAGCTTGTAAACCACCGCTTCAGAATCTGCGTTGAGGTTTAGGAAGAAATAAACTGCGATCAGAAAAGGGATAAAAACAGCAAAATTGGCGATAATACCAATTAACTGTTTCTTATTTCGATAGTTCTCTGCGAATAGCCCGATGATCCCGTTGATCAAAAAGCCGGCTAATGGAAGAGCAATAATGAGAGAAAACAACGCCGTAGCGGATTCCATTTATTAAACTTTATTTGTTTACGGTAAAAATAATGTAACCGCGGCTGCCACGGCTCCGAAATGGATGCCAAAGATACAAAAAACTTTAGGAAGGTAAAGACTGATTTGAATGAATTTTAAGGAATTTAGAATGGGTTTAATTTGCTATGAAAACTCTTAAACAAGAAGATGGATAGTTTAAAAACTTTCTTATCGATCAGGCAAAAAAGATGTACTTTTTGACAAAAGCGGTAAAACCATCAAAAAATTAGGAAAGACTCACGGGAGTCCATTGAAAAATTTATAGACAAAAAGTGTATTGGCTCTGCATGTAAAAGTACGCGGAGAGCATGGCATAGTGCGGAATTTCGGATACTAGTCATTTGCAGATAGGCCTAGTTGAAATCGACGATTAGCCTCTATGTGATTTATAATGTCTTCTTCTTCCAGGTTGTATAGTTGCTCATCAGTTAGTTCAGCAGCAAACCCAAAAAGTGCATACCCATACTTACTAAGTATTTTATCATCACTGATGTCGTACTTGTCCTGAATTTTTTCAATTGTTTTCATTGACCATTGGTTTCCCTCCTCAGTTACATACTTTTCTCCATCGAATGGGTCTACAAAAACTATAATAAATTCACCTGGAATAACCTCCCAATCATCACTTGATTCATCTTCTAATTGACTGACCTGAGATTGTGTAAGGTAAGCTGATAGACCACTTATCTTTTTCTTATATTGATAATTTATCTGAGATTCTTGTAACCCTATTGAGTTTTTTAAACCATCTATTTGTTGATCGATAGAATTTTGATCTGCGCTTTTAAAGATGACAAATTCCTTACCTTCTTTTTCTACGGAATTCGATGTTGGGGTATCACAACTAAAACTTAAAAAAGAGATTAGAATAGGAAGGAAGTATATAAGGTATGTTTTATTTTTCATCTTAAAGAAGTCTTTTAATTTACTTTATGCATAATATTAAAAAAAATTGGGTCAAGACAACTTAAGCGGATTATTACGGATTAAAGATAATAATTTTGGATAGATATTTTCTTTGCGATAATT
>JAKURD010000069.1 GCA_022450045.1 Gracilimonas sp. | reverse complement strand
TCACAGGTCCTTGAAAAAATCTTTTTAATGTTTTTTGAGCTCGATCTTCTGTTACCTCGTAACCATAAGTTTCAGGCATGTTTGCTAGTGAAGAAGCACCAAAACTTAGCTCCGTAATTTTTAATTCAGTTTTTCCAATATTTTTTTTTTCATAATGTTATTTATCTATAAATTTATCTCTGTGATTTCAATCTGAAAATAAAGTTCATTTTCAATCTATTCTAAACCGATGTATGTTCATGGGAGTTTGTTCCCAGCAGCTAGATAGATATCGTACCATTCCTGGCGAGTAATCTTAATACCGGATGCCCTACAAGATTCTCTTACACGGGCTGATAAATTAACAAAACTGACCTGGACTCTTGTTTTTCAGTTCAATGACCGATGGATAGTTTATCTTGATGGTCTGATTATAAAAGCAGAGCCGCCAAAACAGATAGTAGAAGCATGTGATTGACATTTTAATTATCAGAACATGAGTCAGTACCGATGCATCCAGGTCGGCACTATCTCAATTCACTGTCAGGTGATCCAGCTGTATACAAAGACACGCATACACTTCGTAACCGAGCTTGTAAGCTTCGCAAGCAAGCATTTCGTTGTCGATTAAAACCCAAATTTAAACTTTATCTCATCGGTGGTCGTACAAGTTTCAGTTTATAGTTCTTTCTACTATCGTATCCTTTTACTATTAGTGGTCTAGCTTTTCACTCTGGTTGGAAAGTTTTAGTGGAGGGAAGTTTTTTCGAGGTATTTCACGGCTCGATCCGGAAAGTCGGTAAAGATTCCATCTACTTGTACCAGATTAAAAAAAATATGCAGCAGATCTTCAAACGTTTCGGCATAATCAGGCAACCGATCCGCCCGCAGGGTATATAGGTGAACCTTGAGATTGAGGTGATGCGCCATAGTGACTATTCCAGTTAATTTCAAATCCCCTGATATGTTTTTTCCGGTCACTACGTGATTCATCCAGGGACCAATTCCATCAGCATATCCTGCCACCTCATTTAGTCCAACCTCTGTTTTTAAATAATCAAAATCAGTGGCAGAGAGGCGCCAACGGTTTTCTCCAATTAACTGTAACAGTTTGAGCCGGGTTTTGTGCTTTTGTCTCATAGTTTTTAAAACTTCTGCATCAAAAGACTGAATCCAAATAGGATCTGATGCTTCACGATAATCATATCCTTCAAGGATAGCCAATAGTTTTTTTGCAGGATCCAGATTGTATTGACGATGAATCTCAGCACCTTTTATTTCAATGTATAAGCCCATCACACGACCGTGACTTTGTTTGAACCCATTCACGAGTTGTAACATTTCTTCAAGAGTAGGAACCTCAAAAAGTAGCGATTCATATGGAAATCTCCCCTTGAAAGCTGGCCCTGATCCTCTTTTATTTGAACGTTCATGAACTCTGAGATTTTTGATTTCCGCTAAACTAAATTCCATTGTAAGGTACTTCCCATTGGTACCTGAGCGACCAGGGAATATTTCATCCACATTTGTAGTCGCATTAAGTGTAAGGTCATGCATTACAATCAGATGTCCATCTCTAGTCATAACCACATCCAGTTCTAGAAAATCTGCCTTCATTGCGAAGGCTAATACTGCACTCTCAAGAGTGTGTTCAGGGAGATAACCAGAGGCCCCTCGATGTGCTATTACCAATTTTTCCTGAGAGGCAAGGGTGTTATAAGGGAGCGTTAAATAAATCATAACGAACCCACAACATATAAGAAATAGTAGATATTTTTTATGGATCATGACTAAAAATCTCTGGTTAGTACTAAGTCTACCCTAAGGTTTAGGAATGGGAGAGTCAATACAGGAGAAGGTGCTAAAGGAGTTATCAGCTAACTTGGCTTCACTGATGGTTGTGGAGAACTGAGGTATTAATGATAGTGATGGTAACAGTCCTACAATTTCTTCGCAGTCAGACACCCTCCAAGTAAAATCCCCAATTCTTGTAAAACATACCTATTGATGTTATAATTTTGATGCCTCTAATATTGTACACCGCATTAGGAATCTATAATGTCCTAAGTAACCTCAAACAGGAGAAAAAATGGCTTGTATTGTTTTTGTAGAATTCACTGTCAAAGAACAGGCAGTCGATCAAGTAAATGATCTTATGACTTCACAAGAC
>JAKURD010000068.1 GCA_022450045.1 Gracilimonas sp. | reverse complement strand
ATCTTCCTTTACCCCCATAAACCAAAAAAGGCCTCTTTCGAGACCTTTTCGGTTTTTGTAGCGGGGGTAGGATTCGAACCCACGACCTTCGGGTTATGAGCCCGAATGAATATCAACAATATCTGCATTTACAGAAATGTATGGTCAGTTTATGGCAATTCTGAACCTCAAAAGCCCTGTATATCATCCGATGTATGGGGCTTTTTTGCTTTTCAGTTTCGCCAATAAAATCTATTCAGCCTCAATTTGAGCCAGAGGCGTTTCATTTAGTTACAGTCTCTTTCGTTACCATCTTTATCCCAACATTTTTCAGAAATCAATTCTCCATCCTTGTAAGTTACTTCGTATGACTTCTGTCCATTCTCATGCCACCCAGCCCAGAATCCATCATATTCATTATCCTTGAAATTTCCTTCACTTTGTTTCTTTCCATTCTCATAACGATCAATAGATTTTCCATCCAACAAATTATTTTTCCAAGTTGTTTCTTCTCGAATGACTCCATTTTCATACCACCAAAAGGATTTTCCATTAGGTAAACCATCCTTATAATTATATTCACAAGCTTTAAGTCCATTCTCATCCCAGTGAGTACGTAATCCATCTAATTTCCCATCCTTGTAAGTACCTTCTTCCACTTTCTTTTCATAAAATTCACCCAAACCTCGGTTAAACATTCGATTGGCTTTACAAGATGATGTATGTTTTCCGTTTTTATTCATTTACTCTCCTTTATTTGAGCCAGAGGCGTTTCATACTGGAATTTACACAGTATTGTCCCACAAACAAAAAAGCCCCACGCTTAGTGAGGCTATTTGAGATAGAGGCGTTTCATTTTATACTTTATTCTTCTTCCGATTTTTCCTTATTGGTACGCCATATCTCCTGAAAAAGGCGCAACCAGTTTCCTCCAATAACTTTTTCAATGCGGGCATCCGGGTGACCGCGGGAAGATAAACCATCTGCTATCAGTTCCATCCGGCGATGTGAATTTAACTCTTCAACGGTAAAAAGAATGTCGGGATCTTCGTTTGGTGCGGCAATTCCCTGCTTTATCCGTTTGGCAACGAACTCGCGGTGCCTTGACCAGTATTCATCAGAACCGTCAATCGGTGTCGTAGAGAGGTCGCTTCCAATGCCTACATGATCTTCACCGCTCACATTCACCGCATGCTCAATATGATCCAAAACATCCCTGCGGGTCGGTGCCCGTCCGGGTGTGAGAAAAGGCATCAGGTATATCCCGATGACGCCACCTTTTTTCGAAAGAGCTTTAAGCTCAGCATCGTCTTTTGATCGGGGATGCCGCGCTACGGCATTGCAGCCACTGTGGGTAAAGGAGACCGGAACAGGGGATACTTCAATGGCCTCTGCCGTGGTCTTCTGCCCACAGTGACTCAAGTCCACCAGCCTTCCAAGCTCATTCATCCGTTCCACCACGGCATGTCCGTATTGTGTTAACCCTCTGTTGGCCGGCTCCAGACATCCATCACCCACAAGGTTCCGAACATTGTATGTAAGTTGAGTGACTTTCACCCCAAGATTCAGGAATGTTTCAATGTGGCCAAGGTCGTCTTCGAACTGTGTGGTGTTCTGAAAACCGAGCACGATTCCGAGCTTACTGTCCCTTTTTGCCTTTAAAAGGTGTTCTACTGTTTTTACCTGCATTAAGGAATCTGAATAAAGCTCTATTCGGTTAAGCCACATGGCTACGTTCTGAACCGCGTCTTCAAAGTCACTTCCATGGACCGTTTGGTTAACCACGGTAATTCCCGATCTAACTGCGTTCTGCAACATTTCGTTATCGATCGGGGGGTTGAGCGGGTAATTAAAGTATCCGGGACTTGCAAGAAAATCGACCACAATCGCTTTGTCGTAGTTAAACCTCATACTATCAGGTCTGCGAAGATTTCGTTTCCCTATTGGACTGTGGGGTAAGGCGTTGAGTATCGGGCGTAACCACCCATAACCAAGTGCGGTCAATCCGGCACCAGCCAAAAAGGTTCGACGCCCAATCATATTAACTGGTATTTTTTTCATTATATCTCCTTTATTTGACCCAGATGCGTTTCATACAGGAAATTACACAGAAATTATCCCACAAACAAAAAAGCCCCCGTGAGGAGGCTAATCTGCTTATTATAAAATAATCCGCTAATCGAAGATTACAC
>JAKURD010000067.1 GCA_022450045.1 Gracilimonas sp. | reverse complement strand
CCTATTGGATTGAACTTGATTATGCTCCGAACGTCTAGACACAACGGTTCATCAGCAAACTGCTGGCGCACCCACAGGAGTCGAACCTGCGACCATAAGTACCGCATACTTTGATAGTAGGTATACAGGGATATACTGCAACAAATAAGGATAACAATATCAATATTATAATCTCTTCACTATTGCCACATCTCCCCAAATATGGCCTGTTTTTGTAAGCTAATGGCACAAAATTGGCAAATTATTTTCAATTTAAAATTCGATAGAACGTTAGAAATAATGAAATGGAAAAGAAAAATTTGGTGAATAATCTGGGAATCCGAAAGGATATTTTCGAACTTCCCTTTTCGCCAATTCGAGAAGTTGCAAGATCCGCAGTGAATCAGGAAGACGTCGTTCAGTTTTGGTTTGGTGAACCTGATGTCAGTACGCCTGAATTCATCCGATCTGCTGCAAAACTTTCTTTGGATCTTGGAGAAACGTTCTATGCTCCTAATTCAGGTCTGCTCCCTTTACGCGAAACTATTTGTGATTACATGAACAGACTTTACGAAACAAGTATTTGTACTGAACAGGTCACGGTTTCAGTTTCTGGAATGAATGCTTTGATGATCTCTGCTCAGACTTTGATACCGTATGGATCGAAGGTGGTGGTAGTGTTACCCTGTTGGCCTAATATCCCAGCTGTCCAGCATATTATTGGTGCAGAAGTAGAAGGTGTTCCGCTCAAAATGAAAGAAGAAGGTTGGTCGCTTGACCTCGACCAACTCTTTGATGCTTGTGATAACAATACTTCAGCCATAATAATAAATTCACCGAATAATCCTTCGGGCTGGATGATGAGCTCAGATGAACAGAAAGCAGTACTAGAATTTGCAAGAAAAAGTGGAATTTGGATTATTAGCGATGAGGTTTACGCAAGAATAAGTTTTAATTTAGATCATTCTCCATCTTTCTGTGAAGTGGTCAAGGATGAAGACCGCGTTATTATTGTAAATAGTTTTTCAAAATCCTGGGCCATGACAGGCTGGAGACTTGGATGGATCACGGCCCCGTCTAAGCTGGAGACACAATTGGAGAAATTAACTGAGTATAATGTCGCAGGTCCTCCAACCTTTATCCAACAAGGAGGTATTATAGCTTTGAAGGAAGGTGAAACATTTATTCGCGAAAATAACAAGCGCTATTTGAAAGCATTATCCCGATTTAAAGAATGGGCTGATTCCCAAGAACGTATTGAGTTTTGCGTTCCAGAAGCTGCTTTTTATGCATTTTTCAAAATACGTGATTGTAATGAAAGTCTGAGTATGGCCAAAAATATTCTCAAAAATTATGGGGTAGGCCTCGCGCCAGGTTGTGCATTTGGCCCTCAATTTGATTCATACCTACGATTGTGTTATGCTACGTCCATCCCAAAGCTGGAAAGAGGTTTGGAGCGCCTTGATGAATGGCTTCAATCATTCAAGTGAAAGAAGAAGTGGATTAAATCAATAAAACTCAAATCTCTGGACGGAATCCCTCTGATCCAGTATGGAGACGACCTTGGTTTTATGATCACCCAAGGGTTATATTCTCTAATAAAATAAATATTTGCAAAATAATTTATTTTGAAGGTTTAATACACCTAATAACTAAAATTCCTATGGATCAATTTCTAAAAGGCAAGCCCACAGAAGCTGAAGCAGTAGCACTTGTCAATGTCAAAGACACAAAGAATCTTATTCAACTTGCCTCTCAGCTTAGAGATGAAGGTCACGGTAATTTAATCTCTTATTCCCGTAAAATTTTTATTCCACTGACCAAACTCTGTCGGGATTTTTGCCACTACTGCACTTTTGCCGAGACACCAAAAAATCATATTAGAAGTTTTATGACTCCTGACGAGGTTTTAGAACTTGTCAAACAGGGCGAAGCAGCGGGATGTAAAGAAGCGTTGTTCACTTTGGGGGACAAACCGGAGTTACGCTACAAGGAGGCACGGCAGGAATTAGCGAGTTTGGGACATGAAACCACTCTTTCCTACTTGAATGAAATCTCAGAACACATCATTTCCGAATCCAATCTTTTGCCGCACATCAACGCCGGCACAATGTCTGCCGAAGATTTGCGGAAGTTGCGGAAAGTTTCAGTTTCGCAAGGGTTGATGCTGGAAAGCTCTGCTAAACGACTCTGTGAAAAAGGCGGACCACATTACGGCTCCCCTGACAAATTACCAAGTCTTCGTTTCGCACCGATCAGACTCGCGGCAATCGACAAAATACCGTTTCCTTCCGCAATTTTAATTGGGATTGGACACCCACGCTTG
>JAKURD010000066.1 GCA_022450045.1 Gracilimonas sp. | reverse complement strand
CGACACGTTCAATGGATGGCAGACCGCCTGGATATTCCACTTTACTTTCCAGCACACCACCCTTTCAACCCAATTCCCATGCTTCGTCTGTGCATTGCAACAGGCTGCTGTAAAAAGGGCGTGGATTCAATTTTTAAATGTATCTTTGAAGAAGGATTGGTGGGAGATGATCCTGACAACAGGAACGCTTTCTGTAGTGCAGTTGGGCTTTCTGTCTCTGAAGCTAATGAGCTAATCTCCAAAACTGAAATAAAGTCGGAACTTAAATCAAACGGCGAGAATGCTATAGAACAGGGCGTATATGGTGTCCCTACATTGGTAGTCGATGGGCATTTGTTCTGGGGCTATGACTCAACCAATTTGGCGCTTGACTATCTTGTCAACCCCGGACTGTTCGATAGTCCTGCTATGAAACGATTAGAAACCTTGCCGGACTAAGACTAATGAACGACTGAAAATTCCTGGGAGGTATAATTTTTAAAGAACCTGTAAAAAGGCCTGATATAGTGTAATTTCGAGAGAAGCGATAAATATTAATTAAGCCACTACACTAATAACATTAAGATTTATAACTAATAACGAAATGAATGTGTGGATTTAAGTCTTTTTAAGATACCATCATTTAAGGTAGTGAATTAAAGGGAAAAAACATACGAGAGAGTAAAGGAGTCTAATGAAAGTTGAGGATTTTTTCAACCAGCAAAATATTATTGATCTTAGTTTTTTTAATTTTTATAATGCAATAACTGCATGCTACTACGCCAAAGACAACCTTGAAATTCTCAAGGTGAACAAAAATTTTCTGAGCTTTTTCCCAATACTAGGAAATGTTAAAAATGCATATTTCCCAGACGTACTGGAACAAATTGGTTTACCAGCCAAGCAGATTGAAGAATTTATACATGATATCAATGAAAAGGGTACGGTTCTGATTCCTGAGATTAAAATCAGCATAAATGATGAAGAACGAGTATACTCCCTACTTTCAACGAGAACAAAAAATGAATCTTTTACATATCTAAACGGTGTCCAGGGACAGTTTGTTGACCGTACTGCTGAATTCAATTTGCGTAAGGAACGTCAAAATCTGCTGGAAGAAAAAATACGTGACCGTGAAATAATTGAAGAGAAGAGTAGACAGTTGGAAAGCCTGGCAACAAGACTTGCAAAGTACCTTTCACCGCAGATTTACCAAAGTATTTTTGAAAATGAAAACGAAGGAGAGCAAACACATGCCAGGAAAAACCTGACGATCTTTCTATCAGATATTGTTAAGTTTACAGACCTGGCTGATACACTGGAACCGGAACGCCTGGCAGCAGTAATTAACACTTATCTTTCAGAAATGTCTGCGATTGCAGTCGAATGCGGTGGAACAATAGATAAATTTATTGGTGATGCAGTGCTGATATTTTTCGGCGATCCGGAAACAGAGGGTGAGCAAGAGGATGCCCTGAAGTGCGCCGAAATGGCGATTAGAATGATGAAGAGAGTTGGTGAACTGAATAAGCACTGGAAAAAGCTGGGAGTAGTAGACGGTCTTAAAGTTCGCATGGGTATCTCTACGGGATTTTGCACGGTTGGTAATTTCGGATCTGATTTACGGCTAGACTACACTGTACTTGGTAGTCCGGTAAACTTGGCTGCCCGTTTACAAACAACGGCGGAGCATAATACCATTCTTATTGATGAATACACCAAAGACTTAATTAACAGCCACGTTAACAGCAAGTATATTGATGATATAACACCCAAGGGTTTTGCACGGCCTATCCCGGTTTACCGCTTAAAAGATTTTAAATCGGCAAAACACCGTAAACGACGAAAAAGTCTCTCTCATGTGGGAGATCGAGTGGAAGTCAACGTTTTAGATAGTTCAAACATCCAAGCTGCAATTGAAGAACTAAAACGTATACAAGAGAAGTTCGAAAGTGATTATATTGAAATGAAGGTTAAAAAGAAGTCTTAACTAGCTCACACAGAAGAAATAATGGGACTACTAATTGAAGGTAACTGGCACAACCAGTGGTATGATACCAAGCACAGTAATGGTGAATTCATCCGTGAAGACTCGCAATTCCGCAACTGGATAACCCCCGATGGATCAGCTGGCCTCAGTGGAACAGACGGATTCCCAGCAGAAGATGGACGTTATCATCTTTATGTGTCACTTGCCTGTCCGTGGGCACACCGCACACTGATTTTTCGATCATTGAAATCATTGGAAGACATCATCACGGTTTCCATTGTACATCCGAATATGTTGGACAAGGGCTGGGTTTTTGATGACTGGAAGGGTGAAACCGGAGACTCTTTGTATGGTTATAACTGCCTGCACCAACTATACACACATGCACGTTCAGACTACAGCGGAAGAGTGACGGTACCGTTGCTTTGGGATAGGAAGCGGG
>JAKURD010000065.1 GCA_022450045.1 Gracilimonas sp. | reverse complement strand
GATCCGTGATGCGCGGCTTCCGTCAATGGAAATAAAGGCATCAATATTATCTCCTTCCGTCTCAAATAAATGCTTTACTCCTCTAAGGTCACCGATGCCTTCTTCTCCTACGGTTCCCACAAACCATATATTATCAGCAGTTTGGATATCCAGAGTTTCAAAAGTATTTATTAACGTAAGAAGTGCCGACAAACCACGGGTATCATCGGTTATGCCCGGAGCAAAGAGCGTATCATTTCGAACCTCAACCTTTACTTCGGTTCCTTCCGGGAACACGGTATCCAGATGTGCTGAGATCACTATAGTTTGCTCACCTTCGGTTCCGGGGCGCTTGCCTATCACATTGCCTTCCTCATCTATTTCAACCTGATCTAGCCCATATTCCTGCATCATCTCAGCATAACGTTCGGCTCTAGCCTCTTCCTGAAATGGAGGTGCAGGGATCTCGGTTATCGTGATCTGGTTTTGTACGGTTTCCTCATCCATATTCCGAATGAACTCCATCGCTTCCTTGATTTCGGCACTTTCAGCCAGTTCCTCTACCTCATTCACATAAGACTCGTCCACCGATATCTCAGACTCATCATTTTCTTCATTTGGTGTTTGAGATGTGCAACCTATTACAGCCACCATTAGAACCGGAACCAGTAATCTTGAGAAGAACTTCATTCAATTATCTCGTTATAAAGTGAAAGTTAAATTGTTGAATAGCGATCAATTATAGTAAAAGCGTATATGACTTTAAAGTAAAAGCCAGAGTGATCGCTTGAACACTCTGGCTTAGTAATGATTAAAAAGGATGCTTCTCTATTAGTTGATCTGTCGGGTAAAATCAGGGCCGAGTGGGACAGGCAGATTTTCAGCCTCTTCAGTTAAGGTAGTTGCAGCATCTTGATCATCTTGCTCGTTCAAAAGCTGAATTAGAGCTGCACGGGCTGAAAGATGATATGGATTCATTTCTAATGCCTCACTAAAGTGATCTTCAGCACTTTCAATGTCACCATCTGCTTCTGCAAGTGTTCCGAGTACAAATTCATACTCAGCATTATGAATGGGTAAGTTTACACCTGAAATACTATCCAATGTTTCATTCCCTTCAGTGATCCGGCCGAGTTTTGCATAGAGTTCTGCGAGCAGAAGTTTCTCATCCATTCCAAGGTCGTCCTCAGATAAGGTGCTAATGGACTCTTCCGCTTTCTCTTCTTCTCCATTTTCAAGATTGATATGCGCAATTCTAAGTGTATAACTTGGTAATTCATTATCTGCTGAAGCAAGGATACGCTGACCTTCTTCTAATACACTCAGTGCTTCCTCAAGCCGGGATTGACGCGCCAGTACATCAGCATATACCAGACGGTAGTCAAAGTTTTGCGGATTTTGATCCAGTAAGTCCTTAAAGAAGTCAGACACATCACCTGAATACCCAAGTACACTTCGAAGGTTTTTTGCAAAAGCCTCTGCATCTTCTTTCCGGTCACGCAGATATGTAGAAACCATTGGTGCGTCAGCAACATAACTTTCAGAAACATCGATGGCCTCCTTAAGGAAACCATAGTTATAGTATCGTTCTCTTGAAAGCCGGTTGAGGTTTGCAGCTTCTGCTAGATCTTCTTCCATTGTTTCAGCTTCATCAAAAAGCGATTTTTGTTCTTCCATCGCTTCATCAAATGCCATGATGCCTTCCAAAGCTTTTTGATGGATAACATTTGCCCTTGAAACCAAGACCGGGGCGTAATCAGAATCCAGATCATTTGCCCTGGTGATCATTTCTTCAGCTGCTTCGAAATCGCCTTTTTCAGCATTCACTTCAGCATACTCAAGTAAAGCAGGAATATAATCGTTACCGAAAGTCAAAGCGGTATCAAGGTAAGCAGTGGCTTCATTTAAATTATTACTGCCCCGAGCTCTGTTTGCCAGTGTTAAATATGTTTGAGCCCAGTTATCATCCAGTACTTCTTCGTTGCCGGCAAGGTATTCCTCTTGCTTTTGGAGCAATGACTCCAGAAACTCATAATAATCCGGGTCTTTTTCGAGAATGAATTCACGGGTATTCATTGATTTATGGTTCAATGGATGTACTTTTTTCTCTGAAAGAAATCCCGCATAACCCTGAGCAAAAAATTCACTTTCGTTATTGGATGCATAATAATCCAGGGTAGTGCCATTCTCTTTAGCAGTATGATACAGTGATCGGATCTTCCTGCTTTCCTCATCTGTTAGAATACGTCCGTGGTAAAGGTGAGCATATTCATGTGCCAGCACATTACGCTCCCAGTGAGCTCCTCTTTCCAGATATTCAATACCGGTGGCTCCACTTCCAACTCCTCGGATATCCATCCACTGCCGGTTGTCAAAGGTAGTTCCAACTCGGAAATAGCTTCGGTCCATGGCTATTGCCAGATCGATATGAAGGGGTGGAATCGCAAAATCAGAATCAAACTTATTGATCATTGGGAGATAAGCCTTACTTGGGCCGATCTGCTGTGCAATCATCTTCTTGACCCGATCGCCGGGATAGTAATT
>JAKURD010000064.1 GCA_022450045.1 Gracilimonas sp. | reverse complement strand
ACAATAACTTATACAAAGTCTTGCTAACACACCTTCGAGAGGACCCCCTCTAAGGTGTTTGCTTCACTAGACCCTAACCATTTTGAAGAAGCGCCTTTGATCCAGTTAACACATTCTGCAACGGTTTGGGTTGTTCTGATCCTGAGTAAGACATGTAGATGATCTTTAACACCATTCACGGTATCAACGTATATTCCGTTTAGGTTACCTTTTATTTTTATAAACTCACAAACTGCATTTCGTATTTCCCAGGATAAAAATGGTTTACTCTCTTTCGTTCGAAATACAATGTGCACCCAGATTGAATTAAATGTTTTCGGCATCAGCAATAAATTTATTTATGATCTATATTGTTAGAGCGATGAAATTCCAATTCTTTACAGATTTATTTTTTTGGAAGGGCTGAACCCCTTCGCTGTGGTACGGGAAGGGATGGTTGCCTGTGGAAACTTGTCGGGAAAGGTAAGAACTCTTCCGGTCCCCCAGCGAAGCCGTTCAGGGCTTATTTCTCCCCGCTGAAAAGTAAAACCAATAAAAATATCTCATTGGTCTGTTAAAACCTTAGGGGTTCTGTATCTTCAAATAAAAAAATAAATGCCCCGATATAAACTCACCATAGAATACGACGGCACCCATTTCAGCGGATGGCAAATTCAGCCTGAAGACATCACTGTAGAACAAACCCTTGAAGATGCGTTCTCTAAAGTTTTGCAGGAACCGGTGGATCTGGTCGGGCAGGGAAGAACGGATGCAGGAGTTCACGCCCGCGGGCAAACGGCACACGTTGATCTACCCGAAGGCACGGATATGGAGAAGCTGCTTTTGGGGGTGAATGGATTGGCCGCCGATCAAATTCAGGTTATGGGGTTTGAAGAGGTAGATGCCGAATTCCATGCTCGTTTTAATGCCATCGGAAGGGAATATGAGTACACCATCATCCGACGACAATCGCCGCTTCACCGACATTTTTCATGGGCCTTACGTCAGCCTGTAGATGTTGATGTGCTCCACAAATGCGCTGATTTACTTCAGGGTGAATTTGATTTCGCCGGGTTCTCAAAATTCAACGAGGATAATTTTACCACGCTTTGTGAAATCCAGCGATCTGAGTTTAAGACAGAAGGGGAGATCATCAGATATAGAATTCGGGCAAACCGATTTTTACGGAATATGGTACGCCGTTTGGCCGGAACCATGGTACGTGCGGCACAAGGGAAAATGACGATTGAGCAGTTTAAGGAAGCCCTTGAAAATCCCGATTCAAGCATTCTTACTTATACCGCTCCTGCACGGGGATTAGTGCTCCAAAAAGTTTTCTATAAAAAGTGAAGAAAAGTGTTGAAAGTAGGTGAGCAATGTGGTTATATTTGTCGCCCCTTCAACGGAGGTTTTACTGAAACGAACTACTATATTCCTCGGTAGCTCAGTGGCAGAGCAGTTGACTGTTAATCAATTGGTCGTAGGTTCGAATCCTACCCGGGGAGCACCACCAAAGCCTTAAACGCTATTTAAACATGTGTTTAAGGCTTTTTTTATGATGGGGTGATATAACAAAAGTACAACATTTCAAATAGCTCCCCACCCGGGTAATCTGAGCCCTTCTGAAAACTTACTGAAATTGCCTTTGAAATTTTCTCTCTGAGTCGCTCCATTTCTGTGCGCAGGATATCAAATTTGAGAACTTTGCAACAGACCGCAAAAATTTTCAAATTCAATAATATTAATCGAAATTAGTTAGACTAAATAAAGTTAATGAAAAGTCTCTTATTGATTTATATGCGGTATCATATTTAATGAGTACCCAAATATAGTCTCAACAAGCAAAATTCACTTCAACCTTTTTGATAATGATTCTTTATAAGTGTTTTATTTAAGGCTCAAAGTTAGACGATTAAGCCTCTTTTATTAATTTTTCGATAGACAAAGATTGCATAGCACTTATGGCTGCTTCCATAGCACCTTCTGCACAAAGACCACTCATGGATGCATCCATAAATCCTTCTTGGGCTGCTTTAATACATGCTTCTCGGATATGTTCAGCTGCTTTAAGTTCAATGTTGGGTTTTGAATTATTTTTCATTCGATTCACCCTTGCTGTTTAAGGTTGAAAAGTTAGTTTTTTTTCTTGCCTCCCCTATTATCAGGTTCAAAAAATGATAAAGCATGTAGAGCACAGCGACAGCGAATATTATGGTCACTGCATCATTTACTTTGGGTAGAAAGCCAAGAGAGATAATTAATGTGATAGCACAGGCGGGAGGGTGGCTGGTTCTAGTGAGGAGCATTAACAATGATGTTAAGAAAATGGCAAGTCCCGCTCCGAGGGCTATTTGAAAACCAGCCTCAGATTGAAGTCCGGATAAATTGATCATTGTAGCAGGTTTAACTAAAAGAAAATAACTGACAGATCCTCCAACCACACCACAAATATGTCCTCCTAAAACTTCTTTGGTAATGTCCCTATACTTGTGTAAAAATTGAGAAGGTGCTGCCTGGTTGGTAGATTTGATTAAGCTAAAAATCACAA
>JAKURD010000063.1 GCA_022450045.1 Gracilimonas sp. | reverse complement strand
CAGTGTAACCCATGTCAACAGCTCTACCTACGGTAGCTCTGACTAGAGTTGAATTTGCTTGAACTTCGAAAAGATCATCGGGATTGTCATACACAAACGCTGTTGCACCAGCCGCAGGATTTGTCACTGTGACACTTCCCGGCCAGTAGTTTTTAAACGTTGGTTTACCAGTTGTTGGATCGTCGTAAAAACAACCATTGAAAATACCCACATTACGTATTGAACTCGTAGCTGCTGCTTCACCAACGTATCCAGCGGCAATTGCATTGCCACCTTCGCCAGTGCCAGCACCAAATTCAACAACGTCACCTGCGTATACTGCGCCGGCGTAACCACTTGCGATTACATATTTTGAGGTACCTTCAGAAGTTGGCCTACTACCTAATCCACCCACCTGTCTAAAACCGAACGGTGCGTCTATATTTGCCATATTATTACTCCTTGTAAATAGCTCTCGCTATTTACGATTAATTAAATTCAGTGATAAAGAAAAATTACTCTTTCTTTGTACCACCGAAGGTTACGCGAGATTGCCTATCTTGAGAGATGGGCATACTCTTATGTTGTTCCTTATCAAGATCGTGTTGTAATGCTTCGTTAGCTTCGCGTGTCATATTTTGATAATATTCATCACGTAGCTTAGCGATCTCTTCGGGTATCCTTGCCAACACAAGGCCACCAACTCCGATCATTCCCTTATACTTACCTTCATTGATTACAGGATATTCGGATCCAGGGTATTCATCTGCTCGGACTAATTCCCAGCCGGATCTGAGTTTACCTTGTAAATTTTTGGTATCATCAAATCCCATTGTTTCTACTCTGATCCATCTATGCCTGAAACCCGTTGGGGCTTTGGGCGCATCTAAAGATGATGGTGGAGTCCAAACCTTTGGTCTTTCAGTTTTAGACCTAGTCTGACCCGCGCGAGAAGTTCTATTATTTTCCATATGCTTATACCTCCTTCACGTTTAATAATTGTTTCGCATATTCTTCGAGTGGCACATTCAATTTTCGTGCGATTTGCACTTGTGATGATGTGAGTTTCACACTTTTGCGGCCTGGTTTCACGCCTCGTCTTACCGAAGCAACTGTCTGAACAGTTTTAGCCGATCCTTCTTTTCTATCAAATTTATGTGGAAAGTCAACTTTTATTCTTTTGTCTATTTCTGCATAATACTCATCTGATTTAGGGTCAAACCCTTCCTTCTCCACCAGATCTTTATGATGTTCAAAGGCAGTAAAGGTCATAGCTCGATCTTTGCCAAACCATGAATTCTTCGTCGCCCATTCTTCAGCTTGTTCATCCACTTGTGGAAGAGTCGGAGTCTTCTCCGGTGTTCCTCCTCCATATGCAGGAGTTCTCGGCTCCTTTGTATATTCTTCTCGTCTTAATTTTTCAGATTCAATATTTCGAACATCACTCGTCAAAGCGCTTAATTCAGCTTGAGCTTCAACTTGTTTTGCCGTATCGCCACCTTCAATAGCCGCTGCTAATTTTCCTTTAACCGCATCTAATTGGCTTTTGGCTCGTGTTTCTGAATCCTTAAGATAAGTGGAATC
This sequence comes from Gracilimonas sp., assembly GCA_022450045.1. Classification (GTDB taxonomy): domain Bacteria; phylum Bacteroidota; class Rhodothermia; order Balneolales; family Balneolaceae; genus Gracilimonas. The sequence continues at coordinate 1,197 of JAKURD010000063.1, read as the reverse complement.
AAGTTTTGCGTATCGTGATTCCCATTGTTTTCGTTTGTGTTCTACGCTTTGGGCGTATTCCACTGCAGAATCTTTCTCTCGTTCTGCGTCTCTCCATTTCCTGGTTAATTTAGCAATCCGCTTTTTAACTGAGTCGCCATAGTCTTCTAGTTTTTCGTCTTGCGGTTTACCCGTGTCTTTATCGTCCGAGCTATCTCGAACATCCACGCGCTCATCAGATTTCGCAGGTGCGTCATCGGACTTAGCAGTGTCTTCAGTAGTTTCATCCTTAACCTCCACTTCTGGTTCGGCTTCTATTTTCTTTTCTTCTGGTATACTGACCTCGGCACCCGGACCGCTTGTATCGATGTCTACCATTTTACCTTGTTGTTTTTCTTTGTCGTCTGGCATAGTTCCTCCTATGATTATATGTCATGCAAGATCTGTTCTGGATCTTGTATTGTTGCCAGGATCTCATCTTCATTTAAGATCCTTATTTCTCCCCCTTCAATTTTAAAACGTGAGCCTGCATAACGTGCAAACATCACCCAATCTCCTTTCTTGCACCACGCTCCACGTGGATATCGTTCTTTATCTCGATAACAATCAAGTCCCATGTCTAACACTAAGCCACATACAGTAGCTACATGTTGTCTTTCTGCTGCTGTATCAGCAATATGTACCCCACCTTTTGTAACTCTTTTTGGTTTAAAAGGTAGAACTAAAATTCTCCATCCTGTAGGTTTAGGAAGATGTATAGCTTCTGGTGGTTTATTACGATTTGCTTCTTCTTCTAAGACTAAGTCAACCTTTGGTAGGTTTTGGGTCTTTGTCGATTCTGACAACTTTTCCTTCATGTACTTCTTGCTCCTTCTTATTAAGCAGGTTAGAGATTTCCTGTAGCACTGATTCCAGTGCACTTATTTGTCCGGTAATATATTTATATTTCTCATGACTGTCAACCCCTCCTGAGGTGACATTCAAAGATAAAGAAGCGAGATTTTGTTTTATGGCTCGCTGTAATTTCAATATAAAACTAAATTCATCCATTATTTTTTCTTCTTCTTTTTCTTCTTCTTTTTAGATTTACTACCGTATTCTTCAGTCCACTCTCTTGCAATCTTTGGTTCATTTTTCCAGAGATATCTTCTTTGTTTCTCAGATTTAAATGGCATTATTTCTTTTTAAACATATCAAGACCTGGCTTCAAGCCATAAA
>JAKURD010000062.1 GCA_022450045.1 Gracilimonas sp. | reverse complement strand
AGAAGGAGGTGCCTCCTGCTGCGGTGCAGAAGCAGATGCGGCACAAGAGTTTCAACACCACGCAGCAGTATAATCGTGGTGAGACGGCAAGGGCGTTGGTGGGAGCATATTGAGTAGTTTATGATTGAGCCTGTGAGAGCAAGATAAGATGCAAAATGCTGCCGCCAACTTAACCTTCCGTGAAATCTATGGATGTGTTCCTGATTCTCAGTTAGATTATTCAACCAAAACCGCCTGAGGCTCCATCAACACTGCGAATCCGCTCCAGCCGAAAAATTTTTATTCCCTGAATCCCCCCTCAATCTTAACAAAAATCATAATTCTTCAGGTGGACCATGTGTGGTTACATGGGTTATCGGTAAATTCAGGCTGGAAACCGTAAACCGTTGGAACGACCGGTTATACGTGGGTGAGGGGAAGTATGGGGCGTTTTATCATAGAATTGGATGAGGCTTGATCTTTGAAACACTTTTGCTCGGGTAGTTCTCTGCCAAAGGCTTTGTGTCTTACTTGTGGCGACACCAATCCTAAACTACCTATCAAATCCGTCCCATGGCCTTGAATCCGGCAAAAAATGCTTCATCGGCAACAACACTGAAGGACAGCCCTTCTTCCCTGGCAGTTTTTCTAATGACCTTGACAATATCAGGATGAAGGGTGAAGGTCATTTTAGGTCTATTGTTGCGCCAGACTTTCCTTGGAAATTTTTTTATGCTTTCCATTTTACACTTTAAATAATGATGCTACTGACTATTAAACATCCGATAATTTAATACATTTTTATCTTAGACTAAACCTGTACAATACATTAAGTAATCAGTTTAGTAATATCAAATGATTATGGTGTAAATGATCAGGTTGACAGTCCCTAATTTTCATCAAGAAGGAATACTAATTATATGATAAATTCACCTGTTTATCAAGACTTTGTACTTCTTTCTTCACTCAGTAGTGATCAACAAAAAACTGTTCCTTTAGCAGCTTCAGAGGGTATACCAGCCCTTTATGCAGTAATACCTTCCATGCCAGATAAAATTGGAATGCTTGAGACCCCATCAGGTCCATTCAGTAACCCAATGGTTTATAGAATCAGTAAAAAACTCAGCTCCAGTGATCAGTTTGTCCTTAGAAAGTTCATGCAGAAACTGAACAGGGCTTCTTCAGACGAGCAACGTAGAAAATTGCTTTCCAATGAACCTGCAATTAGCTCTGGTGGAGTCATCACTGAAGAGAGTGTAAGCGAAGGAGAAAAAATACTCAGGATAGATCCTTACGAGTGTGCGGCATTTGCCTATTATTCAAGGATCTTCATTCAGAGATTCATACCGCCTGCAGAATTTCTGGTCAAGCATGGTCTGGATGAGCTGGGTTTGGGTGATGATCGCATCGCTGAAGTCATACCGCTTCTCCAGGATCAGGGTATTTTAAAACGTCCCTTTCCGGTTTCGGTTTCTGATGTTTTTGTCATTAAATCTGAGTTGGAAGACTGGTTGGAAAGAGGCAATAAAAAAAATAAAATCAGAACAAAAAAAATTAAAAAAACAAAATACTCAACATCGAAGGAAGTTCAAAATATTTTCAGTCGGGCGTTCAAAAAGTTAAGAAAAAATAATAATGGCGAAGACCCAACTTACAAGGAGGTATGGGACACAGTTTATGATGAATATGAACTGTCGAAAGAAAATAATTTAGGTGGTGGTCTACCCCCCAGATCAGAATACGATGAAAACGAATACATCGAATACATCGAAAGTAGCGACAAACCCAAACCTTCACTTGGATGGTATATAGATATGGACAAATCCTCAGGTACCTACCATTTAAAATCCCTTCCATCCTTGCTTACAAAACTCAAAAAAGAGCATCTCTAGCAGGTAGAAACAACTTCACTTCAATATTCTTCCCGCACAGGACATACGGTAAACCACAGTCCTTCCTTAAAATCCGAGAGATAACATGCTTTTAAACGTTTGTTGATCAGTCCACAAGGTTTGTTATTTCCAACAAAGATCAAAATAAATCCAATCATATTAGTTATATATCCTTTTGTTATTCTGAGGATTTGTTCAAACAAACGTTTTGGCAAAGTGCGTGAGATACTTCGAGTACACGAAAACCCATCCTTAGGTTAGGAACGGATTTCATGCTAGGTGGTTTAACCCACCTTTTGCTGATCGTAGGATAATGCCTCTGATCAGCTTATTTACTCTCTTCGGCGTTTTGCTTTGAGAGTGATTTTATATTAACACTTCGTACCGGAAATTAAAAGCCGGTGCAAAATAAATATAAGGATTTAAAAATGATTAATACAGAAAAAATCACCAGCGTCGAGCTGATGGACAACATGCCAACAGGCACACACAGGGTGATCATCGATACTTACGAAGAGGAGAAATACGATGATTTTACTTACCTTAACTTTCAGCTGGTCGGGCTGGAAGGAGAGGCCTGTGACAAAGAGATAAAGCACGGTGTTCCCTACCCTAAAAGTGGAGAAACGACTGGAAGGTCAAAACTCGGGAAGTTGATCAAAGCGGCACTTCCTGAAGCAAAAGGTAAGATCGACTTCGAGAATGATCTACTCCAGAAGGAAGTCATGATTCGTGTTGTCGAGGATTATCCTTACCTCGAAGTAGATGCTGTATGGGCGATTGGTCAAGAACCACCGGTTCCATCCACTGAGGATAATGATGAGTCAGAGAATGAGGTTTCAACCAATGTCGAAGCAGACGAGGACCATAATCCTCCTTCGAAAAAATCTTCGCCACCAACTGCTTAAGGTAGAAATGGAAATCTCCTCGATATTTTTTGATGCTGATCTTGACTA
>JAKURD010000061.1 GCA_022450045.1 Gracilimonas sp. | reverse complement strand
AATCATAACTTATATCACATACTGCTTAAACGACTCAGAGATGATCCTCTTTGACTCGTTTGCTTCATAAGACCCTTGAATTTATTAAAGAGTAAATTTTGAGTACGGCAGAAGTAAATATTTCGCAAAATTTTAAAATGACCAAATTAGAAAAAAAAATTCATAAGCAATTTATTACAAAGTTCGAGAGAGAATCCATTCTTATACAGTCTCCGGGGCGTGTGAATTTGATTGGGGAGCATACCGATTACAACGATGGATTTGTACTACCCGCAGCTATAGATAAAACTATTGTTTTAGCTATTTCGCCAAATAATCTCACCAAAATACGGGCTTATTCTGTTGACATGGAAGAGTCTGAAGAGTTTGAAATTGATAATCTTCATGAGAGCAATAAACATTGGGCCAAATATATAAAAGGTGCGGTAAGTGAAGTTCAGAAAGAAGGTCACCACCCACGAGGATTTGATGTAGTATTTGGCGGAGATATTCCGATCGGGGCCGGACTTTCATCCTCAGCGGCGCTTGAAGGAGCAGTCTTGGTTGGCATGGAAGAATTGTTTGGGTTTGGGTTGAGCCGGTCCGAAATGGCGAAAATCGGGCAGCGCACCGAACACAATCATGTTGGGGTGAAATGCGGGATCATGGATCAGTTCATCAACCTTCATGGCCAGGAAAACAAAGTGCTGAAGCTGGATTGCCGTTCATTGGATTATGAATTGTTTCCGTTTGAAAGAGACGACATCAAGATCGTGCTATGTAATTCGAAAGTGAGCCATAATCTGGCTGATTCAGAATACAATGTTCGCAGAGCCCAGTGTGAAAAAGGCATGGAGATTCTGAAGAAGTACAAGCCAGAAATTCAGAATTTACGTGATGTACATATGGAGCTGCTTCAAGTTCATAAAGATGAGATGAGTGAAGTTGTATTCCGGCGCTGTAAATATGTGCTGGAAGAAAATCAACGGGTACATGATGCCTGTAATGATCTTAAAAAGAATGATTTTGAGGCTTTCGGAAAACGTATGTTCCAATCTCATGAAGGGCTCCGGCAAGATTATGAAGTCAGCTGCAAAGAGCTTGATGTATTGGTTGATATTGCCAGAGATCAGCCTGGCCTGTTAGGTTCCAGAATGATGGGCGGAGGCTTTGGCGGATGTACGATCAATCTTGTGGAAGAGGAACAGGTAGATTCATTCACGGAAACCATCAGAAAAAAATATAAAGATAAGGTGGGAAAAGAGACTGAGATCTACGTCACTCAAATAAGTTCAGGAGCAAAAGTATTAGAGAGGTAAATCATGAAGCTGGATTTTAATAAACATCCGCACCGAAGAATGAATATATTAACCGGGGAATGGGTACAGGTTTCTCCCCATCGCACCAACCGTCCCTGGCAGGGACAGGAAGAAGATACCGGGGGTGAGAAAAAGCCTGAATATGACCCTGACTGCTATTTATGTCCCGGAAATGATCGGGTAGAAGGTGCCTCTAATCCGAAATACAACTCCACTTTTTCTTTTGAAAATGATTTTAGTGCTCTGCTTCCTGACACTTCAAATGAAGAAGTAAATGACAGTGACCTGTTGATCTCCAAAGGAGAACGCGGGATGTGTAAGGTGATCTGCTTTTCTCCACGTCACGATCTGACGCTGCCGGAAATGGAGCTGTTTCAGGTCAAAAATGTGGTGGATCTTTGGGTGAATGAATACCGGGAATTAGGTGAAAAAGACTCCATCAATTATGTGCAGATCTTTGAGAATAAAGGAGAAGTGATGGGCTGTAGCAACCCCCATCCACACGGACAGATCTGGGCACAGGAAACCATTCCCGAAGAACCGGCCAAAGAGCTGAAGCAGTTCAAAGAGTATTACAAGAAAAACGGCCGTACGATGTTATCCGATTATTTGAAGCTGGAGCTGAAGCGTAAAGAAAGGCTGGTTGTGGAAAATGACCACTTTGCTGTAGTGGTGCCATTCTGGGCTTTTTGGCCATTTGAGACATTGGTGATCAGCAAATGCCCGTTTGCGCGATTGACGGATATGACCGAAGATGAAAAAGTCGGCCTTGCTGATATCGTTAGAAGGCTTACCATCAAATACGATAATGTATTCAACGTCTCGTTTCCCTATTCAGCCGGCCATCATCCTGCACCGACTGATGGCAAAGAACACCCGGAATGGCATTATCACATGCATTTTTACCCGCCACTTCTGCGATCTGCTACCATCAAAAAATTCAGTGTGGGTTACGAAATGCTTGCCAATCCCCAGCGTGATGTCACAGCTGAATACAGCGCCGGTTTATTGAGAGAACGGCCGGAAGTACACTATAAGCAAAGATAGAGTAACCTCTTAGCGTCCAATAGGTCCTGAGAGCGTTACAGTTATTAATCTCCTATTTGATACCGAACGCTGCGAGGACCGATGGACACTTGCAGGTTCTCCATCTGTGAGGGAACTGCATTAACCGAAATCATAAACTCGTTCCCAGCGTCCTCGTTGAGAATGCATATCCCGACCTCCCGGTCCAAGTAAAAAGAGAGGTGCTGAAAATAACTTTAACGAACCTTGGGTGTTTTTACCCACCCCTTAATCCCCGCCCAAGCGGGGAAATTCTTTGGGTAGTTTTTATATTGAATAGAAGATTATAGCCATTGGCGATATAGTTTGATCTATACTAGAATCTCACTACGAAGTCTTCCTCTCTTGGGAGAGGAAACAAAGGTGAGGGTGAGGTGCCCACACATTATGAAAGTTTGATTAGAATTATTTTTAATCAAAGTATCGTCTGACATTTAATAAAATGACAGGGTTTTACCTCGAGTCCACGTAAAAATATTACCATTAAAGGCTTTTTGTTAAGCTCCAAATCCTTCCTACCAGAAAACGGCGTAAAGCACAGCCGTGATGATCAGGATGGC
>JAKURD010000060.1 GCA_022450045.1 Gracilimonas sp. | reverse complement strand
TGCAGAGCTCTTAAAACAATTAAAATCATGGTATAAACACACCAAACATTAACCCTTAGCTACTTCAGCCCCTAAATCAAAGCTACTTGACAAGCAGAAGACGCTTCTTACCTGGTCAGCGAAATGATTTATTTCTTAACGCTTCATTCCGTCATCTTCTTAACGCTCTTTTTTCTAAGGCCGGGGGAACGCCCGACAAGGAACATTGAACTCTGAAGGGTTGGAATCCATCATTTCGCTCTGTGTGATTAGGATGAAGTGAATTAATTTGGTGAGAGCGGGGTGATGGATGGATTAGCGTTGTCATTATAATTTTTGGGAGAGCCCTGCCTGGATCGGCGGCCGTCAGTAGTTCCGTCCTTCAGGGCGGGGATGCTGAAATCCATAACGAAAAACCCGGCCCCAAAAAGTTATATGGGCAGAAAGGTTATCGAGGATTGAGGGAAATGGGATAATCCGTGCTTTTGCAATATCAATAATCCCCCCATCCCCGGAATCACGTTCCTTATCCCGCCTCGCGGATTTTCCACATCACCTTTATATCTGGGAATTACGTGAATGTGCGTGTGAAAGATGGTTTGTCCTGCGGCTTCATTCATATTGAAGCCTATGTTAAATCCATCTGGTTGGTATTTTTTGATTAGAATATCTTTGACACGTTCCACCATAATTTGGCAGGCGGTCTTTTCCTTGTCCGTCATTTCAAAATAGTTGGCTGACTTCCGTTTGGGAATTACCAAAGCGTGACCGTTGCTAGTTCGGATATCAATTCCGTATCTGGTGAAGGATTTTCGAAAATGCCTTCTTTATCATTGTTCACTTGAGCAAAATGTTGGTATTCGTAAATCTCACAAAAATCATTTTTGAAGAATGATCTATACGGCAATTTCACATTACATTGATAAGTTGGAGCTTTGTGAACATAATGTGTGCGATAACCAAATCTTTTCAAATCACGGCGGACGGTGAAATAAGCTTTTCCAGTCGGCTTCAGCAACTCACTAACCGACATCAAAACCTCTGCTTGTTCTTCGGGCAACAACACATTTAATACATACTGACAGATGATGGTATCAAATTTTTGATCAGGATAATCGGGAGCATGATGCGGGTTTCAATTAAATACCGGCACTTTTCTTTTAGTGATTGAAATGCCAGATTCTCCCAGTTTGATTGATTAAAATCCTGTCGGGTAATCAAGTTCACGTTTAACTCTTTTTCAAAACCGGTCTGCTCAGTTTCCCAAATAAACTGCCAGTATGAAATGATCCGCTCTTTTCGCTTATCAAGAAGTTCAATAGATGGGATTTTATCTCGTTTACGGTTATTAACTATCGCTTTTGCAGGGAGCAGATTCCAAAGGTCATTATTTCTCCAAACTGAAAAGGGCAGCATGTGATCGATATTCAGATCTGTGGTAATTCCACCGCCAGACCAAACGCATTCCAATTCACCTTGTTTATTTTTCAATTGCTTAAAGATCTTTTCAGAAAGCAAGATATTTCGGACTTCTTGGGGCGAGGTCAACATCGTTTCCAACACCTGATTCATACTCAGGCTTTTATCTTTATCTACCGTGAATTCAGCCCAGTGAATTAAAATAGGGTGCATCCCCGTGATAAAACTTCCCATCAGCTCCATTACACTGTAGTAGTCCCGGGGAATTGAAAATTCACTAAAGTTTTCAATCAGATAATTGATATCCATTTTATCTGGTTGGCGCAATTGAGCACTCGCTTCTACACGTTTAAAAATTTGGTATTCTTTCCCATAAACCGATTTGCCAATATATCTCATTGGCTGATCTTTGATTGTATCTCTCATTTTTTTTTACAAAACTGAAAAACCGTTTCTTCAATTTCATTGGGAAGATTTCCCTTCACTAATTCAGAGTAAAAAACAGAAAGACCACCTTTGCCCGAATAAAAGTCAGTCACTTCTTTAAATAATGCTCTGAAGGAAAGCGTAAATGAATCGAGGTTATCTCCATTTCTTTGAGGAAGTTCCTTTTCAATAATTGGATAATAGTATTCCAACCATTTCAGAATTAACAATCCGGTTGGAAGAATTATACGATCAGCTTTGTCTTTCTGATAAGGAGATTTTTCCTGAATAACCTCAATCGTAGCCCGAAGCAAAGCAAACTTATACGTTGTGTCTTTGCTATCCCGTTCAATAATCTGATTGATCTTTTTAAGTGTCTCAAAAGTCATAACCTGAATATAAAACAACACCGGTAATTTCCGAATTGGCTGGTGTAATTGGTCATTTCCATTCCATTCACTAATTGCACAACATGTCATCTTCAGTTCTTCCTCTCAAACCTCATCAATGGAAATACGCCGGTTTTCTTTGATTTCGCTGAAGTGGGAGGGTGAAAGTCCGGTTTCTTTTTTGAACTGCCTGGAAAAATGCTGCTGACTGCTGTAACCAAGATTGTAGGCAATCTCGCTGAGACTTTGTTCGCCGTAAACGATCAACTCTTTGGCTCGTTCAATTTTTTGGAGGATGTAGTAGCGTTCGATAGATTTTCCTTCAACTCCGGAAAATAAACGGCTGAGCTGCTGATAATCTTTATGAAGTTTTTTGGCGAGATAATCGGAAAGGGGATTTTCAAGCTTTTCACCTGTTCGAGCCAGTTGAATGACAAGCTGTTTTATTTGCTCAACCAGTCGGCTGTTTTGATTATTAATGACATCAAATCCATGTTTTTGAATCAATTTAGTAAAGTCCTCTTGCTGCTCCATATCAATAGGACTTTCCAGGGTTATTTCTCCCAACTCTACTTTTTTGACAGAGAATCCGGCTTGTTCCAGTTTTTCACTGAGTACTTCACCACAGTGACTGCAAACCATATTTTTTATATGGAAATGTTGATGCTTCATACTTCGAAAAGTAGTAAAGGATAGAGACCATTCCCAATTACATTAAGAATAAGTGTGCGGAATTAATGAACGTCAGTCGAGATAAGAACTAAGGCTCTATGTTGAATACTGTGGGTAATCGAATGATGGTTTATCACAAATGAAGCAGGTCATATTGATAAAGTTGGCG
>JAKURD010000006.1 GCA_022450045.1 Gracilimonas sp. | reverse complement strand
GCGATCAAATGATGCTTAAGCGAAATTACGCCAAGACATTCGACGCATTACGGGCACGAATCATTGCAAAGGTGGCAGCGGTTACCTTCCTTCAGTACTTAAACAATCAAAACAATCGCCCCTTAAACCACATTAAACATGCCTTAGCTGGTTAATTCAACCGGTAAACGCGTTAAAAAACAATTAGATTTCGGGCATTCGCCGCGAACTGACCATCTTGCCTATGATAGAACCTACTTTTTAATTGAATTCAGGTTTATAGTAATACACCGATCGATGCAAGCCCACAATACGGAACTGGACCGACAGGCTCAGTTGTCCGTCATGCGCATCAACGAGTTTTCAGCATTGTTTAACCGGCATCACAGTAACTTTTTTTTAACCAGTCGGTCTCCACCTTCATCTGGCCAATCTGCTTGTAAAGCTCAACGAGTTGGTGTTGCGTTTGCAGGAGTTCATCGTTCTAACCATCCGGGCGAAAAGCGGCATCGACGTTTGCCAGAAACTCTTTCTTCCAGGTGGTTATCTGATTGGGGTGCTCCTCATACTTGCCCCCAGTTGCTGGATGGTCTCGCGTTCCTTGAGCGCCTCAAGAACCACCTTGGTCCTGAAGCTGTTGGTAAAATTTCTTCTTTTTTGTTTCATAGTAAACAAATTAACATGTTATCGTTTTGCTGTCCTATTTTTCGAGACCACTACAAAAGAGTCTGCCCGGGCAATCCGGGCAGACTCTTTTTTTTATTCGGAGACATTGGTTTTATTATCTAATTTGGGATACTGACCCAGCCATTTCTTTTAATGGATTTCCATCACCTGAAGGCCTGGTTGGAGTTTCATTCAAATACTCATCCAAACTAAACTCATCAACCTGGATAGCATCGTTTCTGGCAATCTCGGTTTTCTTAACAAGCTCTCCGTCTTCTTTTGTTAAGACTCCCTTCTCAACGGCAAGATCAGCAATTTCCAGGTAGGGCTCTTTCGGAAGCTCTTTAGCTTTAATCGCTTTATATAACTTCTTGAATGCCGGCCATGCTTCTTCATTGAGCTGCATGGTGTACTCATAACGGCCAAGAACAGATTCCCTGTCTTTAGGAAGGAAGATCCCATCCGTAATATGATCACGATCTTCTCCACGGGTTTGCATAGCCTGAGCTACTTTATGCCCCAGTTTATCAGAAGGATAGGTTCCAATCGGATTCAACCTTCCCCAGACCCCGGCTATTCGGAAAGCCCAGCTTAATCCCGGCACTTTGATCTCTCTGAGGATTCCCTCAAAGGCCTGCTGGATTTTCCAGAAGCTGTATTCCATTGCCCATTCAAAATACGGACGATCAGCTTCCCTTCTTCCTTCTGCCTCAAATCTGCGAAGCGTTCCGGATGCGAGGTACATGTAGCTTAGAATATCAGCATAACGGCCCGCAATTTTCTCTTTCATTTTGAGTGCTCCTCCATAGGAACCCAAAGCAATGTCGGCGAAGAAAGCGAACGAAGCAGAAGTCCAGGCTAGTTTTCTGAAGTATTTAGCGGAAGGCCCGCTTACCGGAGAGCCGGCAATGCGGCCTCTCGTGATACTTAATACAAAAGCCCGAACCTTGTTTGTAGCAACGTGACCAATATGTTTCCAGAAGTTGTCATCAAATTTCTTCACGTCTTTGTTCATCAATGCATCAATTTCGTTGTAGGCATAGGGATGACAGCGAATGGCCCCCTGACCAAAGATCATGAGTGTTCGTGTTAAGATATTTGCCCCCTCAACTGTGATAGCAATAGGCATTGCGGTATAACTGCTCGCAAAAATATTTCGGGGACCACGGGAAATTCCTGCACCACCCACAATATCCATGGCATCATTTACAACCTCACGTCCAAGTTCGGTGAAATTATATTTTGCGATGGCTGTAACCACCGCCGGTTTTTGGCCGCTGTCAAGTCCGCCGGTTGTATATCTTCGGGCGGCTTCCATCAGATAAGTGTACCCGCCAATTCTTGCCATCGGCTCTTCGATTCCCTCAAACTTCCCGATGTTCAATCCAAATTGTTTCCGAATGGCAGTGTAAGCTCCAATTGCTCGGGTAGCAACTTTAGATCCACCCAAACTCTGTGCCGGCAGTGAAATTCCACGCCCCACGGCAAGCGATTCCATCAGCATTCTCCATCCATTGCCGGCTCCCTCTTTTCCACCGATTATTGCATCGATCGGGAGGATAACATCTTTCCCGTCGATTGGGCAATTGTAGAATGGAATTCCAAGCGGATCGTGGCGACGACCAAGAACAACCCCTTCCGTATCAGAAGGAATAAGCGCACAAGTAATTCCACGGTTTTCATCTTCCCCTATCAAATGATCCGGATCTTTGAGGTTAAATGCTAAACCAATCACTGTTGAAATGGCTGCTAAAGTGATGTATCTCTTCTCAAAATTCATGCGGAGATACAACTCGCCGTCATCTCCTTTAAATACTACACCCTCAGAACGCATGCTTCCCGCATCAGAACCTGCATTGGCTTCAGTCAACCCAAAGCACGGCATTTCCTTTCCAGATGCTAAGCGAGGCAAATAATGGTCTTTCTGCTCATCCGTTCCGTAGTGAAGCAGCAACTCGGCAGGGCCTAATGAATTTGGAACCATTACCGTGGTTGCCAAAGGCCCGCATCTCGAAGCCAGTTTTGCAACGATGGCGCTGTGGGCTGTAGCTGAGAATTCAAGTCCGCCATATTTTTTTGGCACGATCAACCCAAAGAACTTCTCTTTGCGCATGAACTCCCAGACTTCATCTGTAAATCCTTTACGAACCATAACGTCCCAGTCGGTAACCATCTCGCATAGTTTTTCAACCGGTCCATCCATATAAGCCTGCTCCTCTTCAGTAAGCTCAGGATAAGGCTCCTCCAGAATACGTTTCATATTTGGCTTTCCGGAGAACAGTTCACCTTCAACCCACACATTCCCGGCTTCAATTGCCGTTTGCTCAGTCTCTGAGATCTTAGGAAGGAAATTCATGGCATCCAGCAGCTTCATCATTGGGCCACTCAACACCACTCTCCTAACCGGCTTGATGTTAAAGACCACTACCAAAACCGTATAGGTTATAAATAGCCAGGCGGGGGCATTCAATCCCACTAACCCTGCATAACCCGCGATAGCCCAAAGCCAAAGCGGGGCGCCGGTATATCCCAAAATTAACATTAATAAGACCGCTGAACCTATCGAGGCCCAGAGCGGTACTTCACTGAAAAATCCTAATAATTCCATTATTGCTTCCATGACATCTCCTCTTTATGATACTGTTGTGCGTACCAAGAATCCCTGAACTACATGTTCAATGGAATCCTCAATAAACTGTTTTTGATTGATCCGGCTGTCCAGCCTTTTATTAAGAACAACCGAAACCACACCGTGCAGCTGCGCCCAAATTGAATAGGCTGCAACTAAAGGCTTTTCCACTTCCATATCTCCCTCCAAAACGCTTTCCTCAATTGTTTTAACTAAAAGCTCATAAGCACGTCGGGCTTTCCTGAATTTTTCTTTTGGATATCGAGCCATTAATTCCGGCCGGACCTTATAAATGATCTCGTATTTTTCAGGATACTGAAGGGCGAAGTCCACATAACTTTCTATGATCTTCGTGAGCCGTTCAATATTTTCTGTGACCGGCAAGGCCTTTGATTCAATAAAAAGACTGAGATCTTCCACCGATTCTTCGATCAATGTGTGAAGAAGATGGTCTTTATTCTCGAAATACAAATAAATACTTGTTGCTGAAACATCAGCCTGTTTCGCGATCTTTCGCATGGATAAAGAAGTATATCCATCCTCAAATAGCATGTGACGGCTAATATCCAGAATTTGATCTCTTAGTGGGTTTTCTTCGTTCATTACTACTTTTGGTTAACGGTGTTAACTACTTCAATTTAACCATTCCACAATGAAAATCAAGCAACGTATTTTAGGTGGGATCGGAGTTAGTCACCCAGTCGGAAAGACAAGTACTTAATCGTCTTACCTTTTTCCAGGTGCATCTCTTCGTAATAAGTTATGATAGAAAGTTTGGGATCATCAGGCCGGTTATTGTGTACGTCACGATCGTCATCCAGAAGTTGTAGTCCCTCTTGTTCTATGGTCTCTTTTGTGTATTCATAAAGTACATCGCTATCTGTTTTCAGATGAATGACCGCATCCGGCTTCATCACCTTTCGGTAGGTTTTTAAAAATTTTGGGGCTGTCAGTCGTTTTCTCTCTTTTTTCAAATACGGATCGGAAAATACGATCCACGCCTCATCAACTTCGTCCTTTCCAAAGAATTGGTCCAGGTGATCTATAAAGCAACGAAGGTAGCGAACATTATCCAATCCTTTCTCTAAAGCTTCTGTAGCACCTACCCAAACTCTGTTCCCTTTTATATCAATTCCGACGTAATTCTTATCTGGTTCAAGCTCTGCAAGTCCGACCGAATATTCCCCCTTTCCACAGGCTAACTCTAAAACTATGGGCTGATCTTTTTCAAAAACATGGGAATTCCACGTTCCTTTTGGGGCAGGATTCTGCTCATCGAAATCGGTGTAAACAAGCGTATTATCGAGTTTAGGCAACTCTTCCATCCGCTTTTCTTTGATCTTAGGCATTACTTAAGGAGAAAGTCTTTTTATGATCCAGTTTCCTTTTTCGAACACATATTTAATGCGATCATGAAGCCTGCTTCTTCGTCCCTGCCAAAATTCTAATGCTTCGGGAATAACTTTATATCCTCCCCAGTTTACAGGCTTAGGCACTTCTCCCTCTGCATACTTTTGCTCTAATTCTGAAAATGCATCTTCAAGGAATGCCCTGTTTGGCACTTCTGCACTTTGATTGGAAGCTAAGGCCCCCAACTGACTTTTATAGGGCCTTTTTTTGAAATATGCTTTACTTTCTTCTTCTGAGATATTTTCAACCCGGCCTTCGATTCTTACTTGTCGTTCCAATTCAAGCCATAAAAAACACAAAGCCGCATTAGGATTTTGCTTTAATTCCTTTCCTTTCGCACTGTCGTAATTCGTATAGAAGATGAAATGCCCATCCTCAATACCCTTCAGTAAAACTACCCTGGCGTGGGGTTTATTTTTATGATCAACCGTAGCGAGCGTCATTGCATTTGGCTCAGGAACTTCGGAATTCAGAGCTTCTCCCATCCACTGTTCAAATTGTTTGATGGGGCTTGGATCTACATCACTTTCATCCAATGAGTGTTTAGAATAATCTTCCCGAAGTTTTTGCAATTGTTCCTTGTTCATTTATTTATCCAAAATAATCCGGTTCGTTACCGGGTTTCCATTTAATGTTACAGCCTATACTTGGGGTTTGTTCATCTTCAGGGATCGTTTTTCCGGCTAAAACTGCATCTAATGCCTTCCTGAGATCACGTCCCGTTACCGGTTTATCATTGTTTGGACGACTATCATCGAACTGACCTCTATAAATCAACTTTCTATTCTTATCAAACACAAATAAATCCGGGGTGCAGGCCGCCTTATATGCTTTCGCAACTTCCTGATCTTCGTCATATAAATATGGGAAAAGATAACCTTTTTCAGCCATTTTCTCAGGACTGTCTTGCGGATATTTTTCTACATCATTCGAACTTATGGCAATGAACCCAATCCCTTTTGCAATATATTCATTGGCTGCTTTTACCAGTTCATCTTCTATATGCAACACATAAGGGCAATGATTGCAAATGAACATTACCACAAAACCTTTACTTTGGTCGGCATATTTAAGTGAAAGGTTTCCACCGTTCACGCTTGGCAGGGTGAAATCCGGTGCTTCGGTTCCTATTTCCAGCATGGTTGATGGTGTAGCTGACATAATGCTCCTGACTTTTTACAATTAATGGTTTTAACTTCAGTACATGGATACCATTACAAAGATATTGAATGATAGAGACAAAATTTTATTCGAAAAAGCGCTGAAGTTCTACTTCTATGCACGACAACAAGATATAAGTAAGCTTAATTCGCAGTTGCAAGAGCGTTTTTCATATGCCGGAAGTGTAGCTTATTCACTCATTATAACTTTTTTGCGTGAAGGCAGCCTGAAGCTGGAATACATGGACTTTCTTAATGAGGAGCTAAAAGCCATGCACAGACTCGAAGATGAATTCATGGAGCCCTTGATGATAAAACCTCACGAAATCGATGAGATCGAATTCAATCAGGAGATCGCCTTAAAAGTGTTTGATGAAGATACCGGAGATGATCTTCGAATTGTCTATGAACCAAAAAACAAGGTGGTTAAATTGTTACCTGCCACTTAGAGCAGACTTTGAATTTTACCCGAGCCTTGCTTCAGCCATTTCTTTCGCAATCGACTCATCCCGAATGATTCCTTTATTCTTCAGTTCAGTTAATATCAACTCCGTGACATCACTTTGAAAAGGAAACTCATAGCGGATATCCAACACATATGCTTTTACTTTCAGCTTTAGTATGAACCGGCGTTGATGCATCTCATTTTTTGTAATAATACTAATGGGCTTCTTCAGATATACGAATCTTGAAGATATCACCGCTCTGTATGCGATCTCTTTTACTTCCTCCACAGGGCATTCAGCAGGCAAATAGATCTCTGTGATCACCTGACAATCCAAAGCCCCTGTATTTGCATTTGAGACCGCAGTGCGAATCAATTCCCCGTTTGGAATGGTAACCACGGAATCACCCGGAGTTACTATTCGGCTTGATCTTAAACCAATTTGTAATACTTCACCGTAATGCTCTTGAAACTGAATTTTATCTCCAACCTGAAATGGCCGGTCAAGGATCAACATTACCCCTCCAAAAAGGTTTTTAAGTACATCCTGTGAAGCAAGTCCTACCGCAATACCAATGGAAGCCATAACAGTAACCACGGTGGCATATGGTGGCTGAATGATGCCTGCAATGGCAACATAAATTGCGAAAGACCACAATACCACCCTTAAAATGGGGATCATCCGTTTAATCCGAAGTCGATATCTGGAGATCCGCTCCGAAAAATTATCCAATACCTGACTCACGAAAATGGTTACATAAAACGTGGCAATAAAGAAAAGAATGATCATAATCACCTTTTTCCATGAAATCACTTCTTCCAGCTGTGCAATTGCTTGTTGGGTATCACCTTCTATTTGCTGCCCCAGAGAATCAGTAGTTGCTTTCTCACCACTTTCAAGCTTTGCGGCCAGGGAATCAAATTTTGAAAATCGAGTATTCAGCAACGAATCAATTTGGTCTAATAGCAGAGAATCATTGCCCGTTTCTTCGACTGCTAAAGTATCTGAAAAGTTATTACTTTGTGCATACAATAAGCTCCCAATGCTTATCTCAGCAAGTAACATAACAGGGAGTAACAGAACTATTTGTTTAAAAATCTTCATAGGTATTAATGGATGAAGTTAGCTTCTTTTAACACGCGAACAACCTGCCGGTAAATAAGGTGATTCAATATATACTCCTGGTCAGTTTTCATTAAAATTGCTTTAGATGCCAAACGTGAAGTCATGAGTCTGCAATCTCTAAGCGGCTGATGAAGGATCCTGGATAAATGCTCCGGAGTGAGAGAATCGTGCAGTACAAAGGCAGCGAGGGCAAACAACTCTGCGCTTTCCAATTCATCTATTCTGTTGATAGTACCAAAATCAAAGGGGTTGATGAAGAAATGAGTTTCATCATATTCTTTGATGGATCGTATCCAGTATATCATCGCAATGGATGAATTTCCTTCTGATAACTTAGACAATTTTTCAAAATATCTATCTTTTAAAAATTCCTGCTTTTTCTCCTCATCATCCATGATCTTCCGATAGCTTCTGCTATTCTTGGCAGCTTCATCGGGAATAAATGTAAGCTGATATCCACTTGATGTGTGCCTTCTTAGGATCAACTCTTTAATTTGATCATTTGACAGGTTATCTGTTTGCACCAGGTGTGTGAAATAATCAGCAATATTGAGCACCTTATCTAAAAACTGCCATCCATACCGGATACTGCTTACCACCCATAAAACGTTCTTATTTGTTTCTGAAATGAGATATAACAGATGCTCAATAGCTTCAAAACCTGAAATATTTCGCACATAACAATTTTGAATATTATCAAGTACCACGACCACGCGCTTCTTTTTCCTGCCAATAGCTTCTATCAGTTCCTCTGTTGTTGAGATATCATCGAGTTTCAATCCCGAAGATATAAGTTCCACCAACTCCTCAGGTTTCCAAATGGTCTTTTCGAAACTGATCTCGATTACATCATGGTCTGTAACAATTTCTTCTTTCAGCAGACTTATAAATATACTCTTACCACTTCCCTTTTCGCCAAAGATCCCAAAGGTTGAAGGAAAGTTATTTTTCCATAATTCATATCCCTTTTTAAACCGTTCGAACTGTTCGGGCCGTCGAATATAAAATCGTTCATCCACTTCTTTATTAAAATCAAATAACCGGCGATATATAAACGGTAAACGAGAGATCTGTTCGTCTGTTTCTGATAAGAAAGTAGCCAGATCGGTCTTGTCTTCCTCCAGCTTTTCCTTCTCCCCAAAACCCAGAAACTTCCGAACAAGGGAGGCGTATTCTTTGATCTTTTTCCAAATGAAACGGGCAAAAAGCTCCACCTTTTCTTCTACTTTGGCCCATATCACAGAAAATTTAGTTTTCCAGTCAGTGGCCGTTTCCCTGGCTTTATATTCAGCACCGGCCAGACGAACATCGGTTACATCTTGCTTCTCTAATAATACTGCAAGTTTCGAGAATGCAGCTTCATGTTTATCAATAATTTTACCCTTCAGTTCACCCCTTTTTTCTTTTACATGGTCGAGATCCTCAACAAGCTTCGATCTCGCTCTTAAAAGACCCTGATACGCAACCTCAAATGGTTCTTCCTTATCCGATTTCTTTACCTCATTAACCATCTCCAAATTGGTGTAAATGATTTGTGTGATCTCATTCAGATCTTCCAAAACTTCTGCCAAAAACTGCTCTGCCTTCACCTCTTTCGGAAGAAGCTCTTTCGCCATTTGGTTATTGATCACCCGCTGTACCAATACTTGCCAGTCCACATCTTCAAACTCATATTTTGGAGGGAATTCAGTCAGATCCAGTTTCTCTACCAATACAACTCTTTCGGGCTGCTCTTTGGTCCACTCCGGTATCGCAGATGTAAAACGATCCAGTTTTGTACTCAAAACAGCTTCTTCAGCCAACTCCCTGACCGACCTCAGTAATTTATTTTCAAGATGCTCACCCATTTTCTCTTTGTGCGCAGCACTTAACTCCTGTACCTGTTTTGGTGACCGGCCCGAGGAATTATCAAATATTGCAATAGCTTCATCGAGAAGGGAAAGAAGTTCTTCTTGCGGAGTTTCAATATTTACTCTGAACACTTCTTCAATCGACTCCGAAAAGCCACTAACTCGCTCCTTCGATTGCTCCTGAAGCTGCCGGAAACGCACCGAAAGATTCACCCGATCTGCCAAGACCGTGATCAGTCCACCCCAATGATCCTCTTTACTTTGATGCGCCTGAAGAACATTTTTCTCCTTTCGATTTATTTTCTCTTTTGCGTATTCGCTCTTAGAATATCCTATGGTATCAGTAATAAGAAGAGCTTGTTCAATATCATCAATGATCTCACTGAAAACCTCTTCCAGCTTTGTCTTATAAGACCTTTGCGCTCCCTCAACCATATTGATCGCCTCTTTAAAAAATACTATGAGATCATCTTTATTGGGAATGAAAAGCTCATCTTGCTCTTGCTTTTCTTTCTGCTCACGGCCCTCAGGTTTAACTTTCAATAATCCTGTTGAGGATAAGACCCATGCGTCTGTTTCTAATAGCGCCTCTGCTTCCAGCTTGTGAAATTCATTTCTCCAGTCATTTATCCAGGAAAATGAATTCAATAGATTCAGGTAAACGATATTTTGAAGCGGAACTTGCTGTTGCCAGGGTTGAGATTCTTTTGGCTCTTTTCCAAAGAGCTTCCGAAAACTGTTTCCGGTATTATTTCCTAATTTTTGAGAACTTCGAAGCGTACGCTTTACAAATTTGGCATTTTTTAAAAAGAAACTTTCTTCGGTCTTGCTCAAAAATCGATCTTCTTGCTGTTTCAGCTTTACTTCAACATCGAGTACTGCAATAGTTTCCTGTATTTTTATTAACCAAGCCGGAGATCCCTTTGTATCATCTTCCTCTTCTTCAGCATCCTTATGAGGCCATTGGTCCAATATTGAGTCAGCAAAATTCTTTAATCCTTTTTCGGCTATATCATCGTTTACAGACTTAAGTGCCTGTTTAAGAAGTAAAATTAAGCGCTCTGAGTATTCCGAAAACGAACTTAAAAGCAGTTCCTTTGCGTTTTTCAGCTGCACCTGGGTAAGCTCTTTTAAGATTTGGTCTCTGTTGTCGTCAGAATTCATTTATGATATCGGTTTTATGCTGACTGAAATTTTTATCCTTCCGAATAAACAACAAATTTTTAATTGTATTGGTTGAAAGTCAGAAAAAATTTGAATTAATAACTTTATCGTTTTTTTAGAACTCTTTCAATGGTTTGGAGAATATCTTACATTAGCGGTATCATCTATTTAGGCTAATGACTTCTCAAATAAATAATCCCGGCAAAAAAATGCGCACACTGTTATTAAACCGAGCGCTTCCTTTGTTGTTCTTTGCGCTGTTTACATTTGCAGACAGTTTGGCTCAAACCCATCTTCAACGAATATCAAATACTGCCCGCAGCGATGGAATGGGCTATGTGGTTCGTTATCATTTCACTGCTCCCGTTGACTCATTTGAGATCATTCAACCTGCTCCGGACCTTATTCAGATGGTGCTCTACAGTCAGGATATAGACACCACAGGACTCATGCTGCCCGAGCAAAGTGAAAAACTGAAAGAAGTTCGACTCTATGAACTGGAATACGGCTATGGTGTGGATATTTATCTTGGAGAAGATGCCTATTACAGATCAAACGCCTATCTCGACCAAAATAGGCAGGATATTTTAGTAGGGCTTACTGAAACCTCACAGGAAGAACTTCAACGTTATTCTCAACAATTCCTGGCAAGAAACTGGTATGAAGAAATTATGGATGAAGACGCACTTAATGTTTCTTCTCCCGATCCTATTTCTATCAATAACTTGTATAACAACGTCAGGGATAAACTGAAGTTTGATAAGATCGTGATCGATCCGGGGCATGGTGGCTGGGACCCCGGTTCCATCGGTTATAAAGGAGTGAAAGAGAAAGAGATCACCTTAGACGTTGCCAAAAAATTAGGGGCTTACATTGAAGAACACCTGCCGGATGTTGAAGTTGTTTACACAAGAACAGACGACTCCTATCTTGGGTTGGCCGAATTGGGGCACTTTGCAAATCTTGCCGAAGCTGATTTATATATATCTATTCACTGCAATTCTTATCACAATCAATATGTAAGGGGTGCCGAAGTATATTTTTTAGGGCTTTCAAAAAGCGAAGCTTCTCTTGAAGTAATGAAGAGAGAGAACAGTGTGTTCAGAGAAGAAATTAACCAGGATCTTACTGAAGATGACCTCTTGGTTTATGAACTTGCCCACAGCGGATTTATAGCTACCAGCGAGAAGATCGCATACATGATCGAAGATCAATTCCGAAATCGCGCTCAAAGAAAGTCAAGGGGAGTAAAACAAGCACCTTTTCAGGTCTTATTCGAAGCCTCTATGCCGGCTGTTCTGGTAGAATTGGGATTCATAACAAATCCCGCCGAACAGAGGTTTTTGACCAGCGAATACGGACAAAATATTATGGCTTCCGCTTTATTCAGAGCTATTCGGGATTATAAAGTTGATTACGAAGAAAAACAGGCGTACAACGTCTCCTCAAATAAATAGCCCATGTCTAAGCCTTTAGTAATTGGTGTAGCCGGTGGCAGTGGTTCCGGTAAAACCACAGTGGTCAATTATATCTGTGAAGAGTTTGCCAAAGATAACATCCTTCGTCTTGAACACGATTCGTATTATCGTGAACTCAAACATCTCCCTTTTGAAGAACGCGTAAAACAAAACTTTGACCATCCTGCCTCCCTCGAAACAGAACTTATGATCCGTCATATTGAAGCCTTGATGCAGGGTTACCCCGTTGAGGTTCCCGTGTATGATTTTGAAGCCCACACGCGAAAAGAAGAAACCATAACAGCTGCCCCTTCCGATGTTATTTTGGTTGATGGTATTCTTATTTTCAGTGAACCTGAGTTGCGTAAGCTTATGGACGTGAAGATCTTTGTTGATACAGATGATGACGTGCGGCTTCTTCGCCGTTTACAACGTGATATTCAGGAACGCGGCCGATCATTAGATGGAGTCCTCAGCCAGTATGAAAAATTCGTACGCCCTATGCATCTTGAATTCGTTGAGCCAAGCAAGCGCTATGCAGATATCATTATTCCCCGGGGCGGCAAAAATAAAGTAGCCCTGGAAATGGTATCAGCACTTATCCGCGGAAAGATGAGTAACTGAACATCTTTTCAATATTCATTCATTTTTGAGCGTGTCTTTAATCCGATTCATCCCATCGAAAACTAAAAATGGGCGCAGCTTACTTTCTCTGTTGATCAAGGCCTTCACTACTGCACCATCTCCGCCAGTTATAAAAAGATCAAAGGAACCAAATTCATCTTCATACTTTTCAAGAAATCCTTCGAGAGCCATTTTGTAGAACCCCGCCTTCCCCCATTTTAAAGAATCCAAGGTACTTTTCCCCGGCCAGGTTTTCGGGATCCCCATTTCAACATTGGGCAGAGCAGGAGCTTTGTCTGGCAATATTTCGCCAAAACCGGCCAGCCCCGGGGCTATCACCCCTCCGTGATAAACATCATTTTCATCCATGAAATCTATAGTAATAGCAGTTCCCGCATCAATGACCACTACTGAATTATTGGTTTGATCCATTGCTCCGTAACAGGCTAAAAAACGATCTATACCCAGTGTATCAATAGTTTCATAGTTAAGCATTCGCCGGGGAATATCCTTTGCACTCAGTTCCTTAAAGTGAATATCAGGCAGTTGCTGTTGGATTACTTCCACCACATCCTTACGAACACTTGAAACAACGATCTCCGAAAATGAGCCCGAATGAGTGTTGATCCAGTGTACAAACCTCTCCTCGGAAACCGTCTTATCGACTTCCAAAGACTTCCAATTCAGTCCAATTTTGTAAGCTCCTTTGATGGAAGAATTACCAATATCCAGATAAAGTGCATTTTTTGAAGAAAGGGGATCGATTTTGCTCATCTTTTTGTGGTACTTTTAAACAATACATTTAAAAAAATAAAATACAGCTTTTATCATGAATCTTGACTCAAAAATAGCCATCGTTACCGGTGCCAGCAGTGGAATCGGAGCCGAATTCAGCAAAATGCTTGTTGAAAACGGAACGGAAGTGTACGGGCTTGCGCGCAGCACCGATAAATTGAAAAAACTCCAAAAATCTCTTGGCGACAAGTTTCACCCTGTGACGATGGACATTGCCAATGCCGAAAATCTTGAAGAGTGGGTGAATGATACCTTTGGCCGCAATCATCGTCCTGATATTCTGATTAACAATGCGGGCGTTATGTTTTCTGCAAATGTGGAAGACCTGACCATGAATGAATGGCATACCATGATCAACGTGAATTTAAATGGCATCTTTTACCTTACCCGTTTGATCGTTCCTCTGATGAAAGAAAATGAACAAACATGCCATATTATCAACATTGCATCTATTGCAGGTTTATTGGGGAATCCAACGATATCCGGATACAATGCCAGTAAATTTGGTGTTCGCGGATTTAGTGAAGCTCTGTTTAAGGAGCTACGATATGATGGTATTAAAGTCACTTGCGTATTTCCCGGCTCCATAAACACAGACCTATTTGATAAGATCGAGGGAATGGAAAATCATCCCAATATGATGAAGACCACCGATATATCAAGTACCGTGAAATTCTTACTGGAAACAGACGACAACTTCCTGATCAATGAGATCACTATGCGGCCACTAAATCCAAAAGATCCAACTTCATAATCGCTCATGAAGAGAGTACTGCCTATCAGAAGTATGACCAAAGGAATGCTTTTCGGAACACTCCTCGCCATCTCTTATTCATGTATTGGACCTGAGGAGATACCCAAGCCGAAAAACCTGCTGCCGGAAGACACTTATATTGATCTTTTGGTTGAAGTCCAGCATCTCATTACCTATCAAAATGCATATCCTGACAGCGTAAATTCCGATTCGTTAACTTCGTTGATCTATGATAAATATCAGGTGACGGAAGAGGAATTTCTGGCATCCCACGAGTATTACCAAAAGCAGGTAAAAGAACAGGTCGGTCGCATTGATGAAGCTCTGCTTCGTCTTAAGGCTGAAGATGAACAATTAAAAGCACACATGGACTCTGTCTGGGAAGCCAACGCCCGCCGGGATTCTATAGCCCGGGCAGATAGTTCTAAGATCAGTCCCGAATTGAAAAGTCAGCCCACATTACAAGAAAAAAACTAACTCTCACATAAGTACATAAAATCCGGGATCCGAGGGATTGGTTGTGGCTTTCTCCTCTTTTATAAGATACTGAACAGCCTGCACGACTTTATGTTTGCCTAACGCACTCAAATGACATAATTCTTCAACAGAATGCTGTTCTTGTTTCAATAGGTTATAAACTATCTCTATCTCTTCAGAAGTTGGCGATGAAGATTTATCAGATTCTGATCTAATACAATTGTCACAATGCCCGCATGGTTTGGCTGAAGTATCCCCGAAGTAATTTCTCAGATAAACTTCTCTGCATGTTTCCGTAAGCACGTAGCCATGCATTTGCTCCAGTTTTCGAAATAGGTTATTACGGTGTGATTCCACTTCTTTCTTTGTGAACGGAAGCTTTCTTGCTCTGGCTTCTAATACCTTTACAAGCGTACGTTCCTTGTGCATTTCAAAGACCAGGATCTGATCATTTTGCATGAGCACATTTAGTGCTTTAACTAACGTATTTCGCCTTAATCCTAACTTATCCAGTACATACTCTTCATCCAGCTGCACCATATCATGGAAAGCAATACTCCCGAACATCCGCTCCAGTTTATCGATGAATTCAGCTTTTTCATCATTGTCGCACTTTTCTCGAAATGTTTTCAATCCGGATGAGCCTAAGGTGAATTGAATACCTACTGCAGGTTTTATTTCCTGCTGCATGGCTATGATCCCAAACTGATCCAGCAGTCTCATAGATGACATCGCCTTACCATAGGAAAGCTGTCCCCTCTTTTTGATCTGCTCAACATCAAAAGACCTCGACTCCTGCATTTCTGATCCTACCGCAAGGTGGAAACTGTCACATAAGATTTGATAGGCATGATTGAGTTCATCGAGCGTTGGGTAGCTTTGATCAAGGCGATCATCGGCTTTGATGTAATCCGATTCCCGATACAGAAGAATGGGGAAACTCTCGTCACCATCCCGGCCGGCCCTTCCTGCTTCCTGATAATAAGCCTCAAGTGAGTACGGCATTTCTTCATGGATCACATACCGGCAATCCGGCTTGTCGATGCCCATTCCAAAGGCATTGGTTGCTGCCACCAATGGAGTTTCACCGGTGATCCAACGCTGCTGAATAGCTTTACGTTTTTCAGGTTCTACCCCTGCATGATAAGCTTCCGTCTTGATGCCCAGCCTTGAGAACCGTTCAGCTAAATATTCGCAATTCTTACGGGTCCCTCCATAGATCAAGCCATCTCCTTTTTCAGCTCCTTTTTTAACCGACTCCTGCAGCTTTTGGTTTTTCTTTTCGGACTTTACCACCCACCATTTTAGATTTGGACGGGAAAATCCCCGGGAGATCACATTTGGTTTCTCAAATCCAAGCGATTCTACAATGTCTTTTTGAACCTCGGGAGTGGCTGTTGCCGTCAGAGCGATCCAATGGGCTTCATCTGCAATGCTTTCCAATGAAGTCCGTATTTCACGATACGAAGGCCGAAAGTCATGCCCCCATTCACTAATGCAGTGCGCCTCATCAATGGCTACCAGATCAATATTTAGCCTGGGGAGCTCAGCTTCCCACAAAGTTGTCTTGAGTCGTTCCGGAGCACAATAGAGCAACTTATACATTCCATTTCGGGCATTTACCAGCCGCTGCTCTACCTCATAAGAAGGAATGGTACTGTTGATAAATGTTGCAGATACTCCTTTGGCCTTCAGTGCCTGAACCTGATCCTGCATAAGCGCCACCAGGGGGGAAATTACAAGCGTCATCCCTTCAAAAACTGTAGCCGGAACCTGGTAACACAGTGATTTACCTCCTCCGGTTGGAAATAATACAAGCGTATCATTACCATTAAAAACGGACTTTACCACTTCCTCCTGCCCTGGACGAAAGCTTTCAAACCCCCAAAATTTTTTTAAATTAAACTCTGCTTTGTTGAAATAATCCTGCAATTTATAGCTAGTCAGTTAATATTGATTTCACCCCAAAATACAAACCAATGCGAACAAATCTGATCTTCCTACTCTTAATTATTCTTACATGGTTTTCATGTGGTAATATACTCAGTGATCCTGAAGATGGTATCGATTACCGATCGGAAATGCGATCTTTTGTTCAGGAAATTTCAAGTTATGCAAAAGATCAGGATTCAGATTTTGTGGTAATTCCACAGAACGGGCACCAATTATTGTTAGATGGAAATAATATTGCTACTTCATACCTGAACGCTGTTGATGGGCTAGCCCAGGAAAATTTATTCTTCGGTTATCCGGAAGATAACCTCCCCTCTTCTGCAACAATGACGAATAATCTTATATCACTTTTGAACATAGGTAAACAAAATGGGAAAACCATCTTAATCACTGATTATGTCTCTACGCCATTAAGGGTCACCCGGTCTTACTCTCAAAATAAAGCGTTGGATTTCTTATCCTTTGCTGCTCCGGAGCACGACCTTACCGTCATCCCTTCAAATCCTCAACCGCTCCCGGGCGAGAACAGTAACAACATTACTCGTCTGAGCCAGGCAAAAAATTTTCTTTATTTGCTTAATAAATCAGAATTTTCAGACAAAGATGAGTTTATTTCAGCTGTTGAAAATACCAATTACGATCTACTCATCATTGATGCATTTTATAACGGAAACTTGTACACAGAACAGGAGATCGCTCGCCTTCGCCAAAAAAGGAATGGAGGGACCCGTATGCTCATCAGTTATATGAGTATCGGTGAGGCCGAAGAATATCGTTATTACTGGCAAGATAGCTGGAGGGTTGGGGGTCCTGAATGGTTATTCTCAGAAAATCCAAACTGGGCGGGCAATTATAAAGTAGAATACTGGAATTCAGATTGGCAAGACATCATTTACGGTGATGAAGACTCCTATCTGCAAAAGATCATCGATTCAGGCTTTGATGGAGTTTATTTAGATATTATCGATGGATTTCAATTTTTTGAATAACTTTGTTTAGGCAAACTTGCTTTGAAAAAGTTAATACTTTTTTCTTCTCAGCACTTCGTTTGCGTTTTTTGATTGATGTACCCAAAGTAATGTCATTGAATGTAATTACACTATAAAATCCAACGTCTTGAATTCGTTAATAACAAAATTTTCGGATGCATAAAACCTCCGGCACAAATTGAATAACTTATCAACGAACTCAAAGAACCCTTCGAGAGTCTCCATACTGAAGATTAAATAACAGGGAGTTTTCCTTCAAACATATTTTCAAAACGTACATCTGAAATATTTTGATCAAGCAACAGGCTAAGTGCATCCCCCACTTTTGAACAGGATATGAAGTTGAGAGAATGCAGATCTTGTGTCACTAGCCCTTTCTGTATCATAAAATCGATATTGGTGTTTATGAGTTCAGCTTCTTCGTAAAGACCAAAATGCTCCAGCATCATTCCCATGGACAAAATAGCAGCAATAGGATTGGCAATATCTTTGAAAGCCGCCTGCGGATAACTTCCATGAATCGGTTCAAACAAAGATGTCTTTTCTCCAATAGAGGCCGAAGGTAATAAGCCAATAGAGCCTGTAATTACACTGCTTTCGTCAGAAATGATGTCGCCGAACATGTTCTCCGTCAGGATCACATCAAACTGATTTGGACGAAGGATAATTTGCATGGCGGCATTATCCACGAACAAATATTCAACTTCTACATCCGGATAACTCTGAGCGATCACCTGTACAGTCTGTCGCCATAGGCGAGAGGTTTCAAGTACATTGGCCTTGTCAATCAAAGTTAGTTTTTTGCGTCGACTTTGAGCTGCTTCAAATGCAAGTTTAGAAATTCGTTCTATTTCCTCAACCGTATACGTACAATGGTCGTAAGCTGATTTGCCATCATCACTCCGGCCTTTTTCCCCGAAATAAATACCGCCAGCCAGCTCCCGATAAATCACCAGGTCAGTTCCTTCTACATGCGTTCTCTTCAATGGTGAACGATTGACGAGTGAATCATAGGTTTTTACCGGACGAATATTCGCATACAATCCAAGTTCTTTCCTCAGACGAAGTAAACCCTGCTCCGGTCTTACTTTCGCCTTCGGATTATTATCGTATTTAGGATCTCCGATAGCACCAAATAAAATCGCATCGGCCTCCAGACAAATATCCAGAGTTTCCTTTGGCAGCGGGTCCCCGGTTTTTTCAATAGCAACCGCACCAACCAGCCCTTTTTTATATTCAAATTCATGTCCAAATCGGTCAGCAATCACTTCAAGTATTTTCTTTGCCTGTTTGGTAACTTCCGGTCCGATTCCATCTCCGGGCAATACAGCTATTCTCTTTTTCATTCCCTAAAACTCCACGTGTTGTTGTTCAAATTCTTTGATTTTGTCTTTTTGACTGAGCAGAAAGTCGATGTCATCATAACCTTTCAGCAGGCACATTTTCTTAAATGAATTGATTTTAAATTCTTCACTGCTTCCATCTTCTAAAGAGATTCGCTGATCTTTCAAATCTATCTTGACAAGCGTTGATGGCTTTTCCTTTATATCGGCCAGCATCTTTTTTAGAAACTCATCACTCACCTGAAGAGGAAGCAACCCGTTGTTAAGTGCATTTCCTTTGAATATATCTGCAAAAAAGCTCGAAACTACCGCCCTGAAGCCATAATCATACAAAGCCCAAGCAGCATGTTCCCGGCTTGAGCCACATCCAAAATTTCGTCCGGCTACTAACACCTTTCCAGCATACTTATCGTTATTCAGCACGAAATCTTTTATGGGATTTCCCTCCGAATCATATCTCCAATCACGAAATAAATTCTCCCCAAACCCTTCCCGTGATGTCGATTTTAAAAATCGTGCAGGTATAATCTGATCAGTATCCACATCTTCCTCAGGAAGCGGAACGGCCGGTGTTTTTAAAACTCTAAATTTCTCCATATTGATTACACCGCCATTTTGTCAAGTTCAAACTCGCGTGGATCTACCACTTTTCCTTCAATGGCAATGGCTGCAGCGGTAAGCGGACTTACCAGCATGGTTCGAGCTCCTGGGCCCTGCCGCCCTTCAAAATTTCGGTTTGAGGTAGAGACACAGTATTCGCTTTTAGGAATTTTATCTTCATTCATTCCCAAACAAGCCGAACATCCAGACTGCCTTAGTTCAAAACCGGCTTCAGCTAAAATTTTATCGATTCCTTCTTTTTGAGCTTGCTCCTGAACCTGCCGCGAACCCGGAACAATCATCGCATTTACGTGATCGGCCTTCTTTTTACCTTTTACATAATTGGCGACAATTCGAAGATCTTCAATCCTACTATTAGTACAACTTCCTATAAACACGTGGTCGATTTGCTTTCCTTTTAACATTTGACCGGCTTCCAACCCCATATACTCGAGAGATTTTTTCAATCCCTCTGGGTTTTCAACGTCTTCTGGATTTGGGACCGTACCTGTAATCTTAATTCCTGCTCCCGGATTAGTCCCGTAGGTAATCATGGGTTCAATGTCTTCTGCTCGAAAATTATATTCCGTATCGAATACGGCTTCATTATCTGAATAAAGGGTTTTCCATTGAGTAATAGCAGTTTCAAGATTTTTCCCTTGAGGAGCAAATTCCCGCCCCTTCACATACTTAAAAGTCGTTTCATCCGGAGCAATCATTCCACCTCTTGCTCCCATCTCAATACTCATATTACAGATCGTCATTCTGGCTTCCATCGAAAGTCCCCAAATAGCCGTTCCTGCATACTCAACGAAATGACCTGTTCCGCCACCTGTCCCCAATTTCGATATGATATACAGAATGATGTCTTTGGCATAAATACCATCACCTAATTCACCATCAATAGTGATACGCATAGTCTTGGGTCGCTCAACCAACAAACATTGGGTAGCCATAACCTGTTCTACCTGTGAAGTTCCGATCCCAAAAGCAATCGCACCAAATGCCCCATGTGTTGAAGTATGACTATCTCCACAAACAATGGTCATGCCCGGCTTGGTGATTCCAAGTTCAGGTCCAATTACGTGAACAATGCCCTGATATGGATGACCCAGCCCATAAAGTTCAATACCAAAATCTTCGCAATTTTGCTGAAGGGCATCCACCTGAAGTTTGGATAGCGCATCTTTGATAGGTAAATGCTGATTTTTGGTTGGCACATTATGATCTGCTGTGGCAACAATTTTATCGGTTCTGTGGATATCAATCCCGCGGTTTCGAATACCACTAAAAGCTTGCGGACTTGTAACTTCATGAATAAAATGCCGATCGATATATAGGATTTCCAATCCCCCCTCAACCTGAGCAACCACATGCTGATCCCAAACCTTATCAAATAACGTTTTTGGCATAAACTGTTTTATACTTCTTCAATACTATTAGTAACTCCAATTCCTGTAATATTTTCTAAGCCTGCTTTATCCGGTAGCAGCTACTGAGAACAACTGTACTAAATCCTGATCCTGAATTACCTTTTGCTCATCCGCCAAATTCAGAAATTCTTTGTAATAACGATCCAATTCCTCCTTACCAAATTCGAAGCCCAATTTTTGGGCTCTGTAATGCAATGCTGCACGGCCACTTCTTGCGGTTAACACAATTGATGATTCCAAAGCACCAACTTCGTCAGGGTCAATAATCTCATAAGTTTCACGGGATTTAATCACTCCATCCTGGTGAATGCCAGATGAGTGTGCAAAAGCATTCGATCCAACAATGGCTTTATTGGCCTGAACCGGCATGTTCATTTTGGCTGAAACCAGTGCGCTAACTTCACACAAATATTTGGTATTAATATTGGTATCAAAATTCAAATCGTGATGCTTTCGCATTATCATGACCACTTCTTCAAGTGAGGCATTTCCAGCCCGTTCGCCAATTCCATTCATGGTACATTCAATCTGCTGTGCTCCATTCTGGATTCCTGAAATTGAATTCGCTGTTGCCAGTCCTAAATCATTATGGCAGTGAGTGGAGATTATAGCCTTATCAATTCCTTTCACATTCTCTTTCAGGTATCTGATCTTCTCGCCATACTCTGAGGGAAGACAATAACCGGTCGTATCCGGGATGTTCACCACAGTTGCACCGGCTTTGATCACCGCCTCAATTACCTGAGCAAGGTATTCATTATCGGTACGTCCGGCGTCTTCAGCATAGAATTCTACATCTTCTACATATTTTTTTGACAATTTCACAGCTTCAACACCCCGCTCTATTACTTCTTCACGGGTTGTTCTCAGTTTGTTGAAGACATGGCTATCTGACGTTCCGATGCCGGTATGAATCCGCGGACGCTTGGCTTTTTGAATAGCTTCAGCTGCTATTTTGATATCGTTTTCAACCGCGCGAGTAAGAGCGCATACCGTTGAGTTTTTTATAATCTCTGAAATTTGCTGTACGGACTTAAAATCTCCCGGACTGGAAACCGGAAATCCGACTTCCATTACGTCTACTCCTAGTCGCTCTAGTTCTTTAGCAATGTTAATTTTTTCAGGAGTATTTAATCTACAGCCCGGAACTTGTTCACCGTCGCGTAGGGTAGTATCGAAAATCTGAATTTGATTGTTTGGCATTAGTCTGGGGATTTCTAACTTAACTGCAGAATCAATTACTGTCTCTGGTCAAAGTTCAAGTAATTGCGCAGAATGTATTGGCCTACAACGTTTTCCTAAAACCATAATCTTAGGATATTACGACACCCAAACATTTTGTACAAATAATCATCTTCTTTATTATTAATTACTTAACCTGATTTTACTTACTCATTTAATACAATGGCCAATCAACCGAATGATTATCTTTATCAACTGATTAAATCGTTGACGAAGGCTGAAAAGCGTGCTTTTAAGATTTATGCAACCCGGAATAACACACCTGATGCCAAATTCATCAAGCTCTTTAATGCCGTAGATAAAGTCACGGATTATGATGAAGATGCCATTATCAAAAGTCTGAAAACCATAAAAAAACGTCAGTTTTCTAATCTGAAAGCTCACCTTTATAAACAGATTCTCACCAGCCTTCGTCTCACCAATATCAATCATAATGTGGACATTATGTTGCGCGAACAGATTGACCACGCGCGTATTTTGTACAACAAGGGTCTCTATAAACAGAGCCTGAGACTACTTGACAAAGCCAAATCACTGGCTCACCAAAATCATCGACACTCTCTGGAATATGAGATTCTCACTTTTGAGCGTATTATAGAATCACAGTATATCACAAGAAGCCTAGAAAACAGGGCTGATGAATTAATTGAACAAGCCGAGGAAAAGCTACAGACTCTTTCAAACTATAACCGGCTGTCAAATATTTCGCTTCGTCTGTATGGTATTTATATCAAAGCCGGACATGTACGCGATCAAAACGATTACAAAAATATCAGCCAGTATTTCAAAAAAGAATTGGAAGATATAGACCAAGAGAACCTGGGTTTCTTTGAACAACTATACCTCTATGTTTCTTATGCCTGGTACAGCCTAATTGTACAAGATTTTTTGCTTCAGTATCGATACGCTCAGAAGTGGGTTGATTTATTTCATGATAACCAAGATATGCTGGAACTGGAACCTATTTGGTACCTCAAAGGTCAGCATGTGTTACTCGAGGCTTTGTTTGTCCTTGGCCATTATAAAAAGCACGAGGAGGTTAAAGGACACCTGGAATCATTTCTGAAAAACCCTCCCACCCGAAGCAACGAGAATCTTGAAACACTGGGATTCATGTACCTCTATACATCCAAGATAAATGGGCATTTTATTGCTGGTACTTTTTCTGAAGGTGTGAAAATGGTACCTGAATTAAATCAGAAAATCGATAAGTATTCTCAGCAGGTTGATCCCCATCGGATTCTGGTTTTCTACTACAAAATTGCCTGTCTGTATTTTGGTGCCGGCAATAACGACAAGGCCATTGAATACCTGAATAAAATCATCAACTACCCGGATCAAAAACTACGGGAAGACCTTCACTGTTTTGCCCGCATTCTCAATTTGATTGCACATTATGAATTAGGAAACCAAACGCATGTGGAATACCAAATACGGTCGGTGTATCGGTTTCTCAGAAAGATGAACGACCTTAACCTGGTTCAACAAGAAATACTGAATTTTCTCCAGAATTTAGGCCGGGCTAACGGCTTATCCCTGAAAGAAAAGTTTAAAAAACTACGAGAACGACTGCTTGAAATCAACGAAATGCCTTATCAAAAACGGCCTTTTTTGTATTTGGACATCATATCGTGGCTGGAGTCTAAAATCCATGAGAAACCGGTTCAGAACATCATAAAGCAGAAATTGACTCCACGGAACTAACAAAATATCAATTTGGTCATCCCATTAATAAAAAAGATCACATCTACTGACAGTTGATATTAAAATACACTCAACCTATATTGATCGCGAGCAAAAAAATTACACTTATATAAATATGCTGTCTATCATTATTTCTCTGGTCATTATTATTCAAGTCATTGGTATTCCATACCAACCAGGGAAAGTTATGTAATGATACATTGATTATGATTACACAAAGCCTTCCCTAATCCGGAAGGCTTTTTTTTTGGCTAATATTTTTTGGAACCGATTTACACTTACTCACTACATGGCAGAATTAAATAAATTTAGTAAACAAGTCACCCAGGACAACTCTCAACCCGCAGCTCAGGCTATGCTTCATGCAATCGGGCTGGATAACGATGATTTACAAAAACCTCTGATTGGTGTTGCTAGTACAGGATATGAAGGTAATCCCTGCAACATGCACCTCAATGATTTGGCGGTTCATGTCAAAAAGGGAATTCAAAATGCTGGATTAAACGGACTCATCTTCAACACCATTGGGATCAGTGATGGAATTTCGATGGGAACGCCCGGCATGCGTTTCTCTCTGCCCTCCCGCGATTTAATTGCAGATTCTATGGAATCGGTGGTAAAAGGAATGTCATATGATGGTTTTGTTGCCATTGTAGGTTGTGATAAAAACATGCCAGGAGCCCTGATGGCTATGATTCGAGTAAACCGTCCTTCCATTTTAGTCTATGGTGGAACCATTGCTCCCGGATTTCACAATGGCCAAAAGTTAGATGTAGTTTCCGCCTTTGAAGCGTGGGGAAAAAAAGTAAGTGGGAAAATGTCGGAAGAAGATTTTAAGGATGTGATTCAACATGCGTGTCCCGGCGCCGGCGCCTGTGGAGGAATGTACACGGCTAACACCATGTCATCAGCAATAGAAGCCTTGGGATTAAGCCTGCCTTATAATTCCTCCAACCCAGCTATGAATAGCGTGAAAACTATTGAATGTGAAGAGGTAGGAACCCATCTCTACCATCTTTTGGAAAACGATATTAAACCGCTGGATATCCTCACAAAAAAATCATTCGAAAATGCCATTCGTCTGATCATGGTTTTGGGAGGATCCACCAATGCGGTTCTTCACCTTATTGCAATTGCCCGGACGGCAAACATCGAAATTGGACTGGACGACTTTCAGCGACTCAGTAATAATACCCCCTTTCTTGCGGATCTGAAACCAAGTGGAAAATACGTAATGCAAGACCTGCACGAAGTGGGTGGTGTTCCGTCCGTCATGAAATACATGCTGGAACATGATCTTTTGGAAGGAAACTGCATGACCGTTACCGGAAAAACCTTGGCCGAAAATCTTTCAGAAGTTGACGCTCTCGATGAAAAGCAGGATGTCATTCATCCTTTGAAGAACCCAATTAAGAAAAGCGGACACATTCGAATTCTTTATGGAAATCTTGCTGAAGAAGGTGCTGTAGCAAAAATCACCGGGAAAGAAGGAGAGCTTTTTGAAGGAACCGCTCGTGTTTTTGATAGCGAATTCGAAGCCAACAATGGAATTAGGAACAGTGAAGTAAAAGGCGGCGACGTAGTAGTAATCCGTTATGTAGGCCCCAAAGGCGGCCCCGGCATGCCGGAAATGTTGAAACCTACATCTGCCATTATGGGTGCAGGTTTAGGCAAAGAAGTCGCGCTGATCACAGATGGTCGTTTCTCTGGAGGTACCCACGGATTTGTCGTAGGTCACATCACACCAGAAGCACAGGTTGGCGGAGCTATTGGGTTGGTTAAGAATGGAGATACTATAAGAATAGATGCAACCAAGAATGAAATAAATGTGCTGATTTCTGATAATGAATTAGCCGAACGAAAAGAACAATGGAAGGAACCATCACTTAAAGAGAATCGTGGCACCCTCTATAAATACGCCAAAACCGTTTCATCGGCTTCACAAGGCTGTGTAACTGACGAGTTTTAACAATTTAATCTCACTCACTATGGGAACAGTAGAAGCACCTGAATTAACATCACAACCAAAAACAGTGGACACCATACGAATGACAGGTGCCGAGGCACTTGTCCAGATTTTACTTAAAGAAAATGTCGATACGGCTTTTGGATATCCGGGCGGAGCCATCATGCCGGTATACGACGCACTTTATGATCATCAGGATAGCATCCATCATGTACTTGCCCGGCACGAACAGGGCGCCATACATATGGCTCAGGGCTACGCACGTACAAGTGGAAAAGTTGGTGTTTGTCTGGCTACTTCCGGACCCGGCGCAACCAATCTCATTACCGGTATTGCTGATGCCCAAATCGATTCTACTCCCCTGGTCTGTATAACCGGACAGGTTAACTCCTCTTTATTGGGAAGTGATGCTTTTCAGGAATGTGATGTGCTTGGAATTTCGATGCCAGTAACCAAGTGGAATTTTCAAATTACCCGTGCTGAAGAAATTCCCGAAGCTTTAGCAAAGGCTTTTTACCTGGCAAAAACAGGCCGCCCTGGGCCGGTGGTAATTGATATCACCAAAGATGCTCAGTTTGAGGAGTTCGATTATAAATATGAAAAGTGTACCTCCCTACGAAGTTATAAGCCCAAACCAAAATTGGATCATGCCAAAATTGAGGAGGCTGCAGAGTTGATCAATAATGCCGAACGTCCTTATGTACTTTTTGGTCAGGGTGTGATTTTGGCAAATGCCGAAAAAGAATTCAAGCAATTTATTGAAAAAACAGGCATCCCTTCTGCCTGGACTATCATGGGGCTTTCCGCTCTCGAAACTGATCACCCCTTAAATGTGGGCATGTTGGGCATGCACGGTAATTACGGACCAAATTTGCTTACTAATGAATGTGATGTACTGATTGCAGTAGGCATGCGCTTTGATGATCGTGTTACAGGAAATCTTTCCAAATATGCCAAGCAGGCTAAGGTGATTCATCTTGAAATTGATCCCGCCGAAATTGATAAAAATGTACCGGCTGATGTAGCTGTGCTTGGCGATGCCAAAGAATCACTCTCTGAACTCATTAAGCTGGTGAAACCAAAAAGCTATGAAGAATGGTTGCAGCGCTTCCGCGATTGTGATGAAAAGGAATGGGAGAAAGTGATTAAAGATGAGCTTCATCCCGAATCCAATATTTTAAGCATGGGTGAAGTAATCCGGATCGTCAATGACATTACAAATGATGACCATATCCTTGTTACAGATGTAGGACAGCATCAGATGGTAGCTTGCCGTTACTCAAAGTTTACCCGCCCGAAAAGCAATATCACATCCGGAGGATTGGGAACCATGGGATTTGGTCTTCCGGCCGGAATTGGCGCAGCACTTGGTGCTCCAGACCGAACTGTTATTGTCGTTGTAGGAGATGGCGGATTTCAGATGACCATGCAGGAACTGGCTACTATTTATCAAACCAAAGTAAAAGTAAAAGTACTGCTGTTGAATAACGAATTCCTTGGCATGGTACGTCAGTGGCAACAATTGTTTTTCGAGAAACGGTATTCATCCACTGAGCTTATTAACCCGGACTTCCAGCTACTGGCAAAAGGATTCTATATCCCTACTAAGAAAGTAACTGAACGTGAAAATCTGGAAAAAGCAATTGCAGAATTCATCAACTACGATGGAGCTTACTTCCTCGAAGTGATGGTAGGTAAAGAAAACAATGTATTCCCAATGGTCCCCAGCGGCTCGGGAGTTGCAGAAATACGATTAGAGTGATCTCATGGAACAAGAAGTACAAGAATTTACCATAACAGCGTATACCGAAAATCACGTAGGGCTGCTGCACAGGCTTACCATCATTTTCACAAAACGAAAGATTAACATCGAAAGCCTGACTACATCCGAAAGCGAGACAGAAGGAATTCACCGTTTCACCATTGCGGTGACTGAGACTGAAGAACAGGTCAAAAAAGTGGTGAAGCAAATTGAGAAGCAGGTGGAAGTGCTGAAAGCAGATTACTACACGAAGAAGGAAGTCGTTCAGCAGGAACTAGCACTATACAAAATTTCGACTAAGTCACTAACCAATGGCCTCGAAGTTGAACGGATTGTCCGCGAGCATAATGCCCGGTTCCTAACCATTGAGAAGCATTTTGTGGTGATCGAAAAATCTGGTTTTAGACGAGAAACCATTGCCCTTTTTAATGAACTCAAACCTTTTGGAATCAACGAATTTGTACGATCCGGACGAATTGCTGTTTCCCGGGAGCGTTATGGTATTGGAAGGGATGTTGAAAAAATACTGACTGAAGCAACAATGGTTTAACCTTACTCTATTTAGCTCCTGCTTTTAAAAAAAATTAAATATAAACTCACAAATAAAAACCTAGCAAAATAATGGCAACACTAAATTTTGGCGGCGTCGAAGAAGAAGTAGTTACCCGAGATGAATTCCCCCTGGAAAAAGCACTGGAAACCATGAAAGACGAGACCATTGCGGTTCTCGGATATGGTGTTCAGGGGCCGGGACAAGCCCTGAATCTCAAAGATAACGGCTTCAATGTAATTGTTGGTCAGCGCAAAAATTCAAGCACATGGGACAAAGCCGTTGAAGACGGTTGGGTACCCGGGGAAACCTTATTCGAAATTGAAGAAGCAGCACAGCGTGGAACTATTATACAATATCTTCTTTCTGATGCTGGTCAAATTGCGGTATGGCCAACCGTGAAAGCAGCCCTAAACCCCGGCGATGCCCTTTACTTCTCCCATGGATTTGGCATTACTTACAAAGATCGTACAGGCATCATCCCTCCTGGAAATGTGGATGTTATATTAGTAGCTCCAAAAGGTTCAGGAACCTCCCTCCGGCGCATGTTTCTGGAGGGACGGGGCCTGAACTCAAGCTATGCTATTTTTCAGGATGCCACCGACAGGGCCAAAGAAAGGGTTACTGCTCTGGGCATAGGTGTGGGTTCGGGTTATCTGTTTAAAACCACTTTTAAAAGTGAAGTTTATAGTGACCTTACCGGCGAACGCGGAACCCTTATGGGTGCCATTCAAGGAATATTTGCAGCTCAATATGAAGTACTCCGGGCTAACGGACACTCTCCATCGGAAGCCTTCAATGAAACAGTAGAAGAACTCACTCAGTCGCTGATGCCCCTGGTTGCTGAAAACGGTATGGACTGGATGTATGCCAACTGCTCTACCACTGCCCAGCGTGGTGCTTTGGACTGGTGGAAGAAATTCCGGGACGCAACCAAACCCGTTTTCGAAAATCTATATAAAGAAGTAGCAGCCGGACAAGAAGCTCAGCGATCTATCGATTCCAATAGTCAGCCTGACTACCGGGCAAAACTGGAAGTAGAACTAAAAGAACTTCGTGAATCTGAAATGTGGAAAGCAGGTTCCACCGTCCGTCAATTGCGCCCTGAAAATAACAAAGTTGAAGAAGAGGTCGCTGAAGAATAGTATGCCTGTTCTGATGCAGAGCATCAGAACGAATTCTCTTTATTTAATTCTTGGTTCCGATGCTCTGCGTCGGAACCAAATGTTGTAGTTTATCTAATACAAAATTTCTAATTCCTGATTCAATCTATGCCAGAAGCTGAAGTATCATCTACCGTATCGGTTCAAAATATACAGGAAGCCGCACATGTTTTAAAAGACATTGCCATTCGCACACCACTCATGTTTAACCACCAACTTTCAGAGCAATCAGGTGCTAATATCTGGCTTAAGAGGGAAGACTTACAAATAGTTCGCTCTTACAAAATTCGGGGAGCCTATTACAAAATTCAGAGCCTATCTGATAAAGAACTTAAGAATGGAATAGTCTGTGCCAGTGCCGGAAATCATGCCCAGGGTATAGCTTTCGCTTGTTATCAAAAGCAAATCAAATGTACCATTTTCATGCCAGTTCCTACTCCGGAACAGAAAGTAAAACAAGTGAAAATTTTTGGTAAGGAATTTGCAGATGTCCGGTTAGTTGGCGACACTTTTGATGATTCTTTTGAAGAAGCCATGGTTTTCAGTAACCATCAAAAAGCGGCCTTCATCCCTCCTTTTGATGATCCCAAAATTATAGAAGGACAGGGAACCGTCGGTAAAGAGATTCTGGAAGATGCTGAAGAACCTATTGACTATTTGATTCTACCTGTTGGCGGTGGTGGACTTTCTGCAGGTATTGGCTCCTATTTCAGCGTGCTCTCTCCTTCCACCAAAATAATCGGAGTTGAGCCAGCAGGAGCTCCTGCCATGAAAAAATCATTCGATGAAGGGAAGGTCATCACTTTAGAAAAAATTGACAAGTTTGTAGATGGTGCGGCGGTCAAGCGTGTGGGTGAACACAACTTTAGAATTTGCAGGGAAGTGTTGGAGAAAGTCATCACGGTTCCCGAGGGCAAAGTATGCAGTACCATTCTTCAGCTCTATAATGAACAGGCTATCGTAGCAGAACCGGCCGGCTCCTTATCAGTAGCAGCACTGGATTTTTTGAGGGATGAAATCAAAGGAAAGAATGTTGTTTGTGTAGTGAGTGGAAGTAATAATGACATCACCCGAACTGCCGAGATTAAAGAGCGGTCTATGCTTCATGAAGGATTAAAGCACTATTTTATTGTAGATTTCCCTCAACGGGCTGGCGCTCTTCGGGAATTCCTAAATGAAGTGCTTGGTCCGGAAGATGATATCGCTCACTTTGAGTACTCCAAGAAAACCAGCAGGGAACAAGGTCCTGCTTT
Source organism: Gracilimonas sp. (assembly GCA_022450045.1). GTDB lineage: Bacteria > Bacteroidota > Rhodothermia > Balneolales > Balneolaceae > Gracilimonas. Next base: position 96,912 of record JAKURD010000006.1, on the reverse strand, counting down.
AATCGGCATTGAAATCAAAGCTAAAAATGATTTCGAGCCTTTAGTGAGGCGTATGGAAGAGGCGAATATTAATTACGAATACGTGAATAATCAGCCGCATTTGTTTAGATTTTTAATATAATTAATTAATGAAAAAGACCGACATCTTTCGATATCGGCCTGAAAGTTCTTTCTGACTTCTGTCTTACCAGTTGCTGCTTTCTTCTTCCTTATTATTTTAATTGGAAGCGAGAGCTTTTTTAATACTTGGCGGCAGAATCACAGCATCAATAACGTGTACTACACCGTTTGATGCTTCAATGTCAGCCATGGCTACATTGGCACCGTCAACTTTTACTTTACCATAGTTAATGGCTATCTCAGCCTTGCTGCCCTCTACCGTTTCAGGCATCATGCCGTCTTTCAGATCGCCGGACATTACTTTGCCGGACACTACCTGGTAGGTTAATACTGCGGTAAGTTGATCTTTATTTTCCGGTTTCAATAGCATTTCAAGCACGCCTTCGGGTAGTGCTTCAAAAGCTGCGTTGGTAGGTGCGAAGACGGTAAAAGGACCATCACTCTGTAGCGTCTCTACTAACCCCGCTGCTTTAACAGCAGTCACAAGGGTTGAAAGCTCGTCGGTTGCAACAGCGAGTTCTATAATATCACTGTCTTGCGCTTGCACATTTGTTGACAGAAGCAGTGCAAAAATTATTTTAAAAACTCCTGACATATTTTGTTGTGTTGCACTTATTAGTTGAACTCGGGTAATGAATAAATTTAATTTAGAATTGAATAGTCAGCTCTGATAATGCTAACCGTCTAACTTTCATTCCATTTTGAAAATTAAATCTATTTCTTCCTGACCATCATCGCTACATTCTTTTTGCCATTTTCGCTAACCTGCTCAGCTACCTGTCTGAAGCCCAGTACTTTATGAAAGGCCAGTGAATCGGGGTTTGGCGGTTTTATATTCACTTCACAGGAGATAATATTTTTCCCGGAAGTCGAAAAAAGGTGATTATAGAGTGCCGTTCCAAATTTTTTTTCCCCTGAACTTTTCGGATATCACTATGCGATCTACGTAATCAAAGTCGGAATAATTATTGCAGAAGAATGCATAATTCAGACTGTCATAGTCCAGACCTTTTTGCAGGACGATCATAAATCCTGCTATTTCTTCTTCGTTTTCTATCACAAGAAAAGGATCAGCTTGTTCCAGAAATCGCTTCATATCTAAAAGTGTAACATCATTGACATGAGGTAAAGCAGCTTTATTTAGTTTTAATACAGCTGGAAGGTCTTCTTCTATAGCACGTCGAATATTCATTTATGAAAAACGATTGGGATTTATGGCATGAAATTTAGAGCTTGTAGTAACCAATAAAAGTAAATAAGTATAACGAATCCATGGATTGTAAAAAATCAGATTTCCAGCTTGACCACTCAGTAACCTATTTCAATTGTGCTTATATGTCACCTCAGTTAAAAGTGGTTGAAGAAGCCGGAAAAATGGGATTAAAACGCAAAAGGAATCCTTTCAAGATATCTCCGGAGGAATTTTTTGGTGAGACCGATACGCTTCGTGAGGAATACGCTAAACTCATCCATGCTACAGACCCAAAACGCATTGTTGTGATTCCTTCAGTCTCCTATGGAATGGCTAATGTTGCCAGAAACCTACCACTTTCAAAAGGTGATAACATCATTGTTGTGGGTGAACAATTCCCGAGCAATGTCTATCCCTGGAGAACCGTCGCTGATGAAGCCGGAGCAGAGATCATAACCATCACTCCTCCCAAAGAATCCAAAGACCGGGGAAAGCTTTGGAATGAAAAGATCCTGAATGCCATCACTCCAAAAACAAAATTAGTGGCTCTGGGCAATATTCACTGGGCAGATGGCACCTTATTTAACTTAAAAGCTATCCGCAAGCACACCCGTAAAGTTGGAGCATGGCTGGCTATCGATGGAACTCAATCAGTAGGCGCACTTCCTTTCGATGTTTCAGAAATTCAACCTGATGCTTTAGTTTGCGCCGGGTACAAATGGCTGATGGGGCCGTACAGCATCGGTCTTGCTTACTACGGACCTGCTTTAGATAATGGGAAACCTGTAGAAGAAAACTGGATCAACCGGTATGAGAGTGAGAATTTTGCTAACCTGGTGAATTACAATGATGATTACCAGCCCGGAGCTTTGCGGTATGAAGTGGGGGAACACAGTAACTTCATCTTAGTACCGATGATGCTGGCCGCCGTCAAGCAGCTAAATGCATGGGGGCCGGAGAACATCCAAACCTATTGCAAAGATCTTATTTCCGGAGGTATCAAAAAACTAAAGGAGGCAGGATATAAAATTGAAGATGAGGATTACCGCTCCTCCCACCTCTTTGGAATTCGTCTGGGAGATGACCACAACATGGAACAGATCAAGGCAAAATTTGAGGAAGAGAATATCCTCGTTTCTTTTCGAGGTGACTCTATCCGGATTTCGCCGAATGTGTATAATACCAAAGAAGAGTTTGAGAAGCTGATTCAAGCATTGGTAGCTTAGTAAAAAGCAACTACATTGACCTAACCTTTAAATAATATTCCCTATGAAAACAATGACCTGTAGACAACTAGGCGGTGCCTGCGATAAAAAATTCAAAGGTAAAACCTTTCAAGAGATTGCTGAGCAGAGTAAGAAACATGGTACGGAAATGTTCAAACAGGAAGATGAAGCACATCTACAAGCCATGCAAGAAATGTCGGAGATGATGAATGATCCTGAAGCCAGGAAACAATGGATGGAAAAGAAACGCAAAGAATTTAAATCCCTTCCTGAAGAAAATTAATTGATATAAATAAAAAAGCCGACCCCAGAGAGCCGGCTTTTCTTCAATCTGATTTTAACCTCAGTAATCAGTCTCCGTTCACCACCGCTTTCATATAATCTCTTCTCATTTCAGCAATGGCTGAAATGGAGATTCCCACCGGACAAACGGCTTCGCATTCCGCAAAGTTGGAGCAATCACCAAAGCCTTCTTCTTTCATTTGATCTACCATAGCAACCACGCGATTAGAACGCTCCACTTCACCTTGTGGTAATTTATTTAAGTGAGCGATCTTGGCTCCGGTAAATAACGAAGCTGAAGCATTCGGGCAAGCTGCCACACAAGCTCCACAACCAATACAGGTGGCGTAATCAAAAGCTGCATCAGATTTTTCTTTTTGGACCAAAATTGAATTTGCCTCAACAGCAGAACCGGTTTTAATAGATACATACCCTCCGGCTTCAATAATACGGTCAAAGGCACTTCGGTCTACTACCAAATCTTTGATAACGGGAAAGGATGCCGCTCTCGGTGGTTCGATCGTTATATGATCGCCATCGCTGTAATTGCGCATATGTAACTGACATGCAGCCACTCTTTCTTTAGGTCCGTGTGCCTGGCCGTTGATCACCAGGTTACAAGAACCGCAAATTCCTTCCCTACAATCATAATCGAATTCTACAGGTTCTTTGTCTTGAAGCATCAGCTCTTCGTTGAGCACATCCAGCATTTCGAGGAACGACATGTGCTCGTTTACATTGTCGAGCGTGTACTCCTCAAAATAGCCTTTTGCATTCGGGCCGTCTTGCTTCCAGTATTTCAGATGAATGGTCATTTCTTTACTCATAATATTCCTTATTTGTAACTGCGCTGTTTTAGCTCAACGAATTCAAATTCAAGATTTTCTTTGTGAAGGGTTTCTTCCAGCTTGCCATTCAGGCCTTTGTATTCCCAGGCAGCTACGTATGAGAAGTCTTCATCATTACGTAAAGCTTCCCCTTCTTCGGTTTGGTATTCTTCCCGGAGGTGACATCCTGCTGATTCTTCTCGTTGAAGAGCATCCTGAGCCATCAACTCGGCCAGCTCAAAGAAGTCAGCCACACGGCCGGCAAATTCCAGGTATTTGTTATAGTTATTCTTGTCACCGGGCACTTTCACATTTTGCCAAAACTCTTCTCGTAATGCACGAATTTCCTCAATGGCCGATTTCAATCCTTCTGCGTTTCGAGCAATTCCGATCTTATCCCAAACGATCTTTCCTAACGTTCTGTGGAAATCAACGATCGTGCGATCACCGTCAATACTCAGCAATTTGTCGATTTGTGATTGTGCCGCATTTTCTGCTTCAGCAAAAGCCTCATGATCGGTACCGTACCTCTTACCGGACTCTTGCTTGGCAAGATAATCTCCTATTGTGTAAGGAAGTACAAAATATCCATCTGAGAGCCCCTGCATCAGTGCACTTGCCCCGAGCCGGTTTGCACCATGATCAGAAAAATTAGCTTCTCCTGCGGCATATAAACCCGGAATGCTTGTCTGAAGGTTGTAATCAACCCAAAGTCCGCCCATTGTATAGTGCACGGCAGGATAAATTCTCATTGGTCGCTCGTATGGATTCTCCCCGGCGATGTTCTCATACATCTCAAAGAGGTTACCATATTTAGACTCGATGGTATCACGTCCATCCCGCTTGATGGCATCACGGAAATCAAGGTAAACGGCTAATCCGGTTTCCCCTACTCCCAATCCATCATCACAAACCATCTTAGCATTACGGGAAGCCACATCACGTGGCACCAGGTTACCGAAACTTGGATAGCGTTCTTCCAGGTAATAATAGCGTTCGTCCTCAGGAATATCGTTCGGATGACGCTCATCACCTTTTTTCTTAGGAACCCAAACCCGTCCATCGTTTCTCAAACTTTCGGACATCAGGGTCAGCTTAGACTGATAGTCACCGGATACAGGAATGCATGTTGGGTGAACCTGTACGTAACATGGATTTGCAAAAGCAGCTCCTCGTTTGTGTGCTCTCCAAGCCGCAGTCACGTTTGAGTTTTTGGCGTTAGTAGAAAGATAAAAGACGTTTCCATATCCGCCGGTGGCCAATACTACGGCATCGGCTTCATATCGGCAAAGTTCACCTGAAACAAGATCACGGGTAATGATACCACGAGCCTGTCCGTCAATCACAACCACATCCAGCATCTCATGGCGCGGATGGTATTTGATATTTCCATCATGAACCTGCCGCATCATAGCTTGGTACGCACCAAGCAACAACTGCTGTCCGGTTTGACCACGTGCATAAAATGTCCGGGATACCTGTGCTCCACCAAAAGACCGGTTCGCCAGGTTTCCGCCATACTCACGGGCAAATGGAACACCCTGCGCTACAGCCTGATCAATAATTTCGTTGGAAACCTGTGCAAGCCGATACACGTTTGACTCCCTTGATCTGTAATCACCGCCTTTTATAGTATCATAAAAAAGTCTCCAGATGCTATCCCCGTCATTCGGGTAATTCTTAGCAGCGTTGATTCCACCCTGCGCAGCAATACTGTGCGCGCGGCGAGCCGAATCCTGTATACAGAAGCTTCTCACATTATATCCAAGCTCTGCAAAACTGGCTGCCGCAGCGCCACCGGCCAATCCGGTTCCTACTACAATAATCTCAAATTTTCGCTTGTTATTGGGCGACACCAGGTTGATGTCCTTGATATGCTTATCCCATTTTTCTTCTAACGGTCCGCCGGGTACTTTTGAATCTAATTTCATAATTGTTTAATTCGCCAGGAAAACACAAAAACACGAAAATGTTTTGTTCTAAACAAATTCAAGATTTTGCTTATGTGCTTCATATTGTTTTAGATTAAAATTTTCTTCTATCACCTCAAGGTGATTTGGTATCTCTTCATATGTTTCGGCTTGCCAAGTCATTTAAAAATTTTTGTGTTTTCGAGATTTAATGACAATCTATTAATAGCTAATTAAGCCACCTTGTCCGCCCGTAAGGAAAATGTACAGCGGGATAAAGATAAAGCCAAGCATCAACACAATGGCAAAGATGTACGCTCCGATCTGAACTTTCTTGGACGTTTCTCCGTGCTTCATTCCCAATGATGTGAATGCGCTCCATGCTCCGTGAGATAGATGTAAAATAACTAATGCCAATACCGCAATGTAACCAAATGCAATAAGTGGTTTTTGAAATTCAGCAATAACTAAAGCTCTTAGATCCCGTGCTTCTACTCCCCCAGCTGATTCAAGGATCGTTGTTCCATCATCTGGACTGAAGAGCCCATATTTAAAATGCATGATGTGGAATACCAAAAAGACTAAAATGATTATACCAGTCCAGATCATACTCTTTGATGCCAGTGACTGATGGCTTGGGCCACCTTTGGTTTGGTATTTTGTGTATCCCTCAGGCCGCGCTTTCTTTCGCTGTCTCCAGATCGAAATTCCTAAAATAGCATGATACAAAAAGAAGAATGCCAATCCTGCTTCGATCACGTAAAGCAATGGGCCAAGGCTCTCCAGCGTGTAGGTGTAGATGTTAAAGGCATCACTTTCTCCAAAAATGGTAAGGTTACCGGCAAGGTGACCAATCAAAAAAAGCATGAGGCCAATTCCTGTAATACCGGTCATAATCTTTCGGCCAACCTGTGAATTCAAGGCTTTTATAAATGAAGGCATGTTCTACGTCTTATTAAATAATTTCAAATTTCGATAAACAAAACAGTAAACGGCTTTCTTTGGTTTCAATTATTTTTGAAAACTTAGCAGGAAGCTTAACTGCGGTCAGAAAATCGCTTTTTCCTCCTTGAATAACAAGGCAGAATGGGTCTAAATATGATCGCGAATTTTGTGATTGACGTATTTTGGAAATTATTTTGATCAAGTAAATTTTAGAAAAACCGTAGGGACACAAAATCTTGTGTCCCTACATGCTTTTAAAATGATTACTGATCTACTACCGCTACCTTTACCCTCGCTCCATATGCTCTGCGTTGGAGCGGATTCGGGGATGACTTTAGGGAGGTTGTCTGTTACCTTTCGGTGCATCTAATCCAAACTATTGAAAACAATTACCAAAACATACGAATCCTCCTTCCGCGAGCACGGCTCCAAATTTATGGGATATCTTTTTCCGGCTGAATCTGAAGAAGATTTTCAGGACGAGCTTGATCGGCTCAAGTCCAAATATCCCGATGCCACTCATCACTGCTGGGCATGGCGGTTAAATCCGGCTCAACCTAAGGAATTCAGTTCAGACGATGGTGAACCTTCCGGCACGGCAGGTCTTCCCATTCTCAATCAGCTCAAGTCATTTGAAGTGGTAAATGCCGGAATTGTGGTGGTGAGATATTACGGAGGAACCAAGTTGGGAAAATCCGGGCTGATAGAATCTTACGGCCGAGGTGCACAGTTGTGCCTGGAATCCGCAAGTCTAATTTCCATCAAGCCCGTGCAGCTTTTCGAAATTCGATACCCCTATCCCGAAGAAAATACCATCAACAAATTGAAGAATGATCATGAGCTGTCCGTACAGGATTCTGAGTACTTGGAAGATGTGAAGCTGAAAGTTGCCTGCCCCAAGAAAAACAGTGAAAGCTTTGGAAAGGAACTGTCAGGACTGAAGCATTTAAAGATCATTTTTGAAAAACTGGGAGAATCATTTATTTAGTTACTCAGTTTCCCTGATAAACTGTAGTACACTATCCACGAAAGCCTGCCGTCGTTCAATAAAAGGAAAGTGTCCGGCCTTATCAAAGTTCACCAAGCGGGCATCTAGGAAAGTCTCTTTCAATTTTTGATCCGATTCAACAGGTATAGCCTCTAAATCACTTCGAGTAAATGAATCTTACCAAGATCGAGTTCTTTTCGCAAAGCCTCAATATCTTCAACCAATAGATCAAGAGAAAATGATACCGAATCAAGATCAACAGAGGACCGCCCCATTCCACGCTGATCAAATAAAACCAATTTTATTTCCTCTGCCAATGGATATAAATGCGGGAGAAAATAATCGTGGCTTAACCCCGGCCCTCCATGCAATACTACCATTGGCTCACCTTCTCCCACTACTTTTACGAACAGCTCAGTCTTGTTAACAGGTATCAGCTTTTCAAAGTTTTCTTCATTATTATTTTTTGCACATCTAAATCCGGTTATAAAAAGAATTAAAAATAGAATCGCAGGTAAATAGTTTTTCATGGGTACCACCTTTAATAAATAAGAAATAGATTTTACAGCTTTTCCCAAATATATGCACCTTACCCGCTAAACCCCTATTTTCGGGAAAAAGATTGATTATGAAGATATACACTAAGAAAGGCGATAGCGGCGAAACCTCACTTTTTGGCGGACAACGCGTCTCCAAAAGCTCCAAACGCATCGATTCCTACGGCACCGTGGATGAACTGAATTCTATTTTAGGAATGGCAACTTCATTTGGTGTTTCTGAAAAGGGAACAAAATTACTGGAAACTGTTCAGCAGCAACTTTTTGTATTGGGTGCCGATCTGGCTACACCTCAGTCCAAAGAACATCGCATAGAACGTATCGGTAATGCGGAAGTCGAATTTTTGGAAAAAGCTATTGATGAAATGGAAGAAACTCTCGAGCCGCTCAAGAACTTCATATTACCCGGTGGCTCTCAAGCTGGATCTACCCTGCATTTTGCCCGCACGGTTTGTCGGAGAGCTGAGCGTATCACCGTAGAATGTCGTCACGAAGAGGGGATCTCAGAAGTGGCTATTATGTATATAAACCGTCTTTCCGACTTTCTGTTTGTTTTAGCTCGCTATGAAAACAAACAGGCCGGAACCTTAGAAACATCCTGGGTTCCAGAACGCAATAAATAAATTCATCAAAGAACTTTAAAGAACAAATATTTCACATGGCATTAATGATCTCCGTCTCGGGTATCCGGGGCATTTTCGGCACCGATCTAACTCCACAAAACCTATCAAAATTTACTGCTGCTTACGGAACCTGGCTTAAAGGCGGCACGGTTGTATTGGGCCGGGATTCCCGCGTGACTGGAAAGATCTGTGAAGATATTGTAGCAGCAACGCTTGCCAGTGTTGGATGTGATGTCATCAAAGTTGGAATTGTACCAACCCCAACCGTGGCTATGGGTGTTCTGAGGCACAAAGCCGCAGGAGGGATCATAATCTCGGCCAGCCACAATCCGGCTGAATGGAATGCATTGAAATTATTGAACCAGAAAAGTGAATTCCTGGATGCGGATCAGGGAAATGAAGTTATCAGAATTGCCGATTCAGGAGATCTCGGCTATCAATCTTATAATAGAATTGGGGAAATTCGCGAAGACCATGATATTCTGAATGACCATATAGAGCAAGTTTTGGATCTTCCGTACATCAATGTAGATGAAATTGCATCCAAAAAATTCTCCGTTGCCGTTGATGCCGTGAATGGTGCCGGTTCGGAAGCCATTCCAAGATTACTGGAAAAACTTGGTGTCAAAACCGTACACAAAATTCACTGTACACCCAACGGACTATTTCCCCATAACCCCGAACCCTTGCCCGAACACCTTACCGAGATCTGTGAGTTGGTTAAAGAGAAAAAAGTGGATCTGGGCGTGGTAACCGACCCTGATGGAGATCGTCTCGCCTTGGTTGATGACACCGGCAAATTGTTCGGCGAAGAATACACGCAGGCCGCCGCTTTTGACTTCATCCTTTCCAAGAATCCGGGAGCTTGTGCCACCAACCTCTCCTCTTCCCGTGTTTGTGACGATGTGGCCCGCAATTACGATCAAACCTGCTACCGCTCTGCTGTGGGCGAGATCAACGTGGTAAAAGTGATGCAGGAACAAAATGCGGTGATCGGAGGTGAGGGAAACGGAGGGGTGATCTGTCCGGACCTGCATTATGGCCGGGATGCCTTGGTGGGCATTGCCATAGTGCTTCAGCTTCTCGCCGAGAAAGAAATGAGCGCTTCTGAATACCGAGCAACGCTGCCTGATTACTACATGAGTAAAAACAAGATCCAGCTTGATGAATTAGGCAAAGACGCTGATGATGTGCTGGAAATGGTGAAAGAGCATTTTTCCAGCCTCAATCCAAATACTGTGGACGGCGTGAAAATTGATTTTTCCGAAGGCTGGGTTCATCTTCGAAAATCGAATACGGAGCCTATCATTCGTATCTATTCAGAAGGCCGTTCACCAGAGGCAGCCAAAGCTTTTGCAGGGAAGATCTTTGATCTGTTGAAGTAATTTTTTGCCTAAATAAATCAGAACGGAACCACTGTTTGAACCGTTATTACCAACCAATTAAATCATATAACAGATCAACTGATATGCTAACCTGGCAAGACCTCAAAAGCTTTGCAAAAAACGGAAATCCCGAACCTCCCCGACGAGTTGAAAAATCGAAAGAGGAATGGAAGAAAGAGCTTTCCGATGAAGAATATGCCATAACCCGGTTGAAGGGAACAGAACGTCCGGGATCCAGTGATATGTGTCACCGTTTTGAACCCGGATTATATGCCTGTGTTTGTTGCGGAACCGAACTTTTTGATGGAAGCCAAAAATTTGAAAGTGGATCTGGCTGGCCTTCATTCACACAACCGATAAAAGAAAATGCCGTTAAATATGAGATGGATACTTCTCACGGAATGGTCCGCATCGAAGCTTTATGCAATGTGTGTGATGCGCACCTGGGCCACGTTTTTCCTGACGGACCGGAGCCGAGCGGACTTCGCTACTGCATGAATGCAGTCAGTTTAAAGAAGACTGAAGATGCATAATAAATAACGTGAGCATTCGAGATAAAGAATGTTAGAATAGCTGCAAGACCCATCTGATCGATGATACAGACGCAGGATGTTGGATTAGGATGCGAACAAACTTAGGCCCCCAATCAAACAACCGGTCAGACGGACCTGGAGCTGTCAGACCGTACTTCAAAGGCTTTAGCGAGGATGATTATATCGAACTGACGTTAATTAGCATCCGAAATTTCTTATCCCACCTATACTTTCGTATTTTCTCGCTCAATTTTCATCTTGAAGATCTTATATGATTATATCAATGACCGGTTTTGGTCGTGGTGAAGCTACAGAAAATGGCATAACTGCTACCGTTGAAATCAAATCTCTCAACAGTCGTTATCTTGATGTGAGCACCCGGCTTCCCAAACGGCTTCAGGATAAAGAGCTGGAAGTAAAGGAATTGGTTCAAAAAACCATAAATCGGGGAAAACTTAACATCACCGTGTATGTTTCTGAAGCGGAGTCTGCCGGCCCTTCCATCTCGGTTGATGAGGCCAAAGTTAAAGGCTATACCAGGATCCTTGAAGAATTACGTACCACTGCGGGAATTGAAGACCCCATCTCGATTAGAGATCTTATCCAATTCAATGATGTTTTTATCAACAAAGAAAAAGATGAGCAGATTATCGAAAAAAAATGGGAAGTTGCTTTAAAAGCACTTGGGGAAGCCGTTTCCTCTCTTCTGAAAATGCGCACGCAGGAAGGCGACCAGCTTAAAAATGACCTTGTTGACCGTATCAAATTCATTGAATCAAATCTTGACATCATTACTAAGGAAACGAACGGCAGAGCTGAAGAAACCCGCGACAAGTTGTTGGAAAGAATTCAGAATTTGATCGATGAGGACAAGATCGATCCCGAGCGACTTGAACTGGAAGTGGCTGTATTGGTGGATAAGATGGATGTTACCGAAGAAATAGTACGACTGAAATCACACTTAAAATTCTTTATTGAAGCCGTAGAACAACCCGAGCCAGCCGGAAGAAGACTGAATTTCCTTACCCAGGAGATCAACCGCGAACTAAACACCATCGGCTCCAAAGCCAATAATTCCGAAACTGCACAATACGTGGTCAAGTGTAAGGAAGCTCTGGAGCAGATCCGTGAACAAGTACAAAACGTCGAATAATTTAGATTTTAGACATAAGATGTAAGAAAAATTTATCTCAGGTCTTACATCTTATGTCTCACTACTATTATGAAAAAAGGCAAAGTAATCATCTTAGTGGCACCCAGCGGAGGAGGAAAAACAACCTTGGCGCGCAGGCTTTTTAAAGATTTTGAGAATTTAAGGTTCTCCGTTTCGGCTACCACACGTCCCCCGAGAGAAGGTGAAGAAGATGGAAAGCACTATTATTTCCTCGCTGAAGCTGATTTTGACAACAAAATTCAACAAAAGGGGTTTCTCGAATGGGAAGAATTCTACGGCGGAAAGAAATACGGCACGCTGCGTTCAGAAGTTGATAAAAAACTAAATTCAGGGTATTTTGTTTTGCTTGATATTGAGGTGAAAGGTGCCGTAAATGTAAAACGTATTTATGGTGATGAATGCTTAAGTTTGTTCATTAAGCCTCCTTCCATCGAAGTATTGAAGCAGCGCCTTACTGACCGGGGAACGGAAGATGATGAAACACTTTCACTCCGCCTTGAACGCGCTAAAGAAGAACTTACTTACGCTGATCAATTTGATCAGATTATTATAAATGACGATTTAGAAACGGCTTATGCAGAAGTTAAAAACGCTGTATCCGAATTCATGAATCAAAACTGAGACCATACATGGCAGTCCAAACATTAGACATTGAGAAACTTAAATTCAAAACAGGTAACAAATATGAGTTGCTTGTGATCCTTTCCAAGCGGGCACGACAAATTGCCGCTCAGGAAAAATTAGAACTGGATGAAAAACTTCAGTACTTCGAAGGATTTGAAGAAGAAGATGAGTTTTCATTCAACGAAGAGCAGGAAAATATCTCCAAAGCCTTCGAGAAACTTCCACATGCCACTCAACGTGCAATCGTGGAAATGCAGGAAGACCAGATCTACTACCGTCATCCTGACAAAGAAAATTAGTTATGCTCTCCGGTAAACGCATTATTTTAGGTGTTACCGGGGGAATTGCGGCTTATAAAGCTGCTTTTTTACTTAGAGAATTTCAAAAAGCGGGAGCTGAAGTCCGCGTCACCATGACGCCCTCGGCCACCCGCTTTGTTGGTTTGGAGACTTTCGCTTCCCTTTCCGGCCACGAAGTGGCTGTTGATATCTTTCCCGAAAATCCCGGCTCAAGCGACTGGACCCGCCACATTAACTGGGGCGAGTGGGCTGACCTTTTTGTGATCGCTCCCTGTACTGCAAATACGCTTGCTAAGATCACAACCGGCATTTCTGACAACATGCTAAGCAGTACCGTGCTTGCTGCCCGTTGCCCGGTACTGATCTGCCCTACCATGGACGGCGAGATGTATGAATCACCCGCAGTTTCCAGAAATCTAAAAAAAGTACAGGAATTTGGATATTACATCCTTGAACCTGAAACCGGGTATTTGGCCAGCGGGCTGGAAGGAAAAGGCCGGCTTCCTGAGATCGGGGATATTTTAGAGAAGGCCTCCGAGATCATTGGATCTGTAAAAGGACCCTTAGAAGGCAAAAAAGTGATAGTGACTGCCGGACCAACCCGCGAACACATTGACCCGGTTCGGTTTATATCCAATCCCAGTTCCGGAAAGATGGGCGTTGCCATGGCCGAAGCTGCTCAAGGTCTGGGAGCGGATGTCATCCTCATTCATGGCCCGCTTTTCGTTTCAAAACCGGAAGGCATTCACCCCATAAGCATCACAAGTACGGCTGAGCTTTTTGAAGCCGTCAAAGAATATAAAGATGCCGACGTGATCATAATGGCAGCGGCAGTCTCCGACTTCACCCCAACTGAAATTCACCCGCAAAAAGTGAAGAAAACAGAGGGCGAAAACTCAATTGGGCTCAAAAGAACGCAGGATATTTTAGCCTGGCTCGGAGATCATAAAAAAGAAGGACAAGTACTGATCGGATTTGCCATGGAAACGGAGAATCTTATCGAGAACGCCATATCCAAGCTTAAAAAAAAGAATGCCGACTGGATCATCGCAAATTCACTGAATAATAAAGATGCCGGCTTTGAATTTGATTCCAACACCGTTCATCTTTTAGGAATAGATTCTAATCAAAAGTTTAAGGGCACTAAGAAAGAGATCTCCATCGAGATCTTGAATACGATCTTTAGATAGGTTTTTTGAAAGTTGAAAGTTGAAAGTTGAGAGTTGAGAGTTGAGAGTTGATAGGGTGATAGATATAGTTCATGCAATACAGCCTTTCACATCATTTTGATGAAGCCAAAAATGTTAGATTTCACGCTTATCATTTTGTCAACTTTCAACTCTCAACCCACCATCCACTTATATACCCGGTAGGTCTTAGCGATCTTACACCCCAAGGCCTCCAGGCTGCGTTGCATGATCCAGTTCTTTTCGCTTACAAAGCCTCCTTCAAGCACTTTTAGGTTTGGATAGTGTTCCTTTGTCCACCGATATCCTTCAATAAATACTAATGCTTCTAATCCCCTTCCACGGAATCTCGGATCGGTACCGAAAGCAAGCGGGCGGAATTTCCGGGCTCTCTTTTTAAAGCCTGCTAATTTCGGTAACTGCCACCATTTTAACCTTCCGTTGGTCTGGGCTGAAATCTCATGCAGATCCGGAACACTTACCAAGAAGGAAGCCGGTTCCCCATCTACAAATGCAATCGGTGAGGTTCCCGGCATCAATACCGGTTTTAATTTTTTGATCATCTTCCGGATCGTTTCCCGGGTAATTCCAATGAACTCCTCTTCCCTTTCCTGTATTACCTGATCACTGAATGCCCGGTTATAGACCTGCCTTATCAGCTCACCATCCCGCTCCAGATTTTTTTTATCAATGGGGCGGATATCGATCGAATCCCGAGATTTTAATCGCTCCGTAATTTTAACCAACCGCTCGGGCATCGGCCGGCTCAGATCCAGCTGATACATGTACAGGTCATCGAATTTTTCCGGGAAGGTGGATTCGATCAGCTTCTCATAATATTCGTGGTGATAAAGCATCCCATATACATTATGATCCTGAAATCCATTGATCAAAATTCCCCAAAAGGTGTCATTTTCTCCAAAATTGATGGGTCCTCTGAATCCGGCATATCCTCTTTCTCTGTGCCATTCTTTGGCGAAACCGATCATATATTCCGCGATCCCGATGCGGCTCTCCATCTCAATAAATCCGATTCCGCCTAATTTAGGGTCATATCGTTCATCTTTTTCCGGATCGGTGAACACAGCAAACCTCCCCACTACGTGATCTTTATAGTAGATCAAAAAACGTTCACACTCACCACCTTTTTCAAATCGCTCATTTTTCTTTTGGTCAAAGATATTCTCTATTTCAAACCTGAATGGAGGACGATACCATCGATTATTTTGGTACAGACGCTCCGGCAGTTTATGAAACGCTTCTATCTGTTTTTGAGATTCAATTTTTTGGACTTGAAAAGACATATCCTTTTACTACAGAAGTTTATAGATTCAGGTTGAAGGTAAATCACTGAAATTAAGAACCCAAGTCCTGTTTACTGTGGTTAAAAATAATGGAAAAATAGTGGTCACAACTTTGTTGGCACTTTCCTGTGTTATTAGCAGTGTGATACTTGCAGCTTCTCCTTCCCACAAAAATTACACTCTTGATACTACCGCACAGCTGGACTCCCTGCTCAATGTCCACATTCACAATTCACTGATCACACAGCAGCAGGTCCGGGTATCATCCATACACGTTGGCACCGTTTTAACACGGAAAGTATATCGGCTTCGCGTGCCTTTAAGATTTTCAAAGACGATGTTTCATATCAGGTTACATAAAGACCTGAACCGTTTTAACATTGAAACACCCGCTAAAATTGAATTTCCTTCCAGGGATATGCACATTTACCTATATAGTGAGGGAACCGTTTTCCGAACGATCCATTTAACTACAGATACCGACCTCGATACGCTGAGAATTGATAGCCTGGAAACACAATCAAATTGACTATGCCTGATCGATCTGCCATACTGAAAAGATTTGAATTGAGGGAATATCCCCAACCGGAACTACTCAAGCTAAGATATCCCATATTTCTCTGCCATGGATATGGGGCTATCGGGTCCGTAATAAAATCGGGACCTCTTCACGATCCCTGCATGAAAATCCGGGAGCACGGGGTGGTAGCCATTGCACCAAATATCGTTCCCTATGCACGCATCGAAACACGAGCTGAAAAGTGGGTGAAATTAATCTCTGCGTTTTGCGAGGATCACAATTACGAAAAAGTGAATGTAGTTACACATAGTATGGGCGGGCTCGATATGCGTTGTGCCCTTTCGAACATGGACATAGCTGATCGTGTTGAAAGCCTGACCACCATTGCCACTCCTCATCACGGCTCAAGCCTTGCTGACCTTGTGTTGAAAGCTCCGGAGCTGCTCACCGAGAAATTAAGTCTGGTTATTGATTGGTTTGGTGATAATGTGTTTCCAAAAACAAAAAGCGATGCACTGGGTTCTCTGGAGCAGTTGACGAGTTATTATGTGAAGGAGGTTTTCAACCCGGATCACCCCGATGTTGAAGACGTAACTTATTATTCGTACAGCGCAGCCATTGGGAAAGGCACCGAATATTCCATCAACCCGGTACTTAAATTCCAAAATAGCCAGATCTTTGAAAAGGAAGGAGAAAATGACGCCTTTGTATCCAAAGAAAGTGCGAAATGGGGCACCCACCTGGAGACCGTACCGCTGTCTCATTTAGCCCAAATGCATCTTCAAATGAATAAAGACAGCAAGAAGATCTACAAGCAGTTTTGGATGAATGTGATCAAACGATTGGCTGAAAACGGACATTAATCACTCATTCAAACTCTCGTCATCCACATTTTCGAGCAGGTGATAAGCAGTCAGGTCATATTGGATAGGAGTAACCGAAGCTTTTCCGTCATTCAACACGTGGATATCCGAATCCTTTCCCTCATCCAATAATTCAAACTTACCGGTGAGCCAGTAGTAGGCACGATCAAAAGGATCTGTCCGGCTTTCATATTCTTCCACATATCGGCTGTCGGCCTGTCGGGTCCACTTGATCTCGGTGAATTCCCCGGCCGGAGCATTCACATTCAGCGTAATTCCCCGAGGCAAGCCATTCTTAAGCACGAAACCGATCACGCGACGGGCCGCTTCCTGACAGCCCCTGAGGTTGGCATCCTCATTGAAATCTGTACAGCTAACGGCAATAGACGGATATCCCAAAACAGTGCCTTCCGTAGCCGCACTCACCGTTCCGGAATACATGATATTGATACCCGCATTGCTCCCGTGATTGATCCCGCTTACCACCAAATCGGGTTTACGATCTAAAAGCTGACCGTGAGCCAATTTTACACAATCGGCCGGGGTTCCGTTTACGGCTTCTCCCTGGAATTTGTCGGCAACGGTAAACTTGCTGGCGCGCAATGGAACCTGAATGGTAATGGAGTGCCCAACCGCGCTTTGTTCTTTATCGGGTGCTACAATGTACACATCCCCGAATTCGGAGGCTACTTCAGCAAGTGCTTTTATACCGGGGGAAAAAATGCCGTCATCGTTACTTACTAAAATAAAAGGTCGTTTTGGGTCGCTCATTCGCCGTACTGCTCGTCTTTATTTGGAAAATCTTTGTTCTTAACGTCTTTAATGTAATGCTGAACCGCTTCCGTCATCACTGAATTTAAGTCTGCATAACGCCGTAAAAATCGCGGGTTGAATTCTTTGTTCAATCCCAGCATATCATGAAGCACCAATACCTGTCCGTCACAGGAAGGGCCAGCACCAATACCTATGGTTGGTATTGATAAATTTGCGGTTACTTTTTCAGCAAGATTTGCAGGAATCTTTTCAAGCACCAAGGAAAAGCATCCGGCTTCTTCCAATAATTTTGCATCACGGATAAGATCATCCGCTTCATCCGCTTCCGTGGCACGCACTTTATAGGTACCAAATTTATAAATGCTCTGCGGGGTGAGTCCCAGATGCCCCATTACCGGGATTCCGGCATCTACAATACGCTTTACGGTATTTACAATATATTTTCCGCCCTCCAGTTTTACGGCATGGGCGCCGGCTTCCTTCATCATACGTCCTGCACTGATCAGTGCTTCTTTAGTGGTAACCTGATAACTCATGAACGGAAGATCAGCGATCACCAACGCCCTGTTCACACCGCGAACTACGCATGATGTGTGATAAATCATGTGGTCAAGCGTCATCGGGACTGTGGTCTCATGTCCGGCCATTACGTTGCTGGCAGAATCACCTACTAAAATAATTTCAATTCCGGCCTGATCAATAATTTGTGCCATGGTGAAATCATAAGCCGTAAGCATGGAGATCTTCTCTCCTTTCGACTTCATATCCACCACCGTTTGAGTGGTTATTTTTGCCGGTTTACCGGAGGATTTTTGGGTACTCATACGTTCTCCCGTGGCACAAGTGCAGCAGAGGCTTCCAGTTCACAAGCAACCTTGCCGTCAACAGTGGCTTTGCCGGTCATGGTTACAAAATTCCGTTTTTTACTTCCCAGTTCAACTTCAAGTATCAGCTGATCTCCGGGAACTACTTGTTTCCTGAATTTGCACTTGCTGATGCCCGTAAACACCATCAGGGTCTCCTGAGGATCCTCCACCTGCTGGGTCATCAGCATGATGGCACCGGCCTGCGCCAATGCCTCAACCTGTAACACTCCCGGCATAATAGGCTGTCCCGGAAAATGTCCGTTGAAGAATTCTTCATTTGCAGAAACATTCTTATAGGCTTTAATGCTCGTTTCGTCCACTTCCAGTACGCGATCCACCAATAAAAACGGATAGCGGTGAGGAAGTATCTTTTTAATTTCTTCTATGGTCATAAAACTATTGTATTGTTTGTTAGAGCGATGAATATACCATTATTGAACCACTCCTACATAAACGTAGGCAATTCCGCCCGTTAGCTTTACAGCGCGACGGCTTTCAAAGGCTCCGGATTCATCCATTAGGGCTAAAAATTTATCTCCTGCCGGAAATTTTGCACTTGTTCGGGGAAGATATGTATAAGCTTCCCGATTACCGCTTAGCCATCCACCAATGGCAGGCATAATGTGTTGGCTATATAATTCGTAGGGAAATTTCATTAGGCCTTTAGGCTGACCAAATTCAAGCACCACTACCCTGCCCCCTGGTTTTACCACACGAGCCATATCTTTTAGCGCCACGACGGGATCGTCTACATTCCGGATTCCAAAAGCTATACTGGCGATATCGAATTTATCATCTTCATAGGGAAGATTCATAGCGTCCGCTACTTCAAAATCGATCTTGAGCCCTTCCTCTTCAGCTTTGGCGGGAGCCGGTTCTATCATGGGTGCACAAAAATCAGTACCCATCACATATCCCGGATCACCCACTGTTTTCTTGAATTCGATGGCAAGGTCGCCGGTTCCGGTGGCACAATCCAATACATGATCCCCTTCATGGGCTCCGCTTTCCAATACGGCTTTTTTTCTCCATGCATGGTGTACGCCGAACGATAAAACACTGTTGATCCGATCATAATCATCGGCGATATCCGCAAACATGGATCTTACTTTTTCACTCATAGATTTTGGTTGATTTCACTTTCGGTCATAAAACCCGAAGCAGGCTAAAATGGTTCTTCTCAAGGGTTGAAAGGTAAGGAATTAATAGAAGACAGATAATTTTTTTCAGGCTGGGTTGAGGCTTGTTCAGAATGATTTCTTCGGCTGTATTAGTTATACAGAATTCAGCAATTTGAAATCCGTATAACATTGGAAAAACTTAGGTTCACTTGGTTTTTGTGGGGATTTAAAATATTATCCAGCGGATTAGGGTAGATTAGTGCGGATTAGCAAATCCGGTCAATTATATGTTAAACATCGAACTAAAGAATAGGTGAAATTATGAGAATACTTTTAACAATGATTTCATTTTCTCTTCTATTAACCTCTTGTGAAGTTTTTAACTCATCAAATAATAATGGAGATGTTGAATTAACCGAAGCGATTGAAAAATGGAATTCGAATAATTCAAAGAATTATACTTTCGAAAATAGTAGAACGTGTGAATGCATGCCTCCTTACAATTATACAGTTGAGGTAATAAATGGAGAGATAAAAGATGTACACTTTGAAATGCAAGAACACATTAACTATGAAAGAAAAGAGATGATCCTTATTACTACACGGACCATAGATGAATTATTTGATCTTTTGGAAAAGTATGAGGAAACAGCAGATCATTTTGAAGTCGAATTCCATGAAGAACTCGGTTATTTAACAGAAATAAATATTGATCCAAGTAGAGAGATAGCGGATGAGGAAATTATTCTTGAAATCTCAAATTACTCACTCTTAAATAGTTAAAATACTTCAGGTTAACATATATAAGTTGTATATCAATGCGCATTAACCGGGACGTGGACAAGCCGTTGGTTTCAGGTGTTGCTTGTTTTAAAATTATCGTCGTTAATTAACTTATAATCTCCGAGCCCGGTGAGCGCTGGGCCGTTAGCCGCCCAATCTTAGAGAGAAATTCTATACAAATTTGTGCTAAATTTTGTACATTTAATAGAACATAATTTAACCATTCCAAATCATGTCACAAATTCAACTTGATCAGGATATCCGTTCACTCTCAGACTTTAGAGCTAATGCAGCCTCTTACATAAAGCGTGTTAAATCAAAACGACGACCACTTGTTCTTACACAACATGGTAAAAGTTCTGCAGTATTAATTGATGTAGAAGATTATCAAAAACTACTCGATAAGATTCAATTATTGGAAGAATTATCGACTGCCCGAAAAGAATTAGATAATGGCGAAGGTATTACACATGCTGAATTCATTAACGAATTGAGAGCTGAATATTCTTCATGAAAATTATTTGGTCGCCAACTGCCAGAACTAAAACCAAAGAAATTCTCGAGTACATTTCTGAAGACAATCCAGATGCTGCTTTAACACTTATTGATCACTTCGAATCAAAGGTTGAAGAGTTAAAACTACATCCAGAATCAGGAAGAGCTTTACCAGAAGTAAAGAATGACAAAATTCGAGAAATAGTTGCTCATAAGAATTATGGAATCATTTATAAAATAACTCCTGATACAATCGAAATTTTAACGGTTCGTCATTTTCGGCAAAATTTTTCTGCTCCTAAGCTTTAGTTTCTTCAGCGTTCCAAATCGGAACCGGACGGGGTACGGTCATACTTGTTTGTTTAGAATTATTTTCGCTACTTCCAAAAAATTATAATCTTCGCGCCGTTTAAACGCGGGGTCGTTAGACAGCCTGACACTAAAACCATCACTTGTTATTTTTTTGGTATTGTATATAATACCACATGTCAGTTCATCGCATTGTATTAGATACCAATATTATCTATTCGGCACTTCGGTCAAGACGAAGTGCTTCTTATCGATTATTATCTTTGTTGGATTCTGCCAAATTTGAAATCAATTTGCCGGTTCTACTCGTTATTGAATATGAAGATATATTGCTTAGAAATACACACACTAAATTTTAGTGAGTCTCAAATCGGCCAATTTTTAGATTACTTGTGCCTCGTTGGAAACTGGCATGAAGTCTATTTTTTATGGCGCCCAATTTTGAAGGATCCTGAAGATGATATGATCCTTGAATTAGCCGTTAGAGCCAATTGCAAATATATTATAACGTATAACAAAGCTGATTTTCAGGGCGTTGATAAATTTGATATAGAACTGGCGACAGCAAAAGAATTTCTCCAAATCATACAGGAGGTATCATGAGTACATTAAGCGTTCGATTACCTGAATCACTACATAAAAAAATAAAAGAACTCGCCGAAAAGGAAGGCGTTTCCATGAATCAGCTCATCACATTGGCGGTATCCGAAAAAATGTCGGCATTATTGACCATAGATTATCTGAAAGAACGAGCAGAAAAGGCTAACAAGCAGGAATTTGAAAACATTATGAATCAAGTGCCTGATGTGGAACCTGAAGAATATGACAAACTGTAATCCGATAGGCTGAAAACGGCTTAAACGCGGACTTGACCGCTGTTGCCAGTTCAAAATTCGTTAGCTAAGAGTAATTCCGAGTTTACTTACATTATTAGTCAGAAAGCCTAATTGGGTTAATCACCACCACATTAGGCATTGCTCATTGGTAAAGATGATTTTTACTATTCATAATCCGATTCTTATCAAACAAATCGCTGATGTATGTAACATATTTCAGAAACAGATGTCTTTGTAAGTAGTTTAATAAAAAAAAATTCCATTATCATTAGGGGTACCTCCTACCTTCATGTGTAATCATTATGTGAAAAGGATAGAATCCTTTATCAAGCGAGTTAACTAAATAACCTTAAAAAATATGGTACGTATCATGTTACAGAAAAAAAACCTAAATATATTTTCTCTATTATTACTGATAGGTGCATTATTAATCACCAATGCTTGCTCAAGCGATAGTGGTAAATCGCCTATAATTGATATAAACTTTAATACAAACACCAGTACTTCAAGTTTATCAAAAGCTTCAAATCAAAGCCTTGCAAATTCACTAACATTCTTAAGTGGAACAATAACACTCACTCAGATACAGTTTGAAGTTGAGAATGATGAAGGTGATTCTGTTGAGGTGAACATAGAGCAAGTTGTAGATGTTGATTTTGCAACTGGGTCAACTTCTCCCGATTTAAGCTCCCTTGAATTGCCGGTCGGAACGTTTGTTGAAAGCAGGGTTGAACTGGAATTACTCGATGAAAACAATAATCCATCTGTAGTTATTGAGGGCACTTTCGAGGATAGCAATAGCCAAACTCACCCGATACGATTTGAGTTCAATTCCGGAGAAACTTTCGAAGTTGAAAGAGAAGGTACCGTTACATTCGATTCCGGAATGAATGTTATTGCAGAAGTCACTTTCGATCCCATCGTTTGGTTTGCTGGTGTTAGCACCAATATGTTAGAGGAGGCAACCAAAAATAATGAGGGGGTTATTGTTATTAGTGAAACCAGTAATATCGATATTTTTGATATTGTTGCTGACGGTCTCGATCTAGCCACCGAGATAGAGATACAAATGTAATTATTAATTGGGGAGTATGAATATCCTTCATCTCCCCTTTTTTATTAAGATATAGATTAGCCTATCTGTAATATGTCTATGCAATGCTTAACATCTTTAAAAAGGCCATTATCAAGGGCACATAGTCTGCCCACAGTAGCTGTTACGTTGTCGTAATATCCATTATTAAGGTCAGTATGTATCAGTTTCACTTCTAATGGCGTGGCCGGGTTAGAGATCTGATTGACGCTAACGGCATACAAACCTCTTTCACTACCGGATAATCCCGCCAGGTAATAATGGCGGACTGGTTGAAGGCGATCCGCAGGATATTTAGTTTCGGCCAGCTTTTTGCCGTTGTCATCAATCGCTGCAAGCCTCATTTCGGCTGTGTACATCAATTCCTATGTGGATTATGATGTCCTTCCCTGGATTTGCTCACCTCAGAAATTATAATCCAGGTGGCCCCAAGAGCTCGGGATTTTTTTAAAGAACAATGGCATCAAAATGATTTTTTGGATATACGCAACGTTTTCAAACCAGCTCCAGCAAATGATCGGTTTTGTTCAACTCCACGGCCTCAAATTTTCCATCCTCCCAAGTCAACCGGTTAATGGCTCCATTCTGATGTTCGATCTTGTGCATATTGTGAAGTCCGTGTCCCAGCCATTCTGAGAGTAGAATCCGGATCAACCGTCCATGAATCATAAAAACGATGTGTTCTTCTTCCGATGATTCCAGCACCTCAATAACTTTTTTACTTGCACGAGTGAAGGTTTGGCGGGGCGATTCACCGTTTTCCGGAGCGAAATCGACATTGCCTCCCTTCCACTGTTCATGCACTTCCATCACCTGATCCCGGATCTCCGTAAATACTTTTCCTTCCAGGATTCCAAAATCAAGTTCATCCAGCTCTGGATATTTTTCGATCTCAAGTTTTCTTCGCTCGGCTAAAGGCTGAACCGTTTCGTGGGTTCGGCACAATCCGCTTGCCACAATTTTTTGAATCTCAAAAGGTTCAAGAGCATCACGAATTGCCTTAGCCTGAATGCTGCCCAACTCATTGATGGAAGCATCCAGGCTTCTTCCCTGTATAATGCTCGCTTTGTTATTATCGGTCTCTCCGTGACGAATAAAAAATAGTTGCTTCATATAAGCGTGGTCTCCTTACTGATTCTTTTTCTTTTGTTTGTGATAATTGACGATGTGCACCAGCTCTTTTTCCATTTCATTTACTTCTCCCGTCAGGATGCCATATTTCATTCCGTATCGTATTAAAAGCATGTTCAGGATTCGGTCTTCTTTGGAAACCTTTGGCAGCCCGAAGAACTTCTTGCGTACAAATTCAATCATCAATCTTAGTAATCCCACTTTGTACAGGAAAAACAGGATCAACCCATACCAAATAGCATTGAATTCAACTGAGATCCCCATTCCTGAAGTGATTTCTCCAAAACTGATCCCAATCAAAAATAAGGCTGACACACCGTATATCACTCCGTCTTTATTCAGCAATTTTGCCAGCGGAGTGGAGGTCACATTCACAAATACCCCGGTATTGAAATACCATAAGAAATAGAAAGCTAAGGAGATGGCTGCAGCCAGCGAGGGGGTGACTCCAAAAAAAGCCAAAACAAAGAACAGCATTAAGGAAAAACCATCAGAGCTTTTCACCCATGCATCCGCCTCTTGTATAACCCTTTCCAGTGGACGGTGTTTAAATAAACCGGGCACATAATTTTCGATTCCATCTCTTGTTATATGATACCAGTTCCCGTTCGATGTGGTGATTCCGTCAGGGAGTTCCAGCATCTGCCAATTAAAACGACCTCTTTTAAAATTATCCATACTTAAATATAGGCACTAAAATAGACTGATTCAGGCTTGCGCCACCGTTGCGATCATAATTTCCTTGCACCCCGCTTTTAATAATTCCGAACTCAGCTCAAAAGTGGTTGCCCCGGTGGTAAATACATCGTCTACGATCACACAAAGAACATCCTTCAATTTCTCCGGGTCAGTAACTTTGAATGCTCCGTCTATATTCTTTCTGCGCTTTTCGAGTGAAAATCCGGTTTGGGTACCCGTATTTCTTATTCGCTGAACAGCCTCCTTTTCAAGGATATGTAGATTTGTCACCTCTGCGACCCCTTTTGCAATATAGAAGGCTTGATTATATCCTCTCATTCTTCGTTTTTTAGAGTGAAGGGGAACCGGAAGCAATCGCACTTTCCGTCCTTTGATGCGATTCATGAACTCGGGATTCCCCAACAAACTCTTCCCCAACTGCCTGCCTATATCTACACCCACCCCTATAAGCCTGTGATACTTAAGCTGATGAAGCAATTCTTGCAAATATCCGCCTTTATCAAAATTCCAAAGTGCATGCTGAAGGTAGATTCCCTCCGGTAACATGGCGTCACTTGTTGATCTTTTTCCCGGCCTGTAAGCTTTCTCAAACTTATCAGTGAGGCATTGATTGCACACAAAATTCTCGTTGGTTGCTAATTTCAACCCGCAAACCGTGCATACCTTAGGAAATAATATTTCAGTTATTCCCTCTGTAAATTTTTTAAAAAACATGCGTTACCCCAAATTGATTAAAGGCAAAAGTTTGCTTTTCCTATCAACATTAATTACTTAGCTTCTTATAATTTGTACGCAGACCCAAATCAGTCCCTATGTCTCTCGGAAAAGACCTTGCCACCATACGAAAAAGTCAAAATCTATCGTTAGAGGATATACAAAATGCGATAAAAATTCCGCTTGATACCATTAAAAATATTGAAAGCGGAAGTCTTTTTGACGACCAAACAACGAATAAAACCTATGTTCGAAGTTTTGTTCGAAGTTATGCCAAGGTATTAAAACTGAATGATGATGATGTTGTTCAGGCACTCGATGAAATGGAAGCCGGCACTTACTCCGGCAGCTTAGTCGCCGGCAGCGACCCTCCCAAAAACTACACCACAACTTCTGAAGTTCAGTTTCAGGAAGAGGATTTGTCTGATTCCGACCCCGCTGCATTTGAAACAGTCAGGTCAACTTCAGCACCTGAACCTCCCAAAAAATCTACCCAACCTCAAAAACCATCACAAGTTCCTGAAATTAACAGCATTAATTGGGCTGATATGGGACGCAAGTTCACTACGGCCGGAAAGAGTTCCAAAGTTTGGATCGGGTTTTCCTTTTTCATTGTATTTGTCCTTATTGCCGGTTCTGCATATATATTTTGGAATGATATCACCTCTGTTTTTGAGCAGCCTTCTGTAGCACAACAGGAAACTTCCAATCCATCATCAGGTCAGGAAACCATAATTCCTGCTCCTTTAGATTCTACCATTGTTGATGAGCGGGGATCTGAATCAGATTCCGATGTGCAGAACCTCATATCAAATGAACCTATCACACTTGGCGACACACTTACACTTTCGGTCTATGCCGCTTATGGACAGTTAGAGCCTGTAAGGGTTACCAGCGATTATAACTGGCGCACAAACCCGTTTTGGATGGAAGAAGGTGAGGCTCACTATTTTGATTTCCGGGATACCCTATTAATACGAGGGCAATACAGCCGAATGTTGTTACTTTTCAACGGACACGTAATCGAAAACCCCCGGCAAAATTATTTTGATACCGCTTTTAATTCTATCATGATTACCCGCTCGGTGTTAAACCAACCGAAATATTTAGCACCGCCGCCACGGGAATTTCCTTTGGAAATAGGGCCACCCGATAGCACCGTATATCGAATCAGATATTAGTAGATCGATCTTTTCTATGAATAAGAACAAAGCTCTGGAACGAGTAGAGGAACTCAGAGAACTGCTTAACAAAGCCAATGAGGCTTATTACCGGGATGCACAGCCTTTCATGAGCGATAAGAAGTTCGATGAAAAGCTCAAAGAACTCGAACAGCTGGAAAATGAATTTGACTTACATGACCCTGAATCTCCCACTAAACGTGTAGGCGGTGAAGTTTCTTCCGTCTTTGAATCTGTTCAGCATCCCGTTCCGCTCCTTTCCCTGGACAACACCTATAACGAGGAAGAACTCAACGATTTTGACGGCCGTGTAAAGAAAATTCTCGGTCATGAAGACTATGAATATATGGTGGAGCTAAAGTTTGATGGTGCTTCCATC
This sequence comes from Gracilimonas sp., assembly GCA_022450045.1. GTDB lineage: Bacteria > Bacteroidota > Rhodothermia > Balneolales > Balneolaceae > Gracilimonas. The sequence goes on along the minus strand of JAKURD010000006.1, from coordinate 69,972 downwards.
CGCCTGCGCTATGAGAATGGAGAACTGGTTTTAGGAGCTACGCGCGGTGATGGTGAAAAGGGAGATGACATCACCAATAACATCAAGACCATTCGTGATATTCCGCTGCATCTGAAAGGGAATTTCCCTGAGATTGTGGAGGTGCGCGGAGAAGCCTACATGGAACGGGAAGCATTCGCCCGGCTGAATCAACATCGGCAGGAAGAAGGGCTGAATGTGTTTGCCAATCCAAGAAATTCGACAGCCGGTTCCCTGAAAATGCAGGATCCAAGAGCCGTAGCACAACGTCCCATTCGTTTCTTCGCCTTCGACCTTCTTTTGGATGATGAAGATGATTCACTGACCCAATCCAGGAAAGCAGAATTATTAAATGAATTTGGCCTCAGTGTTTCTGAACATTCTAAAGTTTGCTCCACTATCGATGAAGTACTTGCAATCATCAAGGAATGGGGAAATTTACGCCATGAACTTCCCTATGAAACCGATGGGGTGGTCATAAAGGTAAATCAGAGTAATCTGCGTGAGCAGCTCGGTACCACATCAAAATTTCCACGTTGGGCTATCGCCTATAAATTTGAAGCTGAACAGGCTACTACTACCATCAACGATATTACTTTGCAAGTGGGACGGTTAGGAACCATCACCCCTGTAGCTGAGCTGGAAGCAGTGGAATTAGCCGGTACTACGGTAAAGCGAGCCTCACTTCACAATGAAGACGAAATTCAGCGCAAAGACATTCGCATTGGCGATACTGTGGTTGTTGAAAAAGCCGGTGAGATCATTCCACAGGTGATAAGTGTCGTAAATCCTGATCGGGTTGACCGGAATGAACCATACACATTCCCTAAAAAATGCCCGGCCTGTGACTCTGAGCTCATCAAATATGAGGGTGAAGTAGCCTGGCGATGCGTGAATCCAATCTGCCCGCCACAAGTTCGAATCCGCATCGAGCATTTCGCTTCTCGCGACGCCATGGATATTGAAGGGCTTGGAGAATCGGTAGTCGATCGGCTGGTATCCGAAGAACTCATACAAACCTATGCCGATCTTTATGACCTCAAAAAAGAGCAGATCATTGATCTGGAGCGAATGGCTGAAAAAAGTGCTCAAAATTTGATCGATGCCATCGAAAAAAGTAAAGAGCAACCCTTCGAGCGGGTTATCTATGCACTCGGAATTCGGTTCGTTGGAAAGACCGTGGCTAAAGATCTCGCCAGGGCCTTCAAAACCATGGAGAAATTGCAATCGCTCTCGGAAGAAGAATTGATAGAAGTGGATTCCATCGGGCCAAGGATAGCCGAATCAGTGGTGGAGTTTTTCAGTAATGAGAAGAACCGATCCATTGTAGAACGACTCAAAAAACACGGCCTCCAATTTGAAATGGAGGAAGAAGAACAGGCCTCTAACATCTTTGAAGGTAAGAAATTCGTCCTAACCGGCTCCCTGCCAACTTTCACACGCAAGGAAGCCGCAGAACTGATCGAAAAACATGGCGGAAAAAAAACCTCCTCCGTAAGCGGGAATACCGATTTTGTATTGGCCGGAGAATCTGCAGGAAGCAAACTGGACAAAGCCAAAGAACTTGGTATCGAGATTCTGGATGAAGCTGCTTTTCGTGAGATGATCGGGGAGCAGTGATGAATTGAGGAGTGATAAAATGGATTCTTCAAAACTAAGAGGCCTAATCCTCATTCTGCTGCTCTGCTGCAGAATGCCTGCCGGGGCTCTGCCTCATTTTGCACAACATCCCTGTTTACTACGGCCCACTTCAACACTCCTCACTTTATCACTTATAACTCATCCTCAAAATTTCCTATCTTCTTAAAAAATTTCTTCTAAGCCCTGCAGTACATGGATATCAAACCTCTGGATACGGAGCAGATCGGACTGAAAACGCTTGAAAAGCATCTCATCCGGTCAAAGAGCAAAGTCTCATTGAAGATCGGTCTGCCCAAGGAAATCTCAAATGATGAGCGGCGTGTTACTCTTACACCTGGCGGAGTCTCCATCCTGAAAGCAAACGGGCATGAAATTTTCATTGAAAAAGGAGCAGGTGAAGACGCCAACTTTCCCGATCGGGAATATGCCGATGCCGGAGCTGAAATAGCCTACAGCGCGCAAGACGTATTCAAAAAATCAGACCTCATTCTTAAAATCGCACCTTTGGTTGAAGAGGAATTTGACCTGCTTGAAAATGATCAATCCCTTATTTCTGCTTTACATATGGGAAGCCAATCTGTAGAATATCTCGAAAAACTAATCGAGAAATCCATTACCGGGATTGGATATGAGTTTATCAGGGGTGAAGACAAAGAATTTCCCATTGTTCGAATGATGCATGAGATCACCGGGTCCATGTCGGTGCAGATTGCAGCTCACTATTTGGAGAGCATGAGCGGCGGACAGGGAATTATGTTGGGTGGAATTTCGGGAGTCCCTCCTGCCACCGTTGTTATTCTCGGGGCCGGAATAACAGGTGAATATGCTGCCAGAACAGCCCTTGGATACGGAGCCCAGGTTTTTGTGATGGATACCGACCTGACTGCTTTACGCAGACTTGAAAATGCCCTTGACCGCAGGATCATCACGGCCGTTGCCAACCACCAATATTTGAATACTGCACTGAAGTTTGCTGATATCATCATTGGAGCAGCCATGGCCGAAGGCGAACGCTCCCCCTGCTGGGTAACCGAAGACATGGTTGCAGGAATGAAAGCCGGGAGTGTGATCGTGGATACCGTTATTGACCAAGGCGGTTGTGTGGCAACCAGTGAGGCAACAACACACTCAAATCCTGTTTTCACAAAACTTGACGTTATACATCACTGTGTGCCTAACATCCCTGCGAATGTGCCAAGAACAGCAACATATGCACTTAACAATGTCTTGGTCCCTTACATACTGGCGATTGGTGATGCGGGCGGAGTGAAGGAATGCCTGTGGGAAAATGTGGCGCTCAGAAATGGCACCTATACCTACAAAAAGCACATCACTAAAAAGTCGCTCGCCAAAATGTTCGATAAACCCTTTCGCGAAATAGAAATGCTGATCGCCTCGCAGATTTAATTTTAAATGATTAATGTTAAGTGTGAAATGAATCTTAGTCATTTCACACTTAACATTTAAAATTGATCATTACTTGTCAGAACTAAACGAAGCTAATTATCGCCGAATCTCTATCATAAACTGGCTGCTCACCGTACCCATGATGGTGCTTTTTGCCTGGCCGTACTTTTATGGAGCCGGATGGATAGGAATGGATATTGTTATTAGATATACCGGGGCTTTTATTTTTGCCGTTCCTTTTATGCTTACTATTCTTCATGGACATGTAACCATGGCACTTGGCTCGGTTCATCGCCATCACTATTACAACTGGATGAATGAAGAAAAACCGCTTACCTACGGGCTTTTCTTCCACCCTATGTTCGTTAAAACTAGATTTAGGCTGATATTGCTTATGGTGAGCTTATTGATCCTGCCTATCGGTTATTTGCTTGGGGTATAAAAAAGGGAGTATGTGAATCGCCCCTACAGTTTTTTTTAAATCGCCTTCCCGTTTTTAATGTCATCCACAACGCTTGGATCTAACAAGGTGGAAGTATCACCCAGGTTATCCACATCATCCGCCGCTATCTTTCTCAGGATTCTGCGCATGATCTTACCCGAACGGGTTTTGGGCAATCCTTTCACTACCTGAATTTTATCAGGTTTAGCAATCGGGCTGATGATCTTGGTTACCAGATCCAGCAGTTCCTTCCTGAACTCCTCCTGATCCTTGATCTCTCCTTCACAGATCATAAAGGCATAAACTCCCTGCCCTTTGATATCATGGGGATAGCCAACCACGGCTGTTTCTACTACTTTCGGATGCTCATCCAGCGCATTTTCGATCTCAGCCGTTCCCAAGCGGTGGCCGGAAACATTTAACACATCATCCACGCGTCCCGTAATTCGATAGTATCCGTCTTCGTCACGTCTGCAACCATCACCTGTAAAATAAAACCCTTCATAGGTGCTAAGATAAGTTTGCTTATACCGCTCGTGATTACCGTACACCGTTCGGGCAATTCCCGGCCACGGATGTTTGATGCATAAATTCCCTTGTACGCCATTCCCTTTTATTTCATTGCTATCTTCATCCATTAAGGTTGGAAAAACTCCCGGTAACGGAAGCGTTGCAAATCCGGGTTTCGTTGGGGTAATTCCCGCCAGTGGTGAGATCATGATCCCACCGGTTTCCGTTTGCCACCACGTATCCACAATCGGGCATTTTCCTCCGCCAATATAGTCGTGATACCAGTGCCAGGCCTCTTCATTGATCGGTTCACCAACCGTTCCAAGAACTTTCAGTGAACTCAGATCGTATTTTTTCACATAATCGATATCATAAGACATCAGTGCCCGGATAGCCGTCGGAGCCGTGTAAAAATGGGTGACTTTATACTTCTCAACCACTTCCCATAATCGACCTGCATCGGGATAGGTAGGCGTTCCTTCAAAAATGATTCCCGTAGCTCCATTGAAGAGCGGACCGTAGATAATATAACTATGACCGGTGATCCAACCTGCATCTGCCGTACACCAATACACATCCTCCGCTCCTACCTGAAATACCTGCCGGAAGGAGTAACTCGTGTACACCATATAACCTCCACACGTGTGAACCACGCCTTTGGGCTTACCAGTTGAACCGGAAGTGTAAAGAATAAAAAGAGGATCTTCAGCATCCATTTCAGCCGCTTCATGTTGTTTCGAGGCGTTGCGAATCAGAATATGCCACCATTCGTCACGGCCTTCTTTCCATTCGATCTCACGATTGGTGCGCTGACAAACGATCACACTTTCCACCGAGGGTGAATGTTCGAGGGCTTCATCCGAAATATCTTTTAGGGGCACGTGCTTGTCACCGCGACGAAGCCCGTCATTGGTGATCAGCATTTTAGCATCGCAATCATTGATGCGCTCAGAAAGTGCCTGAGAGGAAAATCCTGCAAAAACAATGGAGTGAACCGCTCCGATTCGTGCACAGGCCAACGCTGAGATCACCAGTTCCGGAGTCATCGCCATGTAAATAACAACGCGGTCTCCTTTCTCAATCCCTTTGCTTTCCAGCACATTTGCAAACCGGCAAACATCTTCATGCAACTGTTTATAGGTGATGGTTCTTCGAAAAGAATCCGGGTGATTGGGCTCAAAAATAAAGGCCGTTTTATTACCGATAGTATTTAAATGGCGATCTAAGGCATTCTCTGTAATATTGAGCTTCCCGCCCTCAAACCACTTTACATTCGCATCTTTAAAACTACCGGATTGCGTTTTGTCCCATCGCTTTCTCCAGTAAAAAGTACCGGCTTCGTGATCCCAAAACTTAAGACGATCTTTTTCACTTTCGTTAAAGGTCTGCTGATAATCTTCAAATGATTTAATATTAAGCCACATATGTACATCGGTTGGTTATTATTTGTTTGATGTTGAGGCTTTTTTGGCGGAGAATCAAGTAAAAACGCGTTTTTGAAAGGATTTTATCAATTTTTGAGATTTGGGAAAGTTATTTGCTTACGGGGCTTATTTTATACCTAATCTCGCACTTACGAAGTATTAACAAGCTCAACCCCAGTTAAAATAGCACAGAATGATTACGAATTTGTAGTTGTTGAAGAGAAAATTACTAATGTTTCCACGTTAATTTAGCCTCAACTAAAAATGCGTTACACCCGATTTTTAATTTCAATTTTTCTTTTCCCGGCAATTATTTCTGTCTTTTTACCTGAAATGTTGCACGCTCAAAATGGCACTTTTGGCACCCATATTTACGCACAAAAATCGTTTGATCTCCAAAAAAAAGGGATGATTTTTCTCGGAAGTTGGGCAAGTTTGAACATTATTTCTGGTTCGGCAGGGTATTTTTTGAGCGAGAATGACACCAAATATTTTCATCAAATGAATGCAGGCTGGAACTTAGTGAACCTTGGCATTGCCGGCTTTGCGCTCTACAGTATTTCGCAAATGAACGCTTCATCTTTGAGTTATACGGAAGCCGTCATTGACTTACAAAACTTGGATAAAATTCTTCTTTTTAATGCCGGTTTAGATGTGGGATATATGGCAACCGGTGCCTGGATCCGGGAAAGGGGCTTACGAAAAGGCTCTGAACGATTAGAGGGATATGGAAAATCTTTACTTGTTCAAGGAGGATTTCTGCTTGCCTTTGATCTGGTACTCTACCTGTTACACAACCCTATTACCCATGATATCATAAATCTGTCAGATAGCTTTAAACTGACAGCTACAGGATTTCGAATCACTTTTTGAGCTATTCTATTCATTCGATTTTCGTTTATAACAGTGATGCAGTCTGCTAAGTATCCGGTGTTTCCTGGTTCGCACATTAGCGTTCGAGAGGTCAAACTCCTCTACGGCATCGTCAGTACTCGCCTCAGGCCTGTCCATGAAGTATTCGATGAACTCCCTCGATTTCTTTCTAAGCTCACTTAGACATTCCTCAAGGATGCGCTGCCTTTCCTTATCCAGCAGCTTCTGAAACTGTTCTTCAGGTTCATATACCGCATTGAGCGACTCGTCGTCATATTCAAATTTGTGCTCACGCTTTACATAGCGAATGTATTCGTGCCTGCAGGATTTGATCAAATAGCTAAATATATATTCACTTTTCTTGATCTTATTCTTTCGAATCTGTTCAAATACATCCAGGAAAGCTTGCTGAACACATTCCTTAGCAGCATTTTCTTCGGCACTCATAACCACTTGAAGATAATCCTCAAGCCTGGGGATTACCTCAGAAAGCAGCTCCCCGGCTTTTCCATCCTCTCCTTTTTGGAGTGCCTCCACCAATTCCGAATAATCAACTCTAAGTTGTGCCAAACTTACCAACCACTAATTAAAATTTTAGCATGCATTCTTTCTCAATTATCTGTTTGATCCAGATAATGTACTGTTCTGTTTGATCTAACAAAATGTTAACAAGCCCAATAATAAGCGATTTTTTTTGAATTGTTAATGCCTTTCAATCTTTTGGTGGCAGCTATAAATATTAAAATTTAGATTAAATGTGTAACAATCAATGAGAATAATACTCTTATAGTGGACTATAAAAGTATCTTTAAGTAGATATTTAGCGGGTTCAATTAAAATGTAACAAATCGTCACTAACATACTCTTGTACTTAACCTATACTTTAATCAAAAACCTACTACGACCATGAAATCACTTAAATCTACCATCGCCCTTTTATCCATCGTTGCCCTTTCGTTCGGGTGCGCCTCCGTTACCGATGCCTCCCTCACCGAGGAGCTCCGGCAGCAACCTCCCGCCGAAACCAATACTGCTGACAACAGCGTGTTCTCCGGCGGAAATGACTACGAACCTATCGTTGAACGTCCTGTCTGGTAAGTGTATATTTGATCAATTAGACTCTAAACGAGATGACTTGCTTTGACTATACTCTTATTACTACTCACATTACTTGCGTTTCCGGATTCTGCGGATATAAGTGTTCAAACAAATGAGCAAATTTCAAAATACATCCGTGAACTTGAATCCGGTAACGAAGTAACATTAAATATTTGGGCACTCAGTGAGGTTGCCTCAATTAATTGTGAGTATTTGGCATTAGTTCAAACGTCTGTTCAGGATATCTCCGATTACTCTGATGTTTTCAACGAAATTGAGTGTTCTGGCCTTGGATCAGTGGATATGACAAATCATATTCTGACTTATTGGGATAATCAAACTCGAAATAAATATATCGAGATAATTGAACTCAAAAGTAAGATAAACTCAGATATATTGCCTACTGATCAGTTTCCATTGATCCATTTCAAGTTGCTGATGGGAAATGATCAACGTTTATTTTACAGCAAGGATTATTTATCTCTTGCTCTTGATACCTGGATAGAGCAGATTGAAAAAAACCCTGCTATGAGTGGTTTAGAATATTCCATTATACTCTCAAATATTCTTAGAACTGCATTTATTCTGCAGGATGATGCAACAATAGAGAAATTTTCTAACGATTTTCTTGAACAAGATTTACTTCCTAACTCTATTTATAAGCTTAGATTACTTGGAACCATTGATTTCGCTTTTTATGTATTTGGTAATTATGATCGTTCCTTGAAGTTACAGAGAGAATACTCTTTGCCTCTCGCTAGATTATTAAACAATCAAAACCAAATTTTTAGCATAAAAAATAGACACGGAGCCTATCTTTATGAACTTGGTAAGTATCAAGAATCAAAAAATGTTTATGAAGAACTCTATAACGATTCCGAAACCTTTGAAGATCAATATGCTCTTTTTACAAACCTGGGGATTAATTATTCAAAACTTGGCCAATCCAATAAATACATCTCCTTTCAGCTTCGGGCATTAGATCAAAAAAATGAGATCGAAGATTACCGTAGCCTTTTAAAAATTTATAGAAACCTTTTCATTTATTACGACTCAATAAAAAATGAAAATGCAGCTTTGAGCTATATTGACAAGGCTAAACAAATAGCTTCAGAGAATTCTGATACTACAGAGTTAGCCTTGATCGATTCCTATTTAGGGACTTTTTATTGGTCCACCCACAAAGATCACGAGAAAGCCCTTACCTATTTAGATGCTGCTGAAAAGATCCTTTCCCCCGAACAGGATTATTCCAGATATGTAAATCTGCTCATCGAGAAGGGAACGATCCTTTATGAAATTGATTCTCTAAATTCCGCCCAAAGCATTTTTACCCAGGTTCAGGAATTGACCTTATCGAAATCGGATACCCCAAATTATATTGATGCTTTAGTGAACCTGACAGCAATCTCGCTTAAAAAGGGAGCGTTAGATAAGGCTTCTTCCATTTTGGAAGAGATAAAACTATATCCTTTAGATAATATCGACTTTCAGCTTCTTACCAAATTCTACACCGTAAAAGCAAACTATTACGCTATTACCGGTAATAAAAGAATTGCCATTGAAGAGCTTGCCCCTGTTCTTGCACAGGTCGTAGATCGCGCTAAAAACAATACAGATTCGCAACAGGGATATTGGTCGGTAGAGGATGAATACCTTGATGCGTTTGAACTTATGGTGCGTTTGTATATTGATGACGGGCAGCCCGGGAAAGCACTTTTACTTTTAGATCAGCTTAAAACCATTAACGATGCTTCATTATATAACAGCCCACTAGTAAAAGCTGCAAAATTATCTGAGGAGGAATTGACCGAAGAGAAAAGGCTTAATGAAAAACTCCAATCACTTAGGAAAAAATATCTGAATGCAGATCAGGAAGAGCGTTTTGTCATAAAAACTGAGATAGATCGTACATCAGCCCTTCGGGAACAGATCCTGTCAGAAGTAAACTTAAATAGAGAACGTTCTTTACCGCCGGTCTGGTCTGTTCAACGTTCAATCCAACCTGATGAACTGCTCTTGCACTTCACTGAGATTGGTTCTAAGCTATACGTGTCTTATTTAACTCAAGAAGATGTTAAGATCCGTATTTTTGATTTTTCAAAGGAAACCCAGGACAGGTTCAACCATATTGCCGATGAGCTTGCTTCCGGCCGGACTGATCTTAATAACCTTTATGAGTTGTACCAGAAACTTGAACTAAGCAGCAGCATCCCCGGAAATATAAAGTATGTTTCTGTAGTTCCTGATAATTACTTATACCGGATTCCTTTAGAAGTTTTACCTACAGAAGAACCTTCCTCGGCTTTTAGCTTTGGAAGCAACCGGTATTTAATTGAAGATTTTTCATTCCGGTATTTTACTTCCCTGCAGGAATTTGAAAATAACCGAAGATCTTTCAATAAATCTACTGAATATGACTTCAGCGGTTTTGCCATTTCGAATTTCGAAGGTTTCGGAAATACCGACCTTCCCTCCCTTCCATATGCCACGGTAGAAAATAACAATATCAATTCAGCACTTACTTCATTTAGTGATAAACAAATGTTCAATGAAAATGAAGCCACTAAGGAAGTTTTTAAAAGCAGAGTTGGATCATCACGGTTAGTCCATGTTGCAACACACAGTGAAGTGTCTGAGAAGGATCCGCTTTTTTCAGTGATCTACCTCAAAAGTTCAAATCCACTTGACACTTTAGATTCTGACCAGGCATTATACGCCTACGAGTTATTTGATACCCCGCTAAACAGTGAATTTATTATGCTTAATTCGTGCAGTTCAGGTTCCGGGAATTATATGCAGGGCACCGGGGTAATGGGCATTAGTCGTGCTTTACGATATGCAGGAGCTAAAAGCCTGGCGTTGAACCTATGGTCAGTAAATGATAAAGTTGCCTCAGAATTTGCAACAGATTTATATCGTTTTCTAAATGAAGGGGCAACTAAAAGTGAAGCCGTCAGAAAAGCAAAGTTAAATCAACTGAGAAGTTCGAATGCCAATCCACATTTTTGGGGAGCTTATATGCTAATTGGCAATCCTTCACCTATTACTAAAAACTCATCTAATAATCGATTTCTGTTATTTTCACTCCTTGCATTTACCGCAATTTTTACCGGATATTCTGCATATCAAAATGCCGCTTAAAGAATATATTTCTATCTAAAAATGATCTCCGATTTCGAGAACATTCCTTTCCAATAGTTTCTAATACAACGAGAGTTCGAGATAAAGAATGTTAGAATAGCTGCAAGGTCCATCGGACCGGGAGGCAGGTTAAACAACCACGAACTCGATCTGATGGATTGCCCATCTGATCGATGGATTAGGTTAAGGATAAGCTTGGGTGCTCAAATCAAACAAACGGTCAAACGGACTTGGAGCCATCATACCGGAAGGCAAGTTAAAAAGATAAAAATGGATGCTTGGTAGCCATTCATTCAGCATTCGATTCCTAACAAACCATAGTATTTCGGGCATTCGCTGCGAAATGACCCTTCAACATGTTCAACATGTTCAACAGATGGTCTTGATATCGAATTTACGTTAATATAAATGATTATTCAGCAGCTACATTGGAAAGTGCATCAACATATGTTTTAGCAACGCGGCTGTATGCACCGTTCAGCTCATAGGCTTTACGGAAAGCTTCTTTTGCTTCATCAAGACGGTCTAACTGGAAATAGGTATTTCCTAAAAACCAATATCCTTTTTCAAGCGTTAAAATTTCTATGTTATCTTGCGCTATTACAATATTGAAGTTTTCAATAGAAGAAGAATAATCCCCATTGTTATACTGAATAGAACCAAGGCTCAAAGCTAGATCTGCCATCAATTGAGGATCTTCAGCATTTTCAAGTTCAGTCCGCAGAAGTGAAGTAGCTTCCTCAATGTCACCGTCCGCAGCAAGGCGAATAGCTTCCCGTATCACTTCATTAGTAACGGTTTCTGAGATTCCGATTGCATCACGAACTACATCAAGTCCGATTTGTTCGACCGGGCTTACTGAGATATTGTTCGGTGTGCTTATATTCATTATACCAAGCGTGCCTGCAATTATAATAACCGCAGCTGCAGCGGCATAGCGCACTACTTTTTGGAGGGAATAGATTTTTGTTGAAGGCTGAGTAGTTTTCTTTTGGTCAATTATAGATTTCAGATTTGCTACACTTTTCATGTAATCTAAATAATAATCGTCCTGAATTAACTCTGCCCATAACTCATCGGTTTGTTCTGCATTTAACTTCCCATTTACATACAGATCAATTTTCTTCTCCAGCTCTTTATTTACTTTATTTTCTATCATTTTTATTTATATGATTATGATTACTAATTGATTGTAAATATTAACTTACAAACGCCCCCTTTCGTCACAATAATATCAGCCGGCGTTCTATTTCTATACTTGGATAATACTACCCAAGTCATACTATCTCTGTAAAGAGTAAATACTTCAACATTTGTTACACTTTTATTTCAAATTTCTTAAAAATTATTTTTAGCTGCTTCTTTTCTTATTATAAAGAGTGTTGTTGACCCAACATTGTTACATTTTTTTGATGCTGAAACACCAATATTAAGTGATTCTAATCAACTGGCTTTATGACCTTTATCCACAAACTTGTTTTACTTTTAGCTAAATGCCTTCTTTTGATCTCTTGCGATCAACAAAGCACGATCAAAGGGAACCTGGACTATGCAGAAAATACGGACCTGATTCTTCAGGAAAAACCCATTCATTATAAATATGCCCCCGTAAAAGCAGAGACTTTGAGTATTTCTGATGATGGAAGTTTTAGCCTTGCTCTGCCTGTAGAAACACCCGCCGTACAAACATTACATATTAGTGATACATTTTATCCGGTTTACCTTACTCCCCAGAGCAGCCTTACTATTAAAATCACGCGCTCTGATTTTCCTAAAAATACTCAAGTTCAAGGCTATCCAGAAAACTGGGGAGAACGTTATAATGAGTATCTAAACGAAATTGACGGATTGGATTCTCAGGTTTTACAGGAGGTTGAAAAGATCAAGGTTGGAGAGCCTCACCGACTTACTGAACTCAGCAAGACGAAGTATGAAATTGCTCAAACTCATCTTCAGGATACTCCCTTAAGTGAATATTACATGAAAGCTGTTGGAGAACATTTAGTGTTTAAAATCCGCTCAGTCGAATACAATGATCGTAATTTTGAATCTTTCGATGCCGATTCTGCCCGAGAAGCTGTTTTTAAGGAAGCCGATTCCCTAAATTTTTTCACCCTTAAGTCACTTAAACAACAACGCGCCGGCATCCGTGATTTTGCCCACTATTATGCCCGAACCTTTGGGATCTACGATAGCGTGAAAACAGCCTATGGAATGGATCTTTCTGAATATGATATCAAGCGAGTCGCATATGATGAGCTCAATGAGAAACGTATTCAGGTCCTGGAACATATGAAAAGCAGGGATGCACTCGCTCATGCCAAAATGTATCTGATCGCAGAACGCATCGGAGAACAGGGGCCGGAGATCGCCCGACCAAGCTATGAATCGTACCTGCAGGAATTCTCCGACTATACCGAATACACCGATTTTCTTACCTATTTCTACAACGAGATCAAATCGGTTTCGCCGGGTCAGCCTGCCATTCCTTTTGCCATTCCTGACATTGATGGAAACATTCATACTATGGAAGATTATCGGGGTAAATTTGTGCTGCTCGATTTTTGGGCAGGCTGGTGTCAGCCTTGCCTGGAGGAGTTCCCACACATGCGTGACATCTATAACCGTTATTCACGGGATCAACTCGAGATCGTGGCTATTTCCAACGAAGTGGACAGCCTCGTTTGGGTGCAAGACATTCAGCGGTTTAACAACCCCTGGGTCCAATTGTACAGCGGAGACGGATTTCAGGAAGAGACCTTCACTGCTTATAAAGGCGGGGGAATTCCATTCTATATTTTAGTTGATCCGGATGGAAAAATTGCCCGATATAACGATATTCGCGCTTCTTTTAATTTCACTTCCGTATTCGACTCCCTTTTAACTGAATACAAAAATTCACAAGAATAATGCTTCGATTTATACTTGCTTTACTATTTATTCCCGGCTTAATTGGCTGCCAGGATTCTAAGCCTGAACCGGAAGAGATCATAGATTCTCAACGCCTTGGGCAGATGATCGTAGTTGGATTCCGTGGCACTGAACTTTCTGAAGAAAGCACGATCTATAAAGACCTCACTGAACGAAATATTTCCGGCGTGGTCCTTTTTGACCGGGATGTAATCACCGGAAACCGAAGCCGGAATATTGAAGATGCCTCTCAGCTCATGCAGCTTACCAACGAATTGATCGCGGCAGCCCCTACTTCACCAATTATAGCCGTTGATCAGGAAGGAGGATTGGTAAGCCGGCTCAAAGAAAGTAAAGGATTCCCAAAATCTGTATCTGCCGGGTATCTCGGAGAGCTTGATAATGAAGATTCTACCCGGCATTACTCCCGACGGATGGCACAGGAATTCATGGTGGTGAGTACCAATACCAACTTTGCGCCGGTTGTGGATGTCAACATCAATCCCGATAACCCCGTAATCGGCAAACTGGAACGCAGCTTTTCATCCGATCCTGAAAAAGTAGCCGAACATGCCGGATATGTTATTGATGAATACAGCAAGGAAGGAATCCTATCCGTTTTAAAACACTTTCCCGGACACGGCAGCTCTACATCCGATAGTCACCTGGGCTTTACCGATGTAACCGATACCTGGGATCAATCCGAACTCATTCCATACAAAGAACTATTCGCTGAAAAAGAGATTCACGCGGTGATGACGGCTCATATTTTCAACGCCAACATTGATTCCCTCTGGCCGGCCACCTTATCAGATAAAACGATAAACGGCTTACTCAGAGACTCACTTGGATTTGAAGGTGTGGTCTTCTCCGATGATATGCAGATGGATGCCATCCGGGCTGAATATGGGTTGGAAACAGCCATCGAGAAAGCCCTTAATGCCGGAGTCGATATCCTGATATTTGGAAACAATTTGGTGTATGAAGAGGATATTGCTGAACGAGCCATCAACATTATTCAGAAACTGCTTGAAGAAGGAAAGGTTTCAAAGGAAACGGTTGAGGCATCTTTGGCGCGTATCGGCAAGCTGAAAGAAGAAGTGATCGCCCCGCTTTGTACCTGCATGAATTTTTTGAATGAATGAGTGAAAAGGAAATTCTTTCTAAGACAGAAGCTTATGTCCGAAATAAACTGGAAGGAGAAGGAAGTGGGCATGATTGGTGGCATATTCATCGTGTCCGAAATACAGCGCTCAAGCTTGGAAAAGAAGAAAAAGCCGATCTCTTTGTGATAGAACTTACTGCCCTTCTGCATGATATTGCCGATCATAAATTTCATGACGGAGATGAAAAAATTGGCCCGGCTACTGCCCGAAAATGGCTGTCGAATTTAAATACTGATGAATCAGTCATTGACCATGTCTGTGAGATCATCCGGGATGTTTCTTTCAAGGGAGCTGAGGTTGAAACACCTATGAAAACCAAAGAAGGACAAATAGTGCAGGATGCCGACCGGCTGGATGCCATCGGGGCCATTGGCGTA
This sequence comes from Gracilimonas sp., assembly GCA_022450045.1. Lineage (GTDB taxonomy): Bacteria > Bacteroidota > Rhodothermia > Balneolales > Balneolaceae > Gracilimonas. The sequence goes on along the minus strand of JAKURD010000006.1, from coordinate 54,962 downwards.
GCCCGGGCCTTTGCTTACGGCGGACATAAAGACCGGGAACTTCACAACCCCAACATCAAGCCGAAAAGCCATGATTCTTTTGATAGCTATAAAAAAAGCGCCGGCCCGACCCTCAATCACTTCTACGAAAAATTGTTTCTTCTCAAAGATCGGATGAACACTGCTTCCGGCCGCAAACTCGCCGAAGAACGACATACGTTCATGCAAGAATTTGTGGAACGGTTCTTGGAAGAATGGGGTGGGAAATGATGAATCCTAAATGTTGAATTTTAAATTGATCCAATTCAACATTTAAAATCCACCATTTCTAATTTCCATTATACGCTTCTCCTTTAACAATCCATTCCGGTTCGCCTTCGCCCTTCAGGTAGTAATCAAAATACTCCTTCATACGAATAGCATAATCAAGACGGTTTTCTATTTTTTGGGGATGATGCGGCTCATTATGATACTGCAGAAAGATCACATCTTTATTGTAGCGGCGCATAGCCAGGTACATCTCAATACTCTGCTCCCAGGGCACGGCGCCATCATCATCACCGTGCATAATCAGCATCGGTGTGTTGATTTTATCCGCATAAAAGACCGGAGAATTCTCGATGTACATAAGCGGAGCCTCTATCAATGTTTTGCCAATTCGGCTTTGTGTTTTTTCGTACTGAAATTGTCGGGCCATCCCGGATCCCCAGCGAATCCCGCTGTAAGCGCTTGTCATATTACTGACCGGAGCACCGGAAACGGCAGCATCAAAAATATCGGTTTGAGTAACCATAAATGCGGTCTGGTAGCCACTCCATGAATGTCCATGTAAACCAAGCTTATCCTCATCCGCAATTCCCATTTCAACCAGTTTCTGAATTCCAGGAACCAGACTCTTGGTAGCTGCAAATCCCGGCCGGCCAACTTCAAAGCGAATATCCGGAAGAAATACTACGTACTCGTCACTTACATACTGGGCAAAAACCGGACGGTGATTGGTCTTCGGCTCATTGAAATCGTGCAGGCGATCTGTAAAAAACCGATAGTAATAAGTCATGATTGGATACCTCTTATTCGCGTCGTAATTATCCGGCTTGATGACCACACCTTGAATAAATTTCCCATCTATACTCAACCAGTCGATAAGTTCTGCACTTCCCCAATTCCATTTTTCTTTGAGGTCTTCGTGCATATGCGTGAGCTTGCTTGTGCGATCGAATTTCCAATTATTAGCCACCCAGATATTTGGGAATTCATCGTAAGCTTCACGCTTATAGAGCACCGTATTGGCCTCTTCTGCCTTTTTCACAAAAGTGAATTTTTTGTCCTCTTCCAGTAACCGGGTCACGCCGGAGCGATTCGTGCTTGTGGTATAAAAACCGAAGTTTTTGTCTAAGTCGTGGTAGGAAGTCAGTAACAGCTCTTCATTACTGCCAAAGGCTTCTCCCCAATCCTTATTCATTTCTTCAACGCGGAAAATGCGCTTGGTTTCACGGCCTTCGCCATCGGTTATGTTCCTTGAATTACCGGTTGAGGTTTCAAATCGCCAGATATCGTATTTATCATAGATCATTACAGCAGCATCATTTTCGATCCATCCGGCCACACCATATCCCGGCACATCCGATGGGTAATCATGATCTTCATTATAGAATGGCACATCCATTTCTATGGTAATATTTTGGGATTCTAAAGATTCCGTATCCATCAGGTACCAATGCATATCCTGATAATAAGCTACAAATTTTCCTTCCGGCGACAGATTCACCCATCCCCCAAAATGTTCTAAAAATTGTGTTCGCTCCCCGGTATTCAGATCTACCATGTAATAATCGCGATAGGTTCCGTCCCAGGTTCGCTCTCGCATATATGGCTGGTCGTTACTTCCCAAAACAACTTTGGGATTATGAGAAACGCTCACATCCGGCATATCATGATCCGCCAGCTGCATCCATTCATTTTTATTCAGGTGATACACTGCTGTATAAAGATGGTTCTTCCGGGAATTCCATGTATTCTTTTCATGTGTTTTGATAAGGGGATCATCTCCGTGCCAGATATCGAGTCCGCGGTTATCCGTGATATCTTCTATATCATAGATATCGACCTCTCCATTTTCTTTATCCTCCTCTTTTTTGGATTCGAGGTCGGCCATTTCTGCATCCATGAATCCAAAGAACAAGCGATCTCCATCGTTGGTAAACGTTAGCCTGTTATTGGATCGCAACGTGAATCCCTCGTTTCCATCATCCGCATTCAGCAACGTGATCAATTCGTTATTTCTGGCATTCCAGATATGAAGAGAAGCATCGCCTTCAACAAAAGAAGTATCGTAGGCAGCTTTGGTAAAAGCCAGTTTTTGGAGATCGTGATCCCAGGTTAGATTCGTATAGAATCCGCTTTCGGCTGCATCAACTAATCGGGTTTCCTCAGAATTCAGGTCAAAAAGATACAAGCCATTCATGGAATCAGAAGTATCTAACACAGAGTAAGCCAGATAACTGGAAAGGCTGTCAAAGGCCACTTCCCTGACAAATGGGAAATCATAGACATCTCCTGAAGAAAGATTCTTCAGCAAGAGTTTGGTGCCCAGCTTGCTATTCTTGGATTTCAGATCTTCCACTTCCTTACTTTGCATGTGATGAACAGCCAGCCAGTTACCGTCCTTTGAAAAAGAAAAAGACCGAACGCTGTCAAATTCAGAAAGATCCCCGTTATTCGTGGATAACAAAGACAAGCCCTGTTGTGGTTTATCATTCCTCTCTTTCAGCTGTTCTGCAAGCGGGACTTTTCGAAAAGCCGCTATCCAATCCCCATTTGGGGTAATCTTAGGAGAAGCACCTAAGGAGATGGAATAGGTAGTTCTTCCATTTGTGCTTTTTACTTCTACTTTTCCGTCTCCGCGATCGGGCCATACTTCGTAAGCCACCCAGTTGCCATTCGCAGAAAGTTCTATTGAGCCAATATCATCAAATTTCATAACGTCTTCGAAACTCAAAACGCCCTGAGCCGTAACCGAAGTGGAGAACATCAGACCGATTAAAAGAATTAAGTAATAGCGGGTTTTCATACTATGCATAGATCTTAGGTTAGTTTTGTATAATCACTAAAAGAAAATGTATTCAGGCATCAGATGAAATATTAATTCACTTTCTTTAGGATAATTTTACCAATCATATATTCCACATTATGAAAAATTCGGCTTACACGTATGATTATTTCTTGGAGGCTTTCGATAACGCTAAACAAACCGCTGCGAACTTAACTGAGGCGGTGCCTGAAGAAGTATTCCGCCGAAAACCAAGCGAGGATAAATGGTGTATGGGAGAAATTTTGAGCCATTTGATAGCATCCGGAAACGAGTATAAATCACAGATCAAAAAGGCTCTTGATAAACCGGATGGCCGGCTTGCAAAGGGAACCGGCCTATTCACCCCAAACTTCGCTTTTCGATGGTTTATTGGCCAGGTGAGTCCTGAAAATCGAAGAAAGCTTCCCACCGTTTCATCCTTTAAACCGGTTGAAGCCGAACAGATCAGCAAGCAGGAACTATTAAATGATTTCCTGAAACTGCAAGATGACCTGATCCATTTTTTAAAGAGGGCAAAGCTGGAAGGCTTGGATCTGGATCGGATAAGGTCCTGGAATCCCGTCGTAAAGATTGTACCTATGTCACTTACTGCTTTTTTTGGTGTATTGGAAGCCCATCAACGACGGCATTTTGAGCACATGGAAGCGTTAAGGGAACGGTTTAACCAATAGTTCGTTACAGCGCAAAGTTTCAGGGAACCGGTAAAAGAGAATTTTCGAATTGACAAATTTACCGATCAAATTTACGTTCCCGCTCGGGGTACTCGTCATAAGAAAATAAGAACAATCCGTATGGCTCGTGCCCTTCTTTCCCCACATCCTGATGATGCCGCTGATGCGCTCTCCGAATCAGTTTCATGATCTTATTATCACTGCTGAAAGGAACGAATCGTTTATGAGCAAACAGGTCGTGAATAATAAAATACAGTACTCCGTAAACCGCTATACCCGCCCCTGCGCCAAATGCCGGTGAAGTGAACATGGTTGCTACCCCGTCAATCATCAGCCAGATCGAGATACTTGCAAAGATCAGAGAAAAAATATCGTTAGGCTCAAATACACTATGGTTTGGCTTGTGGTGAGATTCATGGATCTTCCACAGCAACCCGTGAAAAAGCCAGCGGTGTACGCAGCATGAAACAATCTCCATTCCTGCGAGCCCTATAAAAATAAATGCGATCAAGTACAGCCAATCCATAGTTTTTTATTTGAGTACATATCAAGAGAAGGCTAACCCAAAGCAGCACAAAATTTTGAACTGATTATAATTTACCTTCCAATTCATCTCTTCGGCCCAACTAAATTTTTGAGATAATAGTTTATACTTTCTTCAACTACACATATATTATACATGTAATTTTAAAAACTAGCGAGGCATTTTGGAGAGACTTAAAATATATCAGGGCGGGTCGGGAAAAAAGCTAAAATATGAGATGAAGCTTTCACAAAAAGCAGAGACCGGTTTTGTGTCACCGGCAGCCGATCATCTCCAAAAACCGCTGGATTTAGAAGGGTTGATTGTCCATCACCCGGCGGCAACATTTTATGTTCGGGCTGAAGGTAATGCAATGCAGGCATCGGGTATTCATGACGGGGATATCCTGGTAGTTGACCGAAGTATTAACCCCAAAGACGGAACCATTGTAATAGCCGCGATAGAAGAAGAACCCATAATCCGGAAGCTGGTTAAGAGAGGGTCGCGGCTATTTTTAATTTCAGATGCCCCAAAAATTGAACCTATCACCATTCACCCCGATACCAACTGGCTGGCCTGGGGCGTGGTTACGCATGTGATTCACAGGTACAAGTCATGATCATAAAACCCGAATCATTCAACAACCGAAGTTCTATCGTATATGCGATGATCGACTGCAACAATTTTTATGCCTCGTGTGAGCGGGTATTCAACCCAAAGTTAGAAGGAAAACCCATCGTTATTCTTTCCAATAATGACGGATGTGTAATCGCACGGTCTGAGGAAGCCAAAGATCTGGGAGTTCCTATGGGTGCCCCGGAATTTAAGTATCGGAAGTTTTTTAAAGAAAATGGTGTGGTCGTGCGCTCATCAAATTATCCGCTGTATGGAGATATGTCGCGCCGCGTGATGGATGTACTTCGGAACCTGACCCACGCCGTTGAGGTGTACAGCATTGATGAAGCCTTTGCAGAACTATCTACCCATACCTATCCTGATCTGGACGAATATGGCAAAATCATTAAGCAAACCCTTTATCAATGGACCGGTTTGCCGGTTTCAGTGGGAATAGCTCCAAGCAAGACCCTCGCAAAAATTGCGAATGAAACAGCGAAGCGAAATCTCACTTACGACGGGGTGCTAAACTTACGAAATAACCCCGGGACTGATCAGATCTTAAAAAAGATGCGCCTGCAAAAAGTTTGGGGGATTGGGCATAATCTTACCCTCCGTTTAAATCGCTTTGACATACATACCGCTTATGATCTGAAGCAGAAAATTGATAATAAACGATGGGTGCGCAAGCATTTGAATGTAACCGGATTGCGAACGGTCCTGGAATTGAATGGCTTGCCGTGTATGAAATTGAGTGAAGCATTGGAATCGCGAAAAGGTATTCTTACCTCTCGCATGTTCGGTAAACCCCTCTATGATGTCATGGAAATTGAGGAAGCTGTTTCCACCTTTATCTCCCGCGCAGCGGAAAAGCTACGGGCTCAGAATTCTCTCGCTTCCAATATGCAGGTCACACTGATTGGGGATAAATTCAAAAGCCCCAAATCAAAATATAAATACGAAGCCTATACTTCTTTTAAGGTGCCAACGGCTCATACCCCAACACTCATTCATGCCGGAAAGCAGATTACGAAATCCATTTACCTCCCCGAAACCAAATACAAAAAAGCGGCCATTATGCTAACCGGCTTAGTTCCCAACAGCGAAGTACAAATGGATTTGTTTGATCCTGACCTTTATACCCGGCAGCAATACACGTTAATGGAATGCATAGACCAAATAAATACCCGACACGGGAGAAACACCGCTGCTTTTGCTGCCACAGGTTTACACCGAAAAAATGAAGGGGAAGCCTCCTGGAAAATGAATCAAAATTTTTTGAGTAAGCGTTATACGACGGAATGGGAGGATATTTTAGTGGTTAAAGCAAAATGAGAGTTGAGAGTTGATAGAGTGATATTGGCAATGGGAAATACCAACCCTATTATCTGCATCCTTGTTAGCTAAACATAACACATTTTTAAATCTTCACCACTTTATCAACTCTCAACTTTCATTAATTCCGAAGCTTCTTTACCGAGTTGCATTCCGAGAGCCACTCCCATTCCGCTGAGTCCGGCTACCAAAATGGTTTTATTAGAAATGCGTTTCAAAATGGGGCTTTTTGTTGGAGTGAATCCCATGATCCCCGACCATTCAGTCTCGATCTTCCAGTCCTTAGGAAGTTTTAAAACATCGTTTGCAAAGTTTATAAGATGATTTTTGATCTTGTCATTTATTCCGAACTCAGTTGTTGTTTCAACATCAATGTCTAAACTTCGAGCTCCTCCAAGAAGTAACCGTCTATTATCAACTCCCCGGAAATAATAGTAGCCGGCATCGTAGTGATAATTGCCTTTCCATTTCAGATCAGTTACCGGTTTGGTAACAAACACAAATCCGCGGCCGGGCTTTATCTCAACATCGTTCAATAATTTCGATGCAAATGAATTTGTAGCAACGGCCAGCTGTTTGGCTTTAAATTCAACTCCATTTTCAAGAATAAGGGTGGCTTCAGCTTCCTCTATTTTTTTTACCTGGGTCTGCCAGCGAAATTCTACTCCCAGCTTCAGGTTTTTATCATACAACGTACGCATCATTTTTCCGGGATGAAGACTCCCCTCGTGCTTTATACTGATGGCAGGAAACCCATTATGTTCCGAAGCCTGATATACCTGATCAGCTCCGGCAGCTTCATTCAACCAACGGTTGCAAATGTTTAAATGATCCAAAGCATCGGTATATACTTCTTCATCCGTAAAGATCTCATACGCGCCGGGTTCACGATATCCAATATTTTCATCGCCGAGAGTTTTTCTCAATAACTGTAAGCCACTAAATCTGCGGCGAATTCGCTCAATGATCTTCGACTCCTTCTCGATCTTCATATCAGCCATATGCTCAGTCACCGACCCAAAGCAAGCAAAGCCTGCATTCCGGGTGCTTGCTCCAATTGGAAAAAAACCACGGTCAACGACCAATACCTTTTTATCCGGATGAGATTTTTTATAGAAGTGAGCAATAGACTGTCCAGTTAGTCCAGCTCCAACAATGATCAGATCGTATGTTTGATTGTATAATTCCGATTCCCAAAAAGAATATTCTGCGTGTATCATTTGTGATCAAAAACTAAGCTTACCATTAATGGAGTCGCAACTTCAAAAAACCGATCATCTACGTTGTATTTAGGGTGATGCCACGGATAAAGTGAATCGGCTTCTTCACTTCCGCTTCCAACAAAAAAGAACGCCCCCGGAAAATGCTTTTGATAGAAAGCGAAATCTTCACCGGCCATAATTGGTCTTCTCATCTCAACAACCGATTCTTGTCCAAATAATTCTTTGGCTGAATTCAATACCGTTTGCGCTTCCTTTTCGGTATTTATAACCGCCGGATATCCCCGATTAAACTGAAATTTATAGCTACCCCCTGCCGACTCTGTAATCCCCTTTGCAAGTGCCTCCAGCCTGTCGATCACTAAATTTTCCGTTTCAGGAGACAGGGTCCTTGCGGTTCCCCACAGTTTTATTTTCTCGGGTATAATGTTATGAGCTGTTCCTCCCTCGATCCTGCCAATAGTAACTACCACCGGTTCAGTTGGATCTACATTTCGACTTGCTATCGTCTGGACCGCATTGATATACTGTGAGGCTAAAACTACCGGATCAATGGCTTCATGGGCCCGGGCTGCGTGTCCGCCTTTTCCTATGATCTCCACTTCAAACTCGGAAGTAGAAGCCATCAAAGCTCCTGGCTTAGTTGCCATGGTTCCAACCTTATGCATCGGAGAGGTGTGAATTCCGTAGATTGCATTCACGCCTTTGTTCTGCAAAAAACCTGTTTCACTGAGTAACTTTCCTCCACCGGGAAGCTTTTCTTCTCCGGGCTGAAAAACAAGCAGTACAGTGCCTTCAATTTCGCTTTGCAGCTCCTTCAAGATCTTTGCAGCAATAAGAAGATTCGAGGTATGTGCATCATGTCCGCAGCAGTGAGCAATGCCTTTATTTTCAGACATAAACGCAGATTTTGCATCACCTTCTTCCAAAATAGGCAGCGCATCAATATCAGCTCGGAGGGCGATCATCTTATCCGATTTTCGCCCTCCTTCCAAAATACCGACACATCCGGTTTCGAGCGGACTTTCGTGCGGGATCCCCAGTTTATCCAATTCAGCTTTGATAAACTTCGTAGTCTCAAATTCCATGAAGCTCAGTTCAGGATTCCTGTGCAAATATCTCCGGGTTTCAATAGCTTCCGGGAGGTATTTTTCGGATAGTTTTTCAATTTTGGAATACATGCTTGTTACTATGAATTATACTTTCCCTGATAATAAGGATATTATGGGAGTTGACGTAACCTTTTGAGTACTGTATCGTAGCTATAAGGGTTACTTAAAATGAAGGACATATGAAAACATCATCTTGGGAAATAATTGTAGCCGGCTTCATCTTTGTGGGAGTTTCCATTTTTCTTATTGAAAATAATTCTGAGAATCTGTCTCCCCCTCAGGCTCCTGCCCCTCCTGACAGTATTCAACTGAATTTTGACGGAGAACGCCTAAAGCTCATCGAATTAAAAAACCTAGAAAATTTTGAGAATCTTGAAAGCCTTAAAAACCTGCGTAATTTAAAAAATCTCACGAATTTTCTACCTGCTGAGATCAGGGCTGAAGTTGAGGCTGAGATCAATGAAGCCATGAAGGAATTTGAACAGGAAAGTGTTGATGTGATCTTGGATTCTGAAAAGGGAACGATATCAATCAATCGTGCTATGTCTGTTTCTTCAGGGGGATGGGTCGCCGTTTCCCCGGGTATTTTTGCCTATGTTAGAGAGTTTGATTCCGAAGAATTGAAAGAAGCTCAATTACGATTACCCTTTGGCTCCATCGACGTCATTGGAAGTTCTGATCCTCAGGCAAAATTGACCATTCAGGCCTCCGGACAAGTATCTACAAAAGAAGATCTTACTTCAAAGTTAAACACCGTGGCAGACATCAACCCTGAAACGGCGCATTTTGAGATCAGCACACGAGGCGACCAGGAGAGTGAACATAATATTCAGTTACAGGCAACGCTCCAAATTCCGCATCAGGTTGAAGTAAACAGCACTACCAATGCCGGCCATATTTCATCGAAAGATATAGATGGAAGTCAGTTTTATAAGACATCAGGCGGACATATTACCCTTATTAATCTGTCCGGCGAAATCATAGCTGAAACCGGTGGAGGTCATATTGCCATTACTGATTCAGAAGGCGGCTTCAGGCTAAGTTCAAAAGGTGGAAATATCCGGGCAGAAAACTCAACCGGATCTTTGATAATGAAAACGTCCGGGGGAAATCTTCAGGCTTATGATTTTAGCGGCTCTTTTGAGGCAACTACCAAAGGCGGGAATATTGAACTCAGATTATTGGATATAGCTGGAAATTCCAATGCTTCAACCGGAGCGGGAAGTATCACTATATGGTTTCCTAAAAACGGAAACGCTGCTTTTGATCTCTCAGGAAGTTCCGTTGAGATTGGACCTGATCTTAATTTTCAGGGTTCAAGATCGTCAGGAGCGGCATCAGGAAACATTGGTAATGGAGGGAATAGCCTCACTGCAAAAACAAACTATGGAAGTATAATCCTGAAAAGTACCGATTAACCTCAAGCTAAAATTTCCAATGTGCGTAGCTTATAGTTTTCGGTTACCTTAGGCTAAGGATCTCATTTAGTCGAACACCACCCATGTCACTAACAATTCATTCCACCAAAGACGGCTCTTCCACCCTTTATTCGGATCAATTCAGTCAATTTTACCATAACCCTAACGGTGCGGCAACAGAAAGCCTCTATGTGTTTTTCCAGACTTCAGGCCTTATCAAATTTCTTGAAGAAGCTTCATCCCTTACGGTCTTGGAAGTCGGCTTTGGTACCGGATTAAACTTTCTGCTTTTGGCAGAAATTCTTAAAAAACAACAGATCAGCATTCCGGTTAAGTTCTATTCCATAGAGGCATTTCCTGTTGACCGGGAAACCGCAAAAAAGTTTGATTTCAAGGATCACATCAAGCATCAGGAGCTTAATCAGGTTCTTCCAGAAATTTTTAAAAAGCTTGAAACTGGAATGAATGTCTTTAAACCAATTGATGATCTCGATATAGAGCTGAACCTCTTTTATGGTACTTTTGAAAACTTCAAGCCTAAGGATCTTCAAGCCGACTTTATCTTTCACGATCCCTTCTCCCCTGCAGTCAATGAAGAGCTCTGGAACCTTGATACTTTTACAAAACTCCGCTCTTTTTCCAAGCCTGAAGCTGTTTTAGCAACCTACTGTGCTGCTTCCAAAGCACGTGGTGCTATGTGTGCGGCTGAGTGGTTTGTGGCAAAAGCTCAGGGTGCTTTAGGAAAACGTGAAATAACGGTCGCGTCCCTTTCCGAAGAAAAATTGACCTTTTTAAAAAGAGTGAATGGAAAGCGGCTTGCTCACCGGTATAAAACCGGAGACTTCGATTGATTTAAGGATCTCTGTTTTCCCGGCAGGAAGATCAGACAAATTCAGTAATCAACTTTTTGATCTCGTCAATACCATCGCGGGAACTCGCTGAATACGGCAGTATCGGAACTTCAATATTCATTTCTTTCATGATGCGCCGAACCTTAGCTTTTGCCTGATTGACTTTATTTCTGGAAATTTTATCGGCTTTGGAAAGCACAACAGCGAACGGTTTTTCATTCATCCCCATCCAATAAAAAAAAGCTTCATCGAGCTGGCTGGGGTCGTGGCGCACATCAACCACATGCAGAATCAATCGCAATGATTCTCTGTCCATTAAATAATCCCGAATGCTTTTGCCCCACCGTTCTCTTTCCTTTTTGGGTACTTTAGCGTATCCATATCCCGGCAGATCCACAAAAAAGCACGCCTCCCCGAGCTTATAGTAATTCATCTGCTGGGTCTTGCCCGGTACGTTTGATGTCCGGGCTATGTTTTTCTTATTCAGAAGGGCATTAATTAACGATGATTTTCCTACATTCGATCTTCCTGCAAAACAAACTTCAGGTAAACCGGCCGGAGGACATTCTTCAAGTTTGGTAGCACTGGTTATAAACTTCGGTTGAGCGTTAAACATCAAATCAGCTCGTTTGCTTCTTTTTCTACACCAAAATTTACAGGCACAGGATAATTTCCTGTGAAGCAAGCTGTGCAGTAGTCATTCTCGGAAGGATTCGATTCTTTCACTGCATCAACCAACCCATCCGCAGAGAGGTACCGCAAACTTTCAACACCGATCTCTTTCGCCATTTTTTCAATATTACGATCAAATTTATTGGCTATCAGCTCATCCGGACTCGGAAAATCCATTCCATAATAACAGGGACTGATGATGGGTGGAGAACTGACCAAAAAGTGAACTTCTGATGGATTACACTCCCGGATCATATCAACCAAGTAACGGGAAGTAGTTCCCCGAACGATTGAGTCGTCCACAATAATAACAGGCCGGCCTTCAAGTACTCCACGAACGGGATTAAACTTAGTTCGTACTTTCTGTTCCCGTGATTTTTGCCCTGGAGAAATAAATGTTCGTCCCACATAATGGTTTCGAATTAATCCCATATCATATTGACAATCATGGCCTAATTTTTGACTCTCAGTAGCATAACCCAGGGCTGCAGTGTTACTGGAATCTGGCACTGAAATAACGACCGGTCGTTTTCCGCTCGTATCATTTTTAATGATCTCACTAAGAGGATGTTCTTTAGCCAGTCGCTTACCCAGGTTGCGGCGTATCTTGTCCACCATTTCCCCAAAGATCATGCTGTCAGGACGTGAAAAGTACACATATTCAAAAATACACTGACTTGTTCCGGTCCCCTGGGTTGGTGGTATAAAAAATGATTTAGGCTCTCCGGTTTCAGCGGCTTCTTTATCGATCACTACCACTTCCCCAGGTTTTACATCACGAATATATTCTGCATCATTTATATCAAAAGCACAAGTTTCGCTGGCTACACAAAAGGAACCATTCACTTTGCCAAGAGCCAAAGGCCGGAAGCCATTAGGGTCCCGCACGGCAATCAACTTATCATCCGTCAGAATCACCAAACAGTACGCACCTTCGATTTGCCGGAGGGCATCCATAATTTGATCCATTTGGTCTTCATACAAACTGTGTGAGATCAGATGAAGTATGAGTTCAGTATCAGAAGTACTCTGAAAGAGCACCCCTTCTTTTCGAAACCGCTCACGAATTTGTTTGGCATTAGAGAGATTACCGTTATGCCCTATCGCTAAATTTCCATTTCGGTAATGCACTCTGAAGGGCTGAATATTAGCGGGATTCTTGGAAGAACCTGAAGTTGAATATCGGTTGTGCCCGATGGCGTTATTACCTTTCAGGATCTTATTGAATACTTTCGACTTACTGAACACATTCAACACCAAGCCAAAATCTTTATATGCCGGCATTGCAAAGCGTTCTTTGTCTTCATCAAAATAAGAAGTTACAATTCCTGCTGATTCCTGTCCGCGGTGCTGAAGGGCATGCAATCCATAATAGGTATGCACTGCAGCATCAGGATGATTATAGATACCGTAGATTCCACAATATTCGCGAGGTTTGTCGCTCATATCAATAACTCCAAACTAATGAGGGTTGATGAACTTTAAAGATAAGAAATGATTAGGGGTTTCGGGAATTATAACTACGACAACTTTTCGACAGGTTACGCACAAAAAGTCTGTGCCTAAGCTTTTGGTAATTCAATAAAAAAGGCTGTTCCTTTACCTTCTTCACTTTCAAACCAAATCCGGCCTTTCATTTGCTCCACAAAGTCTTTACTGATGCTTAATCCAAAGCCGGAACCTTTTTCATTGCGAGTTCCCTCGCGCGTCCATGTTTTACTATCAAAAATCTTCTTTTTTACTTCATGGGGTATCCCAATTCCAGAATCTTTGATACAGAGTTGAATCATGTTTTCACTTTTTGACGCTGAGATCTCAATGGTATCTCCTTTGTCAGTGAACTTTATGGCATTGGAAACCATATTCCTGATTACCATTTTTAAAGCACCCAAATCTCCAAAAACCGTTTTATTTCCCTCTAATTTCTGAATGAACTGAACGCCTTTTTTGTCGGCAACAAATTTTTGTCCTTCAATCACATCACGTACAACTTCTTTCAATTCTATGGGTTGAAAGTCCATTTCCACTCCTGAAAGCTGCTTTTTTGCCCAAACAAGCAGATCTTCCATAACGTTTAGGTTCTTTTGAATAGAACCTTCCATCTCCCTAACTACCATCTCCATTTCGTTATGAGAAAGCATTTTATTTTTGATCATGTATAAAACCCCTTGCAGGGAGGTAAGTGGAGATCTGAGATCATGAGAGATGATAGCAAATAATTTATCTTTAGAAGCATTTAGCTGCTCGAGTTCTTCCTTCTGCTCTTTTAATTTGGTAAGCATTTCCTCTTTTTCTTTTGAGGTCCTTCTCATGATCAGCAACAATACCACAACCAATACGATGATAACCCCACCGGAAATAATTAAAATCACCTGAAACTGTATAGTTTGCTCTTGTTGTACCTGTTTTTCTTCAAGCAACCTATTGATCTCATTTTGACGATTGAGTTCCAGCTGACTTTTCAGCTCCGCGAGTTCCTTCTCTTTTTCTAAATCAGATAAGCTATCGGATAGCATATTATAGTCGTTTAAAGCCCGGTAAGCTTCCTCATAATCACCCAACAAACCAAAAGCCTGATGAAGTTTTTGATTAGCATCCAGCTTGTAATCTGAATTTCCAATGCTTTCCGCAGCAGAAGAGGCATTTTTCAAAAAACGAACCGCTTCCTGAAACCTTCCGGTATCCATATACATTGTGCCAAGTACATAATAGTTGTAGTATGAACCTTCCAAAACCCCCATTTGCTCGGTAAGTTCTAATGACTCCAGCATCAATCTTTCACCTTCTTTGTAACGCCCCATTTTAGCTAGTGTACTGCCTTGGTTATGCAAAAGTATTGCTGGAGGAACTTGTGGCCTCAACTGCAAAAAAAAATCCTCTGCAATTTCATAGTTTTTCAAGGCTTCTTTATATTGTTCATTAGCACTCAGTGCATTACCAAGATTTAGCCGGGCTCTCAGAATATCCGATTTTGAATTTTCATTCTCTGCCATTTCAAGAGATCTATCCAGATAATATATTGCCCGACCGGGATCATCCATATCTGTGTACACCGTGCCAAGATTGTTATATAAAATAATGAGCATCATCGTATCCCGACGGGTCTCTGCAAACTCAATAGCTTCAAGATAGTTTGATAACGCCGCATTCATTTGCCCCATAGACCTGTATGCCACCGCTGAATTTTGCAACAAACCAATCGATAACCGTTCGGCAATATTCGATGGTAACCTTTCCAGATATTTCTGAGCTTCGTCAAACATCTGAATGGCAATCACATGATCTCCACTTAACGCGTGCGCCTGTGCTAAGGAATTGTAGTGGTGAGTCAAATCCTCACTATCAGGGTTATTTCTGATCAATTCAGTTAATAAATTAATGGCAGGCTCCGGCTCTCCACGGGTGATAAAGGCATCCGCCTTAAGCCTTACCGCCGTTTCCTTACCTTTATTATAGTCAATTACTTGTGAAAGGCTGTCTGCTCTGTTCAATAGTTGAAAAGCCCGTTTGTAGTCACCCTGATCCGCAGCCCGTCCTCCTTCTTCAAGTAATTCACGAACTTCGGTACTGTCCGAGCGATTTTGAGCATAAATAGCAGAATTAAAAGTCTCCGCGCCCAGGAACAATAACAAAATTACACTTCTGATAAAGTATATTTTTAATTCTGAAATCAAGCTTTTTTTTTAGTTGAAACTCTTATAAAATAAAAAAGCCCTTCGTAATAAGAAGGGCTTTTTCCTTAATTATCAGATTTTATTAATTCCCAAGACTTGCTTCCAGTTTTATTTCAACACCGGCAAGTGCTTTTGAAACCGGGCAGCCTTTTTTCGCAGCTTCAGCAATTTCCTGAAATTTATCGTTGTCAATATTTGGAACATCGCCTTTTGTGATCAACTTTATGGTAGTAATGGCACCGGCACCGCCATCGATAGTAACTTCGGCATGTGTTTCTACAGAATTTGGAGTAAAACCGGCTTTATCCAATTCATTCGAAAAAGCCATCGAGAAACAGCCTGCATGTGCCGCTCCAATCAGCTCTTCCGGATTTGAACCTGATTTGTCTTCAAAACGTGTAGCGAAACTAAACTTTCCTTCATAGGAACCACTCTCTAATTTCATGGTCCCGTTACCTGATTTCAGATCTCCTTTCCAAATTGCTTCTGCTTTCTTTGTAGGCATGATATTTTATTATGATTGTTGATTTTTATAGTTCACAAATGTAACAAAGTGGTGGAAGAATGCATTCCTTAAATAAACCTTTGTTTTGGCCCCTCCTAAAGCAGACTAACTTGGTTTTCAACAGGATTGAAGGCTTAGATCGGCAGTAGTTACAGAGCAAAATTATGAAGAGAAATTTATCTGCTATTTAGTTATCTATCTACATCAGCTTGATTTTCAATGACTAAAGAACGTACTTAGAAATCAAAAGATAAAAAAATAGCCCTCCGCGGAGGGCTAAGGATACTCTTGTGAGCATTGCCTGCAGAGTCTAAATCTCTTTGTTGTGATAAGACTCTTTTCGAGATGATTTACAGGAGTATAAATGAACTTGTGAAATAAAAAAAAGGACAGTTATAAATTCTATAACTGTCCTTCAATTGAGCGGGAAACGAGATTTCCCGTGGCTACGGGACGACCCTCACGTTGGCAACGTGATGCTCTACCACTGAGCTATTCTTTATGCTCGTTTTCTTCTGAGTGGATCAATTCTTCTATATAAACCCGGCTTTTCTGTCTCTTGATATGATTCTCCCATTTCAAAGCTTCTGACTTCGTTACAAAACTTTTGATATACTTAATAACCCACGGTCTCCCAGACTTTGTCGAACGACTCCAACCTTCATTGTGTCTTTCTACTCGCGTTTCAACACCAACGCCCGTGGACCCAATATA
Organism: Gracilimonas sp.; assembly: GCA_022450045.1. Taxonomy (GTDB): domain Bacteria; phylum Bacteroidota; class Rhodothermia; order Balneolales; family Balneolaceae; genus Gracilimonas. Next base: position 38,582 of record JAKURD010000006.1, on the reverse strand, counting down.
ATAACGATCCTTTGATTGGCTATAAATTATATACGTCTGATACATTGCACCCTCTTTTTTAAATAAAAAAAAGGACAGTTATAAATTCTATAACTGTCCTTCAATTGAGCGGGAAACGAGATTCGAACTCGCGACCCTCACGTTGGCAACGTGATGCTCTACCACTGAGCTATTCCCGCCTGTATCAATAAATTTCCCTTTTGAGAGGGCATCAAATATAAGGGCGATACCTATTACTATTCAACTTTTTTTTAACTTTCTGAAAGTTAGTGTAATCGTTATTTATTAATTGTGATTCGAAATTCAAATCTCATGTCTTTCATCTCAAATCTTTTATCTGCTAAATCGAAATTTCTTTCACTGAGCCAAGCAATCTTCCCAGAAACTTATTCCCATATACCTTTTCAATATGCTGCATGTCAGCGATGATCACCAATAATTCCTTGCTTCGGGAAAAAGCCACATTAAGAAGTCTCGGAACCGAAAGCCCGTTTTTCTTTTCATCAAAAGGGCGTACCGAATAATGCCGCATTCCGCCGTTTTGCCATTCCCCGCTCATCACCGTATCGAAGATAATGACTGATTTTTCTCTTCCCTGAAAAGTATGGATCGTGCCTACTTCAATATCCCGGTATCCTTTTTCCCAAAGGTGATTCCGCACTTTATACACGCTATTCCTGAATGGAACAATGATTCCGATATCATCCGGAGAGTGATTCCTGATGAGGCGTTTCACGCTTTCTTCTATCAATCGGTGGTGGACTTCATTGATGGGCTTAAATCCCCGCTCGCCTGTTTCCTGCTCCAGCACGGGATTGTATTTCGTCGTATCGATCAGAGCCACCGAAGCAACGTTGTCTTCCAGAATTCTGCCATCGGCTGGTTTTCCTGACTTAAGCCGGCCTTCATAAAAAACCGAACTAATGACCCCTGCAAGATCGTCTTTCATGCGATATTGCACATCAAAAAAACTTGTGAACTTTGGGTTGAAGTCGTGCCAGCTAAACAAATCTTCCGTGCTTTGAGATTTGGAAATAAAAGTGAAAATATCCTGCTCCAAAAAATCCCGGGATTTGGGATGATCGGTGAGTGCGATGGGTGGGAGCTGCATAGGGTCTCCGGCTACTACCAGATGCTGCTTACTTTTCGCCGCCATAAGAAGCAGGTAAGGAATTCCCGCCATAGAACCTTCATCAACTACTACGGCATCGTAACTGATGTTATAGAACAGCTCAGAGGTACAAACTTTGGCCAGCGTGGTAGCCACCAGTTGTTTCTTCTTTAGCTCGTATCGCTCATTCAAGTTCATCAACCGATCGATCTCAATTTCCACCGACTCTGCCCCGCCATATTCATCCAATTTATTCCCGGTAAGCTGACATTCCAACTCCAGTTTCTCTGGAATCTCTTCACCGTTTCGCATCAGATCATCGATTTTTTCCTGAAGCTTTTCATAATTACTGAGCGTATTTGAGAGCGCTACGGCATCAGCCTTTCTGCTATCCAGTTTGGTTTTTACCTGGTGCTCAAATAGAATATCTTCGAGACGGGCATCATCTAAGGCAGCCTCCCCGTATCGTGTGGTATTCTGGAGATTAAATCCGGGATCAATTTCGTACAGAGCTTCTATCACACTTAACAGCCCAACATCCACCGCGCGATTAGTGTTTGAAACGAAAAGAACCCGCTTGTTTTGATTAAGTAAATTGGCAACAATATATCCTAATGTGGCTGTTTTGCCCGTTCCCGGAGGACCCCAAACATAAAGAATATTATTCTTCAGGGACTTTTCTATGGCCTCCTTTTGGGCATCATTTCGCAACTCATCCACTTTTATGTCTATCGATCCCTCTTGCTCTTTGAAGTGCTCTTCTGGTTGAAGGAGAGCTTTTAGCTGAGGAATTTCTTCGGCTTTATCCTGAAGTTTGAAGAGGTGTTCTTCCATCTTCTTGAGTACAAAATCATTTTCCCATTCCAGGAAAACCTCTTTGACCTTGCTGCCTACATTCTCCGGAAATTCTAACCTTACCTTCTTGTCTTTAAACTCTACAGCATTAACTTTGTGTTCTTTTGAATCGACCTTAGCCCGAATCTCTTCAGCGAATCGCAATCCTTTATTTTGCGTTTCAAAGGTATAGATGAATTCCCCTGAGATCTTCTCCAGGGTTCCGTTGAAAAGCACATCCGTGGACGGGGTCTCTCTGACGGCAACTATCTCTTTTTCGATGGCATCAATTGCCTGTTGTAAAACCTTTTTTATCAAAATAATTGAAATGTTGGATTTTGAATCTAATTCAACATTCAAAATCCATAATTTATAATTTATAATTTCACTGATCCCACAATTCAGCTCGAATCATCTCGGAGCTTTTTTCTGAGAGTAAATATTCAAGTCGCAGCCGGCTTTTTTCAGGGACTTTCTGCTCTACCAATCGCGCACTTTCCGGTGTGTATAAGATAAGATCTGATTCGCGAACAAAAAGCGGTAATGATTTTCCATAAATGGTTCCGGCTACAAATGATCCTTCAAAATGAATCGATCTCTTTAGTTCCTCAATGATCTTGGGAATGGAATCCTCCGATCCAGTCACCAACCCAATGGTAGCTATCGCAGCCCGATCCACCATATTGAGTAAAATATCCGGGTCGTAGTCGTACACAATGGGGATGATAAGCAGGCTCTCACGAAGGCTTCGAAAATTACTCATCAGGTGAATCGGTACAAACAATGCATCGTATTTGGCTGCACTTTCGTATTCATCAGCACTGATCACCTGACTTTTAACCCCTACCTGTTTTTTGATTGCATCAGAAAGCATTTTTGCCACTTCATGATTTTCTCCCACGCTGGCACATGTTTGAATACGGTCGGGCCATTCCATAAAACCAAGCTGCTCCTGAAACAACAACTCGATCTCAGATTCATCCAGTCCGTAGCCAATGAGTTCTTCCACCAGAGCCTGCACTTTTTCACCTCCAACCTCCAGCCGTGCAGACTTATCAAGCAGTGTGTTCTGATTCTTTACCGTAAAACCGCGTCCCTGCTCGCCCAGGATCAATCCTTCATCTTCCAAAATGTGATAGGCCTTTCTCACAGTATGAAAACTGGCTTCCAGCTGTTGTCCCAATTCCCGGGTAGATGGTAATATCTCTCCCACCTGAAACTGCTTGGTAGCAATCATCAGGCGAATTCGGTCAGCAATATGTTTGGCGGAGGTTTTCAAAAAAATTCTGTTCCTTTTGTTTATTGCAGAGTTTTGAATAACCAATAACCAATAACCAATTATAACTTGATCATTCCGTATTGAATATTGGTTATTGGTTATTGAATGTTCCCTCACCCATAAAAATCCTCAATGATATCCAAGTATGCTTTCACGGTTCGCTCCAGTCCCCAATAAATAGATTTGCTGATGAGCGCATGGCCAATACTTACTTCATTCAAATGTGGTACGGTTTCGAGTAAATCCGGCAGATTCTCTAAATTCAACCCATGCCCGGCATTTGCTTTCATTCCCAACTCATTAATTAGTTTGGCCGCCTTTCGGAGTCGGGTGAGTTCATGCTGTTTTTTTCCTTCAGAAGCATTGGCAAAAGTTCCGGTGTGCAATTCAATGGCATCCGTTCCCAATTCGTGAGCAAGCTGAATATCTTCGGGGTTAGGATCCAAAAATAAGCTGATCTCAATATCAGTTTCCCTAAGCTTTGGGAATACCCGGTTTTTAAAATCATCAAAAACGGTTTCCATTTTGAGTCCGCCCTCGGTGGTTAGTTCTTCCCTTCCCTCAGGAACAAACGTACATAAATGAGGATCTACTTTGGTGCAAATTTGGAGCATCTCATCGGAGGCGGCCATCTCAAAATCCAGTTTTCCACGTACGCTATCTTTCAGCCTGTACACGTCTTCATCCCGAATATGGCGGCGATCGCCCCGCAAGTGAAATACGATCCCTGCGGCTCCGGCTTCCTCACAAACCCGGGCTGCTTCGATGGGGTCAGGATAGCCTTCTCCCCTCGCATTTCTCAAAGTTGCTACATGATCAATATTGACGAGTAATTTCATTTAAATAACCGGCGTTTTTAAATTCAGTAATTCCACTTCAAAAGTAAGCATATCCGCTTATATTTACAGACAATGAAATCAGACGGTATCATCATACAAAAAGCGTTGCTAATTATTTTGGCGACAGGGATTTTTTCAGCCTGTGGAACGGTCAAGAGGGGCACTGTTCCCTGGGAAGAAGAACCCACTAATGTAACTTCTGAACCTTCTGGGACTATGGAAAGTAGTTCTCGTGTACCTGAAGTTGATAAAACGGCAGCTCCGGAGATTCAAGAGCGACAGGAATTCCTTCAGCTTGCTTTCAATGACTGGAAAGGAGTTCCTTATTTATTAGGAGGAACCGGGTACACCGGCATTGACTGTTCGGCCTTTATGCAGGTTGTTTTTGAAGATTACTTATCGAAATTAATTCCGCGTACTACCTTAGAACAGCTTCAGTTTGGGGACCCTGTAAGAAAAGAACAAATTGAAACAGGCGACATGGTATTCTTTAAAACCGGTCGCCGCACCTATCACGTGGGAGTGATGGTAAACCGAAATGAATTTCTTCATGCATCCACTTCAGAGGGAGTAAAAATTTCGGCTCTCGACCATCCCTTTTGGGAGGAAACCTATTTGGCGGCTCGAAGAGTTATTTAAGCTTAGTTATGCTTCCACATTAGATGGCCCAATCAGGTAATACCCCAATTTCAATTCCAAACACAAGGCCAATGATGGTATATGAGGCCAATGTTAATAACAGTACAAATAAAATATTTAGCCAAAAACCGGCTTTGGCCATTTCAGGAATGGAGATCTTTCCACTTCCATAAACAATGGCATTAGGGGGCGTTGCTACAGGAAGCATGAAAGCACAGCTAGCTCCCAATACAGTAGGGATAGCAAGCAGCAATGGATTCTCCCCTAAACCAATGGCAACTGAGGCCAATATAGGTAAAAAAGCAGCCGTAGATGCCGTATTGCTTGTCATCTCTGTCAAAAAGATGATAAGCGATATCACTATAAAAATGATCAACAATATTGGCCAGGTATCCAGTGCTCCTATTCCATTTCCAATCCAGGTTGCCAAACCTGTAGAACTAATAGCAGACGCCATACTCAATCCGCCTCCAAAAAGAATTAATACACCCCATGGTAAACGTTTGGTATCCGACCATTTCAGAAGAAATACATTATTCTTAAGGTCGGAAGGAATTATAAAAAGAATTATAGATGCTGCAATTGCAATACCGGCATCTGAAATACCCGGAATATAATTTGAAAGAAATGGCCTGAATATCCAAAGTAAAGCCACACCTAAAAAAACTGCTGCAACTTTTTTCTCCTCAGAGGACATCAAACCTAATTCATTCATCTGCCTTTGAATGAGTTCTCTGCCACCTGGCAATATCTTTATTTTAATTGGATAGATCACCTTTGTGAGAACCAAATACATAAGTGGGAGTGATAAAACAACTATTGGAACCCCTACCAGCATCCAGTCAAAAAAGGTGATCTCAATGCCATAGTTTTCAAGGACAAATCCAGCTAACAAAGCATTGGGAGGCGTCCCAATGAGTGTCCCCATTCCTCCAATATTGCATGCATAAGCAATACATAGAATAAGTACGATCTCAAAATTTATCTTATCAGAGCTTTCATCTCTATCTACCAACTCTAAAATTGACATAGCTATTGGCAGCATCATTATGGCTGTAGCAGTGTTACTAACCCACATACTTAAAAATGCAGATGCTATGATAAATCCTATGATGATAGAAGATGGTTTAATCCCAACAAAACTGACGATGCTAATTGCAATCCGTTTGTGAAGATTCCACTTCTCCATGGCCAGGGCTATTATAAAGCCCCCCATAAATAAAAAGATAAGTGGATTAGCATAAGGCGATGTAGCCTCAGAGATAGTGGTAACACCAAATATTGGAAATAAAACTATTGGCAGTAGTGCTGTTACAAATATGGGAATGGCTTCCGTTAACCACCATATCCCCATTAATATTGTTATTGCAGCCGTTCTCCATGCCTCATCAGATAAGCCTTCAGGGGTTGGAGTCAGCATTAGTAGTATTAATACTACTATTCCACCAATTAATCCTAAGTGTTTACCTAAATTACTAATGTTACTTTTTATCATAAAAATTAAAACTTATCTCTCAGCCGGATAATTTTCTTTCTCCATCCAATATTCTAAATAGGGGACATTATAAATACTTGTCCAGCCAAATATTCTCAGGCCATTTGTTATTTGCCAGATCGGAGGTCTCCTTGCACCCGGGTCCTTTGGAAAGTTACTCGCCTCTTCTAACGCTTCTGCAAGTATCTTTTGATTTTCATACGAACCAAATTCTTGTACCAACTCATCGGTTTTCAAGTATTGAGCACGATCAACAGCTTCCTCTAAGAAACTTGGCTCCCCGGAATATTCATATCCAAGAACCAAACTACTGATTGATGACAAGTAGGACTCCATGTCGTGATTATACGGAGGCACGTCTCTTAGTCTTCTTGCATGATCAATCATGGCATTTTTGGCTTCTTCATCATCTGTTAGTTGAACATACTTTCTGAGACCATTGGTCACATAAACTTGTGAGTAGCCATATCTGTTAATAACAATCTCCCCTCCTTGATCCGGGTGATGCTGTAATTCAAGCATTATGTTTACCCTGTCTCTCAGTTCATCACCATATACATCCATTTTTGTAGCGTCATAAATCTCAGCTAAATTCCAAACTGATAAGTACAGCCGCCGGCCTCTCAATCCATGACCTCCAAATACTCTTTTCACGTAATAGTCACCTGTTTGCATAGCTACTTCCAAGCCCCGGTGATTGGCATCAAGATAGTAGGATGCAATCCACCCAGGGACCCATACATGAGCACTCAATAATGAACTATAGTGCTGATCTGCGTGCCTTCTTCCCATTCCAACATATGGTGACCCTTCAGGCTCCTCTAAACTTTGAAAATAGTGTAACGATTCGTTTGTATCACCAATGTAAACAGGATCTTTAGGCCAGTGAATGTTATCTACATCCATAGTATGCATACTTGCTGCTTGTGCTATTTTATGATAGGTAGGATTACCGGTTCTTATAAATTGTAACCACCACATGTAATCGTTACCCGGTTCATTGTTTGTCCACTGGCTCCACTCATTCCCGTAGTAATAAGTCAAATTATCACCGTAGTTAAGCATACCATACCAAGGTTCCCACTCCTGATTAAATTTCATCCATTGAAATTTATAATCCAGTCCCCTTTCGTACGAAGCAAACTTTTCCTTCTGAGCAGATAGTTTTCCAAAAGCTTCACTTTTAGCGTACCAATCCGGATCTGCATGAGTAACAGAGCCATCCAAGAACATTTTTGCAGTTTGCTCTACGTCAGCCGATGTACTTTTTTTATGAAAATAGAAAACCATTTCTGTTGTCTTTGCTAAACCTTGAGCAAAGTTTGCAATCATTCCACTATCATTCTCGAGATCTTTTCTTGCGAAACTTTGCGGCTCAACAGACGGCGTCCATATGTAAGCTGTTATCTCTTCTTGTTCCTCTTCAATTTTAATCTCTTTGGGGTATTCTTCAAAGAAACTCTTAAAACCAACCATGATGCCCCATTTTTCATCCGAAAGATCTATCCAACCAGCCGCTCTTTCAGCATTAATATCAGTTTCGTCATCTATTTTGATCATAGAATTAAATACATTCTGTAATCTTTGCTCAGCTGAAGAGTTGGCCAATGGCGGAATTTGAGATGGATTGGGTCCCGTTTGCAGTACCGATGCCTCATCATTTAATGAACTCTGTACAAATTGACTGCTACTTGTATCCCACCATTTGCCATCATAATAAGAAGTCGTCACCGTCTTATTATCAGACAAATTATACTTCAGTGATAGTCCGGCAGCCGCTATTTGATCATCTGGTTCTATAAACCCTTCGTCTTTGGAAAGTTCACCTTCATCTATGACAATACCATTTTGAGTTGCAATAGCCTCATATTGGCCACTGGGAACACTATGATTATCAGGAATTCCGGTATAAACAAATGTGTGTTGAACTTTTATATAGCTTTTCCCTGCATAGGTATGAATACGGGTTATAAAAGGAGCTGTATTATTGTCTTCACGGCCATATTGATACTCCCCTTCTACACGAATAATTGCATGTAATGGACCACTTCCTAATTCTTTAACTGTTCTTGTAACAACAGCTTTAGATCTGTCAAGCCCCATTCCATCTATAATATCAAGGAACGAACTTCGCCCCTCTTTACCTTCAGCAATTACATCGGTTTCTGTAAAGCCATCTTCATCAATATCCAATTCAACTTTATCAAGGAAACCACTTCCGGCTGGAGCATTAAAGAAGCCGCCCCCTTCCCCTTTCTTAACTTCAAAACGCAGTGGGCCTGTATTAACTGTTACTTCTCCATTAGTACGTTGATTGTTCTTAACCGTTAATATTTGGTCATAGTGCATACTATTGTGTACTTCCGGACCATATTCTACGGTATAGTCTGTTTCCTCATCGGTAAAGAAAAATACCCACATCCACTTAATGCTGTTATCTGCGGGTTCCCAGGTACTCACTTTGGTGATCTGAGATGGAATCTCATTTCCATTGTTATCCAACATCCGAACATGATCAGGGGAAAAAAGTTCTCCTTTTGGAACTGGAATACCAAAAACTTGCGGAGATCCCGGAATGTTATTTTTTACTTCAATAGGGATTTTTGTTGAATCATTAACAACATTACAACCGGTAATCATGATCAGTGAAATCATGAATAAAAAACTTAATTTCTTCATATCAAATCTTGAAATACGCATTTAAACTACCTTTCAATTGTGTGTTTTATGATCTAAAACAAGAGCTGCTGCACCCAATACAGCAATTTCATCCAGTTCAGAAACAGTTATAGTTAAATTATCCAGAGAGTTCTTATAGGCAAAGTCTGATAGTGATTTATACATTGCATCCTTGAAAAAAGGATAGGCTTTACGAACTCCTCCCCCAAATACAATGAGCTCCGGATCGTATGCATACAGAACCGCCTTAAGTGCATTCCCAAGATGTATTCCAAATTCCTCGTAAACCTCCAGGGCTTCTTCATTATTTTCTAAAGCACGTTCAAAAAGTTTTGACCCTTTTATATTTTTTTGTTTTTCAAAAAATTGTCCTGAACAGTAATGCTCATAAATCGAACCCAGGTAAGGCATCATTCCCACTTCGCCGGCACCACAGTTAGGGCCTGAGTACAGTTTATCATTGAAAATAAGTCCGGCTGCAAATCCGGTTCCAATTATAAGACCGGCGACAGAAGAGCTTCCCCCAGCTTTACCAAAGTATTTTTCACCTAAGACAAAACAATTTGCGTCATTATTTATGTAAACAGGTTTATCAAAGTCCTTCTCAAGAATTTTTTTCAAAGGGACTTCTTTCCATGATGGGATATTTTGTACATCATAAACTATACCGGCTTCAACATCTACCACACTTGGAACTCCCATACCAATTGCGGTCACAGATGGCTCAATTTCTTTCGAAATAAGCATTCTGATCTGATTAATTAACTTTTCAGGTGAAGCCGTGTTTTCTATTTTTTCGGTTGATACGGAAATGATATTGTTATTTACAATACGTGCAACCCTTACATTGGTAGCTCCTAAATCTATTCCTATCAGATCCATCTTATCCATGCTGATTGATTAAATAAATCTTTGACGCACATCAGCATCATTCTTTTGACCCAAATTCAATGGTCTTATTACTGATAAGAGGTTTGGCCCAAAATCCAATACTCAGTATGTATCCAAATGAAATATAGAGGAATAGCATCCCGATTCTCAGTCCAAATATATCTCCAAGTGAACCAACGATAAGTGGAACAACCGCACCACCGGCAATCCCGGTAACCAATATTCCTGAAAAAGTTCCATGATGCTCAGCCACTGAGTTAAGTGCCAACGAAAATATGATAGGCCACATTACAGCTATAAAAAATCCTATGGCAGGAAAAGCAATAAGTGCTACCTCTCCACTACCGAAAAGAGAAAGAGTGAGTGAGATTAATACGGCTGATGTGAAGAGGATAAGCACTTTTTTACTGTCCATAATTTTTAGCAGGAATAAACCAAGTATAGTACCTGCAGTCATCATTCCCCAGAACCAGGATACTACCGAAGCTCCCGTTGTTTGAGGATCATACCCATGATAAGTCGATAAGAATTCTGATATCCAGTTCGCAACCCCTTGCTCAGCACCTACATATGCGAAAATACCAAAGAAGAACAGGATTACTTTCTTGTTCTTCAATAATTCTAAATGGGTTTCAAAAGCACCGATCAATTCGTCTTCTTTTTTCTCCACTTTCGGAAATTTAGAAGCTCCAATCACAACTACCATTACTAAACAAACAAATGCAAATAACCAATATAATGAAACCCAAGGCAAGCTCTCAGGAACTATTTCAGTAAGTAAACTGAGCAATGCCCCCATGTCTTCAGTACCGATGTTAAGAACTAAATAGGAATAAACGAGCGGACTAATAAAGGAAGCCAGCCCAAAAAACAATTGCGCCATCACTGAATTGAAAGCAAAATTTTCTTCACCACCCGAAACCCTGAGGAGTGGGTTGATAGCTACCTGAAGCATAGCCATACCTGAACCAATAAGGAATAAAGAAACTACAGCAACTAAATATTGAGGAAACAAAGCAAAAAGTAGTGCCCCGGAAAATGCTACTAAAAATGCCGCTATCATGACTTTCTTTTCCGCGAAACGTTCGATCAATATTCCTGATGGAATCGACATAACTCCATATGCTATGAAAAATGCAAATGGTAAAATTGCTACTAAGGTAAGGCTTAGATCAAAATCCTCAATGATCTGGGGAACAAGGGGACCAATTATGTTTGTTAAAAATGAAATAACAAAAAATATTAATACGATAAGTCCTACCAGATAATAATTCCTTTTCATGATATTGATGTGATAAATGGTGCTAATGTTTCAGGTTTAAGTACAAATAAACGAAAAGCTATTTTTTGAACATTGGAAATAGCTTCCTAATCTCTTCCTCGGTCGGCTGATATCCATATTCGCAAATCTCAAATGATTCAGCATATTTGAATGAATTTGCTTTCTCTTCGCCATACCATTTTTTAAGTCCTTCTCGTTGTTTCGGAGAAACACCCATCTGTCCTATAAAGCCCTTTCTTAAAAACTCTTTTCTCTCTTCCTCACCTTCAGGTACTTTGTCTAAGTTTCCTGAAACCCATGGAAGCCACTCATATACCTGAGATTCATGTGCATCAAATGCATTTACTTTTTTCTCAAATGTTTCGTCTATCCCAACTACAATGTCATGAGAAAATGGATTCGGTTTCTGGAATCCATCTGACATGTACAGAAAAACCGGGTTTTTCTTTAATGGAGGAGTGTCGGGAGCTACATTTGGTACCACAACCATATATGCAGCATCCTGGACCAATACACCCGCATATCTGTGATCAGGGTGATAATCGTTCGGACGCAATCCCAGCACGACATCAGCATTCCAGTCTCTAATTTCTCTTATTACTTGCTGTCTGATATGTAATTCAGGCAGCAGTTCCCCATCATGGTTATCTAAAACTTTATATTCGTCGATACCTAATCTTCTTCCTGCTTCAGCCGCTTCTGCTCTTCTTCGTTTAGCAAGCATCCCACCTCCTTCTTCGTGGTGGCCTGCATCTCCATTTGTGATTGACAGAAATTTAACTGCATATCCTTTCTCAGCTAACATAGCCGCAGTTCCACCCATTTTGGCATCTCCGTCATCCGGATGAGCAAAAATAGCAATCACTCGAATTCTATCATCTTCATTATCCGGTAATTGAGCGTTCGCCGGGAATAATATTGAAAGTAAAAACAAGGCGAAAAAAATAGATATTAAATAGTTCATTTATTTTGATATAGATTAAAAAAATAGCCGGGATATGTTAATAAAATATCCCGGCTAAAAAGCTACTGTTTATTGGTGTTCCGGATTTTGAGTCATTTCATCTGGTGCAACATCAATTGCCCCAAGCGGAATAGGATATAGAAGTGTTACTTCCGACTCTGATATCCCTAAATGGTTAGCCATTACAGATTTAGCTACTCCAAATCTTAACAGATCAGGCCATCTTTTGTTTTCGAATGCAAACTCCAAACGTCGTTCCTGAAGAAGTTTTTCCTCAAAAGTACCTGGGGTATTACCATCAATGTCAGCTAATCCAGCACGATCCCTAACTTCATTGATAAGGTCGTAAGCTTCTGAGCTCTCACCAATTGCTTCGGCCAAATTTAACAGAACCTCAGCATATCGAATCTCTACCCAATTATTGGGTGCATCAAAAGCAGTTGTTGGAGAACTATCAAATTTTTCAACCCAATAACCCCCATCACCATCAGGTTCAAGAGTTCCTTCAAATCTTTCGTCGGCCGGATCAAATTGAGCAACAATATCATCCGTAACGTCTTGCGGAGCTACGCCGCCGCCAACTCCACCGCCAACACCATTTGGTGTGTACATATCAGTGTATGCACTCCCTTCTCCAACACCACCGGAAATATATTGAACTTCAAAAATGGACTCGACATTTCCTTCGTTAGAAGCACCCCAAAGCTGGGTGTAGTCTTCTACAAGGTCGTATTGCTGTGAGTCCACAACTCTCCGTAACGGGGCTTCAGCTGCACCCGGATTTCCGGCTTGCAGATGTACTCTTCCAAGTAAAGCAGCGGCCGCATATTCAGTAGCGCGCCCCCCTTCTGCAACTGGAGGCAAAAGCCCTTCAGCTTCTTCTAAATCAGAAGCAATGCGGTCAAAGATAGCCGATGCAGGTACTTGATTTATCTCTACATTTGGGGATGTTACTTCTTCAAACTGCTCAGGAATGTTGCCAAAAATAACGGCCATATTATAGTAAAGTAAAGATCGTATAAAGAGAGCTTCCCCTTTAATTTGATTTTTCAAATTACTGTCAGTGAAATCAACATCATCAATACGGGCAATAATTGTATTTGCCCTGCCTATTCCTTCGTAAGACTGATTCCATGTTGTTTCCAGCTCACTGGCTGTTGATATTTCTTCGAAATCATCTAACTGTTGCAAGGTAGCGGCAAGACCTGTTGCCCCACCACCGTTTGCACCATTATCTGCTCTCATTTCTAACATCAGTACATAATTTACTCCAAAGGTTCCATTGCTTTGAAGTGCATCATAAGCCCCGGTAATGGCTACTTCAAAATCTCCCTGAGTTTCATAGAAGTTTTGAGCATTCCGTTCCGATATTGGACTTAAGCTTGTAAAGTCTTCTCCGCAAGAGACAAACAAAAGTGGAAGAAGAAGTATTAAATATAGTTTTTTCATGGTTATTGTCCTTTTTATAAAATTCTGATTAAAAGTCGAGGTTAATACCGAATTGGAATGTTCTTGATAATGGATAAGCACCATAATCTTCACCCGGTGTCAAACTGTTAGTTTGCAGGCTTACCTCGGGATTAAATCCTATATAATCCGTAAACATAGCCACGTTGGTAGCAGACGCATAAAAGCGAGCTGACCTAAATATGCCTTCAACCCATGAAACTGGTAAAGTATATCCTAACGTTATATTCTTAATCTTCAAATAACTTCCATCTTGTACCTGATAAGAAGAGATTCGGTTGTTATTACCATGAGCCGCTGAATTACGGTCAGCCCTTGGATGTTCCCCATTCCCTGGTTGTGATTCAGAAATCCAACGATCATTAAGTGCAGCATATGAGTTAAAATTAGCTTCACCGTTCAGAAGGTGACGAGAAGTCAAGTTCAACACATCCCGTCCTTGAACTCCCTGAATGAAAATACTCAGATCAACACCTTTGTAATTAAATCTGTTTGTAATTCCATAGGTATAGTCGGGATGATAGCTTCCAATCACTGTGCGATCTTCTGCATCAATGATACCGTCACCGTTCACATCTTTAAACCTGAAGTCGCCGGGGCGTGGAGCAGGAGCCATCCTGTCGTCAGGTGCATTATCAATCTCTGCCTGATTTTGATAAATACCATCAACTACGTATCCGTAATAACTACCGATTGGGTCACCAATACGAGTTATATGACGGTTACCGGCTGCACCGGAACTTAAAATTGGATCTCCTTCAGGACCTAATTTCAATACCTTATTGCGGTTTGCGGCAATATTAAAATCAGTTGCCCATTGGAAATCACCTGAGAAGTTTCTTGAAGTGATAGCAAATTCGATACCTCTGTTCTCAACCTCACCAATATTAGTTAGTGCTGTTTCAAAGCCTGTTGATGCAGGAATATTTACCATAAGTAAAAGATCTTCGGTAGTACTCTCATATACATCAAACGAACCGTAAATCCGACTATCAAGGAAAGCATAGTCGATACCAAGATTAACCTGATACGTTGTTTCCCAGGTGAGTTCATCATTACCGATTGTTCTTGGGGCAACTCCAATGTTCTCACTTCCTGAAAATGGATAATTGGCTTCACCTAACAATCCGATCGATCCATAATTGGGAATCTCAAAATTACCGGTTACACCGTAACTACCTCTGAACTTCAGCTCATTTATAGCCTCAATATCTGCTAAAAATGATTCCTGGGTTGCTCTCCATCCCACCGAGAATGATGGAAACACACCGGTTTGATTTTCACTACCAAATCTTGATGAGCGATCAGCACGAACGGTACCTGTAAACAAGTACCTGTCTTTGTACACGTAATTAACACGGGCAAGGGATGAAACTAAACTCCATTCTTCCTTAATTTCATCACCACCGGTGATAATACCACCATTAATAGTTTTAACCTGATCATCGGTAAAATCCTGGGCTACAATAACAGTTCGGTTATCCGTTTGCTTTTGAGCGGTGTACCCAACAACGGCATTCAAACTATGGTCTTCCCCAAAGGACTTCACATAGTTAAGTGTGTTTTCCCATAACCAATTAAAGCTATCACCTGAGCTGCTCTGTGCATAAGGCTGCGGAGTAGTCTGATTTCTGTAAAGAAATTCAGTTCCTCTGTAAAATGATTGTTTAAAATTATTTAGATCATAACCAATCAAAGACTTAAATGTCAGGTTCTCATTGACATTGAAATCACCATAAAAATTACCAAAAACCCGATTATTCTTAATGTCCTCACTTATAAACTCCATAATGGCAAGCGGGTTACTTGCAGTAGTTGTACCGCCACCCAGGTATGACTGGTTATTCAGCTGGTTTATAGTTCCATCCGGGTTATAAGGGGCCACTACCGGCGAATGAACCATTGCAGAATATACAATTCCCGGAGGGGACCCAAAGTAAGGCGCATTAGCAGGCAGCCTGTCATGCTGAGTTAAAGCAGCATTGATCGAAGTACCAATGGTAAATCTGTCACTCATATCCTGTGTCAGGTTTAACTTTAAGGTATAACGATCAAAAGCTGAACCGTCTAAAACCCCTTCTTGATTCAGGTAACCAGCAGAAAGAAAGTATCTGGTAATATCTGTCCCACCACCTACGGAAAGGTCATAATTCTGCATCACTGCCGGACTGAAGATAAGATCCAGCCAATCGGTATCCGTACCATCCCAAGCCACATATTGTTCTGGAATCAAATAATTAGCTACGTTTGGCCGCCCTGTATTGGTATCCCGATCATAATTAGGATTAGCAGGAGCATCTCCCATCTCAATATCCTGCAGATAATTATTATTTCGTGAATCTTTGGTATATGCTATCAATTCCTCAGCGTTCATTAAATCTGGCTGGTTGAATACCGAAGAACTTCCTATATAACTGTTAAAAGAAACCTGGGGGAGACCTGAAGTACCTTTTTTAGTTGTTATAAGAACAACACCGTTAGATCCTCTGGATCCATAAATAGCAGCTGCTGAAGCATCTTTTAAAACCTCAATGGATTCAATATCTCTTGGGTTAATTGTTGCCAGTGGGTTTGCCTTAGGTGGCTGAAAAGAGGCTCTTTGGCTTCCAATATTCGCCTGAAGATTCGTGCTGTTAGAAATAGGGACTCCATCAACTACATATAATGGATCATTGCCGGCAGAGATAGAACCTGTTCCACGGATCAAAATTTGCGGAGAAGCGCCCGGCTCACCTGTTGATTCTGCTACATTAACTCCGGCCATTCTGCCTTGAAGTGCATTTTCAAAACTTGAGACTGGAATATTATTGATTTCTTCAGTTCTTATGGATGTTACGGAACCTGTAACTTCTGTCCTTTGCTGTGTACCATATCCAACAACAACAACATCCTCAAATTGCACAAGATCATAGACCAGATCGACTTCAAAATAGTCTTGGTCACCTATCATCACCTCTTGTGTTTTGTATCCCACAAAACGGAATACTAATATCTCAGCATCATCGGGAACTGTCAGTTCGAACTCCCCATCTGCATTTGTTGCAGTACCAATGTTGGTACCATCAACAGAAACATTAACTGCCGGCAAAGTTTCTCCGGTTTGTGAGTCACGAACAACTCCGGAAATGTCTTTCACAATTTGATCAAGCTCATTCATTAAAGAACGGCTTTCAATCAGCATGATCTCTCTGGTGTTGGAAACTACTGGTTCGTAACCGGAATCGAGCAATACATATTGTAAAGCATCTGAAACACTTACATCTGTAAGATGTACAGAAATAGTTTTAGACAGTGCTTCTAAATCTGAATTCAAAGCTATTCCAAGTTTTGATTTATCAGAAATTAACTTTAGTACGTCACCAAGAGGGACGTTTTCTTCATTTAATGTAATCTTCTTCCTTAATTCTGGAATACTATTGGAATACAATTTAACTGAATAGTACTGACTTGAAATTGTCTGTACACTATTCGAAAGAGATGTAATCAGTTGTGCTTTTGCATTTGTAGTATTACCAAAATGAAGTACTACAATACCAAGTAACATATATGATATTGCAATCCTTACTGTTTTTGTAACAAATGTTCTCATCCGTGTCCTCTATAGCTGGTTTTTGTTCTTGTTATAAAAGCGCTTCCAATTTTATCTTTAAAAAATGCTTTAAATTTATGTTATTTAAAGATTTATTTATTGAAAGTAATTTTGTCCTTACTAATTTTATATTTAAGATCTAATGAAGTAGCAATTGTACGGATCACGTTATCCATGCTCTTACTTTTTAATTCAGCGGTTAAATGCATGTCTTTTATAGAATCTGACTCAAATACAATCGTCATGTCATACCTGCGCTCCAATTGTTTCGCAACTTCAGACATTGCAACATCATTGAATTTTAACTCACCTCTTTTCCAACTCAGGTATAGATCTATATTTTCGACATTTTCTGTGGTTATACTACTATTTGACAAGTCTAACCGTGCAAGCTTACCTTTGGTCAAAATTATGCCATCATTCATTTCAGAGTTTGCCCGCCTGAATGATACTACACCACTTTCGACTACAGTCTGTACTGTTTTATCGTCTGAATAATTTTTTACCACAAAAGAAGTCCCCAGAACCTGAATTACAGCCCCATTAGTATTTATAACAAATGGCTTATTTGGGTTCTTTACCACATCAAAATAGGCCTCTCCTTCAAGGTAAACTTCTCTGGAATCAGCACTAAAAACGGTTGGTATTGAAATTCGACTATCGGCATTCAGATATACTTTTGTCCCATCAGATAAGGTCACCCCGCCACGCTTACCCTTCGACATTGAAATTTCTTTCTGTGTCTTGTTATCAGTTTCTTCAACAGGTACATAAATCGACTTAATGGTATATAAACCAAAAAGCCCTGCTATCAAAAATATTGCAGCTACACGAAGTACTACAGACCAGGTAGAATTCAAAGAAAACTTACTTCGGCTTGCCGTAGTCTTTATATTACCAACAATGCCTTCATCATACATTCTGTTTTTCAGAACAGCCCAATCAGCTTCCGTATTAAAAAGCGTGTTTGGAGGATAATTTTTCGAAGAAAGCTCCCAAAGATTTTTTAAGTTTTTCAAATAATCCTGATTATCGGCACTTTCAGAAAGCCATTTATCAACTGATTCTTTTTCAGCTTTAGAGCATTCTTCAGCCAAATATTTTGAAAGTAGTTCTATATTCAAAGTTTAAACCTGGTTACATTTATTTCTTTATTCTATATAATAAGACAAGTCCAATTCTTCGTACCCCTAAGGGTAATTCAATTTTTTTCAAATATGTCCTTTAATAGTATTTGATCACGGATATCTTGCAAGGCGTTTGCTATATGATTTTCAACTGTTTTTCTAGTTATATCAAGAACTTTAGCTATTTCTTTATACGACAGCCCCTGACGTCTATTCAACTCGAAAACCATTCTCCTTCTTTCCGGCATGTTTTCTACAATAGCCCAAATTTGCTTTATAGAATAACGCTGAACATCAGTTAATCCGTCATTGCTTTTAGCATTAGGCGTTCCAAATAATGCCAAACTTTCCATCTCAGACCGAAATCCACTTACGACTCTAAGCTGTGAATTTTGCTTTTCTAACAGATTGAGGGCTTGATTTTTTACTGATTGAAAAAGATAGACTCTTACACATACAGTAACCTCCCAATTCTCCCGATTCCTCCAGATTTTGAGGAACACATCTTGTACAACATCTCGTGCAAATTCTCTGGATTTCGTAATACTAATTGCGAATCTACTTAGCTCAACATGATATTTGAAAAACAAACACTCAAATGCTTTTTCATTTCCTTCACGTATCAATGCCACAAGATCTATATCATTTAGATCATTCATTGAATTTTGGTCTTGAAAGGCAAAAGCTAAAAACATCTTATTTAATATTTACAATAGATACACTCAATTTAAATAATTCAATTTTTGGTAAAGTATTGGAGGTCATATACAATCATATATAGAAATAGCAGCGAGAATGATCATACCCGCTGCTACTCAATTACGAATAAATCAGCGAACTACCAATCTCTTCTTGAACCTGCTCCATCTGGATTGCCTTTATAATATCTAAAACTTTCCATGGGCTTGCCGTCACGAGAGCCACGTTCAAACACTCTGCCTCGCATACGCTCAAGAAACTCTTCCCCTTCATTACCGGGTAAGTCTTCCAAATTTGGACCCGTATAATTGCTAAAAGCAGATGTAAATTGGCTCACATACTTACTTAAAGAACGAACTTTATTTTCAGCAAAATCTGAAATGTCTACCCAGGTATTATCATTAGGTCCTGTTGTACTGTAGAAAAGATAATCAGTCACTGAATGCTCTTCCAAGCCTTCATTGATAATCTGGCTTGGGAAAATCAATCGCCATTCAGCTGCACGGGCAGCATCCACTGCCAAATATGAAGCTGTGCGGTGGTCTGTTTTATGCCACTGCTGATAACCATAGCCTGGATCAAAAGCCATGAGTGTAGTGGGTTTCAGTTTTCTTATCCACCAAACGATCTGTTTTACCACTTCTTCCCGATCCGCAAACTCTAACATACCGTCTGTATAACCTAAATTGATGTAGTTTTCTTCAGGTATTCCTAACTCTTTTAAAGCATCCACTTCTTCTTGTCTGCGAATCTTAGATAGTCTGTCACGCGTCATAGCAGGATCACTGGTACCTACATTTCCCGTTGTCAAAAGCATTACATATACATCATTACCATTGGCTTGAAGTGTAGCCATTGTACCATGAGATCCACCGTCATCATCTGGATGAGCCCCTATAAATAATACAGTTCTACCTGTCCATTCTTCTACCGGTGTTTCAGGCTGCGCCATCAGTAAAAATGGCGTTAACATGAAAGCAACAAGCAGTATTTTTATTCTATTCATTGTTTTTTCTATTTATTATTTGTTAACGAAATCTTCTTTTTTAAAAACCCAGGATTAATAAGAGATGCAGCCCCTTCATCTAATACCAATTCAACTTGCGGATGTTCTTTTAGAAATGTTACGGGCCACTTATCTGTAATTCCTTCATTAAATAATTGTGAAATTGCTTGTGCTTTAGAAGTTCCCCAAGCCATACAAACAATTTTTTTTGCCTTTAATATTGTTTTTATACCCATTGTGATGGCATACTCAGGGGTATTACCCAGTCCCCCAAATTTTTCTGCCGTATCCAATCTTGTTCTATGGTCTAATTGAACCAATCTTGTTTTAGAATTTATAACTGACCCAGGTTCATTAAACCCAATATGGCCATTACTTCCAACCCCCAGTAATTGAAGATCTATTCCTCCAAATTCCTCAATCTTATGTTCAAAAGTCTCACAATGATCCGGAATAGCATCAAGTTCGAGCATACCATTTGGTATGAATATATTTTCCGGATCAATATCTATGTGCTTAAAAAGGTTTTCAAACATATAGTGATGGTAACTGTTTTGGCTTTCCGGGTTAATTGGATAGTATTCATCTAAATTAAAGGTAATAACATTCCTAAATGATAGCCCTTCTTTATCATGGCAGGTTATCAATTTTTCATAAATCTTTTTTGGAGATTCGCCGGTAGCCAAACCAAGAACAGTTGATTTTGAAAGCAAATTATTTCTATCAATTTTTGAATGAATCAACTCAAAAATATAATCACTGCCTAAGGATTTATTTTTAAATAACCTAAAATGGATATTTCCGTTACTAAATTTTATCATGAATTAATGCGAAACCATCGGGCCTTATGTCATCCTTTTTTATAAGACCGAACAAAATTCATGTACCCCCAAAATTTTTTACCAAACAGTAACTATTTAGGCTTAGTAGAAGCTTTGCATGAATACTAAATAACGTGAATTCGATATAAAGACCATCTGTTGAGTACGTTGAATGATCATTTCGCGGCGAATGCTCGAAATCTTATGGCTGGTCAGGTAGCGAATACGAAATTAATGGCCACCATTAGATTCCCGTCTCCACGGGAATGACCACAAACATCCATTTTTATCCTTTTAACTTAGTTCTTATCTCGAACTCACGTTAAATAGATAAGCAATAGCGTCCTAAACGTTAAAATACATTTTGGCAAAACGATCCTTCAAAAGGATTCTCGCAGATTTCCGCAAAGGACATCGCAGAGTTGCGCTGAATAGCGATGTGTTTTGATAAAAGACTATCGGCGCTCCGAGCGCAGCGATTCCCACGAAGTGAAACTCAGCGGGTTAATTGGCGAGCCTCTACGAGAAAAAAAAGGAGAGGATTGATTTTAAACATGTTAACTAATCCGTCTTTATGTTCGAAAACACAGGTTTTTTTTCAATTTTAAAAACGTTTAGGACGCTATTGGTAGATAAGGATAGTTTCTACAAATTTAAGCTTGGATATTTTTTTTTCGTAATTCAAAAATATTATTCATCATTTTTAAATAATCATCACTCATTGATATATCTCTTCGCTTCATCATAGACTTCATTACTTCTACCGCCTTTTCAAACCGGTAAAGCTGTTCATTATCAGGACCAAGCCATGTAAAAGACTTAATGAATTTTGGAGATAAATAGTCAATAAAAACATTAGAGCTCACTCCACAAATTGTTCCTGTATTCAACATTGTGTTGATGGCTGTTTTAGAATGATCTGCCATAATAGTTCCTAAAAATTGTCTCCCGGTTTCAATCGATTTCTCTGTCTGCCAATCAATGACTTTAACGCTTTTATAGTCATTCTTTAAATTTGAAGTAATCGTATTCGCGCCCAGATTAACCCACTGTCCAAAAATAGAATTCCCACAAAACCCATCATGAGCTTTATTGCTATATGAATGAAAAATACTCCCGGATACTTCTCCTCCGACCTTACAAACCGGCCCAACAGTTGTACCTCCATAAATCCTCGCACCCATCTTAACAGTAGCGCCTTTTCCTATCGCAATGGGGCCGCGTAAAATACTTCCAGCTTCAATTTCAGCTCCATCCTTAATAACTATTGGGCCATTTTTCGCAATAAAAATGCACCCTGGTTCAATATGAACATTATCACCAATAAAAATATTTTCTTTATAATGAACTACTGCCTCAACCCCTAAACCAGTTGTAGATATATTACTTAGCTTTGTTAAAGCGATATCATCTTTAATCTGACCTGAATTCAGTTCAATGAGGTCCCAAATATATTTAAGTGAGCAACCATCTTTGAATTCTATCTTTTTTAGTCCGTCATTTTTAAAATCATTTCGATGAAAGAATTGAGCGGAAGTTTTATCATCTATAAGCGCAGCAATTACTTCTTTTTTATTAACTAATTTTTCATTCACTTTTAAACCGGAGATTGCCGCTACTAATCCTTCATTAGGTAAATACCTGGAATTCACCCAAAGACAGGGCTCATTATCCTGATAAATGCCTTTTTCAAAGACACCTTCCATGTATTCAGGAAGTAATCTGCAACTTTTATTAAGATTAAGTCTCTTTTCCCATTTTTCCCGAATAGTGTAGATCCCGACTCTTAAGTCATCAAGTGGGCGGGTGAGTGTAAGCGGGTGAAATCGGTTTGCCTTTTCATCCGAAAAAAAACACATCTGCGAAATTGATTGTACAGCCATAAATTAAAAAATCATTATCGTTATTCTATTTGTAAGGCTTTATATTTAAGGAATATTACTACCAAAAAAAATTATTTAGCCGGTTACCATATATGTGTGGAATTGTAGGGTACGTAGGAGATAAACAAGCCAGTAAAATCATCATTGACGGGCTCAAGAGGTTGGAATACAGAGGATATGATTCCGCCGGAATCGCAGTAATCAATGGTCAGCTGAGTATTAAGAAAGGGAAAGGAAAAGTCGCCAGTCTTGAAAAAATGATTGGTTCGGCTCAAAAAGGAACCATTGGCATTGGCCATACCCGTTGGGCCACACATGGAGAACCTAATGATATTAACTCTCATCCTCATACTATTGAGAGCGGAAAACTGGCAATTGTCCACAATGGGATCATTGAAAATTACAATACCCTGAAGAAAAAACTCTCGGAACAAGGCTATACATTCTATTCTCAAACAGATACTGAAATAGTTGCCAAACTTATTGACAGTTTCCTAAACAAAGACTCCTCCTCTCTAAAAAAAGCTGTTCAGCTGGCGCTGCATCAGGTTCATGGAACATACGGGATCGCTGTTTTACATTCTGATTTTCCGAACCAAATTGTTGTGGCAAGGAAGGGCTCTCCTTTGCTTTTAGGCGTTGGAGACGGAGAGATGCTTATAGCCTCAGATGCTTCCGCTGTTGCTGCTTACACCGATAAAGTAGTCTATCTGGATGACGGTGAGATCGCAGTCATAACTAAAGACAACTACACCGTAGAATCAGCCGAGCAAATTGAACTTTCAAAAGAGATCCATGAACTCACTCTCAGTTTAGAAGAGATTGAGAAAGGGGGATACGATCATTTTATGCTGAAAGAGATCTTTGAACAGCCCAAAGCTATTTCCGATTGTTTACGTGGGCGTATTGACCCTGAGAAAGGCACCGTTACTCTCGGTGGGATTGAAAGTATTATGGGTAAGCTGGTAAGTGCAAATCGGATCATTATTGCTGCATGCGGTACAAGCTGGCATTCAGGTTTGGTAGGCGAATATCTGTTTGAGTATCTCGCTAAAGTGCCGGTTGAAGTTGAGTACGCTTCTGAATTTCGCTACAAGGAACAATTAGTTGGCGAGGGCGATGTGATGATCGTGATCTCTCAAAGCGGTGAAACGGCAGATACGTTAGCCGCACTTCGGGAAGCCAAAGAACGTGGTGCCCTGGTGATAGGAGTTGTAAATGTTGTTGGTTCTACTATTGCCCGGGAAACAGATGCCGGCGTTTATATTCATGCAGGGCCTGAGATTGGAGTCGCTTCAACAAAAGCCTTTACCGCTCAAGTCACGGTACTAACCATGATGGCTATCAAACTGGGGTTATCAAAAGGTGCGATCACCCAAAAAAAAGCTAAAGAACTAACCTCTGAACTGGCAAAGATCCCTCAAAAGATAGAGAAGATACTTCAGAATACGGATGAGATCGAGCGTATATCCAATTTATTTTCTTATGCCCCAAACTTTCTTTATCTGGGACGTTCTTACAGCTTTCCAGTAGCACTTGAAGGTGCCTTAAAGCTGAAAGAGATCTCATATATTCATGCTGAAGGTTATCCCGCGGCGGAAATGAAACATGGTCCCATTGCCCTCATTGACGAAATGATGCCTGTGGTAGTTATTGCCGCTACCCAACATACCAATGATAAGATGATCAGTAATATTGAAGAAGTGAGAGCAAGAAAAGGCCGTATCATTGCAATTACTACTCCTAATAATGATGAAGTAGGTGATCTTGCTGAATTTTCTTCCATTATTCCGGAAACAATGGATGTATTCTCGCCATTACTTTCGGTGATACCGCTTCAGCTTTTATCATATTATATTGCAGTAAACCGAGGTTGCAATGTGGATCAGCCCCGAAACCTTGCAAAAAGTGTAACAGTGGAATAAGACTTTGTGGATAAATTGAGGAAAACTTCAATCTGTCTTCACGAACCTTTATTTACTTACTCCTGAAAAGTGATTTTGCATTAAAATTTTTTAATATTTTTCTGTGGATAACTTGATTTTTATTTAATAAATGCTTTCAATCCAATTCCACAATTTAGCACTATATAAAAAAGCAATGAGAAATTGGAAGGCATTTATTTTTAAGGTTGTAGTATTGGTATTGGTAGGAATCGTAATTTTCACGGGCTAATCATATCCTCCATACTTTTATTTTTTTACTCGTATGAGTGTGGCTTTGCTGTGTAAAAATTCGACCCGTTTATTGAATTCTCTTAATGTTTGAAGTTGTTACTTAATTCATAACTACTTTTAAATCAAAAACTAATAAGAACAATATATATCGGGATGAATGCAATTGACCTGAGTTATTTGGAAAATATGACGGGCAGAGATAATGAGGTTGTGACCGAAGTGCTCAATCTTCTAATAGCAGAAACTCCCAAACATTTAAATAACATCAAGAAAGCTCAGGATGATGAAAATTCTTAAAACCCTGTTCTAAAGCACATAAAGTGAAACTGAGCTTGAATCCAATGCTGAATTAACGTGAGTTCTATTGGGCTTTGAGGCACGGTCTGACAGCTCCAGGTCTGTCTGACCGGTTGTTTGATTTGGGGACCAAAGCTTGTTCTTATTCTAATCCAACACCCTGCGCCTGTATCATCGATCAGATGGGTAATCCATCAGATCGAGTTCGCGGTTGTGTGTAATCTGCCCCTCGGTCTCATATGTTAGCGTATCAAAATTTTTCAGCTGAGAACAGCTTGCATGAATACCCTGTGATCTTTAAGCTGAATATGATCTATTGGAATCGAGCCGGCCGGTACTTCCGATACCGGTCTAAGCACTGTTATCTTCAGATGCACTCCATCAGGTATACCCGGGCTGGTTTTTCTGCCGTTGAACCACAACAGTACCCACAGAGTTGTTTTTTTGAGCTGCTCAAAAGGCCATATCGTCGATTCATGAGACAAGGTGAACGCGACAGAATCGATCCCATCTTTCGCATAACGTTCAACTTTCACCATTTACCGTACTATTGTTATGATGTACAGTTCCGGTGCCGACCTGAGTAAAGAGGAATTCAGTGTATGCCTGGCAGGCTATAACCTGAAGCAACAAAGCCACCACGTGATCGCCCGCAAAGTGTTTGCAAACCGCCCGGGGGGCCATAAAGCCTGCTTGAGCTGGCTGCGGGGCCACGCCGGGCAAGCCGGCTCCCTCTGGGTGAGCATGGAGGCGACCGGGGTGTATTATGAGCCACTGGCCCTGTATATCGCCGAGCATGCTCCGGATATTCACCTGAGTGTGGTATTGCCAAGCAAGGCTAAGCGCTACCTGCAATCGTGCGGGCTGCGCAGCAAAACCGACAAGATCGACGCCTACGGGCTGGCACTGATGGGGGCCGAGCGGGTGCTTGCCGGGTGGGCAGGAATCGACCCGTTTTGGCGAAATCTGCGCCAGCTCACCCGTACACGCTGTGGAACAACCGGCAGTGGTATGATCCGCAGGTGATCAAAGATCAACAAAACAGCTCTCAACAAAAGATAGCCCTGCCCGAAGGCAAGGCTACTGTAGATACCTCACATGCAAAAGCATCATGAAGTTCTTTTGAAACCGAAAAATAGAAATTTATCTTGATTTTTAACACAGTACCTGATGGCTCTAAGTCCATCTGACCGATTGCCGGGTTCGAGCACCTGTGTCTTTTCCTTATCCTAATCCAGCACCCTGCGCCTGCACCATCGATCAGATGGGTGATCCATCAGATCGAGTTCGAAAATGTGTAACCTGCCTCTCGGTCAGATGGATCTTGCAGCTATTTTAACATTCTTTATATCGAATTCACGTTAAATAGTAAACTGATTTTTATATATCCTGAAACTACTGCCACAAATAAGCAGGTTGGGAAACCGGGTAAAATCTATATAATTCGTTTCCCCGAAAGCAGTCCGGATACCAGTATGTACAATATGTAATCAGAAACAAAACCATGTCGTATCATTTCCTCAAAAGGAGCTCTCTATAATGCTTATATGGGCAAAAAACACGGGCTGGTCCAGATAGAGCAATAGTAGCACAATAACCAGCCGAAAATAGGCCTGGCATCTACCCAGGCTGTCGATAGCTCCGTACTTTGCACGGAGCTTGGAAGTTTTATCAACGATGTTATCAGGTAGCTTCATGTATCGGCTTCTTGGATTTAATGAGCTGCCCGGTCATAGTATGTATTGCTCTTCGGGATTACTCCCAGCCCGGCAAAGATGCCGCTCCGATCATGCCGCCTACCGCTATGGATACGCATTCTTTAAATCCTAGTTTTTCGGTAGCCATCAATATGGTTCAAGCAGTTTTTTTGTTGTAGTATGTTTGATCAATACGTTTTCTCCAGCGGACAAGATCGAGTGTTCCTGTTACTTTTGAAAAGGACGGTTTTTCGTAATACGTACCGTTAATAGCAAGTACAGGCAATATCAGGGGGTTGCCCAGTTCGGAAACCAAATCCTTCGCTTTTTTGCTGTCAAATCGCAGATCGATAAAAGTGAACGACCACTGTTTTTTATGGAACAAGCTGACAATATCTCGCAGATAATCGCACCACCCTTTACAGTAAATGATGATGGATGGATTTTCTCCGTTCCGGTTATCAGTTTCCATGGTTTGTTTACCATTCAGCTTTGCATTCCTTGAATTCATTTAAAAAAATTTAGTTTCCGGGGTTTGACTATACTCTCAAAGTATAAGAGTCGGAGGCTTAAGAGAAGCTTAAATTTTGCGAGTTAAACTCAATCCAGGGGAATAATTTTTCTTTTGAGGATGTCCCGTTCAAAATACAGAAGTTCCACCGTTATCACCAAGACAGCTATAATCAGTACCGAATAAAAAGTCTCCGGTTCGGCATTATACAGGTGCCAAAACATGAGTACAAAAAACGCCGCCGTTCCTGTCATGCCGACGGCCGGTATCAGGCCCGAAATCCGGGGCCTATGTCGCTGGCGAAAAGCCAGATAACTCATCGCGCCGAAAATGATGATGAACGTCAGCGAGGCAAATGAAGTGATGGCATCGAGACTTCCATAGACCGTAAAAGCAGCTGTTATAATTGATAGAATAATCAAGGTGCGATTTGGTATGCCCTCGGCTTTCGGGCTTCCAAGCTGGTCGGGCAGCAAATGATCAGAGAGCATGCCTTTTGCGAAATAACCGCTGCTGAACAGGGTGGCATTTATAGCGCTCCCGGTTGAGAACAGGGCAGCCAGCGAAATAATGGTAAAGCCGTAGGGAATGAGAGGCTCTGCAGCAACGGCCAGGGCCCGCTCGGGATCCTCCCGGATAACCTCCATCGGCGCCAGGCTGAGCGTCGTCAGGGCGACCAGAATATAGATGCCCACCGCAGAAACAATGGCTATATAAACGGCTTTACGGATGGTGTTGTCGGGATCTTTGATGCCTTCGCGATCATAAAACAGGAGCTGCCAGCCCTGGAAAGCCACAAACGAAACTGCTGCTGCCATAATGGGACCAAAGGAGGCTGTTTGCTCAAGGCCCAGTTCCAGTTTTTGTTCGGAAAGGGCCAGCCATACCCCGCCGATCCCGAAAGCCAGCAGAATAAGAACTTTAATGCCGACCATGAGGTTTTCGGCCGACCCTGTAGCCCGGGCGCCCGCCAAATTAAGGCGCAGAAATGCTGCTACCACCAGTACGGAAATGAGTGGCCGGGCCGGCAGCCCTGCCAGCGTATCGAGAATCACATCGAAGCCCACGGTATAGCTGCCGAAGGCGTATGCGTACATCGCCATGGAACCGATATACCCGAACAGGAGAGTCCAGCCCGCCATGCCCGCCAGCTTGGTATTGCCGGTACAGCACTGTATCATGGAAACAGATCCGCCCGGATTTTTACTAATGCTGTTGAGTTTGTTATAAGAGTAGGCCGCACATAGTGCCACAATGCCGGCCAGCACAAAGGCAAACCAGGTAGCCGCCTGCACGATTTGAGCAACAACGCCCAGCACAGCGAAAATGCCACCCCCGATCATACCGCCCAGTGCAATGGATACGCACTCTTTAAGTCCCAGTTTTTCGGTAGCCATAATAGATTATCTGATTTTGTAAGTTGGTTTGTGTCTTTTTACAGATTGTATGGCAACAAATAATATACACTTTGGGAACAAGAGGTTAACAATTTTTATGATTTTCCAAGTATATCAGAGAAGTTAAATAATGCAATTTTCAGGTTTTCCAAAAAATATACGACTGACGGGCTTTAAAAAAATGATCCAAGACATCCTCTACCTCATTGGCAGTTACCAAAACATCAAATAATAAAAAAGCCGAAACGTTCATTCCGGCTTTTGATCTATTTGATTTCCAATTTAACGCTTTAATTTATTGAGCCGTATAACCGCCGTCTATGACCAACTCACTGCCGGTCATAAAGCCGGCCTCTTCGGAAGCCAAAAAGGCAATGCCGTTGGCGATATCCTGGGGCTTACCAATATGGCCCATCGGGTGCAGGCTGTCCAACTGGCTGCGAAACTCCTCAGCACTAATATTCTTTCGCTCTGCCAGCTCGTCCACAAGGGGCGTATCGATAAAGCCGGGATGCACCGAGTTGATGCGGATGTTATCCTTGGCATACATCAAGGCATCATTTTTCGTCATGAGACGAACCGCGCCCTTGGAAGCATGGTATGGTGGCAGATCTTTATTACCGATAAGGCCATAGATAGAAGACAGGTTGATGATACTGCCACCGCCGTTTTCTTTCATGTAGGGAATAACGTATTTAGTGCATAAGAATACGCCGTCAACGTTGATCTTCATGACCAATTCCCACTCCTGTTTGGTAACCTGGTGGGTAGGCTTGTCCACACCACTAATGCCGGCGTTATTTACCAGCCCATAGATCGCTCCAAAGGTTTCGTTTACCTCCGCAAATACCTCTTTAATCCGGTTTTCGTCGGTAACATCCAGGTTCCAATAGCGGGCGTTGCCACCGGTCTCGTTGATTTCATCCGCCAGCTTTTCGCCAGCCGAATCTTGGATATCAGTAATGGCTACAGTTGCTCCTTCTTCGGCTAATTTCCGGCAGGCGGCCCCGCCAATTCCGGAGGCTCCGCCAGTTACAATAATCGCTTTTTCTTTGAGTCCATTCATAATATTTACCTTAATAGTTTATGTTTAAATTTTACTGTAATTGGCTCTCAGTTTATTGGAGCGCCAATTTTCTCACAGTTGCATAAACAAGCTATGCGTACAGCCCTTATGCTTTCTTAAAGATAGGTATCACACCTTAAATTGGACGTAAATTGAGAAAGTAATTACCGTCTAATTCTTCCATTTACTCACCATAGTCAAAATATAGTACAGTAATCGAAGGGCTGCAGCAGGCGGCAGCCAAAGATCGGACTGCATTTTAAGGTAAATGTTAGGCAGCAACAAATTGAAAAGTGTTCTGAACGTTATTCTTCAGAATAAAACGTAACTATTTTACTGCATCATTCGGCTAGTGGATTTCCTTTTCAGGTTCTTCTTTCACCTCTTCATAATCCGCTTCCGGTATTGTTTCAAGATTGAGACCGGGACGGATATTTCTTCCTGCATCCGGTGCATTGCGATTGTGTGAACCATGCGAATGCCCGCCACCACACCCTCCCATTGAGCCGCGCCCGCGGTGCATGAAAAACATAAAAGCCGTGATCAGAATAAACCAGAATAACGTTGACATAACAGAGTCTTTTTGATTTAATTAGCGTAAAAATTCCACTATTGCGAAGTTTCAACCCTCAACCTTTTGTATTGCCGTAGCTTTTTGAAAAACAGCCACAGGGCCGGAATCACTACCAGCAGGCTGATAATCTGCGAGGTGGAAATAAGCCCCTCCAGATACACCCCGCGCGGGTCGTTTCGGAATATTTCTACAAACGATCGTACGAGCGCATACAGCATGATAAAGGCCAGAA
Source organism: Gracilimonas sp. (assembly GCA_022450045.1). GTDB lineage: Bacteria > Bacteroidota > Rhodothermia > Balneolales > Balneolaceae > Gracilimonas. Next base: position 8,026 of record JAKURD010000006.1, on the reverse strand, counting down.
ACAGCTCTCCCTTAAAGCGCTGACGCTTCTGCCACCAGAGAAGGACGCCAAATACCACCAGCAATACGAGGGTGGAATAGATCTGAGTGGGGTGTAGCGGGATGCCCGTCGGCGCCATAGACAGCGGGTCGGTAAAGGTAACGGCCCAAGGTAAATCGGTCGGTTTGCCAAAGCTGTCGCCGGAAAAGAAGCAGCCCAGCCGTCCAAAGGCGATGCCCAGAGCTAGGCCGGGAGCCGCCATATCACCTATTTGCCACATATCCATCTTGTGTTTGCGCACATACCAAATCCCGGCTCCAAGTCCGAAAAGGAACCCACCGTAAAAGGTAAATCCCCCGTTCCAGAGCATCAGCATTTTCAATGGGTTTTGCAGGTACCACTGCAGGCTGCCATCGAACAGGATGGAGAACAGCCGCGCGCCAATAATGGCCCAGAGGACAACGATGACAGCCAGATCCAGTATTTTCTGGGGATCGAAGTGATTTTTTTGGGACTGACGGTAAAGCCACCATATTCCAATAAGAATCCCGCCGGTGTGAAACAAGCTGACTGTGTGAATGGTTAGGGGACCGATTTCAAAAAGGATTGGAAGCATGATGTGAAAAAATTAGATTGGTTTTATAGTTTAGCACTCCACTTCGCCGTAGGCGTGCTCTCCATGCTTGCACCATACACAGGAGCAGTCTTCGTGCATACACTGTTTGTCTTCCAGCCGGTTTTTAAAGGCTCGTTTGGCGACCGGAAAAACAACCTTTTTATACCAGCTTGGGTTATACTGCGTTTGCAGGAGGGGAATAATATCGTTTTTTCCTGCCAAACGGTCTAGCATAATGGTATATCCCAAGTCCTCCAGCCGGGTAAACAGCCAACGGTTGGCCAGCGAAGTTTCCATCTTCGGTATAATATACTCTTTGCACAAATCCGGGTAAGAAAGATTCTCCATAATGCTTTTAGCCGCCAGGTACCCCGAGTGCATAGCATAGCGCATACCGAAGCCAAACAGAAAATCCTGGAACCCCGCACTTTCTCCCACATAATAGATGCGCTTGTTTTTAACCAGCGTTTGATTTAGCGAGAAATTGACATAACCGCCAAAATATTTTGAATCCTGTATATCAATCTTTACTTGCTTTTTCATTACCTCTAAAGCCTTTTCAAAATAATGAAAGGACTTTGGAAATTTTTCAAACAAACAAGTCGCAAATGTAGCTTTACCCTCATGAACCAGTAAATAAGCGTATCCTTGCGGAGCAATATCATCTCCAAGAAATGCCGCATAGTAATTTTTATGAGTCGTTGAAAAAATGATTCCTTTCGCAATGGCATCAGCTCCTTTTGGACCGGTGCTTATTATTACCCTGCCGTTTTCAGGCACCTTGGTTATTTTCGTTCCCCATTCAAAATGAACTCCTGCTTCTTCTGCTTGCCGCCTTAACCCTTGATCCAAGCTCCACTCGTTAGAACCTCGCTCAATCAAATAAAAGAGCGGACGTGACATCTTAAAATTATATTTTTGGCTGGCAGGATTAAAGAAATCTCCCTTACCAAATGGTACAAAACGAAAATTTGTGGAAATTCCTATATGCTTTAAAAATTCTTGTGCATCTTCTTCGGTTGACCAGTTTTCGATACCTTGGAAATCATGATTAAAGCGTTTGCCGACCTCATAGTACATTTCGTAAACAGTAACCGGGTATCCGGCCTGGGCTAAATTGATAGCCGCAACTAAACCTCCAGGGCCAGCTCCAATTATATGTATGTGTTCCTTTTTCATACCAACCTCCGATAAGGTTAAAGAATTATCAAAATTATTTTTATTGATTCGGTATATCATTGTCATAAAATGCACACAGCCGGATCAGGGCTACATGCATAGGGTTTTCGGGGTATAAATATTAGGATAAATGGTAGCTACCATTGCCAGCCAGATAATAGTCTGGATCTTTTAAGAAGTTATCTTCACAAGATATGCAGCAGAAGAAAAGCTGCATTCCTTCATATTCTAAATATTGAGAATCATCTGGGCTTTCTACAGATAGCCCGCTTACGGGACAGATTACATGACGTGACATAACAAACCTCTTATTTTTAAAATGTTAAAAGTCAATGCAAAGAACGACCGAAGTGAGCACTTGTCGAATAGCGCTTAACGGCAAACTTAACCAAGTCCCGGTCAAAAATTTCTTTACAGGTAGTTGTGCAGAACGCCCATGTGTTGCCATTGACACTACTTTTGGGAGAGCTTTGAGGGTCTATTACCTCTTTTCCGGTTACTACACACTCTTTGTTTAGATTAAGATGTTCCATATTGCAAAAATTAAATCCCTGCCCAAAGATTACCGACCTCATAGATCCAAAGGCAGGGGAGTTATTTATTGATTATTGTACTTAGTGATGATGATGATGGTGGCCACCGTTGCTTCCTATAAAATCGGCGGGATTTTCATCAAATGATGTTTTGCAATTTTCGCAGCAGAAGTAATAAGTTGTTCCCTTGTACTCACTGCTGGGTGCGGTTGATATATCTTCGATTTCGTGTCCCATTACAGGGCAGTTATTTTGTGTTTTCATGGTATCCTCCATGTTATTGATTGATGATTTATGATTTTATTCAACGATAAGTTTACCTTGCAGCATACCCATCGCACATTGAAATTCGTATTCACCGGGTGCATCTGGTGTAAATTCCACCGGAATGGTTTTATGTGGAGTCAGCGTAGCTTGTTTGCCGAAGTCCGGAAAGATCACCTGCTCGGAGCAGGCGGCCGTTTCTTCGCGAAGGAAATTCAGCCTCACCGGCTTACCGGCTTCTACAACTATAATGTTGGGACTGTAACCACCCTTTACTTTAATCAGGGCTTCCTGCAACCCACCTGTACCGCTTTGAACACGGGTACCCTCCGAGCTGGAAAACCAGAAATACCATACAACAAGTGCGATAAGCAGGATTCCACCGATTAATACAAAAATTTCATCAAGTGTCATGATAATCTCCTTTTAAGTTTATTTATTAGCTTTTGAAAATTTTGGTTGGAACTTGCGCAGCCGATTAGCATTGGTAACTACTGTTACAGAACTAAATGCCATTGCGGCGGCGGCAATCAATGGAGAAAGCAGGATACCAAAGAACGGATACAACAACCCTGCGGCAACCGGCAAACCAGCCGTGTTATAGGCAAAGGCTCCAAACAGGTTCTGTTTGATATTTCTCATCGTCGCCTTGGAAAGCTGGATCGCCAGCACCACACCTTTCAGGCTGCCTTTGATCAGCGTGATGTCTGAAGCCTCTATGGCCACGTCGGTTCCAGTGCCGATGGCCAGTCCTATATCGGCCTGGGCCAGTGCGGGTGCATCATTGATGCCGTCACCTACCATAGCTACCCGCTTACCTTCATTTTGGAGTTTCTGCACGTTTAGCGCTTTATCTTCGGGCAGCACTTCTGCCATCACGCGATCTACACCTACTTGTTTAGCAATAGCATTTGCAGTTCGTTGGTTGTCGCCGGTAATCATGACGACCTCCAGCCCCATCTTCTTCAGTTGGGCGATGGCCTCCTTGGAATCGGCTTTTACTGTGTCAGCTACGGCCACGATTCCAGCGGATTTACCGTCCACAGCCACAAACATTGGTGTCTTTCCGTCGTCTGCCAGGGTTGCACTTTCATCTTGCAGGCTGCCGGTGTCGATCTGGTTTTCATACATCATTTTTATATTACCGAGCAGTACCTTGTGGCCGTCCACTTCGGCTTCTACACCGTGACCGGGTATGGCGTTAAAGTTTTTAGGATCGGAAAGGGTTATGCTACGATCTTCAGCACCCCTAATGATGGCTTCGCCCAGCGGATGCTCGGAGGCACGTTCCACGCTGGCGCTCCATGACAGCACCTGATCTTCGGTGAAGTCATTAACCGTAATGATGTCGGTCAGTGAGGGTTTCCCTTCAGTAATCGTTCCTGTTTTGTCCAGGACAATCGCATCGAGTTTCTGGGCAGTTTCAAGAGCCTCCCCACTACGGATCAGAATTCCGTTTTCGGCCCCTTTACCTACGCCTACCATCAATGAAATTGGCGTTGCCAAGCCCAGCGCACAAGGGCAGGCAATGATCAGTACCGTAACGGCCACAACCAAGGCATAAATTAGTGCCGGGGCAGGTCCTATAAGATACCAGACTACGAAAGAGGCAATTGCCAATATAATTACAGCTGGAACGAAGTATCCGGAAACTTTATCCACTACCCGCTGGATGGGTGGTTTAGAGCTTTGAGCTTCTTCCACCATCTGTACAATCTGTGAAAGGGCGGTATCCTTACCAATTTTAGTTGCTTTAAACTTAAAGGATCCGGTTTTATTGATGGTGGCTCCAATTACTTCATCGCCGGCATATTTTTCAACCGGAATGGATTCTCCGGTAATCATAGATTCGTCAATAGCGGAGGAACCCTCCACGATTTCGCCGTCTACCGGTATCTTTTCACCAGGACGAACCACGATTATATCGTCCAAAACTACTTCTTCTACCGGGATATCTATCTCTTTACCATTTCGCACCACCCGTGCAGTTTTGGCCTGTAGCCCCATTAGTTTTTTGATGGCTTCTGAACTTCGTCCTTTAGCTTTAATCTCAAGAGCAAGTCCAAGATCTACTAAAGCAACCACCACAGCCGTTACATCATAAAAGACTTCGGCCAGGCTTTCGGTGGGAAATATTTCCGGAAACAGTACGGCTATCGTAGAATAGAGCCAAGCTGCCGTAATACCCACCGCGATGAGGGTATGCATGTTGGCCGACCGGTTTTTAAAGGCCGCCCATGCGCCGGTATAGAAATGGGAACCTGCCCAAAACATAACCGGCAACGTTATCACACCCATGGAGAACCAGATCCAATACAGTAGGTCAGTACCCCGCTGGAACTGCTCCGGCAGCCCCAGGAAATCAGGATAGCTGAAAATCATAACCGGTATCGAGATAACTGCTGAAAAAATAAATTTCCACATCAGAGATTTATATTCTCTGTTCCGTGCTTGTTCATTTTCGTCGATCGGTTCACTATTATCTCGCTCGGTTGCGACCTGAACAGTGTTTGTGGGAGCTTTACTGGCATCATCTTTTTCGCGAGAAATTTCAGATACCTGATATCCCATTCGCTCAATAATGTTTTTAAGAGCAGGATAATCAACTTTTGAGGGGATATATTTTACAAGGGCTGCCTCAGTCCCAAGGTCTATGCTCGCACTGAGTATGCCCGAAGTACCTTCAAGTTCCTCCTCAATTTGCGACACACATGAATTGCAGTGCATTCCGGAAATATGAAGCCGTAACTTCGCATACCCGGTTCTATAACCTGATTTTTTAATAGAATCAATTATTTTCGAAACAGAAACCTCAGAACGTTCATATTCAACATAGGCGTTTTCGGTAGCACCATTAACGACTGCTTTCTTAATGCCCGGCAATTTCCGGAGTTCTTTTTCAATTGTTGTCGCACAGGAAGCACAATGCATATCTACAATAGGCAATTGAATTTTTTCAATACCATTTGTCGTTATTTGGTAGGTAGCCGGAGAATCCTGATGCCTGGCAACATACTTTTCTGGATTCTCATCAAATTTTGTTTTGCAGTTTTCCGAGCAGAATTCGAAGGTTTTGCCTTGGTATATACTTTGCCAGGGAGAAGGACTATTTACTTCCATTCCGCAAACAACATCTTTAACCATTGGTCTCTCCGTTATAGATGATAATTCGTTTTTCATTAAGTATCTTTTTCAAGTTTCTACTCAATGATAACACCCGTTACCTTAACGCAACCTTAAATGGGATCTATTAATCCGAGAAATATTTACAGAGGGCTTTGCAGAACCAGGGATTTTGGTCAAGGTCAAAGCCCGAGCGAATTCAAAACCGGATCTTATAACTATAAAATGAGGATTTTGAATTCACGAAAAAGCAGAGATGGAACAAAAGAGCGGTTTTGCAAAGCCCTCTTACAATGAAAGGATTTCATATCTAAATAATCTATACCCGAGCAGTAAGAATGGTGTGTGGGTTAACTCAGCCAATACTAATTAACGTGAATTAGATATGAAGACCATTGGTTGAACACGTTGACTGGTCATTTCGCAGCGAACCTGTCCCGACATCTTTGTCGGTGATGCCCGAAACCTTATGCTTTGTTAGAAATCGAATGCTGAATGAATAGCAGCCATTAGATTCCCGTTTCCACAGGAATAACCACAAGCATCCATTTTTATCCTTTTAACTTAGTGTCATGTTCATGTTCAGTTGCCGGGGAGAATAGCAGCTGGTGGTTACCTGTTGCCAATCCGAACAAGGAATAGGTACATAATGTAATTAGGCTATGGGAGTGGAAGTGTAATCTGCGACAAGAGGTTGCAACCCCTTGCCGACATTTCATAGGTTACTCAACATTAGTTCTTATCTCGAACTGACGTTAATTATCTCATTGTATTTTTATCGTCTTTCATGCCCATATGCATTACACCATCTTTATCCGTATGGGATATCATAAAAAGACGTTCGGCAATCATAATAAGAACTATTGCTGCAAACGCTACAATCAATACAAAAGGATCGTTTAAATATCTGATATAAAGAAAGGCGGAAAGTATAGCGATATCCATAATTATAGCGATTAAAGGAATAACAGGATTGAATTTTACCTCTTCTCTTAGATACCGGAAAAGGCCCCAGTGAATAGCGATATCCATTATCAGATAAAAGATTGCTCCAATTGAAGCGATTCGGGTTAGGTTGAAGAATACCGTGAGTAGAATGGCAAGTGAAACGGTTAAAAGCAGAGCTGGATTTTTTAACTTCTCAATTATGCTCAAACTTGGGACTTGTTTCATACTACTCAGCATTGCTAATAATCTTGAAGCAGAAAATACGCTGGCTATCACCCCTGAAACGGTAGCGACTATAGCAATACCGATTGTAATCCATGTTCCCCAGTCACCAAAAATAGGTTTTGCAGCAGCTGCAAGGGCATAATCCTTTGCCTTGATAATTTCAGGAATACTTAACCCCCCGGCTACTGATAAAGCAAGAGCCACATAAATAAGTGTGCAAATAACGATTGAAATAATGATTGACCGACCAACGTTTTTGTGTGGATTTTGAATATCATCCCCTTGATTGGTAATAGTAGTGAAACCTTTGTAAGCCAGAATTGCTAACGCAAGTGCGCCAATAAAGCCGAACCCTTTGGGTAAACTTTCCCCGGTCTGAGGTATGTAATTTCCAGTAATGTCTGCAAAGCCGGAAGCTGCCAGACCCGCAATGGCCAACAAGGAAATTCCCAAAACTTTTATCACAGCCGTAATGGTTGCTGTACTTCCAATTACTTTATTGCCGAGTATGTTAACAATATAGGCTACTGTGATAAGCCCAACAGCAAGAGCAGGAGCATAACCAGCATATTGTTCCGGGAACAACCGTAGTGTATAGGCTCCAAAAGTTCCGGCAACCAGACTCTCAGAAACTACCATAGATACGTACATTAATAATGAAAATAATCCGGTAGCTGTGCCGGGGCCATAAGACTTTGTCAAAAACTTTGCTACACCACCAGATGAAGGGTAGGCATTTGAAAATTTCACGTAAGAATACGAACTAAAGCCTACTACAACCGCACCGGCGATAAATGCTATTGGAAACAAGTCACCAACTAATTCAGCTATTTGCCCCATTAGAACAAAGATTCCGGCACCTATCATCACTCCTGTTCCGAGTGAAACAGAACCAATCAGAGAAAGTTTTTCATTGCCTTTTTGTGCATTTATCATTTGAAATAGGTTAAATAAGTTTTGTGGGTTCTACGTGTTTCTACTAATCTGAAGATTCCTTGCCAACTTTCAAAATTACAATCAGAAAAACTATTGTCAGGTACATACCTCCTCCAATATTAAGAGCATTAGTAAATCCCCATTCAATGGCGATACCGAGCAGTCCGGTAAGCGAGCCGGCCCGCAATGGCACCGAGGTTGCCGACTGAAGCAAATCATCGAG
>JAKURD010000059.1 GCA_022450045.1 Gracilimonas sp. | reverse complement strand
AACGATTTTATGACCATACCATTCTTTAAGATTATCCGAATATCCTATCCATATATCAGGCATTGTTCTGTGAAACATGACATATTTGCCTGACACCTTTTCCGGAAAAATAACCGCATCCTTATTCTCCATATCGGGTAAAATGATGCCATACCGTTCAAAAGACTGGAAGTCCATCGTTGAAGCTAAAGCAACGCGATTACCCTTGCCCGACCAGGCGCGATTGGAAAGAGCAGTGTAGGTCACATAAAATGTACCATCGATTTGAGTGATTCTTGGGTCTTCACAACCAAAGCGTTCGTAATTCTCCCGGGGTTCAAAGACAGGTTTGTCATGCCGTTGAAAGTTGAACCCATCTTTACTTACAGCATAACCCAAACTGGAAATATAAATGTCATATTCGCCGATGGCACGATAGAGTAAATGAACCCTTTTGCCATCAAACACCGCTGCACAGTTAAAGACGGCTCCGCCTTCCCACTTATTCTTCTTAATAGGTTTTAAGATAGGATTCTCTGAAAAACGCTTCAGTTTCATAGTCCCTTATTTCCTTTGGCAAGTAAGTCATCAATAAATTCATCCAAATTAATAGAAGCTGCACAGCATACCTTATCTGCTCCCCCATAAAAAACGATAAGTTTGTTATCTATTATTACCATCCCTTCAGGAAATACAACGTTTGGAACATCTCCTTCCAGCTCATAATCTTCTTCCGGTTCCAGAATCGGATCGGTTGTTCGGCAAATGACCTTCCAGGGTTCTTTTAAATCCAATAGTGCTGCTCCTGCCCTATAAACATTGTTCTGATCGACACCATGGTAAATTAACAGCCAGCCTGCGCCAGTTCTAACCGGTGGCGGACCAGCGCCCAATTTATCCCCTTCCCACTCTGGTTCTGCTTTCATCACCAGTTTATGCTCCATCATTTTCCCGTCCAGACTATCCATCCAGGCAAACCAGATGGACGGTCCTTTGGAACCATAGCCCTCACCTACCCAGTTAGCCGGTCGATGGATGACCGCATAACGGCCACCAATTTTTTCAGGGAAAAAGACAACATCCCGTTCATCGGCGCCAACCGGAGTGATGATATCGTAGCGTTCAAAATCCGTAAAATCCTTCACCTCTGCCAAGGCCGTTCGGGGAGATGCACTTTGTTCCGGTTTGGGAATACCCAATCGTCTTCGCACCGCTCCAGGTGGGCTGGGTGTTGGTGTGGTTACATAAGTCAAATAAAATACATCGTCAATCATGGTTACCCGGGGATCCTCAATTGATCTTTCCCACCTCTTCCAATCCGGCTCCATAACAGGATTCTGATATCGTTTGACTAAATTAAGATCTTTATCAAAGACAGCATATCCCAGACGGGAGGTATAGGGGTAATACTCGCCCACAGCCCGATAATGGAGATGGATTTTCCCATCATAGTACACCGCTGACGGATTAAAAACAGCCACGGACTCCCAATCGTCCCCACGCGGCTTAAGAATAGGATTACCAGAATATCGAATTAATTTCATGATGATTATTTCACCCCGCTATCTCAAAAGGATCATCTTCCGGGTCTGCACAAATTTACCCGCCTGTATCCTGTAAAAGTACATTCCTGATGCAACGTTAGGAGCCTTCCATGTGATTTGATGATATCCAGCCGGCTGTTCATTTTCAACCAAATGTAAAACTTCATGTCCACGTATATTGTATATCGTTAAGAGTACTTCACTAGACGCTGGGAGCTGGTATTGTATATTAGTTATTGAATTAAAAGGATTTGGATAGTTTTGAGATAATAAGAATATCTTTGGTTTATAAACCACTTCTTCTCCAGCTACAGAAGTCAATTCGTCAAAGGCAAACTGGATCGAGTTGTTGCTTTCATTCAAAACAAAAGTTTCAGCGAATAATAAGGGAGACTCCAACAGCGTAAAGTCTTCATCTAACAAAAAAACTTTAGAAAGTTCCTCAAAAGTAATAGAAAAAGAACCGGAAGCAGAGCCCATTATTTTTAATGAGTCAAGATCCTCAAGAGCAGTTTCTGGTGGAAGTTCAATGGTAGACCGTCTCCACCCTGCCGCATTCACGGCAGCCACAGAGGAGTAATCGTGATCTGAATAGTACCAATACGCCTCGTTTCCTAGTTTCGTTGCGAAAGTCAATCTTAAGCCGGACCCAACCATTTGTGTATTGAATTCAAGGTAAAGATAATTACGGGCATCGCTTACAGCCAAACTAAAAGGGTCAGCCGGACTTTCATATTTACCCTCAGCGATCATTTCCAAAGCCATGATTTCATAAGTCCATGGATCTTCATCCATAAGGATTTCCCGTGAGTGTATTTCATGTTTGCCCCTTTCGGGAGAAAGAAAAAATTTATAATTTGATACCCCTTCATCGCTCACCATATTATTTATGGTAACCGTTTTCAAAACTGGGTGATCATTAATCCTATTACCTTGAAAAATCGAAGTAGAATGCCCTGGACCCTGAAAATATTCCTGAAGAACGTTTCCTCCGGGATCGACTTTCACTCTATAAATCCATTCGATATCTGTTGTGCGACCCCACCGGGACATCAAATCAATGCTACTAGTACCCCCATCTTCGTTGCTCCAAATCATGCTGTATACGATCCACTTGTTTACCCCGTCATATTCAACTTCGTGCCACAGCAAAAGCGGCGTGTCCGTGTGATTGCTCTCATCATCGCTGATCAGATTCCTGCCGTACAAAACGGGGGAAAATCGATAGATGTCGTAGTTCTGGTCGCTTAAAGGTACGGGAATGATATAGCATTTCTCCAGATAAATATAATGGGCGCCTAGAGTGGATTTATCTCCGTTGAAATAAACCGCTATAGAATGGCTTCCACTGTCTATTCTCCCTAATGATACCTTATATATGAAAAACTCATCACCTTTAAATAGAACGATGTCCTGATTTTGAGAGCCATCTGTACTATCGATATAGATCGTCAGTACAGCACTTTCTGAGCCTGGGATAGACCAGATGGTCTCAGAAGACACCTGCAGATGGAGAAGAAATTCTCTTGATTTCTGCAAGTTAAAAGATATAGGCATCGAAAATTCGTTTCTGAGCAATTCATTGTTCAGATCAATTGGAGACCATCCGGTTAAGTCTACCTCTAACGTTGTATCAGGTGGAACATTTACAAAAATACTCACAGTTCCATCAGCTACGCCTTGCTCTTGTGGAGAAAAAGTAACAACTACAATTTGACTATCGTTTGGATCTATAAAAAACGAGGTGTCTGAAACTTGGAAATAAGAGTGGGATAAATTAATATCATTTACAACAATAGTTGTATCTCCTTGGTTCGATATGACAAGGGATCGTGATACGGTTTGCCCAAACATTACCTCATCGAAATTCAAGAATTTGGGAAATACAAAAACCTGTGCAAAGGCATTGTGGTTAACTGCCAGCACCACTGCTAAATATGGCAGCAGTGTTTTGATTCTCAGTATTCTTTTCATTTTAATACATCTGTTTCTTTTGCAAGAATGGGCTTCCCAAAGGCTCCAACGTCACTTACAGACGCTCTCGATATATTGGGACAAACTGTCTTCCCTACCGGATAACCGAAATGGAATCAACCCCTCTCAAAAGGGGAATTGTCGGTTGTGCGGTCATTCCAAACAGTCGGGATAATCCGCACTTATAGTGGAAATCCGCCCGGCATGTGACTAAGATCAACACCCATGATTATTTAAATGCACGGGACATTTTATATCAGCGAAAGGATTAAACCTTAGAATTCTAAGGCTAATGATAACCTCTGAGCATTGATTAACCGTCCAAAATCTTGATAGCTGTAGTCTATTTTCATTAATACAGCTC
>JAKURD010000058.1 GCA_022450045.1 Gracilimonas sp. | reverse complement strand
CCCTCCACGTCGCTCTTCCGATCGCTGTACCCATGAAACATTGCCATTTCGGGGATCGGTTGCGCGTATCTTTAGATCCCATACACTTCCTGCTTTGACGCCTCCATACACACCAAACTTTGGAAATTGTAACCCAACCAGCGCCCCAAGATTGAACTGTTCAAAATCAACAGGACCACCGATCATGAAACTTTGTTGATTGTGCAGAAGGTATTCTGCTTTCCCGGCTACATAAAATTGATGGAATAAATAGCGTTCCAGCTCAACTTCCAGCATTCCCTTAGAAACAGCACCGACTTCTCCATTGTAAGTTCGATTTGATACGTAATTAAACCCAACGCTCTGGATACTGTAGTTGGCAGAAAGCCTGTAATCCTGAGCTTGAACAGGCTTAGCCTCAAAAAAGAAACCCCCAAAAAGAAAGCCTACAAATAATAATATGGAAGTTTTTTTACCCATTAAACCCGCAGCATCAGTTAACTTTAGTATAGACATGATTATAAAACCATTAATCTGCAATTTCATTATAAGTTTTAAGGAAATCGACCCATTTTTTCACTTCTTTTAAGCGCTCTTTGTAACGAAGTCTGAGGTTTAAAGAGTCAATGTTCATGATCCAGGTTTCTGCAAGCTCGTAGTTACCCCGGTAAGCTAACCGGTCTACTACATCTTCATAAACGTCAAACCAGTCGGATGAAGGAGTGTGATTTTTTAGGAGTTCAGCATAAAGGAGAACCAATTCATGTAGGCCATCCTGAAGGGCTTTATTCAACGTGAGCATTTGATTGGAGGAGTTGAGGGCCGAAAATTCGGCACGGTCAGGATACCAATTTAGATAACGTCTTGCGGTGTGATAATGCCACTGAAGGCTGTCTTCCCTCATATCAATAGTAAAACGCAGGGTTCTGGAATTTGAGGATCGGATATCATCGCTTATTGTTTGAAGGAGCGAGTCAGCCTTCTGATAGCCGCTTTGTAAAAACATGGCGTCTGCTTTAAGTACCTGCAGGGTAAGAAGGCTGTCTTCCGGGCTAATGGTTTTTGAAGCTAAATCAAAATTCCCTATGTCTAACTGAGCCCGTGCCCATGCATCTTTAACAAGGGCGTTGTCTGAGTCTAAAGTGTAGAGCTGATCGAGTGTTTCGTAGGCAGCTCCGGTATCCTCTTCCGCAAGGTGATAACGATAGGTATCCCAAAGTCTCATTTCCTTGGTTATGGAATGTGGGCATTCCTTCTGGAATAAAGAGCGTTGTGCAAAAATGAACTCTGAAATTTGGCGGTCAACGGAATCCAGTTGAGTATCTTCTAACTGCTGATGCCATTCAGAAATGAGCTTTTCCAAAGGCTGAGAATAGGCAGCCTCAATATTTGAGGATCTGTAGGCTTTTTTAAGATCATCAACAGGATACTCATCTAATAAATAAGCAATGAAAGAACCTGTAGTGGTATAACTGATGGAACCGGCGCTTCCATAAAACCCCCAAAAAGAGAGGGCAGATTGCATATCCTCAGCTGAAGGCCAGGGTCGCTCTGCCGCAACGATCTGGTTCAGGGTTGAGCGAGCAGAGGCATCTTCAGCTATTCCTTCTGCCAATCCTTCGATCAGCCCTATGCTCCAGCTTCCATTGAATAAAGCATTTCCAAACTGCTTGGATATCACGTGCACAAGTTCGTGCTTTAAGACACCATTCAGTTGCTGTTTGGCAATGTGAAGCTGATCCTGTTCCAACCAAATAGGAACATAACTGGTGAACTTAGCTCCGGTGATCTTCTTTTTCTGCCAGGCATGAGCATATAAATAGGAGTCGACCTTTTGTCCTTTGGGCCACTCAATATCCAGTTGTTCTATGATCTCCCGAAAGTAAAATTCATGCCGCGCCGACCAATATTCGACTTCATCTTCAGAATAGAACTTCTCATCATAATAAAGATCAAAGTGCGTGGTTTGGTGAAACCCTCCAAGCTGTTGTTGAATAGCTTCCTGAGGGCTTATGATCCCGGCTTCATTCAGATTCAGATAGCTGAACATTAAAGAAATGAGAGCAAGAGCGGTGATGAGTTTGGTCTGAACGTTTTTACTCCATTCCGGTAAAACCCATAGCAATACGATCCATAAAAAAGTAAGCCAGCGAAAATAGAAAAAGGAGCCGCTAAGGGTAACTGCCTCGTCATAGATAGGGCCGGGCCAGAGACCCCATACATGATTGTAGAAATAGACCTGAGGAAAACTGAAAAACTCAATAAGCCATATTCCCACTGCACAGAACATTAAAATGAAAACGGTAACAGTTTTTGGGAAAGGAACCCAGAGTTTACGAACCAGCCGTCCGATAGCAGCGCCAAAAAAGACACTTGGCAGTGGGATGAAGATCCAGAATCCGACACCATCAATGGTGAGGCAGCCTGTTACAATGGAGTAAAGGAATAAGGGAAGTCCGGCGGCATAGAGATAACTCAGAATACGAATAGCGGAAAATATGTCGTTGCGTGATGTATGATTGGAGGCATGAAGGCCCGCCCAAAAGCAACCGATGGTTCCTGCAAGCATAGCGGATTCGAAGTGGAAATCACGCAAAAGAGGAATGAGCAACAAAGTCATGCCGGATAAAATGGGTAGGATATAAGGGACTGCCTTTTTCAAAAGTGACGTGGTTGGGTGATGGAGTAATTTAGGAAAACAGTATGAATGGAATTAGAAATTTAAAGGGGTTAAAATTCCAAGTAGTTTAGCCGATCACTCGTTTCACTATAATGACAAAGCTCCCGCCCAATAAACCCACCATATCAATACAAACTGAAAGGGGAGCCGAAGTAGTAACAGCCAGGTATATAGCGTAAAATCATGCTTATGATGTGCCTTTTGAAACATGGTAATGTTGGCAGGAAAAACAGCTAGTAGCAAAAGAATCAATCCCCAGGTAGCGAGGATCTGGAAGGAAGAGATCATAATCCCAATTCCTCCTGCGATCTCAAAGAAACCGCTGATCAAAACCAAGGGTTTGTGCCAGGGTAAATAATCAGGCATGATCTTCATAAAAAAAGCAGGCTTCACAAAGTGCAATATACCGGCAAGGATGAAGAGAGAGCCGATTACGTAGCGGTGAATTTCAGGGTCTAAAATGGTTGATAAAGTGATGAGTGATAAAGTGAGTTTAGAAAAAATCATGAGCATTGCAGAATATTTATTTGAACGTAAATTTAGTACAAGCCTACTTTATCACTCGTCACTTCATCAAAACCTCACTTCTTAAACATGGTGCTGAAAATGAACCAAATATTCTCCTTGCGCTCCATAAGTCGGCGGGTAAAATAAGGAAACCAATCCGTGCCAAAAGGAACATACACACGCGTGCGATGCCCTTCATCCGTGAGCTGAACCATGGTTTCTTCCCGAAGACCATAAAGCATTTGAAATTCGAACCGGTCTTTAGAAATTCCTTTCTCGGCAGTATAACTTTTTAACCAGTCGATAAGCTCATCATCATGAGTACCAAATCTCGGGAAGCTTGTTTTTTCCAGCAAGACCTTAGCTTGTTCTTTAAATGCTTCACGAATGGCCGGCATATCCTGAAGTGCGATCTTGGCGGGTTCTTTATACGCTCCTTTTACCAAACGAATATCTGCTCCCATTTCAGCAAGCTCGTTGATGTCGTCTTTGCTTCTGTGTAACATAGATTGAATTACGGTGCCAACATGTTTGCCGTACTTATCAAAGGCTTCTTTAAAAATATCGATCGTGATCTGGGTATTTTCCGACCCCTCCATATCGATGCGCACGAACTGATCTTGCTCTTTGGCTACATCCAGTAACCGGAATAGGTTTTCCCGGCAAAAGTCATGATCGATATCAAGCCCCATCATCGTAAGCTTGATAGAGATACTGCTTATCAGCCCGTGTTCTTTAATTCCTTCCAGCAGTCGGATATAAGAGTCAACGGTATCGGTAGCCATTTGACGGTCCTTTATGTTCTCTCCTAAAAGGT
>JAKURD010000057.1 GCA_022450045.1 Gracilimonas sp. | reverse complement strand
ACACGCCGCTGTGGAGTGAGAAATCTCCAAAAGTTACTCTTAATGGCAGATTGGTTTATATCTCTGACCAAAATGGCATTCAGAATGTTTATGAATTTAATTTAAATACTCGTACTGCAACTCCTTTGACAAACCTTCAGACGGGAGCTTTTCAGATATCAATAAACGGAGATGGTTCACGTCTCGCTTTGAACTCTATTAATGAAGGGTATTTGGATGTTTTCTTACTTCGTTCTCCTTTTGAGAGAAGGAAACAAGGGGAGCTTTCTCAAAACTATTGGGCTCAACGCAGAGCATCTGAAACACAGGCCGAACGAGTACCGGCTACTAAATATGCCAGTGAGATGTTTGCATCAGGTGCTACCAGAGATGAATCAGGTCCTGCTCAGGGCGCTCCGGATCCAGGCGAAGCTAATATGGCAGAAGCGCAAGCAGATACTGTCGGACAACCTGAAGAAGATGAATCTGGTGAGATCGATTTTAGAAATTATGTCTTCAGTACTGAAGTGATGGAAGACACAACATTGGTTTTGGAAGATGTGGTTAACTTTAATCCTGAAAACAATATCACTGAAGATGGCCGTTTTCAACCAAAGAACTACCGCCTAAAATTCTCTACAGATATATACTATAATCCAACGTTTGTTGCCTCTACCTATGGCTCTTACGCACTAACTCAATTTATTATCAGTGACCTTTTAGGGGATCACCAGATCGCATTGGGTACAAACTTTGTCTCTGATCTCAGAAATAGTGACTATTCTTTGCAGTATGGTTATCTGAAAAACCGGACAAATTGGTTCTTTTCCTACTTCCATTCCTCACGAAGGTATCAAACATTCTTCGGTGAGATCATTCGATTCCGTACTTTTGGCGGCGGTGTAAATGCACAATATCCAATTGATAAATTCAAGCGTATTGACGCCGGATTTTCTGCGATGGGAATCACCCGGGATTATAGTTCACTCAGTGATTTATTTGCAGGGTATTCAGTTGGGCAAGATTTTACAGGAAATGAACGAAGTATCTTCTTATATCCCGAGATTATTTTTACCAACGACCAGACCTTACCCGGCTTTTTAACACCCCGAGGAGGAAATCGTTATTCCATTGGTCTTTCCGGAAGCCCTGGAGCAGGGGAGAATGCACCTCAATTCGCATCTGTGTTGGCTGATTACAGAAAGTACGTGAATTTGGGATCACGGTATAGCCTTGCTTTAAGAGCCTCCGGAGCGGTATCAGTGGGTCGTGATAAACAAACCTATTTCATGGGTGGAAGACTGGGGTGGATCAATCAGCGGTTCAACCAAACCGGACTTTCTTTTGATAAGTTAACGGACAGTTTTTTCACTGTTCCGGCTTTACCGGTTCGTGGCTATGCCTATAATAGTATTTACGGGAGCAATTTTTCTTTGATAAATGCGGAATTCAGATTCCCGTTATTTGCAGCCGTTGTACCGGGAGCCATTCCAATTCTTCCGTTGTATAATATTACCGGGGTTGCTTTTCTTGACGTTGGCTCTGCCTGGGGAGAGAGAATTAATTATGACATCAGTGATGGTGTAAATGAATACCCAATGCTTGATGAAGATGGAAACAGAGTAGTTAATAACGCCAAGCTTGATTTTAAGGTAGCCCAGGAAAGTATAGGTGAATATGATCTTCCTCAAGGAATTGCAGAAGCTCCTTACCTTGATGGAGACCTGCTTATAGGGGCTGGATTTGGACTCCGCACCATAGTTTTTGGCCTGCCATTCAGATATGATGTCGGCTGGCCTTATCAGCGTTCAGGGTTTAAGAGAAAACCTATCCATTACTTCTCTATCGGTATCGACTTCTAAAGATTACCTTGAACCCGAGCGAAAAGTTTGCGTCTGTAGCAATCGGTGATATCGGTATTCCGGATCTTGAAAGTATACAAAGCTTGTATATTCCTGATTTTGACGGGTAATTGTGTCACTAAGACTGAGGTCATCAATACCATCATTACCGTCTTTCAAGGCATATTTATAGGTATAAAAGCCCTGCTTGATCAATGCCTCTGTTTCCCAATAACCTGACCCTTCATTGTAGCTCAGCTTATGTTCTTCTGAAAGAAGCCACTGATTGAAATCACCTACCAGATACACTCCTCGAGAAGCAGAAAACTGCCCGCCATCCTGGAATCGAAATCGAACATTAGCGTAACGAGCCTCCGGAGTAGTTTTTGGGTCACTGAATATAGTGCTCCAACCCGTTGTAGGGTTTGAAGTAAAATTTAGAACATCTTCTCTTAAAATTACTTCCGGTGGGTTTTTCTCGGGAAGCCAGTCGATGATGTTTTGCCCGTCAACAGAAAATTCATTTAATCTCAAACCAATGAAATCGAAATTTGAAGGGAAGGCATTTTCTTCTGAAAGGTGAAATTGAGTCCGGTCCTGCTCACTGAAATCATAGTTCTCCGATCTTTTAGCATCACCCCAAAACCTGTTTTGAACAAAATAAAAACTAAGGTCGAACTGGGGGAATTCGATAAAATCGGGGTATACAAATTCACTGAAAGGTCGGTCAATAGCCTCTCCTCGTGGGCCGGCATTGAATTTTGTCTCAACCCAGGACCTCATCTCCCCGGCATTCTCTGTTACAAAAAAGGGCAATGAAAAAAGTTGGGTACCGGTTGAGAAGTCAACAACATGAAGCATGAAATTCCCACTGGTCTTGAAATTCAGTTGACTGGAGGGAAATTCAGTCTCATAATGAAAGTAATCGGGAGTTGAACGCTGGTTTTTAGTGCCCCCACCTATAATAAGTTCATTCATTCCTTCGAGATACCAATCCTGAGGAATATTGCTTGAATTCCAGTTCTGGTCATAGTGGGTGAAAGTAATTCTGAATTGCCCGGAAAGATCCGTTAATTCATCAAATGCCAAGACCAGTTTTTGAGAAGTTCCAAGTTCTATGACCGGAGGGTGATCGGGGTTTCCTTTTCGGTACAGCTGGATGCTTTTAATGGTTTCGGGAGCAGGAAGCTGGTTAGGTACGAGCAGGCGACTCAAATAATTTTCTGAGGGAACTCCATTGTTGGGAGGAGATATTACGGCAGAACAGCCATGAATAAAAGTGCTAACCAATAAGAGTTTAAACAGAAATAGTGCCTTCGAATACAAAACGTGCAGGTCCGGTTAAAATAAGTTGATGGTAGGTATTGGTATTGGGGTCAAAGTTGAAGGAAACAAACAGGGAGCCCCCTTTGACCTTAACCTGATATTTAGCTCGTTTCTCCATTCTGTTCATGTGATGATGGGCAGCAATGGCAGATGCCAATGCGCCGGTACCACAGGCTAAGGTTAGATCTTCAACACCCCGTTCATAGGTTTGCAATGATATTGAATCACCATGCTCACAATGCACAAAATTCACGTTGCTTCCCGGCGGTTCCACATCTTTATGATAACGTAAGCTTCTGCCTGTTTGCACCAATTCATCTTCTTTATCCAGATCCGCCTTTTCCACAAATTGTATCAAATGTTCGGTTGCGGCATCAGCTTTTACCAAGTCAAATTCGTTGATCTGTACATCTTCTGGTGTTACATGAACCGGGAAATGGACGCTTACGCTTTCATCATCATGAACTTCTGCTTCATACACATTCTTATGAACATTGAAGGTCTGAGTGGCTCCAAACCCATTATGAAATGCAAACATTACCAAACACCGGGCGCCGTTACCACACATTCCCGCATCGCTGCCATCGGCATTTCGATAGATCATTGTGTAGTCTACCTCCTCTTTTTCAGCCGGCTGGAGGACTAATATTCCATCAGCACCAATGCCAAATTTACGGTCACATAATTTTGGGGTGAACCGAATGATCTCATCAAGGTCAAAACCATACGTACGGTTGTCGAGAACGACAAAATCGTTTCCGGCACCTTCCATTTTGTGAAATACAATATCAGTCATGATTCTGTAAAAGCGGGTACATGTTTCCAGTTTTCTTCTTCGGGAATGATGGGGTCAAGTCCTCGCATTAACGTTGAGAATCTTAAAGACAAAACAATAAATATCAGCTTTGGATTCACATTTTGACGTAAAGCGGGCCGGAAAGAATCCAAATGAGTTATCATCTCTTCCAGGCGGGCATCATCCAGCGACTTTACAAACTTCTGTATCGACTCAAGTTGGTCGATATTGGTAATGAATTTCTTGTTGCCGGTTTCTCTGTAAACCATTAGGTCCCGGATATACATTTCAATGAGGTTAGTGATAGAGATCAATCCTTCAATGTTATTTGAGCTTTGCCAGTCTTGAACCAGAGTCGAAAGTCCGATGGCATCCTGACTGAACGCCATACGAAGAAACTCAACCACGCGATCACGATTTTCCCTGAGCTTGCTGATATCAAAAAAGCGGGTCATAGCATAGTTTCCGCCTGATACCCGGGCCAGATAAGCTGCTTCATCGGGTTGCAATCCATCAACTTCGATCAACCCTTGTTCTACTTCTTTATCCTTTAGCGTACCGAGCGGAATATGCTGACAGCGCGAAGTAATGGTAGGCAGAAGGCTCTCGTAGCTTTCGGTTGTCAGGATGAACATAAGCCGGTCTGAGGGCTCTTCCAGAAGTTTAAGGAAAGCATTTGCTGTTTCCTTCCTCATGGTCTCTACTTGAGTAAGGATGATCACTATACGATTGCCTTCATTGGGTTTCAGCTTAGCAATAGGACGGATATCGTCCCGAAAATAATCGATGGGGTAGAAGGCTTGTAAATTCTTTGAAGACTCATCATCGAGAGAGGGCCGCTGAGAAAAACTGATGATCTCGTAAGGATCCTTGGCCAATAACTGCAGACGGTCTCTGAGTTCTTCCGTTTTGGCGGAAGTTGGTTTTGGAATAAAAACATGAATATCCGGATGGGTAAACCAGGAGGATTTCTTAGACTCTTTATTTTCCCCCAGATCACTAAGATGATCAATACCATTAATTGCTTCAGCCAGGGCAAGTGCAAAAGCAGTCTTGCCTACACCCGATGGACCTGAAAGGAGGTAGGCATGACTTACCCGCTCAGAGGCGAGTATTCGCTCCACCTGTTCTTTAGCACGCTGCTGCCCAATAATACGTTGGTTTCCAAATTTAAATGGCATGTTTATCAAAAAGTTAGGTATTTGGTCATTCGTCTTTGGTCAATGGTCATTGTTATTCTTCCCAGATATAATCAAAAAGTAAAATTCCTGCGGTAATCGTAACACCCGCAAAACCTATCAAAGCGGTAATGTTATTCAATGATCCGTCTCCTCCATCTATAAAAGCGGTTTTGCTGATATCGGCAAGTAATAGAATAAGTGGCATGAAAAGAGGGATGCTTAACACTGAAAAAATTGCTCCCTTTCGATCGGCCTGAGAGACCACAGCAGCGGTCATGGTGGCGACACCGGAAAGCCCGGCTGTCCCAATAAATAACATGATCAGGAATGCCGGCCATGATTGTATCTGCAAGTTCATCAAGAAAATATATCCGGCAAAAGTAGCAGTATTTATAAGTAAGGTGAACAGGAAATTATACAGCAGTTTCCCGGTATAAACGGTGGTGCCGGTAGCATATATTCGAAGAAGGTCAAACGTTTT
>JAKURD010000056.1 GCA_022450045.1 Gracilimonas sp. | reverse complement strand
TCTTCGGTTCGCCGGGATTTAGTAGATTACTTCGAAGACAGATTTTTAACCCCTGACACACTTTAATGAACACTCCCAAGAAATTCATATCGAAGTTAAAACAACTTCTAAAAATAATGACGAGCCCTTTTTACTGACTTTAAACGAAAGGGATTATCTTGAAATGTATCCTGAGTCATATTTCATTTATCGAGTTTTTAATTTCAACAGAATTGAAGGGAAGGGAATTTATTTTAGGATATCTGGAAATGAATTATCTAAAAAGGCTGAGTTTAATCCAGTGAAATTTGAAGTGTCGATAACTTCAGAATAGTGATCGGTGTGCTTTTTCAGACAATCAGGTCCCTGATACTCGATTGAGTCTCTACGTGTAATTTTGCAAGTGTGGAAGCACCGTTAATTATGTTCTGCTTTCATCTGAATAATTATAGATTTGGTATGCCGTAAACTGTCACCTCTTTTTAATATATTGTTGGAAACAATCAAACACACATGGCCGCAGCAGAAAAAATAAAACACCTAATCAGGAGCTTTGCTGAGAATGATGAGGCTCAGTTCTACTCTATTGCTATGCAAATAGCAGCATCTGAAGCTCGCAAAGGACATACCAATGTTGCCAATGAATTAAAAAAATTGGTTGAAGAGGCAAAGTCTGAACGGAGCTCATCTGCTGTTACCAATGTTTTACAGCATCCTGTTTCCAAAGAGCTGAGAGAAATCCAGGATCTGGTAGAGCTTGTTCCGCATACCTACAAATTAAGTGATATGGTGCTTTCTACTCCTGTTCGGGAAACACTGGGAAGAATCATTAAAGAGCAGCAAAAATTTAATGAGCTCCGTCAATTCAATTTAATGCCCCGTCGCAAGCTATTGTTAACTGGCCCGCCAGGATGTGGCAAAACGATGACAGCTGAAGCACTTGCATCTGAGTTGGCAATTCCCCTTTTCTCTATTCGTCTTGATGGCCTAATAAGTCGATACATGGGGGAGACGATTGCGAAGCTAAAACAGATCTTCAATGTAATGAACACAAAGCGAGGGGTTTATCTTTTTGATGAATTTGACAGCATTGGTTCTAATCGCTCTTATGGGAATGATGTTGGAGAAATTAAACGGGTACTCAACAGTTTTTTGCTTTTTATTGAGAAGGATCGTTCCAATAGCTTGATTATTGCCGCTACAAACATGCAGGAATCATTGGATAAAGCATTATTTAGAAGGTTTGATGATATTATTGAATATCCATTGCCCGATAAGGAAGAGATTGCAACACTATTGCAAAGAAATTTGAAGCAACATAAAGGTATTAGCAAAAAAGAATTTCATAGACTTGCTGAAAAAGCTGTGGGTTTAAATTTTGCAGATATAACTAGAGCATGTGATGAAGCTCTGAAGGAGATGATTATTTCTGGGAATGATAAAATTTCTACCGATTTAATAGAACAATTTATTGAGAGACGGCAAACCTTGAACCAATCTTAATGCATGGCTGATGAACAGTATCCACATCTAAAATTTGATCGTTTTTTTAAATCGGGGAATTTTGAAAACCCAAGGGGTGGTGGTTCACCCTTCCAGTATAAACAAAGGGAAAGAAGTTCTCATGGAGCCTCAGTAAGGGATCAGTTTAAAAAAGCAGTTTCTGAATTTGAAGATCATGCAAATGAGCAAAACGAAGACCTATTCAATGAGGATATCATTTATCTTGAGTTTGAATCAGAACCCGGTTATCACTTTAAAACAGACAGTTTTGACAATGGACATGGTTATTACAAGCTGAGCTACAGCAGGGTCGAAAAAAGGTTAATAGAGGGGGAAGTCAAAGAAGTCCAAAAGATTGGTATCTACATCAATAAAAAAGGCGTTTCAAAATTTTTAGATAAAATTGAGCAATTTCTTGATCCCGAAAAAGATACTAAGAAAGGTAACCCAAGGAACCAACCTCTTCTTGCAAACATAGCATCTATCAGGGCTGCTACACTTGAATGTTTTTGGACCGAACCGACCGATGCTTTTCCAGAGGAAGGGGAAAATGAATGGTGGGAAATTTGGCTAAGAAGGCATGAGATTAATTCGGATGAAAAAGAGGACGAGCATGTCAGGGGGCTTTTGCAAGAAGTTGGTGCTGATGTAGGTAATAGAAGAATTCTTTTTCCAGAGCATATCATAATCTTAGCGAAAGGTACCCCCGATCAACTTTCTCGCTCTTTGCTTTATAGTGATAAATTATCTGAGCTAAGAAAGCCAAAGGAAACAGCTGAGTTTTTTTTAAGAGAAGAACTGGAAGACTCAGATGATTGGCTTGAGAATTTACAGAATCGAATAGAAGATCATACAAATGAAGAAAGTGTTTTTGTATGTGTATTAGATAGCGGGGTAAATCGCGGCCATCCACTTCTCTTTCCTTTTCTTTCAGATCGCGATATGCATAAAATAAAACCTGATTGGGATGATGCGGACTCTTATCGAAGGGGGCATGGGACTCAAATGGCTGGGAATGTACTATATGGTGACCTTACGGAACATTTGACTGGTGATGAGCAGATACAGCTTTTCCACAAACTGGAATCTGTTAAAATCATTAATCCGGATGATCCTAATGATGAGAAGTTATATGGGGCTATAACTATTGAAGCGGCAAATCAACCAATTGTACTAAATCCAGATAATAATCGAGTTTATTGCATGGCCGTTTCTTCCAGTGACCATGATCATGAGGGAGAGCCTTCATCTTGGTCATCTGCAGTTGATCAAATAGTTTATGGCGATGTGGAAGAACCAAATGAGAAGTCTCTTTTTTTAGTTTCTGCAGGAAATGCATGGCTTGATAATTATCGAGACTACCCTGCTAAGAATGAGCAAACTCTTGTCAATGACCCTTCCCAGGCATTTAATGCTTTAACAATTGCAGCTTATACAGAAAAGGGTCAAATAAATCCGGAAAAACACCCGGACAGTTTTCCGCTTGCTACCAGAGGTAGCCTTTCTCCATTTAGTACAACCGGCATTCAATTAGATAAAAAATGGGCAAACAAACCAGATGTGGTCTTTGAGGGAGGTAATCTGGGGATTGGTCCACAAGGATTGATAGAACCAGATTCATTGAGATTGCTCTCTGTTGGGGCTGATTTTCAGCGGCATCCATTTTCTGACAATCATGCAACAAGTGCTGCAACTGCTCTAGCTTCAAAGTTTGCTGCGGAGCTATATTCTGAATACCGTGATTATTGGCCAGAAACCATTCGTGGTTTAATTATCCATTCGGCTGAATGGAATGATGTCATGAAAAGAGGTAATGGTCTTAATAACGTTGAAGAAAAAAGAAAGTTGATTCGAACATATGGCTATGGTGTACCAGATTTAGCAAGAGCACGATATAGTGCAAGTGATCGCCTGACATTAATATCGGAAAGGACCATTCAGCCTTATATCAGAGAGGGATCAAATGAGCCAAAAATTAATCAATATCATTTATATGAATTACCTTGGCCAGTAGAAGCTTTGAATAGCTTATTCGATGAAGAGATTCGTGTTAATGTCACCCTTTCTTACTTCATTGAGCCAAATCCAGGAAAAAAAGAATATAGCCAGAGTTATTCTTATCAATCAGTTGGGCTACGATTCAAAATGTGCAGGCCAAACGAAACTGATGAAGAGTTTGCAGCAAGAGTAAATAAATTAGCGAGAGATGATGATTACGAATCTGATGGTTCAGAAGATTGGAAACTTGGTCCTGATGTAAGAGATAAAGGTTCGATTCATAGGGATTGGTTAATGACTACAGGGCCGGAACTTGCCACAAAGAACAAAATTGCGGTGTTCCCTGTCGGAGGATGGTGGAAAACACGGAAAAAATTGGAAAGATATGGTGAATCAGTTCGTTACAGCTTGATTGTGAGTATTGATGCACCAAATCAAGATATTGGTGTTGATTTGTATACTCCTGTTCAAAATCTGATAAGTGTTGATATTGAAACGTAGGGTATGAAATTGCGGTATTACCGGTTCATCCAGAAATGAAACAGGGGCCAAGCTGGGGGCCATGCTACAGAAATAAGCCTTAATGTTGCAGGAAGGCCGGTTTTTATAATTTCGAGAGGGGCCATGCTTTATTCCAATTTCTAACTGATATTTGGATTATTCGGTTACCTATTACTTATAAGTGTATTTGCAAAACGTTTATTTTGGACAAGTAATTAGGTGAATATTAGAGTTCTTCTAAGTTGCTATTCATCGATATTGTTCATTAATTATGATTGTTCACGATTCGTGAGCAAAAGAAAAAAGTGAACAAATGGATCAAGCTATCCTCGAAAAAGCACTTGCGAACCTTCCAACAGAGATCGGTCATAAGACGGAATGGGAGACCTACGTCCCTGATAATAATTTCAGAGTTGATGCCAGAGTGACATTCAACCCACATAGAAAGAAAGCCATTGTTCGAAATGCGGAGATCAAAAAGGAGATTCGTAAACACCATATTCCTCAATTAAAAGAGTTACAGGATAAAGTAGGTCCCATAATGCTGGTGGCCGAAAGATTATATCCTAACATAAAGAAACTTCTGAATGACGCCGGTATTGATTGGATAGATGTGGCCGGAAACATTCATTTAGAAGAAGGGGGAACGCTTATATGGATTGATCGTCACACCACAACTCCCATTCAGCAAAAAAAGAATCGGGCCTTTACTAAAACCGGGTTAAAAGTCGTTTTCCTCTTTCTTTATGATGAAACTTGGCTAAATAAAACGTATCGGGAAATAGCTGAGGCGGCTGATGTCGCGCTTGGAAATATAAAGCTTGTTTTGGATGGGCTGAAAGAGCATGAATTTGTTTTCGCTAAAAACAAAGATGTTCTAAAGCTTAAAAACAGGGATAAGCTTTTAGACAAATGGATTACAGCCTTTGCTGATGAACTCAAACCTCGTATTCAAAAAGGCAGATATAATTTTATAAATAAAAAGGCCGAACAAAACTGGAAGAACCTGCCATTGGAGGAGCAGGATCATTGGGGAGGTGAACCGGCGGCTGATCTCTTAACGAATGATCTCAAACCTGTGGAGTACATTCTCTATACCCAAAAGAATCGGGCTGAGCTTATGAAAAAGTTCAAGCTAATGCCGGATGAAAATGGGAAAGTTGAAATCAGAGAACCTTACTGGACGGTAGAGAATGAGCTTCCAAATATAGCTCCTCGCCTTGTTGTTTATACTGATTTAATGGTTACCGGTGATCCAAGAAATATCAAAATAGCCGAAGAAATTTATGCGGAAGCCACTACAGATAAAACTTGAAGATCTGCGGCAAGATCAGCTCAAAGAGCTGCTACAAGTAGTAGAAAAAGTGTTCCTACAGTGTGAAGTAGATTTCTATCTACTTGGAGCCATCGCGCGGGATACCTGGTATGCTAAAGAACAAATTGAGTCTCGGGCTACACGTGATGTTGATTTTGCTGTTTATATATCAGAAAAAGAGAAATATGATGAGGTTTTAGGAGAGCTCATTAGCAATCATGGGTTCAGTGAAATAAAAGATGTTCCTTTTCGTCTGCAGACACCTTTTACTTTTACCATCGATATCATTCCATTTGGTGAGATCAGTATAGATGAGGCCGTTATCCCTGATGAGAGCTGGGATAGACCAATTTTTGTGAACGGGTTTGAAGAGATATTCAAGAAAGCAACGATCCAAGTTAAAGACGAAGGTGATGACCTAGAGTTTAAAGTGGCAACACTTCCAGCCATCCTATTATTAAAGCTGATTGCCTATGATGATCGTCCTGAAAAGCGGACCCAAGATCCCCAAGACATTGCTCAAATCATTATAAATTATTTTGAAGTTGAAAAGGAGATGATCTGGGAAGAGCATCATGATCTTTTTGATGAAGATTCAGATCTGATTGAAATTGGAGCTAGGGTAATAGGTCGTGAAATCAGCGAAATATTGAGTGAAAATAAAACACTGAAAGATCGGGTATTAAACATTTTATCTCTTGAGGATCGGGTCCAAAAAAATATGGCGGAAGCTATGGTAAATGATGATTTGACTTTAGAAAAAGTTGAAGGTTGGTTTACTCTTATAAAAGAGGAAATTGAGGAAGAATAGTTTAATCCATTCGACAAACCTATAGATTGTTCACTTTTTTATCTTGTTCACGAATCGTGAACATTGTATTTAGTGAACATATTGTATTACATCCACCTTTATTTTCTTCAAAACAGTTAGAAATCATAAAAAACGTTTAGAATTGGGGCTTTTTTATCAAAAACGATTATATCTGAGTGATTTTATTGATAACGGTTAGGGAGAGCATTGACTTCTACGAATGGTGGCTTTTTTCAGTACTTGAATGGAGAATAACTGAGAAAACGAACAAGTTACCGAGCAACCTACCGGGCAAGCTGGTGTGGAAGTAAGTGGGGAAGCTACTGGGGAAGTTAAAATAGTTTGCGCTGTTATCTAACCCGCAATCAAACCCGCAAAAATGTCATTTTTATTTTTGGTAGTATAAAGTTAATACTAAACTTAAATATCAGAATTTAACCAGCAAATTATTCAGAACGTTTAATAACCCTTCGCAAAAAGAGTCAAGAAGTTAATTTCCATGAAAAACACATATGATTTCTGAAAAATGTATATAAAAAGCCATTTTTATGAAAAACGTATATATATGGTCGATTTTATGAAAAGCAGATGTTAGGATCTCTGAGTTTGTAAACTATGGCCCTCTTAAAACCCGATAATTAAATAAAAGCACTCACTAAACCCCGAAAATTAAATAATGGCTTATCATTTTCGTTATTAACTCCCATTTATTTAAGAAAAACGCATATAGTTTAAATAAGAGCGGTTGTTATTTAACTTTTATGTAGTTTTCTTTAATAATATCAGGTAAAAGTCTTAGAGGAAAATGTCATGAGATCATTAGTGCTACTATTTTCGGTTTTGTTTTTCTTTTCATCCTGTGATGAGTTGCCATTTCTTAGTGCAGGAAGCGGAACTAATGATGCAATGAAACTTAAAGTGACTGCTGACAACATAGAAGTTATGCAGCATATCGAAGCAGATTTCACTTTCACGAATGTGACCAATAAAAGAGTAGAGTATGGGTTCCCATCAAGCTGCCAACATGGATTTAAAGTGAAGAATGGGGATAAAGTGCTCTTTAATAGCCAGTATGAGTATGGTTGTTTAGCTGTATTAACGAGTTTTGAATTAGCCCCAGGAGAGAGCAAAACTTTTAAAATTGATTTGAGCAACGGTGGGGACTATGAATACCTTGAGTCCGGTACATATACCTTAGAAGCTTTTCTATTAAACGAAGACAGCGACACGGTATCCACTAATTTTGAAGTTGAGTAGGTTACTGATCTGGATTTCTAAGGAGTTATATGAGTAAACTGGAATAAAACAGCATTCCTGACGAGACTGTTCAATTAAGTGTGTCATAACTAACTTAGACACATGGAACCTACAAAAAACAACAAACATCTGGATGCTT
>JAKURD010000055.1 GCA_022450045.1 Gracilimonas sp. | reverse complement strand
GATCTTGTTTGGAAGTGATTTGAAGTACCAAATGTGTACTACAGGAACGGTAAGGGTAATATGCCCCATGCGCTCACGGCGAACAGCTTTACGGGTAACTTCTACACCGCAACGGTCGCAGATGATACCTTTATAGCGTATCCGCTTGTATTTACCACAATGGCATTCGTAATCTTTAACCGGGCCGAAGATCTTTTCACAGAAAAGACCGTCCATTTCCGGTTTAAAGGTTCTATAGTTTATAGTCTCGGGAGTCAAGACCTCTCCGTGAGAACGAGATAAAATCGTCTCTGCGGAAGCAAGGGATACCCCAATGCTGTCGAAGTCTTTGCTGACTGTTAATGTCTTAGTTACTGGCAAGGATGTTCCTCCAAATTATTAACAGTGAAATTATTCAATGTGCATTTCAAGGCCGAGACCCATAAGCTCTCGTAGTAATACCTTGAATGATTCAGGCACGTCTCCATCGGGCAGGTTTTCACCTTTAACGATGGCCTCATATACTTTAGAGCGCCCTTTTACGTCATCACTTTTTACAGTGAGCATTTCTTTCAGGATGCTGGAAGCACCATAAGCATACAGCGCCCAAACCTCCATCTCTCCAAGACGCTGGCCACCAAACTGAGCTTTACCGCCCAATGGTTGCTGCGTAATAAGTGAGTAAGGCCCAATAGAACGAGCATGCATTTTGTCCTGAATCAAGTGATTCAATTTCAACATGTAGATGTAACCTACTGTTGTTTTCTGTGCGAATGGCTCACCTGTGCGGCCGTCATAAAGATTTACGCGGCCATCTTCAGGTAATCCAGCTTCTCTTAATTTTTCTCTAACTTCATCCATAGAGGCACCGTCGAAAATAGGAGATGCAAAAGTAACACCCATTTTCTTAGCCGCCCATCCAAGGATGGTTTCATAGATCTGTCCAAGGTTCATACGAGATGGTACACCAAGAGGGTTAAGACAGATATCTACAGGAGTTCCGTCTTCCATGAATGGCATGTCTTCGGCCGGTACAATCTTAGCAACCACACCTTTATTACCGTGACGACCCGCCATTTTATCACCTACTTTCAGCTTACGTTTCTTAGCAACATAAACTTTAGCTTTCTGGATGATTCCCGGTGGTAATTCATCTCCTACCTGGATCGCAAATTTACGACGCTTGGCTTCGGTATCAATTTCACGACGAAGCTCGCGGTAGTTAGCAAACAGCTTACGAACCATCTTCACAAGCTCACCATCAGTGGCCCAATCAATGTTTTCGTTGATGTTTACGGGGTCTAATTCTTCAAATACTGATTTTTTGTATTTCTCGCCTTTCGGGATGAGCTCTACATTACTATAGTTCAGCACACCCGGAGAGGTTTTGTCTCGAAGCAGGGAATACATCTTGTCTGCCCATTGCTGATTCAATTCAGCAACTTTTTGAGCATGACGTTCTTCTTCCTGCTCTACACGTTTCTTCTCTTCCTTACGGGAGATAAGCTCATCTCGCTTACGGCTGAATAGCTTGGTATCAATTACCGTACCTTCAACACTTGGCGGAACTTTAAGGGATGCATCTTTAACATCACCTGCTTTATCACCAAAAATGGCACGGAGTAATTTTTCTTCCGGAGTAGGATCGGTTTCTCCTTTAGGAGTGATCTTACCAACCAGGATATCACCATGCTCGATCTTAGCACCGATACGAATAATTCCACGTTCGTCAAGATCAGCCGTAGCCTCTTCACTTACATTAGGAATTTCGCGAGTCAGTTCTTCTTCACCACGCTTGGTATCCCGAACCTGCTGTTCAAATTCCGTTACGTGAATAGAAGTATAAATATCTTCCTGAACAATGCGCTCACTTACTACGATCGCATCCTCAAAGTTGTATCCTCTCCATGGCATGAATGCCACAAGTAAGTTACGGCCGAGAGCCAACTCACCTTTATCGGTAGAGCAACCATCAGCCAAAGCCTGGCCGGCTTTAACTTTATCACCGATCTTAACAACAGGACGCTGATTGATCGTAGTATCCTGATTCGTTCGGATGAATTTGTTCAGTTTGTAGGATTTAACACCACCATCAAAATAGCAATGCTGCTCATCTTCAGTACGCTTGTACTTAACTCTGATCTCCGTTGCACTTACATATACTACTTCGCCATCGGAATCTGCAGTAATGATAGCTCTTGAATCACGAGCGGCGCGCTGCTCCAGTCCGGTTCCCACTACAGGAGCTTCCGGACGTAACAAAGGAACGGCTTGACGCTGCATGTTCGAGCCCATCAAGGCACGGTTCGCATCATCATGTTCAATAAATGGAATCAATGCTGCCGCAAGAGATGTAATCTGGTTAGTGGCAACATCCATGTATTCAATTTCTTCCGGCTTTACGCGGAGGTAGTTACCTTCGCGGGTTCTGGAGAAGATCGCATCCGTTTCAAACATGCCCCCATCATCGATCTCGGCGTTGGCCTGGGCAATCACGGTTTCGTCTTCTTGCTCAGCTGCCAGATATTCAACATCTTTGGAAACCTTTCCTTCCTTCACTTTTCGGTAAGGAGTTTCAATAAACCCAAAGTCATTTATTTTGGCGTGAACACACAAGGATGAGATCAAACCAATGTTTGGTCCCTCAGGTGTTTCAATTGGGCAAAGTCGGCCATAGTGAGTATAGTGAACATCACGAACTTCAAAACCCGCTCTCTCACGAGTCAAACCACCAGGCCCAAGTGCAGACATACGTCGTTTGTGAGTCAGCTCAGCAATTGGATTGGTTTGATCCATAAACTGTGAAAGCTGATTGGTGCCAAAGAATGTGTTGATCACACTTGAAATGGTACGGGCGTTCACAAGATCCTGCGGTGTAAGCTGCTCGGCATCACGGGAGTTCATTCGTTCACGAATGGTTCGAGCCATGCGCGCCAGGCCAATAGCAAATTGCTGGCCTAACTGTTCGCCTACAGTACGTACGCGACGATTACTTAGATGATCGATATCATCTACCTGAGACTTCATGTTCTTCAGGCGGATAACTTCCCTCACAATAGCTACAATATCTTCTTTCGTCAGATATTGTAGCGTATTTTCCTGATCCATCTTCAGCCGCTTGTTGAGTCGGTATCTTCCAACTTCACCAAGATCATATTTCTTGTCGCTGAAGAACAATCGTTCTAATATGGAACGAGCAGTTTCAGGATCTGGCATTTCACCGGATCGGATCTGCTGATAAATTTCTCCAAGTGCAGAAGATTCATCATAAGTAGGATCCTTACGCAGTGTGTTCATCATCACTGAACGCTCAGATTCCTCAGCACTGATCTTCTGGACCAATATTTTCTCTACTCCGGCATCCTTCAATGCACCGTAATCATCTTCTGTTAATTCATGGTCACGTTCAAAAATGATCTGTCGATTAAGAGCTTCGGTTACTTCACCGGTCTCATCGTCAACAACCTCTTCCATGCTTTCCACAACAATATTTTCGGCAAGTCTCTTACCTACTAATTTCTTGTTATAGTCAGCTTTGGAACCGAATTTGATATTCTCAGAAAGCTCAAATAAACTTAATAATTCAATATCTGATGAATATCCAAGGGCTCTCAATAAGGTAGTGGCCGGTACTTTTTTCTTACGATCGATGTACGCCCAAAGTACATCTCGAATATCAGTTGTAAATTCAATCCAGGATCCCTTGAATGGAATAACACGAGCTGAATACAGTTGTGTGCCATTCGGGTGAACATTTTGTCCAAAGAATACACCTGGGGAACGATGGAGCTGACTTACAATAACTCGCTCGGCACCGTTCACAATAAAAGTACCTCGGTTTGTCATCCATGGAAGGTCACCTAAGAAAACTTCCTGCTCAATGGTTTCGCTTGCTTCATCGCTGTCATCAACGGATGATAATCTCAGCTTAGCTTTAAGCGGAACAGAATAGGTTAACCCCCGGTCCTGACACTCAGCTTCAGTATAACGCGGCACATCCACGTTAAAATAAAGAAACTCAAGGATGTGAGTTTCACGAGTATCCTGAATAGGAAAATTTTCATTAAATATACGTTGCAGTCCTTGATTTTGTCGCTCGTTGGGTGCAATATCAAGCTGTACAAATTTTTCGAATGACTCTAACTGGATATCCAGAAAATCTGGGTAATCCAATATGTGTTTGGTTTTACCAAACGATAGGCGTTCCGTGTTCGGAATAGTTTGCATCTTCTTGCTCAAAAGGAACCTCTCCTCTTAGATTGAAGGTAAATGATACGGGTAAACCCCAAGGCAATTGGGGTCAATTTCTATAAGACGCCAATAGCCAATACCGTTTTCACGGCATTGGCTACCCACGAATTTGTAAGTATAAGTTACTTAAGCTCTACTTCGGCACCAGCTTCTTCAAGCTTGGATTTGATGTCTTCAGCTTCATCTTTCGATACAGCTTCTTTTACATTGCCAGGAGCTCCGTCAACCAATTCTTTGGCTTCTTTTAGCCCAAGACCGGTGATACCGCGCACTTCTTTGATAACGGCGATTTTCTTAGCACCAGCGCTTTTCAGAACTACGTCAAACTCAGTTTGCTCTTCTCCACCACCGGCTTCTCCGCCGCCGGCAGGTCCAGCTACTGCAACAGCAGCTTGAGCAGGCTTGATATCGTATTCTTCTTCAAGAACTTTAGCAAGTTCATTTGCTTCTTTAATTGTAAGGTTGACAAGCTGTTCAGCTAAATCTTTAACGTCAGCCATTTTATTTCTCCAGTTGTTTTGATATAAAAAATTCTAGTTGTGTAATAAGGGTTTATTCGTCGCCTTTTTCAGCGATTGTTTTAACGGCACCAACAAGGTTAGATCCCTGTGAGTTAAGTGCACCAACTATATTTGATAGCGGGGCCATTAACAGACCAAGGACATCGCCAATAATTTCGTTCTTAGACTTCATAGCTGCCAGAACGTCCAGTTTATCCTCACCGTAGAAATCACCATCTACCATTGCGGCTTTAAACTGTGGCTTATTATTATCCTTGATAAAATCTTTCAATACCTTGGCAGGTGCTGATAATTCTTCTTCTACAAAAGCGAAAGCATTCTGCTCAACCAAAGAAGGAATGATATCATCATATCCACCAACCTTCTCCATTGCAAGCTTTACAAGCTTATTTTTGTATACTTTGAAACGAATATCTCCCTTACGAAATGCACCTCGCAGTTCATTAACTTCAGGTACCGACATTCCGGAGTAGTTAGTGATATATAAAGCACTTGAACTTTCCAGCTTTTCGGCAATCTCGTCTAAAACTGCTTGCTTTTCTGCAGTAGGCATAATTTAATTCCTCCTATTATAGGGATGTTACTGCGGTTCTGCTTAACGGGATGCTTGGTCCCATTGTACTGCTCATGAAAACACTTTTCACGTACAGTCCTTTTGCGGAAGCCGGCCTTAAGCTCATAACAGTCCGAAAAAATGCTTCTGTATT
This sequence comes from Gracilimonas sp., assembly GCA_022450045.1. Taxonomy (GTDB): domain Bacteria; phylum Bacteroidota; class Rhodothermia; order Balneolales; family Balneolaceae; genus Gracilimonas. The sequence continues at coordinate 2,066 of JAKURD010000055.1, read as the reverse complement.
TTCTTTCAGATCGCTTGCGCTAAAACTTACTTTACCAACAGATGTATGAAGGATTCCGGCTTTATCAACACGGAAATCAATCTGTCCGGCCTTTACTGTTTTAACAGCTTCAGCCACATCCATTGTTACGGTTCCACTTTTAGGGTTAGGCATCAGTCCGCGGGGCCCTAAAAAGCGCCCAAGCTTACCGAGTTTACCCATTACGTCAGGTGTGGCGATAATCACGTCGATATCGGTCCACCCTTCTTCAATTTTCGTGATGTAATCATCAAGACCAACATGGTCGGCACCAGCTTCTCTGGCTTCATCTTGCTTGCTCTCATTAACGAGCGCGAGCACACGAACTTCTTTCCCGGTACCGTGAGGTAAACTCACAGTGCCACGAACCATTTGGTCTGCGTGACGGGGATCAACGCCTAAACGGATATCTACATCCACTGAGGCATCGAAGTTAGTGTTTGATGTTTTTTTAACCAGATCGCACGCTTCTTCCAAAGTGTATTCCACTTCGGGATTCACGAGTGCCACGGCCTGTTGATATTTCTTTCCTCTTTTTGCCATGATCACAATTTCCTTACTTTTCGCGATTTACTCTAAGACCCATACTGCGAGCCGTTCCTGCAACCATTTCCGCACCAGCTTCGATGTCAAACGCATTTAAGTCTTCCATCTTTTCTTGTGCAATGTCTTTGCATTGGCTCCAGGTTACCGTACCTACTTTATTTCGGTTTGGTTCACCTGATCCGGACTTGATTTTCGCTGCTTTCTTGAGAAGTACAGGTGCTGGTGGAGTCTTTGTCTTGAATGTAAAAGACTTATCAGCATAAACTGTAATCTCAACAGGAACAACAGTTCCGGCCTTGTCCTGAGTCTTAGCGTTAAAGGCTTTACAAAACTCCATAATATTGATTCCTGCCTGACCGAGTGCCGGTCCTACAGGTGGCGCAGGGTTTGCCTGCCCCCCAACAATCTGAAGCTTCAGGATTTTCTCAACTTTTTTAGCCATGGATTCTCAGGATCCTATAATTAATAACTTCTGTTTATGTGTGCGTAATAGCTAGTGTGCATCAACTAGGTTCTTTAAGTAGCGGATTCAACTTGGTTCACATCCACTTCAACCGGAGTTTTACGGCCAAAAATACTGACCATAACTCTCAGTTTTAGTTTCTCAGGATTCACTTCCTGAACAGTTCCGTCAAAATCTTTGAACGGGCCGGATATCACTTTAACCAAGTCACCTTCGCTGTACGGAATTTCAATATTCCGCGCGTCGTCTCCACTGTCTTGCACTCGCCCAATGATGCGTTTGACTTCGTGCTCTTTTAGTGGAGTTGGCACCGTTTCATTTTTACCTACCTTTAAAAAACCAAGGCAAGACGGTGCACTTTGTATCAAATTGTTTACTTCTTCATCATAATGAGTGTTTAAAAGGATATAGCCGGGAAAGAAATTTTTCTCTCTCGTACGCTTCTTACCGGAACGTATCTCAACAACTGTTTCAGTAGGAATTAAGACCTCATTGATCTTATCCTCTAAACCTTGTTCTTCTATTTCACGCTCAAGAAACTCTTTAACCTTTTTTTCATGACTGGAAAAGCAGCGGACTACATACCAATCATGTGTTAGTTCTTTGCTCATTATTAATTATAAATAGCTTCTAAGATTGTGCTGTAGAGTTGATCAACACCAAAAATGAAAACCGAAATTATGATTGAGAATACCACCACGATAATAGTATTATCTATCAGTTCTTTTTGGGTTGGCCAGGATACTTTCTTGAATTCCTGCACAACACCATCAAAAAAATTATTAATCTTACTCATATTTTTAGATTTATCTGCACGGGTGGAGAGACTCGAACTCCCGACACCTGGTTTTGGAGACCAGTGCTCTGCCAACTGAGCTACACCCGTATAAAGCGCACAAGAGCAGCCGGCTTACCAACTGCTCTTTTGCACTGGCCCTATTTAGGTAATTACTTAATCCAATATTTTAGTTACCACTCCGGCGCCCACGGTACGGCCGCCCTCGCGAATTGCAAAGCGCAGTCCCTCTTCCATGGCTAC
>JAKURD010000054.1 GCA_022450045.1 Gracilimonas sp. | reverse complement strand
AGCCATCTCAGTGACCTGTCATCCCAAAGAAAACCGTCATCATTCTGTGGTTTGAGTATGCCGTTATCCGAAGATCGAATATACCAATTGCCATCGGGAGCCTGTTCGATTCTGTAGACATCTTTGCCGACACCGGTAAAGAGTGGGCCTAGCGATGAATCGGGCACGACCCGTCGGCCGCTTGCACCAATACGATATAACCCCCTGGAGGTGCCGACGGCGATATGATCTTGTAACCAGAAGACAGTGGTGTATTTGTCATTCCGCTCAGGAAATCCGTCCTCCTGGGTAAAGCGAGTTATCTTTAGTTTCTGATTATTGTAGAAATTATCAATTCGGGTTACCCCCTGAAATTGGCTGCCCAGCCAGAGCACGCTGTCCGGCGTTTCCACAATATGGTGGGTATTTGTGGTAATGCCTTCCACTGGTTCGCTGAGTTCCCATTCTCCCTCATCAAACCTCAGGGTTCGGAATTCTTTTAAGCCACCTGCCAGCACCAATCCCTGCTCAACGGATGAAGAGTCCAGCCGCCGGGTTGTGAGGCTGGTGTGCAAGGCGCGAATTTCGCCATTCCGTAACACAAATAGTCCTTCCTGAGCGCCAATCAACAGGCCATGATCTGTAGATAGTAACGACCAGACCTGCTGCCGAAAATCGTGTTTGTTTTCAAATGTGGCCGGTTTGTCGGGATATGTTTGAAGCTGAAACAACCCGGAGTGGTTTCCGATCAATAACTTCCGGCGATGCCGGGTGACCGCCGTCGAGGTAACATTAATCCCGGATTCTTTCCCAAATACAGAAAACGGGCTCTTTACTTCTACCCGGGCGATACCGCCATCGAGCATCGCCCAGAGTCCCAGATCGTCATCCTGGTACAGGCCTGTTGTGGGCAGCTCCTCGATGTGGACGCTGTTTACAAGATTTCCCTTCTGATCGATCACAAACAATCCGGAGTGGATGGTGGCCAGTGCGATCTTGCCACTTTTCAGGCGGATTGCTTTGTATCCCATAGCTTTTTTCAGAATGTGATTGATGGGTGAGCTTAATGGCTTGAACTGCTCTCCGTCGTATTCGAAGAGGCCTTTGAAATAGGTGAGGATAAGCCAGTTGCCATTGTCGAGTGAGACAATGCCACCAATAGGATCCTGAGAAAAAATTTCGCTTCCGAAAATCATGGTGAACGTGTCGCCATCCAGATACTGGAGTCCTGTTCGGTATTTATATACGACGATTCGACCATCAACGAAGGAGGCATGGCGATAGTTGCCCTCCTCCGAAAGTACCTCAACCCTTCCATTTTGATACCGAAAGAAATAGTCATTGGTCCTGAAATAGATACCGTTTTTGGTTGGCAGGATTCTCCAGACGTTGTTGTAGGAGGGGATGGAGTCGGGCAGCAGGTGGGCCAGAGATACCAGCACCGGCGCTCCGGCAGAGTCGACAATTAGAAAACCAAAATCATTCTGTCCGCCCCAAAAAATTGTGCCGGCAGAGTCTTTGGCAAGCGAGCGAATCAGCCCGCCGTTCAGCGAGGGCGCTTTGGTCCAGTATGTGCCGTCGAACCGCAATACGCCATGATTGTTCGCGAAATACATGCGTCCGGAGCTGTCCTGCACGGCAGCCCAGTTTTGAGTATGGGCACGGTAATCGTTGGTCTGGTAGAGGCTATAGGAAAGGGGGGCTACTTCGCGATCAGGCTGTGCAGAAAGCGAAGTAGCAAGAAAAAAGCTTAAACCCAACAGCAGGTAGGATACATGAACTCCGTTTACCATATTATTATCATTTATGATAGTCCCTTAAACAAGTAAAGAAATTCAGGTATGGGAACAAAGTGCGAGTTTATCAGGGAAAACCTGACAGATTATACACGACTTAATATTTATAAGAGCTCTTTGCAAAACCTCATGTCACCCTGTCCGCCAGCCGGCGGATCAGAGTTTAAAGCTATAAATAGAGTTAGAAGCTTTTAAAGCGTTATTGCTACAGATGCTGTCCATAGCCTGAACTTCTCACCCCGAAGCTGAGGCCACATTCAGGCATCTTATTAAATGCTTTGGGCTGGATTTAGCTGCTACATAAACCGCCCAGTTGAGTTCGGTTTCTTTGCGACCGGTTACGGTGATCTTTGATAAACTGAGGGTTAAAATTGTCCGGCGGTGCCTGCAAGAAACTCCTTTTGCTTAAACGAATAAGAGACGACCCGCTTTAATTCGTTTGCTTCATAAGACCCTAAAAATTATAGCCAGAAAAGGGTAAGTCGGAAACTTGCAGGGGAAAAGCCTTGCCACCCGGAACAATTTCGGAGATAGGATTTATTTTCAATCGCGGGTTTCCCCCTCTTTTTCTTTCAGAATTTTAAGGTACATCTTCAACAGTTCCATTTTTTCTTCCGGATTGATGGAGAGGGCTTCTATACTTTCAATAATATTTTTGATTCGATATCCTTTTTTAGGCTCATTAACCAAAGAGTGTGATTCTATACTCAGTGCACTTTTTTTAATTGGCATTTCGCCATATATTATATAATTCGCATTTATATCATGGCATTTTGAAAATATAGTCGTATAGTCAACCGTGCCCCTTCGCCGCCATGTTGAAATTGTCGAAGGATCTTTTCCTAAAAAATCAGCAATTTCCGTATCATATTTTAGGCCATAGGCTTTTTTAAGGCGGTCTAAAATAAAATTTGCATTTTGAGGTTTATTTGTTGTCATATTGACAATTTTTATTTATACTCAATTGAGAATTCAATTAAAATTACGCTCAAAAAAAATTGTTAAAACTGGTTCAAATGCGTGAAAAACGATACATGACTGAACAAGAAAAGTATCTTCGGGATTTGATGCAGAAGAATCAAGTGAGTCAATCAGAAATTGCCGAACATGAAGGAATAAGCGAGCAGGCTGTTAATCAACAGCTTTTGCGCCTGACACCTTCAAAGGTAAAACATCTTAAAGCAATCATCATCGAGCTATCTAAGCAAAAAAATTGCTGAACAAGCAAAACTTGAAAACCCTTGGCGAAAATACACAGATGTAAAAGTAATAAAACCACTAACTGATTCCCTATTAAACTTTTAATACAGCAAAGTTTTTACAAGCACTGTTTTATCAAGCAATAAAAGGGTTAAGTAATATTCAAAGGCGGATCTTAACGTGCCAAAATGTTTACCGTTTGATTAAGAGGCGTGCGTATCGGGAATTCTAAAAGAGTATAACGGATTTGTATGTACATATTGATCGCAGAAGACGACTTTATTATCTCTTTGATTCTTGAAAAAATGGTTTCCGAGATGGGTCACGAAGTAGCACCCATTTGCAGATCCGGAGAAGAGGCTATTCGGGAAATATTTGATAAGCGCCCCGACTGTATTTTGATGGACTATTTTTTGGAAGATGACACGAATGGACGTGATATTATGCTAAAAGTACGGGAACAGCTTCAAACGCCTGTTATTTTTATCACAGGACAGCCTTTGCATATTATTCGTTTTAAAACAAAAGAGATCAAACATTCAACATGCATGTCGAAGCCTTTTTTTTATCACGACTTAAAAAAAGCCATAGAAAACGTAACCCGGTAAACCTGTCGTTAGGGCTTTTGATCACCGGATGAATGCAACTCCGGGTATCAAAGCAAAGTGGATGAGAACTAACTTCACTATTCAATTCTTTCATCCCAATCCATAAAACTGAACCTTTTCCTTAAAATAGGGGGTAAAGACTTTAGCTAAAAATTCATTTTCAGGAGATTGTAGTTTGGCGTCTTTTTGCAATAGTATCCTTGCTTTTTCTTTAGCCTGGGCCAGCAGAAATTGGTCTTCCACAATATCAGCAAACTTAAAATCGGGAAGTCCGCTTTGTTTGGTACCGAGGAAATCGCCCGGGCCGCGAAGTTTGAGATCGGCTTCGGCGATCCGAAAGCCATCATCGGTTTCTTCCATGGTTTGGAGGCGGAAGGCTCCGGCTTTGCTTACTTTCACGTCCGGCATTAAAATACAATAGCTTTGCCGTTCACCCCTTCCAATTCTTCCGCGCAGCTGATGAAGCTGTGAAAGCCCAAATCGCTCGGCATGTTCAATGATCATGATGGATGCATTGGCAACATCCACACCGACTTCAATAACAGTCGTTGAAACAAGGATCTGAATCTCATTTTTGATGAAGGCTTTCATAACTGAATCTTTCTCCTCCGTTTTCATTCTCCCATGCAGTAAGCCAATATTGAAATCGGGAAATCGGTTTTTGAGCTTCTCAAATCCGGCAGTAGCATCTTTCAGGTCCAAAGCCTCAGATTCTTCCACCAGCGGATAGACCACATACACCTGTCCGCCGTCATGTACTTCCTGCTGCACAAAATTATAGACGTCCTCTCTTTTCTTATTGGAACGGATCGCAGTCTTGATCGGCTTTCGTCCTGCAGGCATATCTTTGATAATGGAAACATCCAGGTCGGCATAAACCGTCATAGCCAAAGAGCGGGGGATGGGGGTTGCGCTCATCACAAGCATGTGGGGATGATTTCCCTTATTTAGCAGATTCGCTCTTTGTTGTACACCAAACCGATGCTGTTCATCGATCACAGCCAACCCAAGATTATGAAATCGAACTTCATCTTGAATAATAGCGTGGGTCCCAACCACGATCTGTGCATTGCCGCCTTCAATATCTGTAAGAATATCAGTTCGCAGTGCTTTCTTTTGTGAACCGACCAGAAGTCGAATATTGATGTCCAATTCTTTAAGGTGATCGGCAAGGGTTCGGTAATGTTGTTCAGCTAAAATTTCAGTAGGCGCTAAAAAGGCGGCCTGATATCCGTTATCCAAAGCCATCAGCATGGCTCCAATCGCAACGATGGTTTTACCGGCACCGACATCGCCCTGAATCAAACGATTCATCTGCCGGCCGGAACGAACATCCTTCTTAATTTCAGCGAGAGATAATCGTTGTCCATCTGTCAGATCAAAAGGAAGAAGTTTATTAAAATAGTTAGAAGTGTAAGTACCGGTTTCATTGAAAACATGTCCATTGGCTCTTTCTTTTACGGTGAAGTTGATCTTCTCCATACTCAGTTCAAAAAGAAAAAGCTCTTCAAACTTAAATCGGTTTAGGGCATTCTTGTGTTCATTGTGGCTCTCTGGAAAGTGAATCATTCGGTAAGCTTCTTGCCTTCGGGGAAACTTGAACTCAGAGAGGAGATGATCGGGCAGGAACTCATCAAAAGTATGGTTGTTGAAGATTTCTTCCATCCATTGCTGCACAAGTTTACTCGTGATCCGTGCTTTGCTGAGGACTTTACTCCCCGGATAAATGGGAAAGATCCGGGAGAAAGAATCGAGATCACCTTCCGAAGAAATTTTATCCACTTCAGGATGTGCAATAGAAATAGATTTACCATAGCGCTTGGCTTGACCAAAAAAGGCCACGGTTTCACCTTCCTTAAAAAACTTGCTAAAGTATCCGACTCCGCGAAACCAGACACCCTTAACTATCCCGCTTCCGTCATTAATGTAAACTTCGAGGCGCTTTTTTTTGCCATAGCCGGCTGTGGAAATGTCGGTAACTTTTCCCGCTACGGTAACTTCCTCTCCGGAGCCCGCCAAATGTTTGATCTTTTGGGTATTGCTTCGGTCCAGGTATCTGCGTGGAAAAAAATTGAGCAGATCATCAACAGAACGGAGTCCTTCACTGTTAAGCGCTTCGAGTCTTTTAGTGCTAAGATTTAGTAATTCTGATAATTTCAACTGATATAAAGTTATATATCGATCTATAAATTAAAGATCGAAATTAAGGGTTTATTTTGATGTTCAGTGTACCCACAAGGGGCGCATAGAATATTAAGAAAATAATTCACACAAATATTTTGCATTCGTACCCAAATGTATCCTATATTTGCAAGCTCTCGATTCGATGGCAATAACCAAATAATTGAACAGTGCCGACTATACAACAACTCATACGAAAAGGTAGAAAAAGCAAAGTAAGTAAAACAACTGCTCCTGCGCTACAGAATTGTCCGCAGAAGCGTGGTGTTTGTACTCGCGTTTATACAACTACGCCTAAAAAGCCAAATTCGGCATTGCGTAAAGTAGCTCGTGTACGTTTGACTAACGGGATTGAAGTTTCGGCTTACATTCCTGGTGAAGGACACAACTTGCAGGAACATAGTATAGTATTGATCCGCGGGGGTAAGGTTAAAGATTTACCCGGTGTTCGATACCATATTATCAGAGGAACATTAGATACAGCCGGTGTTGAGGGGAGAACTCAGAGCCGTAGTCTGTATGGCACTAAGAGGCCAAAAGGGTAACACTAAGAAATTAAGATTAATCGAGCATGCGTAGAAAAACAGCAGATAAACGAGATGTACAGGCGGATCCAATTTTTGAGGATAAGCTGGTAACTCGTTTCGTTAACAACCTGATGCGAGACGGAAAGAAGAATGTAGCTCGCAAAATTGTATATCAGGCATTTGAAGTTATTGAAGAAAAAACGGGCGAAACCGGAATCGATGTATTCCGAAATGCACTCCAGAATTCCACACCAGTTGTAGAGGTTAAGTCTCGCCGTGTGGGTGGTGCCACTTATCAGGTGCCGATTGAAGTTCGTCAGGAAAGAGGGACCGCATTGGGAATGAGGTGGTTGATTAAGGCTGCTCGTTCCAGGAATGACAAATCGATGTCAATCCGTCTTTCAAGAGAATTGATCGATGCATCCAACAATGAAGGTGGTGCCGTTCGCAAGAAGGATGAAACGCACCGTATGGCAGATGCTAACAAAGCTTTTGCTCACTTTAGATTCTAAAAGATTTTATTAAAAAGTATTATGTCCGAGACGAAACAAAAAACAGATCCAAAAATTTTAGAGAAGATTCTCCGTACGCGAAATATTGGCATCATGGCCCATATTGATGCCGGTAAAACTACCGTGACTGAGCGTATTCTTTTTTATACCGGTCGTAGCCACCGTATGGGTGAAGTGCATGATGGTGCGGCTACAATGGACTGGATGGAGCAGGAGCAGGAACGTGGTATTACTATTACTTCTGCTGCTACTCACTGTATTTGGAAAGATCACCGTATTAATATCATTGATACTCCCGGTCACGTTGACTTTACTGTTGAAGTAGAGCGTTCTTTACGTGTATTAGATGGTGCTGTTTTTGTGCTTGATTCAGTTGGTGCTGTTCAGCCTCAGTCTGAAACTGTTTGGCGGCAGGCCAATAAATATAACGTACCATGTATGGCTTTTGTAAATAAGATGGACCGAACCGGTTCTGATTTTTACAATGTAGTTAAAGAGCTTGATGAGAAGCTAAATGCAAATCCAATTCCTATTCAGATTCCTATTGGCTCTGAAGAGCACTTCAAAGGTGTTGTTGACCTGATCAAGATGGAAGCTATTGTCTGGGATGATGAGTCTTTAGGTGCTACGTATGAAGTAATTGACATTCCAGAAGATCTGAAAGAAAAAGCCGCTGAGTACAGAATGTTGTTACTTGAGGCTGTATCAGATCAGAATGATGCTCTGATGGAAAAATATCTCATGGAAGAGGAGATTTCTGAGGAAGAGATCGTTGAAGCTCTTCGTGAAGCGACTATCACAAAAGATATTACTCCGGTAATGTGCGGTACAGCATTGAAAAATAAAGGAATCCAGGTGTTACTTGATAAAGTGCTGGATTTCATGCCTAATCCACTTGACATTCCCCCGGTAAAAGGTATAGACCCGGAAACCGAAGAAGAAGTTAAGAAAGCACCTGACGTAAACGCTCCTTTCTCAGCTCTTGCCTTTAAGATCATGACTGATCCATTTGTAGGTAGGTTGACTTTTGTAAGAGTTTACTCGGGAAGATTAGAAAAAGGTTCTTATACTTTTAACTCCTCAACCGGAAATAAAGAACGCGTTGGTCGACTTCTTGAGATGCATGCCAACGACAAAAAAGATTTAGATTACATTCAGGCTGGAGATATAGCCGCTATTATTGGAATTAAAGAAGTACATACAGGTGATACACTTTGTGATCCTGATCATCCGGTAATTCTTGAGCAAATTACTTTCCCTGAGCCTGTAATTAAGCTGGCTGTTGAGCCTAAGACAAAAGCTGATAGTGAAAAACTTTCAACAGGCCTTCAAAAACTTGCGGAAGAAGATCCTACTTTTGTGGTAAAAACAGACCATGAAACAGGTCAAACTACGATTGCAGGAATGGGTGAGCTTCACCTTGAAATTATTGTTGACCGACTTAAGCGCGAGTTTAAAGTAGAAGCAAACGTCGGTGCTCCTCAGGTTTCTTACAGAGAAACAATCTCTAAGAAAGTGGATCATAGAGAAATTTACAAGAAGCAGACAGGTGGACGTGGTAAGTTTGCAGATATCTCTTTCGAGGTAGGCCCAATTGAAGAATTTGAGGATTACGATGGTAATGAAGATCGTATCACTCGAGAAGAGGGTTTCATTTTTATCAATGAAATTGTAGGTGGTAATATTCCTCGTGAATTTATCCCATCTGTAATGAAGGGATTCAAAGAAGCACTAAATTCTGGTATTCAGGCTAACTATTCAGTAGAAAATGTAGGGTTCCGTTTATATGACGGTTCATACCACGATGTTGATTCTGACCAGCTGAGTTTTGAGTTATGTGCTAAACTTGGTTTTAGAAACTCAGCTCGTAAGGCTAAGCCAAAAATCCTTGAACCGGTAATGAAAGTAGAGATTATCACTCCTGAAGAGTATATGGGTGATGTAATCGGTGACTTGAATAGTCGTCGAGGAATTATGCAGAGTATGGACTCTAATAATGAAGGGTCAGTTGTAAAAGCTCATGTACCGCTATCCGAAATGTTCGGTTACTCTACAGACTTACGATCAGCGACACAGGGTCGTGCGGTATACTCGATGGAATTCTTTGATTACACTGAAGTTCCTGAGGCAATTGCTCAGGAAATCATCGAGAGTCAATCATAAAAGAAATTAAACACTAAGATAAAATTAAGTAATCATGGCAAAAGAGACCTTTCAACGGAATAAGCCACACGTGAACGTGGGCACGATTGGACACGTAGATCACGGG
>JAKURD010000053.1 GCA_022450045.1 Gracilimonas sp. | reverse complement strand
GTAAGTCCTTGTCCATAGAGTGCGCTTACAAGCTTGTCTGTTTCCGCCTGTTGGCTGCGTAGCAGGGCTAATACTTTTGGGTAAAACTCTCCATTGCGATCGCGAGGGATGCGCAACTCTAACAGCTTTCCATGACCATACACCCTCCCCGGACGATATCCGTTGCCTTTGTTGTCCACAGTGGATTCCAGATGTAATTCCCGTTCATGGGCCATCATGGCATTGAGGGTAAACTCGAGCACTTCGTTGAGCCCGTTGTCTCGTTTAATGTGGTTGGTAATTAAATCATTGAGCAGTACTTTTGATACTATCATCGGTCTTCTTGTGTTTTGGGTTCCTGGTTGGTTTGGACGCTGCCAAACCTACACAAGAAGACTTTTTTATTCTATACTCAGACACACTTTTCTGGCAAGTACCTGATCATGTTTTAGATAGGCATTACAAAGATGATTCCATCACCGCGTGAACCTGTTGAAGCGGTCTGTTGTATGATGTCAATAATGGATTCAACGTCCTCGTTCACGGCAGCGATTTCGAGTTTAACTACTTTAGAAGGCATGGCCGGAAACTGCAATGAGCCGTGCGCATGATCCGGGTCGGTGTATTGCCCCGCTCCTTCACCACGGAAAACGGTGATGCAGCAATGGCCTTCAGCCCGAAGTGCTTTATAGACTTCTTCAAGCAACAATGGTCGTATGTACGCCTTTACTAATTTCATAATGCCTCCTTTTTAGTTTGAATTATTAATTCATCTGCTCAACGGTTTCCCCGCAGTTGTGCATCTGAGAACCATAAAATGGATTTTCAATATCTTCCTTATTGCTTATCCAGGAGCTTCCGCCATCATACATCGGGCAGTATTGCTTAAACAGGACTCCTTCATATCCTTCACTTTCAACCCTGCCGATAAGTGTTTCTGAAATCGATCTATATTCAGCTCTCAGCTCTTCAATATCACTGAAGCTATCCATCGAAAACATAGCTATGTGTTCTTTTGCAGATTCAAAGTCATCACTGGCCAAAGCCTTATGAAGTTCCAAATATTCAGGGACAAGCACCTCAAGGTTATCCAGCATTTGATGGTCGGAATGATCTTCTATTGGCTCCCTCTCGGAATCATTCATCTCCATGTCACCGTGATCGTGAGCCCCCGGTTTGTACCTGAACCGGGTTCAGGGTTCATCATGCTGAGTTTGTCGTTGAGTTATGCGGCTGCATCCACCTTAAACGTACGGTCGGTTATCATGTGTTCCCCGGCATTCAGCCCGGATTCAATAACATATTCGTTCCCGGCTCTTTTGCCCAGTACTACTTCTCTGGCTTCAAAAGCGGGAGTTTCAGCAGTGGAAACATCAACAAAAACAATGGAACGCGATCCGGTCCATAGCACAGCACTTCTGGGAATAAGCAGTTGTTGTTTTTGGTCTGATTGGGATGAGATCACACCCTCTGCAAACATGCCGGGTTTCATTCTGTTTTGAGGATTATCTGCGGTGATGCGTACTTCCGCAGTTCGGGAATTTTCATCCAAAAATGGCTGGATGAAGCTGACTGTTCAGTGTAAACCTGTCCGGATACAGAGCTCACTGTAAACTCAACGCTATCTCCGGTACTCAAATTACTGACCGTCGATTCAAACGCCTCAAATTCAATCCAAACGCTGGAAAGGTTCGCGATACGATAAAGCATGGACCCTTCCTGAATATGGTCTTCCAGTGAAATATTGATTTGGGATTCCTACGAAGTGAAACTCAGCGGGTTAATCGGCGAGCCTCTGCGAGAAAAAAAAGGGGGACTGATTTTAAACATGTCAACTAATTCGTTTTTATCTTCGAAAACACAGGTTTTTTTCAATTTTAAAATCGTTTAGGACGTTATTGATTTCTATCTTCGTTTTGATTTTGCCTTTCTGCTTTAACATTGTCTCAAGCTAAAGCTTCTCAATACTCTCCTTCACTTCATCTGTCATTTCATTGCGTGCTTTTTCAAGCTCGTAATGAGCTTGAAGGCCAAGCCACATTTCGGCACTTGTTCCGAGAGCTATTGAAAAGCGCAGTGCGGTGTCTCCCGTAACAGCACGCCTTCCGCGAATAATCTCATTTACTCGATTAGGAGAAACCGAAATTCGGCGAGCAAATTCACGCTGGCTTATATTCAGAGGCTCTAAATACTCTCCCAATAATATTTTTCCTGGATGTATCGGCTTAACTTTTTTATCAGTACTCATGGTTATTCATTATTATAACAATTATTTAAAAACATTTGTCTTTTGTACCGTTACGGAAGACAATTTAACTAATTTATTAATTTAATGTACTATTGTTCTTCAAGATGTGGTTAGTTACATTTTTAAAAAAGGAGCTCCAATGCAAGAACACGAAAAAATAGACTATGTAGAATTTCCAGCTAACGACATAGAAGCCACTAAGAAATTTTTCACCAAAACATTTGGGTGGGAATTTGCAGATTACGGACCTGAATACAGCTCCTTTGCAAATGAAGGAATCAACGGCGGGTTTTTCAAATCCAATAAAAAAGCGACCACCGAAACAGGAAGCGCGCTCATCATTTTTTACAGTGAAGATCTGGAAGGCACTCAGGAAAAAGTGAAGGATGCCGGAGGTAAGATCATAAGCCCCATATACCCTTTTCCCGGAGGCCGCCGCTTCCATTTTACTGAGCCCAGCGGGAATGAATTTGCAGTGTGGTCGGATAAAGCTGATTGAAGTCAACAATTACAACTCTACCTAAAGAAACTAATAATGCAGCAGACCCGGCAATGATCATGTTGGTTCGGAATCCCGCTGGTTTTTCTTCCATTCACGTTCTAAGCCTAAAATACCACGTAGAACAAGAGCAATGAAGATATAATGTTCCTTGATGGATAATACTGTGACTATAAAGGTGAACAGGAGGGTAGCATAATCAAGGAGGGCAAGAAAACTTTTATTATCGAAATAAAAAGGATTGGACCCCCCAAGAGATCCAGTCCTTAATAATTGTAGTAAAGAAATTGTAAGCTTATTTAGGCCAATAGATTTCAGGCAAACCATTACTTACTAATAAACTACTATAATTCTTCACCGATTGATTTTTTATAGTATTAAGTTCTCTTTTCAGATCGGACCACTCTTTTAAGTAATCTCTGGTAACTTCTCTTGAGCCAGCTGTAACAGGAATATTTCCTCTACTCATTTGGTTTAAGAAATCCTTATATCTAAGTAGTAATCTTGCTTCAAATTGATAATTGTGTTGCCCTGTACGCATCTCTTTTTGTAAGATTACTGCAATCCAATCTTCAATAGTTTGGTTTAAATCAGCACCTTGATCTTTTACTTCTTTGTTGTCTGAAACATCTAAAGCAAAATTAATTTGGCGTTGCACTTGACGAAGGTCGCGAACGCCTTTAGACATTTCGGTTGCAGCCGCAAATAAAGAAGCAGAAAGTTTATCGCGTTCAACGAATGAGGCGGCAGCGTTTGGAATACTGCTAAGGATATTTGGGTGAATTTTAAGTTCAAAATCTTGAGTTTGGCTGAAATCACCGATACCCAATTTCACCTTATACTTGCCAGGCGCTGCATCATATGCGCTCAAATTACGGCTGGTTGTTGTAACCTCTTTGATGCAATCGAACATGCCAACTCGCATATTCCAGCTGTAAACATGAGCACCTGAACTTCTTTTTAGTTGTGGCCTTTTCATAGAATCACATGGTGTTGGAGGCTCGTTAGAAGCTTCGGAGTAAACAACTTTTCCTTTACTATCTATTATTTCCAATGACATTGGTACATCTTCATCAACCTCTTTATTAAGCACATATGTAATTTGCAAGTTCGATGGAGCATTTTCACCAGGGGCTACATCTACGCTGTATGAAATTGAGACACCAATGTTGAAATCCCGGGGTTTATATAAATAGTAATCTGCTTTTGCTACCTCATCAGAAATCTGGTGTAATGGAGTTAGATCATCTAAAATCCATAATGCACGTCCTTGAGTGGATACCACTAAATCTTTTCGCTTAACTCTAAGATCGGTAATTGGCACTTCTGGCAGGTTATTCTGAAGAGGTTGCCAGTTCTTTCCATCGTTAAAGGAAACAAAAACCCCGGTTTCTGTTCCTGCATAAAGTAATCCTTTTCTATCCGGGTCTTCTCTTACTGAACGCGCAAAGGTATTATTTGGAAGACCGTTTACTATTTTTTCCCATGACGATCCGTAGTTATCGGTCTTATAGATATAAGGAGTAAAATCATTCATTTTATAACCGGCAACAGCGATATACGCAGTGGCGGGGTCGTGAGGAGATGGTTCAACGACATTAATAATGGCTTCCGGCAAACCCTTTGGGGTTACATTTGTCCATGTTTCGCCTGCATTTTTAGAAACATGCACTAAACCGTCATCAGAGCCTACCCAAATAACACCTTCTTTAATTGGAGATTCTTCTATGTTGAAAAGGTTGTTATAACTTTCGGCAGTAATTTGCTCGTTTGAAATTGGCCCTCCGCCTTTACCTTGATGATCTTTATTATTCCTGGTGAGATCTTTACTTATTACATCCCAGGTTACTCCTCTGTCAGATGATTTCATCACATACTGAGAACCATAATAGATAACAGAGGGGTTATGTGGAGAAACCAATACCGGTCCATTCCAGTTGGCTCTATATTTCAAATTCTTAGGTTGTTCACCACTAACTCTTTCAGGATAGGGTCTAACCATTCTAACGTTATCAATTTCGCTATCCCACTCAATGAAGTTACTGGCAAAATATGTGGAATAAATAAATCGAGGGTTGTCAGCATCAAATCCAACAGTTGAGGATTCACCAGCACGGATAATATTCCAATGCATCTCGCCAATTCCACCATCAGATGTTCTACTGTCAATTACGATAGAGCTATTATCTTGCTGCCCAGAATAAACACGGTATGGATATTGATTATCGGTTATAGCACGATAAAACTGTCCAGTGGGCTGATTTCTAATTGATGACCACGTTTCTCCACCGTTGTAAGTAACCGAACCACCACCATCATTAGCATTAATCATATTGTCACTATCTTCTGGATTGATCCACATATCGTGATGATCAACATGACTACCCATCATCCCAGTAAATGTTTTACCACCATCGATAGATTTCATTGCGAAGCTGTTTAAAACCCATAATTCGTCTTCATCTGATGGATCTGCAATAATATGCATGTAGTACCAGGCTCGAGCATAAGTTGTTGGATCATTTGTTGTCTGCATAAAACTTTCACCACCATCATTTGAGCGATAAACTCCTCCTTCCTTGCCCAATGCTTCAATAGCCAAATAAACTACCTTGGGATTTGCCGGTGATATTGAAACCCCCATTTTTCCTTTCAGTTGCGGAAGCCCTTTGGTTATTTCTTTCCAGGTTTTACCGGCATCAGTTGTTTTCCAAACTTTGCTGCCCGGTCCACCACTTTGAACAAACCATGGCTTTCGATTAAAATCCCAGGAAGTAGCCATCATAATATCCGGATTTGATGGATCTACACTTAAATCAGCAATACCTGAGTTTTCATTTACATATAGAATCTTCTCCCAATTTTCACCACCATCTTTGGATAAGTAAATACCTCGTTCTTCATTTGGTCCCCAGGGGTTACCTTGCGCAGCTACATATACTACAGCGGGATTTTTTGGGTGGATAAAAACTCGACTAATATGACGAGTAGCTTCCAGCCCAATATGTGTCCATGTCTCACCAGCATCGGTTGATTTATATACACCATCACCATGAGATGTTTTAACCCCACGAACAGGACCTTCACCTGTTCCAACATAAATGATATTATTATCAGAAGGGGCTACTGTAACATCACCAATTCCTGTGGTATTAAAATAACCGTCAGAGATATTTTGCCAGGTTGTACCACTGTCAGTTGTTTTCCAAACACCACCTCCGGTTGTACCCATGTAATAGGTAAAGATATCTCCCGGGATACCTGTAACTGTAGTTGATCGGCCTCCACGAAAAGGACCAATATTTCGATATGTTAAAGTTTCATAGAGTGTTTCATCAACGGGATAATCCGATATTCTTTCTTGTGCATTTGTGGGCGAATATATTCCCAAACAAAATATTAGTGCTAAGAGAAAAAGCTGTTTCATTGGTAAGAAGTTAAAATTCAAGGTTTAGTTGATATAAAGAGAAGGTTTGCCATTTTTGAACGTACTGATTATTCCTAACACTAAAAAAATGCAATAAAGTTTTTACAAAGATGAGATAAATTGAGACGACTTGGTTGAGCTTTAAGAGATTGAAAAACAATAATGAATATTCAAAATTAGATAAGTATTTCTTCAAATCCTGTAAGGCAGATTTACGGTGAATGCAGTTTCTTCCACTTCTGTTTACCTTAATACTATGGAAAAAATGACACTGAATATTAAAAACATGGTGTGCGACCGATGTGAGATGGTCATAGAAACGGCTTTGACTGCGCTTGGGCTAGAAGTGGATCACGTACAGCTGGGAAAGGCAGAAGTCACCCGTAAAAGTGATAAACCCTCTATGCACGAAATTGAGAAAGAGTTAGAGCGGTTCAACTTCGGGCTCATCAAAGATGATGAATCAGTAGTGGTAGAAAAAGTCAAGACCACACTTATCAAATGGATAGATTCCGGTGAGCTGGAATCTGATGTAACCTCCCTATCTGATCATCTGGCCAAGAACCTAACGAAAAGTTATGCTACGATCTCCAGAGTGTTTTCGCGAAAGGAAGAGATCACAATCGAAAAATATTTTATTCGCCTGAAGATCGAGAAGGCAAAGGAACTGGTGGAGTATGGAAACCAGAGTTTCAGCGAAATTGCTTATCAGCTTGGTTATAAAAATCTGCAGCATCTGTCCCGCCAATTCAAGGAAATTACCGGGATGAGCATGAGTGACTACCAAAAACTGCAAGATTCTGACCGTAAATCCCTGGATAAAATCTGATAATGAAATGCGGATGATCACTGATTTTTATATAGACGGAATCCATCGGATGGATAGCCCGCCTGATGGGTAGATACAAGCAATCAGGTGGAAATCAGCAATCAGTCAGATGGACTCAAGCCATCAGACCGAGAAACCAGAGCAACCTTTCCAAAGTTAGTATAGGAAGAAAGCCAGTAAAGGCGCATTGTAATACACCCTTACCGGCCCGAGGTTAATTTTCAAAAATAGATTCATTAAATGATGGAATCCCTGTTTACCGAACCATTGTGGATGTACACAGCTGTCTTTATTGCCGGAATGGGAGCATATATCATTTCTGTGATTGCCGGCGGGGGAGGCTCTCTCATAATGATACCGGTCATGAATTTCATGGTTGGTTCCAAAGCGGTAGCCCCCATCATTAATCTTGGGGATATGATCGGCAGGCCATCGCGCCTGATCATCTTTTGGAAAGACATTCGCTGGGATGTGGTGCTTTGGTACGCCCCGGCTGCCGTTTGTGGAGTTTTATTGGCCGGATGGCTATTCACCAAGGTTGAAGCCGGTTGGTTTCAGGTTATTATTGGAGCCTTTCTGGTGAGTACAGTATTTCAATATCGCCTTGGTAAAAAAGAACGGACGTTTAAGATGAAAAAATGGTACTGGCTTCCGCTGGGAGTTGGAGTCGCTGCGATCTCAACCATCGTGGGCGGACTTGGCCCGGTCCTTAACCCCTTTTACCTGAATGCCGGTATCCTGAAAGAAGAAATGATAGCCACCAAGACCGCGAATTCCTTTTTTATGGGGGCCGTGCAGATTGGAACCTATACTTTTATCGGGGCTTTATATGGAGATCTTTGGGTATTCGGGATTGTTCTTGGATTAGGTGCCACGGCCGGCAATCTGGTCGGTAAGAAATTACTCAGCTCTATGACCGATGAGACCTTCCGAAAATACGTGCTTGCCGTAATGGTGATCAGCGGGGCCTATATGATCTTATCAAAAGTGGGACTTTTTTAGAAATGAATAATGCACTTTAACACCTAACCATGCTGAAACTAAAAAATCCCGCCCGTTGTCGTTTTTCTGATTTGCATTGGTTTGATGTGGGCGATACATCAATTTATCCCAAACCAGGGCGTACTATTTGAGGCAGGAAAATTCATCGGTATTGGATTAATGATATTGGGCGGATCGATCGGAGTACTTGCGATAACTGAGTTTGCCCGAAGATCGACCACGGTAAATCCTCATAAACCTGAAAATGCTAAAGAACTTGTGACTACAGGAGTGTATCAGTATAGCCGGAATCCTATGTATTTGGGTTTATTGATTGCTTTGATGGCCATGATTTTATACTGGGGAAACAGCATATCTTTGTTGCTTTTACCTGGTTTTATTTGGTATATGAATGAGTTTCAGATCAAACCTGAAGAAGAAATCATGGGCAGAAATTCGAGGATGAATATTTGGAGTATAAAAAGGAAATCCGGCGCTGGATCTGAATTCTGCAGTTATTAGCAAACCTCACAACAGCTTACCGGATTATTATTGATCTCCGTATTGTCCTTTCCACTGCCGAAAAAGGAACGCAATGTAAACGGCCCTTCCGAAAACTTCTTCTGAACTCTGACGGCATTGGCAATGGCAATAAGCGCGACCCCAACATCCGCAAAAATAGCTTCCCACATGGTTGCGAGTCCAACGGCAGCAAGAGCCATTACCAGGATCTTAATTCCCAGGGCAAAGCCAATATTTTGCCAAACCACTTTATGTGTAAATTTTGCTATGCGGATAGCCTGCGGAATTTTAGAAGGCTGATCAGTTTGAATAACAACATCAGCCGTTTCAATGGCTGCATCCGAACCAATGCCGCCCATGGCAATACCCACATCGGCCAGGGTAATTACCGGAGCATCATTAAGCCCATCTCCTACAAATCCGACTATATGATCTGATCTTAAAGCCTTGTTCACTTTATCGTATTTTCCGTCAGGGAGTAATCCGCCAAAAGCTTGATCAATGCCCAGTTTTTTTGCTATAGCATCCGTAGTCTCTTGATTATCCCCTGAAAGCATGATCAAGTTGGCTACACCTAAATCCCGAAGTTCTTTAAGAGCTTGCGCGGCATCCGTTTTTATTTTGTCGGAAATCAAAATGGTTCCGATATGCATTCCATCAGCGGCCACATACACGAAGGCAGAAGGTTTGTCAGTATCTATTTCAGAAACGGAGATTTCATGCTCTTCAAGTAATTTTCGGTTGCCGACAAGAATTTTCTCCTGCCCGATAGTTGCTTTAAGGCCACGTCCGGGGATTTCCTGAATATCGCTGGCCTCCGGCATTTCTTGCCCATTAGTATATTGTAGAATGGCCTTTGCAACAGGATGCGAAGAATATTGCTCTAATGAAGCGGCTAACTTCAGGATATAGGAAGTCTCATGTCCGTTAGCGGGATGGATTTCTTGTACTTCAAAAACTCCTTCCGTCATCGTTCCGGTTTTATCCAGAAACAAGGTTTTCATTTTCCTTAGCTGATCAAGATAATCGGAGCCCTTCAGGAGAATACCGTTCTGTGAAGCAGCTCCTATTCCACCGAAATATCCCAGCGGGATGGAAATCACCAAGCCACACGGACATGAAACAACCAGAAATATCAACGCACGATAAAACCAGTCTTCAAACACATACGATTCAAGAAACAACCAGGGTAGAAATGTGAGAGCTGCAGCAAGCCAAACAACGATGGGGGTGTACACTTTAGCGAAATGGGTCATAAAGCGTTGAGTGGGCGCTTTACGCTGAGCGGCTTCTTGAACCATGTTTAAAATATCAGAGAGGCGGGAATTTTCGTATCCCTTAGTTACTTTTATGCGAGCAGGGACAAGCTCGTTGATAGATCCCGCCCACACTTCCTCACCGGCATTCCGAGACATTGGTTTGGACTCTCCTGTTAAAGCGGAGGTATTGAAGGAAGCCCGGTTTGTAAGCAGTTCCCCATCAAGCGGAACTTTGGCCCCGGGTTTTACTCTTATGATCTCTCCGGGTTCTACTTCGGAAGGATGAATTTCTTGCGTCCGCCCGTTTCGTTCAACCGTTGCAACATCCGGCTGCTGGTTAATGAGCGATTCAATGGACCCGCGAGCTTTTCGGACGGCATTCCCCTGGGCATATTCCCCGATCATATAAAAGAGCATTACCGCCACGCCTTCGGCATATTCTCCAAGAATAAACGCACCGACCGTTGCAATTCCCATCAGCAGGAATTCACTGAAAATGGTTCCTCTTTGGATAGACTTGAAGGCCTTTATCCAGACCGGCCTTCCCACAAACAGGTAGGAGATAAGGTACAGCAGCAGGAATACAACCTCACTTCCCGGGAAGGTAATCCAATATTGAACCGCCAAAGCTGCGAGTAAAAAGACGGCCGACCAAAATACTTTGTAATACTTTTTTATGAATTTCATGTACTAAAATTTAGCATGTTATCGCGAGGAGCCTATATTTCTATTATAAGCTAAGCTTTCTTTCGACGAAGCGATCTCCCTGATTACGCTTTTGAGTGTTTTCAGGGAGATTGTGCATCTGGTTCACGGTCTGACGGCTTCAAGTCCGTCTGACCGTTTTAATCAGGCAAATCCATCAGATGGATCACCTAAATCACACTTTACCCTAAACTCAAGAGAAGGTATCAGGAGAGGAAAAGGGAGTCTTACACGATTGTGTATTTCTTGTGCAGGATTGTGTTATACCTCATCAATATATTCTCATTGCGTTGCTCCGCTGCGCAATGCCTACCGGAAGCTCTGCTTCCAAGAGGTTGAATAAAGCTTGGTTGCTTGATTTAGGATCTGTCTTTCTTTTGTGCCGACAAAAGAAACACCCCGAGAAATCGGGGCCGGCTGCGAAAAAAGAGCTAAAGCTGACTTCATTTCTCTAAAATAAATCAAGAGGCTGAAGTAGCTAAAACCTGAATAAGGTACTAAATTAGTTACTATGTATGAACGTAAAAGTCGATTAACCCCACGCCAGCAAAGCCGGCTGATAGAACATTTTGTAGCAGGCACCACGGCCCGGGCAGCTTCGGAGTTGATTGGCGTGCA
>JAKURD010000052.1 GCA_022450045.1 Gracilimonas sp. | reverse complement strand
TAGATCTCTACCTCAATGCCGCTTAATATAAACTAACAAACCGTACTCAGTGGTCTAAACATTGGGGAGTACTTCAATCTATTGGAACAAGAAGAGATTATTATCTAAACATTCTTAGTTAACTATGATTATCCTCGCTACACAGCATGCCGGCCCCAAGTCCGTCTGACCGTTTGTTTGAGTTGGGGGACCTAAGCTTCTTCTTACCCTAATCCAACACCCTGCGCCTGCGCCATCCAGCAGATCGAATTCGTGGTTGTGTAATCTACCTCTCGGTCTGATGGCTCCCAGTCCATCAGATCGAATTCGTGGTTGTTTACCCTGCCTCTTGGTCTGACTGTTTTCATTCAGCTTATCATGCTCATTCAGGCCCATCCATCAGACGGGTAACCCGTCTGATGGATCTTGTAGCTATTTTAACATTCTTTATTTCGAGCTCACGTTACTTATTAAACCACCCAATCCTTACTAAAACAATGTATTGTACAGATT
The DNA here is from genome assembly GCA_022450045.1 of Gracilimonas sp. Classification (GTDB taxonomy): domain Bacteria; phylum Bacteroidota; class Rhodothermia; order Balneolales; family Balneolaceae; genus Gracilimonas. Next base: position 10,589 of record JAKURD010000052.1, on the reverse strand, counting down.
TTAATGTACTTAAGCTGCAAATGTAGCGGGTATAAGAGGCTAATTTCTTTTACCCGTGATTTCTGAATAGCTGTACTGTCAAGTCCATGTTCAGTTGCCGGATAGAATAGCAGTTGGTGGTTACCTGTTTCCACACCGAATAGAGAATAGGTACATATTGTGAGTAGACTATTGAAGTCAAGGTGTAAACGACAAGGGGTTGCAACCCATTGCCGACATTTTATACATGACTCAGCAATACAATAAGGACCTCTCATACTTTGATATCAGATGAAGGTTCTTCCTTATTTTCACTTTTAAGAACTGCCTGAGCAGAAGCCAAATGGGCTACCGGTACTCGGAATGGAGAGCAAGACACATAATCCAACCCGGTTTCATAAGCAAAGGTTATGCTGCTTGGATCTCCGCCATGTTCACCGCAGATGCCTACTTTTAAGCTCGAATTGGTCATTCTCCCCAAACGGGTTCCGGCCTGCACAAACTGTCCCACTCCTTCTGTATCCAGTACCTGGAATGGATCATGTTTTAACATTCCTTTTTCGATATAGGCAGGGAGGAATTTAACGGCATCATCGCGGCTGAAACCATACGTAAGCTGTGTCAGATCGTTGGTTCCAAATGAAAAGAAATCAGCCTCTTCTGCAATTTGATCTGCAAGAATAGCTGCACGAGGGATCTCGATCATGGTTCCGACTTTATAGTCAATTTTTTCTTCTGATACAGTCAAAATTTCATCGGCTACACGATCTATCACTTCACGTTGGTTTCGGAATTCTTCGATGCTGCCAACAAGAGGGATCATAATTTCAGGCAACACCACTTTGCCTCTCTTTACAAGTTCCAATGCAGCTTCGATGATCGCACGAGTTTGCATTTCAGTGATCTCAGGATAAGTAATTCCCAGCCTGCACCCTCGGTGACCCAGCATTGGATTGAACTCCTTGAGCTCATTTACTTTGTTGGCCAGTAGCTCAAAGCTGACTTCCAGTTCTTCAGCTACTTTTATTATCTCTTCTTTTTCGTGTGGAAGGAATTCATGGAGCGGCGGGTCCAAAAGGCGAATTGTCACCGGAAACCCTTCCATTGCCTCAAATATCTCAATGAAATCCTGCTTCTGAAACGGAAGCAGATTGTCCAGTGCCTCAACCCGCTCTTTCTTAGTATTCGCGATGATCATTTTGCGCATAAAATTTACGCGTCCCGGCTTAAAGAACATGTGCTCGGTACGGGCTAAACCAATACCAACGGCACCATAATTACGTGCTGCCTTTGCGTCTTCCGGGGTTTCTGAATTAGTGCGCACTTTCATTTCCTCTATCGCTTGCACCCACTCCATAAAGATTGTGTATTCCTCCCCAAATACGGGCTCAGTTAGCTCTTTCCTACCTAATAACACCTCACCTGTATTTCCATTCAGTGAGATCCAGTCTCCTTCTCTCACGCTAACATCTCCATTTGTGAAAGACTTATTTTTATAATTGATCACGATATCGCCACAGCCGGCCACACAGGTCTTACCCCAGCCCCGGGCTACTACGGCAGCGTGACTTGTCATACCTCCTCTCGATGTCAAAATACCCTCTGCTGAAGACATCCCTCCCACATCTTCCGGGCTTGTTTCAATTCTAACAAGAATCACAGGCTCAGTGGATTGCTCTGCTTTCTTGGAACTAAAAACTACTTTACCTACTGCTGCCCCTGGTGAAGCTGGCAAGCCCTTTCCAAGTACCGTATTTTCTGATTCAGAGTCTCCTCTGAACTGTGGATGTAACAGCTGTTCAATATGATCAGGATCTACAAGATCTCGAATGGCTTCCCTTTTACTAAGAATACCTTCCTTTACCAGATCAACGGCAATTTTCACTGCCGCTGTACCTGTACGCTTTCCATTTCTTGTTTGAAGGATAAACAAGGTCCCATCCTGTATTGTGAACTCAATATCCTGCATATTTTTATAATGAGCTTCCAATTTGCGGGTAAGCCCAAGCAGTTCATTATAAATAACAGGCTTCTGCTCATTCAGTTCTGCGATAGGACTCGGAGTTCGTATTCCCGCCACTACATCTTCGCCCTGGGCATTAATTAAAAATTCACCATAAAGTTCCGATTTTCCGGAAGATGGGTTTCTTGTAAAACACACCCCGGTTCCACTGTTTTCTCCCATATTGCCAAAAACCATCGCCTGCACATTAACCGCCGTCCCGATCAAACCGTGAATACCGCTGATCTGCCGATATTTTATAGCTCTTACACTGTTCCATGAATTAAATACCGCGTTTATTGCAAATTTAAGTTGTTCCATTGGCTCTTCAGGGAACATATGGCCCGTAATTTTCCGATATATCGCTTTATATCTGTCAGTAAGTTCACGGAGGTTATCGGCCGAAAGTTCAACGTCATTTTTTACGCCAACTTCTTTTTTGAGGTTTTCAATAGCTTCTTCAAAATGCTCGTGATTTACCCCCATAACCACATCACCAAACATATCTATGAAGCGGCGATAACTATCATAGGCAAAGCGCTCGTTATTGGTCTTTCTTATTATAGCCTCAACTACTGTGTCATTTATTCCCAGATTCAGGATCGTATCCATCATTCCCGGCATGGAGACTGCAGCTCCAGAGCGTACTGAGATTAACAACGGATTTTCTTCATCGCCAAGCTTCAGTCCCATCTCCTCTTCTATATGACGAATCCCTTTTTTAACCTGCTCAAAAAGGTTTTCGGGCCAGGTCATTTGGTTATCTATGGTAAGCTTACACGCTTCTGTCGAGATCGTAAATCCCGCTGGTACCGGAATACCGATAGTACTCATCTCAGCGAGATTCGCTCCCTTACCACCCAAAAGATGTTTCATGTTCTTGTTTCCGTCGGTAACTAATTTCCCGAATTTATAGACGAATTTGTCTGGAAGAGCCATATCAGTACCTCTCTTTGTTGTTAAAGTTGAGATGATGGTTCTCATTCCGAGCAATACCATAGTTCAGATTGAGACCCGAACACTTTTAGTATGCAAAATTAATGTGAAGTATTTGTGTAACCCGGAAAAGTACTTTGATAAGGTTAGGTTTTGGGCAAATTCGCACCTTGTCTATTTTGATAACCATATTTTCTTTTCTCCCTGAGCTTAAATTTGAAAATAAAACAGTACGTATCTACTGCTTATTTTAGATTAGCTTCAATGCTGCTGTGGTACCAACTCGCATAAATTTTCTACTACAGGCATGTTTGGCAAAAACCGTACCTTCATAATGATTTACTGATTTTTCTCCAATAGCGTCCTAAACGTTGAAATACATTTTGGCAAAACGATCCTTCAAAAGGATCCTCGCAGATTTCCGCAAAGGATATCGCAGAGTTGCGCTGAATAGCGATGCGTATTGATAAAAGATCATCTGCGCTCCGGGCGCAACGATTCCCACGAAGTGAAACTCAGCGGGTTAATCGGCGAGCCTCTGCGAGAAAAAAAGGGGATTGATGTTAAACATGTCAACTAATCCGTTTTTATCTTCGAAAACACAGGTTTTTTCAATTTTAAAAACGTTTAGGACACTATTGGTTTTTCTCATCCTTTATTTTTGCTCTGACTTTCAAAATTGTAGAATAAGCTCCATAAACTACCATCAAAATAACTACTCCATACACCCATAAAGGTACATTTTGGCCTGCTATTATCAAATAAACATAGGCCGAGATAAAAAAGAAGGTAGCACACAATGACGGTATAACAATAGACTTCCCCCTTCTGTAATTTTTTACCACCAAAGCTATACTAAGTGTAAAAAAGGGAATAGCCCCCACATAAATACTTCCAAAAATAATAGGATTTACTCCATATTTGTCTCCGAGCCCCATAAACCAGGAAGTAACTATTTCAATCATTTCAGCCATAAATATTCAGAATTTTAAAAAAGTGTAATAACTTGAAACAATAATACAATATGAACCAATTATTAACGATACTTGGTTCATATACTTGATGAAGTTAACTTTAATATCTATTATGTGAGATTATTTAAGAATAATATATCAGTATTCTTCCTGTTGCTTGCTATGGCAGGTACCATGCTGTCTATGATGCACTATCATAGCGATGGTCTTGAGTGCTTGTCTCACGCTAATGAACAACATTATACACAAAATGGGCTGTTATGCCCAGTGGCAGGTATTGTCGCCGTAACAAGTGGTGAAACACAGCCATCTTTCGACGGGCTCCTAAAGTTTCATTACACTTTAATTGATCCGGCTCCTCTTTATCTATCCACACAGCCTTTTGTACCTCTCCTCGGCCGTGCGCCACCATTCTTAGCTTAATAATTACGGTTACCATTTCCAGTACTCATCAGTGACGGGTTTTTCGAAGACCGTCAAAATTCATCTGATATGAGCTGGATATTCTACTGATTAAAACCATCATTTTTAAAGATTATTAAGTCATGAAAAATTCAAAATTATTTTCTCGAATTAGCTATGTATTCACATTTCTGTTACTGGCTTCTATCTCTGCAGCTTGTTCAAATTCTACTTCAGGTGAAGAAGAGGAGCAAGAACCCGTAGGTTTTGTTATTTATGAAGGCGATAACGAATTAGTGTCACAAAATATACGTGGTGAAGTTACCGGCAGCATCACTGTTGAAAGCACTTCTTCCGCAGGCCTCCGTATAGCTTTCATTGATGAAGCTGCTGAAGTCTTCACACCTGAAAAAGACGAACATAGCCTGCAATTTCAGACTACAGACGGAGATGGAAGTATTTCCATTGCGCAAGATAATGCCAGTGAACCCTTCCTGTTTACCGTTACGGGAGAATCGGCAGGTAGCGCTACTTTTACATTTCAGCTTCTCCATGTTGGATCTCCTGAATTTGAATCAGCTGCCATTTCTGTTACTGTAACCTCTTCCAATTAAATGAAAAAATTTTTCAATTTTGTTCTGTTACTTCTGGTTTCGATAGTCGGCACGTTGCCGGCTGTTGGCCAGAGTACCAGTTTTATTTTGAACGGACGCGTTATTGATGCCGAGACTTCTGAAGGAGTTCCCTTCGCATATTTACACATCGAAGAACTCAACCGAACTTCGACCACGAATGTTGAAGGCGAATTTGAGATCAGGAATATCCCGAAAGGCACGTTCACACTTACCACTCACCGAATTGGATTTCGTACTCAATCCCGGACATTTAGTGTTGAGGATACCTCAGTTACGCTTGAAATTAAATTCTCGCCAACAGTTTTGAGTACGCAATCTATTGAAGTGATTGGAGAAAAAAATGAATTGAATGGTTCCGGTCTGGAACACGCCTCTAAAAATATTTTTGGTAGTGAATTAAGACGAAACCTGGGTTCTACACTTTCGCAAACCCTTACCAATCTCCCCGGTTTTGATCAACGAACAAATGGCTCGGCCCCCGGCAGGCCCGTAATCCGGGGGCTTGGGGGTGAACGCATCGTTATACTACAGGATGGTATAAGTACGGGAGATATTTCAGCGCAATCCTCTGATCACGCCGTAACAACTGATCCTTCTTCAGCGGATGAAATTGAAATTGCCCGAGGCCCTGCTGCTTTAGCTTATGGTTCCAATGCTATTGGGGGAGTAGTCAATATTGTTAAAAATCAGATTTCTACAACCTTACCTTCTTCGTTAAATGGTTCATTTTCGGTAAGTGGTGAAACTGTAAATCGCGGCGGCTCCGGGGCACTCAACATTCAGGCTCCCTACAAAGATTTTGCTGTTCAAATGGACCTTAGCGGAAGGCTGGCAGCAGATACTCGTACTCCTCTTGGGCCAACCGACAACACATTTTTCCAAACAACCAACGACGGTTTGGGGTTAAGTTATATTCAACCCTGGGGATATATCGGCGCTTCCGGCACGCTGTACTTAAGTACATATGGAATTCCGCCCGACCCAAACGGACATGCGGAAGGTGTGGATATTGAAATGCAGAAGTTGCAGTACGATGCAAAATCAGAAATTATTCTGCAAAACGAGCTATTTAAAATGATTGAAGCCGAGCTTTCCTTCAAAGATTACAACCACAAAGAAATTGAAGGTGAAAACGCACAGGGCACTCCAGTTGTTGGAACAGAATTTAATCTGTTAACCACAAACTTCAACCTGAGAATCAAACATCGTGAACTTGGATTTTTTGATCGGGGTTCGTTGGGCTTAACCAGCGAATATGAAAATTATGAGGTTTTTGGAACAGGCACACCACCCTCGAAAAGTATAAAAGCCGGAGCTTACCTGATTGAGGAGGCTGACTTTGATGCCCTTCACCTTGAAGCCGGGTTGCGTTTCGATTTGGTGAAGAACAAGACCGATGAAACTGGGTTGTTTTATCCTGTTGGAGTGAGCAGAGGGGCTATTGATTCCACTTTTTACAAGAATCGGACTTTTGCTGCTTTAGCTTCTTCTTTTGCAGCTATCTATCAGTTAGGAGGTGGCTTTTCGGCTGGTGGAAGCTTCATTCATTCTTTCAGGGCTCCCTCCTTAGAGGAGTTGTATTCTGAAGGTCCGCATCTTGCTTCTTATTCTTTTGAAATTGGAAACCCTGATTTAGACCCCGAACGTGCTTTAGCGAAAGAAGTTTTCATCCGGTTCAACCAAAAAAAGTTAAACGCAGATATTACCCTTTTCCATAATAACTTTAGCAATTACCTGTATGCTCGAAATACCGGGCAACAAAATCCCCAGCGTCCCTCCCTCACAGATTACCAATTTGTTGGAACGAAAGCCGTGCTCTACGGTGCGGAATTTTCTGGTGAGGTACAGTTTCTCGAAAATTTTGTGCTTAATGCTTCCCTGAGTTACACCCTTGCAGAGCGTACCGTTTCGAAACAAGAGCAAGCCAATTCGGGATACACAAACGATACCCGTCCCCTGCCTCAGATTCCTCCTTTCAAAACCAAAACTTCCCTTAAGTTTGCCAAAAATAGTTTTGAATTAGGAACACGGGTTCGCTACTCTTCCCAACAAAACCGAACCGGTGAATTTGAAACCCCAACCGAGGGATATGCCTTACTTGATGCTTTCAGCCAATACCGTTTAGAAGGCGGAAACCTGCTTCATACTTTTTCCATGAACGTAAATAATCTGCTTAATACAGAATATTATAACCATCTATCAAGGATTAAAGATCTGCGCCCCGAACCGGGAATTAATATAAACCTCCTTTACAGAGTATATTTTTAGAAAATTATGGCCATAAAAAAACCCCGGTAGTATCAGTACCGGGGTTTTAGATTTCAGCTTAAGGAGTTAGAATAGACTAACTGTTAGGGTAAAACATTAATCTCACCTTTAAGCTATTCACAAGAGTAACAAAAAGGTAATTTGTTACACTTTTATATTTTAATTATTACAATTCAGTCTATATTCTCAACCCGAACCTGCAATTAACCCCTTTTTTTGTGACATACGTTAGTTATTTAGAAAGTCCCATTGGCTATCTTCGCATCCTTTCCAATGGTTCCGGAATCACTGAAATAAAATTCATGGAATTTAACGGCCCCGAAAATCCTGATGTTCACACCGAATCGGCCAAAACACAGCTCAGGGAATATTTTCAAGGTAATAGAACCGCTTTTCAGTTAGAACTTCAGCCCGACGGCACCAATTTTGAGCAACAGGTTTGGAAAAAGCTCCTTGAGATCCCACAGGGTTCCACCACTTCTTATGGATCCATCGCTAAAAAAGTAGGAGATCAAAAAGCTTCTCAGGCTGTAGGTCGTGCAAATGGTAAGAACCCGATCGCGATCGTGATACCATGTCACCGTGTTGTAGGTTCAGATCAAAAACTAACTGGTTATGCCGGCGGAATGGAACGCAAGGAGTGGCTCCTCAAACATGAAGGGGCTCTTCTGCTCTAACTAAATTTTACGATGTGAATGCTTTGTTTGCAGTACATTCATAATCAACCAGAAATTCAACAATCCATCTATGAAATTCATAAAGCTACTTTTAATTTTTCTTTTTTCCGGCTCTTTTTCACTGCAAGCCCAAATGCCGGATGCTCCACAGCGTACGGAGGACGATGGCCCGCATGAACGGCTCATTATCCGCGGGGTGAATTTAATTGACGGTACAGGCTCTCCTGCCACCGGTCCAGTCGATATTGTAGTGGAAGGTAACCGCATTGCTTCCATTCGCACCGTTGGTTATCCGGGGCTGCCGATCAACGAAAACCGCAGGCCACAGGCTGATGAGAACACGAAAGTTTTAGAGGCGGAAGGAATGTATCTCCTGCCCGGCTTTTTTGATATGCATGCACATACAGGTGGCGGAGCTCAGGGAACTACCCCCGAATATGTATATAAACTGTGGCTGGCACATGGCATTACTTCCATTCGCGAACCGGGATCTTTCAATGGTATGGACTGGACCTTGCGACACAAAGAATTAAGTGCTAATAATGAGATCACCGCTCCCCGAATTTCGGCTTGGATCGGCTTTGGAATGGGTGCTGACGAAGAAATTACAACACCTGACCAAGCCCGTATGTGGGTAAAGATGATCGATGAAGCAGGAGCCGATGGCATCAAGTTTTTTGGTGCCTCTCCGGAGGTCTATAAAGCCGCAATTGAGGAAGCCAACAAACGTGGCCTGGGTACTATGACCCACCATGCACAAACCCGTGTGGTTTATAATAATGCTTTAAAATCTGCACAGCTTGGAGCAACCTCACTCACACATTGGTACGGCCTTCCCGAATCTCTTTTTGAAGATCGAATCATTCAAAACTATCCTCTCGATTACAATTATAACAACGAACAACACCGTTTTGAGGAAGCCGGGAACCTATGGAAACAGGCAGCAGCCCCGGGTTCTAAAAAATGGGATGCAGTGATGGATGAGATGATCGAGCTGGATTATACTATGAATCCAACCTTTACAATTTACGAGGCCAACCGAAACCTGAGTGCACAGCGCCGGGCCGAATGGCATGAAAGATATACGCTTCCTTCACTGTGGGAATTCTACCAACCAAGTAAGATCTCTCACGGTTCATACTGGCTTGAATGGGGGACTGAACAGGAAATTGAATGGAAGGAGAATTACAGAATATGGATGCAATTCATCAATGAATATAAAAATAAGGGTGGGCGTGTTACCCTTGGATCCGATGCAGGTTATATCTATAAATTATACGGCTTCGCATATATTCAAGAGATGGAAATGATGCGTGAAGCCGGTTTCCATCCGTTAGAGATCTTTCAGTCAGCTTCACTCAAAGGAGCTGAAGTTTTAGGTGTGGATGGTCAGCTTGGAACCATTGAAGTCGGAAAACTGGCCGATATGGTAATCGTTGATGCCAATCCGATGGAAAACTTAAAAGTACTGTACGGTACAGGAGCGATTTACGTGAATGATGAGAACGTGCCGGTTCGCAAAGGCGGTGTCAGATATACCATAAAAGACGGAATCGTATTTGATGCCAAAGAACTCCTAAAGGACGTAGCCGAAATGGTTGAAGCTGCCAAAGCTGAAAGAAACTATAAGATTACCCAACCCGGTCTAGACTATTAAATAACAAAGTTTATCAGAAGAATTTATAACAATGAGCTGGCATACACGTCGTGATCTTAGAAAGATTCACAGATGGGGCGGTGCTTTAATAGCATTGCCTTTTCTTTTGGTCTCAATTACAGGATTAATTTTACAAGTTAAAAAAGAAGTAGATTGGGTTCAGCCTCCCTCTCAAACAGGCATATCCACTGTCCCTTCTATCAGTTTTGATGATATTTTAACAGTTTCAAAAACCGTACCTGAATCAGATATTACATCCTGGGATGATATTGATCGGTTAGATGTTCGTCCCGATAAAGGGATCGTGAAAGTGAGAGCGGTGAACCGATGGGAAATTCAGATCGATACTCATACTGCAGAAGTACTACAGGTAGCATATCGCAGATCTGAGTTATTGGAATCACTTCATGACGGTTCATGGTTTCATGATTCAGCTAAACTTTGGGTTTTTCTCCCATCAGGCCTGATTGTAACCGTACTTTGGATTACAGGCATATATCTCTTTTTCCTTCCTTATGTGGCAAAGAAAAAGAACCGACGGACGCTCGAAAAAAGAAAAGCAGCAACTGATCGGTCCTAATAGTATTAAGCAATTTTTCGGAAGGTATCATAAGACAATACAACTGGAGCTACCGGAACGTCATACTATCAAGCAAGAACGCTACTTCCCTCGGGTAATGTCCCTATACTTGTGTAAAAATTGAGAAGGTGCTGCCTGGTTGGTAGATTTGATTAAGCTAAAAATCACAACTACCAAAAACAGACAACACCTATGAATAAGAAAGTAAAACCTTCACAACGATTGAGCAAACGAATTCAACAATTAACTAGCGGCAAAGCCGAAGCGGATGATCTGCTAGCCGAGCTGGTAGAACTTGGAGCCGAAAAGATTCTCCAGGAAGGGCTGGAAGCCGAAGTGGATGAGTTTCTGGGCCGCAGTTGGCACGAGCACAGTGGCGAGCAGGATCGCAAAGCGTATCGCAACGGCTACACCCCGAAAAGCTTCAAGACCCGAAGCGGACGTATGAGTATACAGCGACCTCGGGTGCGGGACTGCGA
>JAKURD010000051.1 GCA_022450045.1 Gracilimonas sp. | reverse complement strand
GTCCAATCCTGAACTTTTGTATTGTGGTCGATTCCACAACGGTCCAGGATCTCAATAGCCTTAGAACGGCCAATTCCATAAATATAAGTAAGGGCGATTACGCCTCTTTTCTGTTTAGGTAAATCTATTCCAGCAATACGTGCCATATAAGTAATCTGTTATGCTATTATCCCTGACGCTGCTTATGGCGTGGGTTTTTTTTGTTGATCACGTAAAGACGTCCTTTACGTCGTACAATTTTGTCGTCTGAACTTCTTTTCTTAACTGATGATCGTGTTTTCATGACAACCTCTTTATTTATATCTATATGTTATTCTTCCTTTGGATAAATCATAGGGTGACATTTCTACTGCCACTCTATCGCCCGGGAGAATTTTAATGTAATACATACGCATCTTACCTGACACATGAGCCAATATTTCATGCCCATTGTCCAGCTCCACACGGAACTGTGCATTAGGTAATGCTTCTATTATTTCTCCATCTTGTTTTATCGGCTCTTGTTTAGCCATAATACAATATGTTTTCTTTTTTATCTGAGAGCTTAGCAATATAATCAAAAGTACTGAGAATTTCAGCCTTCCCTTCACGAACCACTATATCATGTTCGTAATGAGCTGCCAGGCTCCCATCGGCTGTAACTACTGTCCAGCCATCGTTTAATGTTTTTGTTTTCCAAGAACCCATGGTGATCATCGGTTCTACAGCAAGCGTCATACCTGTTCGCAATCGCTCGCCTTTTCCTTTTCTTCCAAAATTGGGAACGGAGGGATCTTCATGCATTGATTTTCCAATACCGTGGCCAACCAATTCCCGCACTACACCATATCCTTCTGCCTCACAATGCGTTTGAACTGCATATGCCAAGTCACCGATTCTATTTCCGTGAATGGCTTGCTCAATTCCCTTGTAAAGAGATTCAAGTGTAGTCTTCAATAATTTCAAAGTTTTTTCATCACATTCACCAACTGCGAATGTATATGCGTGGTCGCCAAAATATCCGTTTTTTTCAACACCACAATCTACGGATACGATATCACCTTCTTCCAAAACTCTTTCACCCGGTATTCCATGAACAACCTCTTCGTTCACTGAAATACAAAGTGTTGCAGGAAATTCATTCCCCTTTGGGCCATATCCTTTAAATGCAGGGCGGCCTCCTTCTTTTGCTATATATTCTTCCGCTATCCTGTCAAGTTTTCCGGTTTGAACACCTGGCTCTATATGTTTTCCAACTTCAGCCAGTGTTCTTGAGACGATAAGCGCACTCTCACGCATCTTCTCAATTTCGGATTCACTCTTCAGATAAATCATCTTAAGCTCTTCGTCGGCCTTTGATTCTGCCTGTTTTCATAAAACCATCGTAATGACGCATCATTAGATGACTCTCAATTTGCTGAAGTGTATCCAATGCTACTCCAACGATAATCAACAAGCTTGTTCCTCCATAAAAGAGTGCAAAGCCAGGAGTTATTCCAAAAAGACTTACGGCAATTGCCGGCAGAATAGCAACGAATGACAAAAAGATAGAACCCGGTAAAGTGATCTTCGTCAAAATATTGTCAATGAACTCTACCGTTTGTTTACCAGGACGAACACCTGGAATAAAACCGCCTTGTCGTTTCATAGTATCTGCCATTTCTTTTGGATTCACTGAAATGGCTGTGTAGAAAAATGTGAAAAACATACACACAAAAAAGAATACAATGGAGTAAACCAATCCTGTAAAATCAACAGACCACTGAGTTAAAAGCTGAACTGTTTGGTTATCTGGAAAGAATGACCCAATTGTACTCGGAATAAACATAATAGACTGAGCAAAAATAATCGGCATAACACCGGCCGCATTCACGCGAAGTGGTAAATATTGAGTAGTACCTCCATAAACTTTTCGGCCAACTACTCTTTTTGCGTATTGAACCGGAATCTTGCGAGTTCCCTGAGTTAACATCACAACTGCAGCAATCACTAATATCAATGCTGCAACTTCAATAATTACCAAAATCGCATTCGCGCTGGTGGTAACTTCATTGTAGAAACTCGCAGGTAGTGCGGCAATAATACCTATCATGATGATCAGCGAAATTCCGTTTCCGATACCTCTTTCACTAATTCTTTCACCTAACCACATTACAAATACCGTACCTGCAGTTAGTACGATCATAGAAGTAATAACAAAGGCAAGCTCATTAACAACAATAGCCTGTGGAGCAGTTGAGATCAGGTTTATCGAAAAGCCAATAGCCTGCACGAGCGTGATTCCAACTGTACCGTAGCGTGTTAAACGAGTGATCTTTCTCCTTCCCTCTTCGCCCTCTCGCTGAAGCTTTTGAAAATAAGGAACTACCGCTCCCATCAACTGAATGATAATTGCAGCGGTAATGTAGGGCATAATCCCTAATGCAAATACTCCGGCTCGAGAAAACGCTCCTCCAACAAATAAATCAAAAAGACCAAGTAAACTGCTTGCAGCATTTCCACTGCTTCCAATAAGTTGGTTAGCATCAACACCAGGCAAGGTAATGTAACTACCTACCCGGTATACCATTAAGATTCCAACCGTATATAGAATACGATTCTTTAGATCTTCAATTTTAAAAATGTTGCGGAAGTTTTCTATCAGACTCATGTGCCGTCTATACTATTAGTTTTGCACTATAGTTAATGATCCACCTGCTTTCTCTACTTTTTCTTTAGCAGAGTTACTGGCAGCGTGCACTTCAATTTCAATTTTCTGTTCAAGATCGCCACGGCCAAGAAGTTTTACTCTTTCACCTTTGCCGGCTAATCCTGCATTTATTAAATCTTCTAAACCAATAGAAGTTTCTAATTTACCGGCTTCAATGAACTCTGATATCGTATGAACATTAATTCCACGATTTTCAGTACGGTTAAAATTTGTGAATCCAAATTTTGGAATACGGCGTTGAAGTGGCATTTGTCCACCTTCAAACCAAGCACGTTGTTTATGGCCTGAACGGGATTTTTGCCCGTTGTGTCCACGTCCGGATTGTTCTCCGCGACCTGAACCTTGCCCACGCCCTACACGTTTTGTGCTTTTTCTGTTGGGGATCGGTGCTTTTAAATTACTTAAGTCCATATCAATTTCCTTTAGATATTATCCTTCGAATACTTTGTTGAGAGAAACACCTCTTCTCTGTGCTACTTCAACAGGATCAGTTAACTCTTTCAAAGCTGTAAAAGCTGCTTTCACCATGTTATGGGGATTGGAAGATCCTTGTGATTTTGACAGAATGTTATGCACTCCGGCAACATCCAATAATGATTTAACTGCACCGCCTGCAATTACACCGGTACCTTCTGCTGCAGGGCGAAGTAATACTTTTCCTGCTCCTGCTTTACCCACAATAGGATGATAGATACTTTTTGTTTTAGTGAGAGGTACACGGATCAAGTTTTTCTTAGCATTATCAAAGCCTTTTTGAATGGCATCTGATACTTCATTCGCTTTACCAAGACCATGACCACATACGCCATTTCCATCTCCAACTACTACAATAGCGTTAAAGCTGAAACGACGGCCACCTTTCACAACTTTGGCTACACGATTTACGTGAACCAACTTTTCTTCAAGGTTGAGATTTGCAGCAGGTATAGATTGTTTTCTTCTTATTTTAGGCATTGTTTATCCCAATTCAATTAAAAGTCTAATCCACCATCGCGGGCGCCATCGGCTGCGGCCTTCACGATGCCATGATATTTATAACCGCTACGGTCAAATACCACTTTATTAATTCCTTTGTCTTGAGCCAATTTCGCAAGCTCAGCTCCCGCTTCCTTTGCATTCTCTACACCACTTTTGGCTTTAGAGGATGCAAGTGTAGCTCCTGCCATATCATCAATCAATTGCAGGTACGTATATTTACTACTTTTGTAAATACTTAAACGTGGTCGCTCCGCTGTACCTTTTATAGTAGAACGAATACGACGTCTGATCTTGTTTCTACGCTCAGTTTTTTTCTGTTGTAACTTATTCATTTTTCAAATCCTCTATTTAGCAGCTGACTTACCGGCTTTACGACGAACCTGCTCACCAAGATATCTGATACCTTTTCCTTTGTAAGGCTCCGGTTTTCTGAATGATCTTATTTTTGCAGCAACCTGACCAACCATTTCTTTATCAACACCTGTAATAATAAGTATAGGGTTCTTGCCAGACTTAGTATCTACTTCCATTGAAATGCCTTCAGGAGGCACAAAGAAAATAGGGTGAGAGTAACCAAGGTTTAACTCAAGTACATCGCCACTGATGGATGCTCTGAAACCAACACCAATAATTTCTAATTTTTTGGTATAACCTTCTGAAACTCCAACAACCGCATTATTAATTAAAGCACGGAATAAACCATGCAGCGCGCGGTTAGACTTTTGGTCATCATTTCTTTTGATAATGAGTTCATCTTCACTCTTTTCAATAGAAATGTTTGGATGAATACGAAGTGTGTTGGTTCCTTTTTCTCCTTTAAAAGTTGCAATATTGTCAGCGTTTATGCTGAACTCAACTTTATCAGAAATAGGTACCGGTAGATTTCCAATTCGAGACATAGTTCAAAAACTGTTTATTAATAAATGGTGCACAATATCTCGCCGCCTACATTAAGCTTGCGAGCTTCTTTATCGGTCATTACACCTTTTGATGTTGAAAGAATTACAATCCCCAATCCGTTTTGAGAACGGGGAACATTGCCTCCGCCTTCATAAACTCTAAGACCTGGTTTTGATAATCTTTTCATGTTACGGATCACTGGATGGCCGTATGAATCATATTTCAGAAACAAACGGATAATTCCTTGCTTGCCGTCTTCAATATCTATGTATTTCGAGATATACCCTTTGTCGGCCAGGATTTTAGTCATGGCTCGCTTCAGTTTAGAAGCGGGGATATCTACTCTGCGATGCCCGGCTTGTTGGGCATTTCTAATTCGTGTTAAATAATCTGCAATAGGATCTGTCATCGATTCCTTAGTTAAATTTACCAGCTTGCTTTTCGTACACCTGGAATCTTACCAGCAAGGGCAAGTTCACGAAATTTAATTCGTGAAATTCCATATTTACCTACATAACCGCGGCTTCGCCCGGTGATGTTACAACGGTTGCGAACCCGGGTGGGGCTAGCATCGCGCGGCAGCTTTTGCAGGCCTTCATAGTCGCCCGCCTCTTTAAGCTTGCGACGTTTTTCAGCGTACTTTTCTACAGTTTCTTTTCTCTTTTTATTACGTGCTATCCAAGCTTTCTTAGCCATAATAGAATATCCTTAATTTCTGGTTTTGAATGGCATTCCAAAGTGCTTAAGCAAAGCGTAAGCTTCTTCATCAGTTTCGGCTGAAGTCACAAACGTGACATCCATGCCGTGAACTTTTGAAACTTTGTCTGTATCTATTTCCGGGAAAATAGTGTGTTCTTTAATACCCATGGTATAATTTCCACGGCCATCAAAACTTTTGTCCGGAACTCCCTGAAAATCACGGGTTCTTGGCAGGGCCAGGTTCACCAGGCGATCCAGGAATTCAAACATAATGCGTTGGCGCAATGTTACTTTACAACCAATAGGCATTCCTTCACGAAGCTTAAAGTTCGATATGGATTTCTTTGCTTTGGTTGTTACCGGTTGTTGACCGGTAATTGCCGCTACGTTATCTACAACCGTATCTAATACCTTCTTGTCGGTTATAGCATCACCTACGCCTACGTTAATTACAATTTTCTGTAGTTTGGGTATGGCCATTGGGTTTTCATACTCAAACTGTTCGCGCAATTTATCGCGAATTTCATCTTTGTACTGTGTATATAATCTTGCTTCAGCCATTGCTTTTTATCTGCGTTATTTATCCAACATTTCGCCGCTTGCCTTGGCATAACGAACCCAACGGCCTTTGCCGTCTTCTTCAATTCGTTTACGACCAACGCGTGTAGGCTCGTCAGTAGTAGGATCTATCACCATCACGTTTGAGATGTGTACAGAGCCTTCTTTTTTAAGACGCCCACCTTGTGGGTTATCCTGGGTTGGCTTTTCATGATGGGTTTTCATGTTTATTCCCTCAACGAGCACACGCTCTTTTTTAGGGAACACCATCAATACACGGCCTTTTTTTCCTTTGTCGTTACCGGCAATAACTAATACGTCATCGCCTTTCTTAACGTGTAATTTTTTCTGTTTATTGAACCTGCGTGGCATACTCTAATTCCTTTTTTAAAGCACTTCCGGTGCTAGCGACACGATTCTCATGAAGCTTTTTTCACGAAGTTCTCTGGCCACTGGGCCAAAAATACGTGTACCTACCGGTTCTTGATCTTTGTTAATAATAACCGCAGCATTTTCATCGAATCGGATGTAACTGCCATCCCTTCTGCGGAACTCTTTCTTTGTTCTTACAATAACGGCTTTTATAACTTCGCCTTTTTTGACGTTACCACCGGGTATTGCAGTTTTAACAGATGCGGATATCAGATCACCGACTCGTGCATACCGTCTCTTGGAATCTCCAAGAACTTTAATACACATCAGCTTTCTGGCGCCGCTGTTATCTGCTACATTTAATGTTGTATTCGTTTGAATCATCGCTAATTCCTAATGCTCTATTCGTTACTTAGCTTTCTCGACGATCTCAATCAATCGCCATGATTTACGCTTTGAAAGTGGTCGTGTAGACATGATGTGTACTTTGTCACCGATGTTCGCTTCATTGTTTTCATCGTGCGCCATATACTTCGTGGTCTTGGTAATATACTTTCCATAAATGGAATGTTTTACCTGACGATCTACGGCAACCGTTATGCTTTTATCCATACGGTTACTAACCACATGTCCTATTCTTTCTCGTCTTCGGGCTCTTTCTGTTTGTGCCATAGTTTAAATCCTTATTGCTTATTCAGCACTACTTTTTTCTTTAATGATAGTCACCAACCGAGCAACTTCTCTTCGGTGATTTCTAAGTCTTGCCGGGTTTTCAAGCTGACCGGTAACGGACTTTGTAAACCGAAGATTTTGTAATGCATCACGCTCATCTTTCAAACGTGCTTCTAATTCAGTAAGTGTTAAGTCTCTTAGTTCGTGTGCTTTCATCTTATCCTCCCTGGTAGTCTCTGCGTACTACAAATTTTGTCTTGATAGGAAGTTTGTGAGCTGCACGTCTTAAAGCTTCTTTTGCTCTTTCTTCATTGACACCTGCAATCTCAAATAAAATTCTGCCAGGTTTAACTACTGCAACCCAGTGATCCAAAGCACCTTTACCTTTACCCATTCGGGTTTCAGCAGGTTTACTCGTCATTGGCCGGTCAGGAAAAATTCGAATGAATGTTTGTCCGTCTCTTTGTAATGATCGTGCAATAGCAATACGGCAAGCTTCAATTTGACGTGAAGTGATGAACTTGGGCTCCATGGCCTTCAGTCCAAAATCACCAAAGTTAATAACATGGCCGCGCGTTGCGTTACCTTTCAGTTTGTCGCGATGGACACGGCGTCTCTGAACTCGTTTTGGCTCTAACATCGTTTCTTATTAACTGTTTTTATTAGATCGATTTCTGTTTCTGCTGCGTCGGCGACTTCTTCTTCCTTTATCATCTCCGCCTCTTCTGTTTCCACGGCCGGAGTCGGAATCTCTTCCGCTTTGTGTTCCAGGAGTCAAGTCAACATCACCAATAATTTCACCTTTGAAAATCCAAACTGTTACTCCAATTGAACCGTAAATGGTGTTTGAAGTAGAGGTTGAGTAGTCAATGTCGGCACGTAACGTATGCAGAGGAATTTGTCCTTCTTTGTACTGTTCAGTACGCGCCATTTCAGCACCGCCTAAACGGCCTGCACAGCGCACTTTAATACCTTTAGCGCCCATTCTCATTGCTGAAGAAATTGCAGTTTTCATAGCTCTTCGAAATGATACACGAGCCTGTAACTGCTGTGCAATATTCTGAGCTACCAAACTTGCATCCAGCTCCGGACGTTTGATCTCACTTACGTTGATCTGAACTTCTTTGCTGGTTATTTTTTTAAGTTCTTCGCGAAGCAATTCAATCTGCTCACCGCCTTTACCGATAATCACACCGGGTCGGCTTGTTCTAAGCGTAAGCAGAATCCGCTTAGGGGTACGTTCTATAATTACGTTAGAGAGACCCCCGTTACGAAGTCTTGTGTGCAAATATTCACGAAGCTTTTCATCTTCAATGATGAGTGCCGGCTGATTATCTTCCGAAAACCAGTTGGAATCCCATCCGCGAATAATGCCTAATCTAAAACCAGTTGGATTTGTTTTTTGTCCCAAGGTATTGTTCGTTTATTCGTTTACACTTTCTTGATCGCGCTTAGCCACTTTCACTGTTATATGGCATGAGCGTTTGTTTATTCGATGAGCTCTACCCATCGGTGCCGGCTGAATTCTCTTCAGCGTTACGCCTTCGTCTACATAAATTTCTTTTATAACAAGGTCTTCATTATCAAAGCGCTCTTCCTGAAATTTGTCTCGCAAATTTGCAGCCGCTGATTTGATTACCTTAATGACATCTTCAGCAGATGCTTTTTTAGTAAATTCAAGTCGTTTAATCGCTTTATCTACTGACATACCACGTACTGCATCCGCTACAAGGCGAACCTTTCGAGGAGCTTTCCTCAAATGCTTTTGTATTGCACGTGCTTCTAATGCTGGAGTATCCATCTCTTATTTCCGATTAATTATTTAGCTGCTTTCTTCAATGGGTGGCCACGAAACGTTCGAGTTGGTGCAAATTCACCTAACTTATGGCCTACCATATTTTCAGTTATAAACACAGGGATAAATTGTTTACCGTTATGTACTGCAAGTGTCAATCCCATAAAATCAGGAGTGATCATAGAACTTCGTGACCAGGTTTTGATCACTTTCTTGCTTCCACTTTCTTGAGCTTCATCGATCTTACGCTGAAGTTTGTAGTAAACAAAAGGCCCTTTTTTCAGTGAGCGTGGCATACGTTACTTAATTATTTTTTCTTGGTTTTTCTTCTTCTTACAATGTATTTCGAAGACAATTTATTACGGTTTCTTGTCTTCTTACCCTTAGCGGATTGTCCCCAAGGTGAACGAGGGTGACCTCCGGATGCCTTTCCTTCTCCACCGCCCATTGGGTGGTCGACAGGGTTCATGGCAACACCTCGGGTTTGTGGTCTTCTTCCTTTCCATCTGCTTCTACCTGCTTTCGCAATAGTTGTGTTCATGTGGTCAGGATTACTTGTTTCCCCAACTGTAGCATAGCAAGATCCAAGAATCATTCTCACTTCACCTGATGGAAGCTTTACACTTACATATTTCTCTTGCTTACCAAGCAGTTGAGCACCGGTACCGGCACTTCGGCAAAGGATTCCACCTTGACCGGGGTTCAATTCAATATTGTGTATGAACGTACCTGGAGGCATCTTCATCATTGGAAGTGCATTTCCTAAATCAGGAGCTGCATTGTTGCCGGAGATAATAGTATCCCCAACGTTCAATTTATTAGGTGCCAGAATGTATCTTCTTTCTCCATCAGCGTATGCAATAAGTGCAATACGGGCAGATCGGTTTGGATCGTATTCGATGGTCTGAACCTTAGCAGGAACATCATGTTTGTTCCGCTTGAAATCGATCATACGATAACGTCGCTTGTGCCCTCCGCCTCTGTGGCGAGAAGTTATACGTCCATGTCGGTTACGCCCACCGGTGTTATGCTTACCAGCCAATAAAGCTTTTAAAGGCTCATCAGTGGTAATTTCGTCAAACACAGGAGCTATCCTGTGTCTGGTTCCCGGTGTCATTGGTTTTAATTTCTTAGTAGGCATTATTCTCTAATCCTTAAATTTCAGCAAAGAAATCAATTTCGCCTTCTTTGACAGTTACAATGGCTTTTTTCCAGACCTTTGTTCGGCCTCCCTGGTAACCGCTTCGTGTATATCTGCCTTTTGGTTTAGAAGGCATGATCGCGGTGTTAACTTTAGCCACTTTTACACCCGGATAAGCAGCTTCAACAGCTTTCTTTATCTCAGGCTTAGTCGCTTTTTTAGCAACTTCAAATGTGTATTTTCCTTCCTCTTGAAGCCGGCTTAGTTTCTCAGTAATAACTGGTTTTACAATAATACTCATGCTGCCGCCTCTTCAGTTTTTCCTTCAATACTATTTTCTAATACTGCTAAAGCACTTTCCTGAACCAGGATCACATCTGCATTCATGATCTGGTAAGTATTTGGCTTATAACCTTCCAATACCTGAACTTTAGGGATGTTGCGAGCAGACTTATAAACATTAATATCAGTTTCACTTGTCAAAATGATCACTTTCTTACCGGCAACATCAAATGCTTTAAGCAAATCTGCCACTTGTGAAGTTTTAGGCTCATCAAACGA
The DNA here is from genome assembly GCA_022450045.1 of Gracilimonas sp. Lineage (GTDB taxonomy): Bacteria > Bacteroidota > Rhodothermia > Balneolales > Balneolaceae > Gracilimonas. Next base: position 1,455 of record JAKURD010000051.1, on the reverse strand, counting down.
AAAATCCTGGACAACGATAATTCCTTCCGCAGTAGCCTTCAAAGAAAGGGCAGATTTGCGGGCAAGTTGCCTGGTTTTCTTATTCATCTTGAAGCCGTAATCACGTGGCTTGGGACCAAAGACAGTTCCACCTTTTCTAAGCAGAGGGGATTTGATATCACCACGACGAGCATTACCCGTTCCTTTCTGGCGATACATTTTCTTAGTACTTCCCTTTACTTCAGCGCGCTCTTTGGTTTTAGCTGTACCTTGGCGTTTGTTTGCAAGGTGTCTTCTAACATCTTCATATAGAACCACTTCATTAGGTTCTATTGCAAAGATTGCGTCGCTGAGTTCAGCTTTCTTGCTACTTTTTGATCCGTCTATTTTATAAATATCTAATTTCATAACTAATTGATAACAGACGTTTTATTGTGAATTTCTACGTAGCCACCTTTTGGCCCGGGAATAGATCCTGTAACCAAAATCACGTTTGAATCTTCCAGGATGTTAGCAACGCTTAAATTTTTGATCTTAACGCGCTCGTTTCCTGCCTGACCGGCCATTCTCATTCCCTTAAATACTTTTGAGGGATCAGATGCATTACCAATTGCACCGGGAGCTCTCAAACGATTATGCTGTCCGTGAGTGGCATCGCCAACTCCGGAGAAGTTATGTCGTTTAACAACACCTGTAAATCCGGTTCCTTTTGAGGTTGCTACCACATCAACAGTATCACCAATGGCGAATACATCACTGATGTTAAGCTCATCACCTACATCAAGTCCTTCAGGAATAAAATCTCTGAATTCTACGACTTGATGCTTGGCAGAAACACCTGCCTTATCAAAGTGACCTTTTACAGCTTTACTTACATTCTTTTCTTTGCGATCAAAAGCAGCAAGCTGAACAGCGGTATAACCGTCTGTTTCTTCTGTTTTAATCTGGGTAATGGCACAAGGTTCAATTTCAATAACGGTTACCGGAATATTCCGTCCCACGTTATCAAACACGCTTGTCATACCAACTTTTTTTCCTATCAAACCACTCATCGTGTTCGGGTCCTTTTATACTTTAATTTCTACATCAACACCGGAAGGCAATTCCAGCTTCATCAATGCATCAACGGTTTGTGATCCTGTTGAGAGAATATCAATGAGACGCTTATGAGAACGATACTCAAATTGCTCACGAGACTTTTTATCAACAAAAACGGATTTATTAACCGTTATAATGCTTTTACGAGTGGGCAACGGGATTGGTCCCGATACTACCGCACCAGTAGATTTCACAGTCTGAATAATCTTTTCAGCTGATTTATCGATCAGGTTATGATCGTATGACTTCAATTTGATTCTGATTTTCTGTTGTGTTGCCACGATCAGATCCTTAGTCTAAGATTTTAGTTACCACTCCGGCGCCCACGGTACGGCCGCCCTCGCGAATTGCAAAGCGCAGTCCCTCTTCCATGGCTAC
>JAKURD010000050.1 GCA_022450045.1 Gracilimonas sp. | reverse complement strand
TAGATCTCTACCTCAATGCCGCTTAATATAAACTAACAAACCGTACTCAGTGGTCTAAACATTGGGGAGTACTTCATACTTACGGCTTTTTAAATTACCTTAAATTGTCTTGACCCAAAAATAAATTTATGCAATACACTAAAAATATTCCTGGAATAAAAATTAACGTTCAGGCAGTAGATATCACCATCGGAGAAGATGTGAAGGATACCATACGTAAATGTATTACGCGACTTAGTCGTTTTTATGACAGAATAGAATGGGCAGACATCTATTTAGAAGATAAGAAAGAGAAAAAGACACTACAAAAACAAGTAAGCATACGTTTAGGTGTTCCTGGTAATGATCCATTCGCTTCTGAATGTGGAGATAATTTCCACGCCCTTTTGACGGATGTAGAGGACAAGTTACGCAGACAATTAGAAAAGTTATAATATAATTGAGTAATCTTATTATTGAAAATTAGGACGAGTAGATTAATGTAGATGGTAACAAGGCGATTGCATAACAATGTATATAAAAAATAGGCGAAACAGTAGTGAATTCTGGGCTTGTGGCTCGTTTCAAACTTTGTGCTTAACCGAAAGTTTAGTGCTTCGTAATCGCCTACTTTTCATATACTAACCGCTAAATGCAATTGAATTTGTTTTTAGGAACAAAATGGACTTGAACTATCCTTCCTAAGATTTTAACTGCTTATTGAGTTCTGCTAGTATTATTCTTGCTTCGTAAAGATCTACCGAGTCGAAACCTTCTGAAAACCAATCGTATACTCCTTTCAACAAGTCATTCGCTTTATTAATTTTACCCTGTTTCTGCCACAGTATAGCCAAATCAGCTGCACAACGAAGTTCATATGTTTTTGCTGATTGTTTTTTTGATAGTTCCAAAGCATATTTCAGGTTTTCTTCCACGGTTTCATCGGGTTTGCCAAGGGCCTGTAAAGTAAGCCCCTTGATCCTAAACAACTCAGCAGTATGAATATGAGAGCCGGTTTGATTGACATGAGCTAAGATCTTTTCAATCCATTTTAAAGCTGATTCATATTCACCGTTTCGAAAATATTGTGCACCAAGATAAGGAGACATGGTTACTGCAAAAGCCTTAAAACCAATATCAAAACAAATATTGATAAGGTATATAGCTGCTTCAAACGCTGTTGTGTCTCCCTGGAATGCTTTGGCTATATTATAATATACTTCAGCAGTCATCGTAAAAATAGGATCTCCAAATGCTCTTACGATTGGCAGATATCCCTCTAAAATACTTTCAGCTGCTTTCCATTCTCTGGCTTCCAACTTATACAATGCAGGAAAAGTATATATATGGTAAAGAGTCATCGAATCTTTGTGTCCCTTGGAAAAAGATAGATGCTCGTCAGAAAGGCTTTTTGCCTGATCCATATAGCCTAATATCTGAAAACAAACCATCCGCCAGGCTTTAGCGCCAACTTCGATATACCCAGTTGGCGATAATTCCCAAGGAAAAGGTAGAGAAGGATCGAATATTTCCAGAACTTGCTGGTAAGATCGGTTAGCCTCTTCAAATTCTCCTTTAATGACTTTTGCCACACCCACTAATTGACTTGCGAATAATTCAAACCAATATCCATTGTCTGGATCCTCTGCTAATTTGAACATGTAGTCCGCTAATTCTTCATGTGCATTATAATCTTCTGTATTAAAATAATAGGAAAGTAGATTGAACAGTATCAAGGCCAGCTTCGGACTAGCATCAATAGTTTGAGCAATATCCCTCGCCTGGTTGAAGGTTTTTTTAACTTTTGGGTGTGGAAATCCATGATATACGACAAAGGTTCCACCCAAGGTTAACCGAAAATCCAATTCAAAGTTATTGCGATCCTCCACATTTTTAACGTGAGGTAATAATTCTATACCTTTCTCTAGGTGAGCGATCGCTTCAGTTGTTGCATTTTTCTGACCGGCTTGTTGGCCTGCCTTTAGCCAGATAGGAATGGCTTTTATTGGCTGCCCTGCCTTCGTGTAGTGATGCGCCAATATCTCCGGTTCGTTTTGGCAGATTTCCACAAATTGATCCTCTAATACCTTTGCTACCTGATGGTGCAATTGTTGTCGGCGACTTTTTAGAAGGGATTCGTAGGCTGCATCCTGTATTAAGGCGTGCTTGAATTGATATACAGATTGTTTACCATGATTTTTTTGAGAAAATATTTCTGCATCTAATAATTTGGATAAGGATTGCTCAATATCTTCTATTTCTTGAAGAAGAACAGCATTTAACATTGCTAAGGAAAATTCACGCCCCAATACCGATCCTATCTGTACTATCTCTTTAACTTCAGACAAACGGTCCAGACGCGCCAGCAGTGAATCCTGTAAGGTAGAAGGGATGGCCATGGACGATAATGATTCAATCAATTTAAAACTATCGTCCTTTTCAATTAATAAATTTGATTCCAAAACCATTTTAGTCAATTCCTCAACGAATAAAGGAACACCCTCTGTTTTTGTTGCAATCTGCTTCAAAATCTCTTTAGGCAAATCTTTTCCTTTTGCTTGGTGAAGACAAATTTCCGCCATGTTTTCAGCCGACAATCGCTCAAGGGTTATTTGAAAAACTCTGAGATGCTCCTGCCAATCTGGGCGAAAACCCGGTCGTGTGGTGCAAAGTATAAATATATATTGGTTAGAGAGTTGTTCTATAAAAAGTTTCAGCCATTCAAGAGTAGAAGCGTCTGCCCAGTGCAGATCTTCTAGTACCAATAGTATTGGTTGATTCATTGCCTGATATAGCATGGCCTGTGTAATACTTTCCATGATTCTTTCTCTCTTGGCAAAAGGACTCATATGCAGAGGGGGAAATTTTTCGGAATTGATGCCTAAAAATTCTACGAACAATGGCATCGCCATATCAAAATCGAAACTTGACTTCTTTAAATAACGCCCAAGTTTAGATAGTTTTTCTTCTGTACCATCGCTGGGTTCAAATTGCAACAATCCATTTTGGAATAATTCAATAATAGGATGAAAAGCACTGTTATTTCGGTACGTTGAACACCTTGCTTCCAGAAAAAAGCCCTCTGGATTTTGGGTAATGTGTTCCGCTATGCTATCCACCAACCTGGATTTACCGATTCCGGCTTCACCATTTAACAATACCAAATTTCCATTCCCATTTTTAGCTTGTGACCAGTATTTTATGAGCTGTAAGAGTTCACTCTCACGACCAACTAATGGCGACAGGCCTCTGCCTTTTGCAATATCAAGACGGGTTTTAGCTCCACTTTCTTTCAAAACCTGAAAGACTTCAATGGGCTCGGAAATCCCTTTTAAAACATGCTTCCCAGTACTTTTGATTTCAAACCAACCTTGTATCAAATCCATTGTTTGTCGACTTATTACCAGGCCGTTGTGAGGAGCTAATCCTTCGAGACGTGCTGCAATATTAACTGTTTCTCCAAGAGCTAAGTGGTCGTCCACAATAACAAGTCCAGTATGAATACCAATGCGGACTTTTATAGAAGTTTTTCCTTCATCTATCCATCGCTTATTAGCTGCTTTTACAGCTTCTATAATGGATAATCCTGCTTGAATGCTAACCTTGGATGCATCTTCCAGTCCTTCCGGGTAACCGAAATATATTAAAAGTCCATCACCCAAATAATTACCCACATTACCTCGATAGCGAGTAATTACCTCTTCCACAATTTGGTGATAATTTAGTATTATCTGCCTGTAATCTTCCGGATCCATTTGTTCGGAAAGTGTTGTAGAGCCAACCAGATCACAAAAAAGAATGGTAAGTTGTCTGCGCTCCGCAGCTTTTTTTGTTTTCTGCTTATCACTAATTTGGGATACAACAATACTCGCACCACACTTATTACAGAATTTTGCCTGATAAGGGTTCTTTTGTTGGCATTGATGACATATTTTCATCTTACAACAATTTGGAAGCTTGTAATTGTGAAAGTACTAAATAGATAGGAACAATAAAAACCCTGTCAAATAAAATCACATGTCTAACTTAACAGACTGGGGTAAACGACCAGCAACAAAAGATAAAATGAACTAAGACTCATTTTATCAAAGCGCTACAAAGACCATAAGGCCGTAAGTAAAGACCTGCAAAGGAGATCTATACGGCTCTGATTGAACCGGCTGCCCGGCAGTACCTGGAACAGCCGGAGCAAACCTGGGGAACCAAATACACGGTGATCTTCCGCTGCTGGCATTTCAATTGGGACTGGTTCACGAACTTTTATACGTACCCGCCAGCGCTGCGGCGGATAAACCATTTGTGTCATTTGCAAAGACCGTATGCACCCATTGGAATGGTATCCCCAACTGCATTGAATCAAAGATGAGCAATGGAATTATGGAGGAAATCCATTCCAAAATACAAAAATAAATTGGTTAAACGACGGCCAGAGGCTACCGAAACACAACCAATTTTATAAACATGATCTACTTTACCGGTGGTAAACTCACATTCGATTAGCCACCTTATTCAACATAAAGCTAAAATATCCGGGATCTTATCCAAATATCGCATGAGATGTTTGTTTAGTTTTGACCAATATGATGAAGTAAGACAACACAGCTTAAAAACCTGAGTTCAACATAAGGATACTAAAAAACGTGAATTCGGGATAAAGAATGTTATAATAGAATAGCTGTAAGATCCGTCTGATGGATGGACTGATTGATGATACAACCGCAGGGTGCTCTGGATTAGGATACGACCTGAGAACGGGGGGGCCCAAACCAGGCAATCGGTCAGATGGACCTGGAGCCATCAGACCGAGGGGCAGGGGAAACAGCCACGGATTCGATCTGATGGATTACCCATCTGATCGATGGTGCAGGCGCAGGATGTTGAATTAGGTTAAGAACAAGCTTGAGTACCCACACGCTTCCATTTTTATTCTTTTAACTTAGTTCTTATCTCGAACTGACGTTAAAAAGCACCTATTCAGGGGACAATAATCGAGCTACCTCTTCAGGGTCATCACAATCGAGGGCAGCTAAAGCCAACTCCTCGGCCTTAGCCATATCCAGCTTACGCGCCTGCCACTTGAATTCGGGAATTCGGCCTGGACTCATACTGAAATCACGCAGGCCTAATCCCGCCAACAAAGGGGTCATTGTTGGGTCGCCCCCCATTTCTCCGCACATTGCTACTGGTGTGTCGGACTCAGCCGCAGTTTTAATTACCTTATGGAGCAAAGTTAAAAAAGCAGGATGCAGAGGATTGGCAATAGCCTGCACTTTCTCGTTGTTACGATCAGCAGCCAGCGTATATTGAACCAAATCATTAGTGCCGATAGAAATGAAATCCACGTGAGGAAGAATCTTGTCAATGAGTATAGCGGCTGCGGGTATCTCAACCATTATGCCCAAAGAGATCAGCTCTTTATTGTAATTGGATATTTCAGAAACAGCGGTCTTGAACACTGAGCGGGCTTTTTTAAACTCAGAAATAGACGTAACCATGGGAAACATGATCTCCACATGCCGTTCAGTATCGTGAGCTGCCTGCAAAATAGCCTGCAACTGAATGTGAAGCAGTTCAGGATGATCGAGATGATAACGTAACCCCCGCCAGCCCAAATTGGGATTTTGTTCATGAATCTGATTCAGGTATCCCACGTTCTTATCTCCACCGATATCCATAGTGCGAATGGTCAGCGTCTGATCATGCTCCATCGATTCCATAGCTACGCTGTAATGGCGGTATTGCTCGTCAATATCCGGCTGCTCCTCTCTGTTTAGGAAAAGGTACTCGGTTCGGTATAAGCCGATTCCTTCAGCCCCTTTTTCAATAGCAGTTTTAGCTTCCTCAGATCGTGTAATATTACCCAAAATCCTGAAACGCGTGCCATCAGTGGTTTCCGCGGGTTTTTTCCGATCCTCTTCCGTTGCCTGCGACCGTTCTTTCCATGTGGCCTCTTGTTCAGAAAGTATTTTAAATTGTTGGTTTGTTGGGTGAGGATAAAACTGATTATTCACAGCATCAATCACTACATCCTTACCTTCCTGAACCTTTTCAATCGCTTTATCTCCCAAAGCAACAATAGAGGGAATCCCGGTACCCCTCAGCAGTATCGAAGCGTGGGAAGTCGGGCTGCCTTTGGCGGCCGCCACTCCAATAATAGATTGTGATTTTAGCTGTTCAATATCGGAAGGTAACAGCTCATCGGTCACCAAAATAGAGGGCGTTTTCGGTGCAGAGATTTTTCGCCAGGGTATATCCAGGATCTTATGCAATACCCTTCCAGTCACCTCACGCAGATCGTCGGCGCGTTCACGTATCAAAGACTCCTGCATGCCGGCATAGGATTCAATTACCGCATCTACTTCGTGCTTCCAGGCGTAAGCCGCCGATACACCGTTCTCCGTTATCTTTTTGTGAACACGTTCAAGTAACTGAGAGTCGTTGATAAGAAGCAGGTGAACATCAAATATTTCCGCCGCCTCAGAGTCGTGTTGTTCAAGCTTCTTTTTCTGATCACTAAGCTCGCTTTTGACGGCTTTGATAGCTTCTTGTAACTTACTCCATTCTTCCTTGGATGATGAGGAGGTTTCTTTAGAAATTTTAGGGGTAACAGTCGAAGGACGAATTGCAGGTCCGGTAGCCAAACCGGGACTGATTACCGTTCCTTTCCAGGCCCCCTCTTCATCCGGATCCGGTATCGAATCAGATTCCGTGGTTTCTACATTTTTTGGTTCAGATAAACGGGATGAGGTTTTTTCACCAAAGTGATCATCGGCAAGCTGAATAATTCCTTCTTTTGCCTCTTCTTTATCCTCTCCTGCAAACCATAAGGTTATAGTGTCGTGTTTTCGGATCTCCTGCAACAACACCTGATTCAGGCTCTTTGCGCTAACGGGATTTTTTTCTTTGTCCTCGTTTTTAATATAAATATCTGATTTGAATCTGTTAGCAGCCTGTACAAGTTGAGCCGCGGGTCGTGCATGCAATCCCAGGGAATTAGCGATCGTCAATTCGAGTTTAATGGCGTTTTCAGGGATGGATGTTTTTTTGGTGTCCGTTTCTGAACCGGAGTTGCTATCTGAGGGGTATTCCTCTTCCAAAGAAGCCTGCTTTTGACTCAAAGCGTTATTTGCTTCTTCCATTACTGACTGAACCGAAGCACCGGCAGCAGCCTGTGTTACGGCAGAAAGAACGCCTTCAACAATAGGGGCGGCGGAGAGGTGAACGTTTTTTCTCTGATTTTCATCCAGGAATTCAAGTGCCATATCCGTACTTAAAATGGCGCTTCCAAGGTCCATGAAAACAACTACGCCATCATCACTGTAAACCTTCTCAATGGCCTGTTGAATTTTAACGGCATCAGTGCCGATGGGATCATCCGGATCGTCAATCCCGGCGGCTACGGCAAGTGGAATATCCACAGAGGTCATCTGCAGAGCCAGTTCTTTCAGTCCGTTAGCGAGATCAGGGTGATGCGAAACGATTACGATACCGGTCATAGATTACTCACTGGAATTATTGGATACAGCTTCTGCCAGAGCGCTAACGAGGTAATAGGAAGAGGTAGCCCCCGGATCCTGATGTTCTTTACTGCGTTCCCCAAGGTAGCTGGCCCGGCCTTTTTTAGCGATAAGTGGAATAGTTTCTTCCATGCCTTTTTTAGCACTTTGAGCTGCTTTCTCTAAGGCTTTAGTAATCTCCTCATTGTTGCCGATACTTTGCTTAAGCGTTTCAAGTGCGGGGAGCAGACTATCAATCATCGTTTTATCACCGGCCTCCGCACGGCCTCGTGCCTGCACCCCTTTAATGCCTTCTTCCCAGAAATGTAAAAGGTCTGAGTCCGAGATCTCATCGGATGCATCGATGCTGCCCGCCCCCTTCAGAAATAGCGTTCCATAAAGTGGGCCGGCGGCGCCACCTACACTCGAAATGAGTGTTTTGGCTACCATGCTGAGGATATTCTTAATGTCACTATCAGAATGATCGGCTAAATTTTCAGTCACTTTTTGAAACCCCCGGTTCATATTATTGCCATGATCGGCATCACCGATAGCTTTATCAAGTTCAGTAAGGTAGCCGCGTTGTTTTTCATAGATCTCGCCGGCTCGTTCCAGCCAGTTTATAATCTCTTGTTTGGTTATCATAATGTATAGAAGTGATTAATATGAGCAAAAAAATATAGTGTATTCAAAATGATGGAATCGTTTGAATAAATATGCGCAAGTGTTGCTTATTGAGTATTGCCTGCGGATACGAAACATTACAAACTCTAAATAGAAACTGATTTGGATTACTGATGCCAGCCAGGGGTGTGAACCGGAGCATCATAGAATTTCAGCAATTCATTGTCGACTTTTAGCAACGTGATGGATACACCCTGCATTTCCAGCGAAGTGATATAATGTCCTACCATGGAGCGTGCAATTTCAATACCGGCAGCCTCCAACAGCTCTTCCATTTTTGAATACACGCCATACAGCTCTGAGATGGGAGTACCACCCATGCTATTTACCATAGCAATAACGCGGTCACCGTTCCCGATGGGTTCGTCTGTAACCTTCACATCCACCCAGTCATTTTTATCAGAACTCCATTCGTGGAGCTTGCGGGTATAATTCTCATCATCCAGAATACCTGAGACGAGCATCTGCGTTATCTCATTAGCTGATTTCAGCTCCATGCGCTCAACGCCCGGTTCCCCGTGAATACCAATGCCGATCTCCATTTTATTTTCATCGAGGTCGAAACTTGGCGTCCCGTTTGCCGGAGTGATACAGGCTGTCAGGGCCATCCCCATGCTTTTACCGTGACGATTCACTTTCCTACAGAGAGCTTCAATCTGATCGAGGTCATAACCGGCATCGGCCGCGGCTCCGCATATTTTTTCTGCCAGTACCGTTACGCCCATACCACGCCGGCCGGCCGTGAACAAGCTGTCTTTTACGGCTACATCATCATCGATTATCACGTTACGGACGTCAATTCCATCCTCGCGAGCCATGTCAGCAGCCATCTCAAAATTCATGACGTCACCAGTATAATTTTTAACAATGAAAAGTACGCCTGCTCCGCCGTCAACTTTTTTTGCGGCCTCGTACATCTGATCGGGAGTAGGTGAAGTGAATATTTCACCGGGACAGGCGGCATCCAGCATACCCGAACCAACATATCCATTGTGTAAAGGCTCATGGCCACTTCCTCCGCCTGAAATTAAGGCTACTTTATTTTTAATCGGTGCATCTTTGCGATAAGCAAAGGTGGGTTCAAAATTCACTTTTAAAAGATCATTATGAGCCGAAGCAAATCCCTTTAGCTGTTCGTTTAATACATCGTCAACTTTGTTAATTAGCTTTTTCATCATGACCTTAATTTTATTTCTATTAATAATTAAACAGCATGGCTTTCAACTCCTGGTTTCCAGAATCTACACCGGAAAAAATGACCTGAAATAATAGTAACACGGCTATTAAAAATAACAATTCCTCCTTACCAAACAAGTTAGTAGAGAAAAAATTAATACCTTTTAAAACGTCCGTTGAAGATAAAAACTAAGTTAAAAGGATAAAAATAGATGCGTGTGGTCATTCCCGTGGAGATGGGAATCTAATGCTGGCCATTACTTCCGTATTCGCTACCTGATCATCCATAGGATTTCGGGCATTCCAGCCTGTATGAAAAGTATTATGCTAAAAAAGCAGGGCTAAGTTTATTAGGGAAAACCGTTCACTTTAGCAAACCCTCCAGGGATTCTAAATCCCTGGAGGGTTTTTCCTAATAAATTAATGGGTCCATTCATAAGTATTGAATTTTCACATACAGGCTGTTCGCTGTGAAATGATCATTCAAATAGTGATTATGGATATCAGGTGGATTAAAAAAGCCGATTACGTCGGCGATTATAAAAAGAGAAATAACCTATTGTTGAGTCATCTATGAAATATCGCCAAGGGGTTGCCCCCCTGGCGCAGATTACACTTCCATTCCCATAGCCTAATCACATTGTTTATTATACCCTGTCGGATTGGCAACAGGTAACCACCAACTGGTATTCTACCCAGCAACTGAACATGGACATAACACTGGTTGCCAACACTCAGTATAGTTAATTGCCGAGGAAGTGCATATTCAAGCGTCACAGCTTGTATCAAAAAGTAGTTGTAACTTGATGGGAAAGTGATTCAAAGTTGGCAACTAACCATACCGATATACGTAGCCAATGCAAATTCAAAAAAAATAGAGGGATATAAAATGACACCCATAGATTTAGCTGAAAAATATATGGATTGTGTTTTCAAAACAGGAAATTTGGAAGAATTGAGAAACATTCTTTCTGATGAATTACAATTCAGAGGGCCATTCTTCAATTTTAACTCAGCAGATACCTATGTTGACTCACTTAAAAATGATCCTCCGGTGGACTTTAAATATAAAATCATAAAAAGTTATGCGAACGGTTCATCTGCCTGTTTGGTCTATCAGTTTTCGAAACCAGGCGTTTCAACTTCTATGGCACAAATTTTTGAAACTATGGACGGAAAAATAAATAGTATTCTGTTAATTTTTGACACGGGTGCATTTCGGTCTAAATAATGCCCGTTCCAGATAAGAACTAAGTTAAAAAGATAAAAATGGATGCTTGTGGCATTCCCGTGGAGACTGGAATCTAAGGGTTGCTATTACTTCCGTATTCGATACCTGACCAACCATAGGATTTCAGGCATTCGCTACGTAATCACCATTCAACGTGTTCAACAGATCGTCTTTATCTCGAATTCATGTTAAGTAAAAAAGAAGACGCATGGCTGCAACAAATGCTATGAATGAATGCGGTTTTATAGTCAGGATATTTTCATAAAAATTGGAAAGTTCGCCACAATTAATAAGGGGTCAAGGGTACTTAAGCGGTTCTTGACCCATTTGTTATTTTAAAGTTTAAGCACCTTACAGGTCAAACTGCCCTGCGGCTTCAGGTTGATAGGTTATCTCATCTATTTTAATACTGGTTGGTCCTGATGGGACTATCCAATCAATAGTATCCCCAACCTTGTACCCTATTAAAGCTGCAGCAATAGGAGAAAAAATAGAAATTAGATTTTGATTGATATCAGCATCTTCGGGGTATACAATTTTTAGCTCAATTTGATTGCCTGATTTTACAAACGTAATCTTAACTTTCGAATTCATCGTAACCACATCATGCGGCATCATTTGTGGTTCAAGGATCTTAGCCTGTTCTAATTCTGCTGCTAAACTTTCTGCCTCATTATTCGAAATAGCTCCCGTGTCCTGGGCTTTTCCAATGCTGTCGTAAATTCGTTTGTAATCTAATGAGCTTAAAATAATTCTGTTCATTGTGGAATGTCTTTAAATCGATTGAAAAATTTATGAAATTTAAGTTTTTACGGTGTATTGTAATATAACCTCTAACGAAATTGTTTCCTATTTTATTAGGTAGAACTGAGGCGTTAAAAAAGAATTGGCTCTATGTTGAATACTGTGGGTAATCGAATGATGGTTTATCACAAATGAAGCAGGTCATATTGATAAAGTTGGCGGTGTTACGGTAGCCGCGAGCTCCCTTAATACCATCCACTTTTTAGGGTTAAAAGGACTCGTTCAGCCCGGTACTTCTTTCAGTCCTATACTCCGACCTCTCTCGGTCTCTCCTTCTTTTAGACTTCCAGTGAAATATTTTGTTGGTTAGCTACTAACAAAATAAAAGCTACCGAACCATGACAGGCAATCTCTTGTCTCCTCTGGGTAAAACCCATTTTGCGAATCAAAGCCTGTCATGGCAGGTAGTTATCTAAGCCCATATAGTATGGTAAGTTTACCTTTTTAAAAGAGGCGGGATG
>JAKURD010000005.1 GCA_022450045.1 Gracilimonas sp. | reverse complement strand
CAGACAATGGACGCGTTGATTCGCCAAGACCCGGTGCTCTGGTAGCGCCACCAAACCATGAAGACGGCTCCCGAAATTGGTCCGGTAACCGGACGGTTTTGGCTAACCCTTTTTGCAGGGCAAAACCAATTGAATGCCCGAAAAATCTCTTCCCGATTTGGATTTGCTCCCCATGGGCGACGCTCTGGAAGTTCGGTAAAAAGCCCCGACAGGTCCTCTGGTCACGGGAACTCCGAGATGCGGCGATGGATGCATCAGCCAGCCCGCAGTGTGGCGTACCACCACCCGCACTACCACGAGTACTACGAGTACTACGAGCAGAAACTTGCCGAGGGGAAACACGAACTGGTTGCCATTAACAACATCATCAATAAACTACTCCGTCTGTATTGTGCCATGTGGAATAACCAGGCAGCGTATGATCCGGAGCACACTCAAAAAATGATCAGGAAATATAAAAAATCAGCCTAATCCACTTGATTTAGTCATAGTATTCGCAAGGAGAAGGACGCGTTGTTGAAGGTTATAGGTTTAATCGGCATCCGCCTTTAAATAGACTCAGACCCCTCTCTCCTTGCGAAGGAGAGGTCGGAAGGGTTCATTGGGCTTCCTCTGGGTTTACAGGCTACCGCTAACGTAAAATCATGGAATACGCTCTGCCAAAATATGCTGGTTAATGGGCTAAACAATAGAAACGTTTTTAGCCCTACCCACACAAATCAACATAGAGCCATTAATAACTTATGAAAACTAAAGAAAAAAATACCAAAAAAACCTTTGATGCGGTAAAATTTATGCGTGACAAAGGAACAGAATTTCAAAGGGTATAATGAATTTAAGTCCAGAAGAAATAGTCGAATATTTTGAACAGAAAAAGAGCAAAACGCAGAAAAAACACCGTGCTTAACAACCATATATAGGCTATAACTTGGTCAGTCCACACTTGGAAAATTCTACAGATTTTCCAAAGTCAGTTTTTATTTGGAGAGGTTCGTGCCGATACGCGCCAAAGCTCATATATATAAACGTTACCCCAAAATCTCTAAACTTTTTTGTTTATCGGAATCCAACTGTGCTTTCAGTTCGTCTATTCCGTCAAATTTTTGCTCATCTCTTATGCGGTCAATAAAACGTACCTGGATGGTATCCCCATAAATTTCACGGGAGAAATCGAATATGTTTACTTCTACAGTTCGAACAGGATCATCGAAGGTAGGCCGTACCCCGATGTTCATCATACCACCAAACCATTCTCCCTGAACCCGGATTTTAACAGCATAGACCCCATTTTTAGGGATCACTTTATTCTCATGCTCAGGTTTTAGGTTTGCAGTCGGGTAACCGATGGTTCTCCCCCGCTCATCGCCATGCATAACAATTCCATTAAGCAGGTAATTACGGTCCAGGTATTCCGCAGCTTTTTTTACGTTGCCCTCTTCGGCAAGAGTTCGACGAATCACCGTACTGCTGATGGTCACATCTCCCATCTCCTGTTTTGAGACCACATAATAATCAAACCCAAGTTCAGCACCGAGTTTCTTGATAGTTTCAATGGTGCCTTCACGATCGCGGCCAAAGTGATGGTCGTACCCAATCACAAATTCACTGACCCCAACTTTTTTATGTATAATTTTCCGAACAAATTCTTCGGATGTAAGCAGTGAAAAATCGCGGTCAAATGGAATCACCAATAACACGTCCACTCCAAGATCTTCAAGAATCTCACATCGCTCTTTTAATGTGGTTAGCAGCTTGATCCCTCCTTTTCCGGGATTGATGATCTCCCGAGGATGCGGGTCGAAAGTTACCACTACGCTTCTCGCATTTCGTTCGTCGGCTTTAGTCACAACCGCATCAATTAACGCCCTGTGACCTTTATGAACTCCGTCAAAGGTTCCAACGGTAACCACGGAATTAGATTGATGCGTAATATTCTTTAGTTCGATTAATTCAGCCATATTTCCTTCAATTGATCTCCCATTTCATGGGGAGTTAATGCTTCCTCTATTGAAAAATGTCCTATAGAAGTTCGTTCCAAGCCACTCAAATAGGCTTTTGAATGTAAAGCTTCCCCCAGATCTCTTGCAAGTGACCGGATGTACGTACCTTTACTGCATATAGTTTTAAGGGTCAGTTTCGGTGGGGCGAAATTGAGAATTGAATGTTCGTGAAAAGTAACCTGACGAGGCAACCGAACCACCTCCTCTCCTTTCCGTGCAAGTTCATATAGTTTTTTACCGCCATATTTAAGGGCAGAGTACATAGGGGGAATTTGCTCAACAGTTCCCAAAAATTCATCCGCTAAAGCAGATTCAATCTTTTCTTTTGTGATATGCTCCCAATCGGCTGTTTCAGTTACTTCGCCTTCAGAGTCATAGGTGGTAGTTGCTTGACCGAATGTGATTTCAGCCGTATAAACTTTGGGGAGATCCTGGATAAGAGATATGGATTTAGTTGCCCGGCCGCAACAAAGGATCAACACACCGGTAGCTAAGGGGTCAAGGGTTCCGGCATGGCCAACTTTCTTTACTCTTATTCTCTTCCTCAGGAATTTCACCACATCAAAACTTGACCATTCGAGAGGCTTGTCAATGATGAACATCCCTCCTTCTTTCAAGTCGGTCTCTTTGGATGGTAAATTGTGTTTACCATAGACAGGAATTTCATCCAAAGGGAGAGCTCGGGCCATTTATTTAATCTTCACTGGGTGAATCCGGATCTTCTTCAGGAATATCAACTTTCTTCAATAGCTCTTCCATTTTATTCACGTATTCGGCTGTGTCATCTTCGTAGAAATGAAGTTCAGGGATTTTTCGAACCTGATTTTTTATTTTGGAAGCTAATTCATACCTGATCTCATTAATATGTTCATCAATGAATTCATACACAGGTTTATCATCTCTGCCGGGTGAAAACACGCTTAAATACACTTTGGCAATAGACAGATCATCCGTCATTATCACATTCGTCACGGTAACAAAAGTATCGCTTGGCTGATAGGACTGTTGAATGATCTCACCAAGGTCGCGTTTAATGACAGCTGCTAATCTTTCAGGTCTGAAACCCATGATTGTAGGTAAGAATTAATTTAAAACTTTAGTTCTGAGGGAAGAAGTTTAAGCTGCAATATTTACATCACAGCTCAATAACCTATCCTGCTGAATCTTCAAGGGTACGTTTCTGCTCAGTGATCTTGTAACTTTCGATCTGGTCACCGACTTTGATATCGTTGTATCCCTTGATACTTATACCGCATTCATAACCGGATGTAACTTCCTTTACATCATCTTTGAAACGCTTAAGAGCATCGATCTCTCCATCATAGATCACAATACCGTCGCGAACCAGGCGGATCGGGTTGTTTCTTTCCACCTTGCCTTCCGTTACATAACAACCGGCAATGGTTCCCACTTTGGAAACTTTGAAGATCTCGCGAACATCAACAACACCCATCATTTGCTCTTTGATCTCCGGTGAGAGTAAGCCTTCAAGAGCATCTCTTACTTCATCAACGGCATCGTAGATTACGCTGAAGAGCCGGATATCAATTTCTTCTTCTTCGGCAAGTTTACGAGCCTGAGCTGTGGGCCGTACCTGGAAGCCAATTATGATCGCATCAGAAGCAGATGCTAACAATACATCCGATTCAGAAATAGCTCCTGCACCGGTGTGAATAATGTTTACTGAAACCTCATCGGTACCCAGTTTCTGGAGTGATCCGGAAAGAGCCTCGATCGAGCCATCTACATCAGCCTTAATGATGATGTTCAATTCTGAAACTTCGCCAAGAGCCAGTCGGCGTGAAATATCATCCAGTGTCATGTGCTTGGTTGAGCGCATAGCCTGCTCGCGACGGATCTGCATTCTTTCGCTGGCCACTTCTTTGGCTGTTTTCTCGTCTTCTGCTACAATAAGCTTATCACCGGCCTGCGGCATATCATCAAAACCCATAAGCTGAACCGGGGTGGATGGACCTGCTTTTTGAATCCGTTTACCACGATCATTTTCCATCGCACGCACACGGCCATAACAAGGCCCGGCCACAAATGGATCTCCAACTTCAAGCGTACCGCCTTGCACCAGGATATTTGCAACAATTCCTTTTCCTTTATCAAGCCGGGCTTCAAGTACAACGCCGTCAGCACGCCGATCAGGATTTGCTTTAAGTTCCAAGAGTTCAGCTTCGATCAATACTTTTTCGAGCAGGTCTTCAATTCCCTGTCCTGTGTGGGCAGAAACTTCTGCATACTGAACCTGTCCGCCATATTCCTCAACAATCACGTCATGTTCAGAAAGCTCAGCTTTGATACGATCCGGATTCACTCCTTCTTTATCCATCTTGTTGATGGCTACCACAATTGGTACACCGGCCGCTTTGGCGTGATTTATGGCCTCAATAGTCTGGGGCATCACAGAATCATCACCTGCAACTACAAGAATTACAATATCTGTTGCCTGAGCACCACGGGAACGCATAGCGGTAAAGGCTTCGTGACCAGGAGTATCAAGGAAAGTTATCTCATTATCGTTATGTACCACCTGATATGCACCAACGTGCTGGGTAATACCACCGGCCTCACCAGCTGCAACTTTCTCTTCCCGAATGTAATCAAGCAAAGAAGTTTTACCGTGATCAACGTGTCCCATCACCGTGATAATTGGTGCGCGTGGACGCAGATCTTCTTCTTCATCCTCCGGGATAGTAAGCTCTTCATCAAGTTCCTCGGCATCAATGAATTCAACTTCCTTACCAAATTCTTCAGCTACCAATTCAATGGTACCGGCATCCAATCTTTGGTTGATCGTTATCATTAGCCCAATGGACATGCAAACTGAAATAATATCATTTACACCTACATCGAGAAGATCAGCCAATTCGTTGGCGGTGATAAACTCGGTAGTTTCAACAATATCTGATTCGAGTTCTTCGAGTTCCGCCTGCTTTTGCAGCTCTTCCTCACGCTCTTCTTTTCTTTCACGACGCCGTTTTGAACGCTTACTGCCCACGGTCTTGGAAGACTGCATCTTCTTCATGGTTTCGCGCATCATCTTATCTACATCGGTCTCATCGATCTCAGTTTTCTTCTTCCGTTTCTTCTTGGAGGTTTTTCTTGATTTTGAACTGCTATCATCTTTTTTGGATGAGCTGTCATCCTTCTGGTCTTTTCGGCGCTTTCTGGTCTTGCGCTTCTTCTTATCAGCGATATCGCTTGTGAAAGAAGCTTTTCCTAATACTTTAGTTCCTTTAAGTTTGCCGGCTGCCCCGCGAATTATTTCTTCCTCTTCCTCATCTTCTTTGCTTGCTTCTACCTCTTCATCTTTATCTTCGGAATCAGCGTCTTTTTCAGCTTCTGTATCTTTAGATTGCTCTTTCTTGGTTTTAGCCTCAGCTTTAGCTTTTTCTTCCTCTTTTTCTTTTTTCTGCCTGGCCTCTTTCTCTTTTTTGGCCGCCTTTTCAGCTTTTTCCTTCTCGGCTTTCTTTTTTTCTTCTTCCGCCTTTTTCTTTGCTGCCTCTTCTTTCTTGTCCTCTTCTTCTTCTTTAGCCGCCTTCTCCTCTTTCTTCTTCGTCTTCGCTTTTACCTCTTTGTCTTCTGCTTCTTCGTCTTCCTCCTGATCTTCCTCAGGCTCTAAATCAGCTTCATCCTGAGGCTCATCTTCAGGTTCCAGGTCAGCAGTTTCATCTTCGGGCTCTAAACCTATACTGTCTTCGATGGGCTCCAATACGTTATCGATAGTTACGCTATCGTTACGTTGGTTCATCATTTGACTGCGGCGACTTTCGTACTCCTCACGGGCTTTGTCATGATCAGCACTTTTCGCTTTGTCTTCTCCATATACTTCATCAAGCGCCACATACATTTCAGGCGTGATCTTGAAGTTAGGACGATTTGCTGCATCAAAGCCGTTGTCATTTAATGTATCCACGATGGATTGTGTGGCAACATTAAATTCCGCTGCAACTTTAAATAATGGTTTAGGTCTTTTAGACGTCATAAATGGGTTTTAAATGTGAGCTTTTAAACTAAGAATTTTTAAATGGAATTGCCGATTTAAGCCTCGTCCTCAAATTCGTATGCAATTACACTCATAATCTTCTCTGCAAGCTCGGGATCTATTTGTTCGTTCGTTCTGCTTACTAACTCTTCTGCGTTTAATTCCAGCACAGCACGAGCAGTATCACAACCGATGTCGTGCAGCATTTGAATTACATCCGCTCCGAAATCAACTTCGAATTCGTCAATATCAATATCGTCTTCTTCTTCAACTTCGCGATATACATCAATTTCAACCTCGGCCAGTTTCGATGCCAGACGAATATTTACGCCCCCCTTACCAATGGCTTTTGAGACTTCATCGGCCGGCACAAGCACATTTGCGTGCTTATTTGCTTCATCCAGCTCTACTTTCAAAACTTCTGCAGGTTGAAGTGCTCGTTTGATGAATTCAATTTTATCAGGGGTGAAGTTGATCACATCGATGTTCTCATTCTGCAATTCACGTACAATGGCGTGAATTCGAATTCCCTTCATTCCCACGCAGGCACCAACCGGATCAACGCGCTCATCATGAGATAATACCGCAACTTTGGATCGGTCGCCCGGCGAACGTGCTATGCGTGCCAATTCAATAATTCCGTCAAATACTTCAGGGATCTCGTTCTCAAATAATCTCTCTAAGAATAATTCTGAGGTTCTGGAGATAATCACCGTCGGGTTTCCGTTGCGCATGTGCACTCCGGTTACTACGGCGCGGATGGTATCTCCTTTACGATAGCGATCTTTATAGATCTGCTCACTTTTTGGAAGCAGCAGCTCTACACCGTTATGATTAACCAGGATATCTTTATTCTGGCGAACCTGATATACATCACCGAGAATGATCTCGCCTACACGGTCGGTGTAGTCTTCATAAATATTGTCTTTTTCAATTTCCCGGATACGCTGGGCCAGCTGCTGTCGTGCCATAGTAACAGCACGTCGGCCGAAATCCGTGATCTGAATTTCCTGAGCTAATTCATCATAGAGTTCGGCGTCAGGATCTACTTTTTGAGCATCTTCTAAAGTGATCTCAGCGACCGGATCAGTTAACTCATCGGCAGGAACCACTTCCTGCACATGAAGGATCTGAATTTCCCCCCGGTCAGCATTCAAGATCACCTCAAAGGCTTCGTCAGACTCATATTTTTTGCGGATCATAGTACGAAATACATCTTCCAGTATGGAAAGAAGCATATCGCGATCAATGCCTTTCTCATGTGCGATCTCTGCAAATGAGGAGATAATCTGTTTTGATAATTCGTTCTGCATCAGTTTGGCTTAATTAAATTACGGGGATGATTTTGGTTTCAACAATTGCTTCAAAAGGAATCTCTGTTTCAACTTCCTCCTCATCGGTTATAGCAACGTTATCTTCCAGAATACCAGTGATAACACCTTCAATCTTTTTATACTCACCGGCTGCATTTTTGAATTTGATGGTAGCAACGCGACCTTCGTTTTTCTTGTATTGCCTTTTATCACTCAATGGGCGGCTTAGTCCGGGCGATGAAACATTCAGTCTGTATTTGTTATCAAAAAGCTCATGAGCCTCGATCAAAAAACCGAGTTCTTTGCTAATTTTAGAACAATGATCTATGTTCACACCACCATCTTCGCTATCAAGTAACACCCAAACTTCGTTTTGCCCGCCTCCCGTTTTCAGTTCCACATCTACAACGAAGAGATCGTGTTCTGCGGCAAGCGGTTCCGCTAAGTCTTTAATATTTTGTATGATATCTATTTGCATTTACACCAAATTCTGAAACAAAAAAAAGCGAGTGCCTTCCGACGCTCACTGCCTTCCAAAGGTAGCTTTATTTCGTCTAAATTTCAATGAAACAAAAGGATTGAAAGCAGATTCATTTTTTGGTTAAGAAGTTTTGACTTAATTTAGAGGTATCATCAAACATTGAACAATTCCTGCAGTCATATACCGTAACTCAGATCTTATGAAATCCATCTCTATAACAGTGTTCACAAGCATATTAGTTGTCAGTCTTTTTGTATCCTGTCAGGATACAAAGTCCGAAGATCAGCCGGAACAAAAAAAGGGAAGACAGCTTGAGCTAATTAAAGAAGTGACTTTTCTAAATCAGGATAATGAAGAAATATCGAAAATTACCGTCGCCGTTGCCGATGACCAGCAGGAGCGAAATCAGGGACTGATGGATGTCACCCAGTTACCTGCCGATGCCGGAATGCTTTTTATCTTTCCTGCGGAGGAAGAACTTAGTTTCTACATGGCAAATACTCCCCTGCCGCTTGATATCATGTTTGTTAATGCCGACAGTGTGATCATCCGTATTCATCATAGTACCTCACCTTTTAACACTAAGCAGCTATTTTCAGACGGCCCGGCTCAATATGTGGTAGAAACTAATGCAGGCTATGCTGTTTCAAATGACATTCGGGAAGGAATGCGTATTCGCTTCTAAACAGCGGTTCTATTCTTTTTCGAACAATCGTTCATATCCATAATATGGGCGAAGCGGAATCAGCTCAAAAGAAATAAGTCCTTTTTGAACGAGAGGCAATGTTGAGAGTTTCTCTTCAGCTTCTTTAACATCCTTACATTCAAGAATAAGCACTGCTTCGGGCTTATCATTCCGAAAATACATTTCCCTAATCACTCCTTCCTTATATAAATCCCAACCACGCCGGGCTTCATCCCTGAGATGTGGCACAAAGTCTCTTTTCGATAGTCCCAAAATTTCTTTTTGAATTGCAATTATTCTCATAACTATCTTAATTAATGCAATAGCGTCCTAAACGTTTTTAAAATTGAAAAAAGACCTGTGTTTTCGAAGATAAAAACGGATTAGCTGACATGTTTAAAATCAATCCCCTTTTTTTCTCGCAGAGGCACGCCGATTAACCCGCTGAGTTTCACTTCGTGGGAATCGCTGCGCTCGGAGCGCTGATGATCTTTTATCAAAACACATCGCTATTCAGCAGAAATCTGCGAGAATCCTTTTGAAGGATCGTTTTGCCAAAATGTATTTCAACGTTTAGGACGCGATTGGTATTAATGAACTTAAAATAATATTAGTTAAGGATAAAACGTAACCGAGATGCCGTAAACGACTCGCTTGCGTACCTGACTACCAGTCAACACCAGTCAACCTGTCTTTATCGTAAAGCCATTCTTCCGGTACACAAGTGAAGGGGTTCAGTCTTTGGCTGCTAAAGACTATTCCTGAGGTACTGACTTATGATGCTCTTCCAAAAATTTCATTACATCCTCTACATTCTTTTTAGAGCCTATATAGATAGGAGTTTGTTGGTGAATTTTGGTGGGTTCCAACTCCATGATCCGCTTTTCGCCATCAGTAGCCGCCCCTCCTGCCTGTTCTATGATAAAACTCAACGGATTGCATTCATACATCAATCGCAATTTACCATGCGGATATCTTTTACTGTGCGGATAAATAAAGATACCGCCCTTAATCAGTGTACGATGAATATCAGCTACCATTGATCCAATATACCTCGCAGAATAAGGCCTTCCTGATTCTTCTTCTTCCTCCTGGCAGTATTTGATATATTGTTTAAGCCCAAGGTCCCAGGAATTATAACTTCCTTCATTGATGCTATAAATGTTTCCATAATCCGGCATTTTTATCATCCGGTCACTCAAAATGAATTCACCGATGCTTGGATCTAACGTAAAAAGGGAAACGCCTAAACCGGTGGTATAGGCTAAAATGGTACTGGAACCATATAATACGTAACCGGCAGCAACCTGACGAACACCGGGTTGCAATGCATCCGATTCCCTGAGTGAGGAGTCGTAACGGGCCTCCCTCATATAAACTGAGAAGATACTTCCTATAGAAACATTCACATCGATATTGGAAGAGCCATCAAGCGGATCTAAGTACACAATATACTTACCATTTTTGCTGCTCATCTTTACGATCCCATCATTTTCTTCGGAGATCACCATACATGTAATAAGCGAACGGTCCAAGGCTGAAATAAGCTGTTGATCAGCAAATAGATCTAATTTTTTAACTGCTTCCCCATGTATATTCGTGGAACCGTCAACACCCAGAATATTGGTGATCCCCGCTTTATTCACCTCTCTCGAAATGATCTTGGCCGCTAAACCGATGTCTCTGAGTAGTTGTGAAAGTTCACCTGTAGCTCCGGGAAACCTATTCTGGTTTTGAATAATATATTCTTCTAAGGTTTCCAATCTAGAATTTTTTTTACTTACCATATCAGTTTAATGTTTTGGAAGCGCTTTTTTGAGAATATAAAGATGTTTGAGGTTCAAAATCTTTATACTTTTTCATTTACTGAGTTTGTTCTATAATGTTTTTAAAAACTTGACGTGATTTGTTTTTTAGTTCTTCTAAACTACCGTCATTGGTAATAACGAGATCAGCCAAGGGAATAAGCTCATTAAAATCAGGTTGTTTTGAAATTCTGTCCCGAATCCGGTTTTCTGAAGTCTGGTCTCTCTCTTTTGTGCGATCTATACGGTTTTCTTCATCGGCAAGCAGAAGCACTACATAATCAAGACCTTTAGGGCGACCGTTATTCAATAAGATGGCTGCTTCTTTAGCAAACACTTTTACTCCCTCCCTTTTCTTCTCTTCTGCGATATCTTTTGCTTTCTTCCATAACACGGGGTGTACCAGTTCATTCAACTCTTCTACCCTGCCTTTCTCAAATGCTTCACTGGCAAGATAGGATCGGTCTAAATCTCCGGAAGCATCATAGGATTGTTCCCCAAATACCTTCACGATCTTTGATTTCAATTCCTCATTTTCATTCATCAATTTTTTAGCAAGATCATCCGCATAAAGTATATAGGCTCCCATTTTTCCCCATTCTTTACAGAGAGTAGTTTTGCCTGAGCCGATTCCGCCTGTAACTCCAACCTTGATCATGGGAAAAATTTGTACTGATTATACTTCGGCATCCTGAAGCAGGTATGCTTTTATGAATTCATCGAGGTCGCCATCCATTACCCCGCTCACATCACTCGTTTCGTAGTTTGTACGGTGGTCTTTAACGCGCTGGTCATCAAACACATAGCTTCGTATTTGTGAACCCCATTCGTTTTTACCTTTTGAACCT
This sequence comes from Gracilimonas sp., assembly GCA_022450045.1. GTDB lineage: Bacteria > Bacteroidota > Rhodothermia > Balneolales > Balneolaceae > Gracilimonas. The sequence continues at coordinate 150,897 of JAKURD010000005.1, read as the reverse complement.
TCCAGCTTGGCTTTTTCAGCTTCCTGAATTTCCTTTTCAAGTTCATAGATGCGTGATTTAAGCAACACCATTGCTTTTTCGCGATTCTGAAGCTGCGACCGCTCCTGCTGACATTCAGCTACTACCCGTTCTGTTCGTCCATCCGAAAGTTCTCCTTCCCAAATCAGGCGAACGGCCGTTTCCACTTTATTCACGTTCTGTCCGCCGGCTCCACTTGAGTGAAATCGCTGCAATTCAACTTCACTCTCGTTGATGTCCACTTCAATGGTATCATCAATAAGCGGAGCCACAAATACGGAGCAAAAAGAAGTATGGCGGCGAGCGTTGCTGTCGAATGGAGAGACACGTACAAGACGATGTACTCCGCTTTCCGCTTTAAGAAATCCATACGCATTATCACCCTGAACTTCTATAGTGGCACTCTTAAGTCCGGCTACATCCCCATCCTGGTAATCGACAACAGAAACTTTAAATCCGGCCTTTTCAGCCCAGCGGGTGTACATGCGATAGAGCATCTCAGCCCAATCCTGACTTTCTGTTCCACCGGCTCCGGGATTGAAGTTAACGATCGCATCCCTGTGGTCATCAGGGCCGCTGAGCATATTTCGGAGTTCCATTTCCTCTAAGGCTTTTTCAAGCTTTTTATATTCAGCCTCAAGATCGGATTCTACCTCTTCTCCCATTTCCTGAAATTCAAGATATACATTGATGCTCTCGCGTAAAGAGTCGAGGTTATCCCACCCCTCGACCAGGCTCTTCTCGTGATCCAACTCCTTCATGATCGCCTGAGCTTTAGCAGGATCGTTCCAGAACTCCGGATCTTGCGTATGTTCGGTGAGTTCTATTATGCGTACTTTTCTTTTATCGTAGTCAAAGGTACCTCCTGAGCGCGTCAATTCGCTCATAGAGTTCCTGCAGGTTATCTGTATTAATTGCCATCTGTATATTTTAAACTTTTTATTTTCTTGTCAATAAGGCGCCAAGCACCAGTCCTGCAACAAAAGCTATTCCCAAGCCTTGTTCAGGGTGAGCGCGTACATAGCGACGTGCATTTCGATACTCATGCTTTAGCTCGCGCTCCAAGCCATCCCGCTCATATTTCAAACGATCCAATAACACATCGTACGTCTCTTCAGCTTTATCCTGAAGCTTCTCGGTGGTATCGTAAATGGTTTCTTCGATATCTTTTTTTACTGTTGATTTTTTTTTTGAATCTGCCATAATATTTTCCTCTTTTGTTAAAAGAAAATACGAATTCATTTGTTAATAATTTGCTGACTTTCCCAACCTTATAACTCATATAAAAATACCGTTGTTCTTTCCTTCATTTTCATATTGAATTCTATCTAACTAACTAAAATTTAAAAAAATTAAGTAACCAAACCTGCCTTCGGTCGTCGCATTGGATAAACGAATGGAATATTTTAGGTATGTTATAACCATAATCTACTTTATGGCAAAGCTTAATGCAGAATAGTGAAAATTCGAAAAATCAAATTATTGACAAAATTATTTGCGGTGAGCATAACAGATATTCAGAACTGATCGACAAATATGCGCCGATGGTATTTCATGTGGTTCGTAAATTTGTAAAAGAGGATGAGCTTGTTGAAGAACTGGCTCAGCAAATCTTCGTTAAAACCTATGAGCGACTGGAAATTTTTGACGGGCGGTCAAAATTTTCCTCATGGCTATATGTGATAAGCATGAACCACTGTCGCGATTATGTGAAAAACATTCGCCGGAAAAATAAAAATTTTAGTGAAATGGAATCTCATGAAATCCAAAGTTTAACAAGGCATTCCATTTCACCGGAATACGAAATCGAAACTAAAGAAACCAATATCCTATTGTATGAAGCATTACGAAATATAACCCCTGATTATGCGGAGGCATTTTTACTGAAATACGATGAAGGGTTATCTTATAAAGAGATCTCAAAACAGCTGGATGTCAGCGTTAATGCACTTAAGCAAAGAGTTCACAGGGCTCGGGCCGAGTTAAGAGAATTTATGAAACATAAAATGTGACAGAGTTATGAATAAACAAGAACTTCTTAGAAAATATCTGGACCATGAGTTATCAGCTTATGAAGAGAAAGAAGCTTTACATGCCATAGCAGATGATTCCGAACTAAGGTCATCACTGAGGTTTGAGCTTTTTTTACGACAATCGTTTTCAGATCCTTCTTTCGATCGTAAATCATTTGAAGTACCTGAGGGATTTTCCAATAAAGTAATGATGCAAATCGATCAGCTGGAAGAACAACCACAAGAGGTTGAACAAATACCACTTATACCCAACATCTTAAGCTGGCTTCAATCCATTTTTACACCACGCAATTATCAACTCAGTCCTGCACTTATAGGCTTTGCTGTTACGTTGGTAATTCTTATTCCCGCCCTTTTCTTATATCTTAATCAATCAAATACAGATACAGATGCGATCGTTCAAAGCAAAGAAGAGGTTGCAACACAAACTGTTTCCGATAATGAAGAATTGGTTTGGGTCCGGTTTATTTATGTAGATGAAAATGCAAATAAAATAGCCATTGCCGGCGATTTCAATGACTGGCAGCCTTATGAGCTTACCGAACAGCAGGTAAATGGCAAAGATGTTTGGACCGGCTTTTTTGCCATGCCCCGCGGAGAGAACAAGTATATGTTTGTAGTGAACGGAGAAAACTGGGTCACCGACCCACTTGCCACAATGTATGAAGATGACGGTTTTGGAAATAAAAATGCGATAATCTATCTATGAGGATAAAAGTTATAACTATGCTAATGATAGGCTCCATATTGCCATTTTCATCTAAATCACAGGATGTACAGACCACCATTACATCTGAGTTCAGAGCGGGGTATTCAACAAATACCTATCTGAATCCCTTTTTCTCTGAATGGAATAGAACTTATGATTCCGGTTACGGCTTTAATTCTACATTTGGCCAGCTTTTTTGGGATAAGGGAAAGCATAAGTTTGACATAAACGGAGGCTATATATATGAACCATTTTTTTCAGAACAACCTGCATGGCATGGCTATCTCGCTTATGGAAAATATCTGATCGACATTGATCAAAACTTTAATGCCGGAATAGTAGCAGGAACCAGTGCATTTCAATCAGATCTCGAAAGAAATCTTAGCTGGATTCGACCCTATATTACCTGGTTTCCATCTGGTTTTACTTCATTGAATTTCAAGATCGGTTCAAATTTCAGAGAATACACAAACCTGCCAAATAGTCCTGATACCAGTAATCGTTTTAATTCTTACAGCCTTGAATTTGAAAGCTGGTTTAATTTTCGCTGGCAGTTAAAAGCAGGTATCTATGGCAGTTTAGATAATTTAAGTTCGCCACAAAATGGACTTTCAACTTCAATGTCTCTTGGGCGTTCATTTCTAAATGGAAGTAAGTTAACCTCAGAAATACAGTTCATTAACTATAGTTCTGAATTTACAACTACTATTGATGATGGAGGTGGACCTGGAGGCCCATTCGGCCCACCCGGAGGAACAACCACACAAACCCAGTCAATAGATGATCAGATATGGAGATTTAAACTTGAAGCTGCTTATCCGGTCACTAATAATATCGCCGCTTTTGTATCTGCTGACCGACTATTGTATCAGTCAAGTTCCCTCGAAACGGGGATCTCAGATGTTCAAATTTCAGGTGGATTACGATTTTCATTCATCCCGAACATAATTTCTTCACGAAAAAATATCGTTGAACCTGTATGGAATTATAAGGATGAGGAACACCAGATTACTTTGAAATTTCGGGGCGAAGGGAATTTATATGTTGTCGGGGATTTTAATAACTGGGAAAAACCCGGTATTCCCCTTAGAGAGACTTCAGGAAATAAGTATGTCGCCTCCTTAAACCTTGAACCCGGTCTGTATGAGTACAGAATATTGGTTATACGCGACAATGAACAGAATTGGCTGGAATTTTCAAATGACACTACTACGGTTAATGACAGCTTTGGTGGTGTTAATGCTCTAAAAATTGTTGAATAAGTAATTGGTAATAAAATGAATACACTGAAAAACATATCAAAAAAGATGGTCAGGCTTGCTTTGGTGAGCATAATCATGTCACTGCCATTTTCGCTTTTTGCACAACAGAATTCGCTTTCTGTTCTGACCCAGAAAGCTACGGAATTAGGACTTGATGCCTCTTATATTTCTAAACTGCAAGAACGGGCTGAAGCAAATGGCATCAGCAACGATCAGCTCTCTGAAATACTTAAACCTGCCGTAGCTCTTGCAGAAGAAAACCTTCCTTTCGACATGATCCTCCAAAAAACATCCGAAGGCATGGCCAAAGGAGTCCCCATTGATGTCTTGTTAAATGTTTTGGAAGGTCTGAAGGTCTCTACTCAAAATGCTGCGCCTATCGTTAACAATTGGATCCAAAAGCCTGGAGTCCAGAATATGGCCAATAGATCAGGCCCGGAGTCGGCACAAGAATTTAGAAATAATATGCTTAAAGTAACAGCCAGAGCTTTGAATCAGGGGTTTTCTGAAAATGTACTGAATGGGTTCTTAGATGAATTAGATAACCAGGATCTTCTTTCTAATATCAGCAGAAATGAAGTAGTTACCTCTTTAACGATACTCCCCGATCTTCCAACTAGTGCTGAAAATCAGCAGTTAACAACTGAGCTTGTTATTCGATCTTTAAAAGGCGGCTTTGATTCAACGGATTTACAAAAACTACCTTCCGCAATGAAAATAGCACAGAACAAAGGGCAAATACCCGCAGGCAATGTATTAAATGGCATTTTAGACCGAATACAATCAGGCTCACCTGCGTCTGAAATTCTGCAAGGATTATTTAACGGGAAAATTGGGGGCGGACCTCCATCAGGTTTACCCGGAAGGCCTGACAATACCCGAGGCGGAAATAATGGAGGTGGCGGTTAATTCGTTAATCAATTTTTAAAATCTCCCCGCTTTTCTCTTTTATCTGTCCCACCCATAAGTGATAGTTATCATTATTTCTACCTTGCTCATCTTGACTTTTTAAAAAATAATTTAATTCAGTAACCAAACCGAAAGTTAGTCGTCGCATGAGTAAAGACACCTAACAACAAAAAATCAAAACAATATTATTATGATATACTCAAAAATATTTAAAACAATAGCAACCCTTGTGATCTTCACATTCATGCTTATTGGATGTGGCACCCAATCAGATAGCCGAACAGGTAGCTTCCAGGTTCTTCTTCACGATGCACCGGCCAATTATGATGAAGTGAACGTTTTTATAGAAAGCGTGCAGGTTAATAACGGTACCGATGAGGAAGGCTGGATCACAGTAGGTGCTCCCGGGCAGGTTTTCGATCTTCTGGAACTCACAAACGGAGTATTACAGCCTTTGGGAGAAATAGAACTTGAACCCGGTATCTACGAACAAGTACGTCTGATTCTAAGTAGTGATGGGCACAGCGTAGTCATTGACGGACAATCAAATGATATGTTCATTCCAAGTGGTGCCCAAACAGGAATTAAATTGAATGTAAATGCAGAGATCGAGCCGGATATTACTTATACCCTGTTACTCGATTTTGATGCCAGTCGTTCGGTTGTAGTTACCGGAAATGAATCTTCTGGACAAGGATACATTCTGAAACCTGTGATCAAAGCCACTAATCAGGCTATTACCGGTAATATCGAAGGTAGTGTAACGCCATTTGAAGCTGAGCCTGTAGTTTACGCTATCGCTAACGGAGATACTTTGTCTTCAACCTATGCTGACGAAAATGATGGAACGTTCAGATTAATTGGACTTGAAGAAGGGAGCTATACCGTTTCAATAAATCCAACAAACACTAACTATCAAGTTAAGGATACTACTGATGTTCAAGTCACTGTTGGCGAAACCAATAACATTGGCAACGTAGAGTTAGATCTGAACTAAACACACTCTGTTAAATATTTAAACATGAACCCTAGAAAGGTCTGTGAGAAATCGCAGGCCTTTTTTTATTCTGCCAAAACCTGATCCTTATATTGCAATTCGTATAGCTTCTTATAGAGGCCATTTTCCTGTAAAATAAGCTCCTGATGACTCCCTGATTCCCTGATCTGTCCCTTGTGCATTACCAGGATCTTATCAGCATGTTGAATGGTAGAAAGACGGTGAGCAACCACTATAGATGTTCTGCCCTCCATCATAAGGCGGCTGGATTCAGTTACCAACGCTTCAGTCTCAGAATCCACGCTGGAAGTTGCTTCGTCCAGGATCAGAATTTCGGGATTATAAACGAGGGCTCTTACAAAACAAATAAGCTGTCGTTGCCCCATCGACAAAGAAGCGCCCCTTTCCTGAAGTACATAATCATAGCTTTCAGGAAGTTTTTCAATGAATCGGTGTGCCTCCACTTTATGTGCTGCTTCAATCACTTGCTCTCTGGTAATATCAGGATGCCCCAGCGTTATGTTATCAAGGATAGATCCTGAGAATAGTGCATTATCTTGTAAAACCAACCCAAAATGTGAGCGGAGGTCATAAAGTGTAAGATCTCTTATGTCAACTCCATCGATTTTAACACTGCCTTTTTCGATATCGTAAAAGCGCATCAGGATATTTATGATCGTTGTTTTTCCGGCTCCGGTTGCCCCAACAATGGCAATGTCCTCTCCGGGTTCAGCAGTAAAAGAAACATTTTTCAACACATAGTCTTCATCTTCATTGTACTTAAACCATACGTTCTCAAATTCGATCTTTCCTTTTGGGTCTTTGATGGCTGTAGGAGTATCTGTTTCAATAACTCTTGTTTTGGTATCTAATACTCCAAATATCCGTTCTGAGGATGCTAAGGCAGATTGAAGAGTGTTGAACTTTTCCGACAAACCTTGAATCGGGCGAAAAAACTGACGGGCGTATTGTATAAAGGCTAACAATACACCAAAGGTTACTCCATCCATAAGGGCTCTTGCTCCACCATACCAGACAATGAGCGCCATAGCCAAACTTGCAGTTACTTCCACAATAGGCCAGAAAATCGCAAAGTAGAAGATCGTCTCAATGTACGCATCACGGTGACCAGCATTTATCTTTTCAAATTTCTTTCGCTGCTTCTCTTCTCTGTTGAAGAGCTGAACCACATCCATCCCATTTATGTGTTCCTGCACAAAGGAATTCAACTGGGCAATCTTATCCCTCACTTCAAGAAACGTGACTCTAACTTTGGCCTTGAACCAAAACGTGGCATAGAATAAGATAGGCAATACAGTAAGGGTGACTATACTCAGCTCCCAATTCATGCTAAACATGAAGTAAAGGATAAAGATTATGCGAAACAGATCACCAATTATCGCAACTACGCCATCGGATAATAATTCACTTAGGGCTTCAATGTCACTGGTGGTTCTGGTAATAAGCCGGCCTATGGGATTTTTATCGAAGAACTGAACATTCAGCGTTTGGATCTTTTTGAAGACGGTATTTCTAAGTGAATACAGTGCATTCTGCCCAAACCATCTGGTTATATAGGTGTTGAAAACCAGCAAGATAAATTCGCCAAGTAATGCCCCTCCCAACAAGGTTATGATCCACCACAGTCCCTCAAAATCATCTACAGCGATGTACTCATCGACTGCGATCTGGGTAAGCTTTGGACGTATCGTACCTAAATAGGACGCCGACAAAGTAAGGCTGATGGCTAATAGAACGAACCAGCGGTAGGGTTTTAGAAAAAAATAAAGCCGCCGAATCAGAGTGGTATCGACGGCTTTGGAATCTTGTTTGTTGCTCACTTAATTGTTTGTTTAGAATCTATCAAAATCATCATAGGAAGATCTTGGAGTGATCTTTCGGGGTGAATTTGAATCAGAATCGTCTTTTTTATCTTTTATATTTGCGCTATAGGTACTGCTTCCGTAAGTCTTTCTTTTGTAATTGTCGCTTTTACCGCGGCTGTCAGACCTCTGTGAGCTGCTACTTCGATCCCGGCTGCTGCTACCTCGGGAACTGCTTCTGCCACGGCTGGAACTTCCGCCTTTACGACTCCTCAAGTTCTTTTTGCCACCGCTCTTGTAGTTCTTTTTCCCCTTGTAATTACTTCCGCCGGAGTTCTTATCGATCTCATTGATCTCAACTTTTGGCGTAATAATGCCCCGTTCGTGCATTGGATCCGTGAAAATAGGGCGTAGTTCGTTCGCCAGCCAAGCGGGATAGAATCCTTCGCGGGCCTCTTTCAGTAAATCATGTTCATTGGTGTACCGAGCTGAGAAATGTCCGATCACCAGAAGTTTAGTTTGAGCTTCGGTTGCCACACGTGCAGCATCTACTGTGGAAGAATGTCCTGTTTCACCAGCTTTATCTTTCAGTTCTTTACCAAAGGTGGCTTCATGATAAAGGATGTTGGTGTTCATAGCCAGTTTAACGGCATTTGGTGTATATTCTGTATCGGTGACGTATGCAAAGCTGTCGCCAGGACGAGGATGGCCTACTATATCCGATGATTTAACAACGCTGCCATCATTCAGGGTTACATCTTTTCCGGCTTTCAATTCTTTGAACTGCTCATCTTTCGATATCCCCATTTTCTCTGCCTTATCAGCATCAACTTTTCCGGGTTTATCCTTTTCCTGAAACCGATATCCAACACAGAATTTGGTATGCTTGAGCGGTCGGGCTTCTACATAATATTCATCTTCATCATGCACCACGTCCGATTCAATATCTTCTGCGATCTCGTGGAAGGTGATCTCATAATTGGTATCAATGTCTGCGAATTTTAAATTCCATTCCACAAAATCCTTAATTCCTTTCGGACCAACAATGTGCAATGGTTTTTCTCTGCGTTGAAGCTGAAGTGTGGCCAGCAAACCAAGCAATCCTGAATAGTGATCTACATCAAAATGTGTGATGAATATTGCTTCGATCTTTGATCTCTTGATGCCGGCTTGCAGCATGCGCATTTGTGTATTTTCTCCACAATCGAAAAGGAATACACTTCCTTCTCTCCATAAGGCAACTGAGGGTAGATGCCGAACGGCTGTTGGGGTTGCCGATGCTACTCCTAAAGGTACTACAATCATTGTTCTATCTCCCGTAATGTATGTTTTGTTGGGGCATTGCTTTCATACAAGGAGCCCCGGTTTATTTATATTTCTGCCAATTCTTGTTCTAATATTTGCTTGTTGTACATAGCTGTATATCTGCCATCTTTAGCCAACAAGGCTTCGTGGGTACCTGTCTCTACAATTTGTCCTTCTTCTATATAGTAAATTTTGTCTGCGTCTTTAATTGTGGAAATGCGATGACTGATCATGATGGTTGTTCTTCCACTTAACTCTTGTCGTAAATGTTTCAAGATCGCGTCTTCTGTTTTGGTATCAACTGCACTGAGAGAATCATCGAATATTAAGATTTTGGGGTCTTTGATCAGGGCTCTTGCTATTGCTGTTCTTTGCTTTTGTCCACCTGATAAGGTAATACCCCGTTCTCCAAGCATAGTCTTAAATTTTTTCTCAAAATCCAAAATATTCTCTTTTACCTGTGCCTTCTCTGCTGCCTCTTCGACCAAGGCTTCCGAAGCATCTTCAACACCAAATGAAATGTTATCGCTGATCGTATCTGAAAATAAGAAGGTTTCCTGAGGTACAAAACCAATTGCTTCCCTTATTCTTGAAAGAGACCAATTTTTCAAGTTTTTACCGTCCAGTAATATTTCTCCTTCCGTTGGGTCGAATAATCGGGGTATTAATTGTACCAATGTTGATTTCCCTGAGCCGGTTCTGCCTACAATAGCAATATTCTCACCTGGATTGATCTCAAACGATATATTCTTGAGCACCATTTCGTCTGAACCGGGATAATTAAAACCTACTCCCTTAAATTGTAAATGCCCTTTCACTTCCTGATCTACCTTGTCTTCAGCATCTTTGATCTCGATCGGTTCGTTCATTAATTCCTGTATTCGATTCCATGAAGCAAGTGATCGCTGAAATCGATTGGTCGTGTAACCCAAAGCAGCGACAGGCCAAGTCAGATATGCAACATAGATCAGGAATTCCGCGATGTTACCTACCGTTATCGTCCCTTCTATTACCATTTCTCCGCCTTTCCATACAACGATCAGCAACGATAACCCAATAAGAAAGTTGAGTGCCGGATGAAACAAGGATTCAATCATATCAAGACGTAATTTCTTTTTCCGGTAATCCTCACTTTCATTCTCAAAAAGCTGCTGTTCATAGTCGATGCGATTGTACGCTTTGATCAAACGAATGGCAGAAAAGGTCTCTTTAGCCCGGCCTGCCATGGTAGAATATTGCTCCTGAATAATGGTAGAATGCCGGTGTATGAACCCGGTGATCCAGTAAGCAAATACAGAAATGAAAGGCAGAGGAATGAGAGCCCAGAAGGTCAGTTCAGGATTTACAAAAAACATCATGGCCAAAACAAAACCGGCACGCGTTATGGTATTAATACTGTACATGATAACCGGGCCGTAATAATCGCGTACTTTTCCAACATCTTCCGTAGCCCGTACATAAGTTTCTCCGGATGAATTTTCCGCGAAATAACGCTGGGGCAAATTCATTAATTTCTTCACAATGTCATTCCGGATGTCAAACTCCACCTTCCGGGAAGTCACGATCAGGGTTTGGCGGGTGGCAAATAACAGAACGCCATACAACATCACCGTGCCAATGAGTATCAAAGAATTGGTAGCCAGAATCTTGGAGGCTTCTGTAGAAAAAAGCGTTTGAACGATATTGGATGGAACTTCAAATCCTTCATTACCAAGTGATTCCACTTCATCCATGGTGCGGCGTATAAGCACCGGTATCCAAACGAGGAAAAAATTGGAAGCCGTCAAGAAAAGGGCTCCGAGTACCATCGTGCCTTTATACTTCTTAAGGTATTTGTTGAGTTCTTTAAGAGCGCCCAAACCTGATCCGGTTAGTTGGCTTAATATTATTTTTAGTCAGCGAATTGTTCAGCCCAGTGTTTCCCAAGCTTTAATCCTGAAAGGTATGCCGATTCAACGGTGTTGCCATTCATATAGCCTCCAACCAAAGCGAGCGGCGTGTCGTTTCCGCGAATCTCCATAAAATCGTGCGGAAGAGGATTTTTAACTCGACTGTATCTCCAGAAGTGAAGCTGCTGCCACTCCGGAAGTGCGGCCCATCCCCCCAAGATCGTTGTCAATCGGTCTGCGATAAGCTCTTCAACCTTTTCCCGAGCAGTATCCATATTCTTTTTAGCAAATTCAGAAGTAGTATGAATTACTAAGGCATTCTTACCCGAATTTCTTTTAGTAGATTCATTCGAGATCCATTCAATGATATCATCATCACATTCCAAAGCATTCCATTCCGGCATTTGCACTCCGGAATAACCGCTTAGAAGTGTGAACTGAGACTCATATTCCACCTCGTCAATTTCACGAACCATCTTCAATGTTTCGATTTCATCGATGGTGGTATTAAGCAAGGCATAAGCGTGGCGGGTCGGAGCTGAGATCACGACGGCATCCGCACTTTCAGTTAAGGCTGTGGGGAAATTCAGCATCCAGCTTTTCTTCTTTCGCCTGTTTTCACCGATGTGTGTCAAACCTCCCACTTTCTCATTGAAGCGAATATCCAGATTCCGGCCAATATACCTCCCAATTGAATTCATGCCTTCTTTTGCAATGTAATATTCAGAATCAGGACTTGATTCTGATATTTCACCGTTTTCATCGCGATGTGCAAAGATTCCCTCCCAGGTAGTCAATATCCCTTTGGAAGTTAACTCAGCAACAAGCTCTTTAAATTCTTCGGATTTGGCTGTGAAGCAGGGAACCCCATGATCAAGCTTCTGTTCATTTCCTTTACCTGCATAGCGGGTTGCAAGCCGCCCTCCATAGCCTCCGCTTTTTTCAAAAACCACAACTTCGTGTCCTGCTTTTACCAGTTCACGACCTGCTGCCAACCCTGAAATTCCTGCTCCAATTACTGCGATCTTCATATTCATCTGTATTTTGCCGTTGAAAAATTTATCGGCGGTTATCTTTAATCAATTTCAAAAACTGTGACTCTTGGTGTGACAGCCCCTTTGTCCAATAATGCAGGCCAGTAAGCCACTACGTCACTTGCTTTAGGGCGCCCGCCGGCAAAGCCTGTAACTCCGCTGGGCCCGGTTAAGATAAGAGGTGCAATTTCCATCCCAAAGCGATTTAAATCGTTTTTACGTTCTCCCGATACCGATACCCGCATCTGGATCTCATCAAATTCGGTATTCAAAGCTTCCTCTGTAATGGGTTTTTCTGAATTGCCATTATAGCCGATGTATTCTTTGTTAAACTCATTGAATTCAAGCCCAAGAGCTTCCGCCCTTTTCTCAAGAATTTCCGCACCTTTTACGGCTTTCTTAAGTGCATCGGGCCAGCAGTAAACCAGGGTTGCAGCTAATTTATAGCCGTCATTATAACTTGCTGAAACTTTATAAGTAGGCGTATCAGGATGGCCTTTAATTCCGGTTACTTTAACTTTGTTCTTCCCGGTCTCCTCCACTTTAATGGAAGTAAAATCTGCTATCACATCAGGAGTGATATACTCAGCCGGATCCCCAATTTCATAAAGCAATTGCTCTTTTACCGTCATGGCACTTACAAGTCCGCCGGTTCCCTCATGCTTGGTAACAAAAAACTCGCCATTGGGATATGCCTGTACGATCGGGAAACCGATATCTGTAAAGTCTTCCACCTTTTCCCAATCCGTAAAGTTACCGCCTGAGGATTGAGCTCCGCATTCCAGAATATGCCCGGCAATAGTACCTATAGCTATCTTATCAAAATCATCCGATTCCCAGCCAAATTCGTGGATCATGGGAGCAAGGGTTAGCCCGGTATCTGTAACACGGCCTGTGATAATCACATCCGCCCCTTTGGCAAGCGCTTCAACAATAGGCTGGCATCCAAAATAAACATTGGCACTCAATAGCTGATCCTTGATCGTTGAGATCGGGCGGCCGTCATCCATGTTCTTAAGTTCGTGTCCATCAGCGATCAGCTCATCAATTTGTTCCAGAATGTCATCCCCGTCCACAACCGCTACTTTGAGTCCGGTATATCCTTTCTTTTTGGCAACTTTCAGGATCTCATCTTTACAAGCATTTGGGTTCACCCCGCCTGCATTGCTGATCACTTTGATCCCATCATTTTTGATCTCTGGCAACACCTGTTCCACAACATTCACAAAATCTCTGGCATATCCCCAATCCGGATTTCGCATCCGTTGTTTCTGCATAATGGACATGGTGACTTCAGCCAGATAATCCATTACAAGATAATCGATGGGTCCTTTTTTTGCCTGATTAACCGGAGCGTTCGGAAGATCGCCCCAAAAACCCTGACCTGATGCGATTCGGATAAATTCTTTCATAAAGACTGCTTATTTGATACAACTGAAATTCGGGCGGAATATCGGGATATTTTCACTGCATGTGAAATAAAAAAACCCTGCTTTTATCAAAAAGCAGGGTTTTGGTGTCTAAGGTTAGTTTAGTCTTGGAAGGACTAATGCTTTAAAAATCTAAAGAAGGATATTTAGAAATGAACCGCATAATTATGTGGTCTTCACAAATCATCTGTCAGTCGTTTGGGCGTATAATTTTTTTATTAATTCCTTTTGCAATAGCCTCTGAGCGACTGTGAACCTCCAGTTTTTGATAAATATTACGAATATGATGACGGACACCATCCACCGATAAATAGATCTCTTTGCCTATAGCTGCATAAGACCGGCCTGTAGAGAGCTGGTTTAAGATCTGGATCTCCCGCTCTGAGAGTTCCTCCTCCATGTATGCTGCCTGCTGAAAAGTGGAAATAATCTTGCGGGCAATGTTCGGGGTGATGGGTGAGCCGCCTTTATGCGCATTCCGAATGGCTTCTACCAATTCATCCGGAGTTACTTTTTTCATGAGATAGCCAACCGCACCGGCTTTCAAGGCGTCAAAAATGTGATCATTGTCATCGTGAATAGTTGCCATTATGATGTTAACATCGGGATGATGTTCGCGCATATACTTAACTCCCTCAATGCCCGTCATACCGGGTAACCCGATGTCCATGATCATCAGATCTACCCTGTTAATGGCATCCGATTCGAACGCTTCTTCACAAGACCCAAAACTACCGATCACTGCAAGATCCTCCTCATGCTCAATGAAGGTCTCCCATCCCTCTCTCATGTACTCATTATCCTCTACAATGCCTATTTTTATCACTTGATCCATTTTGGGTTTCAGATTAGATATTTAAATCTAAGGCCTTATGCAGAAAATAACACTGCATAACAATGTGGTTTTCATTAAATCGAAACTTTTAAGATCCAGCGGGTACCAAATCCGTCAGAGGTTTTAAGTGTAATATCTCCTCCAATTAGATCCACCCTCTTTTGGATATTCACCAGACCGTTCCCTTTTTTAACTTTGTCAATTTCTATTCCCTTTCCATCATCTTGGACTACCAATTTTAACTGCCCGGCTTCGTAATTCATGATCACATCCAGCTGCCTGGCATTGGAGTGGCGGGTGGCGTTGGTCACCATCTCTTTGAAGATCAGCCATAGGTGCTGTCGCAACTGCATATCCAGCTTTCCGGGAATATATTCATCGATCTTAAGGCTGTATTTCATGTTTTTACTCTCCAAAAGATCGGAAGCATACCTCCTGCATTTTGACAGAAAAGCTTGCCAGTCGTCATGTTCCGGATTGATAGCCCATACGATGTCGGTGATCTTTTCTTTGGCATCCCCTGCACTGTTAGCGATCAGCTTCACAAAGCGGTCTTTATCTTTCTTAACCTTATCACTTTGGATGGCCTGCGCAAAATAACTGATGCTACTGAGTGTGGCACTAACCTCATCATGAAGATCACTGGCAATGTTATTCCGAATGCGTTCAACCCGCAACAATTGATTTACCCTGATCTTGTAAGCCATATACAAGATCCCTGCAATAGTAAAAGTATAGAGTAAATATGCCCACCAGGTTCTATACCACGGAGGGAGAATAACAAAGGCAAAACTGGCTTCTGTTCCAATTTCATCAAACACATCTTTACTCCGAACTTTAAAAGTGTAAGAACCTTCCATGAGATTTGTATAATCCTTACGGGTTTCCTTCCTCCAATCGCTCCAAACATCATCATATCCTTCTAACTGAAACTGATATTGATTGAGTGCAGATGCTAAGTAACTCGAGTTACTAAATTCAAACCTAAATTCTTTCTGTTCATATGGAAACCTGATATTGTCATCAAATTCCCCAAACCCACCATAAAACAAAGAGTCTTTTTCAAGAAAAATAGTTGATATGCGGGTAATCGGAGGAGTGATTGAAGGATTGTATTCTGAACTTTTCAGCCAAATTATTTTTGAATCAGATCCAAGCCATAGATCTTGATGATCACTTTCCAATACTACATAAGGTTCGAAAAACCGGCTTAAATATTTAAAAGGCCTATTGATAACGTTCCAATTCTCACCGTCTTTTTCAAGTCTGTTCAAATGTTTATCTGCAACTACCCAAAAACTGTTTTCGTCAACCTCTTCCAGCCTAAAAATCTGATTTCCGTTTAATATATCATGGTCTCCAAAATAATCAGTTATTATTAAACTATCGGTGGTTCTATCATACTCGTATAACCCATTAACTGCAGAAATAAATAATCTGTCCTCTACTAAATCCAAATCAGTAATATTGTTAATGTTTACGGAAGCTATTTTTCTAAAGTTAATCTTTGAGGATAAAGTGCCCAGGTAGAATTCATCTTCTAAAGAAACTGCCCTGACTTCGTTGTTTTCTGTATCATATAACATCTGTTTGGCAACTATATCATCCACAGCATGTTCTGCAGGATCTCTCAATTTATTATCTTTCAAAATCCATCTCTTAATAATTTGATATGTAGAAGCAAAAATCATTTTGCTTTCACTATCGGCCGTCACCGATCTATATGATTTTGAGTCAACTCGCTCTATTACCCCATCATATAAATGATATAAACCTTCAGATGATGCTATAATTAGATTATTATCTATTTTTGCAATCGAAAAAACCCTGGAAATTTCAGGGATGATTTTTTTTAAAATTTTTCCAAATTCATATTCATAGCTATAAAGCCCGGATGTTGTCCCAATTACAACTCCTTGATCGGTGTCAACAATTTCAATAACACTGCCCTCAAGTCCATTAATATCACTGAATACTTTAGCATTAGTTTGTATTGAAACTTTAGTAATACCCGTATTCAAAGCTAACCATAAGTTATTTTCCATATCCTCAAAAAGCCCAAATACTTGTAGGTCCCGGAGGCCGTCATCTTCATCAATTACAGTTACCAGTTCGCCGGTGGGAGTAATCACAAAAACACCTCCCCCAAGAGTTGCAAGTGCTATATTCCCGGAATGAAGAGTTTCAGCCCGATATACCCTGTATTGCCTTAGTTGTTCATCTACTTCCGTTTTAAATGGTTTTATTTCCAGTCCTTCGTAAATAAATAGCCCACTGGCCCGTGTCATAATCAACAATGTATCAGGATTCAGACTGTGCATTTTATACACTAATTTATCCTTCAGGCTGGTTCCCTGAGCCAAATGAATCAAAGAGTCTTTGTCCAGTTCATATAATCCTTGATTATAAATTGTAACCAGCAACCTGTCTCCGTGGTTAATTGCCGTACCAATATTATTTTTCTGACGTTCAAGCACAGCCTTAATTTGATCATTTTCATTTATTTTAAATAAGTAATCAAAACTTCTGAAATAAGCTTCACCGTTAAATTCGAAAGCATCATAAACGTCTGAAAAACTATAATCTTTAAGGTTTTCAAAAGGCTGAAGTATGGGTTCTCCTCTGTCATTGAACTCGAGCTTTCCTATCTCCTGATTCCCGCCATAATACATTTCTCCATTTTCCATTTCCAGCAAAGATCGGATCATTTTATTATTGTTGCTGTGAAGAAAGGTCCATTTGGTCCCGTCAAAGAAAAGCATACCCATACCGTTTCCAAAAACCATTACCCCGTTCTGTAACTGATTGACGGACCAGTTTTGAACAAAGCCTCCGTACTCTTCGGGCGAATAATGTGCTAGAATTTCAGACCCAATTTGTGGCTGGGCCTCAAGGCAAGCCACGTTTATAGAGATAAAGATGGCCGATATTAAGATGAGCCTTATTATTCTCAATCCAAATTACGCTATTTATCTTGTTTATTTATTTAACGTGAGTTCAATATAATCATCCTTGTCAAACCCTTTGAGTTACGGCCTGACGGCTTAAAGTCCGTCTGAGCGTTTTCATTCAGTTTATCACCTTTATTCAGCCCCTATCCATTAGACGGGGTATCCGTCAGATGGATCTAATAGCTATTTTAACATTCTTTATCTCGAACTCACGTTGATTAACTTATTAAGTTAACCAGTTGTGATAAGATTATTCTGTGCCCTATTCAGGATGTCCCAACTCTCCAAAAATGTGCATTATAGAATCATCATCCTTATTCACAATATGATCAAATTTTATGTAAATCGGATCATTACATTTATCCTTAGTTGTAAGTTCCAGCCCCATTAAATTATGGGGGACCTGTGGAAATGAACTTCTGTCATTACTTCTTACTGATCCCAGCGTGTTTCCTTTTACTTTAACTTCTACTTCAACCTCTGTTTTATTTGATAACATTAACCCCATAGCATTTTCTCGATTTAGTTAAGATTTGACAAAATGTAATAATTTTTTATTGATGTGACACCACATACTTATGCTGTTTTGAAATACGCAGCAAATTTCAATAACTGCAAGTAGGTTATGGTTTTAAATAGTTAGATATCCTATTTTATATTTCGCAAGTAGGTAAAATTTCTAAGGGTAAAACCTTTTCGTGTTACGCTTACTTGTTGAACTTAGACGTAAAAAATAAAAGCCTGGCATTTCAAGGACTGACTTTTGCAGTTCTTTAGGTTAACGTGAATTCGATATAAAGACCATCTGTTGAGTACGTTGAATGGTCATTTCGCGGCGAATGCCCGAAATCTTATGGCTGGTCAGGTATCGAATACGGAAGTAATAGCAACCATTAGATTCCCGTTTCCACGGGAATGACCACACGCATCCATTTTTATCCTTTTAACTTAGTTCTTATCTCGAATGCTATGACTTTATCAAGTTTTAAGCTGCATTTTTTTGTTGGTCAAATCGGGATGTGTGATTTTTTTGATATGGGGACTTACTATTCCATATCGCACACATAATTTTAATAAGCTTATTAATGGTGTTATTTCGTATAACAGGCCAATTCTTGCCCTCTATTTCTTTCTGCTCTTTATAGGATCGAAACTTATTACAATGCGTACAAGCCGAGCGTACGGCCATGCTCATATACTGTCTCATTTGGGAAACCCCATGACCGGAAGAGCGCGTTTTTCCATGTGCTGAACTTCCTGAGCGATAGGTGTGAGGAGCAAATCCAAACCGGGAGGCAATGCTTCTTGCATCTAGTTGGCTCTCTCCATAAAATTGAATGATCCACATCCAGGAGGTCACCTCACCCACTCCAGGGATACGTTGCAGTACCTCATCGTATTGTTGTATGGGAGCATGAGCGTGAATCAAATCACGTATTCGCTGTTCTATAGCTTGTATTTGGTGATTGTAACAATTCATTTGAGCCTGCCAGCTTTGCTCGACAAGGCTACTGGTAACCGTTAATTGACGCGATTGCGTCTGTTTTGTTTTTACCGAAGCGCGTTGGCCGACTAACCGGCGACGCTCATTAAACAATTGCCGAAGGCCCTTGATGACCCGACGGGTAGGACGAAATAGGTGTAACTCATCCAGGTACCGGTAGCCATATTCGGCCAGTTTAGCCGCATCAAACCCATCATCCTTACGATGGTGTTGAGGAGTCACTTTTTCCAGCACCCGGGTATGTTCTACGGCACATATCCAGCCTGCCTGATGCATGACCTGCAGCAGCTGATCATCATAGATCCCTGTATTTTCCAAACACACAACGGTGTTTGAGGGCGACAACCTTGATTGATAAGCCAATCTTGTATGTGTTAAAATCCTTCTGTGGTATTATCTGTGCATATATGTGTTCCTTTCGGGCGTAAATAACAGTCTAACCAAGACTTGGAAACGTCAATACCTACGTAACAATCCACAACGGAAAGCAAAGTTGAAGTATCCATAAAAAGTGATGATTTTAGAGTTCGAAGTAATCAACCAGCTTACTATTACTGCTTCTGATTCTATTAGTAGTCTGTTTGTCTTTGAAGGCAAGGACTGGGATGCTATTTAGAATGAAGTAATAGAAGTAAATCAGCCACAGGGGCTCATTCGAGATGTAGAGTCTTTATGCTCTGAACTCACGTTTAGCCTTTCTGTGGCTGGCTGGTTATTAGGTAAAAATAACCAGTTTATCTACTTTGACAAGTCAAGGGAAGTCTAATAGAACTCACGTTAGGTTAGAATGAAATTATATTCACTACTCTAAAATGTTCCCCTAAAAACCCAAACCATATTTATATGATACGCCCCAATTATCGGTAACATCTGAGAGGAATGCACTACATGGTTATGCGGTTTTAAGGTCTTTTCTTTTAACTTTCAGATTAATTTATCCCGCAGCGCTTTTGCCACCGCTTCACTTTTGTTGCTCACGTCCAGCTTATTATAAATGTTACGGATATGATATCTGATTCCACCTCCCGATAAATACACCTCTTTAGAGATCCCTTTATGTGAATTTCCTCTCGGCCAGGAATTTAAGGACCTTTACTTTCGTGTCTGATATGTTAGCGTGTCAAAATCTTTCAGCTGAGAAAAGTTTGCATGAATAACATATGATCTTTAAGCTGAATATGATCTATTGGAATCGAGCCAGCCTGACGGCCCCAGGTCTGTCTGACCTATTGTTTGATTTGGGGAACCTTGGCCTGATCTTCCTCTATGTATTCCTTCAGGGGCCTAATCCATCGATCAAATGGGTAATCCATCAGATCGAATTCGTGGTTCTTTAATCTACCTCCCGGTCCGATGGCTCCAAGTCCATCTGACCGATTGCTTGATTAGGACACCATGTTCAGTTCGTATCCTAATCCAGCATTCTGCGTCTGTATCATCGATCAGCCCCATCCATCAGACGTGGTATCTGTCAGGTGGATCTTGCAGCTATTCTAACATTCTTTATCTCGAACTCACTTTAACATGGGCAAATCCTCCTCCGCTACCTCTTGTGCGCCATGATCATATCCTGCCTTCATATTTCACATTCGTAATGACATTTCTTTTCAGCAAAAAACCCCGAACAACCTAATGCACGGGGTTTAACTAAAATATAACGTTGTACAGTGCTAAATTACTCCATCAACTCTCAATTACTACTCATTAACCGCATCCCTGTCCAAAAATTCCTGATAGAGTTGAATATGGCGACTGACCATCGGGATCTTGTATCCTTTGATGAATACCTGTTCGATGTTCGTCATGGGCTCAAAAGGATCGCCGTCGGCTATGAAAAGGTTGGCCTGTTTTCCTGCTTCGAGTGATCCAAGCCTGTCAGCCACACCAAAGATCTCAGCCGGGTAGATGGTTACAGCTTTGAGCGCTTCCTCCACTCCCATTCCGTAAGTAGCGGCATAGCCGGCTTCAAACGGAGTGTTCCGGGAATTTTCAATGTCGTCAGAGACAACGGCCACTTTTACTCCTGCTTGTGCCATCAGACCCGGATTTTGGTATGGACGCTGATAATTATCATAATCACGGCTCGGAGTGTAAAGTGTGGTAGTGAGCACCGGAACTCCGGCTTCTGCTATTTCTTCAGCTACGCGCCATCCTTCCCTTACACCTTCAAAGATGAAATTCATGTCATCGTTGTCTTTGATCCAGTCGATTGCATCCAGGATCTCCTGCTCATCATTTACTGAAATGACTACAGGAACATCGCCTGCAAGAACTTCACGCATAGCCTCCATCCGGGGATCGTAATCAGGTTTTGTTTTATTAGAAGGGTCGGATTCGTATTCTTTCATCATTTGGTTATAAAAACGAGCCTTATCAAGAAAATCATTGATCTCTTTAAGGTTTTGCTCGTATTGCTTCTTGATCTCCTCTTCGCTTCGATCATCCCACCAGCCACCACCGGAAGATGAAGGAAGATTCATAATCAGGGCTCCACTTTTCTTTACAGCCATGGAATCGGGAGAATATCCCCAAAGATCCATTACTGCAGCTTTACCGGCAATACTGCCTGAGCTTGGGTGTGAAAGCACGGTTGTAACACCGCTTACACGGGTCACAGGTATCGAAGCACTATGTGGGTTGAACGCGGTAAAAGCGTACATGTGTGGATTGAATTGTCCCAGTTCTGCATTATCAACCGTAACCGGAACTGCTGATATCTCAACGAGTCCGAGTCCGGACCATCCGTCAATGAAACCAGGATAGACATGCTTACCGGAAGCATCAATGCGAGTGTATTCATTAGTGATTCGGGCATTTTCACCTACAAAGGCGATCTCTTCTCCATCAATTAAAATAATACCACTTTCAATGGTTCCGTTGGTTACG
Source organism: Gracilimonas sp. (assembly GCA_022450045.1). Taxonomy (GTDB): domain Bacteria; phylum Bacteroidota; class Rhodothermia; order Balneolales; family Balneolaceae; genus Gracilimonas. Next base: position 129,312 of record JAKURD010000005.1, on the reverse strand, counting down.
GTATGAATGGTGGCTCCTGTAATGGCAAACTTGCCAAATCCGGGTTTATCGGTTATCTGAGCTTCCGCTGTGGCGTTTAAACCAAACAACAGAGTAACAATTACCGCAAAAATATTGAGTTTCTTCATGTTTTTCTCCTGTTTAGTTATGAGCGTGTGTTTGTGCCTGATCCTGTAACAGAATGAATGTATCCTGAATGCAGGCATCTTCATCTCTGTTATCCACGATTTTACGGAAATTGGAACCGTCATCGAAGTCGCTGCCGGGATTGATCTGAATACGCATGTCATCAGGATCATTCGCCAGGTCAAAGTATTTGATTCCATCCACGAAGGTCATTTCAGCTTTGCTGTAGATACTGAGCGGATGTCCGTCCCAAACTACTACATCACCGTGTTTGCCTTCTTCAATACTCCCAACACGATCATCAATACCCAACTGAATGGCGGGATGCAGTGTGATCATTTTTATGGCATCATTCACCGAAGTGTCACCGTAGCGGACAACCTTGGCTGCTTCGTGATTCAGCGTTCTAAGCAACTGATCATTGTCGCTGTTAATACTGTTCACAACCCCATTGGCATTCAGGATAGAAGCATTGTACGCTGTTGAGTAGTACACCTCAAACTTATAAGCCCACCAGTCAGAGAATACAGAGGTCATGGCTCCATTTTTTGCTAATTCATTTGCTACTTTGAATGCCTCATTTGCGTGCTGAAAGGTGTAATTCTCAATTCCATAATCATTGAAAACACGCATCAACATCAGGATCTCGTCTGCCCGGTATGAGTGACAGTGAACAAAGATCTCACCTTCTATGATATCATTAAGCACTTCATATCTGAGGTTTTCTGCAACAGGAACCGGAGGCGTACCACGACTGCGACGGTCGTATTGAGCTTTGGCTTCCAGGTAGGCTTCCCGTTTGCGTTTGTAATCGAGGGCTTCATCAAAGTGGCCGCGAACAACCTGTTCAACTCCCATTCGGGTTCGGGGCTGTACACCGCTTCCTTGCCCGTGTACACGGGTAGGATTCTCCCCCAAAGCAAACTTGATGGTGCGCTTGGCATTCTCAAATTTCATTTCTTCCTGTGAAACTCCATATCGCAGTTTCAGAGTTTCTCCCTGACCTCCAATTACATTGGCAGAACCGTGCATAAGATGAATGGTGGTTGCTCCACCGGCCAGCGCGTGATAGATACCCACTTCGTTGGGATCCACGGATTCTTCCATGGTAACCTCGGCTGTAACCGGGTTTCGAGCTTCATTGATATCTACTCCATTCAGGTGAGAGTGAGCGTCAATGATACCGGGCATTACAAATTTACCGGTGGCATCTACGGTCTCAACCCCGCGTGGAGCATTGAGATCTTTCCCGATCTCACGGATAATTCCGTCACGGATCAGAACATCCGTTTCTTCCAGATCACCGTTAGTAACAGTGATCACCGTTGCATTTTGAATTAGAACCGAGCCTTTTTCCTGCGCATAAGCAGTGGTAGAAAAAGCAAGGATCAAACATAGTGTTATCAGTTTCTTCATCTTCTTAATTCCCATTAAATTCGTGAATAATGCCATTCGAAATACTGTGAAGTACTTTCGCTTTTTCTTCGGTCATGGCTTTGTCAAATACCGAGAAACTGGCGTTTTTACCTCTTTCCAGGCTGCCATGTGTGCGGTTCAATCCTAAAATGTTGGCCGTATTGGCACTCATTAGGGTTACCAGGTCAGTCTCGTTAAGGCCGCCTTCATCCAGTAATATTTCGATCTTTGCAGACAAGTCTTTAAGCTCAAGTCCGGCTGAAGAGAATCCTACAGAAACACCGGAATCCATCAGTTTTTTGATGTTGGTCACTTCCGCTTTCCAGGCTTCCAGCTGTTTTTCACGATAGTTCTGCTCTTCTTCGGAAATTTCTTCTTCCTCAGCTGCTTCTTCCTCCTGCTCAACTTCAGCTTCATCTTTTTCTTCTTCCTTTTTCATCTCTGCATACCATTTAGGCATATCGGTAAAATCAATGCCGGCCAGTACGGGAATATTTCGTCGTTTCAATTCATCCGCTTTGGCATAAGCTTCCTTACCGGATACGATGACCACATTGAAACCAAATTCATCCTGAATTTTAAGTATTCGTTCAATATGTTCCTTCGAATCAACTTCGAAAAAGAGCGGCGTTGAGTTGTTTACCAGCGGAAACATCGCTTCCAGAACCCGGTCCCGATCCGGAGCCGGCATTTCAGGGTTTTGCTCATAATACTTGATGTGTTGTTGAAGAGCGGTTGCATCAAACATTACCTGTCGGAACTTCGCCATCACTCCCATTAAAGTGGATGGATAAGCTCCACTACTCCATCCTCCGGGTGCCGTGTCAAATGAACCGGCCAATCCCAAAGGTCCTTTTATGAGTCCAACATTGTTGTGGCTTGAAGAGAGATAGAAAGCTTCAACCTGTCCCGGAAGCATGTATCCGTCAGGATATAAAGCCGCGGTTGTAAAGCCAACCTTCATAATTGCTTCAAAATTCTTGTCTTCCGTTAAAAGCTCAGAAGGTTTTCTTTCGGGTTGTACCCCGGATCGGTAGTAAGGTGGGTTGCCGGGATCATCTAATTTAGGCAGATCCTGACCTTTAGGCAGCGAAGGGCTCCCAAGGGTAGAAAAACCATCAATAAAGCCAGGATATACATGGAGGCTGTCGCCGCCGTCTATCTCAAAAGCATCAAAAGGGATGGCTGCGTTTGTTCCAATGGCTTCGATCACACCGTTCCGCCAAACAATGGTGGCCGATTCAGTGGTGGAACCATCAGCGTGGTGAATAGTTACGTTCTTTAGTGCATGGGCTGGTGTAGTTTGGGCGAATACGCCCTGCATACTTAAGCCTGCAAAAAGAAACGCAAACAATAGTACATGTTTTCTCATAGCAGATAATCTGGTTTTAATTATTTAAGTGGTATCAATAACAGCATTAATTCACTCTTAATAAAGGCAGGGTAATCTAAATTTTGTAAATGTTAGTTTTCAGTTTATTACTACGGAGACAAGAATGGAACTTCCTAAAAAGTGATTACATAGCTAATATTCAATACCGGGCTTATCCCGGTAAGGTTTTTCACAGCAAATGATTGAGAAGAGCCTTCAAAATCCAGCTCTCTAAATACCCCGCTAATACCGATTTCTAATTTAGACCGCTCACTAATAATGAACCGATTGGCTATACCCAAATAAGCTCCCTTGCCTGCTCCATTCTGTTTTGTGTCAAAAACATCAGGATTGACATTATTTTCTGAAGTGGCAGAACTATGAAGGTATCCCACACTTAACTAAACCACTCTGCACTGAAAGTGCAGAGGTTTGGTTTGGGACTGAAAGTCCCGCCTCTCATTCCAAGATGAAATCTGAGTTATCTTCATCCTCTTTGTTTCTATGGTGCTCTAAGTATTGCTCTACCATCTCATCAGTTATATTTCCGGTGCTCCAGGCTCCATAGCCCGTCGCCCAAAAATGCTTGCCCCAGTACCTTTTTTGAAGTAATGGAAACTCCTTTTGCAAAATCCGTGAACTGCGCCCTTTCATTCGTTTCACTAAATGGCTTATCGATACCCGTGGTGCATACTCTATGTGAATATGAATATGGTCTTTACTGACTACTCCCTTCAATATTTGAACTTCTTCTCCTTCACACACCTGTATGATTAGCTCCCAACATCGCTTCTTGATGTCCCCTTCCAGAACATGATATCTGTACTTTGTTACCCATACTATATGACAGGTCAGCCGCCTTACCGTATGGCTGCCCCTTCGCATTCCTTTTTCCATAATCCCATAATCCCACCTTTTAGATTTTTTCGGAATACTAAAGTTCTGCACTAAAAGTGCAGGTTTTAAACCCGGGGCTGGGACCAATAAAGACCCTGAATTCGGTTCGGAGCAACAAAAAAGTTAACCCCCAAGTCAATATCATAAATAGAAAAAGAAACTTTTCTATTTTCTGTTAAATGCCCGTCATCTCCGGAAATAACGTTATACCCTAATCCGGCTTTTGCACCTAAGAAATTCATTAAACGATAGCTGTAAGATACGGAGACTCCAAAACCTGAACTTTGCTGATAACGCTCGTTAGAACTATCTGTTCTATAAATGCCATGAATCGAAGCTTCAGGATAAGATGCTGAAATTGATACTTTAACTGTATTCTTTTTATCATTTTGATGCTGAGCAGCTACATCGACAGTGAGGATGAACATTGTCAAGATTGTGGCCAGTACAAATCTATGCATTAATCAGTAAGTGCTTCTGAATTTTTGATTGCATTCCAAAAACGTGTTTTTCCACTGAAACCGGATTCAAGGAGACCCATCAATTCTTTTTTTGTGATAGAAACCTGGGAAAATCCCCGGTAGTAGCTCTCTTCTTTAGCCGCCGACTTATTACCCGGAACAGCATTCTCCTGAACTTCATTATGAGCGTTTCGGAGGGTAATAATGAAATCAGTATCAGTGGCGATATCTGAACCTGTATCCTCAAGTTGTTCCCGAACTGATTCTAATTTTGTGGCAATGTAGCTTTCCAAATTCACCCTTGCCTGTAATTCTGCGTTTGCCATAGCTATGATGGAATCCGATGATACTGCTGTTGCAAAGCTATGAAAGGAAAGTGAGTCTGCAGAAAATCCTGATTGAACATACCAATCTGGAAAAATGCCTGAAGATTCTTCGATTTCTGCTGTTATTTGTTCTGATGTGGAGCACCCTAAAAAACCTGCTGTAATTATAAATACTAAAGTAAACCCTTTAAAAATTCGTGGCATCTAATTCTGTTTTAATTCTATAAAACCATGAGCACCTTCTTCGTTAACGATCTCAAGTGTCACTGATCCTTTTTCATTTAAATTTCGACGTATAAGTTCTTCCAATTCGGAAAGATCTTCAACCTTTTCTCCTTGTATTTTTAAAATTTGTTGGTCCGCTCTTAAACCACGGCTCCAGGCTTCGGAATATCTGTACACCCGATCCACGTAAAGATCAAATTTTTCGGCATCTTCAGGAGTCGCTAATGCCATGATCCGAAATCCCGATTCAAATTCTTTATACATCACCCCATCGTTATTCCCTTCAGGGATCTCTTCCGGTATTAGAGGTTGTTCATACGAAGAAATCTCAGGAATGGATTCTTGCTCCAAAATTTTTAAAGCGACATTTTTATCTATGATCTCACCTTCTCTGAGAATGCTTAGCTTTACTGTTTCACCCGGGCTTAACACTGCAACCTGCTGTTGTAATTGATTAGCCTCATTCACTTCGATCCCATTCACCCTAAGCACTACATCTCCCGGCCTAATCCCGGATTCAAATGCAGCTCCGTTCTCTGATACATTTAAAATTTCAACACCGCGTACGGTCTCCATTCCTTTTTCTACAGCACGGTCATAGTCAACCCCGGCAATAGTTACTCCTAATAAAGCCCTGCGAACCCGGCCGTACTCGATCAGGTCCTTGGCTACCTTAATAGCGAGATTACTTGGTACAGCAAACCCATAACCCTGATACGTTCCCGTTTGTGAAGCAATGGCTGTATTAATTCCAACTAACTGTCCGCTTGTATTAACTAATGCGCCTCCGCTGTTTCCCCTGTTAATAGCGGCATCTGTTTGAATAAAACTCTCAATTCGCATCTGATCGTTAATGATCTGCACATCCCGACTGAGTGCGCTTACAATACCTGCCGTTACTGTAGAACGCAACCTAAATGGGTTTCCTATAGCGAGCACCCATTCACCCACATCAAGGGATTCCGAATCGCCTACGGTTACTTTAGGAAGGTCAGAGCCGTTGATCTTTATTACTGCAAGATCAGTGCTGGAGTCAACTCCTATTACACTGGCAGGGTATTCCCGCTTATCACTTAAAACCACTCTTAGACCTTTATCTATAGCTCCATCAATAACATGATTGTTTGTGAGGATGTAGCCGTCTGAAGTGATCAAAACACCGGAGCCAACTGTTCTAGCCCGGCGGGGCATTAAACGATCCCAGATACTTTCTTCGTCTTCATCCTCAAACTCATGTTGCTCATCTTTGGGCACTTTCCCTTCGATAGGAACAATGGCTTCTATATAAACAACGGTCGGTGTCACTTCCTCGGCAACCGTCTTAAAGAGAAAACGCGCATCCGCTCCTTCAAGGGCTTCATCAGAAATTAAGGGTTCACTGCTGCGGGTTATTTCTGTGGTTCGGACTTCAGCCAACGGAGCCAGTTCTTCATTTATGGTGTACAGGGCAATCAAAGTTCCGGCTGTGATACCGATCATGACCAACAATATCCCTGTAAGAATTAGATCTTTCCTTTTCATAGTATTTACCTACAACATCTGTTCAAAAATGGCATCCGACCTTCTTTCCTGATAGCCTTCAATATGATATTTAAAATATACGTCTATATGGTGAACAAGTTGCTTCAGTTCTCCATTCTCTAATCCGGCATTAAATATCTTTTTACTTTTACCGGACATAGCCAGAATCATAAAACGAGTTTGGGCTATAGTTAATTTATAAGATAATTCCTCTTCAGGTTGTTCCGAAATAGTGCCGGATGAAATATTCAGATAGGCAATTTCAGGGATCCTGGTTAATGCACTTACCAAGCCAATACCGGTTATTTCGGCCAGCCTGATCTGAACATACGTGAATACCGATGGATAGGTTTCCTCTGCATCCCCCAGCCATTGGATGAAATTCAGCGCAAAAATAAAGATCGGCTCGTTGACCTCATGCTCGTGAGTAAGTTGACTCAATAACTCCAGCGTAGAATATAATATTGCCGCTCGTTCAAAATCTTTACGAAAGCTGTCGGTGGAATAATGAACGGAAGCTTCGGTGAGGATTTGTACTCCTCTCGATTGTTTGTAATAGTACACTACATCCAAAACAGCCCCTGTCTCCAAAATTCCGGCCAGTTTATTCTTCGGCTTTTTAGCACCTTTGGCGATAAGGGCGATCTTTCCGTGCTCTTCAGACAGCACCGTCAGGATCTTACTTGATTCCTGATAATCAATTACGCGCAAAATTATGGCTTTGGTGTGTACGATCATGATGATTGAACATATCTCAGATAGAGGACAAAAGAAACATTTTTTTCACTTTCAGGGTTTGGCATAAGCCTCATAAATTATTGTCACAAACATGCTTTACTGACTTTCTGGTCCCTCTAAAAATTCTACCCTGAATTTGAAGTAGATATCCAGTTTTTCTTCCAGCTCTTGGTAAAGTTCGTAGAGTTGATCGAGCTCTTCCTCTTCCGATTTTACTAACCTAATGTAGCCGTTATTGGTCATCAGGTTTAAAGTGAACCATTCCTTTGATTTCATTCCTTTACTGAAAAGAGCTTTACCGCTTTCAAAATTGGACAACAGGAATTCATCTATATCTCCAAAACTTATGGTTTGCAGCCTTATACGAAAATAATTGAAAAACCGATAGTATCTGGTGATGGTATATTCGTCTTTATTGAACTCAAATTCATATCTGGAGAAGATTTTTTGAAGTAAGGCAAAAGCAAAGATCAGGAAGAAAAGCGCAAATATAAATCCCAGCAAAAAGCTGGAAAAGAACATCAGGAAATCAATGAGCGTAAAGCTTGCTTCCACCCCAAGAAATATCACATTTTGTTGCTTATAAAGGTCGTAATTCATGGCTTGAAAACCGTTATGTGTGAATCCCTAAAAATAAGGGTGCCTTATTGGCACCCTTTCCTGTTCAATTCAATATTCAACTTCGCTTATGTTTGCATTACTCCCGTTTTAAATTCCTCGATCTCAGGATTTAAATTTGCGCATTCAATGGCTTTTGAAATTCGCTCCCTGGTTTCGATAGGATTAATAATGCCATCAACCCATAAGCGGGAAGCAGCATAGCGAACATCGGTTTGGCGGTCGTAACGGTCACTCATCTTTTTCATGATCTCTTTCTGTTCTTCTTCGCTAACCTTTTTGCCTTTTTTCTTCATGGAGGCCACCTGAATCTGCATCAGTGTCTTGGAAGCGGAAGCCCCGCTCATAACAGCGATCTTGGCTGTTGGCCAGGCATACATGAATCTCGGATCATAGGCACGCCCGCACATGGCGTAATTTCCGGCCCCATAGCTGTTCCCAACCACAATGGTGATCTTGGGGACCGTGCTGTTGCTCATAGCATTTACCATTTTGGCTCCATCTTTGATGATACCTCCGTGTTCGCTTCGCTTACCGATCATAAATCCGGAGACATCCTGGAAAAAGATCAATGGTATTTTCTTTTGGTTGCAGTTCATGATAAAACGGGCGGCTTTGTCGGCACTGTCGGAGTAGATCACACCGCCGATCTGCATCTCTCCTTTCTTGGTTCTACTCACCGTACGCTGATTGGCCACAATACCCACACTCCACCCATCGATACGTGCATAACCGGTAAGCAGTGTTTGTCCATATCCCTTTTTGAATTCTGTGAAGCTGTCTTCATCCACAATACACTCCAACAAGTCATTCATGTCATACGGACTGGTGCGTGCCTCCGGGAGAATCTCAAACACATCACTTGCCGGCCGCTTGGGTTCTTTGGCTTCTTTGCGATTAAATCCTGCCTTGTCAAAAGGTCCTAATTTATCTATTAGATCGCGGATAGTGGCAAGGCATTCTTCATCATCTTCCATCTTATAATCCGTAACTCCTGAGATCTCGGTATGAGTTGTAGCACCGCCCAGGGTTTCATTATCCACATCCTCTCCGATGGCCGCCTTAACGAGGTAACTCCCGGCAAGAAAGACGCTTCCTGTACCATCCACAATCAACGCTTCATCACTCATGATGGGCAGGTATGCTCCACCGGCAACACAACTTCCCATTATGGCCGCGATTTGTGGAATTCCTTTGGCTGAAATCACGGCGTTGTTTCTGAACATCCGACCAAAATGGTCTTTATCCGGGAAGATCTCATCCTGCATGGGTAAAAAGACACCCGCTGAATCAACCAGATAAATGAGGGGAATATGGTTTTCAATCGCAATCTCCTGCGCTCTCAAATTCTTCTTTGCAGTGATCGGAAACCATGCCCCGGCTTTAACAGTAGCGTCATTGGCAACGATCATACATTTTCGCCCGCTTACCTCTCCAATACCGGTGATCACTCCCCCGGAAGGACATCCGCCCTGCTCCTCATACATTTCGTAACCGGCCCAAAGGCCTAACTCGTAAAAACGTGAATCTTCATCCGTAAGGCGTTCAACGCGTTCACGGGCCGTTAATTTGCCTTTCCCGTGTTCTTTGTCGATGCGTTTTTGACCGCCTCCGAGTTTTATCTCACCTTCAATTTTTCCAAATTCTTCGATTAACTGATGTAGCCAATGTTTGGTATCGCTTCCGGAAGTGTTACTCATAAACCGATTTTTTTATCTTAATACTCTTGTTTGAAATGATGCGTTGAAAATAGGGATTATATTTATTGTGTAAACCCCGATATTGATTTAATTCATTCAAAAAAACGATCTTTATGAGTAAAAGAATTTTAGCTTTGCTTCTTTTTGTAGGAATCTCAACTTCTTTAATCGCCCAGCGAGTTTCTTATCCGCAGTTGGTAAATCGTGCTGAGAGCCCCACTATTTTCATTGACAATATTATTCTTCCCGGAGACAACGGGAACTCCACCCTTGCGTTCATTTTCAGGTTCAATAACGATTTTATTCCTTTTAAACGAATTTCCGGGAATGATATCAATACGCCTGAAGAAGCTGAATTTTATTCTACTATCCGGCTTAATGCTGAAATTTTTGAGGGAAAGTTAAAGCGGCGCCAGCAGCCCTCCGCTAATTCAGTTGCACGTGATACCTGGCGGGATACCTTATTTACTGCCAACTTTGAGGAAACGCAATCCAAAGAAAAATATGCATCCGGAGCATTAAGCATGCAGCTTGCCCCAGGTACCTATAATTTCATGCTCCAGCTTTCTATGATGCAGGAAGTTTCTGAACGGAATACCCAGCGAAGAAATATTACGGTTCCAGATCTGAATAAAAAGGATACCGGTGAGGTATATTTGATCAAGGAGGTCAATTCAGGTGCCAATATAACATCACTTAGGTTGATGAATATGCAGAATAATGTCTTATTTGGAGAAGACTTTCACGCTTTAGTCCGCATTCCGCATTATGATCCTTCAGCTGATTATAATTTAAAAGTCAATAACACGAATATTTCCAAGAATGATACCACCTCCGGGTCAAATGTTTTTTCTTATGAGCTTAAAGAAGGTGATGTTCACTCGAATTCAACCATAGAACTCCATAAAAAAGAAAACCCTTCCCTGAGATTGATTCAGGGTGGTCATCCTTTTACCTATGCTCTGGTTCAGATCCCTGCATCTCAATTTGAAAGTGCCCCTTACCTTCTTACCCTAACAAAAGACGGTGAAGAAAAACCCGTTGTCCGATATCTGTTCCGTACCTATTGGCCAGATATGCCAGCCAGCCTATACAATCTGAACATATCCATCGATATGCTCAAATACATCCTCTCTAAGAATGAATTAGAACGGATAAAGAGAGGAAACGAAGAGGAAAGAGAACGAAAATTCAGGGAATTCTGGGAACAAAGAGACCCTACTCCCAATACCGTTTACAATGAACTTATGGCTGAATATTATCAAAGAATCGATTATGCTTTTAAGGAATTTGGAAGCCAGGAAAACCCAATGGGCCATGAAAATGATCAGGGTGAGGTCTATATCAAATACGGTCCGCCAAATGAAAAAGAGCGCATTTTCCCTCCAAACGGAAAGACTCGGGAAATTTGGAAATATTCTGATCGAACCTTTGTATTTGAAGCAAGTACCGGCTTTGGCGACTTTGTTTTAGTAGGAACCCGATGACACTGTGAATTACTCCTTTTAAGCTGTAGTTTCTGCTGTTATGAAGAGAAGAAAAATTCCGCACATAGCTGTTTCTATTGGTGATTTTAACGGGATCGGACCGGAGATTATTCTCAAAACGTTGGCGCAGGCTGATCTTTACAGATCCACACCCATCATAATTTCGCCTAAGGAAGTTATTGAACGAGCTGAGGAATTCACTTTTTCCGGAATCGATTATAATTTCATTCGTGAAATTTCTGAAGTAAAGAACAGTGTGATCAATATTCTGGAACTGAAAACGAATACCATTAAGCACTCCCCCGGAATACAGTCCGCACAAAGTGGTAAAGTAGCCATGCAATCCATCGAAAATTGTATACAACTTTGTTTGAATGACGGAACAGATGCTATGGTCACTGCCCCAATTTCAAAAGAAGCGGTGAACCTGGCCGGCTTTGATATTCCCGGTCATACTGAATTCTTAGCCTCAAAAACCGAGACTGATTCCGTTTTGATGATGTTGGTAAGCGAAAACCTACGAGTTGCTTTGGTTACAACTCATATTCCAATTTCTAAGGTTGCTTCAAAGATCAGTAAAGAACTCATAGAGACAAAGATCAATATCCTTGCAAATAGTTTGAGAAATGACTTCAGAATTTCTCACCCAAAAATCGCTGTGTTTGGCCTCAATCCCCATGCAGGTGATGGCGGAGTGATCGGGATGGAAGAGATCGATATCATAAAGCCTGCCCTAAACAAAATTAAGGAACAACAGCAAGACCTTATCTTACATGGCCCCTTTCCTGCCGATGCATTTTTCGGGCAGAAATTACATACCAAACATGATGCTATTTTAGCTATGTATCATGATCAGGGGCTGGCTCCGTTCAAATTACTTTCATTCGGAAGCGGGGTTAATTTTACTGCAGGACTTCCGATCATTCGGACTTCTCCGGATCACGGTACGGCCTTTGATATTGCGGGTAAAGGAATCGCCGATCCATCTTCATTTAAAGAAGCCTATAATTTGGCTGTTGAACTTGCAAAAAAACGAATTAGTGAAGACCGAACAAACTGAGATCTATTCAGCATTAGTCCATTTGTACGACACCCTGATGAAGGATGTTGATTATGAAATGTGGGCCGACTTTATCGATGAGGTCATTCAGACTCATCATCCGGATCCCATTGAGGTAATGGAAATGGCTTGCGGAACCGGGGCAATAGCTCTTTGCCTTTCTGAACTGGATGAATACAAACTTACAGCCACCGATCAGTCTGAAGCAATGGTAGAGAAAGCCCGGCAAAAAGCAGCCGAGCAGGAAGCAGATGTTCAATTTCACACCATGGATTTCAGGGATATCAACAGCAATAAAAAATATGATGTCATCTTTTCGGTTTTTGACAGTGTTAATTATCTACATAATGAAGCGGATATTCTGAAAATGCTGCAGGGTTGTCAGGATATTTTGAAACCCGGCGGACTTCTTATTTATGATTTTTCCACTCCACAGAATTCACTGGAAGCCGTGGATTATTTAAATAATGAAGAAGGCAGTTTTGGCTCTTATCGCTATTTCAGGGAAAGCAGATACGAGCCCGGCGAACAATTTCACTATAACGAGTTCGATATTGAAGAACTGGCTGAAGATGGAAAAACCGTGATCCGAAGCTTTAATGAAGTCCACAAGCAACGCATTTATTCCCTGCAAGAAATGTTGTCTATTTTGGAACAAACCTCCTATCATCAGGTAGCAAAATACGAGGGCTTTGACTTGGTTGATGCAGACGAAAACAGCACCCGCATAACAATGGTACTTAGATGTCAGAAACAGCAGTAATAGAGCTTAAAAATGTATCCTTACGATTCGACAACACACAGGTGCTGGAGAATGTTAATTTTAAATTACACAACGGAGAATTTTCCTATTTGATAGGCCCTACCGGAGTGGGTAAGAGTTCATTTCTGAAATTACTTTACAGAGATGTGGTTCCCGATCAGGGGACCGTGAGAGTGACCGAATATCCTGTCAATAAAATCAGTGAACGGGAAGTGCCGATGTTGCGTCGCAGACTCGGAATTGTATTTCAGGATTTTCAGCTTCTTCAGGATAGAAATGTACACGACAATGTAGCTTTTGCCCTTCAGGTAACCGGTGAGAAGCCAAAATTCATAAAACAACGAGTGCTCGAAGTATTGACGATGGTCGGGCTTAGCCACCGAAGAAAACATATGCCTAAAGATCTTTCCGGAGGCGAGCAGCAACGGGTAGTTATTGCACGCGCCCTGGCGAATGAACCCCGGATTCTGCTGGCCGATGAACCCACGGGAAATCTTGATCCAAAAGCTACCAAAGAGATCATGGAACTTCTCAGAAGTATCAATAACCGGGGAATGGCGGTGTTAATGGTCACCCACGATTATGCGGTAGTGAAGAAATACAAAGCCCGTACCGTGCGTATGGTTAATGGAAAAACTCAGGATCTGGTCTGGAAAGGCGAAAAACTGGTTCCCATTAAATCTTAAATCCTGAATGAATTAGTCATTCAATTTCATTGTGCTAAAGCAACAAAAGCTTACCGAACAAATCCGCACCCATGCCCTTCAACTGGGTTTTGATGCCTGTGGTTTTGCTAAAGCACACTATCTTCCCAACGAAGCTCGCAGACTTGGAGAGTGGTTAGAGCAAGAACGCTATGGCACCATGGATTGGATTACCAACTACTTCGATAAACGGGTGGACCCTACGCTGCTTGTACCAGGATCAAAAACGGTGGTTTCGGTTTTGGCCAGTTACCATCATCCCAAACACAAAGCACAAATCGGAGTTAAAGACCAACCGCTTATCTCGAAATATGCGCAGGGGAGGGATTATCATAAAGTCCTCAAAAAAAATTTAAAGAAGCTGTTTAGTTTTACAGAAGAACTTTTGGGCGGGCTTGAAGGCCGTATTTTTACGGACTCAGCTCCGGTTCTTGATAAAGTATGGGCAAAGCGTGCCGGACTTGGATGGATCGGAAAAAACTCCAATTTGCTCAACAAAAACATTGGTTCATTCTTTTTTATTGGGGAGATGATCATAGATGCAGAATTAAGCTATGACAGTCCCGTAACCGATCATTGTGGTTCTTGTACAAAATGTATAGACGCTTGTCCTACCGATGCCATCTACGAGCCTTACAGAGTTGATGCCACCAAGTGCATCTCCTACCTCACTATTGAACTAAAGGAAGATATCGACAAGAAATTTCAAACAAACATCGAAAACTGGATCTATGGATGTGATATCTGTCAGGATGTTTGCCCCTGGAACAGTAAATCTGTTTTAGCACAATTTGAAGACCTTCATCCCAGGGATTATGTAGCCGATCGTGACCTGGAATTCTGGGAAAACCTAACCCCACAAGAATATGATAAAGTTTTTGAAGGAAGCGCAATCCGAAGGGCCAAATATGAAAAGTTTAAATCAAATATTAGGATAGTAGCTGATAATCTCTCCAACTAATAAAAAGCCGCCTCGTTAAAGCCGGCTTTAGTTTTAAGATGTCTGATAAGCTTAATAACCTACCGTAGAGCAGTCAACATTGGTAAAGCTATCATTCCAGCAATACCTTTCAGCAGTGTCAGTTCCCTCTTGATAATATCCGGTCTGTAAAGAAGTATTCCAATGTACATAGATATTATTGTCGCTACCGGTATCATTGTAAGTAACATCAAAGACATTTCCATTCTGGGCATAGGTATAGGTTTGAACTCCGGCACCCTCACCAAAAAATTCCGTTGTAGATTCAAAGTTTTCATCCCCGGATCGTTCCCATATAGTTTCCATGAATGGTTCTTCCTGATTATTGTCTGGATTGAGGCTATTAAACGTCCATGACCCTGAAGAACCATCTTTAGCTACTGATCCTTCAATCATAGTATAATCTTCAAAAGAGTTCCCTTGTCCGTCGTCATACGACCAGTTCATTTCCCACACTATATTACTACCAATCTCTTGAGAGGTAAGAACAATAGAGGCCGTCTCCCCTTCGTAGCTATACGAATATTCCCATCTCCATGTCCCATCATTGAACTCCGCTTCGCTTTGATTGGCAGAATTGAAGAAAGAGGTATAGAACAATCCTGATGCGGTTACTGAAGAAAGCCCGGTTGCATAAAAATATGCTTCAGTAAAATTACTTGTATTCTCCTGATTCGTCGATTCACTGTTTTGTTCGAAATAAGAAAGATCGGCATCAATATTTTCGAATTCCGGAAATTCAGGTGGGTCTTCATTAACTGATGAAGCAGGATCGTCGCCACAGGCTGTTAAAAACAGCACAAAAATGAGGAGAAAAGAACTTAGCTTTATAGTATTTGAGTATTTCATGAGCTTTACATTTTATTGTTGGGTAATTCAATATATAAATGCGCAGCAAATTTGGAAATAAGGTCAAATATGTTCTTAAAATTTATCCTTCTTGTCGATCAATGCCTTGTATAGCAGTTCCCTTGCCCGAAATATATGTGCTTTTACCGTTCCAAGAGGTAAATCCAATACCTCAGCAATTTCCTGATACGATTTTTCCTCCATATGCCTCATCTCAATAACAGCCTTATACTTTTCAGGCAGATTTTGGATGGCTTGTTGAACGATCTGCTTTCTCTCCTTTTTTATAACCGGTTCATCAGTAGAAAAATTTTCATCCGGGAGCTGCATTTCCATTTCACCATCCTTGGTCATATAGGGCTGATTAATGGATAAAGTTTGCAGCTTTTTCTTACGTAAATAGTCTATGGTGTGATTGGTGGCAATTCGGTATAACCACGTTGAAAAAGCATATTCGTTGCTATAGGTTGATAGATTGTGGAAGGCTTTCATAAATACCTCTTGCACAAGGTCTTCAACCAACTCCACTTCTTTTATCATCTTACGAACGTGGAAATAGAGTGGTTTTTGGTATTTATCTACAAGCTTCTTGTAGGATTCTTCTTTGCCTGCTAAAGCTTCTGCCACAAACTTATCGTCCTCAAGACTACTTGCAGAGGCATTTTGGCGGGGCGAGTTATTTTTAATTTCGGAGTTTTCTTCTGACATATCGTAAATTATTCAGCACTTAAAATACAAAGCCTTTGGTAAATGAAAATGTCTTTTTTAGTAGTTTTTTTGAAATTGAACTTTTTTCAATAAAATTCACGCATAAATAGTTGAAGCAGAAATGCAGCAAAAATAATTTCAACTAAAAAAAATAACTATGAAAAAAATAACTACGCTTGTATTAATAGTCCTATGTTCCGTTTTAGCAGTAAAAACTGCACAAGCACAATTTGTAAAAGCAGGGGTTGGCTTAATGTACGGATCTGAAATTGAACGTCTGGGTATTCGTGCTGACGGAGTATATCAAATCAACGAAGAGTTCAGAGCGGTTGTTGATTTTGGATTATTTTTTCCAGAAGAAATGGGAAACACTACTCTTACATGGTGGGAGTTAAATGCGAACGCAAACTATGTTTTTCATGCCGATGAAGAACAAGGACTGACTGCTTACGCTCTTGGTGGTTTAAACTATACAACCATTAAAAGTAAGTTCGATGATGGAACAAATACAGGAAGTGCTTCTAATTCCGAAGTTGGTTTAAACCTTGGTGCCGGTGTAGAATACGGTGTAGGTTTTGGTGATCTGTTTGGAGAACTGAAATTTGTTATCGGAGATGCCGATCAGTTAAATATTGGAGCTGGTGTACGTTTCCCTCTTGGTAACTAATTCCTGATTTTAAGGAATATCTAAGCGTCATTATTAAGTTAATGGCGCTTTTTTTGTGCCTTTAAAATGGCCCCGTGTCGAATTCCCCCCGTTGAAGCGATCAGTTTTTGTATATCAAACTGCTCCATAAGTCCTTCAAGGATTAACATCCCTGCCATAAAAATATCGGCTCTCCCCTTTAGATAGACAGGATGTTCTTTCAGCATTTTTTGACTATGAGTTACAGAAAATCGTTCAATGACCGATCGAATGCTTTCTAAGGTTAAGACATACCCATTTAATTTTTCAGGCTGATATTCTGTTAGTCCTAATGAAATACCGGCCAGTGTCGTTACCGTACCTGCAACGCCAACCAAGACTGCACCTTTCTTTATATCAAAAGGGCGATTATTCAATAAATTTTCTATCCCTTTTCTGCAGGCTGAGATCTGTTCTTTTTTGGGAGGATCATCCCTTAGAAAACGTTCCGTAAATCGAACAGAACCCATATCGAAAGAATGTGCATCGGTTATCTTCATTCCGGAAAGTGCCGCCACTTCCGTACTTCCTCCGCCGATATCTATGATCAACCTGTTCTGAGGCACGCCTCCCAATACAGAAAGTGCGCCATAGGCTGTCCACTCTGCTTCTTCGGTTCCAGAAAGAAGCCGAATAGTAAAACCTGTTTCTTTCTTTACGGACTGCATGAACTCTTCCCTGTTTCGGGCATCTCTAACTGCACTGGTAGCAGTAACAACAACACTCTCCAGATCCGGAAAATCTCTTAAAAGAAGATCTTTGTATTCTTTCAATGCTAAAGTAACCCGTTGAGTAGCAGCCTCATTTATATTTTTATCCGTGTCCACGCCTTTCCCTAACCTTGGTACGCGGTGCTCTTCATGAATGGGACTGATTACCCCATCGTTAACTTCCGCTGCCAAAAGGAGTACCGTATTTGTACCTATGTCGATCGCTGCTCTCATGCTTGAAATAACAGGGCTATCCATTCATCATGCCGGCGGGTGCCCATATAACTCAGTTCTTTGAGTGCGGGTTGCTCTAACATAGTTTCCTCATCTTCTTCCAAAAGACCTGAAAGCAGCAGCCGGCCTCCTTCATTAAGGAAGTTAAGCAACTCCGGAATCAGCTCGATCAAAGCATTTCTGTTGATATTAGCAAGGATCACATCATACATCTCACCATCCGGTATCACTTCGGTCGAACCCAGCTTAACCTTAAAATTATCTGCTTTATTTAGGAGAATATTCTCATTAGCATTGGTTTCGCTCCATTCATCAATATCAAAACCAAAAGCTGACTTCGCACCTAACTTTAAAGCGGCAATAGCAAGAATTCCGGTTCCTGTGCCGGCATCTAAAACCGCATCACCTTCTTTGATAACCTCCGGCATCCATTCCAGCATTACCCGCGTTGTAGCATGATAGCCGGTTCCAAAAGCCATTTTCGGGTCAATTATCAATTCGATCTTATCGCTAAGATCCCCATCAAAAGTTGACCAGGTAGGATGTACGTAAAATTTACCGATGGGCTGCGGTTTAATCGTTCGCTCCCATTGCAAGTTCCAGTTTCGGGGAGCAATGATCTTTTCACTCAGAAGGGAAGCTTCATCAAAAGCCATCAACTTTCTCTCAATCTCTTCTCTCTTGGTATCATCGAATCGATGGGTGGGAATGGTTGCTACAAGCAGATCATCCTCCTGCTCAAAACCTTCGAAATCCAAATCAAAGAGTTCGGCTATTAACAATTCGTGGAAGTCATCCTGAAGTTTTATTCGAAGCTCAACATATTCCATTACAAGCGGTTGTAAATGAGTTCAGCCAACACATCACCGACAGCTTGCAGAGTTTCTTTGCTGATGATATCCATATTATCGCCATGCGTGTGCCAATATGCAGCAAATTCAGCATTACCGCGATCCGTGCGGCTATGATTGATAATATTGATAATGGGAATTCCGGCTTTTTCATTCACAATTACATGATCATCGGAAATGGCAGCACCTTGCTCATTCAAAAAATAATGATCATACCCTTTCTCATCTGCAATATTCCAAACCTCATCCACTAAATTTGGGGCGTAATTCATTGAATACTGTTCTTTGGGAAACTGAGCACCTTCAGCCCCAACCATATCCAGTAAGATCCCAAACCGGGGACTGTATCCCGGCACTGGAGGGTTATTGGACCAGTATCGTGATCCCAGAAAGTATTTTTCCAAGCTTCCTGACTTGCCATAATCTTCCCCGTCAAAAAGAACTATATCCACTCCAATGGGTGGTGGGTTATCTCTGAACATTCGGGCTAATTCAAGTAAAACGGCTACCCCACTTCCACCATCATCTGCACCAACAATGGGTTCTTCTTTTCGGGTTGAATCCGAATCCATATCTGCCCTTGGGCGACTATCCCAATGTGCACTGATCATGACCCTGTCAGGTGAGTTTAAATTGAATGCAGCTATTACATTTCCAAGCTCAAGAGTTCCATCATATCCTTCAGCCGTAAATTTTTGAATAAAAACTGCATTTGAGCCGGCATAACTTCGAAGTTTCTCTTCAAAATACGCCATAGCTTTTCGATGAGCTTCAGAGTTTGGAACTCTGGGGCCAAAATCAACCTGCTGTTGTACAAAATGATAAGCTGAGTCGGCATTGAATGCCGGCACGTCCCGTCCCTTTTCAGAAAATTTTAAACCCGGAGTTTCCGAATTTGAGCAGCCAATAAAAAAGATCAGTAGAAAAAGTAAAAACCATTTAGTCATTTCGGTGTACCATTGTTGCTGAAGATTGGGCTACCGGATAAATGATGGTATCCATGATATTTACATGAGCCGGACGATTGGCCACGAATAGGATGATCTCCGCAATATCCAGAGCAGTTAAAGGCTGAATGCCCTTATACACACTGGCGGCTTTTTCTTTATCGCCCCCGAAACGGACTTCACTAAATTCCGTTTCAACCAAACCGGGAGAAACCATACTCACCCTTACATTCGTCCCATGCAGATCTTTCTTAGTTGATTCGGTGATCGCTTTAACTGCATGTTTGGTAGCCGTGTAAACAACCCCTCCGGCATAAGACTCATGTCCTGCTACGGAGCCAACATTGATGATATGGCCGGAATTTCGCTCTTTCATTTTGGCCGAAATTAATCTCGACAGATACAGCAATCCTTTCACATTAGTATCTATCATGGTATCCCAGTCCTCAAAATCAGCGGCGAAGACCGGATCTGTTCCTTTTGCTAATCCGGCGTTGTTGACCAGGATGTCAATATCAACCGAAAGTGCCTCTATAAAAGTGCTGCAGGCATCGGCATCCTGAATATCGAAGGGAGCTGTTTGTACGTTGATTCTAAACCGATTCTCAAGATCATTTTTTATCTCTTCAAGACGTTCTTTTCTGCGCCCGGTGATGATCACATCCACCCCTTGCTCCGCAAGTAACTCAGCGGTTTTAAATCCTATTCCGGCTGTAGCACCGGTAACAATTGCAGTTTTCCCAATCAGCCTGTTCATGGAATTCGGGTTTTAAGATAATTGAAGTTCTACGAGCCGCCCGGCATTCAATACTTTCGTTTCCTGAAAACTATCTGCCACAAACTGAATACCATAAGGCAATCCATTGCTGTGAGTACCAGCAGGAACACTGATTCCACAAATCCCGGCTAAATTTGCGCTGATGGTATATATATCATTCAAATACATTTGAAGGGGATCATCCTGTTTTGAACCAAGATCAAAAGCCGTAGTTGGTGCAGTCGGACTCACGATCACATCAACATACTTGAATGCTTCTTTGTAATCGTTTTGGATAAGCCGGCGCACTCTTTGGGCTTTCCCGTAATAAGCATCGTAGTAGCCGGCGCTCAATACATACGTTCCGAGCATAATCCTGCGCTTGACTTCATCGCCAAAACTTTCGGTACGTGATTTTTTATAGAGGCGAATGAGCGGAGAATCAAGCTTGGCCAGTTTTTCCTGAACTGCGGCTTTTGTATCGCCCTCAGCTATTTCAAACTGCTCTTTCAAAGCTTTTTCTTCCTTCTTCAGCTCATCCAGCATTTCGTCTTTATCTGCCCGATGTCCGTAGCGAATGCCATCATAGCGAGCCAGGTTACTGGAAGCCTCAGCAGTAGCCAAAATATAGTATGTAGCAATTCCATATTTGGTGTGTGGCAGCTTCACCGGCACTAATTCAGCCCCTTTAGCTTCAAGATCTTTAAGTATCTTATTTATACCGGCCTTGATCTCTTCATCCAAGCCTTCACCAAAAAATTCTTCCGGTACTCCAATCCTGATATCCTTTTTTGGAGTCAGAACCGCTGAAACATAATCCTCTTTCTCTTTTTCAGAAGAGGTATTATCCCGTTCATCAAAACCTGCGATAATTTCCAGAACCCGGGCTGCATCTTCCACTGAATGAGCCAATGGCCCAATACAATCAAAAGAAGATGCAAACGCAACCAACCCATAGCGTGAAACACGACCATAGGTTGGCTTTAAGCCCACTACTCCACAATAGGAAGCGGGCTGTCGTATAGAACCTCCGGTATCAGAACCGAGCGTAACCATAGCCATACCAGAAGCTACAGCTGCGGCACTTCCTCCTGAAGATCCTCCCGGTACTTTGGTTGGATCGTGCGGATTTTTCACCGGCCCGAAATTACTGTACTCATTAGCTGAACCCATGGCGAACTCATCCATATTCAAACGGCCGATCAAAATGGCATCTTCGGCCTTCAGTCGCTGGATCACAGTTGCATCATAGACGCTTTCAAAGCTTGAAAGCATTTTTGACGCACAAGTTAACTTCTTTCCTCGCTCAGAAATCACATCTTTTATCCCCATAACCACTCCCGCAAGTTTACCGGAAGTACCGTTATCAATCTTTTTCTGGATCTCATCGGCACGGGTTCGGGCAGCATCAAAATCCATATCCACATAGGCGTTGACCCTGGGATTTTGATCTTCGATCTGCTGAATGTAGTGCTCTATAATGTCACGAAGTTTTGTTTCTCCTGATAAGACTTTTTCGCGAGTCTCTGAAATAGTCATGTAGTTCAAATCTGCTTTTATTTACTCTTAGATGAGGTTTCTTCGTGATTAGCGGCGTCGTTAATATCGCGGGAACTTTCTTCGATTTCTTTCTTTATATCTTTAGAAGCCTGACGAAACTCCTTGATACCCTGGCCTAATCCACGGGCTAATTCAGGAATTCTTTTAGCTCCAAATAATACTAACACCATGATGGCGATGATCAGAATTTCAGGGGCACCTAAACTATTAAACATAAAAATAATCCTCTTAGGATTTAGTTGATGTATTTGTGCGAAGATAACAATATTTTCGGCACGAATTTGGAACAAAAAATTTATTTATTCACTTGTGTTTTATTCACACTTGTGTTTATTACACTCATACATTTTAAAATAATTACATAATTATGATTTGGACTGTTGAATTAGCCGCAGCTTTAGATGACGCCCCCTTCCCGGCCACCCGAGAAGAACTTATTGAATGGGCGGAACGTAATGGCCTGCCTACCCAGGTTATTGTTAATCTTGAAGAACTCGAAGAAATAGAACAAGGTGAAGAACCTGTATATGAAGGTATAGAAGACATCTGGCCCGATTACATTCGTAAAGAAGACTTTTTCCATAACGAAGAAGACGAAGGCTTCGACTACGACGACGTTTAATTATTAAATCCTTTTATCAGAGGCAGCGGTTGCCAAATAAACCCGGTAATCGTTTTTCTGTATCACCCTTGCTAACATCCACTCCCCGACTTCTTATAATCTTTTCCTTACTGTGTATATGTACATGGATGGATTTTATTTATCCTGACGCGATTTATGCGCAAACTATCGAAGAGGAAACAAATACGGAAGATGTTGTCCGCCGGGTCCGTTTCTCCGGCAATGATAATATCAAAGACCGTACCCTTACCACATTGGTTCGTACCCGAACTAACAGAGAATTTCTAAACATCCCACGGTTCACACCCTGGTATTTTATATGGAAAGTCTCTAACGGCAGATTTGGAGAAGAACCGGCTTACCTGAATCGACAGGTTGTGGGTAACGACATGGAACGATTGTCTCTTTATTATCAATCTCTGGGATACCTTGACGTGAATGTTGATACCTCTATCGTGGAATACAGAAGCAACAGAATCGAAGTATCATTCATAATTGATGAAGGGCCTGCTTACCAGATCGGAACCGTATCATACGGTGGAATGCCTGATTTCCCCGATCCTCTAAAAAAGTTCAATTTTCTTACCGATAGTGAGCTTACGCGGGGACGAATTAATGATACTACCTTCACCGTAAACCGGCAGTATAATTCTCAGGACCTTAGTATCGAACAGCAGCGTATCATCACGTTCTTAAAGAATAATGGATATGCCTCTATTCAGCGCGATTCTGTTATCGCTTTGGTAAAAGAAGATTCTACGGAAGCAAATATGCTTGATATCCGCTATCAAATAAGCCCGGGCAAGACCTATATTTTTGGTGATGTGCGAGTACGACTAAGCGATACTGAACCTCCCGTTGATTATTCCGAGCAAGATACCCTTATCGGCCCACCCCATACGGCTGATTCCATGCACACTGTCTTGCTTCAAAAAGAACCGGGGGCACAATCCAAGTTCAGGCTTATGTATGATCAGATTTTATTTAGGCCGGGCGATACGTATAATCACTCTTTATATCTGGAAACTGTGAATGAATTTCAGAACCTTGGCATGTTATACATCCGGCGTTTTAGTCAGCGTGAAGAACAGGCGCAACCTGATTACAGCAAAGAGGAGATCCCGGCTTACTTTGATCTTCAAATCATCACAAAACACAGCATCTCCTCTGAGGTATTCGGGATGAAGCGGTATGGATATGGAACCGGTTTTGGGATAGATTATAATAACAATAATGTATTTGGAAATGCAGAGAATCTTACCATTGGAGCAAATGCCAGTTTCGAATTTGTGAGCCCCGGTGTACTGGAAGAGATCGATACCACAGCCACTCAATCTTCAGTTTTCCGGAGTTATGAGCTGCGGGCCGATTATTCCGTACCTCGTATAAACTTCCCTTTTGCATTTCTGGATAACCGGCCAGGTTTTAGAAGCGGTGTTACCCGATACCTTCTTTCCTATAGTCGTTCCGATCAACTACTCTTCGATATCAATTCGGACATAGGATTCAATATGCGGTATGAAGTAAATCACACTCCTAACTTCTCAAGTTTCTTAGACCTTGTTGAACTTGATGTGGTTGATACCAATCCTTCTGATTCCTACATCAGAAATCTCACAAATGAATTTGGAGAAAATTCCTTTGTACTTCAGCGAATTTTGGAAGACTTCAATCCTCAGGTTTCTTCTATAATCCGATATACGTTTCGGAGCCAAAACACCGATCTTATTAAAAGAAATCGTGGGTATTTCAGTGAATATTCCGTTTCAGTGGGAGGTAATATCCCCTACCTCATTGATAAACATATCACCACTCCGGGTACATTGGAAGGAAATGTTCCCAGTTTATTCAAACTCAGTGACAACAGTTTGAGATATAGCCGGTTTTTTAAACTTTCAGCAGATTACAGGCGATACTATCCCATCTCAAATACCGGTGTACTTGCGTGGAGGTTATTCGGCGGATTTGCACAACCCTATGGAGGTTCTGCCTCAATTCCACTTAACAGGAGATTCTTTGCCGGCGGCAGTAATGACATCAGAGGCTGGGCACCATTTCAGCTTGGCCCTGGTGATATTTCCACGGATAATGTGAGCATTCCTGGGGGTGAAATTAAACTGGCTGCCTATACCGAATTACGACAGACTTTCATCCGAGATTTTCTTGGCGCTAACTGGTATGCTGCCCTCTTTGCCGATGCCGGCAACATCTGGTACGGCCCTCAAAACGATTTCAGGGATGAAAACAATGAAGACCGATTGGAACGAGGCCGCTTCAAGTTTGACAATTTCTATAACCAAATAGCTGTAGGCAGCGGCCCCGGCCTTCGCCTCGATTGGGAATATGTGGTAGTCAGGTTTGATTTTACGTTCAGGTTGCATGACCTTCAGGCTGGTTGGTTTAACAATAAGCAACTATATTTCAGCTTCGGTATCGGTCATTCCTTTTAACCTAATAACAGGTGCTATGTTTGATAAATTAAAACATCTAAAAGATCAGTCTAACATTGTCTTCAAGTCAACTTTCCTGGCTAATCTGAATCCGGCTGAACGTTATGAGTTCTTACAACTTTGCCATCGCCGGAGTTACAAAGAAGGCGAATATGTATTCTATAAAAATGACCCCGGGACTGGTATGTACTTTATTGAAAGCGGGAACATACAGCTTACTATCGGTACCCCTGATCAGGAAGCTCCTGATGAACTCATTACTCAACTGGAACTCAAGTCACCGGATAGCTTTGGTGCCCTTTCCATCGGGTATAATCTCCGGCGAAAATCATCGGCTAAATGCATGACTGATTGTGATCTGCTGGGATTCTTTAAACCTGATTTTGAAGTACTGAGGGACCGGCACCCACAAATTGCCGTTAAATTTTTGCAAACACTTACTAATATTGCCCTTCGCCAACTTGAAACAACAGCAGAGAAACTGGCAGAATTGGCAGGGGAACAAGTGGCATTGAATATTCAATTTAAAACGTATTACGAAGAAAGTCGCGAGGAATCCGCATAGATTATGGCGCTAAAAAAAGGTCAGGAAGTGGAATTAGATATCATTGATGCCGCATTTAAAGGAAAAGGATTAGCAAAAGTTGACGGCCTTGCCGTTTTTGTGCCGAACACAACACCCGGTGATAAAGTGAAAGCTCGAATCATCAAAAAAAAGAAAAAGCACCGCGAGGCCAAACTCCTTGAGATCCTCGAACCCAGTCCTCATCGCATTCAACCAAAGTGTCGGCATGCCAGCGTTTGCGGAGGATGCAGCTGGCAGCATATCCCTTATAAAAAACAGCTTGAGTATAAAACACAACAAGTTCGTGACCACATGAGTCGTATCGGTCACCTGGATGATTCCATTGTTAAAACCGGTGTAGGTGCCGAGAAAGAATTTTACTATCGCAACAAAATGGAATACAGTATAAGCTCCCGACGGTGGTTGACCGAAGAGGAAATCCAGCGTGATGAATATGTGGATGATTCTGCTTTTGCTGCCGGACTCCATGCACCCGGCAGATTTGATAAGATCCTGAACTTAAAAGAATGTCATCTTCAGGTGCCGGAATCATTTGAAATATTAGATTTCATTCGAAACTACTGCATTAAGAACGGAATTACTCCTTACGATACGTTTGAAGATTCCGGTTTTTTGCGCCACATTATGATTCGTAATTCCTATCACACCGATGATTTCATGGTAAATCTGGTGACCTACAAGGATGATCAGGATATAATGAAGAAAATGAGTGAGGCTTTATTGAAAGAGTTTCCATTCATCACTACGGTTATAAATAATGTGAATGATACCAAAAGTCCTACAGCTGTCGGAAGGTTTCAACATGTTTTACACGGCCCTGGTTTTATCGTAGATAAGATCGGCGAATTCACTTTCAAAATACATCCTAACGCCTTCTTCCAAACGAATACGGCTCAAGCTGAGACCCTGTATGAAATTGCCCGAAATTACGCCGGTTTAAAAGATGGCGACATTGTGTATGATTTGTATTGCGGAGTAGGAACCTTGAGCTTATTCATGAGTAAGCCCGCAAAACACGTTCTTGGAATTGAGCTGGTTGATGTGGCGGTGAAGAATGCAAAGTTTAATGCTGAAGAGAATGGAGTCAAGAATGTCTCTTTCATTAAAGGAGATATGAAGGATGTGTTTACTCAAGAGGTGGTTGACGAATACGGAGCTCCAAATGTGCTTATTACTGACCCCCCGCGAGCAGGAATGCATCCTGATGTAGTTAAGCGGTTATGCGAGCTTAAAGTACCCAAAATTGTTTATGTGAGCTGCAACAGTTCTACCATGGCCAGAGATCTTAAAGAATTGAATTCAGTGTATGAAATTGAAGAAGTTCAGCCCGTGGACATGTTTCCTCAAACCTATCATATTGAGGCTGTGGCTAAACTGAAGCTGAGAAATTAGTTTTATAAATAAAGATCTCAATTAAAACCATAGCATGAGAAACAACCACACGATTGGCATACTTTCCACAAAGAACGAAGCGTAAAATCGGCCCTGTTCTTCTTTTGCTCCCAACACCAGTATCAGAGTTAAACCAAAGGTGGTCAAGCTTGCGAATAAATGCGCATCAGCCACATAATTTTGATTAAAGGCTAAAATTCCTGCACCTGCTAAAAGTATCACACCCAGCCATTTCGTTTTTGAAACTCCCAGTTTTTGGGGAAGTGTTCCCAATTCAGTTTTATCATATTTCAGATCCCTGATCTCAAAAGGAAGGATCAGTGCTATCACAAAGAAAAAGATTTCCAAACACTGATAAAATACCTTTGGCCTGAAATTCAGGTTATGATATTCAAGAGGAAGCAAAACAGCTACCCCTATCCAAACCATTGCTATGATAAAGATTTTAATTCCATTCTGGCTTCTCAGATTTCGGCTTTTATAAAAAGGAATGGCGTACAAAAGCGTTAATCCCCCACATATACCGACGGTGATAAGTACATTCATTGGAAGCATCAAGCCAAAATATGCGGCCCCTGCCAAACACAAGACAGAGAAACCTCTTATCAGGTTTATATAGGGCGTGATACTCAGGTTATGCTGATTGGATATGCCTGCATACTTTACAAAGTTATATCCAACTATGGTTCCAAAGAAGATAAACAGCAGCAATGCAGGTTCAGGTACAAAGCCAAATTCAAAGACTGTTACCACAGCCAGGCACGTTACAGCAAGGGCTACGTGCATACTGCTTTGGATATAAAACCTAAAAATAGAATACACAAATTTCATAGGCAGAACTTAGAGAGCATTGATATGAAATCATAACATTCTTGGTAATCTATAAAGTTCTGATTATATACTTGTTAATCCGCACTTCTTCCTTATTTTTGGCGCATGCAAAAAGGACGTGTCATACAATCTACCGGAAGCTGGTATCTCGTAGATACCGGAGAAAAAGTTATGGAATCCCGACTTCCGGGGCGCTTTCGCCTGGAAAATAAAAAAGTAACCAACCCTATCGCCGTGGGAGATTTGGTGGATATTGCCCTAAATGATGATGGGTCCGGAAGCATTGAAAAGATCTACCAGCGTGAAAATTACATCACCCGTCAGGCAACACATGGCAAAAGAGGAGAACAGATCCTTGTTTCCAATTTAGATCAAGCTTGTGTCGTTCAATCCATAAAAAAGCCACAGGTTAAGGAGGGCTTCATTGATCGATTTTTAGTTACTTGTGAAGCTTATGAAGTGAAGCCCGTGATCATCATTAATAAAATGGATCTGGCAAAAAGCGGTGGCAAAGCTTTTGCAGAAGAGCTCAGAGATCTATATACCGGTCTGGGCTACGAATTTTTAACCACCAGTATTGAAGATGAGGAATCACTTAAAAAACTAAAGAAGCTGCTGGAAAAAAAGACTTCTGCTTTTATTGGCCCTTCTGGCGTTGGCAAAACCAGTTTAATAAATGCTATTGATCCCTCCTTTGATCTTAAGGTAAATGAGGTTTCTGATTTTTCAAATAAAGGGAAGCACACTACTACCTTTGCCCGGCTAATCCCACTTAGCTTCGGAGGCTATATTGCTGATACTCCTGGTATTCGTGAATTCGGGCTCGTTAATATTGAACCGTGGGAACTGTCTCTGTTCTTCCCGGAAATGCTTGAACCCAGAGAATATTGCCAGTTTAGTAATTGTACCCATGCACACGAGCCAAAGTGTGGAGTTGCAGAAGCTTACGAACGAGGTGAAATCGCGGCCAGCAGGTATCAGTCTTATCTAAATATGCTCGATTCACTTTAAATATGGCATTTGCAACTCAAATTTAGTCTTCCCTATCTCATAAATTATCCACATATTAGCATATAACAAAAAAACAACAATCAAGGAATACAAATGATTAACAGATACAAAAAAATAATAAAAAGCTTATGTGCCCTAATGGTCATAAGTATTGCTACGGTCGGTAGTGTACAAGCTCAAATTGGAGATATTGGCGAAGTATTACGAGCCGGTGCGGAGGATGCTACTGTTTTAACAAAAGAATATTTACGACCTTTTCCAACTGGATTTGGAACCGGCTTAAATGCCGGTTGGACGGAATCTGCAGCACCTAAAAAAACTTTAGGTTTTAGTCTTCAAATACGGCCTTCACTTGCTTTTGTACCAACAAAAAATCAGTCTTTTGATATTTCATCTCTAAATTTGCAAAAGATCGAAGTTGCTGCTGGTGAAAACCCTGTTACTCCAACAATAGCAGGTGAAAATACAATCGGCACTGAATTAGTTGTAAAAGAGAATGGAAATGAAATAGCCAGATTTAATATGCCCCAGGGTTCCGGATTTTCCGCTGTACCTGCCCCTATTGTCCAGGCAAGTCTTGGGCTCATTAAAGGAACAGATGTAACCGTACGTTTTTTCCCTAAAACTGAAATTGAGGATTATGGTAATGTTGGGCTTATTGGTGGAGCTATTAAGCATGACATTACTCAATGGCTGCCTGCAAGTGCAGTAATACCAGTTGATATTTCCGTAATGCTTGGTTTTAACAGCATGACAGTGAATGCTAACCTGGATGTACCATCACAAGGTGCCCGAAATCCAAATGATCCATCACTTACCAGTAACCCAAATCCGGATTTCAGTGAGCAAGTGCTGGAAACACAATTCAATTCATTTGTTATGAATGCATTGGTTGGTAAGTCTTTACCTCTTATCTCTGTTTACGGAGG
The DNA here is from genome assembly GCA_022450045.1 of Gracilimonas sp. Taxonomy (GTDB): domain Bacteria; phylum Bacteroidota; class Rhodothermia; order Balneolales; family Balneolaceae; genus Gracilimonas. The sequence goes on along the minus strand of JAKURD010000005.1, from coordinate 99,797 downwards.
TGTTGGGTATCAAACTGCATCACTTGATCTGGATATTACCGGTGACTACCCCGTAAATACAGATGTAGCTGGTCAAACCTTCTATAATGTTGTCTCAGATCCGGTTTCATTTGGTCTCGATAGTGAAAGCTCTGTTCACCTCTTAGGTGGGTTTAGGTTCAGACTTGGCGTATTAGCTTTCTACGGCGAAGCTACCCTGGCTAACTACTTTACAGCCAATGCAGGCATAGGAATCAGCTTTAGATAAAAGATCCTGTTCTAAATTTTTACATCAAAAAAAAAGCGCTCACAGAGCGCCTTTTTTGTTTCTGGTAATTTTTTATTGTCATTAGGCAAACTGGTATTCTGCTAATACAGGAACTTCAACGACTTGATCTGTTTCTATCAATCCATCCCGAAGCCTGACAATGCGCCGGGCATGATCTGCGATTTCCTGCTCGTGAGTCACAACAATGATCGTATTTCCCTGTCGGTAAAGTTCTTCAAAGAGCAACATGATCTCTTCCCCTGTCTTAGTATCCAGGTTACCTGTAGGCTCATCCGCTAATAAAATGGAGGGATTATTCACCAGGGCTCTCGCAATCGCCACACGCTGGCGCTGGCCGCCTGAAAGTTCATTTGGCTTGTGATCTACCCTGTCCCCAAGTCCAACTTTAGTTAGTACTTCCCGTGCCTGTTCTTTTCGGTCAGCAGATCTCATCCCGGCATAGATCAAAGGGAGTTCAACATTGGCAAGGCAGGAAGTCCTTGGGAGCAAGTTGAAAGTCTGAAATACAAATCCGATCTCACGGTTGCGAACCTCAGCAAGTTCGGCATCATCCATTTCACTAACCCGGTTATTGTTGAGGATATATTCACCGGATGTTGGTGTATCCAGGCAGCCGATCATATTCATCAGCGTTGATTTACCGGAGCCGGAAGGCCCCATGATCGCAATATATTCGTTTTCTATCACATCAAAGCTGACACCCGCAAGTGCGTGCACCTCGGTATGTCCCATTTGGTACACTTTTGTAAGATCAGTGATCTGAATGACCGGTTTCTTAGTCATGGGTAATTAATTTATAGCTGCTAATTTGTTATTTACTTTTACATTGTCGCCATCATTGAGGCTGTTTGAAAGCGTTCTGTAACTCCCGATCACAACTTCTTCTCCTGCCTCCAAACCTGAAAGTATCTGGATATGAGAATTATCACTGATACCGGTTTCAACTTCTTTTCGCACCGCTTTACCATCCTTTACGACAAAAACCACTTTACGGATATCTTCTTCCTGAATGACAAGACCTTCGTCCTGACTGCTTGTTAACATAATTTCTGCTGAATCTGATTGTTCATTTTCAGAAGCACGATCTTCCGCAAAATCACGAACCGTAACCGCCTGAATAGGAACTGATACTACATTAACAGCTGTTTGTGTTTCAATATCTACCGTTGCAGACATTCCCGGTCTGAAGTTTGGCACAAACATTTTCTCAGGATCTTCGGATGTCTCGGAACGAACCATTTGCTCAGAGCTGCTATCCAGGTTATGCGGTGTAACAATGCGGACTTTAACCTGATAATTGGTTACCTGCTCATTGGTACCACTACCGGTAACACGTGCTGAATTTGCAATTTCAGTAACTACTCCATTGAAATTACGTTCAGGATAAGCATCCACTTCAATCCTTGTGGTATCTGCATAATTCACATTTACGATGTCATTCTCGTTCACTTCAACCAACACTTCCATCCGGTCCAATAAAGAAACTCTCATCATCTCTGTTCCTGCCATTTGGGCATTTCCTAACACACGCTCCCCTTCTTCTACCGCCAAACCTGTAACGGTTCCATTCTGAGGAGCACGGATCACAGTTTGCTCAAGCTCTTCTTTTGCCTGCCGCAACTGAGCCTCTGCACTTTGGATTTGATACTTTGCCGCGTTAAGACTTGCGGTTTGGGAATCGAATTCAGACTTGGACTGGATATACTCCATTTCTGATATCAGGTTTTTCTCGTACAAAGTTTTGTCTCTCTTATAAGCTGCCTCAGCACGGATAAGGGCTGCACGAGTTTGTTCAAACCGTGCTTTTTGGGTTAGCAATGCCGCATTTAGATTATCGATCTGAGCCTGGTATATATCGGGTTTGATACGAACAAGAAGATCCCCTTCACGAACGAAATCTCCTTCATTAACTGCCAATTCAATGATCTCTCCTGATACATCAGGTCGGATTATAACTTCGATTTCCGGCTGTACTTTACCGGATGCTGAGACCAATTGCGTTATCGTCTTCAATTTAGCCGTGGCTGTTTCAACTTCTTTCCCGGTGTCTTCGGTTCCAATTACACCTGTGACCCTAAGAATAAGTCCCAATATAATAATTACCCCTAAAACGCCTCCAACCCAAAAAAGTGTTTTTTTGGTTGATGATTTTTTTGTTTCCATATACCTATCCTTATTAAGACTCTGTTCTAAAATTTGATGCTGTCACCGCTTAGCTTACCTAAGAAGTAATCCAGCAGTTTTTCTTGAAATATGAGATTATACATTGCCTGTGTATAGTTAGACTGAGCTTCTACATAGTTTGCTTGTGCCTGACTAAGCTCAATCAATGTACTTGACCCTACATTATAGCGCTCCTGTTGAGTTTCAAATGCGCGCTCACTGGCTATCAATGATTTTTCGGAAGCAGAAAGCTGCCGCATATAAGAACTATAATCATTGTAAGCTTGTGTTACTTCCTGTATCACCTGTAATCTGGAGTTATCGAGATTCAGTTCAGCATTTTTAAGCTGTATTTTTGAGGATTGTATACTCGTCATACGGTTCCAGTTCTGGAAAATTGGAAAACTCATTGAAAAGCCAATTGACTTGTTTATCTGCTGATCAAAGAACTGATCGCTAAAATCAACAATATCCGTTTCACCAGGTAATGAATAACGATCACTATATCGTGATGAGACAGATGCATTCACAGATAAAGATGGATATAAGTTACCTTTTACTATATCCAGCTGATACTCTAATGCACGAATATCTGAAATGGCACTTTTAAGATCCGAACGATTTAATAGTGCCTGATCTATCAACTCACTTAATGAATAGCTTTCTATAACTTCAGAATTAATTTCTGATTCTATGTCAGGAACTGTAAACTGATAATCACCCATCGGGTCGATCTGTAACTGTCGCACCAAAACAATTTTGCTAAACTTTAGTGAATTTTCTTGCTGTGTCAACAGAAGCTCTTCATTTGCTACTTGTGCTTCCTGATTATAAAGATCCACTGTAGGGCGTGAGCCAACTTCAACCTGAGCCTGTACCTGTTCAAGTTGTTTTTGGGAGTTTTCAAGATTCTCTCTTCTGATCTCAATCAATTCCATATCTAGCAATACTTGCAAGTAATTCGAAGCGGTATTAAAGATCACTTGTTCTTTTGCACGCTGGTAACTCTGCTCTTCTGACAATTTAGATTGCTGATTTGCACGTAAAGAGTTTATATTTTCAAATCCATTGAAAACCGGAATACTTGCACTCAAATTGCCTCCAACAGACTTTGAAATTACATCTCTAAATGCAACTTCTTCTTGGACAAACTGTTGTCCTGAAGTTCTAGAGCCATTGAAACCGGCATTTATAGATGGTAGAAAATCAGCGTATTCACTCTTAACGCGATAATCAGCCAGATCAAGATTATTCTTAGCCTGCTTTAGCTGATAGTTATTCTCAAGCGCTATTTCAATTGCTTCCTCCAGGGTTATGGTACGTTGCACTTGAGCAAGTGCCGAACCTGCAAATAGAAGGAGAGCAATAACAAGTGAGGATGATATATATCTTTTCATGATTAAAATTCGTTTTGTATTAACGGGTTGGTACACGATGGTTGACGAAAATAGTTACATAATAGTTGGCCTATTTTCGATTTTTATATCCTTTTACAGATAGGAACTAAAGATTTATAAAATCAGTCGTCTGACGAGCCTTTGTTTTCTTTCAATGAAGCTACTTTATCGTCCAGATAATCCATCAAAAGGCTGAGGCCTTTCTTGGCGATGATACGTTTCAGTTCTCTTGAAATACCGGAGTCAGAAAAACTATTCCCGGTATTACTTCTCTTTGATGATATTCGACCAGAATACTTGCGCTCTCTACCCAATAGAAACCCAACAACCAAAGATGCTCCTACTATTGGTAAAGGATACTTCCGTATTACATTTTTAGGATCCATGTTTGAAGATACTCCTTCTTTCACTTCATCGATGGATTTGTCTATTCCACTTTGAATCCGAACCAGTTCTTCTTTAAGCTCTTTCTTCTTCTTTTCTAAATTCGATAGTTTGACTTCAGACATTTCAATTACGTTCTTTTTTTGAAGTTTCTTTTGAAGGGAGTTCTTTAACGGCATCTTCTTCATCCAATGAATTGATGAACTCAGCTAATAGCTGATTTTGAATAGATCTGACTATAGCCTTGGGTTTAACAATTACCAATATCAAACCTATAATAATGAACGGTGAAGCAACGATGGCATAACCGGCCCACATTTCATCTAACACCTCTCCAAGATATATAGCAAGTGCCGTCATCCCGAAAACCAAGCCTATGATAAGAATGGTGTAACCAACCAAACTCTGAATAGATCTTCCGATCCAATAGCTAACCTGATCTCCGAAATTTAAAAGTGTGAGTTCCAGCTTGGTCTCGATGTAATCTTTCAGCTCATGAGTTACATTTTTGATGCGTTTTCCTAAATCATCCATTTTAGATCAATCTTCTGATGTGAAAATTTTAGCTGCTATATAACCCACTGCTAACCCGAGAACCACTGATTTAATAGGATGTTTACGGATTGTAGCTTCAGTTTGGGCCCTTGCCTCCTCTAAACGGATGTGCAGTTCTTCACTCTCCAGGATCTCCCGCCCTTTATCGATGGCGCTGTCCAGTCTTTCATTTAAGTTTTGAATGATCTCTTCGTTCATAATGCCCTGTATTTTTTTTTATTCAATATAACGCGTTTACCGGTTGAAATATAAATTGAAAACCTTTGAAGGCCATTGACCGAAGGCGGTAGACCGCTATCTTAACTGAGAATAATAAATAACGGTGCTCTGTCCCCGGTCAAATACTGATTCACAGACGTATTTTTGACTGGTAAACAAGTTCAATATAATAAATTGCAGCGGATGCTTAAATCATTCCATTGCAAAAAATTATTCGTAGCGTAAGCTTTCTATCGGATCCAGCTTTGATGCTTTATAAGCAGGATAAACACCAAATACTAACCCTATAATAAGCATTCCCAAAAAACCTCCGGCAACCGACCAAACGGGAACCACCGCTTCTGTTTCAATCCAAACAGCCATCAGGTTACCTACTCCGATTCCTAAGATCATTCCGATAATACCACCGATCTGACAAATAAAAACCGCCTCCATTAAAAACTGACTTACGATGGCCTTACGCGTAGCCCCTACTGCTTTTCTTATTCCAATTTCCCTGGTACGTTCTGAAACAGAGACAAGCATAATATTCATGACGCCAATACCTGCACCAAGCAAGGTGATAAATCCAATGGCAAACCCGCCAATGTACAAAGCGGCAGTGAACGTATCAAAAGTCCCGGACAAGGTTTCGTTGGTTGCGATCTCAAAATCATTATTCTCACCGGGATTCACTTTCCGTATTACACGCAATATACCGGTGATCTCATCCACCGTTTCATTTATAAAGTCAATTTCGGGAGCACGAACCTGAATGTTGATATTTCGATTCCCGCCATACACATTTATGGCCGTGGTGTAAGGCATAAGAACAAAATTATCAAAAGATTGTCCAAAGATCTGTCCTTTGGGCTCTAAAATTCCTACCACTGTATATGGTTTTCCGCTAAATCGTATTTGTTTCCCGATCGGGTACTGATTCTTGAACAGAACATTCTGAACATCCTTACCCAGAATGACAACATTGCGGCCATACTGAATGTCATCTCCGGTGAAATTACGCCCATCCTCCAATTCATAAGAATTATTGTTGAGGTAATTTTCATTGCTGCCGGTAATTCGAACATTCGGCTCAGTTTCTTCTTCTTCAAAGGAGATCTTTGCTACTCCAAACGTCTCATCAGGACTCATGCCCCGGCCTATCCGCATCTGGTCTTCCAGTTCTTCAGCTGTAGTAAAATCTATATCCTTCCTATTTCGGATGTCATCACTCAGTGATCCCATTTGCACCGAAGGTGTTTTGGAAACATTGATTACATCCGTTCCCATAATACTCATAGTGTTTTTGAAATAATTATCTAAAACAGCTACTGCCGTTGTTGAGACAATGACTGAAAACACGCCGATAACCAATGCCAAAAGCGTTAAGAAAGAACGCAGTTTATTGGCTTTTAATGAATCGTAGGCTTGTATAGTAGTTTCTTTAACTCTCATTTTACTCAAACCTTAATGATTCAATTGGATCTGATTTTGCAGCCCGGTAGGCAGGTATAAATCCAAACACAACGCCAACAACAGTACATATGCTAAAACCGAGCAGCACCACGCTCACATTCATAACTGCAACAAAAGCCTGGTTGATCAAAATGGTAAGCCCTCCGGCAAGGGCTACTCCTATTATTCCGCCCAACAAACAAATTGCAATAGCTTCAAGCAGGAACTGAGTCATGATCTCCCATGATTTTGCGCCAACTGCTTTTCTGATCCCGATCTCTTTGGTGCGCTCTCTAACCGATACAAACATGATATTCATTACACCAATACCACCTATCAGTAAAGAGAGCCCGCTAAGAATAAAACCCACTGCATATATTCCGGCCTTCATTCCTTCAAGCTGTTGTTTAAAAGCCTCCGGTTTATTAAGAGCAAAGTCATTATCCTCTGTGGCATCAATTTGACGAATCCTTCTCATAATTCCTTCAAGTTCATATTCCCCTTCTCTGAGAGCAGCCTGATCCGAAAACTGTACTCCTATTTGCAGCCCGGATCGTAAACCATATATCTGCCCATAAGCGGAAATAGGAATAATGATCCTGTTATCAGTATCCTCAAGCCCCATAAATTTGCCTTGTTTTTCCAATACCCCCACCACGGTAAATTTCTGCCCGCCAAGCCTGATCTTTTTACCCAACGGATTTTCCAGGTCAAATAGTGATTCTTTTAGTGTATTTCCGATTACCGCTACTTTAGATCCCGATCTGATCTCTTCCTGAACAAACATTCGTCCTTCGGCTATATTTAACCCTTGTATCTCTAAATAATTGGCAGTAGTTCCGGAGAGCCCTACATTTTCAGCACTTTTCCCATTATAGCGGATACTTGTGCCTCGATTAGCTGCGGCCGTCACGTTATTCGCATACCTGCTGTAGTCCCTGATCTGATCTACATATTCCAGTTCCATCTCTTTACGATTCCGGTACTCCCACCATTTGTATTCGCCCCCCATTCCCCAGGGCCATTTCTCAACATATACCACATTCTGCCCCATCATCGACATGCTTTTTTCAAAGGTGATGTCCATTCCTGTAGTTACAGAATCAACGATGGTCACCATAGTAATTCCAATGATTATACAAAGCGCGGTAAGTACAGACCGTATTTTATTTGTTTTAAGAGCGCTGAGGGCAATTTTAAAACCCTCTGTAAAGCTGTTTAATATTCTCATATTATTTTTTAGGTGATCAGTTTATACCTGTACGACAACAGCAGAATTTCGTTACACTGAAAGTGAAATAAATCTAACTTTTTTTTCACCTTTAAGGATGCCTTAATTATTTCTTACTTTGTGGAAAAAATAAAACTTATGAAATTAGACGTACTTGTTTTCGCCTCCCATCCTGATGATGCCGAACTAAACTGTGGAGGAGCCATTGCGGCCCTCACCGGCTCCGGTAAAAAAGTCGGGATCATTGACCTCACCAAAGGAGAAATGGGTACCAGAGGCACTGAAAAGACTCGGTCTGAGGAAGTTAAGAAAGCTTCCGAGATCCTGGATATTTCATACAGAGCCAACTTAGATCTGGGAGACTCTCTCCTTCCAAATACAAGAGATAATCAGCTTAAGATCATAGAGCAAATACGGTTAGCTGAACCACATATTTGCATCACCGGCACTCCCTTTGACCGACACCCTGACCATTCCAAAGGAACAAATTTGGTTTTAGATGCGCTGTTCTATTCCGGATTAAAGAAGATCAAAACTGTTAATAAGGATAGAAAAGAACAATCCCCCTGGCGGCCCGCTCACATTCTTCACTATATGCAAGACCGCCCTTTCGAACCTGATTTCGTATTTGATATATCTGATTATTGGGAAACCAAAAAAAGAGCTGTCCTGGCATTTAATACGCAGTTTAATGTGAGTGAACCCGGCGATGAACCGGAAACCTATATTTCATCAGAGAACTACTTCAAGCAACTTGAAGCGCGTGCAAGATATTTCGGGCACCTTTCGGGATTTGAATTTGGAGAACCCTTTAAGTATTACCTGTCTCCCGCCCCGCTCAAAAGTATGGATGTCTTTTTTGAGCACACACCAAAAAGGTGATTATAAAAATTTGAAGTATCACGCTTTGATAATCAGTCTTCTTTCTTCATTTTAGCCGGGAAGATTATTAACAACCTAATTTCCCGGTTTATGGACTTTACGAAGCAGCAAAAAGGAACGACTTCTGTTTGGGCAGGAGAAACAAAAAACTTCCACGAAGGGAGCTCAACAGTACCTATATTTAATACGGTAACCTATGCGTATGACGACCTGGACGAATGGTATGAAGTAGCCAAAGGAAATAAAAAAGGTCATATCTACAGCAGAAATACCAATCCTACGGTTCAGGTTTTGGAAGAGAAGATACGGATTCTTGAAAATGGCGAATCTGCGATCTCCTTTTCAACGGGAATGGCTGCCATCAGCAATACGCTTTTTGCATTGTTAAAACCCGGCGACCGTGTGGTTTCTATTAAGGATTCTTATGGAGGTACAAGCAAGATCTTTCTTGAGCATCTTCCGAAATTCAATATAGATGTTTCCTTATGTGAGACTGAAGATCATGAACAACTGGAAAAAGAGATCCGTAAAGGATGTCAGCTGGTCTATCTGGAAAGCCCCACCAATCCCACACTCAAAGTTATTGACCTTCAAAGAATTGCCCGAGCAGCAAAAAAAGTGAATGCTATTGTTGTTTCCGATAATACCTTTGCCTCTCCAATAAATCAAAATCCGCTTGCGCTCGGAGTGGACCTCGTGGTTCACAGTGCCACTAAATATCTGGGCGGCCACTCAGATGCCATGTGCGGGCTCGTTTGCGGCAGCAAAAATCTGGTTCAAAAGATCTTTCAATATCGTGAGATCATGGGTGCAAGCTTGTCTCCTGAAATAGCTTACAATGTTATTCGCGGAATGAAAACTTTAGAACTAAGAGTACTCAGACAGAACGATAGTGCCCTTAAAATCGCCCGGTTTTTAGAAGAACATCCAAAAGTTGCTCACGTTTTTTATCCCGGCCTTGAGAGTCATAAGGGGCATGAGATTGCGAAAACCCAAATGTCCGGATATGGCGGGATCTTCAGTTTTGAGCTAAAAGATGGGTATGAAGCCGTCAAAAAGCTTCTTCATAATATCAAATTTGTACACCTTGCTGCCAGCTTAGGTTCTGTGAGCACCTTAGCAGGTCCGCCCCGCACCACAAGCCATGTGGAACTATCGGAAGAGCAGCGAAAACATCTGGGGATTTCTGAAAGCCTTATCCGCTATTCAGTGGGAATTGAGAACGTTGAAGATCTGATCAAAGACCTTGAGTACGGCCTCAATAAGATCTGATAGAAATATCAATTCGGTTCAATGCTAACAAACCGCTCAATATTCCTGGACATCTCAATTCGGGTTATAAAAGAGCTGATGATCTTTTTGTATAGCTCTTTTCCCAGGATCTTATCCTCAACTCCTGTATCGATATTTGGATTATCATTGACCTCTATCACATACACCTTGTCTCCAAGAATCTTTAGATCTACGCCATAAAGCCCATCCCCCATTAGGGAAGCTGCTTTTAAAGCAGTCTTGCAAACTTTTGCCGGCACTTCCTCAATTGAAAGCGTTTCAGCATTCCCGGATTGATCTTTCATATCTCCTTTCCAGTTATAGATCTGCCAATGCCCTTTTGCCATAAAATATTTACAGGCAAACAGCACATTATTATCCAATACCCCAATACGCCAATCATACTCTGAGGGTAAAAACTCTTGTCCGATAACCAAGTCTGAATACTTAAATAATCTGTTTAGTGATTCTTCCATTTCATTGGCATCCTTTACTTTAGTAACTCCTAATGAAAAAGCACTATCAGGTTGCTTGAGGATCATTGGATACGTTAAAAGTCTCAGATCCTTTGACTTTACCACTCCCTTATAAAAAACGGTAGTCTCCGGGGCCGGGATATTATTGACCTTCAATCGCTCATGCAGGTAGATCTTATTCGAACACCTCAAAATAGACCAGGGATCGTCTATCACAGCTAATCCTTCTGCATAAGCCTTCCTGGAAAATTGATAGGTATAGTTATTTACATTAGTGGTTTCACGGATAAATAATGCATCGAACTCAGATAATCTGTTATAATCCTCTTTGGTAATATATTCCGTATAAATGTTCAGTTCATCAGCAGCATATTCAAACTTCTTAAGTGCTCTTTTATTTGAAGGTGGGTTCTCTTCCCTGGGATCTACAAGAATCGCAAGGTGGTAAGTATAATTCTTAAGCTTAGACTTTTGAAATCTCTTTATCTCAAAGTATTGCTGCGCAGATGATTGAACAAATTCTATGTCTGATATATCAACTTTGCTAACGCTTAACGGAATGATCTTTTTGATATCCCATCTACTTCCTTTTACAAACTGAACCTGGAACAATAGGGCTTCAAACATTTGGTACAATTTCTGACCCAAAACTTTATATCCCTGTTCAGTAGCTTTACCGAAATAAACATTGAGTGAAAATTTACTATCCGTGCATTTCTGGAGTGAACTTTGAATAACCTCATCAATGTCGTCAGCAATAGAGCGTATCACACTTACATCTTTAAAATCCCTGATGGTGGTCACGTTTGGAATTGCACGATGCTCTCGCGCTGAAGCCAACAGAGACACATAGTATCCCATGCTTTGATACCGATAGGAGTTACACAGGTTGAATACGCGCAAAGCCCGCTCAGAAAACAAGCTTTTATTGGACGTATAATCTTTCGACGAAACCACTTCTACATTATCAATATTCAATTCCCACTCTTCGGGATCATCAACTACTATGATATTGGATAATCTGTTCTTAAATTCAGGAACCGGAAGTTCCTTCACCATTCGCAATCCGTCTTTTCCCTCTTCATAATAATTCTGCATGAGCTCTGTGGATTCAAAGCCAAACTTGTTATACCAGGCTATTAGTTTCTTATTATCCACACTTGCTTCCAGCGAAAGCCGTTCGGCTGCTATTTGCTTTGCAATGATCTCAGCATGTTCAAGAAACTTCTTTCCCACCCCCTTATTTTGATACTCAGGATCTACCACAATAGAGAAAATTCGTACCGTTCTTTTGTAGATATAAAGAACGAGGCTTCCGACGGTATGAGGTTTTCCATTTTTTTCAAGTTCAGCGATCCATACCTGCTGAAAATTACTTGTCAAACTTAAGCCTAATACCCGTTTGGAGCTTTGCTGATATCTTGGAAATGCTCTTTTTTCGAACTTAAGCAGAAGATCCAGGTCAGAAATGGCTGATCTTCTGATAGAAATATTCATTGTTGTAAAGATTAGTTCAATCCAAAATTACACTAATTTTTGATTAATGAATACAGGTACTTACTCTGATATTTTTTCATTCTTTACGTCTGCTTCATTAAAACATTCGCTGATCTCATTTTTTAGAAATGAATGGACCGCCCTATTTCCTGCAATGATCCTTTTTCCAAATAACCAATCGCTTTCATCCTTCCAATCAGTGACAATGCCCCCGGCTTCTTTGATGATCAAAGATCCTGCTGCCACATCCCAGGCACTTAAACCGTATTCGTAGAATCCTTCAAATCTTCCGCAAGCAACATTGCAAAGATCCCAGGCGGCGGTTCCAGGCCTTCTCACTCCATGTGTCTTTTCCATCAGTCTTTTAAAAAGCTTGAGGTAATCATCCACCAAATGCAAATCCCTGTAAGGAAACCCGGTTCCTATCAGAGACGCAGAAGGGTCCTTATTCTCTGAAACATGTATAGAGGTTCCGTTCAGGTAAGCTCCTTCTCCCTCTACTGCTGTAAATAATTCTTGCCTGGCTACTTCTAACACCAAAGCCACTTTTGGGCTTTTCTGCTCCCAAAGTGCTATGGAGACACAATAAGCCGGGAAACCATGAGCAAAATTTGTAGTTCCATCTATTGGGTCTATGATCCAAACCCGGCCTTGCGGTAATTCCGTTTTTTGGCTCGACTCCTCTGCAAGAATCGCATCCTCCGGAAAAGCTTCGGTTATGATCTTGATGATTTTGTTCTCCGAGGCTACATCCGCATCGGTAATGAGGTCGTTCTTCCCTTTCAGCTCAACCGTAAAAGATGTTCTCTCCGCATATTCAGTTATGACCTTTGATGCTTCAATAGCCGCTTTTTTGACGATCTCGAGTTCTCTGGTGTACTTCAATGTGAAAATTAATTTTGGTTCAGAATGATTATTCTGGTTTCAGAATCAAAAGCTTTGTATTTCCTTCATTGTTGGCTTTAATATCAACCAAAAATTGAGGATATTTGATTTCAATTTCTTACCTAAGATAAACATTTGATGATCATCCCAATAGCGAGCGACCACGCCGGATTTCCAGCTAAGGAAATAACCAAGAATATATTAGAAGAAATGGGCCACGAAGTGATCGACTTCGGAACCCATTCGGAAGAATCTGTTGATTATGCTGATTTTGCCGTTCAGGTAGCTGAAAAAGTAAACAATGGAGACCATGAATTGGGTATCTTGATCTGTGGTAGCGGGCAAGGCGTTTGTATGACCGCTAATAAGTACCCTAAAGTACGTGCAGGACTTGTGTATTCTAAGCACTCTGCTGAAATGACCCGCCTTCATAACAACGCAAACGTTTTATGTCTGCCGGGAAGAGAGTTAAATGAATCTCAGATCAAAGAGATCCTTGAAATCTGGTTAACCACGGAATTTGAAGGCGGACGTCACGAACGCCGAATCAATAAAATTGAATCTTTAACGCAACAAAAATAAACCTTGCCGATGAAATCACTTCAGGAACAAGACACTGAAATTTTTGAACTGCTTGAGAAAGAAACAGACCGGCAGAATTATAACCTGGAATTGATAGCCTCCGAAAACTTTGCCTCAAAAGCAGTGATCTCAGCGATGGGCACTGTTCTTACGAACAAATATGCGGAGGGATATCCGGGAAAAAGATATTATGGGGGATGTGAGTTTGTAGATATAGTAGAAGATCATGCGCGTGAGCGTGCTAAAAAATTATTTGGAGCCGATTGGGTGAACGTTCAGCCCCATTCCGGAGCTACTGCTAATGCGGCTGTTTATCTCGCTTGTATGAAACCTGGCGAAACCCTGCTTGGGTTTGATCTTTCTCATGGCGGTCATCTAACACACGGTTCTCCGGTAAATTTTTCAGGGATTAATTACCATGCTGAATTTTATGGTGTTGAAAAAGATACCGGCCGCCTGAATATGAATAAGATCCGTGAGCGCGCAAAAGAAGTTAAGCCAACAATGATCTCAATAGGAGCCTCCGCCTATCCGCGTGACTATGACTATGAAGCTTTTCGGAGTATTGCAGATGAAGTTGGAGCGCTCCTGTGGATGGACATGGCGCATACGGCCGGGCTCATTGCTACCAAGAATTTGAATGATCCTCTTCCTCATGCTCATGTAGTTACCACAACTACCCACAAAACATTACGTGGCCCCCGAGGCGGAATGATCCTGGTTGGGAAAGACGGAGAAAATACGATCGGTGTTACCGCCGCAAAATCAGGACGTACCAAGAACTGGGGTGAGGTTTTTGACTCAGCTGTATTCCCGGGTACTCAGGGTGGACCATTGATGCACGTGATCGCTGCCAAAGCGGTTTCATTTGGAGAAGCATTGCAAGACGACTTCAAAACCTATCAAACCCAAACTCAGAAGAATGCAAAGGCTATGGCCGCGAAATTCATTGAGCTTGGCTATGATATTGTAAGTAATGGTACCGATAATCACCTCATCCTGATCGATCTTCGTAATAAAGGATTGAATGGCAAGATCGCCGAGGAAGCCTTAGGAGAAGCAGCGATCACCGTTAATAAGAATATGGTTCCATTTGATACGGAGAGCCCTTTTGTGACCTCAGGAATCCGGATTGGCTCTCCAGCCATGACCACCCGCGGACTCAAAGAAGCCGAATTCGAGCAAATAGCTGTTCTAATCGATAACGTGCTTCAGAAACCTGATGATACGGAAAATCATAAAAAAGTAGAGCAGGAAGTGCGTGATCTATGTGACCGATTTCCTCTGTATGATTTTGTAACAGCTTAACCGGGAGAACACAGATTGGAACAACGCCAGATCATGGAAGGAAAGCCACCGGAGGCTAAAAAACCGGCTGACAGAACCGACACGATGTCCTTTCTCGAACATCTTGAAGAACTGAGGTGGAGAATAATAAAAGGATTGATTGGTGTATTGGTTGGAATGGTAATCGCCTTTTTCTTTGCCAATTTTTTCGTGGAAGATGTCATACTCGGTCCTACCCGTTCCGATTTCTTCATGTACGATGTATTGCGGGTTGATGCCGTTAATTTCGAACTTCAAAGTCGACGACTGCCCGGACAGTTTTTCACCTATTGGGGAACACTTTTCGTTATGGGCTTCGTGATCGGCTCCCCCTTTTTCATTTACCAGATGTGGTCGTTCATTGAACCGGCTCTTGAACGAAAGGAAAAGAAAAAATCATTTTTCACTTCTTTCTTCATCACCTTTTTCTTTTTGACTGGTGTTGCCTTTGGCTATATGATATTGGTGCCTTTTGCCTTACAGTTCTTTGCCCAGTTTCAGATATCAGACATCATACGTAATGATTTTGACATCAATGAATACTTTAGCTCAGTAGCTATGTGGGTAATTGCCTGCGGTATCATATTTCAGATTCCCGTTGTCAGCTATTCCCTCTCAAAAATTGGTATCCTGACACCGGAGTTACTCAAAAGGTATCGTCGCCATGCCCTGATCTTATGTTTGGTGGTATCAGCCATGCTAACCCCGCCTGATCCAATTTCACAGATCTTGATAGCCCTGCCTCTAACAATACTCTATGAGCTGTCTATTTGGGTTAGCCGCTATGCCAATCGTAAGCGTGATAAGGAGCTGGATGAAGCCATAACCGGAGTATCAAAAAGTGATTCATAAGGTTTGATAAAATTAAATCCGCCTTATGGTTTTAACCTCTTGAACCTGTATCTTTTATCATAATAAAATGAAGGGCAGATCAGTTTAGTGAACAGATCGCCCAACAAAAAGTTTAGATTTTTAATTATACAATGACTTCATTAAGAACCCTGATTCCATTATTATTTCTAATTGTTTTCACATTCTCTTTTTCAGCCTGCGACGATGATCCTTTTGAAATCGATTACTCAGATGCTCCTCCTCCCTTTGATATAGAAAACGCAGAACGAGTCGAAACTGAAAGCGGGCTAATATACTATGTTGTTGAAGAAGGTGGTGGAGCTTTTGAAGTAAAACGCCGAGATCAAGTCTCTGTTTATTATACCGGCCGGCGCGAAAGCAATGGAGAGATCTTCGACAGCTCTTATAGAAATGGCAATCCCAGTCCTTCCATCTTTAATTCTTTGAATAATCTTATTGAGGGTTTCAGAGAAGGCCTTATCGGTATGAAAGAAGGTGAAAAACGTGTACTTATCATCCCTCCACAACTTGGATATGGCAATTCTGAAACATCCAGCCTTCGAGATGAGACTCTGCGTTTTGATGTTGAGCTTGCCGAAATACTTGGCAACTAAACGTACACTCTATCTACTTTTGGGGATATAGCCGTTGTGATCTCATACGGTATGGTCCCCATTTTTTTTGCCCATTCTTTGGCAGAAAGTTCTCCATTTTTTAGGATCGTTACGGCTTCCCCTGCTTTAAACCGTTGTTCTTCTAAGTACACCATCACATAGTCCATACTAATGGTGCCAACCTGTGGAAATAGTTGCCCGCTAATTTCCAGAGAAAATTCACCGCTCAGGTTTCTGAATATTCCGTCTGCATAGCCTACCGGGATTACCCCAAGCCAGCCATTTTCCGGAGCCTCCCACCTGCTGCCATATCCAACCAGATCCCCCTTTCTTAATTTTTTAACCTGAACCAAATTCGATCTCCACTCTATAACCGGTTCAAGATCCGGGATATCATCCGGTCCGGGAGCATAGCCATACAAACAGACACCGGGACGAACCGCATCAAATAACACACCTTTATCATGATAATAGAAAATAGCCCCGCTGTTAGCTGTGTGGGTTAAAAGTTGCTCAGAAAATTGCGATCTGACCGATCTGAATACTTCTAACTGACGAAGTACCCTGGAATGACCTTTTACGTCCGAATTAGCAAAATGAGTGTAAATACCGGTATAATCCAGATCAAAGTCCTTCATATTCTGATGAACATCTGCAACATCCTCAGGTAACATTCCTAACCTGAATATGCCGGTATCAAAATGAAGATGAGCCTTTGTACCCGGTTCCAATCGCTCAAAAACAGAAATATCAGAGATACTTGCGGTGATATCATACTTAAGAAACAAAGCTTCTTGCCCAACGGGTGGGATCTCAAAAACCAAAATCGGGTTTGGAATTCCATGTTCTCTCATCTGAACAGCCTCTTCCAATCGAGCCGTGCAAAACCATTCTACTTTGTCTTTCAGATAGTCTGAAACTGGAAGCAATCCATGCCCATAGGCCTCGTCTTTCACCACTGCCATGCGTTTTAAGCCTTTACCTATCCGCTGATTTACAGCGTTCAGGTTATTGCCAATTTTTGAAAGATAAACGTAAAGAGTAGAACTCATGGGTACCTCAGCTAAATGAGAAAATTCGTTTCTTATTATTTTTTAAAATGACCTGGGCTGCATTATATCCTGCTGCTCCAAACACTCCTCCTCCCGGGTGACAAGAAGCACTGGCTAAATATAAATTCTTGATCGGAGTTTCGTACTGACTCATTTCAGGAATGGGACGGAACATAAACATCTGATCGAAACTCATTTCCACATGCATCACATTGCCTTTAAGAAGGCCGTGCTTTCGTTCAATATCCAATGGTGACTGTATGTACCAATCGATGAGTTTGTCCTTCATATTTGGGGCATAATCAACTACTACATCATAGATCTTTTGGGCTTCCCTTTCCCGGATATCGTCCCATTTCAACCCATTGGCCAGTTCATAAGGATGCCACTGCGCCCAGGCAAATAAAGTATGTTTACCGTCTTTTGCTACTTCCGGATCAATCTTTGAGAAAGTCATACAAAGCACTGCCGGTTTTTCAGGGGGAAGTTTCTTTGTGTAATCACCGATCGCATTATTTATGTATTGAACTGATGGAGCCAGCAACTGAATGCCATTGTGAATATCTGGATCATTTGGAGCAGCGGTGTATTCGGGAAGTTCCTCCACTGCACAGCGGATCACCATACCAAATCCATTACCTACGTTTATATTTTTCACCTTTGTAAACAAGGAATCATCCAAATGTTCCCGCCCTACCATCTTCATCATCGTGGTTTGAACATGCGCATTTGAGACGATGGTTTTAGCCTGAAATTCTCCTCCATTTTCAGTTTGAACCCCAACGGCCTTCCCATTTTCAATAAGTATTTTTTTAATAGGATGACCGGCAAGAACCTGGCCGCCGTGAGCCTCTATCATATTCTTCATCGCTTGTGTAAGCATACCGCTTCCCCCTTTAGGATGCTTAGCCCCGCTTTCGTGCAACATCGACTGCCAGCCTGCAAAATCACCTGTAGCAGAATGATCCGGCAGTGGTCCGGATTGAGCAGCAAACCAAAGAATGGCTGCTTTCATGTAGGGCGAATCAAAGGCATCATCTACCACCTTTCCATAACTGGAAAGTATTTTTTGAAGCCCTGACTGCTGCTCTCCTTTTTTGAACATAGAACCGTCTCTGATCTGGGCTTTGGCCATCTCTGCAAAGATATTCCCGGCCGAGGGTTTGGTCATAAATGCTTTCAGCACACTTTTGTTGATCTTCCCCCAGAACTCAATGAATTCCTGATAGTTTTTGACGTCTTCAGGAGCCACTTTTGAAATAGATTCCAACGTGCGATCTACGTCTTTCCAGAAATGGATCACACCTTTCCCGGTATGAACCGGATACGACATAATCGGGTCCATATCAATATACTCAAGACCGTATTTTTCCAGTTCAAGCTCCTCGATAATCCCGGTTTGATGGATCATGATGTGAACCGAAGAACCCACATCCATTCGAAAGCCGTTCGGGTTTTCCTCTGACTGAAACATGGTTTCTGTTCTTACTGCACCGCCAATGGTTGTATCTCGCTCAAGAACCAAAACCCGGTATCCGCTTTTTGCGAGGTAACAAGCAGTTACCAAGCCGTTATGCCCTGATCCGATGATAATAGCATCGTATTTTTTCATAGATGACAAAGATAAAATGAATTGCCTGAAAGCAAAGAATTATTAAGTTAAGGCAACGAGATATTTATTCCATTAATTCAATTTTCTATGAAGGTAGGGCGTTTCGAGATTGAGCAACTTAGTGAGGGTATTTTTGAAATTTTTGAAGACGGTATTATTCAAAAAACAGATGCTTCTGCTATCACAGCTAAGAAGCAACGGTCAGGAATACGTTCATCTTCTATCCCTATAGGCATCAATCCCATTCTGATCAAAGATGGTAAGCATAATATCCTTTTGGATACCGGGCTGGGCTGGGGACTTGATCATAATAGTAAATACATCAACACCTCAAACTTGCTCACCAACCTTGATATATTCGGGCTCACACCGGATGATATAACTCATGTGGTTCTTACACATCTGCATTTTGATCATTCTGCAGGTTCCACCTTTGTGGATCAGAGAACCTCCACACAGCCAACAATGCCCTATGCAAACTACTTCATACAAAAGAAAGAATGGTATTTTGCACTCGAACAAAATCAGATCAAGAAAGAAATTCCCGGTGCAGGATATAATCTGGATGAACTGTATAAGCTGGCTGCAGAAGATAAGCTGGTTATGATCACAGATGCATGCTTTGAATTATTCCCGGGAATAGAACTGATCAGAACCGGCGGACACACGCCCGGCCATCAGATCGTAAAGATACAGGATAGCGGTGAAACAGCTTATTTCCTGGGAGATCTTATTCCTTCCGAACATCACCTGAATCATTATGCTATGAGGCAGCACGATATCGACCCTGTTGAATCCAAAAAAGCTAAAACATTGATCCTGCGTCAGGCACTAAAAGAAAAAGCATTGCTGTTATTCTATCACTCCATTCATGCTAAAGCCGGCACATTAGATCAAGATAAAGACAAAAAATTCATCTTGCGCGAATTGAACTGACCTCCCCTTGGTGTAGCATAAATTGCCTATATATTTTTCAATATTTCATAAATATACTCAACTCAATTAGATATCATCAATTCCACTTAAATCACCCATTGAATACATTCACTGTAGTAATGAAAAACTTTTTGCTACTTTTGTTACCGGTACTTTTTCCGTCTTTTTTAAATGCTCAAACACTTACCGTTAAAGATGCCAATACCCAAGAGCCCATTCCTGTAGTTACCATCAGCAGTTCTGAACCATCTGTTTTTACGACTACTAACGAAAATGGAGAGGCGCAAATTGAAAGATTTAAAGGTTCAAAGGAAATTGAGATCCGTATTCTGGGCTATCAAACCATTCGACGAAGTTATACTGAACTTGAAGCGAATAATTTCCTTGTATTGCTTGAACCCGTTGCTTTTGATTTGAGCGACATGGTAATCTCAGCTACAAGATGGAGCCAAAGTTCTGAAAATATACCTTCCAAGATCTCAACCGTAAGCCCTGAAGCCGTTCGGCTCCAAAATCCTCAAACAGCAGCCGACCTGCTAAGTATCTCAGGCAAGGTTTTCATTCAGAAAAGTCAACAAGGCGGTGGAAGTCCCATGATCCGTGGTTTTGCGACTAATCGCCTTTTATATACGATAGATGGCGTTCGCATGAATACCGCTATTTTCAGGGGAGGAAATATTCAAAACGTGATCTCACTTGACCCTTATGCTATGGAAAGCACCGAGGTTCTGTTCGGGCCGGGTTCGGTTATTTATGGAAGCGATGCCATTGGCGGTGTGATGAGCTTCCAAACGTTAACCCCAAACTTTTCCGATGATGAGAACGTGCAATTCAATGGAAATGCAGCTATCCGGTATTCTTCAGCCAATAATGAACAAACCGGCCATTTTGACCTTAATATTGGGGCCGGGAAATGGGCGTTTGTCAGTAGTTTAAGTTCCTATGATTACGGCCATTTACGGCAGGGGGAGAATGGGCCTGAGGATTATGTAAAGCCTTATTACGTTCAACCACAAGCTAATTCCGATGAAGTGATCTTGCAAAACGATCCCTTGCTTCAGAGGCCAACCGCCTATTCACAGTTCAACGCGATGCAAAAAATACGGTTCAAACCCAACAACAGCTGGGAGTTCAACTATGGACTCCACTATTCCGAAACTTCCCCTTATGGCAGGTATGACAGGCACAACCGGTTACGCAATGAACTGCCCAGATATGGTGAATGGGACTATGGCCCCCAAAAATGGATGATGAATCACCTGAAAACTGAATATGTAAGTGAAATGGGGATCTTTGATAATATGAGTGTAAGCCTGGCTCACCAGTATTTTGAGGAAAGCAGGATTAGCAGGGATTTTAACAGTACTGAAAGAGACTTAAGGACTGAAAAAGTAGATGCATACTCAGCCAACGTGGATTTTCTGAAGATCGTCAGCAAGAATAACACTCTTTATTATGGATTTGAGTACGTGCTCAATGAGGTCAACTCAAGTGGTGTAAGTGAAGAGATATTCACCGGAACAACCCGATCCGGTCCCTCAAGGTATCCCGATGCAACGTGGGAATCCTTGGCCGCTTATGTTAATGATGAATTCGAACTTTCGGATAAGTTAACCCTTCAGGGCGGCATCAGATATAATCATATTCTTATTTCAGCTGATTTCAATACGGCCTTCTACCCTTTTCCTTTTAATGAAGCCAACATATCCAATGGTTCGGTGACCGGAAGTTTGGGAGCAGTGTACCGCCCTTCAGAAAGCTGGGTGATAAACGCGAATCTCTCCACGGCTTTCCGTGCTCCAAATGTGGATGACATAGGAAAGATCTTTGATTCTTCTCCCGGTTCGGTGGTAGTACCGAATCCCGATCTCAGTCCTGAGTATGCCTATAACGCAGACCTTGGAGTGGCTCATACTTTCGGCAATTGGTTAAAACTGGATGTGACCGGCTATTACACCATCCTTGAAAACGCAATTGTGCGCAGAAATTTTACGCTGAACGGATCTGACAGTTTGATGTATGACGGAGTTCAGAGCCGTATTCAGGCTTTACAAAATGCCACAACAGCCAGTGTATATGGAATTCAGGCGGGCACGGAGTTGAATTTAAATAAAGACATCAAGCTCAGTTCAGACTTCAATTTTCAAAAAGGAGAAGAGGAACTGGATGATGATTCAACAAGTCCATCCCGGCACGCAGCTCCGTGGTTTGGTGTAACAAGATTAACGTACCAAAAAGAGGAGTTAAACTTAGAATTGAACTCGTATTATCAGGGAGAAAAATCACACCAGGAACTTTCAGTTAGTGAAAGGGATAAAACAGAGATCTATGCCCTGGATGAAAATGGAAATACCTATGCCCCTTCCTGGTACACGTTGAACTTTAAAGCTTTATATACTTTCCAGGGATCATATACGGTAAGTGCCGGACTCGAGAACATCACGAATCAGCGTTATCGTCCCTACAGTTCAGGGATTTCGGCTCCGGGAAGAAACTTCATCCTTTCAGTTCAGGTTGCTATTTAAAAGCAATCCATTAAAAAATTCGCTTAATGAAAACTCAATATATATTATTTGCCTTACTGCCTGTGATTTTTCTTTCCTGTACTTCAAAACAGGGTAACTCAAGTAAAACGGAGACAATATCTGTTTTACCTGACTCTCATATCTCCCAAAACTCCTTAGACTGGCAGGGGACCTATTCCGGGGTCATACCCTGTGCTTCTTGTGAGGGGATCGACACTTCTCTTGAGATCAATGAGGATCTAACCTATCAACTTACGATGATCTACCTGGGAGAAGATGGATCCAATAAAGTAGAACGATCAGGGAATTTCAGCTGGAATGAAGCGGGAGATATCATCACCCTTGATAATGAAGACAAACCCAGTCAATATTTTGTGGGAGAGAATTACATTGCTATGCTGGATATGGACGGAAATCGTGTGACAGGTGATTTGGCTGATCACTATATTCTCAGAAAAGAATAATTTCTTTAACCAAAACTGTTTTCCCTCCGCAGGTCATTTCAATTTAACTCATGGATCCAGTCACACACGGACTTATAGGAGCAACAGCCTCACAAGCTTTTGCTAAAAAGGAAATCTTCCATGCTGCTGCTTTTACAGGATTTGTCTCAGCAATCCTCGCCGATCTTGATATCTTTCTTTTCAGTGCTTCTGATCCCCTGCTCAACCTGGAAATGCACCGGCAGTTTACCCATTCGCTGATCTTTATTCCGGTTGGAGCATTGATCGCCACCCTGCTGAGCTATTGGTTCGTGAAAAAGCACCTCACCGTAAAAGAAACCTACCTATACAGTCTGGCCGGTTACGCCACGGCGGGAATCACGGACTATTTCACCAGCTATGGCGTGCAGCTCTTCTGGCCCTTTACCGATCAGCGTTTCTCTCTGGATATTATCTCGGTCTTTGATCCCGCTTTTACGCTTGGGGTCATTATCCTTACGGGAATGGCGTTCTTTAAAAGAAAGAAGCTATACGCCTGGTATGGACTCGGATGGGTGATGGCGTACCTGACCTTTGGATTTGTTCAGCAACAAAGAGCGACCCGCATCGCCGAAGAGGTCGCTTCATCAAGGGATCATACCATTACCCAACTGATCGTGAAGCCCACCATCGCAAATCAACTCCTTTGGAGTGCACGTTATGTGGCGGATGGCCAACTGTATGCGGTAGGGATCAGATTGATTCCGTTTTCCGAGCCTATCATTTATGAAGGTGAACAAGTTCCTATACTACAGTGGAAAGAGGAATTCAGGGCATACCGGGGCACAACATTGTATCAGGATATAGAACGATTTTCGAAGCTTTCGGACGGGATCTTGATCAAACACCCCGATCATGAAAACGTGATCGGTGATGGCCGCTATTCCATGCTGCCCACTACCCTTGCTCCTTTATGGGGAATTGAAATTGATACTACACGTCCAAGTCAACACGTTGAGTTCGGAACCTATCGGGATGCCAACCCGGAAGTCAGGCAGGCTTTTATGGATCTGCTGTTTGGGAGAGGCCTCCACTGATTCTTGTATCACAACAACTGGAAGCTGGTGCTTTCGGGACTGCATGACGAAGGTGATCCTTAGTCACGAGTGAAGAATGGATTAAAAAATAACCTGTCATCGCAGAATCTGTCAGGGAATTCGTTGACAGAATATAAGTGGAGAAAGTCTCCCCTTGAGTGGGAGATCAATCAGTCAGCTGTTCCTGACTGATTTCGAGGGGTGTTGGCACCAAGGGCACTACAGCTTGACGCAATTTCGAATCAAAACTGTTGGGAAAATATAGGCAGTAAAAACAACGTAACCCTTGGCACCAACACCCTCCGCCAGACTTCGCATCCACTCAGTCCGGCACCTCCCTTAAGGGAGGACTTGACACAAAGTAACAGGATAACCGATTTTATCTCAAATTCAGGACACTTTGGGAAACATTTTTATTAGTTGTTAAGGAATAGTTGTAAACGTTTTGCCAACCATTTTCTAAACTCATCGGTAGTTAGCGGCGAGTGACGTGTGTTTTTCAAAAGTTCGGTTTCTACTAAAGGGAGATAAGCTTGTACCCTTTCTACTAATGATTTTCCGGAGAAGGAAATATCCTGATCAGCCCCCATAACCAGGCATGGCATGGTCAATTTTTTAAGCGTTTTATCTGATGAGACCGGAGGAATATTTTTAGGGATGATAAAATCGCGCTTGGAATCACCAAGAAAATAACCCCAATCTTCATCCCAGTTAGATAATAAAAAACCGGTCAACGCTTTCAAATTCTCTTCCTTTGGCTTGATCCTGTACTTAATCATTGGAATCGCCATCTTTGCTAACCCCTTGAAAACCGATCCCCGGACAATACCTGCCGGAACTATCAAGGCTAATTTTTTAACCTTCTCAGGATATTCAGCTGCAAAACGATGCGCTATAAATCCTCCCAAGCTTATCCCAAACAGATCAATTTTATTCGTACCCAGTCCAGCTAAAATTTCAGAAAACCAATTGATATATGAGCTGTCTTGATAAGAAAGTCGTTTTGGAATGCCACGAACGGAATGTCCGGGAATATCAGGAAGTATAAGATGAAAGGACTCCGTGAGATACTTTAATTCAGAAAGCAGATGGGCGGAGCCGGTCAACATAGCGTGAAGACAGATCAAAGGTGGTTTAGAAACACCCCCTGCAATTAATACCTGAGACTCTCCAAAGGAGGTAGAAATAGTTTCGAATTGAATCCTGAAGTCAGCTTTTACTAAAAAACGCTGATACCACCCTTCTTGCCTGTTTCGGGCTTCTTCATTTTTAAAAATATCTTTCTCCAAACTCAAAAATATTTATCTCTGCATATCAATAGCGTCCTGAACGTTTTTAAAATTGAAAAAAACTCTGTGTTTTCGAACATAAAGACGAATCAGCTGGCATGTTTAAAATCAATTCCCTCTTTTTTCTCGCAGAGGCTCGCCGATTAACCCGCTGAGTTTCGCCGATGATCTTTTATCAAAACGCATCGCTATTCAGCGCAACTCTGCGATATCCTTTGCGGAACTCTGCGAGAATCCTTTTGAAGGATCGTTTTACCAAAATGTATTTCAATGTTTAGGACGCTATTTTCTGCATATTATGGATCGGAGAATGTAATATGAGCCAAAATATATTCCAACTAAAACAGGAAGTAAGATAGGGTCCTTATTTAACGTGAATTTGATATAAAGACCATCTGTTGAACACCTTAAATATTCATTTCGCAGTGAATGCCCGAAACCCTATGGTTGGCCAGATAGCGAATATGGAATGAATGGCCACCATTAGATTCCCGTCTCCACGGGAATGACCATAAACATCCATTTTATCCTTTAACTTATTTCTTAATTCGAACTGACGTTATTTGTTCATCGAGATCAGGAAGTCCTCATTATTCTTCGTGCCTTTGATCTTATCAAGCAGGAAGTCCATAGCTTCGTAGGGACTCATATTCGTGAGGTAACGGCGCAGAAGTACCACTTTTTCCCGTTCGGCCTCAGAAACCAACAGCTCTTCACGGCGGGTACCGCTTCGGAAAATATCGATAGCAGGATACACACGTCGTTCCGAAATTCTGCGATCCAGATAGATCTCCATGTTACCGGTTCCCTTAAATTCTTCAAAGATCACATCATCCATGCGCGACCCGGTGTCGATCAGGGCTGTAGCTAAAATAGTAAGTGAACCGCCATTCTCGATGTTCCGTGCAGAACTGAATAACTGACGGGGCGCTTTCAAGGCTTCGGAATCTACCCCACCCGACATGGTTCTTCCTTTGTTAGAAGCCACCACATTGTACGCTCGTGCAAGTCGTGTGATGGAATCCATGAGCATCAACACATCATGGCCGCTTTCAACCAAGCGCTTAGCTTTTTCAAATACGATCTCGGCAAGTCCGATATGGTTTTCTGGTTTTTCATCAAAGGTAGAAGCAACCACTTCCGCATTTTTCACAGTGCGCTCCATCTCTGTAACTTCTTCCGGGCGTTCATCCACAAGCACGATCAGGATCTTTGTTTTAGGGTGATTGGCAGAAACAGCATTCGCAATATTTCTCAGGATCGTAGTTTTACCGGTTTTGGGCTGGGCCACGATTAACCCACGCTGACCTTTTCCTAAAGGTGCAAAAAGATCGATCAGCCGCGTTGAATATTCTTTGGCATCAAACTCCAGTCGGTAGCGTTCATCAGGGTGGATGGGCAATAGATCATCAAATCCCTGACGATTATCCATATCGTGAGGGATGCGGCCGTTGACTCCTTCAATTCTGAGCAATGCAAAATAACGCTCCCCTACTTTTGGAGGGCGGATCACTCCGATCACGCAATCGCCTTGCTTCAACCTGAATCTTTTAATCTGCGAGGGCGATACATAAATATCATCCGGGCTGGCTTTATAATTGTAATTCACAGAGCGCAGAAAACCGTATCCATCCGGAAGTATCTCAAGAGTACCTTCATTGAATAGATATGGACCAAGATCCGGCTCCAATTCCTTAATACGTTCTTCTAAGGTATTGGCATCCGACTCAGGAAGCTTGTTGTGCTCGTGTCCCTTACGCCGGTTGTTATTGTGCTTATGCAGGGGCTTTTTCCTGGAGTCGTCTTTTTTCTCATCTTTCTTTTTATAGGAAACGATATGATCCTGGCCACCATAGCTTTTCAGTTCGGAATCTTTCTGGGTAGAATCATTTTTCTGGCGATCCTCATTACTATTATCAGAGGAAGATGAGTCCTGGCCTTTTTTGGCTGTCTCACGTATCTGTTCTATCAACTGAACTTTACGCACTCCTGTAACTCGTTTGATTCCAATAGATTTGGCAATAGTCTGTAATTCGTGAAGCTTTTTCCCCTCTAAGGATTCCAACTCCCCGGCCGGGATTCCGGCGGTTTCATGATCTGACATAAAATGTGGCTGTTATGAATATATGATTCTTACTGAATTTTGGGGTGAATATCATGTTACCCTCTTTTGGTAACGATACTGGATATTCAATCAGGTAAGGATAAAATGAGCGGTGCTATTATGATACGTTTTCTGTCCACCGCTTAACTATAGGATAAAAGTAAAAACTTCCCATAAAAATTACTAACTCTGTCTTCAATTCATTTAAAATATTTTCTTTTTGTGATTCATCAAGCAATTCTACCTGCAAATCATCTTTAACATCACTGAACTTCGCAGCCCTTTCCCCTTCCTGTTCTATGAAATAAGCCTTTTTAAAGCCCTTTAAATAATTGAACATTTCCGGGTTCAGCTTATCTTTCATAGCTGAAAAGACCAATACGGTTTCATAAACGGATTTTATAGCCCTTATCCCTTCTAAGGATGATTCCAGAGCCTGACTATTATGAGAGCCGCTAAAATACCATTCATATCCGGGGTGAATTTTTTCAAACCTTCCGAGGGCTCCTTCAAAGTTTTCGATTGCATTCAGTAACTTAGTTTCTGCTACCGGAAATTGATCTTGCAGAATCTCTGCCACAGCATAGGAAATGGCGATGTTCCAACTGTTTACCGGTTCCTTAAAAGACGTTTTGATCTTTATGCCAGCTTTTTTGAGCGTCACTGTTCCTTCATTCCACTGAGGATCCAGTTTCTCAGAATTTGTTAATGGTGCCTGTTTTGATTTTGCTGCTTCCTCAATTATCGTTCTGGCCGAGCCTGAAATGTTCCCTATCACCACAGGAATTCTTTCTTTTATGATGCCGGCCTTTTCAGCAGCGATCTCTTCCATAGTATCACCCAAAATATTTTGATGATCGAGGCCAATAGATGTGATTACCGAAACTTGCGGAGTGATGATGTTGGTTGAATCAAGCCTCCCTCCCAAGCCTGCTTCAATAATAACTATATCGGTCTCCTGTTCCGCAAATAACCAAAAAGCCAGGGCGGTACTGATCTCAAAGTAACTGAGCTTAATTTCCTTAAGCAGATCATCAACCATCCTGAAAAACTTCAATATTTGTTGGTCTGTAATTTCTTGCTGACTTACCCGCATCCTTTCATTATATCTAAGCAAATGCGGTGAAGTGAAAAGTCCGGTCTTATATCCGGCATCACTGTAGATTTTCTCCAAAAGGTAGGATGTCGTCCCCTTACCGTTGGTGCCGGCTACATGAATGGAAGGAAATTGGTCTTGAGGATTTCCCATTGCCTCGCAAAAAGCACGAATGGCGTCTAAAGAAAAATTAGCCGCTGAAGTACCCGCCTTTTGGAACATGGGAATAGAATCTAAAAACATCCATACATCATCAATGGAATTAAACCTGCTCATATCTTCAATTCCTGTACTTTATATCGTTCAAAGCCTTCTTTGATCTTCGTCACCAAGGGGTGTTTCATTTCAAAGATGAGGTCATCCAACGATAAAATTTCTTTGATCTCAACGAGTGAATTGGTAACAAATACAGCCTCCGCTTCACGGATTTCACTGAGGTTAAACTTTCCTTTTATGAGTACGATTCCAAGTGAACTGACCACTTCCATAACTATTCTTCTTGTAACGCCCGGTAATAAGTCGCAATCATCGTCCGGGGTATAAACTTCATTTTCTTTCACCCAAAAAATATTGGCGGAAGTGGTCTCACTTATCTTGGCATGCATCGTAAGCATCAGGGAATCGTTGCATTGCCGCCGAGATGCCTCTTGAGCAGCTTTAATGTAGTTCAACCCGTTACTGAGCTTATATTTACGCTGGAGCGCTACAGAAGGAATACAGCGGGTTTCTGCTACGGTAAGTTTGAGCGGCGATGCACCGGAAACGATCACTACGGCCTGGATCATCCAATTCATACTTATTGAATCGGCTGCATAGCCTCGCCCCCCTTCCCGCCAACACTGAATACGTACCATGCTTTCTTTTTCCGCAAGCTGATTTGCTTCGAGCAGGCTAAGAACCTGCTCCATTAATTCATCAGCCGTAAATGCAGGATTGATGCCAAGATATTCCAATCCACCTTTCAGTCTTTGGTAATGCCGATTCCATCTCAAAAACGATCCGGCGTAATATCTTATAGTTTCAAAACAACCATCTCCATACATCATCCCTCGATTAGCCGGGGAAATTTTCGCTTCTTGCTCCTCAACAAGTTTTCCATTCAGAATGATATAAATTGGCTCACTCATTCAGAAAAACCTTTAAAGAATCATGTCCAATTCCCTTTTCATAGCCAATATTTGATTTAAGAACATTAGATTCCTCATCAAATAAAATGTAGGTGGGGAAGCCTGGAACTTTGAGGTAATTGAAAAAATGGGCACCATCGGTATAAATAAAATTCGGATATTCTCTTTCATCCTCCAGGGATTCCTCCGCATCCTTCACCATTGCAGCAATAACGTGCAGCGAATCCGAATCTCTTTGTAGAAGCTGGATCTCGTTAAGCATAGCTGTTGATTTGTCTGACCAGCTTGCCCAAAATACCAATATCGATTTCTGCCCTTTAAGCTCCACAATACTTACTGAATCCTGAGCTCCTATAACCCGCATTTTCATGATGGTCAGAGAATCTGACTCGGCTACATTTTCCACAAAACGCTCGTGTTGTTTATTGGTGAAGTTAAAGGAAGACAGCACGATCACGATCATGGTAATCACCGCTACGGCTATCATAAATGGAACAAATTGTTTTTGTTCGAGGCGCATATTTTTTGGTTAAAGATAGATAAGATTCTACTTCAAAATAAGGCCGGAAATGGGATCAATTTTGATCTCAGCTGAATCCATAGTTTCTCCTGAAAGCATATTCTGAACCGATTCCTTTCCACTCCACTCTGTTAGATCTAATGTTTGCTCTTCCTTAGATCGGTTCAGCAATATCCATATCGTTTTACCCATGTGATCTCGTTGAAAAAGAACCGTTTTTTGTTCTTTGTCATGATTCAGAAACTTTGCCGTACCAAACTTCAATGCCGATTCCGTATTCCTTAAATATGCCAGTTTTTGATAGAGTTCAAAAAGCTCCTCATCGAAATTATTATCATCTGACGACCGCTCCTCCCCAAATGGATGATGAGTTTCCGGTTCATACTCCAGATCTTCCCATACCATGGGTTTTCGGTCATCGGGATCATCCGCACCCCACATTCCGGATTCGGTACCATAATAGATCATCGGTGCTCCCTTCCATGTAAACTGGAACAAAGCAACCAGCTTTTGAATTTGCCGTTCCTGCTCATTTGGCTTTCGTACTTTAAATCCACCCCTTGGATGACTCTCACCTTCATATTCAATTCCGGGATTTACCGTAAATGAAGCCAATCTCGCCGTATCATGGCTGTCCATCAGGTTTTGCAGTACGTGTCCGGCTCCTTCAGGATAGTCTTTGTCGATCTGCTCTAACCTGTCAACAAACTCCTCCGTATCAATTTTATCATCGATCAGAAAATCTTTAGCGGCGTAAGCAAATCGGTAGTTCATTACTGAAGTAAACATATCTGCTGAAATAAATTCTTTTGCCTTGTCTGTCCAGATCTCAGCAACCGTAATGGCTTCAGGATTAATGTCGCGTATCAAGCCATGCCACTCCTTCCAAAATTCCTTGCCCACTTCTTCGGCTACATCAAGCCGCCAGCCATCGATCCCATCTGATGGATCACCATCTCCATTTGGATCCATCCATCGTTTAGTAACTGCAAATATGTGGTCTCTTACCGGCTTGATAAGCGTTTCTTTTTCTTCTCTAAAAACCGGTAAGCCTTTAAAACCCCACCATCCTTCATGATCAAATTCATTGGTATCGGGCGTGGCGGGATCATCGTAAGAATTGACGATATACCAGTCTTTATAAGCTGATTCCTCCTGATTTTCAATCAGGTCCTGAAAAGCCCAAAATTCAGTTCCTGTGTGATTCCAGACCCCGTCAATCACCATCTTCAGATCCCGATCATGAGCTTCTTGAATGAGCTTCAGAAACAGAGAATCAGCAGAGGTCCATTCCCAGGTGGATGGATCACCGGGATCTTCAGACTGAAATTGAGCGACATCACCTTCCGGATCAGTACCAAAATTGCGGTCGATGTGGTGATAATAGGAAGCATCATATTTATGCAGGGATTGGGCATCAAAAACCGGGTTAAAATAGATAGCGCCTACTCCTAATTCCTTCAGGTAATCCAACTTATCGATCACTCCTTGCAGGTCACCGCCATATCTTCTTTCTCTAACCACGGCATAAAAATCTTCGGTGTGATTACTCTCCCAGTTATCACGCTTGTACCAATCCTGAGTCCACTCAGTAGGATGCCAACCTTCCGGGCCCCGGGCTCTCTCCCTGTCAGGCTGATTAGTAGGATCCCCATCCCGAAAACGCTCTGGAAATATTTGATACCAAACTATGCCTTCCGCCCATTCGGGGGCAGTATATTTTTCAGTTTGATTATCACCTGATTCTGTACAGGAAGTGAAAAGTGCCGAAATACATAAAATGCCAGTGTAAAAGATAGATCGAAGCATGTTAATAGTTAGTTCTTATAGGGTGAAATCAGATCCAATGGATTTCCCTTTTTGTCTCGATAAATATGGAAATCATAATCCAGTGTAAAAACCTTGGAATGTTCCGGGTTGTCGATAATAGATA
Source organism: Gracilimonas sp. (assembly GCA_022450045.1). Classification (GTDB taxonomy): domain Bacteria; phylum Bacteroidota; class Rhodothermia; order Balneolales; family Balneolaceae; genus Gracilimonas. The sequence goes on along the minus strand of JAKURD010000005.1, from coordinate 68,047 downwards.
GAAGACTTATATCTCCCAGCGAAGCTTCGATATTGGTGTATTTCAAAACTCCTTCATGAATAAATTCCATATTTTTTGGATAAGACTCTTCCACTTTTAGAAAACCTTCTTCAACAGTTCGAAAAAGCCCCGTTTTACCATTTGGGACTTTTTTTAGAAGATGAAAAGCTTCTGTAATAATAATTGAAGTTGTGACGAGGTTAACTTCGATATCGCTTATTTTCTCGGTAGCCCATAAGTGATGCTCATCCCTCTTACTCAGAATCGCTACTATTGGACCGGCGTCTATATAAACTGTCTTTACCAAAGTCTTCCATGTATTTAGGATTGGTCGATAAATCTCTTGGAGCGTCTTCGACGATTCCTACGAGATGCTGCATTCTGTCCAACAAAGAACCCGGAGTAGGCTCCACTTTATATTCTATTACTTCGTCATTCACCAAACTCATAACGGCTTCTTTTTGGGAGACACCCTTCCTTTTCGCCAAAAGTTTGATCTTGGCCTTTTCTTCGGGAGTCAGTTTCATCCCAAACCAAACAATGTCTTTTTTATTCTTTTCTTTCTTACCCACGGCTTTCTCACTTAATAATATTTATTGCAACCAATTTACTGAGATGTTGCAACAATTTCCACATAAGTAAGTATTACCAACCTATACTTTGTCCACATGCTCATCTACATCATCTACAAAATACATGCTGACGGCAGCAATAATCATCACAATACCTCCCAGCACTAAGGCATATACTGCCTGACCTTCAAAAAAGGTTCTTGTGACATATCCGAGTACCGTTGCGGCCAATAATTGTGGCAGTACGATGAAGAAATTAAAGATTCCCATATATAGTCCCATTTTTTGGACAGGAATAGAACCAGCTAAAATCGCATAGGGCATAGCTAAAATGGAAGCCCAGGCTACGCCTACCCCTATCATGGATATGATAAGCATCATGGGGTTTGAGAAGAAATAGATCGAAATGAGCCCGAAACCACCAAGGATAAGTGAAATGGCATGTACCCATTTACGGCTGAGCACCTTCGCCATGGGGGCTAAGCCAAAAGCAACAATGGCGGCAATTCCGTTATATACTCCAAACATTATGCCAACCCAATCGGCCCCCTCATTATACAAAGCAGAAGTGGTGTCGCTGGTGCCGTAAATATGAGCTGTTACGCCTGAGGTGGTATAAATCCACATGGCAAATAAGGCAAACCAGGAAAAAAACTGAACCAAAGCGAGTTGTTTCATGGTCTTGGGCATATGAATAAAATCATGCATTACCACGACCAATCCCTGTTCGGTTTTACCTGATTTCTGTAGAAACCCTGCAACTAACATGATGATTCCAACAACTGCTAAACCTCCGGTTGCTACATATACTTCTTTATCTAAGGTGTACAAATAGGTCAGGTAGGTGAGTATGAGTCCCGATACTGCAAAAATGCTTCCCAAGCTTATTTTTTTTTGTCCATCTCCGGCTTCAATCGGTACTTCACGAAGTACGTTCTCATCTACGATCTCTTCTTTCTCAGCATCTTCAAATGCCTTTAACTGTTCCGGGGAATATTCCTGGGTTCTGTAAACCGTCCAGGCTACAGCACCCATGAAGGCTACAGCTCCAAGATAAAAAGACCACTTTACGGAAGGCGGGATAATTCCCGGAGCAGCTGTATTTGCTACTCCAAACCAATTAGTCAGGATCCACGGAAGCGCGGATGCAACCACTGCTCCGGTTCCAATAAAAAAGCTCTGCATAGCAAAACCTTTGGTACGTTGCTCTGAAGGAAGCATATCTCCCACAAATGCCCGAAACGGTTCCATAGATATATTGATGGAAGCATCCATAATCCATAGCATGCCGGCGGCAACCCAAAGAGCCGGAGAATTTGGCATAATCACCAGCGCTATGGAAGCTGCAATAGCACCAAACAGAAAGTACGGCCTCCTTCTGCCCAAACGAGTCCAGGTGCGGTCACTGAAATACCCGATAATAGGCTGAACCACCAATCCCGTTAATGGAGCCGCGATCCAGAGAATAGGAATGTCGTCAACACTTGCTCCCAGTGTTTCGAAAATGCGGCTTACGTTGGCATTTTGAAGGGCGAAGCCAAATTGGATCCCCAAAAAGCCAAAACTCATGTTCCATATCTCCCAGAAGCTGAGCCGAGGCCTTTTATTCAATAATTCTTGTGACATATGAGGTACCTGTATTTAAATATTATTCCCGTTTATTTACAGACATTTAGTTATTTGCGATCAGTAACCATGAATTCGGAGCAACTTCAAAGTAATTATTCTCAGTTGGAGGTAATTGATCAGAGTAAATCTCATAAGCAAATTCATCTGTAGGAATATCATACTCTTCTAAAGAGACATTAATTGGTTCGATACTGATATTGAGGTATACAAAGACCCAATCATCACCTTTCTCCCTTTTATATGCATAGGTTTCTTCAGGAGATTCATAAATATTTAAATCTCCGCCATATTGCCCGTTCCAAAGAGCTTCATTATCCTCTCTAAGTTTTAGAAGCATAGTATAAAACGGCTGGTATGCGTAATCCTTCCATTCAATTTCATCTTTTTCAAAGAACTCAAGCTGTTTATCTAATACAGATTCCTGTCCGTTGTAGATCAGTGGCATCCCGTCAATAGTGGCAGACAGTACGGCAAAATTCTCAAAATTATCTCCATACATTCCGGGATCCGTACCATTCCATGAATTTTCGTCATGGTTGGTTGTAAAGTACATGCGATAGGCACTTTCCGGGAACTTGGTTGCTTCCACATTCATTAGGCTGTCGAGAGTTCCAAAATCATCATTACCGGCTGCTATTTCACGGATAATGTGAGCATAACTCCAGGCATAGGTCATATCAAAGGCTTCATGCATTTCAGGGCCTTCGTCTTCTGCCAGCATAAATACCGGTTTGATATCGTCCAGTTTGACTCTCACATTTTTCCAGAAATCCAGAGGAACCATTCCGGCAACATCAGCACGATACCCATCAATATCAAATTCACGCACCCAGTATTCCATGGCATCTGTCATGGCGGCTCTCATTTCCTCATTCTCATAATCCAATTGAATCACGTCTGTCCAGTCGGTTCCTCTCGGGGGAATGAAATTTCCTTCTTCATTCAGTTCGTACCAATCTTTGTTCTCCGTCCAGGGGTTATCCCAGGCAGTATGATTGGCTACCCAGTCAATGATCACTTTCATATTTCTTTCATGCGCTTCATAAACTAAAGCACGAAATTCTTCCTCAGTTCCAAAATTCGGATTTATGGCTTTATAATCCTGTACGGAGTAATAGCTTCCCAAGGGTCCTTTTCGATTCTCCTCTCCAATGGGATGTATAGGCATCAGCCATAGGATCTTAACCCCCATTTCCTGCAAACGAGGCAGATCTTCACGGAAAGCATTGAAGGTTCCTTCCTCAGAATACTGACGGATATTCACCTCATAAATATTGGCATTCTTACTCCATTCAGGATGCTCAACATTGCCGACCGGTTTTATATCTTCTACTTCAGGAGCCGCACAAGATGAAAGTAAAAGTGCGGAAACCGTGATAGCGGCTAAAAATGTCTTTGTTAATTTGTGCATGGTTGGTTCTTAGAGAGTTAATATTTCAAATTGGTTTGATGGAAGCGTAACGTACAGCCGTCCGTCTTCCACCCTGAAGTCATTGCCAAACTGTGCGGTTAATCCTGAATAATCGAATTCTTCCCTGAGCTCTATCTCAATTTCCTGAGTTTGATCTGATTTATTGAAGACAACAATTGCCTGATCATCAAAATATGCCCTGGAATAAGCAAGCGTATGATCGGTAGTGGTGTGAAATTGGAAATCGCCATACGTTAGCGCCATTTCTGTATTTCTGAGTTCCGTAAGTGTTCGGTAGATATTTCGATTTCGGAGTTCAAGTTCGTTAAGTTCTTCTTCTTCAAATTCCATCCAGCGGCGGTTGTCAGGGTCGTTCGCTCCGGGCTGACCGTACTCATCGCCCTGATAGGTTACCGGGATTCCGGGGATGGTCTGGTTGAAGGCATGGAACATACTCAGGCGGTCGTAAGCAAAAGCTTGCGGATCTTCGATCTCACGGGTCCAGCCGGCCAGTTTGCCGTCTTCATCCCAGGCTACTTCCCCACTCGTCAGGGTAATAAATCTCGTTTTGTCATGATTGCCTGAAATGTAGCCCATTAGATTGTGGTATCCGTAGTAATTAAAACTTTCCTGAAGCTGCGTTCGAAGGTGTTCAAAGGAATTTCCCTGACCGAAGGTATTCAAGCCGGAATCATACATATTAAAGTCAAACTGACTGTCTAACATCCCCGAGTTGATGTAGCTTGCCACCAATTCTCTGCTGCCATAGGTCTCTCCGATCTGAAATACTTGTTTGCCCGTTGGGATGGTTACGGAGTCTTTGATCTTTCGTGTGAGGGTTCTCCAGAACTCAAGCTGAATATGTTTGGTGGCATCGTGACGAAAACCATCCAGGTCAAATTCTTTCACCCAAAATAAAGCTGAATCCGTCATCGTCTCCACTACTTCATCCCTTGAGAAATCCAGCGTTGGCATAAAGGTATCGAACCAGGTGGTAAGGCGTTGTTCGTCCCAGAGCCCAATATTCAGGGTTCCATCTGGCAGATACAGATCGGTTGCCCAATCGGGATTTCTTTGATAGACAGGATGTTCTTCGTGAACATGATTGGCCACGTAATCAAGGATTACGCTAATATTGTTTACATGCGCCACATCCAGCAGTTCACGGAACTCATCTTCCGTTCCAAACCGATAATCCACTTTTGAGGATGATATGGGCCAGTATCCATGGTAGCCTGAAAACTTAGTGGTGACGCCGCCTTTATCCCATAACCCGTAAGCTCCTTCCGGGTTTTGAGTGATCGGTGACAACCATAGTGTATTCACACCAATACTTTCGAAATAACCATCCTCTATTTTCTGGATGATCCCTGCTAAATCACCACCGTAGTAATTAGCTTTGGGATAAATATCCGGGTCATCCACTTTTTTTGTATTTGAGGGATTGCCATCCTTAAAACGATCTATCAGAACAAAATACATATTCCAGTTTTGATAGTCTTTTCTGTTAAGGTCTTCTGTTGATTCAATTATCCGTCCATTGCTGAGAGGAATCAAAACATCATTTGATACCCTTCCCTCCTCATCAAAGGTCCATGCCCTGAGATGTGACCGCTCCATGAGCTGGGCATTAGATGGTATCTCAAAACTTACGTTGCCATCCTGATATATAGTGTTTATCTGATAATTTTCCCAGAATACAATCGTATTTTCAGGAGCTTCAGTTTTCAAATAAACAGAAGGACCGGATTGATCGTAGGTATCCAGATACAGTTTTTCAGTATCAGGATTTCCCACTGTGAGGATGGAATTAGCTCCCCCCATACCATTTGAAATCGTATTTGGATTATCTGGATCAGGCATTTCGTTACCATCTACAACAAATACGTATTGATAAATGCCCCTATTGACCAAAAGGGTTGTTTCCCAAACGTCACCGTTTTTTTCGAGCACGGCTGCATTCGGATTCCAGTTATTCATCTCACCCTTGAGCTTAACAGATGACACATTGTCGCCATCAGGATCAAAAGTGATCGTGACCTTTTTCTTACTTGATGCCTTCATCAGAAGATCATAAGCATATCCGTCAGCCCATACTGTAAGCACATCAAGTGGCTGCTGAACCGAGCCTGTTATGGTAATGAGAGATTTGTTACTGCTTAATTCGGCTTCAAGCCCTGTCGGTGCCTGAACCGAATCGATAAGTGAGTGAGATTTAAAATAGTCGGCCGTAGCAATTTCAGTTGTATCTTGCTGCAACGTTACCGGTGAGACAAGCCCAACGATCTCTGATTCGCGTGGTGCATCAATGGGTGACGTACAGCCCGCTATAATCAGCGTGGCTATGAATAATCCGGATAACGTTTTCAAACCTGATCTCATTATATATCCTGCTTACTTTATAAGTGTCATTTTCTTGGAAAGAACAACATCCCCTGCCTGCAAACGGTAAATGTACATGCCACTGCTTAATTCACCAGCTTCCAATGAAATGGTGTAAATTCCAGCAACTTTACGCTCGTTAACCAGTTCCCTCACCTTTCTTCCCAGCATGTCGAACACTTCAAGTTTAACATCGGATGCTCGCGCCACATCAAAGGCAAATGAGGTTGTGGGGTTGAATGGATTCGGGTAATTCTGTCCTAACCTAAACGTTTGAGGCACATCATCACCTGCCGGTGTTTCGTTGGATACCACGATACCTTCTTCAGGGGCTGCAAATTCCTTGGTAGTATAAATTCTGAATTCACCGGGTCTTAATGTCAGATCTCTCTGTAAATTTGTTACATCTACGGTTGATGCATCAAAATAATTGTACCAGGTTCCATCCTGAGTATAATCCAGGGTAATATTAGTTTCTTCAATACCAAAGTTACCAGCTATCACCACATCGGTATCCTGATGTTCAAGGGTAATGTATTTGACAGCATTTACCAGGTTATAAGTGGCATTTTCAGGCTGAGTGAAAGCAGGACTTGAATGCCTGAGAGTCAATAAGGCACTCCATGTCTTGTATAGTTTAAGACGATTAGAGTCCTCAAAATACTCCCATCTGATAGGCTTTTCCCCGGTTCTGCCATTGAAATTTATGTCAACGTCATAGCCCAGTTCTCCGAATTGCCAAAACATTTTTGGCCCTGGTAAAGTGAAGAAAAACGCGCCTGCGATTTTCTGTCTGTCCAGAGCTGTAGATAATTCCTTTATATTATAATCTCCTGACTGTGCTCCATATAAAAGGTTCTTGTACATCAGGCGCTGTTCATCATGACTTTCCATATACCCAATCAAACGGCGGCCCTGAAAACTGCTCCGTGATTCTGATAACACTCTGGTAAGATCTGAATTGTTGCCGCTTGTGAATCCCATGGTTGCTTCATTATAGGGACCGTTCATATTGCCCCAAAGCATGATGCCATTACCTTCATTCAGGCGGTAGTTAGCCCACTCGGCTTCTTCCTGTTCACCGCCAAGGTGCTCAAAGATTACGTAAAAATCCGGATCAGCAGCCCATTGGTAGTCTGCATATTCTTTTAACACATCTACCCTGTCTTGCTGATACCTTCCGGTACAGGATTCATCATTTTCTGTACAATTTTGTGTAAATCCCTTAGTAAGATCCCAGCGGAATCCATCAATATTGTATTCGTTGATCCAATACTCGATCATTCTCTTTGTATAATACCTGGTACCAGAATAAGAGTGATCAAAATCGTTAAAAACATTATAGGCGTGAGTCGGAGTTGGATTGAAGTAAGGATTTTCACCATAATCATATAACCTGTAAAGCGAACTTGCATCGGTAGCGTGATTCATTACCACATCCAGGATAACAGCCATATCTCTTTTATGAGCTTCATCCACAAACCGTTTGAAAGCCTCAGGAGTACCATAATATTTATCAAGAGCAAGGTGAAAACTTGGATTATATCCCCAGCTTAGATTTCCGTCATATTCACTTATCGGCAATAGTTCGATAGCGTTCACCCCCAGATTCTCCAAATAATCCAAAGTATCGGTCAGGGTCTGGTAATTTTGAGCTTCTATAAAATCACGGATCAGTAGTTGATACACCACAAGTTCGGTCTTTTCAGGCCGCTGATAATTCGTAGCCTCCCAGGTAAATTCCGGCACGCCGGGTCGGACCAAACTAACCAATCCAGCTGTTTGCCCCTGTGGATATGGTTTAAGATTGGGATAGGTAGCCTCAGGAATGTACTGATCATTAAAAGAATCAAGTACTTGTTCTGAATAGGGATCCGCAATTCGAATCTCACCATCCACCAGGTACTGAAAGGTATATTCTTCTCTGGAATTCAGGCTGATGTTCTCGATCCAGAACCAGGCACTGTCGGCACCGGCAGTTTCCTTGCTCATCAGATATTCTGAAGTCGGTGTCCAGTCATTGAAATCCCCGATCACATATACATATTCTTTATTTGGTGCAAATAGGGATAAACTTATAGAATTTGAGGATAATGTGATGCCATCCTCCAATCCGCCTGGTCTTGCCGTTGTTTCCCCTACATTATCCCGTATCGTTATGAAGGTTGAAGCCGTATCGGCAATATTTTGTCCATTATCCGCGATCAGGGAGAAATTAGCATCATTTTCACCCACAGCCGGGTCAAAAGTATATCTGAGAGTATCATCTGATGTACTCGCAACCTCAATGCCCTCTTTTAAAAGCTTAAGGGATAATGTTCCTTCACTGACGCTTCCAATACCAACCAGTTCAAAGGTATTACCCTTTTCAATGATCTCAAAATCCTCAAATGGGGATATGAATTGAGCATTAACGTCTCTGGTAGAAAGTGGAACGAATATATCACCTCCACCTGAAGCTCGCCCAACTGCATCAGGATTGCCGGACCCATCTACTGTGCCTCTGAATAGAACAGCTATCTCAAGTATGGTTTCATTGAAATCTGTAATGTTGAAAAACTCTCTGACTGATGGCCCATACGTAAATTCCCATTTATCATTTCCTAATGATATAGCCTTGAGATTTTCTGGGTAATTGGTCCATCCGCCACTTGGTTGCACATTTTTCCACTCTCCATTACTCTCAGAAGTAATGGCACCCGTATATAAATACACATCACCGGTAAACCCAGCGAGCTCACCATTTCCTTCGGTGGCATCATAGGTGATAGTAACTTCACCCGACTCTGTTGGAAAAGCAGGATCGGTGACGATTATTTGCGCAAGAATTGCCGGCCCTGAATATTGGAGCAGTAAAAAAAATAAAAAGGACTTAATTACTTTCATTGCAATATCTTTAAACATCAACCGCTCTTCCGTTTAGTTTTGTAGAAGACCGGGTAATAAGTTCGGGAGTATAAATGGTTTGTGATATGGTTTTGTCCGGGTTATTGATCCTGTCAATAAGATTTTGAGTAGCAAAAAATCCCATTTCTTTCATGGGCTGACGAATAGTAGAAAGTCCCATGTATTCGGCGAGTTCTATGTCGTCATATCCTATGATAGGAATAAACTTATTTGCATCTTGCATAGCTTTTAAAGCTCCCACTGCCTGTATATCTGAAGCGCAAAAGCAGGCATCAGGTACCGGGTCCATTTTCAGTATCTTCATCATGGCTTCATAACCGGCACGTTCGGTAAAGCCATCACGATTCATCGTATCCCCTTTTACGATAAGCTTTCCGTCAAATGGAAGGTCGAGTTCTTCAAATGCTTTCTTGTAACCTTTTAATCGATCTTTAATGGGTTTTGAAGACTCCAGTGCTGATAACATGGCGATCTTCCTGTTCCCATATTCATACAAAGCCTTAACTGCCCGGTATGCTCCCTGAGAATTATCCACACTTACGGAGTCAAATCCTTCAAAATATTCATCAACTAAAGTAATCGGGACATTATATTTTTGAAAACTTTTCCAGTCTTTGTCTTCTAAATGGATGGAGACAAATAAATACCCCTCAGCCCATCTTCGTTTTAGAACGTGTTCGACTTGCTTTTTCAGGTCTTTGTTAGGGTTGATATTAAAAATACTGAGCTCGTAGTTCATATCGCTCAGCTTATCCTGAACTCCACCAAGTATCTCCATGAAGAAATAATTAGAAATGACCGGAACAACGATCATGAGGGTATTGCTTTTGCGGCTTGCCAAACCTTGTGCAAAAGCTTGTGGATGATACCCCATTTCATCGGCTACTGACAGAACTTTTTTGCAAGCTTTGTCAGATACATTCCCGCTGTTATTGAAGACACGGGATACCGTGGCTATACTAACCCCGGCTTTTTTTGCGATATCATAGATTGTAGCTGCCAAATCAAAATTCTTTAAATATTACCAGATCAGTTTCTTAGAGTAGCATTGGTAAGAATGTAAAGGTATATACTTTAAACATTAGTAATGAGAATTCCATCCTCTTATTAATTAATGTCCTATACTATAAAGTCTTCAGTAGTATAAACCGATCTGAGACCCACTTAATATGGATCTCAGACAGTTTATTCAATCTTCTAATTCTGGATCAGTTCATAAGAATAAGGAGCTTCGCTAAGATCCAATATCACGGTATAGTTACCGGATGCTGGAACTGCGATATTTCCTCCTCCCTGATCGAGGAATCCGTCTCCTTCATTGTCACCGTAATCCAGATCCCACGCATCGTTGGCTCTGAACTTCATTTCTCCTGCAGAAAGAGTGGCGTCTATAGTCCATACTTTCTCGACTGCATCATAGGTCATATCTGTATCTGAATCCCATCCGTTTGCAGTTGCATCGCCAATTATACCCCACTGTGTATCAAGAATGGTATATACAAGCGTGTTCAAATTCACGTTTATTTTATAGTAACCTGCATCAGCCAATTCAATATTACTTGATCCCGGTTCGAGTGTTCCATCTCCACCATCATCACCCCAGTCGGCATCCCAGTTTCGCTCCGGTGTAAATTTGAATTGATTTCCGCCATTAGCCATATATACATAGCCTTCATAACGATCGTTAGAATCAATAGAAGTTAATGGAGGAGCGTCTTCAGGAGTCCAGTCGTTACCATATCCACTTGCGCTTTGATATCCGCCGGGTACATAAATTTCCGGGTAATTGACATCTACAAAATATGGGGTTACCGCAAAAGAAACAGGTGATGAATAAAGTATTTCAACTTCATCATTGATCTCTGCTTTAACTCTAATATCGATCTCCGTTTCTACATTTGCCGGGAAACCGGAAGCCAACATTCTGTTATTCAATTGGCCAACAGTCATGGTCAGCGAATTGTTAGTTGTTTGCGCTAAATTGGATGGGTCTGCAAACTCAGTTCCTGATTCAGCCATTTCAATCGTATAGGTTGCAGCTGCTCTAAAACCAACTCCCGGTTTTCTCCATTCTAATTCAAATGCAACTTCATCACTGGTCTCTTCCGTTAGAACGAAAGATTCTCCTGATGGAGCATTAGAAAAAGAAGGCGCTTGAATATCAGTACTTAACATAGGACCCACAGAATCTTCACATGAAGTAAAGATAAAAAAGCCGGCTAATGCGAATATGAATAGATTTAGTTTTTTCATAATTCTGTCCTAAAATTTGTTGGTTAATAACCTGGGTTTTGACTCAGATTTGGATTAGCATTTACGTCTGATGCCGGTATTGGGTAGATCCCGAAATGATTGCTGACTGACTGGCCTTCTTGAATCCCGCCTTTCCAGGCCCATACATAGTCGCCTGAAGTGAACAGGCCAAATCTTCTCAGATCTGTTCTTCGGTGCCCTTCCCAGTATAGCTCTCTTGCCCTTTCATCCAGTACTAACTCCGGTGTGAGCTCTTGAGGAGTGATGTCTCCCGAGTTATCGCCATTTGCTCTGAATCGGAGGTCATTAACAAGACCTACGGCTTTATTCACATCCCCTCCTGCTGCACCTCTTGCAGTTGCTTCCGCATACATAAGATAGGCATCAGCCAGTCGGAACATTGGGAAGTCGATATCCACGAATTCAAGGTCTTTACCAGTGCTGCCGTCAGAGTTTAAATTTTTCCATTTGGTAATCGTATATCCATTTGAAAAATCACCGGGATCTTCAACAGATTTCGTTTGTCCGTCAGTAAAGAAAGTTTCCCGAGAGTCATCCGGGTTAACATCTATTTCAATGGCAAGCGTGAGATTATTAACATCAACTTCCAGATAATAGAGTCCGCCTTCTGCTACTGAGAAGTTACCCCCTCCACCAGCCACCATATTTCCATTATCATTACTGTATTCCTGGCTGCCCCAGTCACCTTCGGTGAATTTGTATTCCGCTCCTTCAGCAAAATAAACGTATCCTGTATATACACCATCGTTATTATCAGATACCAAAGTAGCTGCTTCCAGTGGAGTCCAGTCAGAGGTATAGCCACTCGCTGCCTGATAGCCGCCCGGTACATAGAGGACATTATCGCCATCGGGATTGTCTGTTTGATATCCGGAATAATCTTCCATGAATAAATCAACAAATTGTGGAGTAACACGGTACCCACCCCATCCGCCATCGATTCCAAAATCAGCGGCACTCATATTACCACCAACAGCGGCATGGGTGATAAAAGTTGTACCTCCATAACCGGTAGTATTGGTTCCGTCAAAAGTGATCGGGAAAATAATACCATCTGCGGTATGGTTGTCCGCTAAGAATAGTTCATCATAGCTATTATGAAGCGCATAGGCAGATTCATCAACAACATTTTCACTGTAAGTGAGTGCATCTGCATATCGGTCTTGACCAACATACACTTCGGCATTTAAGTAAAGCTTGGATAGCAGCATCCATACGGCACCGCGATCAGCTCTTCCGTATTCATTTTGCCCAGGGCCTATAATATCATTTTCGATTTCAAGCAGCTCACTTTCAATGTAAGCAAAAAGATCAGCTGTATTTGTTACCTGTGGCGGTTCTGCACCTATTGCATCATCTTCAGTAGCAAAAGGAATTTTCCCTCCAAATAGATCGAGTGCGTGCCAGTAGCTTAGTGCTCTGATGAACCGAGCTTCAGCAACATATTCCTGGATCACAGCTTCTTCCCTGCCTTCTGCATTTCGGATAAACTCATTAGCCATTGTAATGGTGTAGTATATACGGCTGTACATTCCCATCACAAAGTCATTTGAAGCTGTCCACGACATAGTATTGAAATCCGGTAAGCCCTCATCTCCCCATCCGATAATAGCTTCATCGGTTGGATTTTCCTGATGAGTAAAAAATTGGCGGATATAACTTGAGAACCCTTCATCGATCCCTTGTATGTCAGCATTACCCGCAGGACCTTGCTGGCCTGTGGTTGAGAAGCCTGCATAAAGCTTCGCCAAAACTTGTCTGTAATCTTCCGGGGTATTATATATTGATTCAGATGTAACTACATCGTCATCTATAGGTGATGTGCTCAGATCATCGATACACGATGTAGCTGTAAGACCCAAGAATACGATAAGTACAATAAATAATGTTTTATATGTTTGTTTAAACATGATCTTGGTGATTAAATAGTTTCAATTAGAAATTCAGATTTAAGCCCACAACGAACGTACGTGGCCGGGGATAAATATTGTTGTCAATACCGCCGAATACCTCGGGGTCTAATCCACTGTAATTAGTTATTACAAATACATTCTGCACTGTTGCTGATACTCTGAGGCTATTGATAACATTGAATGTATCGTTAAAAGTGTATCCAAGATTTATATTATCCAGTCTCAGGAACGAAGCATTTTCAACGTAATAATCAGAGAAAAACTGAGCATTATTGAAGTTTGTTTCCAAAACAGATTCAGGAGCATTTCTCAGATACCCCTCATAAAACATTTCGCTGTAGTAGGCATTACCTGATTTAACGTTGTTGTAAACATAATTGCCGACACTTGCATGCCCTGCAATGGATGCATCCCAGTTCTTATACTCTACTCTTGAATTGAATCCGAATTCATAGTCGGCACTTGGGCTTTCAAGGCGATACTTATCAGCTTCGTTAATTACTCCGTCTCCATTACGATCTACGTAAAGGCCTTCAATAGGCTTACCGTTAGCATTATAAACCTGTTCAAATACATAAAATGAACTTCTTGGAAAGCCTACGCTGTGAAGCTGTATGGTATTCCCAACCCCGCCGGAAATTCCGCCGGTTTCAACCCCAATGTAGCTGGGGTCATCAACAGTAGTAAGTTTTGTGATCTCATCTTCATTCTTGGAAACATTTACACCAAGCTCCCAGTACGTATCTTGAGTGGAGATCATGCGGCCCGTAACTTCAAGCTCTAACCCTCTTACTTCCAGCGTACCTACATTAGACAGAACCCGGTTTGTAAAGTTTGAACCCGCTGCAACCGGCACCACATTCAACAGGTCATTAGTTTCTCTGATATAACCTTCAACTTTACCAAAAATACGGTCATTAAATAAACTGTAGTCTAACCCAATGTTATACGTTGTGGTTTCTTCCCATTTCAGATTCGGATTATATCCTTCAGGCCTCAGTGTGGTAACAAATTCATTACCAAACTGATAACGTGCGTTAGGCTGACTGTATGTATAAACCGGTAAATATGGATAATCTCCCAGTCCAATATTCTGCTGACCGGTAACTCCATATCCTAAACGTAATTTAAGTTCAGTCACGGCATCTGCACTGCTCATAAATGATTCTTCATGGATTTTCCATGCAAGAGCAGCGGAAGGGAATAATCCCCAACGATTATCTTCGGAAAACCTTGAAGTACCATCCTGACGCAATGTAGCGGTCAATAGGTATTTGTCTTTGAAAGCATAATTCAAGCGGCCAAAGAAGGAAACGATATAATTTTCGGTAGCAAAGTCAGTGTCTTGCCGAACATCTAAGTTAGCCTCGTCAGAACGGTCAAAATTGGTAACATAATCAAAGCCATCCTGATAATGATATTCCCAGGAATAACCCGCGATCACATCAAAACTACTTTCCCAGCCAGCTACATCTTTCTGATAATTCAAATAGAAATCTAAGAGTTCATTCTCTTTTCTTTGGTCATAATCTACCCTCAATCCTGAAGTTGCAAAATCACCGGTATATTCAAATGCGGCATTTTCCGGTACTACTACTTCACCATTCGCAACATCCGAATAATCAATACCTACATTTAATATGGCGTTCAAACCTGATACAAAAGGAAGCGCATAGTTAACTTCAACATTACCAATGGTACGATATACTGTAGATACATCTTCTCTTTGCTTAATTAGAGCAACCGGGTTGGATGGTGCAAGTGGGTTTGGATTACCATTTCCATCAAGCCAGGTAAAGTATCCGCCAAAACTGCTTCCCTCTACCGGTTGTGTAGGGTCAAAAATAACAGCAGAACCGATCGCACTCTGATTTCCAAACTGATTTTGAACCCGCATGCCTTTCACATTGAGGTTTATCTTCAGGTTATCATCAAGAAAAGAAGGATTCAACGAAATTGAACCTGTTAAACGATCATTCCTGTCGGTACGCAGGATCCCTTCATTACCGGAAAAACCGAGCGAAACACGGTAAGGAATACTTTGATAAGCACCGGTAACACTTACATTATGATCCTGGCCAAAAGCATTTCGGTAGATTTCATCTTGCCAGTTCGTATCTGCATTACCTAATTCATCTGCAGCATTGGCTCCTAATTTATTTTGAATAACATCACGGAATTGATCAGCATCCAGCATATCTACTCTTTGCTGGTTGGTTTGATAAGAGAGTCTTGTGCTGTAATTGATTGCCAGATCCTGCCCAACCCGGCCCTTTTTAGTATTGATAATGATCACACCGTTGGAAGCACGAGAGCCGTAAATAGCCGTTGCTGATGCATCTTTCAGGATGTTGACAGATTCAATATCATTTGGATTGATGGTATTCAATGGATTTCTCATACCGGAAACTCCACCGCCATCCAATGGTACACCGTCAACAACAAATAAAGGATCGTTACTTGCCGAAAGTGAAGAACCTCCCCTAATTCTGATGGTGCCGCCACTTCCGGGAGCACCGTCACCGGATGTTACACTTACACCAGCTGCCTTGCCTTGAAACAATTGTTGTGGAGATGTGATATTACCATCATTAAAATCGGATGTACTAATAGAGTTTACAGAACCGGTGTTATCACCTTGCTGCTGAGTTCCATAACCAATTACAACTACTTCTTCCCCTGATATGGTCTCAGAGCGCATTTGTACATTAATTTCCGTTCTTCCATCAATTGGAACTAATAATCTCTGAAATCCAAGAAAGGAAAATTGCAGCGTATCTTGCAGGCTGGGAACACTAAGTTCATAATACCCATCTATGTTTGTAGGTGTACCTATATTTGTACCAACAACTATAACGTTAACTCCCGGTAATGTTTCACCGGTTTCGCCATCAGTCACGGTTCCGGATATGGTTACCCTTTGCTGAGCCAAGGCGTCAGTTTGTCCAATTCCCGAAAATAGAAGCGCTATCATCAAAGGAAAAACCATCAGCAACTTAAATGCATATTGGTCGATCCTTTTCAAGCAGATTCCTGGTCTCGGTATCGCTGTATCTTTCATATTAGTACTCCAATGTTGGTTTTATTGGCTGAAATTTGAAGTTAAGTTCTAATCTTCTACTAAGGTATGTAAGCGCTTACATTTTATCAAGTGAGTTTTAACCCAAGCTTACCAACGGATCTGCATTCGTTACTTAAAGATAATGAAGCTATTTTGGGATAAGTAACTGTTTATAGGAAAGTAAAATGCTCCAATTTCATAGTTTCACATAGTGCAACGGTATATAAGATTACCCAAATAAGCATGCCATAACTAAAGCTAACTAATTGATTCAACTGATAATGTAAGGGCTTACATTTATCTATTCTCAGACTTCCCGTTTCTGCCGTAGTTTTCTTTGATGTAGTTATCAAGGATGGCACGGAATTCTTCGCCGATATGGTCTCCCCTGAGAGTGGTTGAGTGTTCACCATCTATGTAAACAGGGGCTTTGGGTTCTTCGAAGGTTCCGGGTAATGAAATACCAATATTGGCTGCTCTTGATTCGCCGGGGCCGTTTACCACACAGCCCATAACCGCCACATCCATTTCCTCCACTCCGGGATATGCTTTTCTCCATACCGGCATGGATTCGACAATATAATCCTGTATCTCTTCAGCCAGCTCCTGGAAGTAGGTACTCTTGGTTCTTCCGCAACCGGGACAGGAAGTGACCTGCGGAATAAAACTTCTGATCTTTAATGATTGAAGAATCTGTTGTGCAACTTGTACCTCAAGGGCGCGGTCGGCCCCGGGCTGTGGTGTCAGGGAAACCCGGATGGTATCTCCTATTCCTTGCTGTAAAATAACGGAAAGAGCGGATGCGCTGGCAACCATCCCTTTCATTCCCATGCCGGCTTCAGTCAGGCCGACATGCAGCGGATAATCTACAGCCTCGGCAATTCGTTCATAAACGGTAACTACATCCTGTACGCCCGACATTTTGCAGCTAATGATGATCTTATCTGAAGCCAGTCCAACATCTTCAGCTAACTTTGAAGAACGTTTAGCGCTTTCAACCATCGTAGCCAGCATGACTTCTTTCGCAGATTTTGGTTTTGGAAGTTCGTTGTTTGCATCCATTTTATCTGCAAGCAGCTGCTGATCCAAAGATCCCCAGTTCACACCAATGCGAACGGGCTTATCGTATGTAATGGCTTGTTCTACAATGGTAGTAAAATTCTCATCCCGGGTTTTGGTCCCGGTGTTACCCGGATTGATCCTGAATTTGGCCAGCGACTTTGCCATATCCGGATACTGCGTTAGCAACTTATGTCCGTTGTAGTGGAAATCACCGATAATAGGAACGGTAACTCCATGCTTCATCAATTTCTCTTTAATATAAGGTACCGCTTTAGCCGCCGCATCATTATTTACGGTGATACGGACCAACTCCGAACCGGCCCGGTGCAAGTGTTCGATCTGATCGGCTGTCTCATCAATATCGGCAGTATCGGTATTTGTCATGGATTGAACTACGATAGGGGCCCCGCCGCCAACCGGGACATCTCCTACCATTACCTGAATTGATTTTCTTCGTTCTATTTTTGCCATGGTATTTTAAACTATCGTTGAAATTCCAGAAGATCAGTTCTTCTTACTCAGTTCAAATAATTTTCTTTTTTCTTCTTTGGAAAGGGAATCATATCCGCTTTTTGAAATCTTTTCTAAAATTGCATCTAATTCTGTTTGGTCAACTTCTTCTACGATCTCAGCATCCTGAACAATATGCATGTTTTTGTTTCTTGACTTCTTGGTTTTACTGCCGGTTTTTGGTTTCACCCTTCCAAACAGATACTCTACGTAGCGGATAACCAAACTTAAGTCTTTTCCGTTTTTATAGGCTTTGATCATCAAATAGCCCCCTAATGCTCCACCAAGGTGAACCAATCGGGCTACGCCGTCTCCGGCTCCCACAAATAAAATATCAATAGCGATCCAGCCTGCTACAAAATACCGCGCTTCAATGGGCGGAAAAAGAAACAGCATAATGGGCGCACGGGGATAAAGCATAGCGAAAGCCACCAGCATTCCCGTGACTGCTCCTGATGCACCGATGACCAACGCATCACTGAATACTAACGCCAGTCCCGCATCCAGTAACGCACCTAAAATTCCTGCACCAAAATAAATAACGGTAAAGGTACGCGGGCCTACGGTTTCTTCCACTGCTCGTCCCATCCACCAAAGCCAGAGCATATTGAACAGGATATGCAAAAAACCACCATGCAAAAACATGTAAGTGATCAAGCGCCAGGGCTGAGTAATAAATGTAGGAAAAGAGGGATCAAATCCAAGATTGGACACCATCCAGTTATTCAGGGCTTGTCCACCAAACACTTGAATCACAAATACTAAACTGGTTGCAAGAATGATGGTTCGGATGGCTATGGGCATTCTTATAAAGCCATATTTAATGGCTCCTCCAAATGAATCGAATGGCATATTGCCTCTCATATTTCCACCTCCTTGAAAAAACGAATTATTCATCAGATTTAGTCTTGTGGTTTTTTAAGTTTCCAGAATTTAATGAGAATAAACCCAACCACCAGACCTCCAACGTGAGCAAAGCGTGCTATGCCTCCATATGGGTTTGATATCCCTGCAAAAAGCTCAAAAGCTCCGTAAATAGCTACAAAATACTTAGCTTTGATCGGAATCGGAGGAATAAGAAGCACAATGTACCGATCGGGATACATCATCCCGAACGCCAGTAAAATTCCAAATACCGCCCCGGATGCCCCTATGGTTGGAGCATTACCTCCTCCAGCTAACCACAATTGAAAAAGTCCAGCTCCAATTCCTGTCACAAAAAAATAGATTAAAAATCGTTTAGAGCCCCAAAGTTTTTCGATAGACTGTCCAAAAATCCAGAGTGCAAAAAGATTGAAGAAGATGTGACCGAGTCCACCGTGTAAAAATATATAGGTAACCAGCTGCCACGGATAAAAATTACCGCTGCCAATGGGGTACAACGCCAGGTATCGAAAGGCAAATTCCCCAATAGGTGTCAAGGATGATCCGAATAAACTGACGGTCGCTAAAAATGCCAGGCTTATTGTGATAAGGAGGTTTTTTATGACCGGCGGGAATAAAGTAAATTGGGTATTAGGTGAAAAATTATTCAAAAATTTCTGCTTTATTGATGATTATTTAATTCGAGAACCTAAGAGCTTTATAGCCTTTCAAGGGTTCCACTCTTTTCATAAACGCTTTCAGGACTTGCAGGCGCTGAAAGGTTTCCACTATTTATGATTCTTTTTGATACGGGAATATACGTTGATTCCGCTCAAAGTTACGCCTGGAATTCCTTGTCCGGGATAGGTCGTATCTCCACAAAGATACAAACCTTTGAACGGAGTTTCGTGAGGAGTCCACTTGAGCAAGCTTCGTGCCATACTTTGGGGTATTCCTCCTACCCTGCCTTTTTTGCGGTACACCCAGTTTTCCCATGTGACCGGCGTTGCCGTGTGAAGAACCTTGATCTGAGCGTCTGCAAATCCGGGCAGTTTATCCCGAAGCACCTTAACGATGAAATCCTCCGCCTGTTGCTTGGCTATATCGTAAGTTCCATTCATCGAATACCAACGTTCCGGAGAGGCATGCGTTGAAATATTGAGTGTGCGCATCCCTTCTTTTGCCCGCGATGAATCTCCCGGTTTTGACATCGAGATAAAAATCGAATCCGAGTCCGTAAATGGGATTGTTTCTCCTTCTTCAAGATGGATCTGATTATGGAGCGGAAGTTCTTCTGGATAGGTATCATCGGTAGCAATTCCGAGCGTGATAGCTCCCCACGCCTCATCAAAATCCTTGGCTTCTTCTTGGAAATAATGCCTTATTTCCCCTGCCGTAATATCCTTCATATTCCATAAGGGTACATTGGAGATCACGATCGGGGCTTGGTAAGCGAATTTTTCCTCCCTTGTTGTTTGGGTGTGAACCGTGAACTGGTCTCCTTTTTGGGCTATCATCTCCACTCCTTCTTTATTGTGAAGTGCTCCGCCTCTGTCCTGAATGAAAACCTGGATGGTTTTGATCATCTTAATGAGTCCGCCCGGCACGTAAAAATTAGAATAATTAGTGTAAGTGAGTCCGGCTCCCCCAAACAGAAAAGGCGTTTCATCGGATCTGGCTTGGGCGGTGATCATCAGCTGCTCATCCACAAAGCGCCGGAATTTGGGAGTATCAACGCTAAATTTTTTCATCACATCAGCCACCGACTGAAAGGCATATTTCAGCACCCACACATCCAGCGGATTATTGTTCGTAATCAGTTCTCCCCATTCGGAGATTTTTTGCGGCGGAAAGTGCGGATTCTTCAACGACACTTTCCAAACCAGGTCTGATACTTTAAACGCCTCCTCCCAAAAAGCACATTGTGCATTTTCATCGCCAAAGACCCGCGCACATTCCTGTATCCATTGCCCGCGATCTTTGTAGCGGGTGATCTGTTCGCCATCTATCCAAACCGACATGCTTGGGGTGATTTCTTCCCTTGGGATCTGTATCCCGGTTTCCCTCTCCAGTTTCCATAGAGGCTGGTTTTCATCAAATCCAATGAGCGTAGTCGCCCCCGATTCAAACACGTATCCCTTCCTGAAATAGGACGAAGAACATCCCCCTGGAGCATGGGCTTTTTCGAGGATGAGTACTTTATAACCATCCTTGGCAAGCATGGCTGCTGCACTCATTCCGCCCATTCCGGAGCCAACAATAATTGCGTCATACTCTTGATTAATTTTCATGTGGGTGTAACATGAAATGTAGGCTTAAATGTTCCAATGGAATGGAACGCGGATGATGGGGACAAGAGAAGGTTTACACTCGTTCTCAATCTCCGGTTTCTCTTTTTGAACCATGATTTATAGGATTTTATTGATATCCGGGATTCTATCTTCCCTATTGTCCAGGGATTCATCCGTGGGCTATTTGAACTCGTACCTGGTGTCAAGTCCATGTTCAGTTGCCTGATAGAATAGCAGTTGGTAGTTGCCTGTTACCAATCCGAATAGAGAATAGATACATATTGTGAGTAGGCTGTTGAGGTCAAGGTGTAAACGGCAAGGGGTTGCAACCCCTTGCCGGCATTTCATACATGACTCAACACTAGCTTCAGCTTAATTCATTTCAGTTAATGCTCGTTCACAAGCTCGGGCTTGGGAACGCAGTCTCGAAAGCTCCGGCTTCCAATTATTGAACCCTGATTTGTTGGATTTTCCTGATGACCGGGATTTTCTTTTTATCTAAATAACATGCTTATATTCCTACCCATTTTAACCACTTTACAGCATGAGCAAAGCCTATTTTTTCGAAGAAATCTATACCGGAATTGACTTTACCAAAGAAAAATTTGAAATCGGAGATTACGAACTCTGCCAATTCATCCATTGTCAATTTCCAAAAGTGAACCTCTCGGAGAGTGCCTTTATTGAATGCGAGTTTGAAGGATGTGATCTGTCGATGGCCAAACTTTATGGAACCGGCATTCGGAATTGCCGATTTGTGGAATGCAAGCTCATCGGACTTCAATTTGATAGCTGTAACGATTTCTCATTCTCAGCCGAATTCGAATCCTGCAACCTGAATCTCTCTTCCTTTTTTGGGGTGAAATTAAATAATGCGCTATTCAAAGATTGCAGCCTGCAGGAAGTGGATTTTACTCAGTCGGAACTAAAAGAAACGCTCTTTGAAAACTGCGATCTTGCCAAAGCCACCTTCTCCGCCGCCACCCTCCAAAAAGCAGATCTCTCTACCTCCTATAACTTCTCTATCGACCCTGAACTGAACCAACTGAAAGGAGCCAAGTTTTCCCTGCAAGGATTACCTGGATTACTGGGTAAGTATGGAATTGTTGTTGAGTGAATTCGGTATCCATTAACTCCGTTTGCTTCTCGTTCCAAAGCTCCCAGCCTGTGTGAAAACTCATAATTTGTGATTGGACGCATTAATTTAGCAGGAAAAAAACCCCTCCAAGGATTTTGAGTTCCAGGAGGGTTTGCTTCACACTAACAAAGCAGAGTTTCGATTATACGCACATTTCGCAACATGTTAGTAGAATAACGATAAAAATCATTTTAATTTACCTTCCTAATTATTACGTTAAATAAAGTAAAAAAGGGCATTGAAGCTATTTTAAAAGCAGGCAAAGGAAATTAGAGAACCGTCATGAAACGTTCAATCAGAAGTATAATCAAAGGCACCGGCAGTTATATCCCCACCAGACGTATTAAAAACGAAGCTTTCCTGGAAAATGAGTTTTTTGATGAAACCGGTAAACCACTTGATAAGGCAAATGAAGAGGTCATTCAAAAGTTTTATGAGATCACTGAAATTAAAGAACGCCGATATGTGACCAACGATCTGGTGACTTCAGATATAGCCCACCTTGCTGCCGAGGAAGCAATCACATCGGCAGGTATTGATAAGGAAGAACTGGATCATATTATCGTTGCCCATAATTTCGGTGACGTAAAATATGGCAGCAATCGTACTGATATCGTTCCCAGCCTGGCTGCGCGAGTTAAACATAAACTTGAAATTGAAAACCCCGCTACCATAGCCTATGATATTCCTTTCGGATGCCCGGGTTGGCTGCAAGGCATAATTCAGGCTGACTATTACATCAGATCCGGTGATGCCAAAAAAGTAATGGTGATCGGGGCAGAAACCTTATCGCGTGTTTCAGATCCACACGACAGGGACAGTATGATATATGCCGACGGGGCAGCTGCAACTATTTTAGAAGCCCTGGAAACTGAAACCCCAACCGGTATCATCTCACATAATACCCGATCCGATACTAAAATTTACGCCAAAATGCTCTTTATGGATAAATCCTACAATCCCGCCCTCAAAGAAAGTGGTGATATCTTTCTGAAAATGCACGGACGTAAGCTATATCAGTACGCTCTAACCAACGTACCAATGGCTATAAAGGGCTGTTTAGATAAAAGCGGGCTTTCCATTGAGGACGTTGATCACATACTCATTCATCAGGCAAACGGAAAGATGGATGATGCAATTATAAAACGTCTATACAAACTTTATGACAAAGAGAAAGTCCCAAAAGATGTGATGCCCATGACCATCTCATGGCTGGGCAATTCATCTGTAGCAACTATTCCTACCCTGTTGGACCTTATGTGGAAAGATAAACTTGAGGGTTACGAGATACATAAAGACAAAGGTGATATACTGGTGTTCGCATCCGTTGGTGCAGGAATGAATATCAATGCAGTGGCTTATAGAATGTGACTGTGATGGGTGTGATTTTTGGGATAGGGTGTGATCTTTTGCCAGAGATGAATGTATGGATTAAGGGAAATTTTTTCATGTGGACCGGGTGGCTCTGGCAGGCATTTCCAAGGAAGTCGTTGGCAACAAGATCAAATTTTAATTGGCATATAGAGACTGTTCAATTAAGTGTGTCATAACTAATTTAGACACATGGAACCTACAAAAAACAACAAACACCTGGATGCTTTGGTAAAAGAGTTATCAGAGCAGTTAAGCCAGGGCAAGCCCTTAACCGGGCAGGACGGGGTGTTCACGCCCCTGCTCAAACGCGTGATAGAAGCGAGTCTGGAAGGCGAGATGGATGCCCATCTGGATGGCAAAGAAGGCTCAAAACCCAATCGTCGCAATGGGCGCGCAAGCAAACACGTGCAAAGCTCCCTTGGAGGCTTTGAGGTATTCACCCCTCGTGACCGTGATGGCAGTTATACCCCACAAACCCTCAAGAAACGCGAGCGGCGGCTTACCAGTGATATTGACACTAAGATTCTCTCGCTCTACAGCCGGGGCATGAGTTACCGTGACATTCAGGCTCATCTGGCCGATATGTATGGCGTAGAGGTAAGCGCAGGCACGCTAAGCGCGATAACCGACCGGATCCTTCCGGAGATTCTGGACTGGCAGTCAAGACCACTTGATTCGGTCTACCCGGTGATGTGGCTGGATGCGATGCATTTTAAAGTACGCGAGCACGGCAAAGTCATATCCAAAGCTGTGTATTCGGTACTGGCGGTAAACACCGAAGGGGCCAAGCAGGTGCTGGGGATATACTTTGGAGATATTGAATCGGCGAGTTTTTGGCGCAGCGTACTCCACGAATTGCAAACCCGGGGCGTGAAAGACATCTTTGTGGCCTGCATCGATAACCTGGCTGGATTTGGCGATGCCATTGAGGATCTGTTTCCCCGTACGGATGTGCAACTATGCCTGGTGCATCAAATGCGCAACAGCCTCAAGTATGTGAATTACAAAGACTATAAGGCGGTCAGCCGGGATTTAAGAAAAGTGTATACCGCCCTGAATGAGGCTGCTGCCCGGCAGTATCTGGAGCAGGCCGAACATACCTGGGGACCAAAATACAAGGTGATCTTCCGCAGCTGGTACTCCAACCGGGAGCGGCTCACTAACTTTTATAAGTACCCGCCGGCACTACGCAGGGTTATTTATACCAATAACCCCATTGAGAGTTATCACCGGATGGTTCGCAAAGTAACCAAAACCAAAGGGGCATTCAGCAGCGAGAATGCCATTGTCAAACAGATCTACCTGGCCACTATCAACGCCCAAACCAAATGGAGTGGAGCTATGTTTGGATGGTCCTCGGTTCGCCGAGATTTAGTAGATTACTTCGAAGACAGATTTTTAACCCCTGACACACTTTAATGAACACTCCCGGCATATAATTTTCTAACTGTTATTATCTCGAAAATTCTAAGATTAGCTACTTAACTTTCTGAAAACAAAGGGGCACAAATGAATTTTTATGCATTATTTATCTCTCTAATTGGAATTATTATAATTCACTTCGGCTACAAACTGGCATTTAATATTCAAGGATTATTCAAAAAATTACTTATTGAAGCTACTGCAATTATAGTCAGTATATTAGCAATAGCTTTTTTATCCCTCGATGTTGATACAAGCACCCAAGCCGGTAGATACTTTTTCTTCGTAGTTATAGGGTATTTTTTATTGTATCACTTATATATAAAAACGAAGTGGAAAACAAAGTCGGCTATAGATTCTGACTAACTTTTGAAAAGAAAAAAAAGGAAATTTGTCTAACCAAATATCCCTATCATTTTTCCCAAAAGATAAACTATCCCTATAGCAACCAAGTAACCTGTGAAAACACTTATTAACTTAAGATCATCCTTGTCACCAAATAAAAAAACAAAAATATAAAGGAGTACAATGGTAATGATGGCTACTGAAATTCCAGACATATTTTTTAGACTGTTTTTATTGCGCCTTTTGAACTCGTTCCCAACGACTTCCTTGGGAATGCCTTGCGGAACCTCCCGGTTCCAGTACAATACGAAGACAACCTTCCTACCTTAGTTCCACAACGCACAAGCGAGACGCTTGCGCTAGTTCAGAACTAAACTGTTCGCTGTAAACTGCTAATGCGCTTCCAGCCAGTTTTTCGCAATCCCTGCTTCCACCTTCAGTGGAACATCCAATTCCACAGCCGACTCCATTAGCTCAATAATCTTATCCGGCACTTCATCCATTTCACTTTCGTGGATCTCGAAGATGAGTTCATCATGTACCTGGAGGAGCATGCGGCTTTTCTTGTTGTTTTCTTTAAGCCAGTGATGGATCTCGATCATGGCAAGTTTGATGATATCCGCGGCCGTTCCCTGAATCGGCATGTTGATGGCCACGCGCTCAGCGAAACCCCGTACATTCCAGTTACCCGATTTGATATCCGGTACATAGCGACGGCGGCCCAGCATAGTCTTCACATAACCGTGTTCCCTCGCAAACTCTTTCGTCTCATTGATATAATTAAGGATGTTCGGGAACCGCTCAAAATACTGATCGATCATCTCCTTCCCTTCGTTATTTTCAATACCCAGATTTTGAGCCAGTCCGTACGCACTGAGTCCGTAGGGAATACCGAAATTCACTTCCTTGGCTTTCCGGCGGTGGTCGGCGGTGACATCCTCCAGCGAATCCAAATCAAAGATCTCTTTGGCGGTACGGGCGTGAATGTCCTCATCGTTTTTGAACGCCTCGATCATGGCCTCATCTTTGGCAATGTGGGCAATCACCCTCAACTCAACTTGAGAGTAATCAGCAGACATCAACTTAAATCCATCCTCAGCCACAAACGCCTTCCGCATTTCCCGCCCCCGCTCGGTGCGAATGGGAATGTTTTGCAGGTTAGGATTGGACGAAGCCAATCGGCCGGTTGCTGCCACACTTTGACTGAATTCGGTATGAACGCGCCCGGTTTCTTCATTGACCAATTCCGGAATCGCATCCACATAAGTAGATTTAAGCTTGGCCAGTTGTCGGTATTCCAGGATCAGGCCTGGCATTTTATATTTCACGGCGAGCTTGGCCAAAACCGATTCGGCCGTGGAATACTGCCCCGTTTTGGTTTTCTTGCCGGCAGGAAGTTCCATTTTCTCAAATAAAATAGTTCCAAGCTGCTGTGGCGAGTTAATATTGAATTCCTCTCCCGCCTTTTCATAGATCTCTTTTTCTAATTTATCCAGATCTTTTTCAAGCTCTTTGGAAAATTCAGTCAGCATCTCAGTATCCAGCTTAATGCCCTTCAATTCCATCTCAGCCAGCACTTCCATTAGCGGATAATCCACTTTATAAGCAATTTCGAGAAGTTCATCTTTTTTGAGTCGTTCATTCAAGATCTCGTACAAACGCAGCGTGATATCCGCATCCTCACAGGCATACAGATACACATCCTCCACCGCCAAGTCGGCCATCGACTTTTGTTTTTTACCTTTGCCGATCAGCTCTTCGATACTCACCGGCTTGTAATTCAACAGGCTTTTGGAAAGTTCGTCCATTTTTAGCCGCTGATTGGCATCGATGAGATAAGCCGCGATCATGGTATCAAAGGCATTGCCCTTGATCCCGATTCCGGCTCGCTTCAGCATCAGATAGTCGAACTTATAGTTGTGGGCAATCTTCAAAATGTGTGAATCCTCGAACAGCGGACGAATGGCTTCCATCACTTCTTTCTCGTCCAGGCCATTCTCCACATTTACAGGAATATAGTAAGCCGTTCCCGGAGTTGCTGTGAGTGAAATTCCAACCAGTGAAGCCGTCACCGGATCGGGACTGTCAGTTTCAGTATCAAAACAAAAATGTTCTTCGTCTTTATATTCATCCACCAAACCCTTCACTTTTTCAATGGAGTCTAACAGAGCATAATTCACCTTCTTCTCATCCAGTTCCTGCTTGGGAGCTTCTTCTTTGAAGGAACCGAACAGATCTACCTGATCACCATCTTTCGAAGCAACAGGGCCTTCTTCGCCTAAATATCTCTTGGTAAGCGTGCGAAATTCCATCCGCTTGAAGAATAGTCCGAGCTTTTTCTTGTCCACTTCTCCCCATTCCAGTTCTTCCCAATCTTTGGTATTGGGAACGTCGGTTTTAATGGTCACCATATATTTTGCGTGAAGAGCCTGCTCGCCGTATTCCATCAGTCCTTCCCGCGCGCGCTTACCTTTAATATTCGGTGCATCCTCAAGCGCCGCTTCTAGCGATCCGTATTTCTTGATGAGTTTTGGCGCTCCCTTTTTCCCTATGCCTGGTACGCCGGGGATGTTATCCGAGGTATCACCAATAATCGCAAGTACATCGATCACATCTTCGGGATACACGCCGAAATAATCCTTCACCCCTTCCCGGTCTATGATATTGAATCCGCCATTATTGTTATCGGGTTTCATCATCCGGATGTGATCGTGCACCAACTGCATGAAATCTTTATCTGGGGTAACCATCATCACATCTACATCATCCGCATTTGCCCCACTGGCGATAGTTCCAATGATATCATCGGCTTCATAGCCATCCTGCTCTATATTCTGAATGCCCCATGCCTCCACCATTTCCTTGATCAGCGGAATTCCGATCTTTAATTCCTCCGGCTGAGGAGGACGGTTGGCCTTGTATTCCTCATCTTTTTCATGACGAAATGTAGGCGCATGCGTATCCCATGCAACGGCAATGTGGGTTGGCTTTTTTTCATCCAGCATCTTTTCCAGCGTATTAGCAAAACCGAGCACCGGTCCGGTGGGAATGCCCTCAGAATTCTTTAACCTGCTATTGATAAATGCAAAATGGGCACGGTAAGCCAGTGCCATTCCATCGAGTAAATAAAGGAGTTTTTTAGACATGAATTTGGTTAAGTTTTAAACCTTAATTTTCTGAATGGAAACTAATTTTTTTTGAAAGTAATTACGAATGTAGTTTTGATTGTTGGTAGAATAAGATCTCTGACTCTCCTCCCCGGAAGTAACAACTGTTCTTCCTGTCCCCTGAAGGGACACAGGATGTGAATATCGAATATTCAACAAAGGAATATTGAACATTGAAGTTTAATTGGAACTTATCTCTCTCTGGAGAGGGACAGGATTTAGCTTTGTCCGAAAGCTTTCGGGAAGAGAGGAAAGCCATGGGCTATTATTTCTACATGATAATCTAACTATAAAAAGGAAAGTCCTCGTGCCGATCCTGAGTAATCGGGAGAGGCGGAGGGTGTTAGCTAAGGGCAAGGAAGTTGTTATTGAGCTTGGTAATCCTTGGCAACAACACCCCTCGAAATTCAAAAAAGGAACAGCTTTTTTGAATTGATCTCTCCTCAAGGAGAGACTTTAATATCAGATATTAACGCTTAATTTTTCATGAATATACCATCACTGCCGAAAATAGAATTACATTTGCATCTGGATTGCTCGCTGAGCTTTGAGGTGGCACAAAAACTGCGCCCGGAAATCACAAGAGAAGAATATGACCGTAATTTCATTGCTCCCGCCAATTGTGCCAGCCTGGAAGAGTACCTTAAGTGCGCACAGGCCCCTATCGCCATCATGCAAACAAAAGAGCAACTGGTAGCTGTAACGCTCGACCTCTTTCAACAGCTTAAGGCCGATAATGTGATCTATGCTGAGATCCGATTTGCACCGCTTCAGCATTTAGAAAAGGGATTGTTAGCAGAAGAAGTAGTGAAAATTGTGGATGAAGCAACCACAAAGGGAATTAGAGAAACAGGTATTGAAGGAAGAATTATTCTATGCACACTTCGGCATTTTTCTGAGGAGCAAAGTTTGGAAACGGTGAAGCTGGTGGAACGATTTGAAGGAACCAATGTAGTTGGATTTGATATTGCTGCCGATGAGACTTTACCTATAGACAATCACATAAAAGCCTTTGAATATGCACGGGAACAAGATATCCCATGTACAGCCCACGCCGGAGAAGCACGCGGACCGGAAAGCGTTCGGGAGGTTTTGGGGAATTTCCATCCGGCCAGAATTGGGCATGGAGTGAGAAGTAATGAAGATCCTGAGTTACTAAATCACC
This sequence comes from Gracilimonas sp., assembly GCA_022450045.1. Classification (GTDB taxonomy): domain Bacteria; phylum Bacteroidota; class Rhodothermia; order Balneolales; family Balneolaceae; genus Gracilimonas. The sequence continues at coordinate 38,560 of JAKURD010000005.1, read as the reverse complement.
TGAAGAAAAAGAATATTCATCTTGAGGTTTGTCCCACCAGCAATGTGCAAACAGGAATTTATGATTCGGTAGCCGATCACCAGATCAATGATATTTATAATAACGGAAATTCTCTCAGCGTGAATACTGACGGCCGGGCGATCTCAAATATCTCTCTCAACGAAGAATATCAGAAATTGAACCGGCATTTTGATTGGCACACCAAGCAGTTTTTCCGAGTCAACCAGTTTGCCATTGAAGCAGCTTTTTGTGATGAAGAGACGAAAGACAGACTTCGGCAATTACTAAAGGGAGGGATAAGTGATAAAGTAAGTTAAATTAAATTTACGTTATCAATCCTTACTTTTTTACTTCATCAACTCCGAGTATTTCCTTAGCACACGTCCATTTCTTTCTTCGGAAAAAACACCGTTCTCTTTTGCTACTTTCCCGTTAACAATCACCCATTGGAACCCTTTCGCTAACTCATGGGGGCTTTCAAAGGTTGCAAGGTCTTGCACTTCATTCGGGTTAAAAATCAAAATATCCGCTTTATTACCCACGGCAAGTGTTCCCCTGTCTGGAATCCCCAGCGTTTTTGCCGGCAGTCCGCTCATTTTATAAATAGCCTTTTCTATAGGGAGCCGGTCTTGTTCCACCACATATTTATTAATCACTTTAGCGAAACTACCGTAGCCGCGTGGATGTCGCATGGTTGGGCTTCCGTCAGAACTGATCATGATTTCTTCTGCAACAGTAATCCTGTCCTGCAGTTCTACATTCATTACAAAATGAGCCGCGGATGCTGCTCTTGGGCCAATTTTTAATAGCAAATCAATGGCGGAAACCCCTTCTGACGCCGCTGCTTCTTTTAACGTTTTACCGGCATATTTACCTGTGCCAAAAAGTATAGCCTCCGGGCCATTTCGTTGCGCTACTTTGGACGTAAGATATTCCCGTAAAATCTCCGGGTTTTCGTTCATGGCCTGCTTCCACTCTTCCTCTGTTTTAGCCCAATTTGGGAAAACTATTCCAATTCCCGTAAAACTGGCAGCATATGGATAGGTATCCGCAGTTATATCTATTCCATTATCCTGGTAGTTCTTAAGCTTATGAAGAATTTCCTCGGCCCGATCTGCCCCTTTTCCATAGACTACTTTTAAATGGGACACATGCACTTTTGAATATTTTCCCAAACCTGCTAATTCTTCCAGCGAAGCAGAGATTCTTGAATCATCTTCACTGCGTATATGACTCATTACAATTCCATCGTAAGCACCAACTGCTTTAGCCAACCGCTCTAATTCCTGAGCTTCAGCATATAAGCCGGGAACATACTCCAGTCCCAGGCTCAACCCAAATGCTCCATCATCAAGGTTATCTTTGAGTTGCTTTTCCATAGCCTCCAAATCGCGCTCATGGACTACTGTGTTTTTCTCTAACCCGGAATTTCGTCGAATGGTACCGTGGCCGGCAAGCACAGCAATATTCACAGCCGGTTGGGCTTCCTCAACACGTTCAAACCACTCCTTAAGAGATTCATCGGTTGGAGAAGAGCCATCTTGTCCCAATACAATAGCAGTGACTCCCATCGCCAGAAAATTTTGAAACTGCGGGGTACTCAATGGATTTCCATGAGCGTGCATATCTATAAATCCGGGTGAGATAATTTTCCCTGTGGCATCAATGATTTTTACGGCACTAACTGTTTCCTCATCCAGCTTGCCAATAAATGTGATGCTGTCGGCTTTGATGAGAATATCAGCTTCGTAAGCTTTCTCTCCTGTTCCATCAATTACCACTCCTCCCCTAATATGTACATCGTATGTTTCCTGAGCTGCAACAGTCGTACCAAATCCAAGCATCAGTCCAATAAAAATGAAGAGTGTAAAAATCTTTCTAAGCATAATTCAAAACATCTGATTACGGTATCGGTTTCACCGAATAAGATACAAAAGTATGATTCAGAAACAGTTGAAATTGCGACAAAGTGATGACTATCCCTTAAATAAACATCATCACTTTCTATTACACATTAAACCTAAACAACAGAACGTCCCCGTCTTTCACCACATATTCTTTCCCTTCCTGGCGCATTTTACCGGCATCTCTTGCAGCTTTTTCGGAACCCAATTCTTCATAATCTTTGTAGGCAATGGTTTCGGCACGGATGAATCCCTTTTCAAAATCGGTATGAATAACACCGGCGGCCTGAGGAGCTTTAGTTCCTTTTTTGATAGTCCACGCACGGGCTTCTTTTGGCCCTGCCGTGAAATAGGTGATTAGCCCAAGCTCTTCATAAGCAGCTTTGATCAGTCGATCCAGTCCCGCACTGGCAACGCCGAGTTCTTCGAGAAACATCTCTTTTTCGTCTTCATCCAGTTCTGCGATCTCCGCTTCGATCTTGGCGCAGAACATCACGGTATTATCATCATGTTCGGAGGCAATTTCCTTTACCTTTTCCACATATTCATTGCCGGTTTCCAAATCGGATTCCCCCACATTGCAGGCATAAAGCACTTGCTTAGCGGATAGCAGGAAGAGGTCTTTGTAGGCTTCTTTATCATCTTCAGAGACTTCGAATGTACGTGCTGAATTTCCATCGCCTAAATGGTTGGCCAATCGCTGTACGATCTCGAGTTGAGCTTTCTTAGCTTTATCACCGCCTTTGGCTTCCTTCTTTAATTTCTCGACGCGTTTTTCAACACTTTCCAGGTCTTTCAGGATGAGCTCTTCTTCTATGATCCTAACATCCCGCTCGGGATCTACATTTCCTTCTACGTGAATGATGTCATTATCATCAAAGCAGCGAACAACGTGCAGGATCAGATCCACTTCCCGTATGTGAGAGAGGAACGCATTCCCCTTTCCTTTTCCTTCTGAAGCACCTTTCACCAAGCCTGCGATATCAACAAATTCGATGGTGGTTGGAAGAACGTTCTTGGATTCAGCCAGCTCGGCCAGTTTGTTCAGTCGTTCATCCGGAACCGGCACCATACCCACATTGGGATCAATGGTACAAAAAGGAAAGTTTGCTGATTCGGCTCCTGCATTACTAAGGGCATTAAATAAAGTTGATTTACCTACGTTGGGCAGCCCAACAATTCCACATCTTAAGCTCATCTACAATCTGTTTATTTATTAAAAGTCTATACTTTCTTGTTGAATAAATTCCATTTCTGGCAAAACTACGGCAGTTAATTTACCATAGCCTTTCTGCTTATAGACACAACCGGTATCAATACCGACCATGTTTTCTTCCACAATCGGTTCCTTAACCGGAGTATGCCCAAATACCACTGTTTTATCCCAATGATTTTTTACCGAATATACGTGATCTCGCTGCCATAAAAACTGACTTCGCTCATACTCACTTTCAAGGTTTTCCTGAATGGTAAGGTCCGGCGAGATCCCCCCATGCACAAAGAAAAAATCTTCCGTTTCCCAGTATAAAATCGTGTCCTTAAAAAAATCGTAATGAGATTCGGGCAGGTCAAATTTACCGGGACTGGAATTATAGTTAGCCAACGTGGTATTACCACCGTTACTCAACCAAATGTCCCATTCATTTTTCTCATACGCGTCCAGCAGCATTTGATCGTGATTACCTCGCAAAAAGATACAGCGATGATCTTCGCTGAAGTCAATTAGATCATCCACTGCTTTTTTTGAATCCGGCCCGCGGTCTATATAGTCACCCACGAATACATAAACAGGGTCATCACCGTATTGATCATTCAATTTAGTAAGCAGGGCTTTACTGGATTCGGCACATCCGTGGATGTCGCCAATTGCAATTATTTGTTCCTTGTCAGGCATCAGTTACCAAGCGATTGTTGAATCAGTCCTCTTCCTTTTTTATTAATACGTCCTGATTCATCTAAATCGGTCAAAGCAGCGTCAAGTATTCCATTGATGAACCTGCCTGATTTTGCTGTTGAATATCGCTTCGCTATTTCGATGGCTTCGTTAATACTTACTTTCGTAGGAATTTCTTCAAAATAGATGAACTCACAGATCGCCATTTTCAACACCAACCGGTCTATAAGTGCCAGGCGGTGAATATCCCAGTTCTTGATATGCTTGGAAATTACTTCATCAAGTTCTTCTTCATGTTCAACCGTATTAAAAAACAGCTTTTCGGCAAAGCGACGAAGTTCTTTTTCTTTAGTGAATTCTGCTTTCTTTATAATGGTATCGGCAACGTGCTGAGTAGAATCCTTGCCGAGTTGGAGTGCGTAAATTGCCTTGAGAACAGTTTCTCTTACTTGTCTGCGATTGATCATGCCAAATAACTAAATCTTAATGAGCAAAAAAGATACGGCATTGCTGAAACAATTGTGTACTGTGTTAGCGGGAATTTTTTAATCTCAATTTGAACTTCGGCCTAACGTCCATCGCATTTCGTTTGCTGCTTGAAATGTGATGGACCGATGTTCGAGTGATCGATGGACAATTGATCTCAAAAATTGTTAGAAACTTCCATTGTAATCCTGCCCGAAAGGTGCCTATATTTGGAGCCTTGACAAACAAAAAAACAAATGCGTCCTTAGCTCAGTTGGTTAGAGCGTTGCATTGACATTGCAGAGGTCACTGGTTCGAATCCAGTAGGACGCACTTTCACTTCAACCCCATCCTAATACAGATCTTCAGTCGGGACTATTTATACTCTCTTCTGTTCCTTTCTTCTGAAATTCGAATTCAAAAACAGCTCCGCATTCCTTTCGAAAACTGAATTTTGCATCAAGCTGCTTTGCCAGGGTTTTAATGAGCGTCATTCCCATTGACTTATTAATGTCGATATCAGAATTATCAGGAAGCCCGATTCCATCATCTTGAATTTTTAGTATTAATTTATCCGCAGGGTTTGATAGACATATTTTTATAATCCCTTCCTTCCTGTCCTCAAAAGCATGTTTAAAGCTGTTACTGAGAATTTCATTCAACAGGAGTCCACATGGGATGGCCTGTGTAATCGGCAATTGAACCGATTCAATATTCAGCTCGACATCAACTTTCGTATCACCCTGACTCATCGTCTTTTGAATGACCTCAGACAATTCTTTGAAATACTGATTGATATCCACTTCGGAAAAATCTTCACTCTTGTACAATTTTTCATGCACCAGGGCGATGGAATTTACTCTCATCTGACTGTCTTTCAGGATGCGCTTTGCGCTTTCACTTTCTGTGGAGAATGATTGCAATTCAAGCAGTCCTGTGATCACCGCTAAATTATTTTTCACACGATGATGGATCTCAGCCAGCAACATTTCTTTTTCTTTGAGCGATTTTCGCACCTGCTCCTCTGCCGCTTTTCGGTCGGTGATATCCACATAAATGCCATAAATACCCACCACACTTTTTTCTACCACAACCGGAACGGCATAAATAATTACGTCCAAAATAGTGCCATCTTTACGAATACGCTTCTCGGTAGCTTCCTTCACCTGGTTGGTCTCAGAAAGTTTTTGTGCCTCCCCATGTCTTTTCTCGGGCACAATTACTTTGTCCAGTTCCAGTCCTTTTAACTCATCCTCGCGATAGCCAAAAAGTTGTTCAAATCCATCGTTTACCATCTCCACTTCACGAAACTCATTTAACAGTGCGATACCGATGGGAGAAGAATTAAATAATTTGCTGAACAATCCTTCCCGCTGCTTCAATGCTTCTTCCGATTCCTTCCGGTCAGAAATATCCCGTTCAATCACAATCAGTACTTCTTCTCCGAAATAAGTGCCGGTATTTACCAGGAATTCCGTAGGAAAAATCTCTCCGTTTTTCTTCCTTCCCCAGCCTTCATACTTACCGGGTTTACCGTTACGGGCAAGTTTAGCTATTTCTTTACGGCGTTCTTCATCATACTTTCCGGGTGCCGCCAGCATTTTATTATGTTTTCCTACTATTTCTCTGCGGCGATATCCAAACATACTTTCAAGTCCTTCGTTCACTTCAATGATTACACCATCCTTATCGAGCATGTAGATAGCATCGCTTATGGAATTGAACAGATCCTGATAACTCCTCATGCCTCGCTTTGCGTTATCCAAAGCCATTTCCCGATCTGTGACATCATGGGTGAGGGAATAAATTGCTACTACTTCCCCTTTGGCATTGTAAAGCAACGAATTATACCATTCACAATAAATAACCTTCCCATCTTTCCTGATATTCCGGTTGATCATCGATACATCTTGTCCGCCTTTTTTAATCGCTTCCCTAATACGATCTCGCACAAAGTGAAGGTCTTCTTCATGTATAAATTTTTCGAGCAGCCGAGGGGTTGATACGGCTTCTTCCTCCGAATAACCAAAAAGCTCTTCTGCTTTTTCCGACCACCTTATAATATTCAGCGATGGATCCCATTCAATCTCAGCAAGTGGAAAATTATTTAAACTCAGCTGACTTGAAAGCAAGTTATCTTTTCTCGACTTTCCTTCTACAATTCCCGAAATGTTATGAGCTATCACCAATTTTGCCGGACGCCCTTTGTAATTAATTAAGTGCGCTGAAAGTTGAAAATAAATAATCTCCCCGGCTTTGGTTTTAAATTCCCAAACTTTGTCAATGACTTTATTTTTGGAGGGCTGTATCTCATTATTCAGGTTATCAGCCGACTTTTGCACACCGAAATCTAAAATCGTTTTTTTGAGGAATTTTTTCTTTGAATAGCCCAGAATTTGAACCGCTGCCTCGTTCACATCCAGTATTTTAAGAGTAGCCTGCTCACACACGAACATAGGCTGTGCATCGAAGAAGCTTTCTCCGGGGGTAAATTTCATGTAATCAAATGGATATTTATTTTATTGCCGAATGAATATCATATTTCTGAGCCATCAAATCCAATTTTAATTTGATGTTAAATTATACCCAGAATAAGCCTGTGTGTACATACTATTTTTTTTATCTTAGGATGATAACATATTTTGAGAATAAATAACTGAATGGCAGACAAAAACATTACGCTTACACTACCCGACGGAACACAACGTGAATATTCATCAGGAACTACAGGTTTTGAAGTAGCTCAATCTATTGCATCCGGCTTAGCCCGTGCCGCTCTTAGTATTACAGTAAATGGGGATATTATTGATTTAGACCGCCCTATCATCAAAGATGCCCATATTACTATAAATACATGGGATAGTGAGGACGGAAAATATACCTTTTGGCATTCCTCTGCTCACCTGTTGGCCGAAGCTGTTCAGGAACTATACCCGGATGCTAAATTCGGAATCGGCCCTCCCATTGAAAATGGCTTCTATTACGACATTGATTTTGGGGATGAACAAATTACCCAGGATGATCTCGAAAAGATCGAGAAAAAGTTTATTGAGAAGGCTCGCAAGAAGTCTGAGTTTGAACGCAGGGAGGTTTCCAAAGAAGAAGCTCTCAATTTCTACAAAGCTAAAGGCAACGAGTATAAAGTTGACCTGATCGAAGACCTTGAAGACGGCACGATTACTTTTTATACCCAGGGTGATTTTACCGACCTTTGCCGCGGTCCGCATATTCCAAATACCGGTGATGTGAAAGCTGTTAAACTAACCAGCCTTGCCGGAGCTTACTGGCGCGGGGATTCTGACAGCAAGCAGCTAACCCGCATCTACGGTATCAGCTTCCCAAAACAGAAAATGCTGGAAGAGCATTTGAACCGCATAGCGGAAGCCAAGAAACGTGATCACAGAAAACTCGGTAAAGAGCTGGGCATCTACATGATCGATAACATGGTGGGCAGTGGCTTGCCGATGTGGTTGCCGAACGGAACCGTTTTAAGAAGAACCCTTGAGGCCTTCCTGCGTGATGAACAAAAAAAACGTGGCTATAAAGAGGTAATCACCCCGCACATCGCCAATATTGAATTGTATAAAACTTCAGGTCATTATCCTTACTATCAGGATTCTCAGTACAATCCCATACAGGTTGATGATGAAGAATATATGCTGAAGCCGATGAACTGCCCGCATCATCACCGAATTTATTCGAACGAAATGCGCAGTTATCGGGATCTGCCGCTGAGGCTTGCTGAATTTGGATCTGTGTACCGATATGAACAATCCGGAGAGTTGAGCGGGCTATCACGAGTACGTGGATTTACCCAGGATGACGCCCACATTTACTGCACACACGACCAGCTGAAGCAAGAGATCAAGAATACTATTGAATTAACACAGCTTGTTTTCAGCACGTTTGGTATGCCGGTTGATATCCGCCTTTCTTACAGAGACAACAACGAGAAAAAGTATGGCGGAAATACCGAATATTGGGATCGTGCTCAAAAGGAGATCAAAGAAGTGGCCGATGAAATGGAACTGGATTATACCATTGCTCCCGGCGAGGCAAGTTTTTACGGTCCAAAGATCGACTTTATTATCCGTGATGCCATTGGCCGTAAATGGCAGCTTGGAACCGTTCAGGTTGATTATGTGATGCCCGAGCGTTTTGACCTGACCTACGTTGGGTCCGACAATGAAAAACATCGCCCGGTTATCATACACAGAGCACCTTTTGGTTCCATGGAACGCTTCACCAGTATTTTGATCGAACATTTTGCCGGTGACTTCCCGCTATGGTTATCTCCGGAGCAAGTGCGCATCCTTCCTATTTCAGATGATCAAAATCCGTATGCTGAATACTGTTACGAGAAATTGAACGAACTTGGCGTTCGCGTTGAAATTGACAAACGCAGCGAGCAGATCGGAGGAAAGATCCGTGATGCTGAAACGAGCAAGACTCCTTATATGTTAATAGTAGGAGCAAAGGAAGTAGAAAATGAAACTGTTTCCGTCCGTCGCCATAAAAAAGGCGATATTGGAACTTTCAACTTTTCTGACTTTCTTTCAGATATTGATGAAGAAATTAAAACAAAAGCTTTACCTAAAGACTAACTAAACAACGAGGTTACTATCGCAAGAAGAAGTTACTCGCGACGACCTCCTCAAAATGAGGATCGTCCAAGAATTAATGAAGAAATCAATGCAGCCAAAGTTCGGGTTATTAAACCTGACGAGGAGCATGAGATCACAACGGCCGAGCGTGCGCTTGAAATTGCCGCATCGTACAATTTGGATCTCGTAGAAGTTGCCCCAAAAGCTAAGCCCCCTGTTTGCAAGGTGATTGATTTTGGAAAATACATGTACGAGAAAAAGAAGAAAGAAAAAGAAGCCAAGAAAAAGCAACATACTATGTCTGTCAAAGAATTGCGCTTCCGTCCTAATACGGACGATCACGATCTTGAATTTAAAACACGCCACGCCAGGGAATTTTTGGAAGGCGGAGACAAAGTAAAAGCTACAGTACAGTTCAGAGGCCGTGATATGCTTTACACAGAAAAAGGTGAATTGTTGCTTTTACAACTTGCTAAAGACCTTTCTGATGTTGGAAAAATGGAATCCAAGCCCAATATGGAAGGGCGAAGAATGATCATGATGCTGACTCCTTCAAAAAGTTAATTCCTTCATTGCGTAGGGGCTTAAATCTCCCTATTTTATAAGTCTTTAAATTTTCACAAAAGTTGGTGGATTTCCATGCCAAAAATGAAAAGTAACAGTGGTGCTAAAAAGCGTTTTAAGGTTACCGGTTCCGGTAAAATTAAAAGAAAGAAAGCTTTTAAGCGCCACATTTTGACTAAGAAAAGCAGTAAAACTAAGAGACAGCTTGGTAAAGCTACATTGGTTGACAAAGCCGATGAGAAGTCGATCAAGAGACAACTGCCTTATAAATTTTAATTCTAAAATAACGACAAAATGCCACGTTCACTAAATCTTGTGGCTTCCCGTCGCCGTCGCAAAAAGATTATAAATCAAGCGAAAGGTTACTGGGGCAAGCGTAAGAACGTTTACACCATTGCGAAAAATGCGGTAGAGAAAGGTCTTCTCTATCAATATAGAGATCGTAAGAACCGTAAGCGTAATTTCCGTCGATTATGGATCACCCGCATCAATGCGGCATCAAGACTAAACGGTACTACCTATTCTAAGCTCATCCATGCGATGAAGCAAAAGGATATGCAGCTCAACCGCAAAGTACTTGCAGATCTTGCCGTCCACGATGCAGACGCGTTTGCTGCTATTGTAAAGGAAGCCACTGCTTAATTGCATATATTATGATATAAACCGGTAGATCTTTTCAAAAGGTTTACCGGTTTTTTTATTTTTGGGAATTGGGACACTATTTTGTTTCATATCCCCCTGGTTCCAACGCAGAGTACGGAACCAGATAGATAGTTTGATATTTACCATAGAACCATATGTACCCTTATTCCTGCGCTCTGCGTTGGAATGGATTTATCGTTAACAATTACATAAGCACTTATGCTTGATGATATAAAAGCCTTAGAACAAGAAATTCAGAATTTCGAAATTAAGAATGAGGATCAGCTTGAAGCGTTCCGGTTAGAGTTCCTGTCACGTAATGGAAAAGTTCAATCCATGTTTAAGAACATGGGTAAAGTACCTAAAAAAGATCGTGCTGAAGTTGGGAAAGCCATGAATCAGGTTAAGGTCATGGCTGAATCCAGGTTTGAAGATGCTAAAACTTCGCTTGCTCAGAACGACAGCAAAGACCTCAGTGCTAAAAACGATATCACCCTCACCCCTCCAAGCTATCCGCTGGGTTCTTTGCACCCGTTGACACAGACCCTGGAGGAAATGAAATCTATTTTTTACCGGCTTGGCTTTACGATAGCCGACGGGCCGGAGATCGAGGATGATTTCCATAATTTTACGGCGCTGAATTTTCCTCCTAATCATCCCGCACGTGATGAACAGGATACCTTCTTCATCCGTAAAAGTGATGATCCAAAAGTTCAGGACCTTGTTCTTAGAACCCACACCTCCCCCGTTCAAATTCGATTGATGGAGAATACCGAGCCACCGATCCGAGCCATTATTCCGGGGCGTGTGTACCGTAATGAAGCAGTTTCTCCCAAGTCCTATTTTCTATTTCACCAGGTGGAAGCGTTATATATTGATGAGAATGTAAGTGTAGCTGACCTAAAGGAAACACTCATCACCTTTGCCAAATTGATGTTTGGCACAGATGTGAAATATAGACTGCGACCGGGATTTTTCCCCTTCACCGAACCAAGTCTTGAAATGGATATCTGGTGGGGGTCTGAAAAAGAGGGCAAGTGGCTGGAGATCTTAGGCTCCGGAATGGTTGATCCAAATGTATTCAAATCTGCCGGCGTTGACCCTGAAAAATATACCGGGTTTGCCTGGGGAATGGGTGTGGAACGAATTGCCATTCTCCGCCACGGAATTGATGACATCCGCACGTTTTATGAAAATGACGTTCGGTTTTTAGAACAGTTTAACTAAATACCTCCCTTACTTTAATGAAAGTATCTTACAACTGGCTTAAAGAATTTATTGACCTCCCGCTCTCGCCGGAAGAAACCGCCGAAAAACTAACGCTCATCGGGCTCGAAGTTGAAGAGACAGAAGAATTTGGAAGCTCGCTGAAAGGCGTGATTGTTGGCGAAGTGCTTGAAGTTCGCGAGCATCCCAATGCCGATCGGCTTCAGGTTTGTGATGTTGATCTCGGCAATTCCAAAACGCAGATCGTTTGCGGAGCTAAGAATGTAGCGGCCGGGCAAAAAGTACCCGTGGCCACGGTTGGCTCTATCCTCCCCATTAAACTCGATGACGGATCAAATCTCAAGATTAAAAAAGCCAAATTGCGTGGTGAAGTTTCTGAAGGGATGATCTGCGCCGAAGATGAACTCGGACTTGGAACCGATCATGCAGGAATTATGGTGCTGGATGAAAACCTGGAAGTTGGTACTCCAATATCGGAGATCTTTGACCTGTATGAAGATACCATCATCGACATCGCCATCACCCCAAACCGACCGGATGCTACGTGTCATTTAGGAGTGGCGCGGGATCTTTCAGCTGCTCTAAATTTGGAGCTGAAAAAGCCAGAAATAAAATCCGGAAAAGTGGTTAAGGACTCGGATTACATCACCATAAAAATTGAAAATGCGAAAAAATGCCATCGCTATGTTGGTAAAATGGTTCGCGGAGTAGAGATCAAAGAATCCCCGGGCTGGCTTCGAAATAAACTTAAAGCTATCGGTGTTCGTCCTGTAAACAATGTGGTGGATGTTACCAATTATGTAATGTATGAATTAGGCCAACCCCTGCATGCTTTTGATCACAATACCATTCGTGGAAAAGAAATTGTGGTTAAAGACTTTGATAAGGAAATTGAATTTGAAACGCTGGACCACATCAAGCGAAAATGTTCGCCCGGAACTTTATTTATTTGTGATGGTGAAGGGCCGGTTGCGATTGCCGGGGTAATGGGCGGTGTAGATTCTGAAGTAAGTGATAACACAGCCAATATTCTCCTCGAAAGTGCGTATTTCGATCCCGGTTCTATCCGCAAAACGGCTAAAGAGCAAACCCTGCAAACCGATGCCTCTTATCGGTTTGAGCGTGGCATAGATCCAGATTTACAAGCTGTGGCAGCAGACCGTGCGGCTCAGTTAATCGCAGAAGTAGCAGGAGGGGAAGTTACTGATGAAACCATCAACATACATCCTACAAAAACAGGTACACATCAGCTCACGCTTAGAAAAAGCTATGTAAATCGTTTACTCGGAACCGATTTTACTACCGATGCCATCAGCAATATTTTGGATGGGCTGGAGCTTACCGAAGTTTCCAAAGATGAAGACTCCATCACGTTTGAGGTCCCAACTTTCCGCCCCGATCTGGAGCGTGAAGTGGATCTGATCGAGGAAGTGGGCCGCCTTTTCGACTATAATAAGATCCCTTCTCCCGGACATGGAATTTTTGTTTCCTCTGAGCCGATCAACGACTGGGAGAAGCTGAATCAAAAAGTAAGAAATACGGCATTGCAATTAGGGCTTCGCGAGATCTACTCCAATTCCCTTATCTCTGAGAAAGATGCTGCACTGTATGGCGACCTGGAGAACATGATTCCGGCACTAAATCCTTTAAATAAAGATAACAGCACCCTTCGTCCATCTCTGCTTCATGGATTTATGAAATCAGCTTCCTACAATTTCAACCGAAAAGCTTCAGGAGTCCGTTTCTTTGAAGTTGGACATGTATTTAATAAGGACGAAGAAGGAACCTACTACAAGGGAATCAAAGAGGAAGTGCATGTACTATTTGGTCTTGCCGGAATGAAGCATACAGACAGTTGGTCGAAAGAAGCCGAATCCTATTCAGTATTTGATCTGAAGGCACTTGTTAATGCGCTTTTCACAAAGCTAAATTTAATCGATCACATATCTTCTAAAGCTTCTGATGCTGAAACGCTGGACTATTATTGGGGAGATGTAAAACTCGGTTCGCTGTCCATACCTGCCAATGATCTTAAAAAATCGTACGGTTTTGAACAGGATGCGTTTGTGGCCGAACTTTCTGTATCAGCCATAGCTGAAGCTTTACGCGTAATTCCCGAAAGGAAGTTTAAAGCCGTCCCCAAATTTCCCGCTTTTGAATTCGATTTTGCTATCATAGTTCCGCAGGTTGTTACGGCCGGAGCGCTTATGAATGTGATAAAAGATAAAGCCGGAGACCAGCTGGAAAGCATTGATATCTTTGATGTTTTTGAGGGAAAATCCATCGGTGAAGGGAACAAAAGCCTCGCCTTCAGGTTACAATTTCTTGATCCCAACAAGACCTTGAATATCAAAGAAGTAGAACCTATTATTCAGCGTATCGTTAAATCATTGGAAAAAGATTTTTCAGCTAAATTGAGAGGTTAGGGTAGCCTGCACACTTATGAATAAACTTGCACAACAAACCGATAAGTTCAGGCGGCTTCTGGATGAAGTGGGTACGGAAGTTGACAGCCTGAAACAGGAAATTCGTGAGTTAAAGCGCGACAATGCCAAACTTAAAGCCAAGCTTGAAGAAGAGCACGAAAAACAAACGGATATCTTTGCTGCTATCAGCGAAAGTGAGCGATTGGCGCTCAGGCAGCATGTGCAGGGCCTTATTTCCAAAATTGATCATCACCTGGGGGCTGATTCATGAAATCCATAAAAGTTACTATTCTTGGAAAACAATACCCGCTTAAAGTGGAAGACCACGAAGAAGAATCTATGATCAGGATCTGCAAGTTTGTGGATGATCGCTTCAAGACCTATCGTCAGCAGTTGGTGAAGCAGCCGGAATCTACCGTAATGGTACTTGCTGCACTCAGTATTGCTGAGGAATTATTTGAAGTCCGAAATGCAAACAGTGAAATCGAAAATAGTGAAGAAGTACTGATGGAACGAGTAAACCACAGTTTAGAGCGGGTACTTACCGAGATCAAAGAATAACCAATCCCATAATTTTAGGAGTTCATTTTGGCTGATACTATCAGCATTTTTTTTGTAGGAGATATTGTAGGTGACCCCGGTATTGAGATGACCAACACTTTCCTCCCCAGCCTCACCAAGAAATACGAGGCAGATTTTGTGATCGCTAATGCAGAAAATTCACATGAAGGCTTTGGCACCAATCGCAGTATCATCAAGAATCTTTTGAATCTTGGCGTAACCGTTGTTACCGGCGGTGACCACTCTTTCGATAAGTGGAAAGTGTTCGATTATATGCGTCAGAATGATCACATCCTCCGCCCTCTCAACTATCCCAAAGGTAATGCGGGATTGGGATTTAGCATCTTCCCCGTTCCAAATAAAGAACATATCAAAGTCGGGGTTTTGAATTTGCAGGGACGTACTTTTATGAAAGCTATTGACGACCCCTTCTCTGCTGCCGAGTGGGCACTTGAAAAAATCCGTGAAGAGACGAATATCATTTTTGTGGATTTCCATGCTGAAGCAACCGCAGAAAAGATCTCATTAGGCTGGCATATTGACGGCAAGGCCTCCGTCATGGTTGGCACACATACGCATGTTCAAACTAATGATGCCCGTATTTTACCCAAAGGACTTGGTTTCATCACCGATGCCGGTATGACCGGTTCTTTTGACTCTGTGATCGGGATGGATAAAAATGTTTCCATTAAACGATTTATGACCGGTGTTCATCAAAAATACAGAGCAGCTAAAGGCGATAATCAACTTTGTGGTGTGTTTGCCAAAGTAGATATTGAAACCGGAAAATGCGTGCATATTGAACCTGTGACCTATCCCGGTCTTACCAATACAGAGGGTGGATAATGGATAATTCAAAGATCGTTCTCGAAGCTAAAGATCTGCACAAAAGTTTCCCCGGCGGCCCGGATAAGGATGAGCTCCACGTTTTACAAGGCATGAATTTAGAGATCTCGGAGGCAAGTGTTACCTCCATCATCGGCTCAAGCGGAAGCGGTAAAAGTACGTTATTGCATATTCTTGGCGGCCTTGATCGTGCCGACAAGGGCGATGTATTCTGGGATGGCAAGAACATCACCACCTATAAAACTGATGACCTGGCTGAATTCCGAAATAGCTATATAGGGTTTGTATTCCAGTTCCATCACCTGCTGCCCGAGTTTACTGCACTTGAAAACGTGGCCATGCCCGGGTTGATCGCCGGCACCGAATCAAAGGAAGCTTATGAGCGTGCTGAAGAATTGCTTGGTCTTTTTGGAGTTGAAGGCAGAAAAGGCCACCGGCCCACACAGCTATCCGGTGGTGAGCAGCAGCGGGTTTCTATGGCGCGGGCACTTATGAATAATCCCCGTATCATCTTAGCCGATGAACCTACAGGAAACCTGGACCAGGACAATACCAATATCATTCTCGATCTTTTATTTGAGCTCAGAGAAGCCATGGGAGTCTCTGTTCTGCTCATTACACATGAAAAAGAAATTGCACAACGCTCAGATCGAATATTAGAACTTAAAAAAGGGGTTTTAGAAACAGTTTAGAGTTTTGGTAAGTCCCAAAACAGTCCTATTTTCTGAATCTAAAAATCACAGTTATTTTAATTAAATAAATATGTCTAAAAGGCTTTCAAAAGAAGAATTAGAATCCGATCCGCTGCTGGAGAATTATAAACGTGCCGCAGATTACTATGTCGCAAACAAATCCCAAATCATAACCATAGCCCTGGCTCTGACTATAGTTATCGGAGGCTTTTTTGGCTATAAGTATTACTCCTCTGTCCAAGAAGATCAGGCTCAGGAACTACTGGCGATTGCAGAAACTGCCTATGCCCAGGGAAATTATGAAGAAGCACTTTATGGAAACGATTTTGAATTAACCTATGGATTCGATCAGATCGCCGAGGAATTCCCATGGACAAATGCAGGCAACCTCGCAAATTATTATGCAGCTGTTTCAAATTTCGAACTTGGCGATGTTGATAATGCACTTATGTATATGGAAGAGTTCGAAGTGCCTGAGGGTATCCTTGGTGTTGGCCCCCTAACCTTTCATGCCAAGCTCTACCTGGCTAAGGAGAACTACACTGCAGCAGCAGAAAAATTTATGCAGGCAGCTGGATGGAATGAAAATGAGGTAACCACTCCCTCCAATCTATATGAAGCCGCACAAGCTTATTATAAAGCTGAGAACTACGAACGTGCAAGAGAATTGGTTAACCGGGTGATCAATGAGTATCCTGAAAGCACCAAACTGGCTGAGTCTCAGCGCCTGAAGGGAATGCTTGTTGCACAATAAGTATCGACTAATTTATTGATCTAAATGAAAAGGCCTCGATCGAGGCCTTTTTTATTTGAGTTCATTTTTTGACCGAGGTTATATACGAGACAAATCAAACAGAACTGCGATTAACCGATTTGCGAATAACGATTAACGGACTTCATAATCCGTGAAATCCCAAAATCCCACAAATCTGTGATCACATATTACGCCGATACTGCCCACCAACCTCATACAAGGCATGGGAGATCTGTCCCAATGAAGCCACCTTTACTGTTTCCATCAGTTCCTCAAAGAGATTGCCGTTGTTACGGGCTACATCCTTAAGCCGTTCGATGGCTTTGTCAGCATCTTTTTCGTTGCGTTTCCAGAACTGCTCCAAGTTTTCAATCTGCTGTCGCTTTTCTTCTTCTGTTGAACGGATCAGGTCGATCGTTTTTTGCTCTTCTTCCCCGGCTTTATCATTCAGGAACGTGTTTACACCAACGATCGGTAATTCACCACTGTGCTTTTTGGACTCATAGTACAATGATTCATCCTGTATCTTCCCGCGCTGATACATGCTTTCCATAGCGCCCAAAACACCGCCACGCTCGGTAATACGATCAAACTCGGTAAGAATAGCTTCTTCCACCAGATCAGTCAGTTCCTCGATGAAGTAAGAACCCTGATTGATATTCTCATTCTTCGCCGTTCCCATCTCTTTGTTGATGATCATCTGAATGGCGAGTGCACGACGTACAGACTCCTCAGTCGGAGTGGTAATTGCTTCATCATAAGCATTGGTGTGCAGTGAGTTACAGTTGTCGTAGATCGCCAATAGCGCTTGCAGTGTAGTACGGATATCATTGAACTGAATTTCCTGTGCATGCAGGGAACGGCCACTGGTTTGAATGTGGTATTTCAGCTTCTGAGAACGCTTACTGCCTTCATACTTATTCTTCATTGCCACTGCCCAAATACGTCGGGCTACACGACCTATAACCGCATATTCAGGATCCAAACCATTGCTGAAAAAGAACGACAGGTTATGTGCAAAATCATCTACATCAAGCCCTCGTGCCAAATAGTACTCCACAAAGGTAAATCCATTAGCCAGCGTAAATGCTGCCTGTGTGATCGGATTGGCCCCGGCCTCAGCAATGTGATAACCTGAAATTGAAACAGAGTAATAATTTCGAACCTTATGCTCGGTAAAATAAGTTTGAATATCGCCCATCATCTTCAGGGCAAATTCGGTCGAGAAAATACAGGTGTTTTGAGCCTGATCTTCTTTCAGGATATCGGCCTGAACGGTTCCTCTTACCACGGAAACCGTTTCTTCTTTGATCTTATTATAGGTTTTTTCTGGAAGCAATTGATCTCCGGAAATTCCTAAAGTCGCTAACCCAAATTCATCGCTTGCGGCCGGGATTTCACTTCCATATTCAGGCTGCTTAACCCCGCGCTCTTTGAAATAAGTTTTGATCTTTTTCTGAGCTTCCTCCCATTTCCCTTCACTCTTTAGATAGCGCTCCACTTCCTGATCGATGGCCGTGTTCATAAACATCGCCAGTATCATCGGCGCCGGACCGTTGATGGTCATGGAAACCGAAGTTTTAGGGGATGTAAGTTCAAAACCGGAATACAGTTTCTTCATGTCATCCAAGGTACAGATGCTAACACCGGAGTTCCCGATCTTTCCGTAAATATCAGGCCGGTAACCGGGGTCTTCGCCATACAGCGTTACTGAATCAAAAGCAGTTGAAAGTCGGGCAGCAGGCATGCCTTCACTTACATAATGGAATCGCTTATTGGTACGCTCAGGCGTTCCTTCACCGGCAAACATCCGGGTTGGATCTTCACCCTCCCGCTTAAATGGAAATACTCCTGCCGTATATGGGAAATATCCCGGCAGATTTTCTTTGAGGGCAAACTTAAGCTGATCGCCTTTGCTTTTGGTTTTAGGGAGGGCTACACGCGGTATTTTCAATCCACTCAAAGATTCCCGGTACAATTTATTCTTAAATACCTTATCGCGGATCTTAACTTCAAACTCATCCTGCTGATATTCTTCATACAGTTCATCCCACCCTTCTAAAATTCGTTTGGGAAGTACATCCAGCTTCGAAAGCCAGTGCTCGCGCATCCTGATGAGATTTTCCTTCAGCACCGCTTTTTCATCCGGATTCCAGCTTTCAAGCTGATCGATGGTTCCGGAAACATGATCCAATTTAGAAGCAACGTCCACCTGTTCCTCTACCCACTCATGATAGCCGCGAACGGTTTCGGAGATCTCAGACAGATAACGAACTCTTTTTCCTGGGATGATCGCTTGCGCCTGAATATCTTCGGCCGGCTCAGGATTGTTATACAATTTCGTTTCCCAGCCAATCTCGTAGCGATCGTTTATCTTATCGACCAATGCCTTGAACAAACGGTTCACCCCTTCATCATTGAACTGAGCGGCAATGGTTGGGTAAACCGGCATATCTTCCTGCTTGGCGTGCCATGAGCCTGTATTTCGGATCATTTGCTTGCGGATATCTCTCAGTGCATCCAGTGAGCCTTTCTTTTCAAATTTGTTCAGTACCACCAACTCCGCCAGGTCCAGCATATTGATCTTCTCAAGCTGAGTTGCGGCTCCATATTCGCTGGTCATCACGTACATCGGGATATCTGTGTATTCCACGATCTCCGTTCCGCTCTGACCAATACCGGATGTTTCCACGATAATCAGATCAAATCCAGCAGCCTTGTACAATTCAATGGCTCCGAGCAACCCTTTACTGGTTGATCGGTTGGAAGCTCGTGTCGCCATACTGCGCATAAACACACGCTCGGTATCAATGCTGTTCATGCGGATGCGGTCACCAAGCAACGCTCCACCTGTTTTGATCTTGGATGGATCCACAGAAATAATACCAATGGTCAGGTCTTCAAATTCGGTTAAAAAGCGGCGGACCAATTCATCTGTCAGCGAGCTCTTTCCGGCTCCACCTGTTCCGGTTATCCCTACCAACGGAATGGTTTTTGTGCCGATTTTAATTTCGTTGCCCTTACCGTCCAGCAATTTCCCTTCTTTGTAGGAAAGCACATCTTCTTTTTCATTTTCAATGGCCGTAAGGGAACGCGCCAGGGCAATAGTGTCTTTTTGGGCTACTTTTTTGTAATCCGGTTTGGCTATTGAAACAGGATCGTAATCACATTCCTTCAGCATGAAGTTGATCATGCCCTGAAGGCCCATTTTACTTCCGTCTTCCACAGAAAAAATGCGGGTCACTCCTGCTTTGTGAAGATCTTCAATTTCATCTCCAACGATCACACCGCCACCGCCGCCAAATACTTTAACATGCCCGGCACCGTGCTCTTCCAAAAGCTCTATCATATATTTGAAATACTCCATATGTCCGCCCTGGTACGAACTGATGGCAATCCCCTGGGCATCTTCCTGTATGGCGCAATTCACTATCTCGTGCACCGAACGGTTGTGCCCCAAATGGATCACTTCGGCCCCGCTGCTCTGCAAAATACGCCGCATAATGTTAATACTGGCATCATGACCGTCAAAAAGACTGGCAGCTGTTACAAAGCGAATTTTATGCTTCGACTGATACGATTCCTGCACAGCATTTCCCATATTAGATGAAGCTGATTCCTTTTTAGAAGATGTTTTTTTCGTTTCTACCGACATAATTGAATTTCTTGATGTTTTGGAAGCGGTTCCATAAGATAACGATTTGTGAAGGGATTTTCGATGTTCGTTTACGTTGTTTTAAGAAACAGTAAGGACGCATTGCAATGCACCCTTACTGTTCAAAACTTATTACGGCATTTCTTCAGACGAGTCCGGTTTAGGATTTTTATATACCAGCGTTCTGTGTGGGAAAGGAATTTCAATTCCTTCTTTATCAAACCTTTTTTTTATGCTTTCAAGTAGATCACAGCCCATAACAAAAGCATCAGGGGGATTTACAGCCCAGCTCCACGCTCGTAGGTTAACCGACGATTCACCCATCATAATCACCCGAACAGGCACTATTTCTTCTCCCTCTTCAATTTGCTCTTCCGTTCGGTTGTCCACAAAGAGCGGGTGTTTCAGGATCTCATCTTTCATGATGGACTTTGCAAGATCAATATCCGAATCGTAGCTGATGCCCATTTCGATCCACTTACAGATCTTATTATCTTCGTAGTTTGAATTAATAACCACTTCATTACTGATCACTGAATTTGGGATAATGATCCTCTTATTCTCAAAATTCCGAATAACCGTATGACGAAGGTTGATGTCTTCCACCACGCCACTCAGATCCGTTCTGACCTGGATGCGATCTCCAATTCTGTACGGTTTAAACATAACGATGAATAAACCACCGATCACATTCGCCAATGCGGCTTGTGATGCAAAACCGATGGCAATGGCAAACAATCCGGCACCGGCAAGCAAGGAAGCTGCGACCACTCTTAGCTGTGGGATCATATAGATCGCAAAGCTGATACCTGTAAGGTAAATAAGTACACTGACGGAACGTTTGAAAAATACAAGGTTTGTGACATCATCATTATCTTCTATCTCACGATTTTTTTTGATCATTACATTAATGATCCTCGTGGTTATAGAAGCAACGATAATGGTTAATAGAATGATGAAACCTATTAAAATAGGCAGATGCCAAACATCATTTATATATGGACTTATTAATTCACTCATAGTTATTCAAATGTAACATTTACCTCAGAAATAAATCCTTCCTGAACATTGATATTTCTTTGTACATAATATTTTTCGGGACTTTGGTAAGGAGAAACGGAACCGGTATCCCATCTTTGATTATCGTTTTCATCCCTGAATAAGATTAAGGTATAGGAAACAGGTGGAAGTTCGGGTATAATTGTCGCTGTACTAAAGCCGGTAAATTCGACTTCTTTTCCATTTGGATCTATAACCCTTGCATAATAAGTGTCAGAAGAATCTGCATTTTTAATGTTTATCTCGATTTCGCCGTACTCCGTTGAATCCCAGACTTCCGGTTCATACATACTCCTTCTTTGGGTAACCGGATTCCAAACCAAAAACTGATAATTAACACCTTCAATCCATTCCTGCTGTGGGCTTATCTTAAGTTTATTTTGTACGATTGAGATCTCAGGCCAGTCATCAAAGTCCACATCTCCTTCGATTACAATAACAGAATCCATGATCTCACTTTCTGAAATAGGGGCCGCATAGGTCACTACAAATTCATCGGTTTGTGAAAGTCCGTTTTGGCCATTTGCTGAAATGATACGCTGCAAGGTGGTATCTTCCTGTGATGTTCCGGTAAAACTAAACATAGCAGAGTCGGGTTCACTACCTCCCAGATCGGTAATATCTTTTACTTTTGTGCTGTAAGCCACTTCCTCCAGTAACGGTTCGCTATTTTGGGCAAACAGAACAAATTGTTCCCTGGGAGAAACATAAAGTGGAAAGGCTGAGGAATAAGTATTTCCTAAAGAGTCAAAAACCTGAATGGAAGTACTGTCGGTTAATTGGATGGATTCGCTGAATCTGAACCTCATTCTATTTTGTGAAAATAATCCCACTCCTTGCAAAACGGGTTTCGTGGTATCTTCGCGAACGGTATAGATCACATCCAGGGTATCACTCCCCTCTTTCTCTAAATTGATAAATTCCTCATAAAAGGGATAAGCCGTCTCTATTTCCTGATCCCAGATCTTATTCCGGTTTCTGTCATCCACCAGCAGAGCCTTATATCTCCCTTCTGCTAAGTATGAAAAATTAAAACTGCCGGAAGTATCCGTTTGTGCCTGGTAGTTCGCTCTTTTAGTAAGATCAACAGGTTGACGATACAGGAGAATTCTTTGTTCATCCGCAGCTCGCCCGTTTTCAGCAAGGAGTACCTTACCTGATATCTCACCGCTGTCGATCTCATCACCCGTGGAGATGGCTAACGTGATCGGGCTCGGGATCTTGTTGCTTCGCGTATCTGTGATCTCGGTCCCCAGCTTAATAATAATAGTAGTTGAATCCGGAAAAGATTCTGCGAACTCGATGAACATCTTCTTCCTTTTCCAGGAAAGGTCATATTCAATACCAAGGTCAGGCTCAACTGTGATTGCGCCTCTCACTGTTGATCGATTTATATACTCATCAAACTGAAACTCAAATATCCTTCCTTCAAAATTCGTTGTACCGGTTTCGGGATCTGTGAATTCCAATACAGGTCCTTTATTATCTGAAGGCCCGCCAGTGGGTGCAATGGGAGTGGCACAAGAAACCATAAATCCGAAAATAGCTAACACTAAAATGCGATATAACAAAGGTCTATTTTCCACGTAAATTAGTTATAATTCATAATTCACAAAACCTTAAATAATAAGGAATCAAATTTCTTAATGGGTGCCAAGATAATCATAAATAAAGCCGGATTTCATCTCTTTTACCTTGCTGCTGTCATTTTCCTTTCCGGTTGCCATGCTTATATGCTTGATGACGCCCAGCATGATTTGCGATCTTCCTTTATCTCCGGAAATTACCAAGAATCTTCAAAATTATTGCAAGAGTTTGAGCACAAAGAAATTTATAAATCCAAAGACGCTGTATTAAAAAATCTCGAAGCCGGATTGATCCATCACTTTGCCGGAAATTTTGACAGCAGCAGTGTTTTCTTTGACAATGCAGAAACATTGATTGATGATGCTTACACAAAAAGCATAAGCAGGGGCTTTAAAGCCATGTTAGTGAATGACAATACCCTGGTTTATGATGGTGAACCTTATGAGGATATATACCTGAATGCATTTAAAAGTTTGAATTACGTCCATCAAAATAATTGGGAAGGTGCGCTGGTTGAAACCCGCAGAATGGCTTTTAAGATGGAACAACTCGACATCAGATTGAAAGGTTTGGCTGAAGCATTTGCCAGAGAAGACACTACAGGAAAGGTAGACTGGCATTCAGGTAAAACGAATATTCAAAACAGTGCATTCAGTCATTACTTGGCGGCCATACTATATGCAAAGACAGGTAAACCTGATGATTCCCGTATTGAATTTGAGAAACTTGCCATAGCTCTCCGTGAGCAAGAAAAAATTAATAAAAGAAGCCCTGCAAAAATTACTGATCTTGAAAAAATAAGAAATCCCCATTCTTATAATGTGCTAATTACAGCCTTTTCAGGACAGGCTCCAATTAAAAAACAGGAAGATTTCAGGCTCTGGCTAAACGGAGAGAATGATAATAGCTTCTATGTAAAATTTTCGCTCCCTAAAATAGACCTATATAAATCCCGGGTTCAAAATATTCGTATTGTAACTGATTCATTGCAAAAATCCGATTTGGAGCTTATAGAAGAAATGGATGTTGTATCTGCGGAAGTTTATAAGGCAAAAATTCCGATCATATATACCCGTTCATTACTCAGAGCCACAATTAAAGCAACAGGATCATCCTACTTAGCTTCCTCAGTGCGTGATAAAAATAAGGGAATAGGGTTACTGGTTGATGTTTTAGGAATTTTAGGGCAGGAAAGTTCGGAGAAAGCGGATCTCAGAGGCTGGCAAACCATGCCCGGTAAAGCCTGGATGAATGTGATCAATTTACCAACCGGCATCAATGAGATAGAGATCCAGTATCTATCAGCTTCAGGCTCCATACTTTACTCAGAAAAGAGAACCATTGAAATTACAGAACAAACCAAATTGGGGCTCATTGAATCAATTTATTCTTATTAAAATCATAAAACTTAAACACCACCACTATGAAATACGCAATCCTATCTACTCTCCTATTCGGACTTCTGATATCAGGATGCCGGCCTACAAACAAAGTAAACCGAATCAATCCTTCTGAAACTACCGACCTTTCAGGCAGGTGGAATGATACTGACGCTCGGATGGTATCAGAGGAAATGATCTCTGATGCACTTACCAAACCGTGGCTCAACCAGCATAACCGCCAACATCAGCAATCTCCGGTCGTGATCGTAGGTAATGTCCGAAATGAAAGCATGGAACACATTGATACTGAAGTCATTACAAAAGAAATGGAGCGTGCCTTCGTTAATTCCGGCTCTGTAAATGTGGTGGCCAGTAGTGATGAAAGACAAGACATCCGTCAGGAAAGACTTGAACAACAAGAATTCGCCTCTCTGGAAACGATGAAAGAAATGGCCCAGGAATTGGGTGCCGATTTTATGCTCATTGGTAATATAAGCTCTGTTGTTGATGAGACCCCTGATCGGCGTACCTTAGCTGTTTTTTATACCGTTAATCTGGAACTGGTTAATGTTGAGACCAATCAAAAGGTCTGGATCGGAAATAAAAAGATCAAAAAACTGATCGAAAGAAGAAATTACAGAGGTTAAATCTTTTTTTTCTTTAGGCTTTCTGATTCTCAGAAAGCCTTTTTATTTTATATCCATGATTTTAAAAAACCCCGCACTGTACACCGACCTTTACGAATTGACGATGGCGCAAGGATATTTCCTTTCCGGACGCTACCAACAAACAGCAAATTTTGATTATTTCTTTCGCAGCCTCCCCTTCGATGGCGGTTATGTAGTATTTGCAGGACTGGGAGACTTACTTGAGATCATCCGGAACTTTCGCTTTCATCCCGAAGAACTGAAATATTTACGTTCCAAGGGTTTCAAAAAAAAGTTTCTCAGTTTCCTGGAGGATTTTGAATTTAGGGGGTCCATCTATTCTGTAAGAGAAGGTGAGATCGTATTTCCCAATGAACCAATTTTACGGGTTGAAGGAACCATTGTTGAAGCGCAGATCCTCGAAACGGTACTGCTTAACACCTTGAACTTTGCTTCTCTGATCGCCACCAAAGCCTCCCGCATAAAACAAGCGGCAGGAGACCATGCCGTCGTGGACTTCGGACTTCGAAGAGCTCAGGGGCTTGGCGGACTTCAAGCTTCTAAGGCTTCATTCATCGGCGGGTTTCAGGGGACTTCCAATGTGCTGGCGGGCAAAATGGATGACATCCCCATAAATGGGACTATGGCTCACTCCTGGATACAATCTTTTGAAGATGAGCTGACCGCTTTCCGAACCTATGCCGAACATTATCCCGATTCCTCCATCCTGCTTGTTGATACGTACAGCACTCTGAAAAAAGGAGTTCCAAATGCAATCAAAGTGGCAAAAGAACTGGAGGAGAAAGGCCATAAACTCGTTGGAATCCGCTTAGACAGTGGTGACCTGTCCTATTTTGCTCGAAATAGCCGGAAAATGCTGAATGATGCCGGGTTAGATTATGTAAAAATAGCCGTTTCTAACCAATTAGATGAACATTTAATCAAAAGCTTACTTGATCAGGGGGCCCCGATCGACCTTTTCGGTGTGGGTACAAAGTTAGTTACCGCTTACGATGATCCGGCGCTGGACGGTGTGTATAAGCTCAGTTCCATTAACGGGAAACCAACGATTAAGATCTCAGAAAATGAAGAGAAAGTAACCCTGCCGGATTCAAAAAAGATTATTCGGTATTTTAATAAAGATGACTCTTTTTACAGTGACGGTATTGCATTGGATGATGAAGAAAATCCTGCCGTCATCTATCATCCATATATAGCACATCGCTCTACAATAGTATCACAACTGAAAAGTGAAGAACTATTGCATAATGTGGTGAATAAAGGTAAGATAACAATCGACATCCCATCTGTTCAGGAAAGTGCAGAATATGCCCGGGTGAGACTCTCGAAACTAATTGACGAGCATAAACGCTTTGATAATCCCCATGTTTATAAAGTGGGCTTAAGCAAGAGGCTTAGAGAATTAAAAATCGAACTTATTCAAAAAGCATAATTCAATGAAAGCTTTACTTATTGTTGACGTTCAAAATGATTTCTGTCCGGGCGGTGCCTTAGCTGTACCGGGCGGTGATGAAGTAATCGAGCCAATTAATAACCTTATGGATGATTTTGATTGCGTTGTGCAGGCCCAGGATTGGCATCCTGAGGACCATCGCTCTTTTGCTTCTAATCACTCCAATAAAGAACCATTCGGAACCATTGAGATGGAATATGGGGAACAAGTCCTCTGGCCCGATCACTGTGTACAGGGCACGCGGGGGGCTGAATTTCATCCCGACCTAAGAACCAAGCCCTCACAACTGGTCCTACGGAAAGGGTTCAGAAAAGGGATTGATTCTTATTCTGCCTTTTTTGAGAACGACCACCATACCGTAACCGGATTGCACGGATATTTTCAGGCACGGGGTGTGATCGAACTTTTTGTTACGGGTTTGGCTACCGACTTCTGCGTGAAATGGACCGTGCTTGATGCCCTCAATCTTGGGTATAAGGTTACTTTAGTGGAAGATGCCGTGCGTGGCATTAACATGGATGGCTCCGTTAAATCCGCTTTAAAGGAGATGAAAGACGCCGGCGTAACTCTGAAGAATGCCAATCAAATCTCAGGATAATAGTGCCCTCCTCTTCTCATTTTGATTTTTGTGTTTTAGGTGCCGGAATAGCCGGACTTTCTATTGCGGGAGAGCTACTTAGCCGGGGAGTAACCGTCTGTTTGCTCGATACCGGAGATATTGCATCAGGCGCATCGGGAACACCCCTTGGAATGGTTAATCCTGCAACGGGACGGTTTGGAACTCCGGTCTGGAATGCTGACTCCTGCTTGACTTCCATTACGGCTGATCTTGAACATATTCAAGAACAAACACCGGTTCAATTTTACAGGAAAACCGGGATCTTACGTCCGGCCCAGGATAAAAAGATGGCTTCCCGGATGAAGGAAAATGCTCACCCAAACAACTGGCCTGAAGGCTGGTGTAAATGGCTGGAGAAAGATGAAATTTATTCTATAAATCCTGATCTGAATTGTGTGGGTGGCGGTATGTGGCTCCCCAAAGGGCTCACCGTAAATGTAGAATTATATCTGCGAAGTAAGGCGAACCATCTTAAACAAAAAGGGCTGAAGTTATTTACCAATGCGGATTATTCCGTGAATTATGATGAAGCTCCTTTCAACGTATCATTAATGAATAAAGAACTGTATGCCGAACATCTGATCTATGCTACTGGATCTGAAACCAAAGCTTTGGAACCCTGGAATTATTTACCTCTTCATCAAATCAAAGGGCAGCTTGCGGTTTTTGAATCTACCAAAGCCGGGGATTTTGATTACTCCATTTCAGCCCTTGGGTACATTGCTTCCATTTCAAAAACTGAATTTATTGCGGGCAGTACCTATGAGCATAATTTTGATTATACCGAACCTGACAAAGAGGGCTTTGAATATCTAACACAACGATTAGGCAAGGTATATCCACCTCTATTCAAAGATGCGGTACTTATTGCTCAGTGGGCTGGAGTAAGAGCCTCAACACCAAACCGAAAACCCATTATAGGTTCCCACCCCAAATTAAAACAGATTCATGTATTTACCGGATTAGGCTCTAAAGGCTTAATCTATGGAAATTATTTGAGCTCCCTGCTCTCCAATTATATTCTTAATGGTACTTCATTGCCTGATGAAGTTTCAATTGCCCGTTTTTAATTCCTCTGCTTTCTTAACATATCCTTTCTCATTTATGTATGTCCTGCTCAAAAGTTGGTACTTATCCAGCTCATAAATTCTTTTCAAGATATATTTCTTTTTCTTTGGAGCTTTCTTGGATTCATATATTCGCTTTACTTTTAGCCAGGCATTCAACTCATCCTCATTATCACCGTTCCAGGTAGCTGCAAAAAGTCTGTCAACTTCATCTTTGTATGTATCAGATGAATATTTTTGGCTATTCGGGCCATAGCGTAGCTTAATGGCAAAGAAATGATCAATCCAAAGATCTCGTAAATAGCAAAGCTCATTGTCCGGGTGTTTTTATATTTCCCGAGCAACAAGCTCTGCTTATGAAAAATTCAGTATAGATAAACGGGATCAGAAACGAAGTACGAGTCCACTCCAGGCTACACCGGCTGATGAGCCATTGTCCGCTGAATTGGCAACAGTTGAAGCACCTACGGTAAACTCCAGGAAGTTGAAATCAAGCCCAATTCCCGCTGAATACGCTGCTGAAGCATATCCCCCGACCTTTGTTCCCACTCTTAAAGGAATAAAGCCAAAAAACCTGTATTGAGCGCCCAAGGTAAGAACGCTGCGCTTTGAGTTGATCCCGTTGTTATTGAATCCAACGCCATAATCAAGTGCAACCAAGAGCTTATTCATCTCAAGGGAAGCTCCAAAATTATACATTGATGGTAAATTATATTTAACGGCATCTATCTCTTCGCTATCAAAATTACCGTACACATCATTTTGCAGACTGTCAGAAAGATTATCAAAGAAATCACCAAATGAATCTTCATTTTGAGCTCCCTCATAGGTGAATTCTCCATCCGCATAACTATTTGATGCAGACTGGTCATAACTGAGAGATCCAAGATCTGTGATCGACATAGATAGTCGAAGGGTCTTATTCGCATTCATAAATAAAGGTACAGGTAATGAAGAAACATCCATTTCGAGTGTAGCTCCCATATCCACGCCAAAACCGGTGGCTTGAGCTTCACCAACATCCTCACCTTCATAATCCACATAATCTTTAAATGCAGCATCCGGATCGTCATTATAAGCTACTTCGTAAGCCTGAAGCTGCTGAGAAAGCTCACCGATGGTTTGCAGGGTGTAACTGAATTGATGATTGATAGTAAATGGGGAAGACTGATTGCCCCTCGTCATTTGTAGAGTAGAATTGAAATCCATGTCAGCGGTATAAATACCGTATAAATACTTCGGGGCAATTCCGGCAAAGAGTTTAATATCTTTGGCAAACAAAAGATTTGGAAGGTTCATTATATGACGTGCATACCCAACGGAAATCTCAGCAAACGCTACGGTATTTGAGCTGAAGTTGATGGGCGTCGGATCGGAAAATTTATCAGCATCTAATCCATAGGTCAATAATTCAGCCATTCCTTTATTAATGGAGAAATCTTCGGTAACCCTTACTCTGGAGGCTAAACTGAATGCCTGTTTTGAACGTCTGTGAGAGATTCCCAAAGGAGCTACACTAACCGTCGCCGCCATTTGGCGCCTGTTAAATGAACTTTCACCAAACCAATCATTAAGCATGTTGGTTCTGGTATCGCCGGCTATCAGCTGACCGGTAGTCAGGTATTTATTATAAACCGCAATATTTGCCAAACTACCTCCTGCTCTTGCTCCTACATGGGCAAAACCAATGGTCGTTTTGGGTCGGTGAATATCCAGCATCAGGTTGGCCGGGTTAATAAAGTTGGCATGGTATCCGTCCATATATGCGGTTCCTCCACCTCCCATTCCAAGAGATTGTGCACTGAAATGACGTGATTGTGCCAATGCTGTTGTTGCTGAAACCCCAAAAATGAGAATAAGGAATAGTATGTTCTTTTTCATGAAATTGTTATTAGCCAGATTCTTCATTTTAGTTTACCTCCGATTCGATGGTGAAATCAGCATTAACTGAGATAGTTAAAAAATCAGTTGTGCGAATTTTCACTTCATTGCCACTTCCATCACCGCTGGTGTCGGTACTGATTAAACCGGCGGATATCTCAAGGTACCTTGTTTTATACAACTGCCTCAGCTGACCTTGGTTTAATGAGATCATCATCGTGCGGTCATTTGCAGGACTGTTCACGAATCCATTGGCATCAACTCCTGCTGCTTCAAGGCGATCAATGGAAAGGGTCTCAAAGGCATTGTACAAGGAATCAAGGAAAGTGATCTCTATATCTACATTCATAGGCAATCCATTATCATAGTTAACCATCAGCTTTCCATCCGTTATCGTAGTTCTATCTCCGTTATCAGGTGATGGTAAGTAGCCGAGATCCTGATCTGTGGTATCCCTAAAGGTGGCTGTTTCCGTGGTTCTGAAAGCGAGCGGCAGATTTACGCTGATCACAGGATTGAATTCTACCGGCGTAGTTACTGAACCTTCTACATTTCTTTCATTTACAGCGGCTTTACCTATGAACCGGATCTCACTTGGCAGGTTATTAAGGAATACATTTACATTCGTATTAGTCTCATCAAAAGTAACGGAACCGGAGTTTGATGAAGGATCGATCTCAAATTTAATGAGGTTCTCCATTGGGATATCCGTTCCATTTTCCTGCAAACCTGAAACAGCTGAAGTGACTTCATACTGACTCCCCTGATCTCCATTAAGATATATTTGTTCGCCTTTGCCATTCACTCCCAAAAAAGCACCATAGATGGTTGTGGGAACCCCAAGGGTTGTAGTGTAATTGATACTTAACGTGGGTTCGGTGAATTCGAGCCCCTCCAGTTTTTTTGAAAGGTCGTTGAGTCCGTCAATTTCAGTAAGCTCTACTTCACTCTCATTGAATACATCTAACTGATCAACCCCGTTATTTGGGTCATCATCACTAAGTAATACCGTCTCTGGAACGATGAACCCAAAAGCCTCTTCAATTACAAGATTGTTGATAGCAACTGATGAGGATATCCCATTGTTCTCGGTGATAACCCGTGCTTCTGCTCCGGAGCCCGTTTGTGTATTCTCAGTTTGTGCTACAATGTTATACTCAATCTGATTGTTATTGGCATATATGCGGTTTCCTGAAAGGTCAAACTGACGAGCCGAAACACTTCCGTTTCTGGGAATAGCAGTAGATCCGTCATATTCAATAATCAAAGAATCTGCTGCTCCAAAAGGTGCTTTTCGTATGCCGGGAAATGAGATTACCATTTGCTCTACGGTAATATCAATGCTGTTGATGATCTCAGCGATTTCAAGATCTCCGGATTCAAGCAGTACATAATGGCCCGGATCGGAAAAAATGAATTCAGAATCATCAAAATTGGTAACACTATTGGAATTAAAATCTTGTGACTCCACAACGGCTTTAACTTGGGAGGCAAAAAGGTTTACCCCTTCAGCACTTTCGACAATAAAATTATTTGGATCTGCTTTCATGGACTGAGCCTTCCATTCTAAAGACACATCCAAATTTATATTCTCAAGTACATCTCCCTCAGAGAAATTGAATAAGCCGGATACCGTTTTTCCATGACCTACGGTATTTATCGTGATCGATCGAACCTTAGTATTACCCGACTTCAGGTCTAAGTAAATTTTATCAATATCAAATCCAAGGTTATTGGTAACCGTCATCTGAAGAGATCCGCTCTTTATTGTTGCACTTACAAAATAATCAGCATTACTCCCGATATCTATATTGTGGGGAGTGGTTTTTCCAATAGAAGCAGGTAAAGGAGCACTTTTAGGATAAGCAGCCGGATTATACCCGGTTAATTGATTAAAGGTAGCAGAACCCAAATTACCACCAGATGAAAAACTTCCCAGTTCGATCTCTCCCACCTTCGAGTTAAATGAAGATGGATCAACGTTCACTTCAGGAATAGCATCGTTCAGATCTCCAAGATCAAAATCCTGTTCGTTCACAAGGGAGATGAAATTTTCACCATCCACAGAAAATAAAGAATCAAAATCTGCACTGGTGGTGTCGATCAGTACATTATCTCCCTCTCCCATGAATTGAAATGTTTTATCGTAAAGTATAGGAGCTTCTACTCTGTGGGAAGTCTTGAAATCAGGTTTGCCAGGAATTTCACATGCCGTGAACATGACTCCTATTATCAGCCACGTAAAAAAGTTTTTATAGTTTTTCATTACCTAATGAGTGTTGTTTATGAAAGTTTATAAGAATATGCCCGAAGGAACACTCCCCATTATTTTAAACAAGCTATGAAACTGAATCCTAAATTTAAATTAAGAATGTTACATCCTAATAAAAAACGCTTTAATATATAGTGTTTCGATTCATGATTAATTAATACTAACGCGTTTACCGGTTGAAATATAAACTGAAAACATTTAACGACCGAAGACGGCAGACCGCTATTTTAACTGAGAAGAGATAAACAACGGTTCTCTGTCCCCGGTCAGTGGTCAAATACAGATTCACAGACGTATTTTTAACTGGTAAACAAGTTAATACTAGTGTCATGTTCATGTTCAGTTGTCGGGTAGAATAGCAGTTGGTGGTCAACTTTTGCCAATCCGAATAGGGAAATATTGTGATTTGGCTATTGGAATCGAAGTATAATCTGCGACAAGGGGTTGCAACCCCTTGACGACATTTCATACATGACTCAACACTAGTCCATTTTCAGCAAAAACTCACTTTTCTAAAATAAAAGTAATCTTGTCTTAGGCTCACAATTCTCTGCATAATTCGGTATTTTTAGGGCTTCTATTTGAACACCAAAATTAAATTTAATTATATACATGTCTGAACAGGAATTATCCCTCTCGGAACAGGAAGAAATTCGCCGGGAAAAACTCCAACAGCTTCGCGAACTCGGAGTTAACCCCTATCCTTATTCTTTTGAAGCAACTCACACTTCGAAACAAATTTTAGAGCATGAAGACAAACTGATCCGAGATGAAGACAATCCCAATACCGATACCGTTGTGATTGCAGGTCGGGTTATGACAAAGCGAGTTATGGGAAAAGCGGCTTTCTTCAATTTGCAGGATTCTGAAGGAACCATTCAGGTGTACATCAGACGTGACGATGTGGCTACCGAAGAGCTTGGTAATGACAATTACAATAAGGTCTTTAAGAAGCTGGTTGATATTGGTGATTTTGTTGGTATCAAAGGTTTTGTATTCAAGACAAGAACCGAAGAGACGACCGTGCATGCCGAAGAATTTCACTTCCTTTCCAAAACCATCCGGCCTATTCCAACTCCTAAAGAAGAGAAAACGAAAGATGGAGAAACCATCATCCATGATGCCTTCACCGATAAGGAGCAACGATACCGGATGCGCTATGTGGATTTGATCGTAAATCCTGAAGTGCGCAAAACCTTCCAACAGCGTACCAAAATGGTACAGATGATGCGCAATATCATGAATGAAAAGGGATATCTGGAAGTCGAGACTCCCATCCTTCAGCCGATATACGGTGGAGCGGCAGCCAAGCCTTTTGTAACGCACCACAATGCCCTCGATATGGATCTTTATCTTCGTATAGCAAATGAGCTGTACCTGAAAAGATTGATTGTTGGTGGGTATGATGGGGTGTATGAATTCTCCAAAGATTTCCGCAATGAGGGACTTTCCCGATTTCATAATCCGGAATTCACACAGGTTGAGTTATATGTGGCTTATAAGGATTATAACTGGATGATGGAGTTCACCGAAAACATGCTTGAGCAAGTTGCTCTTGAACTCCACGGATCCACAAAAGTACAGGTTGGAGAAAATGAGATCGATTTTAAAACTCCATGGCCGCGTATCCCATTGTTTGAAGCCATCGAGCAGGAAACCGGGAAAGACCTGTATGGCAAAGACCTGGATGAACTTCGCGCCATTGCCAAAGAACTGCATGTGGAAATTGATGAGTCGTTTGGTGCCGGCAAGATCATTGACGAGATCTTCGGAGAATTTGTGGAGGGAAAACTGGTACAACCTACCTTTATCATAGATTATCCTATAGAAATGAGTCCGCTTACCAAAAAACACCGATCCAAAGAGGGGCTGGTTGAACGTTTTGAGGCCATTTGCAATGGAAAAGAAATAGCCAATGCATATACTGAGCTGAACGACCCTATCGATCAGCGGGAGCGACTTGAAATGCAGGCCAAACTCCGTGCTGACGGCGATGATGAAGCTATGGCCATAGACGAAGACTTCATCCGCGCCCTTGAATACGGTATGCCCCCTACTGCTGGAATCGGGATCGGGATCGATCGCCTGGCTATGATCATGACCAACTCCGATTCTATCCGGGATGTACTTTTCTTCCCACAAATGAAATCGGAATAACGATGTTCGTTAATGGTATATTCGTTATTCGAAAACCAATGGACTTTATCCAAGCCCATGCTTCGGGTAAATAATAATGACTGATGTCTCAAAAACCATTAACGGCCAACTAATAACGAATCCATGAAGTTTGAATGGTATCTTGCCCTTCGGTATTTCAAAGGCTCCCGAAAAAGCTCCGGGTTTCTTTCGTTCATAAAATATATGTCTATAGCCGGAATTGCCGTTGGCTCTGCAGGATTGCTCATCGCCCTTTCCATTGTTCATGGGTTTAAATCAACAATTAATGGCAAGATCATGGATTTTGCCCCTCACATCGCCATCAACACCTATACCCAACGACCCATAGCACGGGCCGATACGCTTTTCACTTATTTGGATCGCTATCCTGAGATTGAAAGCAAACAGATCGTGATACAGGGACAAGTGATGATACAAACCAAAGATCAGGTAACCGGAACATCCCTCAAAGGTGTGGATATCGAAAAACCTGAGTTTGGTGTGGGGAATTATATTACAGAAGGTGAATATAATCTAAAACAAGATTCAACCGGAATGCCAGGCATTGTTCTTGGCAGGCAATTGGCACAGCAGCTCGAAGCTGAGATCGGCTCCGTTATCACTGTTTACACGATTGAAGGCATCCCTTCCCTGGTGAATTCGCCCGAGATCAAACAATTTCGGCTTGCCGGAATTTATGAGACCGGAATCGATCTGTTTGATGATGTGTTTGCCATGGTGGACCGAAATTATGCACGACAGCTTTTTAAATACCGGGACAATCAGGCTGATGCCATCGAGATCCGGCTCAAAGATAATTCTGAAATACTTGCCTTCCGGGATAAACTCGATGAGACTATCGTTTTCCCTTATTACAATCAAACCATTTACACCGTATTTGGTAATATCTTTGCATGGGTTGAATTGCAGGAAAACATGATCCCCCTGGTTATCAGCGGCATGATCATTGTGGCTGCCTTTAACCTGATCGGTGCCATTTTGATGATGGTATTGGAGCGCACAAGAGATATCGGAATTCTAAAGACCATCGGCAGTAAATCAAAAACGATCCGGCGTATCTTTCTTATGGAAGGGCTTATGGTCGCGGGTGTCGGGCTGATCATAGGTATTGCTATATCTTTACTTTTCTACTTCCTCCAGGTCAACTATCAGATTATTCCTCTTTCTCAGGAGAATTACTATATGAGCTATGCCCCGGTTGAACCCCACGTAATCGATTTCCTTATAGTTATCTTGGTAACCATTGTGCTTTCGGCACTTGCCTCCTGGTTCCCGGCCCGCGTTGCTGCTAATACTGATCCGGTTAAGGTGATTTCGTTTGGGCGTTAAGCTTTAACAAAAAATCACAATTCGGTCTATCGGTTAATTACAATTCTAAATGAATTTGTGTAGAAGTGGGTTTAACAATGTACGCTTGACTAATTAATGAACTCCATTTCATTTGAATGAGCTCCTATAGGTTTAATATTTTCAATCTCTCCTTGTTGATCAAAATAAACCTTCATCGGCGTCGATGGCAGCAGGTCTTTATCCAATATAACAGCGGCAAAATCTCTGTAGGATGGAATAAAAATATTCTCTTGTTCCAAAAGTACTTTAGCTGTGGTTGCATACTTTTCAATGATAATTAACTTCACCTCGATTCTTTTCTGATCTTTGGTAAAAGAATTCCACCAAGACAATTCTGCCAGTGCGGGCGAACATTCACTGCTTTTAAGCACCAACAATACGGTATTTTTAAGCTCTATTTGCTGGTGATCGGAGATTGCTGAAAGATAGGATTCCCATTCGCTTAGAGGTTTGTCATAGTAGTCAGAATAGGATCTCTCATTGCATCCAGCCGCTACTACTAACAGAAGAAAAATTAGTCTATTAATTTTGCTTTGCCACGATTTCATATACGCCAATGATATAATTGTCAGGGTTAAAATCTTTAATCACATATAGTTTATTGTTCTGTTCTCCAATCGGTGTAAACGACACTGGAATTTCCTGTATGAAATCTAAAGTCTCTTTATTGTAAATATTCAGAAAATTCTTTTTAGCTGCATAATCCATGCTTTTGAACCACTCATTCGTTAAAACCTGCATGTGTTGAATAACATATTGATCCGTGTTGAAAATATGAGCTATTGCACTGGTATTTGTAGCAAGTTCAAACTTTTGTGAAATGGGCAGATAGGCCGTAATTTCTTTTTCAGGTAATTTGAAATTTTCAGTTTGTATTCCACCCTTATCAACTAATTTCTGCTTTACTAAATCATAAACATAAATATAGGGTGAGGTCTGAAGGTTGGTATAGAATAAATCTGATTCCTTATCCAGAGTGCTTACCGTATTAAACGTTAATTTTTTGTCTTTTTCTGAAAATGGATCAAACTGTCCAAAAACTTTATCAACGTTTCCATTTGTATCTGCTAAAGCAACTAAACTGGATTTATGTGTTTCATCAAATGGAACTTTCGTATCATAAATGGTAGATACTACCTGATTGTTATACCATTTAATATTATTGGCCGTGGGATTAATTGTTTCGTTCTCTAAAAAACTAACACTCCGAAGCAAATTTCCTTCAATATCAAATATTTTCAACATTCTTTGGAGAGCATCGTAGATCAACACTTCATCTCTATCATTGATATCATATCCTGTAATCTCCAAAAGACCGGATGGCCCTCTTCCACTTTCCCCAATTATTGAAAACAGTTTACCATCAGATTTATAAACAAATATCTGTTTTTTTATTCGCTCACTTAGCAGTAGAAAATTACCGTCATCAGAGATCACAAGTTGTTCAAAAAACTTCCCGAATAGTGGCTCTTTTTGTTCAAGTGTAATGGAATCAAGTTTATTTAAATCTAAAATTGGCGATTTATCAGGCTTGTCATTTGCACAGCTAACCAGCAAGCAAAAGAGAAGAAGTAAAGTCCACTGATATATCATACTACACAATTTTATAAATACAAGAAGCAAACAACGCGTTTGCTTCTTGTATTACAATTATCATTCGTTTTCTAAATCACTTGCTAACTTTTTCACCGCATATACAATCTACACTTGCTGTTGTTCTACAAATGTAGTCGACATTATTTATGTAACAATTTGGGCCTTCAGATTGAGCTTCAACCTTATTTGAATTGAACAAAGTAAGTCCAGCTATTAACATTAATACCCCAATGAACATCGGAATTATAAATTTTAACATTTTCATCTTTCATCTCCTGTTTAATTTATTATCAAATAAAATAATGATGTAACCACATTGCATTATTTTTAAAGCTTCAATTAATTTGAAGCTGATTTTAATATATATATATATATATATATATGAATATTGCAAATTTGATGTAATACAACCAAAATTGTCAGATCATTGGAATCGACTTGTCTTACCTTTGCATAATTCAAACTAACACTTAGACTATGTCATATTAATCTTAATAATATATGGTTAGAACATGACTGACTTGTAGCAAACAGATTAAGAAGTTACCTGACACTTCCATCATTCGGCTCAGTTTATTTCTGGAACAAAGTCTGATACCAACCCGAGCCTGGTGATGGAATAAGCTATGGTGTCTTATACTTTACCAAAGTTTATAGCTCATTTAATACCCCATCCATGAAGTACTCCCCAATGTTTAGACCACTGAGTACGGTTTGTTAGTTTATATTAAGCGGCATTGAGGTAGAGATCTACTGGTTTTCTCCGATCAATGCCTTGGTGTCTTCTGTGGTTATATTTTTTGACAAAGGTATCTATTCCCTGGTAAAGCTCCAATCCATTGCCTGCAGGGTTTAGGTAAATATATTTTTGTTTAATGGTTCGGAACCATCGTTCAATAAACGCATTATCTGTAGCACGTCCTTTTCCATCCATACTGATGCGAATGGTGTATTGGTTTAGGGTATCTACCCAGTGAGCGCAGGTATACTGACTACCTTGGTCGGAGTTGATAATCCCGGGGACTCCATGTTCCCGGATCGCTTGCTCTAATAGCTCGGTTTGTGTTTCTTTTTCCAGGCTGTTGGAAACTCCCCAGCAGACAATATACCGGCTGTATACATCGATGATTGCTGTTAAATACATGAACCCGTTCTTCATGGGAACAGAGCTGATGGCAATCGCCCATACCTGGGTCCGGCGCGTAATAGCTACA
>JAKURD010000049.1 GCA_022450045.1 Gracilimonas sp. | reverse complement strand
GAAACCTATGGGAGCCAGCTCTCATAGGTTTTACTTTTCTCCCAATCGGGCACTTCAAATGTTAATTAGCCTAATTCAATATCTTAGCGGACTTATCCGGGGCCCCTGGCCAGGCGAGATAAAATTCACGCGTATGCAAAATCATCATTTTTCTGATTAAAAAACGAAGGAGGTTCTTCAATTTCAGCTTTAAACCGCACACCTAACAGCTCCAGAAGCCTCTGGGCTTTCTCGACCGTGATACCGTGATATTCATTATTTTCATCTCGGGAAACTTGGGCTTCGGAAACACCTATTTTTTTTGCGAATTCCTTTTGTGATAGTCCTGCCGCAATCCGAATGCCAATCAACCAACGCCCGATGTTGTTAAAATCCATCAGCACACCCAAATTCCCACGGTTCATTTGCTCATAGGTTTCCATCTCTTCCTTAAGCTGTTCATGAAAAGATATAAGAGGTTGCATAAGCCGGTCCAATTCCTCACCCGTATGTCCCAGTTCTATAAAATGCTCCCGCTGGACATTCAGGATTTTTTCCTCTTCTTCTAACTTCTCAATCGCTTTTTTGTATTCTTTATCTGTTCTAATCATAAGATGTCCGTTTTTTTAGGGCTGACTCTGCCCTGAGTGATTAATTAACTCTTATATCTGATTAACCTTATTGTATTACTTTTATGATACCTTTTTGTTTGCCAGAAGCCCTGTGTTTCCTGAAAGCTGCCGGAAATACTTGCTGATTACCATGTTTGTCTGTTATACCGCTGGGTTGTCCATAGTGAGGATATAGTTCTACCCGATACTTATGCCACATGGGTAATTGTTTCTTAGTAAATCCACTATAGCTTTTACGGTCTTTTGAATTCCATGTCCATATCTTGTGAGGATCTATAAGGTTTAGCTGTCTTTGAATATGTCCACTGGCAAATTCTGATAAATCACATTCAAAATACCCGTCAATATCATTGGGTCGAGGTTTTGCTTCTACAAATGAACCATCTAAATAAATGTCAGTAATACCAATTTGCCATAATTGTTTGACTAACATTTCAGCTTGGTCAACTAACCAAGATCTCCATGATTTATCCCAATTTGGAATTTCCGGGTTCGCAGGGCCTGAAACTAATATTGATTTGCGTAATTGCCTGAAGGTTAATTCATAGTTTCCTTGTGGCAATAATCCGTTAGTGGTAAATTTCAGCCCTTTTTCACTCATGCGGTTAAGTTAACAATAATGTTGATAACTTCAATAATTAACATAGAAGTTAATTGTTAAAATTCCTAATGAATTCAAACTTACCCTCGTTAATACCCCGCCAGACCACCCGCCCTAGTGAGCAGCAAAGGGATTTAGCCTCATCCCCAAACGAACAGTCCCCGTAAAACCCCACCAAAGATCAACACCATCTCCGATTCCGGAGAAAAATTCAAATGCCCCGCCGGCTGTAATTTTTCCTATGGAAGCGCTTCTTTATTTTGTATTTTTAAGGGTGGTACAAATTTAAATACAAAGTGTGGATATGGCTGATAAACAAGACACCCTCGAACGACCCGTAGAAGAAAAGTTTGATGATCATCTTGGGCTCCAGGATGTAGATTATGTAGAGCATTATGTAAGCAATGCCAAGCAAACAGCTCACTATTATATAACTACATTTGGGTTTGAACTGAAGGCCTATTCCGGATTAGAAACGGGGGTAAGGGACCGGGCTTCCTATTATTTAGAACAAGGAAACATCAGGTTTGTATTATCGGCTCCGTTGAACAGTAACTCATCGATCTCAAAATTTGTTCATAAGCATGGGGATGGCGTTAAAGACATTGCCATGCATGTTGAGGATGTGGATCGTGCGTTCAAAGAATCGGTAAAAAGAGGCGCTGAGCCGGTTAAGGAACCATACGATATGAAAGATGAGCATGGAACCATTCGCAGAGCAGCCATTAAAACCTATGGCGATGTCATCCATTCTTTTATAGATCGATCCAATTATAAAGGGTTATTCATGCCCGGGTTTCAGCCTAAAGAAAGCCTGGTCAAGCCAGAATCTGTTGGCATTCAGTTTGTAGATCATTGTGTTGGAAATGTGGAACTGGGGCAGATGGACCGATGGGTTGATTTCTATCGTGATGTTCTTGGCTTTACCCAATACATCAGCTTTGATGACAAAGATATTTCAACAGAATATTCTGCATTGATGAGTCGTGTGATGGCCGGCGGTCGCGGGATGATAAAATTTCCTATAAATGAACCCGCGGATGGAAAGAAAAAATCACAGATCGAAGAATACCTCGATTTTTTTGAAGGCCCCGGCGTGCAGCATGTAGCCATGCTTACCGGAGATATTATTGATACGGTAACTAAGCTCAGAGATCGTGGTGTGGATTTTTTATCGATTCCAACCACGTATTATGAGGAGCTTGAAGATCGCGTAGGCAAAATCGATGAACCCATCGATAAGTTGGCAGAACTTGGAATTCTGGTGGATCGGGATGATGAAGGCTACCTGTTACAGATCTTCACCAAGCCGGTGGTAGATCGTCCGACTTTATTTTATGAGATCATCCAGCGAAAAGGCGCTCGTGGTTTTGGTAAAGGAAATTTCAAAGCCCTTTTCGAAGCCATTGAACGAGAACAGGACCTTAGAGGAAATCTCTGATTAATTTTAAATGCTTAAATGTTGAATGTTAAATGGACTGGAAGCCATTTAACATTCAGAAATTCAAAATTTAACATTATGTATTACCATGCATTAGGGAAAATTCCCCATAAACGTCACACGATTTTTCGCCGGCCGGATGGCGAATTGTACACGGAAGAGTTGTTTGGAGCTGAGGGCTTCCACGGAAATAGTTCGCTGTTGTATCATCACAACATGCCCACCAGAGTAATCAAAGTAGAAGAGGGAGCTGAGATTTCTGTGAAGAAAGCTAATGAGAAAATGCTTCGTCACCATTTGTTGAAAACCAAGGATATCCCTTCCGGAGGAGACCCTGTCACCGGGCGCAAAGTGCTGATGTTCAATAATGATATTCAAATCGGTGTGGCCCGACCAACCGACAGTATGGATTATTTCTACCGAAATGGTGAGCACGATGAATTGATCTTCATTCATGAAGGTGAGGGACACATTCAATCCGTATTTGGGCGACTTGATTTTGGATATGGCGATTATATCTTCCTCCCGCGAGGAACGACCTACCAAATGAATTTTGAGTCCGATAAAGGCCGCTTTCTGTTTGCTGATTCTACCGGGCCCATAGATTTCCCGAAACGGTATCTCTCCGAAATGGGACAATTCATGGAAAACGCTCCCTTTTGTGAACGGGATTTTAGATTGCCATCCGAACAATTATTCTTTCCGAAAAAAGGCGAATTCGAAGTTCGTATCAAGAAAGGAGGACGTTTCCATCATTACACTTTCGATCATCATCCTTGCGATGTGGTAGGATGGGACGGGTACTTATATCCATGGATTTTCAATATTAAAGATTTTGAGCCGATCACGGGGCGTATCCATCAACCGCCACCTGTGCACCAAACATTCCGGGGCACCAATTATGTAGTGTGCAGTTTCTGTCCGCGTAAATTCGATTATCATCCCGAATCCATCCCGGCGCCTTATAATCATTCTAACGTGGATTCCGACGAAATGATCTACTATGTGGAAGGTGATTTTATGAGCCGTGAAGGTATTGGTTATGCCGATATAACGCTGCATCCCGGAGGTATTCCACACGGGCCTCAACCCGGGAAAGCGGAAGCCAGCATCGGAGCTGAGGAAACGGATGAATATGCCGTTATGATCGATACTTTCCACCCAATGTACGTCACAGAAGAAGCCATGCGATTGGATGACCCAAGTTATCCGTATTCCTGGTTGGGAGACAAAGACTGATACACCAATTAAAATAGAGGTTGGGCCTTGTTTTCTTTTTTGATTTAAATTTTGGGTACTTTAGCTGAAACGGCTTCAAATAAATACAACAAATTTATGTGTTAGTCGTAGAAAGCATGTGATTTAGTCATCCGTCATATTTGGGATGGTTTTTCAATCGATTTGCTCTTATCATAGAATTACAGACTTCAAGATTGGTGTATTATAAAAACGTTATGGATATTTTGAACTTGAAAAGTGGAATGTTATTTAAAGCTGGTAAATTAGTATTGATACTCTTTTTGGCAGCGGGGTTGTCAGCTTGTAAGAGCAGCCAAAAAGCAACGGAGGAATATGATGAAGAGGTGTCAGATACTTCAGGTACACATGATGAGTTGGAGAAACTGTTTTGGGCCCGTCAAGACAGTGCCCGTATGAACTTCACGGAAGCTGATGCTGAGTTTATGACCAAAATGATAGCTCATCATGCTCAAGCATTGATCATGTCTCGCTTAGCTCCGGAAAATAATGCCAGCTCCCAAATACAGACCTTAGCAGCTCGAATCATAAATGCCCAAAAAGATGAGATCAAGTCTATGCAAAAGTGGCTTCGTGATCGTGAACAACCGGTTCCAGAAGTACATATTGAAGGGCTCAATCTAATGATA
Source organism: Gracilimonas sp. (assembly GCA_022450045.1). Classification (GTDB taxonomy): domain Bacteria; phylum Bacteroidota; class Rhodothermia; order Balneolales; family Balneolaceae; genus Gracilimonas. The sequence continues at coordinate 7,813 of JAKURD010000049.1, read as the reverse complement.
CATGGTTTGGGAAAGCATCATCAGCATATGGATCATACTAATATGGCTGGTATGTTATCTCCGGCTCAGCTCAAAGAGTTATCAGAGGCCAAAGGCGAAGAATTTGATCGGCTTTATTTAAAATATATGATCGATCATCATAAAGGTGCAGTAACCATGGTTGAAAAGCTTTTTAGTACGGACGGGGCAGCTCAGGATGAAGGCGCATTCCGCCTGGCCACAGATATACAGGTGGACCAAAAAACAGAGATTGAACGTATGCAACTCATGCTGGATGAGATAACTGCATCCAAATAACCAAAAACAATCAACACTTAAAATTTATGATGAAATCAGATATAATTAAGAGACCGGCTGTTTTTACCAGCTCATTCAAAACACTATGTATGTTGGCTCTGGCAGTGGTATTAGGTGCTTATGGGTGTTCTTCATCTTCAATGATGGATGATACCTCAGCAACAGTTCCAGCTATTGAGCCTAAGCCAATGACGGAAGTAACACCGCCAAGCCCGGATCCAAGAGTAGGATTAAAAGCCGGCCTATTTGATGCTGAAGAAGCAATTTGGAACCTGAATATGCTTTCTCAAACTCCACCACCTAAAGATTTCGTAGGTGTTACCAACTCAGATCTTGCGTTCAAGGATAATTACGTCTTTCAGGGTAATTATAATGGAGTGATTGTTTGGGATGTGTCTAACCCAAGATCTCCTGAATTGGTGGTCGATTATTTATGCCCGGCCTCACAAAGCGATGTTTCGGTATATGGAAATTTATTGTTCGTTTCCGGTGAAGGCTTTGGCGGCCGTCTCGATTGTGGTACTGAAGGAGTTCAAACAGCAGTAAGTCAAGAGCGACTCCGCGGTATTCGAATTTTTGATATTACTAATGTAGAAGAACCCAAGTACATTGCAAATGTGCAAACATGTCGCGGTTCACATACGCATTCTTTATTAAAAGATCCTGAGGATGATGAAAATGTATATGTTTATGTGTCAGGTTCTGCTCCGGTACGTCCTGCTGAGGAAATGCCCGAGTGTGTAAATGCAATGCCTGAAGATGATCCAAATTCATCCTTATTCAGAATAGAGGTAATCAAAGTGCCATTAGATAATCCACAAGAGGCAGCTATTGTTAGCTCTCCAAGAATTTTTGAAGATCTCAAAGCTCCTCCTACTCACGGTTTGGCACCTGCTGATCTTGAGCGTGTTCGTGAAGCTAAAGAAAGAGGTGCTTTTGTAGTAGAAATCGGAGGTTCACCACGCGTGCTTCCTGATCGCTTTGTAAATCAGCTGATGGGTAATGTTATGCAACAACGAGGCAACGAAACCGGCGAGCCTACAGCGGCTGACAGTGCTGCGCTCAGAGAGCAACTCCCGGATATGATCGCTCAAATGTTCGGTGGCGGAGATGCTAAAGAACGAGGCCCTAACCAGTGCCATGATATTACATTGTATCCTGAAATTGGATTGGCAGGCGGTGCTTGTGAAGGCTATGGCCTTTTACTTGATATCACTGACCCTGTAAATCCAAAACGTGTTGATGCAGTAGCAGATTCTAACTTCTCATATTGGCACTCTGCTACCTTCAGCAATGATGGTAAAAAAATATTGTTTACAGATGAGTGGGGCGGAGGCGGACAGCCCAAGTGTCGCGAAACAGATCCTTATGAGTGGGGTGCAAATGCTTTATTCACAATTAACGATAACAGGGAAATGGAATTCCAAAGCTACTATAAGCTTCCTGCTCCACAAACTGAGTTGGAAAATTGCGTAGCTCACAATGGTTCTTTGATCCCGGTACCCGGCCGTGAGATCATGGTTCAGTCTTGGTATCAGGGAGGGATCTCGGTGTTTGACTGGACGGATGTATCCAATCCTGTTGAGATCGCTTTCCACGATCGCGGACCTACGGATTCAACAAGCATGGGTATGGGGGGAAGCTGGTCAGTATACTGGTACAACGGTTTGATTATCAACTCTGAGATTGCCCGTGGATTGGATATCTTTGAATTAGAACCAAGTCCATATATCACTCAAAATGAAATTGATGCCGCAAACACGATTGAGTTGGATTACCTGAATGCTCAGGGACAGCCAATGTTCGAATGGCCAACCACTTTTGCTTTAGCAAAAGCATATGTAGATCAGCTCGACCGGAATGATGGATTAAGTGATGCAGACATCGCTTCTTTGCGAGCAGGTATCAGCAGTGCTGAACGTGGCAATAAGAATGTATTGAATGAATTAGCTGGAACTATTGAAGCTAAAGCTGGTTCGTCTTCACACTCTGAGAAAGTGCATACCTTGGCTCAAACGCTGAGAGATCTGGCATCCATGTAACAGGATTTACATAACCTGACTTAAATTTAAATCCTGTTCCGGTATCCCGGGGCAGGATTTTTTTGTTCATGCTTTATCTGATAAACTCTTGCACCTCTGAAGATTCCTAATCATATTCATGACCAAAATTTTTAATATATAAACAGCTCTCATGAAAAGATTTCTACTCCTCCCTCTGTTACTTTTATTAGTGCATACCCAGAGTTTCGGGCAAAACTATCCACAGATTCTTCCAATGAAAGAACGTGCAGCGGTTATAGATGACCTGCTTAAAGATAAGATTCAGAATGTGCTGCCAGACCTGATGGAACGCACCGGCATTGATATGTGGGTGGTAGTCTCACGAGAGTATAATGAAGACCCGGTGATTAAAACACTATTACCTGCCACATGGCATGCAGCTCGCCGCAGAACCATTCTGGTAATGCATCTTCTTGGAAATGGTAAAGTGGAAACACTTGCTGTAGCCAGGTATAATGTGGGGGAAATGTTTAAAAGAGCCTGGGACCCGGAATCAGAACCGGATCAGTGGAAGAGGTTGGTAGAGGTTATAGAAGAAAGAGATCCTGAAGCGATTGGAATAAATACCTCAGAGATATGGGGACACGCCGATGGTTTGGTTGTAACGGATCATGAAGAAATGAAAGCTGCGATCGGCGAGAAATATACTGACCGATTGGTATCTGCAGAAAAGCTTGCGGTAGGCTGGTTAGAGACGCGGACTGAAAAAGAGATGCAGATCTATCCGCATATTGTTCGGATTGCACATGAGATTATTGCAGAAGGATTTTCGGATAAAGCTATACAACCGGGGGTAACCACCACCGAAGATGTGGTGTGGTGGTATCGGGAGAAGATCAAGGAATTGAAGTTAAATACATGGTTTCATCCAAGTGTGTCTATTCAGCGAGCTGATCCGGAATCTTTTGATCATCTCAGGACATTTGACAGCCGCCCCGGGGAAAATGTAATCATACCTGGCGATCTTCTTCATGTAGATTTCGGTATTAAATATCTCCGCTTAAATACAGATACCCAGCAGCATGCTTATGTACTTCGTCCGGGTGAAACTGAAGTGCCTGAGTACCTGCGGGAAGCATTTGACAATGGAAACCGTGTACAAGATATCTTTACCAATAATTTCAAAGAAGGGCGTACCGGAAATGAAGTACTTAAAATGTCTCGGGAACAGGCCATGGAGGAAGGGCTGAAGCCAAGCATCTATACGCACCCGATCGGTTATCACGGTCACGCAGCCGGAACAACACTTGGGATGTGGGATGCTCAGGATGGTGTGCCCGGTGATGGTGACTATCCGCTACATTTAAACACGGCCTATTCGATCGAATTGAACGCGGCCACCTATATCGAAGAATGGGGAAAAGAGATCCGCATCATGCTGGAAGAGGATGCTTTCTTTGATGAATCCGGTGTATGGTACATAGATGGCCGTCAGCGGGAGATAATGACCATTCCGCGCATACCTGCAAAGCAATGAGATGAATATTCGTGAGGCAAAGCAAAACGAGCTGGATGAAATTCTGAACTTGTTTACGGAAACGATTTCCGAAGTAAATAATCAGGATTACTCACTATCCCAAATTGAAGCATGGAGTTCGGGAGCAAGGGATAAAGAACGCTGGCTTAGTAAAATTGACGAGCAGTATTTTTTAGTGACAGAAGAAGAAGGAACTATCACCGGTTTTGCCTCCATTACAAACAAAGGCTATCTCGATATAATGTTTGTTCACAAAAATCATCAAAGAAAAGGCATTGCCAAGACTTTGATTACAGCATTGATAGATTATGCGAAGCAAAACCAGCTTGAAGAAATAACAACAGAGGGAAGTGTTACGGCTCGGCCCTTTTTTGAAAAGTATGGTTTTAAGGTCATTAAAAAGCAAAAGGTGAACAGAAAAGGGATTGAGATTGCGAATTATAAGATGAAGAAGCGGTTGTAAAGACCACTTCTTGCCTTTTTGTAGCTCATCCGCTACCATCTGGAAAAAGTTGGAGCACGATGGAATTCAATACGTTAGAAGAAAAGATTGCGCACGCCCGAACCCTGGAAAATCCTCCGGTGGATTTACAGGATGATTTCTTTAGTCTGCTGAAAAGAGGAATCGGAAGCGATAAAACCTATCTCACCTATCGTGATGCAGATCAAAACCGCATAGAGATTTCTTACCGTGAGTTCTATGAATATGTGTTGAATGCTGCCCGATTCTATCAGGCTAAAGGACTCCAGCCCGGTGATAAAATTGCCACGGTCTCTCACAACCATTGGCATACGGTTGTTCAATACTTTGCTGCATGGTTCTGTGGATTGGTTGTAGTACCCGTGAATTTGGGAGAAGATGATAATCGCATCGCCTATATCCTGAAAAATGCGGAGGTTAAACTGGCACTGGTTCGACACAACTACTTTGAAAGGATTGAATCAATCATTACAGGGAAGAAAGTGCTCACTAATGTAGAAGTCATAAAATGCAATGATTCGGTCGGCTGTTTTTCAATGGAACAAGGTGAATTGAATAACAGAGATATCGATTTGGAATCAGAAGCATTGATCGTGTTTACCTCCGGTACAACCGGAAATCCAAAAGGGGTTGTTTTAACGCAACGTAACCTGCTGGAGGATGCCCGATCTATCAGTCAATGGCATAACATTGATGGTCAAACAAAAATTATGTGTGTACTCCCTATTCATCATGTAAACGGTACGGTGGTTACGATGATTACTCCATTCTTTGTAGGCGGATCAACCGTGTTAAATCAGAAATTCAGTGCCGGACATTTTTTCAAAGCCGTTGAAGACGAGCAGGTTCATATTGTGAGCGTGGTGCCGACCCTGCTGCAGTATCTCACCAATTACTATGAAGGAAAAGAAGCTCCTGAGCCAAAGCAATTCCGCCACATCATTTGCGGTGCCGGACCGCTGACGGTGAAAGTGGCCCAAAACTTTGAGGAGAAATTTGGGACTCCCATTATTCACGGATACGGCCTTTCGGAAACGACTTGTTATTCCTGCTTCATGCCTGTAGATCAGCCCAAAGAAGAGCACAATACATGGATGCGTGATTTTGGTTATCCCAGCATTGGAATTCCGGTTCAGGCCAATGAAATGGACATACAGGATGAGCAGGGAAACTCCGTTGCGGAAGGTGAACGCGGAGAAATTGTGATTCGAGGCGTGAATGTGATGAAAGGATACTTCAACAACCGGGAAGCCAATGAGTCGGCGTTCAAAAACGGTTGGTTTCGGAGCGGAGACGAAGGCTTTTTTAAAAAAGACGCAGAAGGGAATCCTTACTTTTTCATCACAGGAAGATTGAAAGAATTGATCATCCGGGGAGGTATAAACTTAGCACCCCTGGAAATTGATGAAGTCATCAACAAAGTGCCCGGTGTTAAAGCCGGAATTGCTGTTGGTTTTGAAAATGACTGGTATGGGGAAGAAGTTGGCGCTTACGTTCAGCTCAAAGAAGAAGTGGAAGAAGACGAGCAGGCTATCATTAATTACTGCCAGGAACATCTTCCATTTTCAAAAGCCCCAAAAGTGGTGGTGTTTGGGGAAGAATTACCTGTTACCTCCACCGGAAAATACCAACGACTCAAAGTGGCGCATTTGTTTGAGAAATGGAGCAGTGTGCAGTTCAGGAAATAAGTGAAAACATGGAAAAATCGTCCATCGCTAATCGGTCTATCGCAAATCAAACAAAAAGAATTGCGATTAACCGATGGACCAAAAGACCGATTTAAAAATGAGACTGTGCTTCAGTAGAAAATATCTCATCAGTTAACCTTGTTTACCCATCCAGAAAATCCCTAAATCCCAAAAACCAGGGTTCCAGACAAAAGGAAATACAGCTCAGAAAGTTTATTCTGTAACAAACAGGTAGTTGGTTACTCTTAATATTGTTAAGCATAAAAACAAGAGTTGGCCAATGGGAAAAAGAAGAACACACATTTCAGAAGCAATACGCGTATTAGAAAACAACTACCTTAAAATTCTAACGGTTTATGAATGGGCAGATGAAATGGGATATTCGCGGTCTTATTTTTGCCGAATTTTTAAGAAGGAGTTTGGTATAAACCCCAAAGATAAATTGAAAGCTTTTCGGCTTACGATAATTAAAGAAGAGGTTAGAAAAAGCCCGGAAGCCATTGGGTATGAAATTGCCGTGAATATAGGATTAGCTGACAGTAAATCTCTTCGCAAGTTTTTATATACGCATTTTGATAAAAACCTGACCGCTCTAAAGCAAGAGCTGGCAGCAGCTTGGAGATAAAAGCACAAATTGGGGGGGTAATCACTTGCTTGTTATATTATGACGGTACATATTAGAAGTAGGTTCACGTAAAAATAACACGATAGCGTTGGTAAAATTTTAAAAATATTTTGTTATGGGCTTAAAGAAATCGTTGGATCGGGTAGAACATTTAGATTTCCTGATAAGAAGTAAGAGTACGGGCACACCCAAAGAACTGGCTGAAAAGTTAGGCATTTCGGAACGGTGGCTGTATGAAATACTAAATGAATTGAAGCATGATTTTGATTGCCCCATCAAGTATTCAAGGAGGAGAAGAAGTTATGTATATACGTGCAGGGGCAGCCTTATGATTGAGTTTATGAGTGAGGAAGAGCAAAGAAGTTTGAATGCTGGTTTTAAGATTGCTTCAGAATTTTCTGAATTATTTTGCTTTACTGCTGTATAAGTGCAGTAAAGAATTTTATAATTGTAGTAATCATAGTTATGAATAAAATTAATGAGGTAGCGAAACATGAATAAAATAAATAATGTCCAATCGAACTATAAAGCTGAAGAACTAGACCATGAAGAAATGAAATTAATCAATGGTGGAATAAATCCTTGGGTGATTGGTGCAGTAGCTTGGCTGGCAAACGGAGTGGTACAGAATTGGGCAGATATAAAGAAAGGGATATCTGATGCTTGGGAAGATTTTACTTTCGAATAACCTTAAATTTTAACTCAAATAATTGGAAATATGAAATACCAAGAAATGAATATTGTTGTAAGAGAGTTAACTGAAACCGAAAGAATAAATATATATGGCGGAGAGCAGACTGCACCGTCGGATGATACCTCATTTTGGTATGATGCAGCCTACTATTTTACAGTTGGTTTCAAAATATCTTTGTTTGGAAAAACAGCCACAGCTATGGCTTAAGCAATTAGCAATACTTAATTTAAAGACTTTGCAATTATCTAATTGCAAAGTCTTCTCAAATATGATGAATAAAATTAACAATTTGAAATTTAAAGATCTTTTGAAGATTGCCTTATTATGGTTAGTTCTATCATTTTTTGTTCATGAGCTATATCCAATTCTAAAAAAATATCTCATTGATATATTAACGTAGATAATTGTTTTGCTGAGTTCAACCCATTACTGCAACAGAGGCCGCGCGGTATTTTAAGGTTTGTTGAATGGGAGAAAGATACCCAAAT
>JAKURD010000048.1 GCA_022450045.1 Gracilimonas sp. | reverse complement strand
GTAGATCTCTACCTCAATGCCGCTTAATATAAACTAACAAACCGTACTCAGTGGTCTAAACATTGGGGAGTACTTCAGTTTATCAGTTCCTATTGATGATGGAAATAAACAGCCAATAAATACTTCCAGTATTTTACGTTGGAATTCCAGCTATGGAAATGAGGAAATTGGAAAACGATTTTCCCATATTGCTTCTGAGATTCGATCTTCCGATGAAGGTATTGGCCTTAACACAAATATGAGAGTATTTGAGTTGGCAATTCCGCGGACGCTGTCACCATTATCACCAGATGAAAAAGATTTTTCATGCTAATAATATATTCTGGGTAATAAGGTACTTTCGGTTAGGAAAATAGATGCGCAAATATAAAGCGGATCATGAAGGGCGCAAAGTTAAAAAGATTTGAGGAGAAAAAAGCTATGAGTTGAATAAATCCTGTTTGTTTTTGGTGATTTATCCTTTGAAGTCAGGAAACACTTTCATTGCTTTTACCATAGTAAATGAAAATTTTACCGTTATTGTAACAAACACCAACCAAACTTCTCTTGACTATAAAAATATTCAAGTGTTAAATGGGTTAAACAAAATACATATACGAATTTTTTAAAAAAAAGTTTGGAAGTAAATCATTTGAACGCTTTTACCGGCCAAGAAAAGAACAACTATGAAAACCATACTAAAAATAATTGTTATTGCTTTGATGGGCTATGCTTTTACTTCCTGTGAAACATGGCGCAGTGATTGTGAGGGGAAGATCGAAGTTGTTAACCCAATTCCCGATACAACGCTTTATGTGGGAGAAGAGCCATTTGAAAGAGATTTGTTTGAAACACCTGTAGTGCTTAGACACACAGGAGATAGGCAAATATTTATCAATGTTCTATCAAGTAATGGTACGGTTGTGAAAGGAACCAGTGCAAGAAGCTCAACTACAGGAAGATTAAATGCTATTGAGATTACTCCTCTCAAAGCAGGAGATTCAAAAATTACAATCGTTGCAGAAGATGGATGTGAATATTATATCAAAACAAGCTTTAATGTTTCCGTAGTTGATACAACCATCTAAAGACAAAAAGAATAGAAGCATGAAAAAAAAAGCTCAAAAATAAAATGGGATATCACATACTAGTTCTCAGCAATTCTACGGTATTTTTATCCGGGAACATTCTGTCGTTATGGAGGATCTAAGGAATGCGCTAATCACCCTTTCTTCATCAAATAATTTGGCTGCGTCAGGTGGTGATTATGTAGCCTATGTGGATACGTATATAAACGTAGCAAGAGCAATAGATCTCTATCTCGCGATCGAAAATGCCTACACGAAATGGCCGGGACACTCAGGAAATAGCAGTATGTTATTAAATCAATCTCAGAAACAACAGCTTATGGAAAGTTTTATTGATGAGATTGATTCATTCTATGATAACAAAGTCCATAAAAATCATTTTCTTGGAATAAATGAGGACGAGGTTGAACCTGGAAATAGGCCATTAAAGGGACATGTTGTATCCGGTTTTGGAGTTTTGGCGATTCAAGATGCGGCTGGCTGGGGGCTTGTTGATCAAAGATTTTCAATGGCCCGAAGTAGAGCCAGTACAATTTCTACAAATGATAGGATCAACTATTGGAAATACCAAAGTGACAATGGCAAGAGACAGTGGGCAGAAGGGCCTTACTATTTTGCATTTGCTTTAAAAAATATAGTTCCATTTTGGCACGCGGTGAGAGCAAATAATTTACTTGGTCCGGTTAGTGACCCATTTACCAATTCTTGGTTTCTTAACCCAGTGGAATGGTTAGCTGATATTACGACTCCAGACGGTCTAACTCCGCCAATAGATGATAGTAATAAAGAACAGATTGATGCAGCGACAATGCTAAGATAGCATATATAATTTTACGAATGTCAATTTCTTAACTGAGCTTGCCATACCAAAAGCCATGAACAGCACTACAATTGATTACAGTGTTTCAGGACCTAATGAACAACAAATAATTCATAGGTACAATGATTCTTCAGGGCGACTTCATTACTTATTTTTAAATGGAGAACATGGTACAGCAATCTCAAGAGGAGAAGGACATGAGCAGCCCGACCAGCTACAACTACTTTATTATATTGATAACACATCATATTTAATGGATACAGGTTATGATGCGGCAAATTTTATAGAAGGAATACCACCAGATTGGGAAGCAAGCTCTTGGAATAAATGGGAATTACATAATGTTATGATATCAGATAACTATAAACTCAATTTAAGCCCATAAAAAGGGTGGTATAGTGAGCATGGATATAAAAAGAGAATCATATCTGATTTTAGGCATTATAATATTGATTATTTAGACTACGAAGAAGTTGCCCCAAAACTTTTTAAGTTAAGTGGAAAGTTTACTAGTACGGTTTATAATAATGCAGGACAAACAATAGGATATCTTCCCTATTCACGTGATGTACTTTTTGTTGCTGATTCTGATAAACCATACATAGTTGACATGAATAAGCTTCAAGGACCAGATCCTCTTCATGACTACCTTGCACGCATGAAATATTTTGGAAATGGGTTCTCCAGCACAACAGTCAATGACTGGCAGAAGTGGAATGTCTCTGACCATTCAAATGACAATTTAGATTTATACATGTATTTAATGCCAGTAGAGTTTACACAACCAATTAATTATGTGTCAGAAAATATTCATGTTGAAGAACATTATGATGATTCTGTACAGATTTCTATGAAAGGTTTAGATAATAAATACTATGGAAACTATATTAATTACAGATTTAATGCCGTAGGGATACTGAGGGCAGATCAGGATGGTATTACATTTAATGAACCCAATGTACACTTTAACTGGAATAATTCAGGTCAGCAAAGAGAACAACAGCTTTTTGTGTTAAAAAATTCAAACACAGAAATTGATGTAATTTGGAGGCGTTCTTATAGTACTTCTGCATCTATTTTGGAAGAAATTAGTTATGGTGGAGAATTTATTTCAAGTCTCAGATTGAGTTCTAATTCTATATTTGGTTTTATACGGCTTCAAAAACAAAATGGGGTTTGGGAATCGCAGGCTGATTACGAGCTCAACCTTGAACAGGTATATCCTATTCAAGCTGCTATTTCGGGTCCCACTGGCTTAAGTGTTGCCCAATATGGCACCTGGACGGTAGCCGCCAGCTCCCCGCCGGGGGCACCGGGTAGCTTTAGCTATGAGTGGTTCCTGAAGTCCGACGACCCGGCAGCCAATGGGGAATGGATTGGTCCGCTGGATTATGACGAGAGCTATACAACCCGGATGTACCACTTCGACAATTACCTGAAATTGCGTGTAGATGTACGAAGAGACAAGGAGTTTGCAGCCGTCAATCATTACGTATTTTGCAATGACTGTGGCTCTGGTGGCGGCGGTGGGATGCTATCTGCACAATCTTCCGAAAACGACCCCTCCCGCCAGGTTAAGCCCCATAGGACATTCCGGGCCGATACCGCCGTTGTCTTAAAACGAACGGGAAAAGTGGGGACAGGTAGCATGCAAACAACTAATCCCCACTTCTCGCTGCCGGAAGAATTCTCCTTAGAACAAAATTATCCAAACCCATTTAACCCGACTACCAAATTAACATTTGCCCTACCGGAAGAGTCAGAGGTTCAGGTTACAATATATAACATAATGGGGCAGCAAGTAGCTACTTTAGTACAAGAAAATCTAACTGCGGGTTTTCATGAAGCAACTTTTGATGCCAAAAACCTGTCAAGCGGCATGTATCTTGCACGCATTAGAGCTATTGGAAACTCCGGGCAAGTATTTACCAAGGAACTCAAAATGCAGCTAATTAAGTAACAGAAATCAATTCATCACAAAAAAACGAACCGGTAATCTGGCTCGGTTTTTTTATGCAATCTGATATTGATATCTACGATAATTACTTCTATCTTATTCGACTTTCCAATAAGACAAAATAAACGAGTATAATCGTGGACACATTAAGTTTTAAGACATACTCAGCAAAACCCAAAGACATTGAGAAGAAATGGGTGCTCTTTGACGCTGAAGATCAGCCATTGGGCCGACTGAGTAGTGAGATTGCAAAAATACTGAGAGGCAAGCATAAGCCAACCTTCACCCCGCATATGGATACCGGTGATAACGTGATCGTTATCAACGCTGACAAGGTGAAACTTACCGGAAAAAAGATGACGGATAAAACCTATTTCCATCACACTTTCTATCCCGGTGGAGAGCGATTTACCACCGCTGAAGAAAAGATGGAGAAAGATCCTACATCATTAGTTACCATGGCGGTAAGAGGAATGCTCCCTAAAACTAAGTTGGGACGTAAAATTGCAACCAACCTGAGAGTTTACGCAGGTCCGGTACATCCGCATACTGCACAAGAACCAGAAACCATCGAGCTTTAATCCATACAGAATTAATTAAATGGCGCAAGCGAATTATATAGGACGACGAAAAACAGCTACTGCCCGTTTGTATATCAAACCGGGTAAAGGCGACATTCTCGTCAACCACAAACCAATTGAAGAATATTTTCCCGTAAAAGCACGTCGTAACATTGCCTTGTTACCCATGTCTGTAACTGAAACAGAAGGCAAGTACGACATTAAGATCACCGTTCGTGGTGGTGGAAGTACCGGCCAGGCCGGCGCCATCTCTCACGCACTTGCACGTGCTTTGGACGGAGAGAACGAAGAAATGCACGATGTTCTTAAAGGACACGGCCTTCTTACACGAGACGACAGAATGGTAGAGCGTAAGAAATACGGTCAGCCTAAAGCTCGTAAGAAATTCCAGTTCTCTAAAAGATAATTTCGTTGTTGGTTATTTGTGAATGGTTATTCGAGACTGAGAAATATCTTGCGAATAGCCATTGTACTTTTAACCGATAACTACTCAAAACAATACTCAATCACACATATGTGGTGACCCTGCGTTTGGTGTTCTGGGCATAATTGACTCAGGATTAACGCTCTCGGGGATGACCCGCATAGAGGATTAACCTAAACTTACATTCTTATATACCATGCCAAAAGCTGCATCTATACAAGACCTGCTAAAGTCAGGCGCACACTTCGGTCATCTTACCCGCCGATGGAATCCTAAAATGAAAGACTTCATCTTTATGGAGCGAAACGGGATTCACATCATTGACCTCAAAAAAACCCGAAAGTATCTGCAAGAAGCACTTGATGAAATTCAAAAGCTTTCCCGAGCCGGAAAAACCATTCTTTTTGTAGGTACCAAGAAGCAATCTACAGATATCATTACAACAGAGGCTCTGCGCTGCGGAATGCCTTACATTACGCACCGCTGGATGGGTGGAATGTTGACCAACTTCAGTACCGTTCGAAAAAGTCTGTCCCGTATGGATGAAATTGAGAAAATGAAGACCGATGGTACGTTTGAAGAACTCACCAAGAAAGAAGGTTTGATGCTTCAGCGTGAGCAAGACAAACTGAATGACGCTCTTGGCGGTATCAAAAACATGGGAAGACTGCCCGGTGCCATCTTCGTTGTTGATATTATTAAAGAACACCTTGCTGTTAATGAAGCAATCAAGCTTCATATCCCGATCATTGCTATGGTTGATACCAATAGTGACCCTGACGTTCCTGATTTCATCGTTCCTTGTAATGATGACTCAGCTCGTACCATTCAATTGGTAACAACCCAGATCGCAGACGCCATCATTGAAGGTGCTGCAGAACGTGAAGCACAGCAAGAAGAAGACGTCATGGAACAAGCTGCTGCTGAAGCCAAAGGTGAAAGCAAAGACAGCGATGATGTTGACGTCAAAGACGCTGCCAAAGGAACTAAACTCCGTTCTCGCCGCAAAAAGAAAGGCGATAAAGATCAAAAAGGAGAAGACAAAAAAGCTGACAAAGCAGAAGCAAAAGCGGACGCTGACAGCAACGACGAAGAAGAATAATCTCAACTATTAAATACTATTCAAAAAATGAGTATTTCTGCTGCTGACGTAAAAAAACTTAGAGACATGACCGGCGCGGGTATGATGGACTGTAAAAAAGCCCTCGCCGAAGCAGATGGTGATTTCGACCAGGCGGTTGAATATCTCCGTAAAAAGGGACAGCAAGTTTCCGAAAAAAGGGCTGACCGTGAAGCAAATCAGGGATTGATCCTTAGCCGTATCAGCGACGACAAGAAAAAAGCTGTTATGATCGAGATCAACTGCGAAACGGACTTCGTTGCCAGAAACGAAGAATTTCAGGATGATGCGGAATCATTCCTGAACGCTGCTTTCGATAACGATATCGAAAGTGCAGAAGATCTGCTGAAAATTGAAGTGGATGGCCTTACCATCGAGAAGCACCTTGAAGAAATGGTTGGTAAGATCGGTGAGAAGATCGAGATCAACAATGTAGTACTTATGACTACCGACGGAACGCTGATCTCTTACATTCACCCCGGCAACCAGTTGGGTGTGCTTGCAGAATTTGACGGCGACCTGACCGATGCAGAGATCGGAAAAGATGTTGCTATGCAAGTAGCCGCTATGAAGCCTCTTTCTGTAACCCGTGACGGTGTTGACTCTTCTCTTGTTGAAAAAGAGCTCGAAATCGCAAAAGATCAGTTATTGAATGAAGGGAAGCCTGAGCATATTGCCGAACAAGCTGCAAAAGGCAAACTTCGCCGTTTCTATGAAGAACGCGTACTTCTCGAACAAAAATTCGTGAAAGACAACAGCGTATCCGTTAAGGATTACCTGGAGCAAAACGATGCTCCCCTGGTGAAGTCGTTCCATCGGCTTCAACTTGGCGAAAACGCTTAATAAATTTTCATTACTTTAAGGCTGTCAGAATTGACAGCCTTTTTTTTGTCTAATAATTACTAACACAGGATCACGTGGGAAATAAATATAACAGAGTGCTTCTCAAACTCAGCGGAGAGGCGTTATTAGGTGAACAGGGACACGGAATTGATGCTGACATACTCAGCGAATATGCCAAAGAAATTCAATCTATTCAGGAAGCGGGTGTACAGGTTTCTGTTGTAATTGGCGGCGGAAATATCTTCAGGGGTGTGAAAGGGGCAACTCAGGGTATGGATCGCGTTCAGGGTGATTATATGGGGATGCTTGCCACCATGATCAACAGCATGGCCTTGCAAGACGCTCTCGAGCAAATTGGCGTACAAACACGGCTTATGAGTGCTATCCGAATGGAAGCAATTGCGGAACCTTATATCAGAAGAAGAGCAGTTCGTCACCTTGAAAAAGGGCGTGTAGTTATTTTTGGAGCCGGAACCGGGAATCCCTACTTCACCACCGATACCGCCGGTTCACTTCGTGCCATTGAAATTGAAGCGGATGTGATCCTAAAAGGTACCCGCGTAGATGGTATTTATGATTCTGACCCTGAGCAAAATGGCGATGCTAAGAAATTCGATCGTATTACCGGTGATGAAGTACTGAAACGCCGTCTATCGGTTATGGACCTTACCGCATTCACCCTTTGCCGTGAAAATGAAACCCCGATCATTGTCTTCAACATGAATAAGAAAGGCAATTTGAAGAAGATCGTGGTGGATGGTGAGGATGTGGGAACTACGGTTGCCTGGGAATAGCATTTATCTGTTAATTATCAGATAAATTCATAAAGCTATTTTCGAATAGATTTTCAAAACCTTTTTTTTAGAAAAGTATTTGAAAGTCTGTGGTGGATGAAAAGCAGGATAGATTTCTTTTATAGATTGTAAAGTAATTGATTCTTTCAATTTAGAAACAGACCCCAATTTAATTCCAATCGCTACTTCCGTGGATTCAAAATAATCATCGAAGTCATTTTTTTCTATACCTAAGTCAGAAGCATATTTATCCCACATAATTCTTGGCGTAGTCTTAATTATTTCTTCTACTTTACAATACCCAATTATCAGCTTATCTGGATTTGTACTATAGACGACAACAGTACTTCCAATATTTACATTTGGTGAACTTTTTCTCAATTCAATAGTTTTCTCTCCATTAAAAATTTTATGAGAAAATTCTGGCTTAACAGAAATAAAAAGAAAATTATTCATCCTTACTGATTCCTTTCGTGTATATCTCATTAAAAACTTCTTTTGATACTTCTAAAGGAGAAGCAAATGTGTTTTTAGATCTTCCATGCTCTATTAGAATCTTGTTTACTTCTTCAAGTTTAATAATTTTTCTAAACACTTCCGTAAAGCTAAATTTTAAGACTTTTAGTTCCTTTTGAAGATCTTGAGAAGCAAGTTGATAAACGGACCTCCATTTGTATACACCATAATGTTTGAATTCCCTATACAATTCTTTGGGAGTATCAATTTTTACTTCATCTAAATACGAAGTGGCAACAATCCCTTTTTTTCTTTTAGTAAATCTATTCTTTCCAGAGCTTAAGTACCATAAAATCCTAGCTGGACTTTTTTCGGAAACAGGATTTACACTGCGATAATAGACATTTTCATTAGACCATATTAATTCTGCCTTAGATCCAAAAATAGTTTCATTGGCCAATCTATAGTCAAACAAATCTTTTGCCCACGTTGGCTTTATTGGCACTATATAAGTTGGAATTCCTAGGTCTCTAATTTTTACTGGCCACAATTTTTTCTCAAACTCAACTTTCAGATTCAATTCTTCAGTTTCAGCCTCTCCAATCTTTCTTTGGAGCTTTTCAGTATTAAAGTACCTAGCCACAAGCTCTTTTTTAAAAATATCTGCAAGGTCATATACACCATTCAGCGATATTTTTTTATAGACTCCTTCAGCTAATGAAAACCCATATTGTTTTAAAATGTCTTGTTCTACTTTTGAAAAATGTGGTTCATAAATCAAAATGCTATTCTTCTCTAGTTTTTTTGATAAACGAATTATATCCAAAATCAGTTGGTGAAATAGTGGTTCTGCCAGTCTGGTTTTGACTACTCTTAATATTGAGATTTCTAAATGATTTTCGTGCTTTACTAAACCAAATATACCGATATAGTTTCCATCACCATCCCTTACAATTTTTACTTCGCTATTCTTAGTATCTGCAACAAGTTCTAATAGTATCGATTTTAAGTTTGATTTCTTTTCTGCCTCCTCCTTTCTTAAAAAATTATCTACTACATTCGTTAATTCTTTGCCCTTTATTTTAGTGTAGTCATAATTTGCGCCTTCTACTCTAAGTGATGCATAGTCTACCGCATTTTTAATGCTATCTATTTGCAAAATAAGCTCAATTGGACGATATACATTAACCCCAAAATCTTGATATAAACTCTCACTTACTTCAAGAATATCTTGATCAGTAGTTATGAAGTAATTTAAATTTGATGCTATACATTCTGCTAATTGTTTCCTATCAGAAATATCATTAGCTGAAGAGCCAGAGAGTAATCTCTTTAATTTTTGTTCTTCGTTCTTAACCAATTCTGGGTCACATCTTAAGGCTTGAAAGTTATTTCTTACAAACTTCCTAGTTTCTTCAGCTCTACCCTTATCACTATCTCTTTTAATTTCATTGTAAAGTTCAGGGGCAAAATAAAATTCACATTCTGCATTTAACCAATCTGCATCAAGTGATTTAATTTCTTGCTCACTGTCAGTACTAATTTCCCTTAACTTAATTAATATATTTGCATCAAGAACAGCCTGTAATTTGTCACTCTGAATTTCACTTACACTAAATAGATCTGGATTTCCAAAGTCATACCACCAAACATTCAAGTATGTCTCTTTTTTTCCTCTACCTGGCTTTCTTTGAACCGCTTTAAAACCAAATGACTCCCAAAGTTTTGATGCTTCTTTATAGTCTTCTCTACAGCTGAGTGTAATTCCTCTTAGTTTGTTCTTAAACGAATTACATAGTTCAGATAATAATTTAGCTCCTAATCCATTCCCTCTAAATTTCTCGGAAATACATAGATGAGTAATACTTATTGTTTGCTTACTCTTGACAACTCTAAAAAGTATGTACCCACATAATTCATTATCATTCTCTGCAACAAACAATAGCCTTTTGTTTGCATGCTCTCGAAAAGCACCCTCTGGAAAATGTCCTAAAGTTTTTCTGTATTTATCACCTAAAGAAATGACTTTCTCAATAATTGGATCATTCCTTTCAATTCTTCTGATTTTCAAAAGTATATAGACTGTTATTAATTCGTCATTAATTATACCTTTCTGTTATAAGAATCAACTATTTACTTAAACTTAAATAATATATTAACTGTGCTGCCAGCTTCACCGTACGGTCATCAATATCATATTTTGGGTTCACTTCCGTGATCTCGAAGATCTTAAGGTTTTCTTTTTGTTTAGCATGATGAATGCATTCCATCACTTCCCTTCCCGATAAACCGATGGGTGAAGAAGAACTCACCCCGGGAGCATCAGCTGCCTGAATGGAATCCATATCCAATCCCAGAAATAAGGGCCGGTCTTCCACTTCATCCAGAACCTTCTTAAAAGATGAAACCACTCCCTTATTCATAAGATCCGGCAAATAATGAATATTCACACCCAATTCCGTAGCATTCCTCAAATAATACGCTCCATTTGATTCCTTCCTGATCCCAAATTCATAAAAATGCGCCGGAGTCAAAACATGATCTTCGATTGCCTTTCGATACGGAGTTCCGCTTGTCATCTCATCTGCGATACGCATATCAAGATGGGCGTCTATATTAATGGCTGAGATCTCCCGTTCTGTTTCTGAAAGTGCTCGCAGATCCGCATAGGAAATATCGTTACCCCCTCCCAGCACAACTACTTTTTTACCATTCCTTAAAAACTCTGAAACAGCTTTGGTCAATGAATCATGAACTTTATCCAGAGCATCCGAGATTTCAGGATTCAAAAGGTCCAATCCGTCAGAAGTATCAAAAAAATCAGTTCTGATATTCCCCGCATCAAATAGCTTAACCGGTTGACCTTTCTGTATCTGTAATTTATACAGTTGCTCACGGATCTTATTCGGGGCTTTCTCTGCTCCGATCCTTCCGTTGTTACGTCGAACTCCTTCGTGCTGAGGACATCCGATCAACACATGAGTGGCATCAAAATAATCTTTTTCATTAAACCGAATTTCTTCCACGAGCCAGTGATCGTGCTTATCGTGAGATCGAAGCTCTGTCAATTCTTCGGGGACAGCTCTTAAAATATCTTTCAGCCTCTCGATTCCCATACCTTTACTCCTTTTTTGATGACCGTGTGGACATGATTTTCCCCAAAGAAATAAGCAAGGTCTTTGTAGGTCTCCGTATCCAATAACAAGATATCGGCTTGAAATCCGGAAGCTATGGCACCCAGTTTATTTTTCTCCAGAGCTTTTGCTCCATTTTGTGTGGCGCAGCACAGCGCTTCCTCCACCGACATCCCCATTTTTGTACAGGCCATACTCATCAGCAGCTGCATGGATATGGTCATGGAAGAGCCGGGATTGAAATCTGTGGCTAAGGCTACCAAAGCGCCGGCATCCAGTAATTTCCGTGCGGGGGAATAGGGAATATTCAGGAAGTAGGAAACGCCCGGTAATACTGTGGCTACAGTATTGGCCCTAGCGAGCCGATGTACGTCTTCATTGCTCAAAACTTCCAGGTGATCAACGGAAACAGCTCCCAACTCGATCGCCATTTCCACCCCGCCTATGTCATTGAATTGGTTGGTGTGAAGTTTCGGTTTGAGTCCGTGTTCGATTCCTTTTTCGAGTACGTTACGGGTTTCCTCCACAGTGAAATATCCCTTCTCACAAAAGACATCACAATACTCTGCCAATTCTGCTATCTCCGGAATCATGGCCAACACCTCTTCCAGATATTCCTCTTTGGTTGAATTTTTCGGCACGGCATGGGCACCTAAAAACGTAGCAGTAAGTTCGATCGGCTGTTCTTCTTTAAGCTCGTTGACCACTTCCAGCATTTTGCGCTCGGTTTCAAGGTCCAGCCCATACCCGCTTTTTATTTCCATCGTGGTGATCCCCTGCTTTAGCGCTTTTTGGAGCCGGATACGTCCCAGGTTCTTCAACTCTTCTTTGGATGCTTTACGGGTTGCTTCAACCGTTGAAACGATCCCGCCGCCTTTCTCGGCTATTTCCTCATAGCTCATTCCGGCCGAACGCATGGCAAATTCATCTGCACGATTTCCTCCAAACACCAAATGCGAATGCGAATCTACAAATCCGGGTACTGCGGCTTTTCCTTCAGCATCCAGAATTACCGGATGCCCTTCAACTTTTTCGAGTACTTCAGAAAGTGCCCCGATGGCTTTTATAGAACCATCGGAAATATAGATCGCTGCATTGTCGTACACGTTTAGACTTCGCAACTCTGAACCACGAACCACTCCGGGTTTGGGTGTGGCTATCTGGGATATGTTCTGGATGAGTAGGTTCGACATAGTTGATGAATTTAATGATTTATTTTCCAAACGTATAGGAATAGCATGAGATGCTTCTATCTGGGAATCAATTTGATTCGTGAAACTAATATATCCGTTAAAGATAAGCAGATAAAACAAAAAGCCTGATAGATTTGTAATATTTCTGTCAGGCTTTATAGTTATTAGATTAAACAGATTTTGAATCTCGAGCAATTAATTCAAACTACTTTCTTTCTGAAAAAAAAATAAGAAGACCCTTACTAAGTACAATTAAAATAATACGCTCTAAGTTATAAACGCTTTTTCGAAAAATATTAGATTGAGCTTTTTTTAAACTCAGTAAAAAGAATATCCATTTTATTATAGGGTCTTATGAAGTATAGCATGTTATAATTGGTTGTAACATATTGCTATACAATGGTTAACAAGTATTATAAACG
>JAKURD010000047.1 GCA_022450045.1 Gracilimonas sp. | reverse complement strand
TTCGTTTCATTGATTTTCTATTTGTTCGTTGCAATATACAAACTTAACCAATGGTCCGATTTTTGGGGAGTATTACACCATCACCCCGTCCTCTCCTTCGCTGATTGATCATTCGTATAATACCGGACAGAATGATGGATTAAGTAGCTAAGTAACCTAATGGGCGTTTGAGGATATTCCCGATAAACCTACACAGGGCCTCTTCATTTAATACTTATGATTAATTAGAGATTTACCATTGGCTAATTCTACATTCCTCATTAGCTTGAATGCCTCGCTAAAAGTAAGATCCTTCGGTTCCTCAGGATGACTGGGAAAGTAGCACAAAGTAAAATTCCCCGACCTCTGTGGATCCTTTGCGCACTTTGCGGTAAATACGATAGTCAGTACAGACCGCCTTATCACATTAAAATGGAAGAATTTTGGTATGCTTCTGCAAGTCGGACAGTGGGTCAAACGGACTTATACTATCTGACCCTACCCCTTAGATCATCAACCAAAAAAAAGCCCGATCATATAATATGACCGGGCTTAGATTTAATAAAAAGGTTGGGATCTTAGTTCAACACAGAATCCACATCTTCCCAAGCCATATCAAAGGCTTCTGCTACGTCTTTATAGACAATAGAGCCATTGGCAATATTCAATCCTTTAAGTAGCTCAGCATCATCTTTCAATGCCTGTTTCCAGCCTTTATTTGCAAGCGCTACAGCATATGGAAGTGTTACATTGGTGAGTCCCATTGTAGAAGTATAGGGAACTGCTCCAGGCATGTTAGCCACACAATAGTGAACTACATCTTCCACCATATATACGGGATCTTTATGTGTAGTGGGTTTGGATGTCTCGAAACAACCACCCTGATCGATGGCAACATCAACAAGCACCGTTCCCGGTCTCATTTCTTTAAGCATATCAAGGGTAATCAAATGGGGAGCTTTTGCTCCGGGTTTCAGTACCGCACCGATAATCATATCCACTTGTGGAAGCATTCTACGGATATTCGCTTCGGAGGAGAACATGGTAGTCACATTCTTTTCCATCACGTCATCAAGATATCTGAGACGAGGCATGTTTATATCCATGATCGTAGTTTTAGCTCCCATTCCCGCTGCAATCTTGGCTGCATTCACACCCACAACTCCACCACCCAGAACCAATACATTGGCAGGAGGTACACCGGGAATCCCTCCCATCAGAACACCGCGGCCGCCTTTAGGTTTTTCCAGATAAACGGCTCCTTCCTGAGCCGCCATGCGTCCTGCCACTTCACTCATCGGAATCAGGAGCGGTAATGAACGATCTGCTTTTTCCACTGTCTCATAAGCAATGGCAATACATTTGGAATCCACAACGGCTTTCGTTAGTGCTTCTTCGGCCGCAAAATGAAAATAGGTAAAGATCACCTGCCCCTCTCTCATGCGAGGATATTCCTCGGCGATAGGCTCCTTCACCTTCATGATCATTTCAGCTTTTTTCCATACTTCTTCTGCGCCATCAATAATAGTGGCGCCTGCGTCAATATATTCCTGATTACTGAAGCCACTGCCAACGCCTGCATCGTTCTCAATTAACACTTCATGCCTATCACGCTTAAGCTGAACCACACCTCCGGGCTGAATAGCTACCCTGTTTTCATGGGTTTTGATCTCTTTAGGGACTCCAATAATCATGATATAATTTTTAAATTAAGCTGTTATTTTCGGGATGCTAAGGTAGGTAATTTTCGGCAAAACTGAATAATGAATATTAGTTAATCCTGTTCTTTTTTAGTTACGGGATAAGGGGTTAATAAAATTATTATTTTATTTTTTTACCTCTCGAGTTCAACTAATAAGTGCAACACAACAAAATAACCCTGCTTTTCGGAATTAATCAAAGTGAAGTTATGACTACATATTTACAGCGTATTTTTTATGCTTTTATCTGTTCTTTTTTAATTATTTCAGGATGTACTCCCGGTAAAAACATCCTCTCTGATCAAAGGACTTCTCCGCCCACATCTTCCTCTGACAGTATGAAAGCCAATTCATCCGTGATAACAAAAGATGCGAAGACCGATGAGGGGCTATTCGATGTGCATTGGTGGACGACAAATTATATTATGAGATTCCGGATTCTTTATTGAACCATGAAATGCTGTTGGTGAGCCGTCTTGCACAAGTACCCACCGATTACTTTGGATTCTTTTCAGCAGGATCTAAAACAGCAGAACAGGTGATCACCTTCGAGCGGAAAAACGATAAGATCTTTATTCGCAAGCAGTCCTATAATGCGGTTGCCGCTGATACTTTACCGGTTAACAGTTCTGTAAAGGCCAATAATTTTGCCCCTATTATTGCGGCTTTTCCAATTGAGGCCATGGGGGAAAATTCTACCACTATAGTTATTGAAATGACCGATTTCTTTACGCCATAAGCGGTACTATCGGCTTTTTAAGACAACAGTATCAGGTTCGGCGACTGGATAGAGATCGAAGCTACATTGAATCAGCAAAAAGTTTTCCAGAGAATATTCAAGTCCGCCATGTACTGACCTATAATGCAGGTAATCCTCCCTCCGACGAACAAACTGCTACGCTTTCCATGATGATGAATCAGTCCATGGTACTTCTTCCCAAAGAACCAATGCGTCCACGATATGAGGATTACCGTGTGGGTTGGTTTACTGTAAGTCAAATTGACTATGGCTCTGATGCTTAGAAAGCAGAAGAGAAAAGCTATATTCGCCGCTGGAGACTTGAACCCAAAGACCCTGAAGCTTATGCCCGCGGTGAATTGGTAGAGCCGGTTAAACCTATCGTCTATTATCTTGACCCGGCCACACCAACCAAGTACGTGCCTTATATAAAACAAGGGGTTGAAGACTGGAATGAGGCTTTTGAAGAAGCCGGTTTCAAGAATGCTGTGATTGCTAAAGAAGCTCCGTCACCGGAAGAAGATCCGGACTGGAGTCCTGAAGACATTAGGTATTCCACCGTCCGGTGGGTGGCAAGTACGATCCGGAATGCCGTTGGGCCAAGCGTGAGCGATCCAAGAGCCGGTGAGATCATCGAGAGTGACATCGTTTGGTATCATAACCACATGCGCTCCTATCGCAACCGACTTATGATCGAGACCGGAGCTGCTAACCCTGCCGCAAGGAAACTTCAACTCGATGATGATTTGATCGGCGAAACCATGCGTCGTGTAATTTCTAACGAGATCGGCCATGCCATTGGATTGCCGCACAATATGCAGTCAAGTTCTGCCTATCCGGTTGACTCACTACGCTCCGGCAGCTTCACTCAGGAATTCGGTATTGCTACCACCATCATGGAGTATGCCCGCCAGAATTATATTGCCCAGCCCGGTGATGAGAACATCCGCTTCATCCGAAAAATAGGTCTCTATGATAAATATGCAGTTAATTGGGGCTATCGAGTCATCCCGGATGCCGAAACTCCTGAAAACGAAAAACCGGTACTTGATCAATGGATACTTGATAAAGCCGATGACCCGATCTACCGATTTGCTTCCTCCACCGGATACGATCCTTCTTCTCAAACAGAAGACCTTTCCAATGATCCCGTTAAAGCAAGTACATATGGGCTCATGAATTTGAAACGCGTAGTCCCTAACCTGATTGAATGGACCTCCACTCCGGGTAAAGGATATGACGATCTGGAAGAGATCTACGGCGAATTGATCGGACAGTGGTCTCGTTATGCGGGGCATGTTTCCACTAATATCGGAGGAATGTATCAGAGCCGTAAAAGCTCAGATCAGAAAGGTGTGCTTTATACTCCAGTTCCTAAAGACTATCAACAAAAAGCCATGGGTTTCTTAAACGAGCATGTATTTTCTACTCCTGATTGGCTGCTTGATAAGGAGATCCTTCGCCGTATTGAACATGCCGGTGCCCTTGACAGGGTTAAGAATTTACAATCAAGAATGCTCAATCATGTAATGGGAGCAGATGTAATGATGCGTCTTAATGAAACGCATATCTTTGACGGCGATTATGCTTATGCTCCGCTTGAAATGCTGGAAGACCTTCGTCGTGGTGTATGGAGTGAGATCTACGAAATGACGAGCATCGATCCCTATCGCAGAAACTTGCAGCGCGTTTATCTTGACAATATTAAAAGCATTTTTACTACTGATGAAACCAGGAATTTTAGAGGCAGTGTAGATATCAAAAACTCTGACATCCGGCCCTTTCTGAGGGTTGAATTAGGCCTGCTCCAAAATGATCTTGAGCGGGCACAGACCAGAATATCAGACGGCCTTACCAGGGCTCATATCGAGGACGCATTGATCAGAATTGATGATATTTTGGATGCTGAAAACTAAAGTAACGTGAATTCGATATAAAGACCATCGGTTGAACACGTTGAAGGATCATTTCGCAGCGAACAGCCTGCGTGAAAACTCGATATTTTTGAATGGACCCGTTAATTTATTAGGAAAAAACCTCCAAGGATTTTAAATCCTTGGAGGTTTTGCTAAAGTGAACGGTTTTCTCTAATAAACGTAGCCCTGCTTTTTTAGCATAATACTTTTCACACAGGCAAGAATGCCCGAAATCCTATGGTTGGTCAGGTATCGAATACGGAAATAATGGCAGCCATCAGATTCCCACCTCCATGGTAATGACCACAAGCATCCATTTTTTATCCTTTTAGCTTAGTTCTTATCTCGAATGAACGTTAAAACCTGAGCTCGATTATTGATAGCTTGAAAAATGCCTAAAAAATCATCCCTGCGAAGGCAGGGATCTTAATTATTGCCAGTAATTCAATCATGGATACGTAAAAAACAAGTGGATTTCGGGCATTCGCCGCGAAATGACCATCTTGCCTATGATAGAACCTACTTTTTAATCGAACGGACGTTAAAGTAAAACAATATTACTCAAGAAAGTCTCTGCTAATCCGGGGTCTTTTTTATTTCAACTTTGCAGCTTTGAGAACCCCTTTCTGAGTAATCTTTATGTGCCCGTAAAGGAAAGGGCCGCCAATAGATGCTATTTCAACCAACTCTCTTGCTTCCAGATACTCAAGAAGATTTTTAAGTTCAGTACGGTCCAATTCAAGTTCCTCAACCAGATCCTCAACCGCTATTTTTGTTTCAGGTATTAGGTCACTTTTTTTTGAAAGCAGGGATAAAAGCTGCTTTGCCCTATTGTTGAAATCTCCGCCTATCAGCATAATTATTTTTGGTGATATGATGGCTTAGAATCAGCATTTCACCTAAACAAAACGTTATGCCAATGTTAAGCTATCATTAACATACATTCCTGTTGCTAAAGTGGGTATTAATAATTTTCTTAAAAGATCCTGATATCATTATAAGGAAAGATATATAACTGATAATTAATACTTTAAACAAAATATCTTTTCTTTCATTTTAGCTGAAAACACCGTACTATTTGTTGTTTTTTTAAATTAAAAGAGGCTTCATTTGAAGATCGTAATTATAGGTGCCGGCGAAATTGGATATGATCTCGCCAATGTATTGTCTACAGAAAAGCATGATGTAACTGTTTTGGATAGAGAGAAAGAGTCCCTTGCCAAGGTTTCTGATTCTTTAGATGTACTCCCTATTGAGGGCAACGCTACCTCCGTTAAAGATCTCGTTAAAGCAAATGTTGGGGATGCCGATATTCTTATTTCAGTTACAAGTATTGATGAGGTGAACATGATCTCAGGAATGCTCGGAAAACGGCTCGGTGCTAAAATGGTGATCGCCCGCATTCGAAGTGATGAATTCTCTGATAAAAATTCCCCCATCACCCCCTCCGATCTCGGCATTGACGTGATGATCCACCCGGAACTGAGTGCTGCCCAGGAGATCGCACAGTTATTGAAACGCTCCTCTGCCAGCGATGTAATCAACCTTGCTAACGATCGCATGCAGTTGATCGGAATACGTCTTGAGAAAAACTCGCCGCTTATTGGAAATAACTTATATGAATACGCTACCAAACATTCTGAATTAACGTTTCGTGTGGTGGCTATTGGCCGGCGCGGAAGAACCATTATTCCTGATGGTTCCATAAAACTCCAGAATTATGACCAGATTTTTATTCTTGCAAAAACCAAAGACATTAACGCCATTATTAAAACGACCGGAAAAAAAGAAACAGAACTGAATACGGTCATGATAGCGGGCGGATCGGAAATGGGAGCCATGCTGGCTCGTATTCTTTGTGCCGATAAAACCAAGAACTGGTCTATAAAGCTTATCGAACCTAATTACAACAGAGCCGAAGAATTGGCTATTGAAATGAAGGAAGTCATGGTCTTACATGGTAATCCTACCGATCCTGATCTTTTGGTTACAGAAGGAATCAGCGATATGGATGCTTTTATAGCCGTTACGGATGATGAGGAATCCAATATCATCTCCTGTCTGATGGCCAAGCATTTAGAAGTCAAAAAAACGGTGGCTTTGGTTTCAAAACCCGATTTTATTCCGCTTGCTCAAACAATCGGATTAGATGCCGTGATCAACAAGAAAGTGGCTGCTTCTAATGAAATACATCGATATGTACGGCGAGGTAATGTAGTTTCGGTGACAGAACTCAGAGGTATAAAAGCAGAGGTGATAGAGCTGAAGGCAAGTCCGGGTTCCAAGATCACCCAGAAACCTATCAAAAAACAAAAACTACCTGCCGGATGTGTAATAGGCGGATTGATGTGCAGTGGAGATGTAGAAATTGCAGTGGGTGAAACACAGGTAAAAGACCACGATCGGGTGATCGTATTTTGTTTACCTAATGCAATTGATAAAGTAACCAATCTGTTTCAGTAATGTTATTGATCCCAAACAGCTCCGCTCCTCGTGCTAAAATCGATTTCCTCGTTGTATTAGGCATTTTAGGCTCTTTTATTTTCTTCATGGGCTTTGCTTTGCTGATCCCTGCCGTCATTGACCTGATCTATGGAGAAGATACCTGGCATTCCTTCCTCATCTCAGCCGGAATTGCCTTTTCTGTAGGAGCAACCCTGTGGTTTTCCTTTAAACCCAAAGATGAATTGCGGATCAGAGAAGGTTTTCTGATTGTAAGTTTGACCTGGCTTTCACTATCCCTGGTAGGCGCACTTCCTTTTGTGATATCTGGTGTCCTCCCCTCCTTCACCGACGCCGTTTTTGAGACCATGAGTGCCCTCTCCACTACCGGTTCTACTATTTTAGGAGGAGAAACAAGCAACGGATTTCAAAACCCGCTGATCGAAGATATTCCCAAAAGTTTTCTTATGTGGCGGTCGCTTGCTCATTGGTTGGGCGGGATGGGAATCATCGTGCTGTCCCTCGCCATTTTACCGCTATTGGGTATCGGTGGAATGCAGCTTTTCCAGGCAGAATCTCCAGGGCCCACCACCGATAAACTTACCCCAAGGGTTCAGGAAACCGCCAAACTTCTATGGGGCGTGTATGTAGCCTTCACTTTTGTGGAGTTCCTATTGCTTTGGGCACACCCATCTATGGATTGGTTTGAAGCTATAAATCACGCTTTTTCTACAATGGCGACCGGAGGATTTTCAACCAAAAATGCAAGTATTGAAGCTTTTGATTCCGTTTACATTGACTGGGTGATCATCGTATTCATGTTCATTGCCGGTATAAACTTTGCCATGCATTTCAGGTTACTGCGGGGTGATCATAAATCCTTCTTCGCCAACCGGGAAATTCGGTTCTACACCCTCGTGATCTTCATTGGCATCATAATAATCTCAGGTTCTCTTTGGCTAATGGATAACTATCCCATTCTGGATGCCTTGAGATATGGTGCATTTCAGGTGCTTGCTATTGTAACCACTACCGGATTCGGCACCGATAATTATGAGGTCTGGAATACCATAGGAGCCTTTTTCCTCTTCCTCCTATTTTTTACCGGTGGTTGTGCAGGCTCAACCGGGGGTGGAATTAAAATGATCCGCTGGATGATCCTTATCCGTAACACCGGGCGAGAGATAAAGCAGATCATTCATCCAAAAGCCATACTTCCGGTACGAATTGGCGATCAGACTATCAACCAGAACATTCAGCGTACCGTACTGAGCTTCTTCATCTTGTACATTTTCATCTTTGCCCTCGGCGCATTCATCATCAGCCTTTTTGGGTATGATATTATGTCTTCCATTGGCGCAAGCATTGCCGCTATTGGAAATATTGGTCCGGGTTGGGGGGATTTCGGCCCCACCGATAATTTTGCCCATTTACCCTACCTCGGAAAATGGGTGCTTATAATGCTGATGATGGTTGGCCGACTTGAGATCTTTACCGTACTCATCATTTTCTCTCCTGCTTTTTGGAGGCAGTAATGATAGACCTGGCCAATGGCAATCTTAGTAAAGAAGAACCGGCTAAGTTTCTTGAGAAAAATACAAGAAGATTGTAACTCTTTAGCCGATCTTTTTCTTGATCAGCTTTGCACACTTCATCCCATCCATGGCTGCGGAAACAATTCCTCCGGCATAACCGGCTCCTTCTCCACAGGGATAAAGTCCCGCGATCTGAACATGCTCCAAAGTTTCCCTGTTTCGGGGTATCTTTACAGGACTTGAAGTCCGTGATTCAGGCGCATGAACTACAGCCTCATTGGTTAAATAGCCGCGCATACTTTTATCAAATTGCAGAAAACCCTCTTTCAGGTTTTTGTGGATAAGATCAGGAAGTACGGAACTCAGCTCTACCGAAGTAATACCCGGAGCATAGGAAGTATTGGGGAGGTCTTTGGAGACATCGCCTTTAATAAAATCCCGTAGGCGTTGGGCCGGGGCTGTTTGGGTTTTCCCTCCTTCTTCCCATGCTTTTTGTTCAATGGATCGCTGAAATTCCATAGCTGCAAGGGGGCCGTACTTTTCAAATCGCTTAAAATCTTCGGGTTTTAATTCTACCACAATTCCGGAATTAGCCGTAGAGCGCGCCCGGCGTGAAGATGACCATCCATTGGTCACGATCTCTCCCGGGGACGTTGCACAGGGCGCAATAACGCCACCGGGACACATACAAAACGAATACACTCCGCGATCCCCCACTTGCTTCACAATGCTATAAGAAGCGGGCGGCAGATACTCCCCCCTTGTTTCGCAGTTATATTGAATGGTATCAACCAGCGACTGTGGATGCTCCACACGAACGCCGATGGCCAACGGCTTCAACTCTATCTCTATACCCTTGCGATGCAGCAGCTCGAAGATATCGCGAGCGGAATGTCCCGTTGCCAGGATCACCTTTTCCGCATAAAAGATGGTTCCATCTTGTGTCCCTACCCCTTTGATGGAAGATGAATCGGTGATCAGATCTGTCACCCTTGTGTTGAAGTGAATTTCTCCCCCATGCTGTAAAATGCATTCCCGCATGTTGGCGATGATCTTAGGAAGTTTATTGGTCCCGATGTGGGGATGGGCCTCTACCAGGATATTTTTTACGGCCCCGAAACCAACCATTAATTCCAATACCTTCCGTACATCCCCACGCTTTTTGGAACGGGTGTAAAGCTTTCCGTCCGAATAGGTTCCGGCTCCCCCCTCTCCAAAACAATAATTCGAATCCTCATTAACGATATGATTTACGTTGATTCCTTTGAGATCCTGAATACGATCTTTGGCATTTTTACCACGCTCCAGGATGACCGGCTTTAATCCGTTTTCAAGGAGTTCTAAAGCTGCAAACAATCCAGCCGGTCCTGCCCCGATAATGACCACCTCTTCGGCACTACTCACATTGGGATAATCGGGAAGTGAGATCTCGTCCTGTTTAAACTCCTCGTGGATATAAAGTCGTACTTTCAGGTTATAATACGCCTGCCGGGAACGGGCATCTATAGATCGGCGAAGCACCTGAATATGGTGAAGGTCTTCCGGTGCCAGACCTTCTTTATCAATAATATATTTTTCCAGTAAATGAGGCTCACCTGCCACTTCGGGCAGCACTCTGATCTGTAGTTCTTTCTGCATAAACCAAAAATACGGAATTGCATGGTTTTAACTAATCCGATCCGAAGACTTTAGCTTTGTTTTCAACGATTAACCTACAGTCATTTTTCTGTTTTGGATGAAATTCAGATTAATAGAGCTTTAATTATTTTTCAATGGCAAGGTAATATATGTTATTATTATTGGCGCAAATAAAGTAATCATACCAATGGCATTACGACTTATTAAAATATTACCGCCAAATGGATATAATGACCTTGAAAGTCTCATTAGCGAAGATGATATCATTGATTCCTGGATTGATAGATCTGAAGGAGGTAGAACAGTCATCAACCTGTTGGCTGAAGTAGAGTTCACAGAAAAAATTCTCGGTGATCTTGAAACTATATTTTCAGGAAAAGACGATTACAGGATAGTCCTTCTTCCCATATCAGCTACACTGCCGTCACTATCTGAGGAAGAAGAAAACGAGGAGGAAGATAAAGACAACACTACGGATGAGGAAAAAGAGGATGAACGGGTTCATCGAATTTCAAGGGAAGAACTCTATGAAGAGGTAAAGAATAATGTTGATTTCTCCTGGGTATATCTTGTATTAATTGCCCTTTCGTGCGTGGTAGCAGCAAATGGTTTAATTAGGGATAGTGCTGCAATGGTGATAGGAGCAATGGTGATCGCCCCTATTTTAGGGCCAAATGTAGGATTGGCTCTGGCAACTACTCTCGGTGATAAAGCATTGCTTAAAAGATCTCTTAAAACAATTTTTTATGGTTTTTCGCTTGGTTTAAGTCTTTCTTTTCTAATGGGACTCATCATTGATATTGATCCGGAAGTCTATCAAATAAGCTCCCGGACCCACGTGAGTTATGCGGATATTGCATTAGGTCTTTCGGCCGGGGTGGCGGGATGCTTGTCGTTCACCAGGGGGATATCTGCTGCTGTTATCGGGGTGATGGTAGCTGTCGCATTGCTTCCACCAATGGTGGCTACCGGACTGTTACTGGGAAGCGGCATGTATGAACTTGCTTTTGGGGCAGGATTATTAACGCTGACCTATATAATCTGCATAAATCTGGCAGGAATACTTACCTTTTTACTTCAGGGAATAAAACCACATAGTTTTATTGAACAAAGAGAAGGAGAAGAATTAAGCCGTTACGCTATCTTGATCTGGGTCAGCCTTTTGATCCTGCTCTCTGTTATTATCTATTTTGAGTTTTTGTGATAATGAATGCACAGAAATATAAAATGAACGGAAATTAGGAGTTCATAAACGGATATAGAACCAAAACATGCAACTTCCTTTTGCAAGTTAATGAGCCTTGTTATGTAATTAAAACTCCCTGCTTCCGTCAGGTTGGTACTCCCACCTCATTGTCAAACTCCCTGAATAAGTTATTAAATTTGAAGATAATGTATCTGAAGTCGCCCAGACTTCTTGTATCAAAATTTTCGCAAAATGATCATTCTTAGTTTTTATTCCCCAAACCTGATTTTCCCTCAAAGGTAGGGCAAGTTCAGTTAATGTTGTATCTGGAAAAAATAATAATGTATCAAAATAAGTATTTGCACTGTCTACATCGTTTGCATCCGATAATAAGATAAACGAAGGTTCTAAATCTGGTTCGGCCAGGTATAGGCCCTCAACTTTACTTTCTGAGATGTGGACTAAAACAAAAAAAATCCGGTTCAGTGTTTGGCCGTTCTGCGAGGGTAAAGTAGGTGCTCTCTTCAAATAAAAACCCTGTTCCGATATCATCCCCCTCAGAATAAATGATTTCAATTGTTCCTGAGGTAGGGAAAGGTTTGGAGTTTGTAGAGCATCCCCAAATAGAAAAGGATAGAATAAAAAATGACAAAACAAGTTTATGGTTCATGAATCTCTCCTTGAGTTGCATAACGGCCCAGCGCATAACCGGCAGGCGCCAAAGTGTTGAACTTGATTACAAATGAAGGTTAGCTAAAAAATGGGAAGCAGACAAGGAAGGGCGAGGCCTGGCAGCTTGATACGCCTTGTTAATCGTATTTTCTACCCTTCTATAGCATTCTCTTTCAGATGTTTAGCAAGATGTTCTTTGGAAATGTCTTTTGACAAAAAGCCCAAGACCAAGTCGGCAAGTTATAACTCATAAGATTCTTCAATTTCATATCCATTGAGATATAAAAAGGTCAGAGCAGAGGCCAAAGCAGTCCGCTTATTTCCATCGACGAATGGATTGGCAGGTGAACGACGTCCAAAACCGACAGCTAGCGATTGGAAAAATTGGGAATGAGCCGGAAGAGATACGTCAGCTGTTGGACTCGTGGTCCCAACAAGGGATGTCTCTGGAAAAGATGATGGTGTGTTTCGAGCATACAGGACCGTATGGGTTGCTATTAGCAGCGATGTTGAAAGAGGCAGGCGTTCGATATGTGATGGTGGCCGCAGCGCAGGTCCACCGCTCTTTGGGAATCCGCCGTGGGAAATCCGACCCGATTGATGCCGCACGGCTGGCCGAATATGGTTGGCGGTTTCGGGACCGGTTGTCTGCCAGCCACCTGCCGTCCAAAGCGTTACTGGAACTGCGCGGATGGTTGTTATAGCGGGAGAATTTGGTAAAAATGCGGACAGGGCTAACAAATGCAATGAAAGCCAATGAGTTAACCGGCCGGGTAGCCAATCTCGATGAGATAAACGATCAGATGCAGATTCATCATGACGGGCTATCCCGACAACTCCAGCAGGTAGATCGCACCATTAGAAAACTGTTGCGTAGTTATAGTAGCATCCGCAGTCAATATGAACTGCTGGTTAGTATCCCCGGCATCGGACCGATTATCGCCGGATGGCTGCTGGTCTATACGGAAGGATTTACCCGATTTTCTACGAGCCGGGAGTTTGCCTGTTTTGCCGGCAGCGCCCCGTTTCCGCACCAGTCTGGAGATCACCGGAGTCCCGACCGAGTCAGCCGGTGGCGATGTGCCCGAATGAAGACCCTGCTGCTGAATGGTGTAAATTCAGCGATCCAGTACGATCCTGAAATTGGCGTATATTTCCAGCGCAAATGCGCCGAAGGCAAACATCCCCAAAGTGTGAAGAATGCGGTGGTGTGCAAATTAATCTACCGAGCATTTGCAGTGGTCAAGCGCGGAACTCCGTATGTGAAAATCTATTAACATGAAATGAAGGGAATCCCTTGATATAGTCTTAGAATACGCGGAAATTATGAGTTAATAAACGGCCAAAAATTTTAAAACAAGCAACTCTGGAAATCGAAGCAGCGTCCGCGTCCCAGTTGATGCGCTTGATCTTTACAAAAAGGATGTCCCCACCTAGATTGTAATATCTGACATCAACAAACCCAGGGAGGACATCATGATT
>JAKURD010000046.1 GCA_022450045.1 Gracilimonas sp. | reverse complement strand
CATGCAGAGCTCTTAAAACAATTAAAATCATGGTATAAACACACCAAACATTAACCCTTAGCTACTTCAGCCCCTAACTTTATCATGATTTGACCTTGTTTTTATTAAAAGACTTTTTTGTCCTTAATGTTTAAAAATAAACTATCTTCTTAATATGAATTAATTGTGAACTTTTCTCCTAAAAGGTTATGAAGCAATTATTTAGAATGATTACAGGTAATACAAATCTCATTGTTTAATATGAATTCGATATAAAGACCATTTGTTGAACACGTTGAAGGTCCATTCCGCAGCGAATGCCCGAAATCCTGTGGTTGGTCAGGTAGCGAATACGGAAGTAATGGCCATACTTAGACTCCCATCTCCAGAAGAATGACCACAAACATCCATTTTTATCTTTTTAATTTAGTTCTTATCTCGAAGAGACGTTATGTGGGTAAGAAGAAAAGCGAAGATCTCCTCTTTAAATACTGACCCAACTGCTGTGACATTTTGTTATAACCTGTTATAACAACTATGGCTGTTCATCCAAATAGCTTTAACATAGTCTTCACATTAAAAGCGTATTTATTAGCATGAGAACAATGAGTAAATCAACATTATTATCAAACTGGCATACTATGCGCCGGGTAGCATTATCCATTGGGATATTCCTGGCCGTTATGGCTGTTTGGTATCAGGATATACTGACCGGTTTTTTGAGTGCGTTCTTTGTCTTTCAGGCCGTCACTAATACCGGATGTATGGTGGCACAGTCTTGCGGAGTTCCTAAAGATGAAGACACCCGATCATACCACGAAGATCCTGAAATAAACTATACTGAGATTAAATAAAAGGCCATGGAAAACACAGAAACCAAAAAGAAATCATTCAACGAGATTATTAATGACGAAACACCGGTACTGGTAGATTTCTATGCTGACTGGTGTGCGCCCTGTAAAATGATGACCCCCATTCTTCAACAGCTTAAAAGTGAAATGGGCGACAAACTCAACATTATTAAAATTGATACTGAGCGGAACCCGGATGTAGCCATCAAATATCAGGTACGGGGTATTCCGAATCTGATTCTTTTTCGTAAAGGACAATTGCTTTGGCAACAAGCCGGTGTGGTTCAAATGCCACAACTGCAACAGATCATTGAGCAGAAACTGGAGCAGTCATGAATGATGTCGTAGAACACCTTTATGATGTAGATCTGAAATGGAAAGAAGGGCGAATTGGCAAACTGAATTCGTATAAGCTAAAAAACGGTATCGAAGTTGCCACTCCTCCTGAATTTCCGGGCGGGATTGAAGGAATATGGAGTCCGGAGCATTTGTTTATCGCTTCTGTGAGCAGCTGCTTTATGACTACCTTTACTGCAATTGCAGAGTATTCGAAGCTGAAATATGAAGAGCTTACCGTTCCGGCTACAGGCACCATGAGCAATGAATCCGGCAAGTTTGCTATGACCGAAATTATCCTCCGGCCGAAATTGAGTATCATGGATGAAGGTCAGAAAGACAAAGCGCTCCGAATTCTACATAAAGCAGAAGAAGCCTGCCTGATTACCCGATCCATCAAAACAGAAATAAAAATGGAACCGGAAGTACTGGTTGCCGTAGGTGGGTGAAAAATTAACAACCTCGCAGGTTCTAAAAGTTGTCATCCTTTTTGAACTTCGATAATTAGGAAAGTCCTCCCTTGAGGGAGGTGCCGGACTGAACGAATGTGAAAAGTCTGGCAGAGGGTGTGGATGCCAAGGGCGATGGGATCGGGATCAACCTCCAGAGTCCTTGGTGAGAACAGCCTACGAAAAAAATTCGGAAACAACCGAATTTTTTGATCTCCCCTCAAGGGGAGACTTTCTAAGAAGAAAATGTTTAAATAAACCATCAATATTAAATCAAAAATTCTATGTCGTACCATTTTAGCAAAATATTAGATCCCGGCTTTGATGAAGCCATCGAAAAAACAACATCTGTCCTTAAAGAAGAGGGATTTGGCGTGCTCACTGAAATTGACATCAAAGAAACGCTGAAGAAAAAGCTGGATGTGGATTTCAGGAACTATCGAATATTAGGAGCATGTAATCCGCCAAATGCATACAAGGCCCTGCAAGCTGAAGGTCATATCGGATTAATGCTGCCCTGCAATGTTATTGTTCAGGAACATGAAGATGGCAAAGTGGAAGTTTCCGCTGTTGATCCGGTTGCCTCGATGCAGGCTATCGAAAATGAAGAATTAGGTGAAGTGGCTGATACCGTTCGAGGCATGCTGAAGAAGGTGATCGTCCGGTTATAGGATTTGTTAGGTGTTAGGTTCAAAGTTCAAGGGGGCAGATAAGCCCTATTTTCTTTTAAACTCGTTCCCAAGCTCTGGCTTCCGGTCAAAATTTCGTTTTCATAACAGGGCTAAACCCCATGCTTACGTGCCGGATAGATCTTCGTATCTTTAGGGGGACTTATACTATCAAGTCATGCTGAGGTACCTCCGAAGCATCTTCACAAATCTGTGTAACTCCATACTTTTGCAGGTTCTTCATCCCGATGAATCGAGCTCAGGATGACTTGAAATGTGGTTTAAAATAGCAGACCTGGTGTACCGATCCGCTTGCCCCACACTCTCCTCTCCCTGGTCCCGAATGCGTTCGGAACATTCCCTCTCCAAAGAGGGCAAAGTTTTTACTTGTTCATGATGAATTGCTTAGGTAATGTACTTACGTAATCCTTCGTCATAATTTTCCCAATTCTAATAACCTGTTTCAAAAACCTCAATCTTAAAAAAACTTCAATGTTGAATATTTGATATTCCTTGTTCGATATTCGACCCAGTGCCCCTTTGAAGGGGCAGCAAGAACAACCTGCCTGTTACTTGCGGGGAGGACAGTTCGGACAATCGTGCTCAAATCCAACCTTTCACACCCTCCGCCAGACTTCGCATTAGCTCAGTCCGGCATCTCCCTCACAATAGGACTTTCCGAAGCATTGTTTAGTACTTAATTCTAATCAGATTACACCTTGAATTGAACCAAGACGAAAGTCTCCCCTTGAGGGGAGGTCAATTCAAAAAGCTGTTCCTTTTTGAATTTCGTGGGGTGTTGTGGTCGGGGGCTCTCTTTTTTTACTACAACCACTATTTCGCAGATCGATCATTCGCTAATCGCCGTTCGTTAATTGTAAATCAATTACCCCTAAACACGGAATGAATTCTTGGCTGTGGTATAGGGTGATTTGGTTGCCTCATAATCAGGGCTGAATTGCATGGTTGTCACTGGTTTTAATCCGCTTCATAAAGGATACTATTAGCGGATTTTACTTTTTTGAAATCATGATCTGCTGTAATTAGAGGGATGTCCATACTGTTTGCTGTTGCCAGTATTACGAAGTCGGGCAACTTTAGACTGTATTTTCTTCTAATTGTAATAGCCTTATTCTTTATATCTGTATTGAGATTGATGACCGTGCAATTTTGCAGAAATTTTTCTGTCTGTTTTAGTTCATTAGCATCAACCCCCACATAACCAAGCAATTCAATTTCAGTAATTATAGATATTACCAAATTACGGTCTTCAAATAATGAAATCAGTGTTTCGTCCCCACTTAGAAAATAGAGTATTACATTTGTGTATAGCAACAAACTATTTCAACTCATTACGGCATTCCTTTTGTAAATCTACCGGATTTTTTTTCAAGGAAATTACACCGCAATATTTACGGATGTATTTTTTGAGGGAGCACTTACATGCTTTTCATATTTCTTCTTAATTGTTTGAGCAGAAGCTCCTTCCTTTATAACCGTTACCATAATTTTATTGAATTGAACACAGCTAACTATAAAATTCTAAATAAATTTAAAGGCTTTGATTACCTACAAAACCCCTCAATCAGCCTAATCCACGATTCTCAAATGATGCATTCACTATAACACCGATGCCTTCCGGTACACAAGCGAAGGGTTTACAACTAATTAATATGTAATGGGATGTGCTCAATAATCCTTCGCTGTATCGAGCTACCAGGTTGATCTAACTACTTGGACTGGGAGGTTGGGAACGAGTTTAAAACCCGGATCACTAAAACTTCAATGTTGAATATTTGATATTCCTTGTTCGATATTCGACCCAGTGCCCCTTTGAAGGGGCAGCAAGAACAACTTGCCTATTACTTGCGGAGGGCGGTGGGGGATTTGGGTGTAAGGAGGGCGCGATTTCACCTTTTCCCTTTTTTGAACCATGATTTATGGGATTGAGAGGTTTTTTTGATTTTCCAGGGATGACAAATTTCTGAAGGAGGAAATATATATTTTAGTTTTCTTTGATCACCCCCGGTTATACGTAACCACCCTTTTCCAGTGCAGCGATATGAAGAGGGCAACCGCCAGCGCCTCAAATATTCTGCCGGTGAGGGTGAATGATCTTCCCAAACCATATCCTGAGAACGCGGCCAATAGTATTCCACTGTTCAGAAATACAACCATGAACCAAGCGAGGATCTTGTTTCCTCTGCCCTTGGTTTCCAGGAATCGCGGTAAGATCCAGTAGGCCACGCCAAGGGTGAACTGGATGATCCACCCGAAGATCAAAAACTCGATATGGATGGGAAGTACAAACCAAAGTAAAGGCGAGATGAGCCAGGCTTTGTTGATGAGCATCAGGGTTCCCAGGCTTACCCCCGTTAATAAATACAGAAGCGATAGTTTTATCATCAGGCGGGAAATGAGCGGCATCTTAAGCTCCTGCTTTTCGCTTTTTCCGTCGCTGACGCTTCGACATCACACGCGGCCAGATCTCGATCACATAGGCCGCCACCGCTATAAACTGAAATAAGGCGGAGATCACAAGCAGAATGTTCCACAGCTCCGCATCTGAAGTATCGACAAATGGCTCAGCGATCAATCGAAGTCCCAGTCCCACGTTCAGAAAACCAAAGGTAAGCCATCCCCATTTTTGGTTTTGGAAACTCTCTTCTTTGACACGACCGGGAAACATCCACATGGAAACACCCATAATAATCTGCGTGATCCAGCCTACCATCAGCGCATGCCAGAACAACGGTGTGATGCCGTCAAAATTCAACACTTCGGCTTGAGAACTCACTCCGATCAGCAGTGCGGTCAAAAAGAATATCAGGCCTGATTTAATAAAAAGACGGGTAATTAATGGCATGGGCAGTCAGGATCTTATTACGACTTTATTCATCTTCCACCAAAATATACACATTCCACAAACCGGAAGTAACGCGGCTATTACCAGCGCGGTGTAGATCCAGATTCCGCTTAATACCGATGGCCAAAAGCTGGTCATTAGTATCAGGCTTAAGATGACCGCGCCCACGGAACCGAGTACTCCGTAGAAATATCCTTTTGCCACCTTGAGGCCTTCCATTAAATAAATCGTGACGCCCGTTGTGAAGGCTCCCAATAGCAAGACGTGCAAATAAAAGATCCGTATGCCATGCTCCGAAAGCCATAATCCTGCCGGAGAAACGGCGGCGATCAACTGCATGATACCTTTCATCCCCAAAAACAATAGCGGCCATATCCAGATGCCGAGCCTCCCCTTTCTGGATCTGACAACGGAATACACAAACAGGAGTACTCCTTCGGCTACTAACACCCCTCCCATACGCGCAGCCACGGACAAGTTCAGGCTCACCATAGATTCAGAAATCCCATATGGAAAAGTAAGCGGAGAACCTATGGCGATCAATCCTACCAAAACCAACGGTGAAAGCATCAGGTCTTCTTCGGTCACATTCAGTGCTTTGACGATTAGTCCCAACAAAACCAAAACTACCCAGCCTTCTACGAAGGTAGCCAGAAAGAAATGAGTGAGCGCCTTGCCGAATAGCGGTCCGCCAAAATGCAGCATTTCCACAAGGCCGACGCCCCAGGCTCCCAATGAGCTTACGAACAGCATCACTAAAGCACCCTCGAACCAGACATTGGGAATCACTTCCCGTTTTCGAAAGCGGGTGAACAGGTAGCCGATCATGAATACATACCAGCCGATCATCACCAGCCCTGAAAAGATCACCGAGAATGGCAGCGTGGCCTCACCTATTGGGACTGAGCTATAGCCCCAAACCATGAAGAAAGGAAAGGACAGGAGTCCGAAGCCTACCACCGACCAAAGGCCTGATTTCATGAACCGCGCACCTATGGCTGAATGATACCCGGGGACGATATCCAGCTTAATG
Source organism: Gracilimonas sp. (assembly GCA_022450045.1). Lineage (GTDB taxonomy): Bacteria > Bacteroidota > Rhodothermia > Balneolales > Balneolaceae > Gracilimonas. The sequence goes on along the minus strand of JAKURD010000046.1, from coordinate 8,046 downwards.
AAATAGAGCGGAAGCAGTGAGGCCCATCCGAAAAACATCAGGTGTGAGTGGGCGTGACGTATATTTTCCAGGTTCAGCTCAAATGGCAATGGTATAAGAAATCCCAGGCGATATAGAAACCCGGTGAGTCCTGCCACAACGAAACTGAACATGGCCCACTGCCATATCTTTGAATCTTTTACTAATGCTTTCATTTAACGGTCATACTAAAAATTGATGCACTAGCTCAAAGTATCCTTTGTTCATAAAGTTTAAATGAAGAAAGTCGAGGTATTGAACATTCAACATTGAATGTTGAAGTGGGGCTTTGGCTTTTTCGTTGTGGATTCATTTTGCCTGCCCCCAAAGGGTACTCTCCAAAGAGGGACAGGCTTTGAGGTGTTTCTTACCCCATATTGTCATTTCGACCGGAGTGAATGAGCAACAAAGTTACGAATGAACGTAGTGGAGAAATCTATGGGGTTGAATTCTTCTCTTTACGCCACTCTGCTGCGTAATGCCAGTCGGAGGCTCTGCCTCCTGTTCAGGGCTTGGTTGCTTTCGTTTACTATTTCTTAAGCTCGAGCTTCCAGTTTAATAGTTGGTTATATTTTCCCGACTGCTTCAGGTGGTATAGCCCCTGCTTACAGAACCCAATCCCCCCCGCCCTTGCCCTCCGGCATGCTTCCCTTACTTCCCGGGCCTTGGTAACGCCGCAGGGTAAGGGTGGACTTGCTACATTTTAGTAGACACGAAGTTAAGGTATATTGTAGGCTGAACAAGAAAAGGATAAAATGGATAAACAAGAACGAAGAACATTTACCAAAGAATTTAAGCTGGACGTGATCCAACAGAGTTATCATCGGGAGAACATTGTGGAATTGGCCCATGAATTGGATCTTAGACCTCAGTTAATTTATAAATGGAGAGCGAAGTACCGACAGAATCCAACACAGAGTTTTCCAGGCAAAGGCGTGGAGGCCTTAACTCCGCAAGAGGAAAAGATGCGGGCCCTTCAAAAAGAGAATGCCGAGCTTAAAATGGAGCGTGATATTTTAAAAAAGGCCATTGGCATCTTCGGCAAGAACGGTGGGTAATTTTCCAGTTCATGGCCCAACACCGCCATGAATTTCCCATTCTGAAGATGTCCCGGGTATTCGGCGTGTCTACCAGTGGCTACTACCGATGGCTGAGATCCGGTCCAAGTCCGCGTACCAAGCAGAATCAGGCCCTTACTCAGACCATTATCCGGCACTGGGAAGCCTCCGGTAAGCGTTATGGCTCTCCGCGTATTCACCAGACACTATTGCGCGAAGGCTGGCAGGTGTCTCGTCCGCGGGTGGCCCGGTTGATGCAGAAAGCGGGTATTGCCTCCACCATACGCCCAAAATGGACCCAAACCACCGATTCTGACCATAACAAGGTACTAGCACCTAATTTGTTAGATCGCAGGTTTTATCCTGAAGGGCTCTCCAAGGCCTGGGTGAGCGACATCACGTATTTGCCAGCAGATGATGGATGGCTGTATCTGACCAATGTCATCGACTTGGGGGACCGAAAAGTGATCGGATGGGCGCTTAGCCAAACCATGGAAGCGGAGGATACGACTATTGCAGCTTTTAAACAGGCGGTGGCCAACCGAAGGCCGGAACCGGGGATGCTCTTTCACAGCGATCCGGGAAGCCAATATTGTGCGGAAGATTTTAGGGAGTTATTGGATGAGCACAAGATTCGGCAGTCCATGAGCCGTAAGGGCAATTGCTGGGATAATGCCCCGGCTGAAAGCTTTTTTAAAAGCCTTAAGTATGAAGCAGCAATACCCAAACGTTTTGCTGGCTATGGTCAAGCCCGTAGAGTGCTGTTTGACTACATTGAATGTTGGTACAACACCAAACGCCTGCATTCTGCTTTAGGGTACAAAACACCAAAGGAAATGGAACAATTATTAACTCATAACATAGCTGCTTGACTACTCTAACTTACTGTCCACTTTTTTGTTGCAACTCCACTATCGTCGTCATCCCGAGTGCATACTTGTTTATAAAGGGTCTTGCCACTGACAGGAGAGGTCTCAAGGATTGAACTTGCAAGAACATACACTGAGATCCTTCGCGGTCTGCTTAACAACCCTACATTCAACACCACTTCGCTCAGGATGACGACTTTTGGGACTAAGGTATAAAGAACAAACAAAGCCTTACTTAATAATACACTCGCTTCCGTCGTCATCCCGAGTGCGTACCAATTTGCCAAGGGCAATGCCATTTAACACGAGGGATCTCAAGGTCCAAACTACTTGCCAGGGCTGAATTTGTCCCGAACGCTTTCGGGATCGCGGTATGCCTCCTTCCAATTCACCACAACGTCTTCATCTCCCGGGAGAGGAAACAAAGGTGAGGGTGGAGTTCACCAAAAGTTACCAAGCCTACCCACGCATCCATCAGACGGCTCCAGGCAAGATTGAATTGCCCGGCCGTAAGTCAGCCGTCAGATGGAGTTGCCTGAAATTATCAATTCAGCGCCGCCTCCAGCTTCAGGGCTTTGGGGAAGAGGATGTTGTTTTCCAGGTGAACGTGTTTGTGCAAGTCTTGCTGGAAGCCTTCCAGGTTCTGGAAGAGTACGCGATAAGAGGCACAGGCATTCTGCGGAGGATTGAAACCGTTGGTCAGCGCTTCGATATTCGCCATCAGCTCGCCTGCTTTGTCATGTTCTTCCTCAAGGGCCTCCACAATTGCAGACTTCACGGAACCGGTTTTCTTTTGGCTTACCAATTCTTTGATCTGCGGGAACAGCTCCTGCTCTTCTTTCTCAAGATGTCCCAGCATCTCACTTCTCAGCAGCTGTACATTTTGGAGGATATCATACAATTCAGGATCCCGTTCTCCATGAACGCGGGCTACTTTCTCAGCATAGAAGCTGATCTCCGGGAGCATCTTCCGTACATAACTGTGGTGATTGTTCACTATGTAATCGGTGAGGAAGTCCAGTGACCATTCATTGTAGTTGTCTTCGGTATTGTCTGCCAGGTTGAGGGCTTCTATTTCAGCCACCACCTGCTCCAGTTCTATTTTCTTCGAAGTGCAGGCTTTCTCTAAGGTTCGCCCTCCACCGCAACAGAAATCAAGTCCGTAGGAACGCAACACCTGTGCGGTTCTGTAATCTTCAGCTACAATTTCTCCAACCGGTTTTTGAGATAAGGTTTGAGTATTCATAATGATCAATAATTTTAAGAGTTTTTTATCTTATTTAGTTTTAAATTTTTTTATTCAGCTCATTGCCAGGAAAATTTTCCTTCTGCTGAAAGGCGAAAGTGCTTCTCTTTTCCTTCCCTGGCTATGCCGATCAGGCTGGTTCGCTTCAGCATATGCTCGATGGAGCCGCGAGTATTCATCCAGCTTTCGTGCAAGGGACAAGGTTCCTGAGAACCACATCCGGGCAGACCCAAGGCACATTGGGTAAACAATCCAAGTCCGTCTATGGCAACCACCAGGTCAAAAAGCGTGGCGTCTTTGCCCTTCTGCGAAAGCCGAACTCCGCCATTGGGTCCCTTGTATGATTCCATCAGTCCATCGGCGGTAAGCTGTTGCAGGATCTTGGTTAAAAAGTGGAAGGAGATCCCCAGCTCTTTGCTGATTTCCTTTAGGGAATAGAACTCACCGTCTCTCTTGGAGGCCAGATAGAGGGACGCCCGCAAGCCATACACACATGATTTTGATAACAGCATAACTGGTGAATCTATTTAAGAGTTGTTTGTCCTAATTTAGGAATTATTTTATTAAAGGACATATTAGTTTTGAGCTGGAATATGACTGAGAAACGGGGAACGAGAAGCCGACACTAAGATAACGTCCCAACCAAGAGCTTCTTAAAAACCATTAAAGCAGAACTCCCCGTAGAACCTAAGCGGTATGACTACCACACATTGCGGGGAATAGTCTTCAATTTTATTGAGATCTGGTATAACCGCCAGCGTCTACATTCTACCCTGAACTATCGAACAACGGCGGAAATGCAACAGGAATTAAGGTCCAATTCCTAGTTCTAACTCCCATATAAATGGAGAAGGCTCAACTCAATCTGGCTATCACAAGCCCGAGTATATATCCATAATTACGAAACACCGTCATAATCTAATTACTCAATTTTACCTAGAACCGAAACCGGTTAAAATTGTCTTGATGGTTTTCCAAACTATAATTAAATCAAGTTTTAGCGAAAAGTTTTTGATATAGATTAGATCCAGCTTCAACTTTCGTTTCGTACCATTAAGTGATGCAGCATAACCATTATGGACTTGAGCTAAACCTGTAATTCCTGGCTTAACAACATGTCTATATTGGTAACCCTGAATTTCATTGGTAAAATTTTCAACAAAAGACACCTGTTCAGGTCGGGGGCCAATTACCGACATATCACCTTTAACTACGTTCCAAAATTGAGGTAATTCATCTATTCTGAATTTTCTTATAAACCTTCCAAAGGTTGTAACTCTTGGATCATTCTTTTTAGCAAATTGAGCTCCATTTTTTTCTGAGGATAACTCCATACTACGAAATTTATATAGTGTGAATGTTTGGCCTAAAAAACCAACTCTTTTCTGTTTATATAAAATCGGGCCCTTAGAATCTATTTTAATTATTAATGCCGTTATCAATGAAATCGGCAACACAATAGGCAAAGCGAATAACACAATAAAAAAATCTAAAACTTTTTTCCGTTTAAGATTTTTAGATGAAACTACATAATTTATTTTACGAGGTACAATTTCTCTAACAGCCCCGACAGTCCATTCTTTACTTATTTCTTTGTACATAAATAAAAACACCTTTTAGAGATACATGATTTTTATAGAAATTATGATATATGGATTTAACTAAAATATGTATTTACATTTATAAACCCCATCAAATTGGAAAAATGATAAAACTTTTTTGATACTAAACAAAGTTAAATTTATACAATTAATTAGGGCTTCCTCAAAAAGTCACACCTGAGTGGGCAGCGAAGGCAGAGAAGTTGAGTACAAACAAGGTGGCTGAAATCCAGATCTCGGATGTGTCCTAAAGTTTGGCTTTGATTTGATTCAGGGAAAGCGCCTGATGGGCATCATGTGCCTTCGCCCCATTTACGGGTGCCCAGGGACGACTATCAGTGATCCTGCGGCGTACAAGTACCCGTACCTGTTAGGTGGGCTGGTCGGTGAGTAACACCATGGATGCCGGCTGGGTGGCAGATTGCCTGAAGACAGCGGTGGGATATCATGGGGCGCCACAGATTATCAATTCCGATCAGGGGACACAGTTTACCGGTTCGGCTTATATTGGGTATCTAAAGTCGTTGAAGACGGTGCAGATATCGATAGAATGGAAAAGGGCGGGATACAACGGATTGTAAGGGCGTTCAGCACTTTTTGTGATCGGTGGGACCCTTTGGCTTTAATGGCTTCCAGTTGCTCACGTTCGGCTTGGGTAAGAGTTACTTTGTAGGAAATCATGGGAATTTCTTTTAAGAGACCGCTTATTACCGACATTTCATACTTTACATGACACTAAGCTAAATTCACACAATGTCCCGATACCTCTTAACCACAATAGTAACCGATCATTAAAAGGGTCGAAGCCAAACTCAAGCTTGTTCAGGAGTTCAGGATAAGCTTTGATTTCTTTAAGCTGTTCTCTTTTTTCTGCCTTAAGCTCATACTACCAAATTCCATCTGCAAGCAGCACACCCTTTGAAGGGGGGTATCAATATCTGCATAAATGGGAGTACCTTTTTCATAATAAGGCTGTTCATTCCCCGCAAAGTTTTCTGTGTCAAGCCAATCAAATGCACATGAGCTTGTCCCAAATAACAAAAATATGATCATTACCTAAATTACTTTTTGTATCAACTTTTCCCGGTTCGTCACCATGCCTTATTTTAACATACAATTAAGATTAGAAAAAACAGAGATTAAGAAAAAAATATTGGAAAACTATTTTATATGTCCTGACAGTCGTCTCCAAAAATATCACAAATATAAATTTCAATAAACCACCCTGGGACGGGACCAATGAACCGGTTGCTAACCCAGAAAACAAATTTGCTGAGTATTTTAGCTTGTTATATTTTTTATTTATGGATGCCAATTAACTAATATTTATATTAATTAGTCTAAGAAACTCTAATGGGTAAATGTAACTGCAATGTTGATAATAAAACGTTGGGTACTTAATGAATAGGGTTAATAATAGAATGTATATAAAAACTGGCACTCTCTTTTTTATAATGATCATTGTTTTTTCTTCTTGCCAAAAAGAGGAGTCAATAGTTGGTATTCAGATAAAATCACCTGAAAATGTGGCGAAACTTGTTACACAAGATCTTTTCACTAATACAGAAATAATTACTTTTGATAGACCTCAATTTACCATTCACTATGCAGAAGTGGCGTATGCCTTAGGAGTAGCGCGATATGCCGGTTTAGTTGGTGATGGAGCTGTTTTAGATCAACTATATAACAGGTATTTAAAAGCCATTAAAGGAAATATCCAGAACACTGCCAATCATGTTGATATCAATGCCTATGGAGCTTTACCCCTTGAACTATATCGGCATATGGGTAATGAAGAACTTTATGAACAAGGAATAAAGTTAGCAGATTCCCAATGGGCCAATCCACTTCCTAATGGCCTCACTAGGCAAACCAGGTATTGGGTTGACGATATTTGGATGATAGCGATATTGCAAGTTCAAGCCTTTCGGGCTACCGGTAAACAAATTTATTTAGATCGTACAGCGAGACAGATCGTAGCATACCTGGATAAACTTCAGAAACCTAATGGTCTATTTGAGCATGGGGAAGGTTCTCCATTTTACTGGGGTCGGGGAAATGGATGGGCAGCCTCCGGTATGGCGGAATTATTATCAGAGTTGCCAGCTGATCATGAGCACTATACCAGAATTACTTCAGGGTTCCATACAATGATGAATGCATTGGCTGTCTATCAGACGGATAGTGGTATGTGGCGGCAACTTGTAAATGTACCTACTGCCTGGGAAGAAACCTCATCTACATCAATGTTTGGTTATGCAATGGTTGTGGGAGTAAAAAAGGGAATATTGCCAGAAGAGGTTTTTAAACCAATCTATAGAAAGGCTTGGTCCGGTTTGCTTGAATATATAAATGATGATGGTCAAGTGAGGGAAGTTTGTATTGGTACAGGTAAAGGGCCCGATCTTCAATATTATCTGGATCGTAGCAGAACAACAGGTGATTACCATGGACAAGCCCCGCTAATTTGGTTTGCTACAAGTTTAATGAGTGAGTAAAATTCTGGGATTTTACTCGTCACTTCTCCATTAATGCTTTAAAATCGGCTTTACTTTTTCAACTAATTTGCTGGGCGTTATCTGTAGGAGCAAACTTAATTGAACAATAGTAATAAGATGTATAGATCTGACCCCTGTCTCAACTTTTGAAATATAGAACCTCTCGAATTCCCCCAAGCCCAGCCAGTTGATTTTGAGGTACTTACTGGCTATTTCGGAGATCATTGTGCCACCCATTTCGGTCATGTTGTGCCAGTTGTTTCGGGGGTCATTGTGCCACTTTCCATAATGCGTACCTTGCCGCCAAAAATTTTATGGCAGGGCAACGAATCGACATTATGGAACTACGACAACTCATTCAATTAAAACGCAAAGGCCTCAGTAACCGGGCCGTAGCGCAGGCGCTGGGCGTATCCCGTAATACGGTCAACAGCTATGTGCACGCCTTCCAGGAGCACAAGTTCGACTACGAACAACTGCAAGAGCTCTCCGAGGCCGAGTTGGCCGGGCCACCGGATCATTGCCAACATTTTAACCAACAAGCTTGATCAGGAAAGTCAAACCGAACTCCCCCTCGAGAATCATATTCCGGATCACTCCAATATCCGCGGGGGCAACCACTACAAATAATCATAACAACAACTGAATGCTATGAATCCACACAATACCCTTGAAAAAAGGTACTTACCCAACTAGTGTGTCTGTAGGTCTTCTTGTGCAAGATGACAACTTAAGGAATGTTAGTAATTTTTTTCA
>JAKURD010000045.1 GCA_022450045.1 Gracilimonas sp. | reverse complement strand
GATAATGATAAGGGCTTTGCCAACCACCAGTCCATCGCCAACAACTTAGACGCTCAGGTATACTTTACCCGTCCGTATACCTCACAGGATAAAGGGACGGTAGAAAACAGAATTGGAGTCGTCCGGCCGTTCTTTCCAAAGGGGACGGATTTGCGAGAGGTATCCGCCCAGCGGATTAAAACTGTTGAACGATATCTTAATAATCGACCTATTCGAAAATTTGGGTATCTTTCTCCCATTCAACAAACCTTAAAATACCGCGCGGCCTCTGTTGCAGTAATGGGTTGAACTCAGCTTCGAAAACACAGGTTTTTTTCAATTTTAAAAACGTTTAGGACGCTATTGGTTACGGATCTAAATTTCTTTATCGCTTCTTCAAAGTTGCCCCTGCTGTTTTACCACTTCTTTTGAATGGCTCTTTGGTTGTATCAGCGATCGCTTGAAATACATCTCTTCTTAAATTCATTAGGCTTTAATGGATAAATTTTGAAGCCAATTGACTTCGCAAAATGCTTAAAACGATATAAGGAAATATTTGATATGGTTTATTAATCAAAAAAGTAACAGGGAGGCCTCATTCCTTTTTAAAAGCAAGGCTTATAATAAAACCTACAGCTACTACAACAGCAGTACCAACCGGATTCAACCATAAAAATTCAATGGCTTTGACATAGCCATCGGGAACGGTATTCCATGGAAAGATAAAAGAATACTCGCCGCTTGAAGCGTTAAAAAAGAGACGATCGAAAGCGAAAACAGAAAACATACCAGAGATCAGGCCAACTAAAGCTCCGGTACCGGTTGCACGTTTCACCCAAAGAAGTAAAATAAAGACTCCCAAAATTGATCCGTAAAAATAACTCCCGATCTGATTTACCAACTCAATAATAGAACGGGTTTCACCCATCAGTAAAGCAGAAACGGTGGCTAATGCTCCCCAGAAGAAAGTTACTCCCCTGGAAGATTTAACATAGTGTGCTTGGGTGTGAAGATCCCCTTGTAATCGCTGATACCAATCCACGATGGAGACGGTGGTCAGTGCATTTAATTCACTGTCGATAGAACTGAGGGCAGCTGCAAAAATTCCACCCACGATAAGCCCAATGACCCCTATAGGTACATGGTTTAGGATGAAGTATGGGAAAATGTAGTTGGTGTCGTTGACATCTGCCTGGCGGATCTCGGCCTGAAGTGCCATTTCCGCATCACGGGCAGCATTCAAAGCTGCATCGGTTTCTATAAATAATTGCTGGGTATCAGGATCTCTTTCCTGAACCGCGGCTAAGGCGGCTTCTTTGCGCGAGAGATGGGCAACTTCATAATCCTTGAGGATCTTTTGTTCAGCAATTTGCTGCTGTGCGTTTTGGGCCACAGGTTCCGAAGCACGAAATGATACCGGCGCGGAATTAAAGATGAAGAATACATACAGCATCACCCCAAGCAAAAGAATAAAAAATTGCATGGGAATTTTAGCATAAGCAGTCATCAAAAGAGATTTACGAGCATTTTTGACAGAATCGGTAGTCAGATAACGCTGTACCTGAGACTGGTCGGTCCCGAAATAGGATGCCATTAAAAAGAAAGCGGCGATCACCCCGCTCCATACATTATATTTTTCTGTGAGATCAAAGTTGAGGTCAAGCACCGTAAGTTTATCAAGGCTTCCAGCAAGATAGAGTGCCCCCTCAAATCCAACTTCCTCAGGAAGATTTATCCAGATCAGGATGAAGCAGAAGATCAACCCAAACATCATGATGGCCATTTGTTTTACATCAGTAGTTATAACACCGGCAATACCACCAATAGTAGTGTAAAGAGTTGCGATGACACCTATGATCAATATGGTTATGTAAAGCGGCAAGCCAAGTAACAGAGCGAGTACATAAGAGGGGGCGGCAATTATGACTCCAAGTGCTAACCCCCGGGAGATCAGGAAAAGTCCGCTGGTTGTAAGCCGGGTTTTCAAACCAAATCGCTCTTCCAGAACCTCATATGCCGTAAAATTTTGCATTTTGCTAAAGAATGGAACCAGGAACATGCAAATGAAGATCATGGCAAAAGGTATGGCAAGGTACGTTTGTACGAACCGCATGTCTTCTGCATAAGCGATACCTGTAGTTCCTATAAAGGTTATGGCTGAAGCTTGAGTAGCCATTACTGAAAGCCCGGCTGCCCACCAGGGCATAGAACGATTGGCGAGCAAATAACCTTCGATGGTTGAGGCGTTTTTACCGCTGCGTGTACCGTCCCAAACAGTATAGCTAAGAAAAGCAAGTAAAACCGTCCAGTCGATCCAACTCATTCAGGGTAAATTAAACGTTGAGGTGAACCAAAGGAAAAGAAGAATAAAAACAACTCCCAAAATAGCTACGAACGTATAGTCTTTAAGCCACTTGGGTTTTATGTTATTGGTCGGTTTTTCTTTCATGGCAGATAATAGATAATGTACCTTTCTTATAAAAATAGAAAATGAACAGGAGTGGCAGTGGCTGTGTTTGTGTATTTTTATACTCTATCATAAGATAGAAGAACATTCAGGGTGGGGTTTATAATTGATTTGATATAGAGAAATAGTAAAAACAAATTATTGAATCCCACACAGGGTTTTGTAACTTTCGGTAAATAAAACCAATGGAGAACCTATGAAACGTTTATTACCCCTTTCAGTAGTTATAATTGCTATATTTTCAGCAACTACTTATGCGCAATTAGAAATTGGAGCTTCTTACGAATTGCGTGATGAAGACCCGCAAAATGGATTCGGACTACGAATTGAGAAAGGAATTTTTGAAAGCTTGCCAATCGTAAATCTTGGCCTGAGATTACATGGAAGTTATTTCAGTTCAAATAATAATGTAAGTGAAGGCGGCATAACTTATTCCCAGGATCTGACGAATTATGATATTGGCGTAGCCGCTATAGGTGGGATTTCAGTTGGGTTGCTTGAACCTTATGTAGGTTTAGGCCTTGGAACCGAGAACTATGAGCGTGTGGTAAGTGATATCCAAAACGATCCGAATAATACCACTCCGCAAAGCGGAGAGGAAAGCAGTTTATATTGGAACATGCTGGCAGGAGCTAAAGTTACGATCATTCCCATGATAAAACCTTTTGTGGAATATCGCTATTCAAGTTCTGAATTGGACGAGCCGGAATTACAAGATGTAGATTCTCAAACCGGAAGAATTATGTTTGGGGTGTCAATAAGTTTTTAGTCTAAAAGAATTAGGTAAAAAGCGGGTATGAACTCCATATCCGCTTTTTTTTGTAGGAGTTAGTATATGTTAAGTGCTTTAAATAACGTTAATAGGTACTTTTAGGGAAGTAAAAAGGATAGAAATGAGTAGAGTTGCTTCCATAGACAAATATGACCTGAAAGGGTATAAGCTGAAAAAACCTCAGAAAGAAGACCTGAAGCTTCTGCTTGAAGTATGCCGGGAGTATATAAATGATGTTGATGAAGAAGCTATAACAAACGCTTTCAAACTCTGCTACCTTTCCCATGAGGATATGAAGCGGGCTTCGGGAGAACCCTATTATTATCATCCGGTGGAAGTAGCGAAGATTGTTGCCAGTGAGATCAACATTGATGATGTTTCAGTGATTGCATCCTTGCTACACGATACTGTTGAAGATACGGATGTAAACCTCGATGATATCCGCTTTTGGTTTGGCGAAGAAGTAGCGGTTATCATTGATGGGGTTACAAAGATAACAGGCGTTTTCAAAAGCCGGGATAGTAAGCAAGCTGAAGCTTTTATGAAGTTGCTGCTTACCATGGCGGAGGATATTAGGGTGGTACTTATTAAGTTTGCGGACCGGCTTCATAATATGCGAACTATACAGCATTTGAAGCGAGAGAAGCAGGTTAAGATCGCCTCAGAGACCATGGACCTGTATGCTCCTCTGGCTCACCGATTTGGTTTGTTTAGGATCAAGAATGAACTGGAAGACCTTTGTTTCAAAGCGATAGATCCCACTTCGTATAAATTTGTAGCACGGAAGCTTCGGGAGAAAAAAGAAGATCGGGAAGAATTCATAAACGAGTTCATGGACCCTATTAAAAATGAGTTGGGTAAAATGAATTTTAAGTTCGAGATCAAAGGAAGGCCAAAACACATTTTTTCGATCTACAGGAAAATGCAGCGGCAGCAAAAACCGTTTGAAGAAATTTATGATCTCTTCGCCATTCGTATCATACTCGAAGATCCTCATAATAAGGAAGATTGCTGGAGAGTTTATTCCATCATCACCGACTGGTACACACCAATTCCGGAACGTTTCAGGGATTTTATTTCCGTACCCAAAGCAAACGGATATCAGTCCCTTCACACTACAGTAATTACTAATAAAGGACGGAAGGTTGAAGTTCAGATCCGTACCCGAAGAATGGATGACATTGCCGAAAAAGGATTAGCGGCACATTGGAAATATAAAGAAGGGGCACAACAAGGTTCCGAAACCTTAGATAAATTTGTAAGTTGGGTTCGGGATGTGTTAGACAATCCGCGCCCCGATGCAGCTACCGATTTCGTGAAAGATTTTCAACTAAATCTCTATAAGGATGAGATCTATGTATTTACTCCTGATGGTGAGCTGAAGACGTTACCCCGTGAAGCTACTCCAATTGATTTTGCATTTGAGATTCACAGTGAGATAGGCGAACGGGCCATGGCAGCTAAAGTTAATGGCAAAATGGTGCCTCTGCGGCAAAAGTTACATAATGGGGATCAGGTTGAGATCATTACCAGTAATAAGATCAATCTTAATCCGGACTGGATAGATGATGTGGTCACGCACAAAGCAAAGTCAAGGATCCGTCAGTTTATAAAACAGAAGCAGCGTAAAATTGCTGAAGAAGGTCGGGAAATTTGGGACAAAAGAGCAAAAAAAGGAAGTATAGAAATTTCGGAACAAGAGCTGAATAAGTTTGCTAAGAGATTCAATTACGAATCTACTCAGGACTTATTTTTTGATATCGGGTCAGGTGTTTTTAGTGTAAATGAGTTGTTTAAGGAGGTTAAAAAGTTTAAAAGCACCGGGAGGATAGAGGAAGAAGAATCTCCGGAAGTCAAGCCGATCACCCAGGAAGAAATTCAGGATAAATATATTAATGCAGCGCGAGCAGTTGGGGATGGAAAGGCTCTTTTCATTAATGGTGAATTGAGTAATGTCAAATATTCTTATGCCAATTGCTGTAATCCTATTCCCGGTGATGAAGTGATTGGTTTTATTAGTCGCACCGGTGATATAAAGATTCACCGGGCCATGTGTAACAATGCTCAACATCTTCTGAAAACAGAAACAGAACGTATTGTTGATGTAAGCTGGGCTAAGAATTTGGATACAAAATTTCTTGGAGCCATTAAAGTGATCGGTGGCGACAGGGTTGGAATGATCAATGATATCACGGATGTGCTTTCGAAGTCGCTGGAAACAAATATGAAGAGTATAAACGTAAGCAGCGACAGCGGTATGTTTGAGGGCATAATTACCCTGTATGTGGATGGAATCGCACACTTGAACCGGATCATGAAAAAGCTTGAAAAGATAGAAGGAGTAAAGAACGTACTTCGCTATGAATAATAAATCTAATTAAGATTAGGTAGATTTTTTATAAACTTATCTTTACAATGACGAATGTTTATTCGCTTTAGGTCAAAAAGCTTATGTAAAAATAAGTTGCGAATAATAAGGAAGGACAAAAAACAACAATGCTATAGGGTAAAATAGCATGTAACAAAATCACCAAAACTATGATGACATATACAAAACGAGATGTTGTACGTCGGGTTGCAGAATCAATGGATGAACCTATGATTCAGGCTGAGCCATGGGTTGATGCGGTAATTGTAGCTCTAAGAGAGATCATGATGTCGGCTGATACTGAATGCCGCATCGAGATCCGCGACTTTGGAGTGTTTGAGGTTAAAGAGACCAAGGCCAAGCCTAAAGCTCGTAACCCCAAAACTAATGAAGTAATCTATGTGCCCGCACATCGGAAAACTCATTTCAAACCAAGTAAATTAATGAAAAAGTTTTTACGTCAGCCTCTGGAAGACGTAAAGAAAAAATAAATATAAGTTGAACTTTTGCAGGAATATGCTCGGTTGATAGGTATTGATGTAGGAAAAAAACGTGTTGGGATCGCTCAAACGGATCTTTTAAAGACGATTGCGGCTCCCGTTGGAACATTTTCACCGGAAGAGGTGTTTTCTGAAATCGAAAAAATCAGCGATCAATTTCCTGTTGAAAAATTTGTGATTGGCTGGCCTTTATCTCTAAGTGGAGAAGAAGGTTCAGCTACACAAATGGTCGAAAATTTTATAAAAAAACTGCGCAACTCTTTTCCAGATATTGAAATTGTTAAAGTTGATGAGCGGTACACTTCAACCCAGGCACGTACCCTGATGGTTGAAGCCGGCATCCCCCAAAAAAAAAGAAAAGAAAAGGGAAGAGTAGATCGGATAGCAGCCGCTATAATTTTACAAAACTATTTAGATTCGAATTCAGATTGAACTATGCCCATACTTCCTATTGTAACCTATAATGACTCTGTTTTACTTAAAAAAGCAGAAGAAATAAAAGAAGACAGTCCCGAACTTCAAACTCTAATCGATAATATGCTGGAGACCATGTACAATGCCGATGGAGTCGGTTTGGCTGCTCCTCAGATCGGACGTTCTATAAAACTTTTTGTAATGGATACCGATGCCATAATAGAAGATGGCGAAGTACCCTACGGGCCTATGGTATTCATCAACCCACTTATCCTTGAAAAAAGAGGAAACAAAGTTCCATTGGAAGAAGGATGCTTGAGCATCCCTGAGGTGAATGACAAGGTATTTAGGCCTGAAACAGTGATTATAGAGTTTTTTGACCGCGACTTTAACAAACATCGCCTTGAGGCCGGCGGCTGGACTTCACGCGTAATTCAGCATGAATACGATCACCTGGAAGGGATTCTGTTTTTAGATTACCTGAGTGCGTTCAAAAAAAGGCTTCATAAAAAAGAACTTGAAGAAATAGATTCAGGTGACAAAAAAGTGAAATACCCGATTGTTCCTAAACAACAGAGCGAATAGCATGACTATTGTATTTATGGGTTCTCCTGAATTTTCTATTCCAAGTTTGGAGCAAATTCATGGTTCCGGGCACACCATAAAAGCAGTGGTCAGCAATGTTGATAAGAGAAGAGGCAGGGGCTCTAAAACATCACCCACTCCCGTTAAAGTAAGAGCTCTTGAACTTGGGCTTCCGGTCATTGAAGTGGAAGACCTTGAATCACCAAAATTTATTGAGCAACTTAGGGCATTGGAAGCGGACCTTTTTGTAGTGGTGGCATTCAGGATCCTGCCTGCTTCCGTGTTGGAAATACCTCGTATAGGTTCTGTTAATTTACATGCTTCATTATTGCCCAAATATCGGGGAGCTGCCCCTATACATTGGGCTATAATAAATGGTGAGGAGAAAACCGGCTGCACGGTGTTCTTTCTGGACGAAAAAGTAGATACGGGTAATATAATTCTTCAGAAAAGTTTGCCTATAGGAAAGAATGAAACTACTGGGCAGCTATATGAAAGACTTAGACAGATGGGGGCGGCCCTGCTCCTTAGTTCTATTAATAAAATAGAATCTAAAGATTATGATCTGAAAGAGCAGAATGATTCCTTGGCCACTCCGGCGCCAAAATTATTCAAGGATGACTGCCATATTGATTTTGACAGGTCTGCGATAGAAGTTCATAATAAAATACGTGGTTTGAGTCCATTTCCAACAGCATGGGCATTATGGAATGGAGAGAAATTTAACATGTATAAATCGGCTTTAGGCCCGGAGATCCAAATTGCTAATGGGTTGTTGACAGAGAGAAATGGTACATTATTGGTAGGCTGTAAAAACGGCACAGTAGAGTTATTAGAAGTTCAGTTACCGAGTAAAAGAAGAATGACCGGCGCAGAATTTATACATGGATATGAGGTAGAAGGAAGCCTTTCCTAAAACAAGATCTATGCTTGACTGAACTATGTGTAAATAAAAATTTCTTTAAGAATTAATTTGAGATATACGTACCGTTTTTTATCATCACGCCAACCCTAACGGTAAAAAAATACTTACATCATGGAGCAACCAGCAATTATTGAGGCGGCCAGATCCGGCAACTTAGATGAAATTAAAAAGCTTTTAAAAGGCAAGAGTGATATTAACGAGACCAATAAAAGCGGAGCTTCTGCGCTTATAGTAGCAGCTGAAAAGGATCATACAGATATTGTGAAATTCCTGGTTGATAAAGGAGCAGACCTGAATATTGAGACCAAGATGGGGGGAACTGCGTTAAATAGAGCTGCGGAAAATAGGAACATGGAGCTGCTTAGGTTTCTTATAGAAAAAGGAGTGAAGATCGGGGACCTTGCTTTAATTGCTGCCGCACGAGTGGGGAATTTGGATTCCGTTAAGTTACTTGTTGAAGCCGGAGCAGATGTTGATGCTCAGCAACGTTGGGGACACACAGCTCTTATGTTGGCAGCAAAAGGAGGAAATACAGAGGTGGTAAAATATCTTATAGAACAAGGAGCCAATGTAAAGCTGCGTGATAAGAATGGGGACACCGCTATGATGATAGCAATGGATAATGAACAGGAAGATATTGCTTTGATCCTGCGCCGTGCAGGTGCAAAAGCAGAAGTAAAACCTAAGAAAGAGGCAGCTCCTGTGCCGGATGATAATGATGACGAAGAGGACCTCGAAGATACGCCGGATGTGGATGACCTGGTAGATGAAGACGAAGCCCCGGATGATGTTGACTTAGATGAGTAATTCCCCGGAAAAAACTAAAGAACATAAAAAAACCTCGCACTTTAGTTAATGTGCGAGGTTTTACTTTTTTGGAGCGCTTTTACTTATTAGCGAACTCAAATTTCTCAAGGTCATAATCTACATCGTCAACAGGACGGAGTGTTGTAGATTTTGGCTCAAGGAAGTATTTGAGATAATCACGTCCACCGGCTTTGGCATCAGTACCGCTTAATTTGAAGCCTCCAAATGGCTGAGCTCCAACAAGAGCACCGGTGCACTTACGGTTGATATATAAGTTACCTACGCGATATTCGCGGAGTGCACGATCAATTTTTTTAGGCTCGCTTGAGAAGTAAGCACCGGTAAGTGCATAATCAACTCCATTGGCGATACGCAACGCATCATCAGTATCTTTAGCCTTGATGAATGCTGTAACAGGCCCGAAGATCTCTTCCTGGGCAATCCGGTCATTCTCATCAATATCTGCAAACACAGTGGGTTCTATATAGTAGCCTTCATCTTCAGTTTCGGCACGTTTGCCGCCGGCCATCAACTTCCCTTCTTTTTTCCCGATCTCAATGTAGCTCATAATCTTATCAACCGCTTTTTGATTAATTACGGCTCCGGAAATGTGATTGTATTTGGAATTTCCGATAGAAAGAGCCTTAGTCTTTTCTACCACTTTTTCCAGCAATTCATCATAAATAGCCTGGTGGGCAATCACACGGGAACTGGCCGAACATTTCTGTCCCTGGAAGCCAAAGGCTCCTTTCACAATCTCAGTAGCTGCAGATTCCAGATCGGCATCTTCATCTACCACAGTAGCATTCTTGCCGCCCAACTCACAAACCATTCGCTTAAGGAATTTTTGTCCTTCAGCAACTTCAGAGGCAATTTTATTCAGATGTAATCCAACTCCTTTAGACCCGGTAAAAGTTATAAATCGTGTATTAGGGTGTTTTGCAAGATTTTCACCAACTTCAATATCACCGCCTGTTACGAAGTTGAAAACACCAGCCGGCAGCCCAACTTCATCAAGGATCTCAGCAAACAGCTGTCCCATTTTTGGGGTATCAGGAGCTGGTTTAGCAACAACGGTATTTCCTACTGCAATCGGGGCAATGGCCATTCCCACAAAAATAGCGAACGGGAAGTTCCAGGGTGAGATAGATACACCGGCACCGATAGGCATGTAGATGGTTCTGTTATAATCACCCCAGGTTTCAGAAAGTACATCCATTCCGTCATCTATGCGAAGGGCTTCATGAGCGTAATATTCTATGAAATCAATGGCTTCACAAGTATCGGCATCTGCCTCAAGATAATTTTTTCCGGCTTCGCTGATCATCCAGGCATTGATCTCAAGGCGGCGGCGGCGAACTACATCTGCTGCTTTAAAAAGGTATTCGGCTCGTTTTTTTGCAGAAACATGTTGCCAGGTTTCAAAGGCATTCCAGGCTTTATCCAAAGCATCAAAAGCTTGTTCTTTACTGGCCATTTGAAAGGTTCCGATCGTCTCTGAAAGATCCGAGGGATTTGTACTTTTAAATGTACCGGCATCGCCTTTAACGAATTGGCCATTTATATACAGGTCATATTCTTTGCCAAAATTGGATCTTACTTCTTCAAGTGCTTCTTTTTGGGCTTTGTCATTTGTGGGATCAGAAAAGTCCAAATAGGTTTCATTTTTGTACTTTTCTAAAGTTTGGTCTGGCATAGTCTCTGTTTTTGAGTGAAAAATATGTTAGATACATCACTTAAAGATACACAGAAAAGCGCTCCCAATTAAATGGAAATGAGCAGAACATTCTTATAGAGGCCCAAACATTGAATATCGGGCTTTATAATGGTAGCTTTAAGGAATTCATAAGAACTTTATAGTCGTTTTTTACATTATATAAAATGTATCTAAAGCGATAAAAATTCAATCAAAACAGGATTAGAAATGGCAAAAATTAAAGTGGGAATTAACGGGTTTGGCCGTATAGGTAGAATGGTAACCCGATCGATTCTGGCAAACCATAAAGATAATATTGAAATTGTTGGAGTAAACGATCTTACCGACACTAAGACTTTGGCTCATCTGTTTAAGTATGACTCAGCCCAAGGCACCTATCCCGGTGATGTTAGCGTGGATGGAAATAAGCTAACTATTGATGGTATGAGTTTTGAAGTTAGTGCGGAGCGTGACCCCGTTAATTTGAAATGGGATGAACTCGGAGCAGAAGTAGTAGTTGAGTCCACAGGTTTTTTCCGTGATTCAGCAAGCGCCGGCCAGCATCTGAAAGCAGGTGCCAAAAAAGTGATTATATCAGCGCCGGCTTCGGGAGATGATATTCAAACCATTGTGTTGGGTGTGAATGATGAGAAGATCGATAAGGATGTAGAGATCTATTCCAACGCAAGTTGTACCACCAACTGCCTGGCCCCAATGGCAAAAGTGATGGATGACAGCTTTGGGCTTGTTAAAGGATTTATGACAACTATTCACTCTTACACCGGTGATCAAGCATTGGTTGACGGTCCTCACAAAGATCTGAGACGCGCACGTGCCGCCGCAGTGAATATTGTGCCAACAACCACCGGAGCCGCCAAAGCAGTAGGCCTTGTACTACCTCACCTCAATGGCAAACTGGATGGAGGAGCAGTTCGTGTTCCAACCGTAACCGGTTCATTGACTGATTTTACTGTGGTATTGGAAAAAGAAACCACGGAAGAGGAGGTAAATGCTGCATTCAAAGCAGCTGCTGAAGGACCAATGAAAGGAATTCTTGAGTATTCTGAATTGGATCTTGTTTCCACTGACATCATTGGAAATACACACTCAAATATCTTCGACAGTCTTTCAACAAAAGTGGATGGCAATTTAGTGAAGATCATTGGCTGGTATGATAACGAAGCAGGCTATTCTGCACGTACCGCTGATCTGATCACACGCATTGTCTAAGACACACTGTACTCTTGCATGAAGCGAGGTTTTAGACTTAAACTCCTGCTCTAAAAAAGGGCAGGAGTTTTTTTGTATCTGTTAACTTGTATAACTGGGATGAACTTCTCACATTTCACAACACTCAAGAATAAAATAAGGATGCAATGAAACAGGTACTATTTTTACTATCGGCACTTATAGTTTTAGCTATTTCCGGATGTGTTCAGCCGGTTGAAGAAGATAAACCGGCTGAAATAGAATATGATTTTGAAATTTCGGATACAGAGACCCACGCCCGATGGAGCAACACCATCAAGCCGGTTCTCACTGTTCCATCGGGTTCAGTTATAAAAGCAGCAACGCAGGAGGCGTCTGCAAAACAGCTGGATTTAAACTCAACAATAGAAGACCTGGGAGACCTTAGTTTTGATCCCATTCACCCTTTAACCGGCCCTGTATTTGTTGAGGGTGCTGAACCCGGAGATATTCTTAAAGTTATCCTTCACAAAGTTGAAATGGGGGATTGGGGATGGACGGCTATTATTCCCGGTTTTGGATTCCTGGCTGATGAATTTGAAGAACCTTATCTGAAGACATTTGAACTGGGTAAAGATCGAAAAACAGCGAAGTTTTCAGAAAATATTGAGATTCCACTGAAGCCATTCCCTGGAGTAATGGGAGTAGCTCCTGATACAGAAGAAATGCTTTCAACCATTCCTCCACGGGCAAACGGAGGTAATATGGACGACCCAAATATGACGGAAGGCTCGGTGATCTATTTCCCCGTTTTTGTGGAAGGGGCATTATTCTCAATAGGTGACACTCATGCCGCTCAGGGGCATGGGGAAGTTTGCGGGACTGCTATTGAAGCTCCAATGAACATTATCTACGAAGTAGAAGTGATAAAAGACGGAAGGGCTATTACTGAACCTCAATATGAAACGGACGAATACTATGCAGTAACCGCCTTTGCTGAAACTATTGATGAAGCAGCTAAGAAAGCCACAAGATTTATGATCGATTACCTTGAAGAAGAAAAGGGAATGAGTCGGGAGGACGCCTATGCCTTGTGTTCTTTGGCCGGCGACCTTAAAATTGCTGAAGTGGTGGATGTTCCACATATGTTGGTAAGCATGCATATTCCAAAAGCTATTTTTATAGCTGAATAACCCCCATATAATTCAATCCATCAAAGTAAATATGAAGAAGTTATCCATTCCTTTTGCAGCCTTTTTATTCATAATAGCAGGCTGTACTGCACCGGAACAAGGATCAGTTACAGTTTTAGATACTGATCAGCTCATTGAAGACCTTAAAGCTTTAGCCTCGGATGAATTCGAAGGCCGGAGAACCGGCACAGAGGGTAATCGGAAGGCCAGGGAATTTTTGGTTCAGCGTTTTGAGGAGGAAGGAGCAACCTCTTTTCAGGGATCTTTTGTCCATGAGTTTGAATTTTCAGGGAGAGATGGAGAGCCAATGACCGGAATTAATGTAGTGGGGGAGATTCCCGGCAGAACCGATTCGGTGATCGTAATAACGGCCCACTATGATCATCTTGGAAAACGTGATTCCCTGATCTTTAATGGAGCCGATGACGACGCTTCAGGAACAGCAGCTTTACTTGCCTATATCGACTACTTTAGTCGCGAGCAGCCGAACCACACCTTGGTATTTGTTGCATTTGATGCAGAAGAAATGGGGCTTCAGGGAGCAAGGGCTTTGGCCTCAGATTCTGTTTTTCTTGAAAAGTTGAAGATGAACATCAATCTGGATATGATCGCACAAAATGATCGAGATGAGATCTATGCGGCAGGCACGTATCACTATCCACAATTCAAACCAATATTGGAAGAAATCGATACGGTAGGATTAAACCTGCTATTTGGGCATGATAATCCTGAAGGGGAATTAGATGACTGGACGTTTGCTTCCGATCATGGTCCTTTTCATCAGCAGGGCGTTCCGTTTATTTATTTCGGAGTTGATGATCACGAACATTATCACCGGCATACCGATGACTTCGAAACCATTCCTCAGGATTTCTATAAGGCAAGCGCCGCGTTGATTTTAAATGCCATCATAGCTTTTGATCAGCATTAAACTTTTGAATTTTAGCGGAAAATAAAAAAGCCTTTCCTGATTTGGAAAGGCTTTTGATTTATTAGCCTGAAGAAGCTGTAGTTAAAACTTTCGCAGATAGCTGGTGCACTCTTTACAGTCTTTGCCATCTTTCCGGGCATCTTCTTCTTTCTCAAAACCCTGACTTGAAAAGGCCTCAATATCTCCGCTTTTGGAAACTCTTCTCCATCTCCAGTCGCCTTTAACGTCTTGGTATAATTCACATTTAGCCATAGGTATCTATTTGATTTATTGGAATTTAACATCTATGAAAGTTAATGATTATGTAGCGATAGCGCAATGGCAATACTAAATGCTCTAATATTAAGAGTTAAATGAAAAAGTGATCATTTCACTCTTAGCATTTACCATTAAATAATTTCATAGTCGTAGCTTATTTCAGATCCTTTTTCCAATGCTTTAGATACAGAGCAGTATTTTGTAATTGAAAGTTTAAGAGCCCGTTCTACTTTTTTGGGGTCCAGATCACCTTCAAAAATATAGTGCATGTGAATACCTCTGTATTCTGAATGCTGAGATCCTTCCACATTTTGGCGGTCACCGTCCACCTCCACTTTCAAGCTTGTAACATTTTGTTTTTGTTTATCCAGAATGTGAAGTACGTCTATAGCGCTGCAACCGCCAGCACCTGCCAGTAATAGCTGCATAGGGGAAAGTCCGCCTTCAAGTCCTCCGATCTCGTTATTACCGTCTATGCGGATCTTGCCTTTGGTTTCATTTTCTGCTTCAAAATGGAAATCGTTGCCTAACCAGTTTACGTCTATTTTCACGAAGTGATATTTTTATAATTAATTTCCTGGAAGTTAAGAAAATCACCGGTGATTTTTTGAACGGTATTGATTGAAAATTAATTTATCAGCTTCTTAACAAACCCTTAATAGGCAGAATCACATTTGAAGTGCCCGATGTTTGATTAGGGTTTCTGTTGTATTAAAGAATACTTCATGTGGCGTTTT
>JAKURD010000044.1 GCA_022450045.1 Gracilimonas sp. | reverse complement strand
GGATGGGCTTTCCCGTATTAACCATTTTTGGAGAGCGGCTGGAGCTGAACCGAATTATGCGCCCGCCTAAAAAGGCGCAATGGGCTTTTGCAGCTTTCATTTTCGTCTGGATTCTGGGATCCGCCTTACTTCATGTAAATCTCGTACACGGCTGGCATTTGGTGATGGTTTCCACGCTTGCTGCAGCTATCTGGCTCATTAAGTACGATATTGCGCGAAAGACCATCAAATCTGTGCAATGGACGAAGTACAGCGCCTGGTGTCTGCTCAGTGGATATGGCTGGCTGATTCTTACCGGAATTTTTGGGCTGATGCACGGCCTTCCCACGGCCGGGCCCATTTATGATGCTTTACTCCATATGGTATTCGTCGGTTTTGTATTTAGCATGATATTCGCCCACGCCTCGGTCATCATTCCATCCCTTTCTGGGAAAATCATTCCCTGGAGCAGCTATTTTTACCTTCCGCTTTTTTTGCTTCATGGCTCACTAATCATCCGAATTGCCGGAGATTTTTTGGGCTTTTATTATATTCGCTCCATCGGCTCATGGATCAATGTATTGGCTATTTTGATGTTTTTGGGCGGGGTTTTGACCCAAATTTTAAGAAATCGAAATAGATAATTATTAAAGAAATCTCCTAAAAACACTAATGTAGAACCTTCGAGCGTCCGACAGGTCCTCGAAGTGTTCGGTCAAAACGCTCACAGGATCTATCGAACGCTCTGAGGATCCTTTTATATAAACTTTGGTCTTTAAATCATGTACTACGTTTCTATTTTTGTCCATATTCTATCCGCAATTTTTTGGATCGGCGGAATGCTGTTTACGGTGGCGGTTTTGGTTCCGGCTTCGCGCCATAAGATCATAGCGCCGAACCGGGGCACGTTTTTTAAGATCATCGGAGAGAAGTTCAGCCGTATTTCATGGATACTTTTTCTGGTTTTGATCATCACCGGAATTACCAATTTAACCACCCGCGGTTTCGACTGGCGATTATTTTTCTCTCTTAATTTCTGGCAAACCGGGTTTGGTTATTACCTGGGAATCAAGCTTATCATTTTCAGTATCGTTCTCATCATCAGTGGGCTCCATGATTTTTACTTCGGCCCGAAAGCCGCGCAGTTAATGGAATCAAATCCCGGTTCACCCCAAACCCAAACCTTTCGAAAGATCTCAAGTTGGCTGGGGCGCATGAATTTGCTCTTTGGATTGTTGATATTGTACTATGCCATCAGAGTAGTTCGGGGGTAGCTTTGCACATTAAGAGTTCAATTATCTCTTTTGAGATGCTTACCTTTTCAGTATGAATTACAAGCCGATTGCCATTTCTCTGAAAGCCACCATGTTGATCTTGCCCTTAGGCATCATTGCATGGTATTCGGGCAATGCGTTCATCTTTCCAAGTTTGGGTCCCACAGCCTATTTGATGGCCGATGACTGGAATTCAAGATTATCCCTTCGAGAAGTCTTGGGCGGACATATTTGCGGAGTTATTGGCGGATCAATCAGCTATTTCTGGATTGTGAGTCCTGCCACCATGATCAATCTCTCCAGGCTACAATCCGAAGCCGGACTTCAAATTGCACCCGGAGCTGGCCTCGCTATCTTTTTAACTTCAGTATTAATGATTCTAACGAAAACAAGTCACCCGCCCGCTTGTGCCACTACTTTGATCATCTCGCTCGGATTTCTCCCAAAAATGCATGATGGACTGATCATTATCTTTGCCGTTGCTGTGTTATATGTACTATATCATTTTTTGTTTATGATGATTGATAAAGCAAATAAGAACCCGAACTTTAAAAAGGAAGGCTGACTGTATGGAAAGTAACTCTGAACAACTTAAAATTGCAGAACAAATCCGTAATGCCTGCATAAAGGCAGCTAAGGAAGGATTTTTAGATGCATCCATGAGTGGACTTTGCAGGGAAGGCGCTATGGAAGCTGCCATCAGTGCCATAGAATCACTGGATGTTGAGCAACTCGTTGAAAAGCAAAAATCCAAGAGGGACGCTTGAACCAGTCTTGATAAAACAAACTAATAGAATGCGAATGACACAGATTAGGCGGATAATCGCTGAATGATCAATGATTTTGTTACAATTTTACATCAGTGACTATCCGCCCAATCCGCTTTATCCGTGTTCAATGACAAAATGTGTCGGTAGCAAAATATTATGAAACAGCCCATAATTGGTTTTCATAAAGATGAAATTGGCGATTGGGTGGCCGACCTGAAATGCGGACACACGCAACACGTCCGCCACGATCCGCCCTGGCAATTACGTCCATGGGTGGTTACGGAAGAAGGCCGAAAATCCCGATTGGGACATAAACTATACTGTAAAAAGTGCGAACGCAGAGAACCCTTTGACCAGTGAAGCGCTGCCTTTTGATTCCCATTTTCAATCAATACTTCCAGCCAATCAGGTTTTCTATCTCTTGCAGGGGTAACGGTTTTCTGACCCCAAGTTTTTCACCCGGCATATCTTTCATATAAGAAAGTGCCGGATGAAGCCATTTTTTGGATTTCTTATCCTTGTCTTCTATCATCAAATGCATTTGATATACGTGAATAAACCGTTTGAAAAGTGGCTTTGCAGTTGCCTCAAGCTCCTCGCGGTTATCATTGGAAATGGAGGCAAGTATCCCTTTAATCTGCTTCGTTTCTTTTTTGAGAAGTTCACCGAATTCTTCATCCCCAAAAGAAGCTTCCATTTCTTTTACAAGCTGATTAAATCCATTGGCTTTATCCAGAGAACGCAAAATATCAAGAACAATTACATTGCCTGAACCTTCCCAGATCGGAAGTACATTCACATCCCGGAGCAGTTTAGGCATTATAAAATCTTCAATGTATCCATTTCCGCCCATCAGTTCCATACATTCGCGAACCATATATACTGCGGTTTCCGCTGACCACCATTTCGCCATCGGAAGTAAAGTTCTATAGCCTGCCTTTTGCTCATCATGTCCGTCCTCTACGCTATCCAGCTTTTTAATGGCCTGCCAAACCAGTAAAAAATTTGCAATGTGCAGTGAACCCAGTTCATGAAACTTTTGCCGGATCAAAGGATGTTCCACAGCTCTTTTCCCAAAGATCACGCGATGGTTCAAATACTCCCAGGATTCCACAATAGCCCTGCGAGCCGCAGCCACCGCAGTCAGTGAATTATACAAACGCGACATATTAATCATATTCGCCATAAGCTTGAATCCATTCCCCTCTTCACCCAATCGGGTACCCAGGGTACTGGTAAGCTCAACCTCTCCCGTTGCCATCGAACGAACCCCCAGTTTTTCTTTCAGCCTGATGATGTTCAAGGGATTCCTGCTTCCATCCTCCAGATATTTCTCTACAAGGAAAAGAGAAAGTCCACGGGTGCCTTCTTTTTCCCTGCCGGTTCGTGCCAAAACCATCATAATCTCAGCATTCACGTTACTACAAAACCATTTCTCCCCGGTCAGCCGATATGTTTTGCCTTCCACACGTTCAGCTTTGGTGATATTTCTTCCTACATCTGAGCCTCCGGATTTTTCAGTCAAAAACATGGCTCCGGTAAATACTTCCTCTTCCGTACGACTGCTGAGTTTTTTAATTATTTTTTGTACGCGTTCATCCCCGGCATAATTCTCTAATACATAGGCTGCTCCATCAGTCATACAAAGCGGACAGTATAAACCCACTTCACTCATAGCAAATAATTGCCCGGCTGCAAACCCCATTTGATGCCGCAATCCCTTAAATCTTTCTTTGAGATCCGGTTCATATTTTAGATAAATCATCTCAGATTCTACCGCCATTTTAAGCATTTTCTGATATGCGGGATGAAATTCTATCCGTTCTGCCTTCTCCCCTTCAGGGGTTCTTTTGGTCAATTCCGGCGGATGTTTATCAGCTTTTAAAGATAGTTCATCCATTTCTTTAGCTGCCTGCTCGCCCAGTTTCATTAATTTAGGATCAAGATACTCAATAGCGCTTTTATCCAGGTTTTTTCTTAGATAATGCCGCAGAATGTGATCCGATAAATAGAAGTTCTGGCTATGATGGGTATCATTTGTCAAAACCTGGTTTTGAATGCTTTGCGAGGATTCTTTTTGATCGTTCATTACAAGAAGTATTTTTTGGGACTCCCCTTAATTTACCTATTGTATATCAAATTATTTTCAGAAAAGGATTAAATATTTGTTTGATTCTCGATAACCAAAAGTTTTTTAAATTGAAAAAACCTGTTTTTTCGAACATAAAGACGGATTAGTTGACATGTTTAACATCAATCCCCTTTTTTTCTCGCAGAGGCTCGCCGATTAACCCGCTGAGTTTCACTTCGTGGGAATCGTTGCGCCCGGAGCGCAGATGATCTTTTATCAATACGCATCGCTATTCAGCGCAACTCTGCGATATCCTTTGCGGAAATCTGCGAGAATCCTTTTGAAGGATCGTTTTACCAAATGTATTTCAACGTTTAGGACGCTATTGCCTTGAAATCTATCCTTTTACGGTGCGAACCGCCCCAATAAATTTGGCCGCTTTGGGCAACTGGAAAAGTGATCGTAATATTCCTTTGTCAATGGTTCAAGTTGATTCAGTATCTCATCTTTAGCTACCTGTTCCAGTGTTCCGTTACAAGCAGGGCATCGAGTAAAAGATTGTGTTTTATCGTTTAGATTAAATCGTATAAAAGCGAATGCGGACCTTTATTTTCCGATTGGATGCAACCAAGACATTTCAAAACATCGCAGCCCCATCTTAAGTTCATCTGTTAATCCTGAAAAGACTTCTGAATTCGAGCTAAATTTATTGTAAAATTACAGTTGCAAAGTGTTTTAAATAAAAGTCAAATAAAGCATGAACTCATCAACCTTCTGGCGTACAGTAATTTGTGGATTTATTGCAACTTTTGCCATGGCAATGACGGCCTTTCTGCAAGGCGGAATTGGCTTACCTGTAATAGATGTGGGGCTGATTCTGACCAAAAGTTTCAATCATGTGCACGAAACCGCTCCATACCATATTATTTTTGGGAACCTGGCTTTTAATATCATTGGGGTGGGGCTTGCATTGATCTGGGTTGTGTATTTCCAGCATCGTATCCCGGGTAACTGGCTGGTTCAGGGAGTTATTTATGGGGTGATCATTTCGATCATTGCCGGACTGGTAATATCACCTTTTGTTTCTGCCGCAGCCGGTGAATCTTTTGGCGTTTTCTATAGCAATACCTGGGTGCCGAGGAAATTGATTA
The DNA here is from genome assembly GCA_022450045.1 of Gracilimonas sp. GTDB lineage: Bacteria > Bacteroidota > Rhodothermia > Balneolales > Balneolaceae > Gracilimonas. The sequence goes on along the minus strand of JAKURD010000044.1, from coordinate 10,217 downwards.
TGGCAGGGCTTTTAATGCATATTGTGTATGGCCTGTTTCTTACCCAGTCCCTTAAAGTAGCCGGTGTGGATGGGATGAATGGTTGATCCTCTTACGATGTTGGTTCGAGAGCCATCCCTGCGGAAGCAGGGGTCTTATAATTTCCATTGATAAAAATAGTTTTCCTATAAATACAATCAGATTCCCGCCTGCGCGGTAATAACCTGCAAAGGTTTTATCTAAAAAAACATTCTTATTCATCATGATATTTATTGATAACGAAGGAATCACAAAACCACAGATCAATCTGGCATTGGAAGAATATGCGCTTCGGAATTTCGGTGAAAGTGAAGACTACCTCCTCTTCTACATCAATGAGCCTTCTATCATCATCGGGCGCAACCAAAATACGCTGGAGGAGATTAATGATGAATATGTAAGAGAGCATGGTATTCATATTGTACGCCGTATGTCCGGCGGCGGTGCGGTCTATCATGACTTTGGAAACCTGAATTTCAGCTTCATCACCAAATACAAACAAGAAAACCTGAACAACTTCCTGAAGTTCAACGAACCGGTGATACGTATCTTGAAAGAAATGGGGGTACCGGCAGAGATGAGCGGACGAAACGACATTCTCGCAGACGGCAAAAAGATCTCCGGAAATGCACAGTTCTCCACCGGCAAGCGGATGTTCTCTCACGGAACTCTCCTTTTCAACAGCGACCTTGGAGAAGTGGCCAATGCCCTAAACGTGAAGATGAGCAAGATTGAGTCAAAAGGACATAAATCGGTGCGCAGCCGGGTAGCCAATATTATTGAGTTTATCGACGACAAAGACATGTCTGTAGCTGATTTTCGACAGCGAATATTGGACGGGTTGTATAAGGATCGTGAGAATTTTGAAACCTATACGTTGACCGAGGATGAGTGGAAATCGGTTCACAAATTGAAGGATGGGAAGTACGGCAACTGGGACTGGAACTTCGGAAAATCACCCAAATTCAACATACAGCGAACCAAGCGATTTCCGGTTGGCGAAATTGATCTGCGGCTGGATGTGCAAAAAGGTCATATCAAAAACCTGAAAATTTATGGAGATTTCTTTGGGAAGGAATCCGTGCAGGAAGTGGAAGAACTGCTGCAAGGTGTTCGATATGAGCCGGAAGTCATCGCGGCCTCCATGGAAAAAGTGGATGTAACCGAGTATTTCGGAAATATTGAAAAGGAACAATTTTTGAATTTGGTGTATGGGGAGGATGAAGTAAAGTAGCTTTCAGCGATCAGTCATCAGCTTTCAGCCCGCCTGATCTGACGGCTGAGAGCTGACTCCTGTTACATTTACTTCGCCAAATATCCCCCATCCACGGCGTAATAGTTACCGGTTACGAAGGAGGCTTTATCGGATGCGAGCCAAAGTATGATCTCGGCTACTTCTTCAGGTTTTCCTAACCGCCCGATGGGATGCTGGCTAACCAAATACTCCAGAGTTTCATCGTCCAAGGCATCCAATAAGGGTGTTTTGATGTAACCGGGGCCTACTGCATTAACCCTGATATTTTCCTGAGCATATTCTATAGCCGCGGTTTTGGTCAGCCCAACCACTCCGTGTTTGGCAGCTACATAAGCAGGTGAATTTGCAGTTCCAACCTGGCCAAGTATGGATGCAATATTCACAATACTTCCACCGCCATTCTTCATCATTTCAGCGATCTGATATTTGGTTCCATAGAATACGCCACTCAGATTCAACTTTATGACATTATCCCAATCATCAACCGGATACTCGGCTGTCTGGGCTAACGACCCTCCAATACCCGCGTTATTTACGGCGATATCGAGCTTACCAAAAGCATCTACCGTTTTTTTGACGAGTTCTTCATGGTCTTTAGGTTTTGATGCATCCGATTTTACAAATAGGGCCTCTCCTCCATCTTTCTTGATGGCTTCAGTAACTTTCTTGCCATTTTCTTCATCAATATCTGAAACCACCACTTTCGCTCCTTCTTTTGCAAAAAGCAATGCTGTTGATTCTCCAATTCCTTTTGCTGCGCCGGTAATAATTGCAACTTTACTTTCTAATGCTTTCATATTGTTTCCTCTTTTTATTGCTAAATGTATATTTAGATAACTTTTTTACCAGTTAAAAATAGGTCTGTGAATCTGTATTTGATCGTTGACCGGGCACAGAGGACCGTTGTTTATCTATTCTCAGTTAAGATAGCTGTCTACCTCTCCGGTCATTAAAGGTTTTCAGTTTATATTTCAACCAGTAGACGCCTTTAGATAATAATTCTATATGAATATAGTATGAACAGGAGTGGTTTAAGACTATTTATTCATCACGATACTAACGATGTAGTCCGGTAATAGGCGTTGCCGTTCCTCAATAAAAGCATCGTAATCATCCTTATTTTTTTCCAATATGGTTTTGAAAACCGCGCGGCCAATAAAAAATGGAAATATCACCAAAGACATATTATTAACCAGTATTTGTTCGGCCGGAAGGTCAACGGTATTTTCCTTTTCCCGTTCTTCTTTTATTTGATCCATAAACGGTTGGACTTTTGCCGCGATCTGATCCAACATAAAATTTTGTGATCGGTTCGGGTCTTTATTTATTTCATGCAAAACGAATAATGGAATATCCGGATTAGCCTTAATGATCTCCATGTATTTTTCCACAAAAACGCCTGAGTTTTTGCTCCAGTGGCTGGTCATCATTTAATAATTCTGCAATCTTCGGAATCACCTTTAAGATCGAAAGCTGATACACCTTCTCAAATAGCTTGGCCTTTGACCTATAATAGTAATGAAGCATTGATTTGTTGATCTTCACTTTATCCGCTATTTCCTGCATCCGAGCCCCTTCCAGGACTTTTACCTGAAAAATTCCCCTTACAGCCTCAAATATTTTTAATTCTGTGGATGATCGATCCGGATTTTTTTCTTCCATGGATTACATAATCTGATTATTAGTTGACCAAAGGTTAAGGCACAAAACCTCGCTCAAAAACTAACCATTTGGTTGAATTATTTGATTGAATTCTAAATAATCACTCCTCTAACAATTTTTTGTACCCTCTGCTAATAATTGATTTCGCTTATCTTACACAATATTATATTAGTTAAATATGTTTTCAACCATATGGTTGAATCAAATGATCAATACCCTTAAACTGTATGCAATCGTTTATCGTAATTCTACCTCTATGAAAATTTTATATGTTTTAATAGTTATTTCAGCCTTATTCATCGCTTGTAATTCGGGTGAGGATGAAAGCATGGCAAAGCAAGAGGAACAAAAAGTTCAAAGCCCTGAGGCCGGTAACATGGAACTTCTAACTGTAACCCTTGAAGAGCGCTTTCAAACGATTCCCCTTTTCGGGCGCATTAAAGCAGATAATCGGTTAATGATCTTTCCTGAGATTCAGGGTAAAATTCTTCCGTTTGAAAAAGCTTTCAGGGAAGGCACTGCCTATCAGAAAGGAGAAACCATTTTGAATTTTGACAGTGAAGAGATTCGCCTTCAGCTTCAATCATCAAAGAGCCGTTTTAAAACCCTGGTGGCCCGGGTTCTGCCTGACATCAAAATGGATTTTCCGGATTCATTTCCAAATCTAAATGCGTGGTATTCATCCCTTCACCCCGGAAAAGCAGTACCTGACTTACCTGATATTAATGATCCTCAACTTCGGCAGTTTCTGAGTTCTCGTGGCATCCTCGACAACTACTATCAGATCAAAAGTGCCGAATCCAAACTTCAAAAATTTACCATCGCTGCTCCATTTACAGGAACACTGTCTATGGCCCAGGCTGAAGCCGGCCAGGTTGTGGGACCGCAATTCCACCTTGGCACCCTGGTAGATCCAACATCCTTTATTCTGGAAGCATCGGTAGATCGGCAGGAAATAGCCCGGATTGAAACCGGAAGCAGCATTGACGTATTCGATCAGAATCGCAGTTCTACATGGTCAGCAGTCATTGAACGCATTAACCCTTCCTTAGACCCCAAAACTCAAATGGTTTCAATCTACCTAAGTGTTGAAGGTGATGATCTAAGAGAAGGCATGTATTTAGAAGGAGCTTTGCCATCCAAAAAAGGATCCTTTCTTGCACGAATACCAAGGTCTGCATTATCAAGAACGGGTGAAGTTTATGTAGTTGAAAACGATGCGATAAAACAACGTCCTGTTGAAGTAATAAATATTGAAAACGAGCACATTTGGGTTAGCGGCCTGCGTAACGGAGATCGTATTGTGGCAAACGCAAAACCTGCCTACAGCGGACTAAAACTTCAACACGCCGGATCATGAAAAAACTTATAAACTTCTTCGTTCGATATCCGGCCATGGTAAATCTTGGCCTGCTCCTCACCTTACTGGTTGGAATAATTAGTTTCAGTCAGGTTCGATATACGCTGGATCCACCCGAAGTGCCCAAAGAAATCTACATCAACTTGATCTATCGGGGAGCATCCCCTCAGGAAATTGAAGAAAGAGCCATTTCGCGTATAGAGGAAAATCTAGGGGGAATTTACGGAATGGATAGATTCACTTCTTCTTCTAAAGAAAACAGTGGAAGAATCACGGTTGAAATTTTTGAATGGGCCGATATTGATCAGGTCATGAATGATGTTGAAAATGCGGTGGACCAAATAAGTGATTTTCCTTCAGGTATGGACCGCCCGGTAATTTTCAAACAAGAAATGTTGAACCCGACGATCACCCTGGCCTTAACAGGTGACATTTCCCTTCAGCAAAAAAAGGATTATGCTGAACAGATAAGAGACGAATTTATGATCGAAATGGGTTTTTCGAACGTAAATTTAACAGGATTTTCTGAAGAAGAGATCGTGATTGAACTCAATGATACACAAATGGATCGGTTTGGGCTGGGCTTTCAGGAAGTGGCAGAGGCCGTCAGGAAAAATAATATTGATATAACGGGCGGAGAACTGAAACTGGATCTGGCAAACTGGCAGATACGAACTAAGAATAAGAAGAATACGGCCCTTGAGATCGGTGAAATCATAGTTAGATCCGGCTCAGCCGGGCAAAGAGTTTTGTTGAAAGACATTGCGACCATCAAAGAACAATTTAATGACCGAGCCTACGAACGATATTTAAATGGCGAGCAGTCTGTGGTCATTCAGGTTTTGACAACCAATGATGAAAATCTCATTGATGTTGCAGAACAGGCAAAAAAGTTTACTCAGTCTTTCAATCAAACGCATGAGGGTGTTGAACTGGTTATCATTGAAGATATTTCAGAATTTGTAAATGAACGTGCGGCTGCCCTGTGGGAAAATGGTTTGGCAGGTTTAATACTGGTTCTGATCATTCTCACACTTTTCCTTGACAAACGCATTGCCTTTTGGGTTTCCCTCACCATCCCCTTATCCCTTTTGGGTTCTTTCATATTTGCCCTGCTTGGTTACGACCTGACTATAAATGTGGTGTCCATTTTCGGTTTTATACTGGTACTGGGTATGCTGGTGGATACCGGAGTGGTGGTAGCTGAAAATGTGTATCGGCACTATGCGGAATTCAATAAACATCCCATTTTGGCTGCCCGGGATGGCGCTGCTGAAGTGGCCGCTCCCATGACTATATCGCTGTTAACAACAGCCGTCGCTTTCAGCATCTTCTTTTTCCTTCCGGGCAAACCCGGAGCTTTTTTCTCAGAAGTCTCCTTTGTAGTTACAAGTGCCCTGCTGGCAGCGCTGATCATCACCTTTTTATTTTTACCGGCAAAGATGACCCGCTCAAAAGTGCTTACTAAAAAAAATAAACAGACCCGGTTCGAGATCTTTTTCACTAATCTTTTGATAACATTCAGAGATAAATGGTTTATGCCTTTTACCGATCTTGTTTCGCACCGTTTTAAATGGCTGAACGTGGGGGGATTTGTCCTATTGATGATCGGATCCATTCTGTTGCTAAATACCGGAACCCTGCCGGTAACCTTTTTCCCGTACCTGGATGACGATATTCAATTAATCACCATTGAATTACCTCCGGGAACCCCTGAGAAAGAGGTAAAACACCATTTGGAACAAATAGAGGAAAGCGTTTTACGTGTAAGCGACCGGTTAACATCTGAACGTAAGGATGGATGGGAAGTCGTCCGTAATATTGAGCTGGTTTTGGGGCCCAACTCTCATCAGGGAATGCTTCGCGTCGTAATGCTGGGAGGTGAAGAACGCGGCATCCCTTCCTACCGGATCAATAATATGTTCCGGGATGAAGTTGGAGAAATTCCCGAAGCTAAATACGTACGATATATGGGGGCAACCGCTCAGCAAAGATTCGGCGGTTTTCCCGTTGATATCTCTGTTTCAGGTAAAGACCTGAATCAAATACAGGAAGCCTCGGCCAAACTTAAAGTGGCATTGGAGAAGAGAGATGATCTGTTGGATGTGGCCGATACCGATCAACGCGGCAACCCGGAACTGCATCTGGAGCTTTCCAAAGCAGGAGAGCAACTTGGGCTGAACGTCCAAGACCTGATGATGCAGATCAGAACAGCTTTTTTTGGTATGCAGGTTCAAAACCTGCAGCGTGGGAGCAATGATGTCAGGGTTTGGATAAAATTCCCTGAAGATAGCCGATCTGATTTCAACGACCTGAAACGCATGAAGATCAGAACGCCTTCAGGTGCCTTTCCCCTTAATGAAGTTGCTAACATTTATCCCACAGAGGAACTGCTGCAGATCGACCGAATTAACGGCAACCGCACCATCAGGGTTGATGCTGATCTGGCCGACCCCTCCCTTTCGGCGCCGGCCATCCTTGCAGACATCAGCGAGAACATCATCTCCGGCTTAAATAACGAATACCCCGATATCACTTTTTCCATTGAGGGGCAGAACCGGGAATCCGCGCAGGTCACTGAAGCCATGAAATCCGTAGCCCCGTTTATTCTTGTGTTCATGCTGGCTCTGATCATTATCAACTTCCAGTCCTTTAGCCAAACCTTTTTAGTATTACTCTCATTGCCCTTTGCTTTCATTGGAGTGGTTGCGGGACATATGATACACGGGGCTACCATGAACATATTCTCCCTCATCGGGATGATCGCTTTGATTGGTATCCTTATAAACAATCTTCTGGTACTCATTACCGCCTTCAACGATAACCTGACTGCGGGCATGGATTTTGAGGAATCCCTGAAAGACGCCGTTCAATCTCGCTTCAGGCCCATTCTGCTCACAAGCTTAAGTACGGTAGCGGGACTTATCCCTATGATTTTTGTGGGTGGCCTCGCCTCTGCTTTCTTACGTCCCCCTGCCATTTCCATTGCATACGGATTAATATTCGGTCTCTTTATATCCCTGACATTAGCCCCGGCTTTTCTCGTTATCTGGAATGGGCTCAAATTAAAAGTTTTGAAACTAACCGGCAGGAAAATGGCTACATCTGAAAGCATTGAACCTGCTGTTCAACTTAAAGAACATCATAAAAGAACAGAGATATGAAACGACTTTTCATTTTAGGGATCATGATATTCTGGTGTGATCTTTCCTTCGCACAGCAATCCTTTTCATTGAACGAAGCACTGGATGCGGCTCTGCTTAACAACTACGACATTCAGATCAGTGAGATAGATGCGGAAAAAGCCGCGAATTCTGCGACCCGGGGAAATGCGGGGCAGCTTCCCACCCTGGGGATCATCAGCAGTATGCATTGGGCTTATAACGATATCGAGCTTAGACCGGGATCGTTTTTCCAGAATCTGATCAATCCCGGCAGTGGTGCACAGTCCCCTTCTTCTATAAGTTATGATGGGGTGTATTCTACCCAGCTACAGGTAGGTATTGGCACTGAATTTGTGATATTTGACGGCATGAAGGGGCACTATCGCTACAAAATGCTTAAAACAGGTCAGGATATGGCAGGGCTCAATTATCGGGCCAGGATGGAGCAAACCATTTTAAATGTTACGCAACGTTATGTTAAGGTAGCCTCTTTTCAAAAAGCATTGGAGCTAAAAGAAGCAGCCCTGCAACAAAGTGCAGACCGGTTCACAATAGTTGATAATAGAAAAGAATTTGGACAGGTGAATGAACAGCAATATTTGCAAGCTCTCGCTGATCTGAAAACAGACAGTACCGACTTTAAGGAATTACAACTCAGTTACCGCACAGCCTACCGGGATCTGCATTTAGAAATCGGTTGGGATAAGTCAGACTATATTCCCGTTGAAGAAGAATTCTCTCTTAACTTTGAGGCTAACTATCAGGAATTGTCTGAATCACTGGTAAAGAATAATACCCTGCTCGCTGTTCGCGAACAAAAAATAAAGCAGGTTGAACTTGAGGAAAAGGTTATTAAAGGCAATTTATACCCCACTCTTAAAGCAAATGCCCAATATGGTTATGCCTATCAAACCGCTACGGATGGGCAATTTGAGACACAGGAGCAATTGGGTGTTACCGGAGGCTTAACCCTCCGTATTCCCATTTTCAGCGGAGGCAGAACAAAGTCAGCTCTTCAAAATGCTAAAGCAAGTATTAAGCAAGACCGGCTACTTGCCGATCAAACAAAACATCAGCTTCAGGTAACATTTGATAATACATGGGAGCAATATCAATTTCATAAGCAGCAGTTGTCGGTCCAAAGATCAAATCTCAAGACCTACGAAAGAAATTATGAACGGGCAAAAGATTCTTTTAAAATGGGACTGATCACCGGGGTGGAACTCAGAAGTGCTCAGCTGTCGCTCTATAATGCTCGCTTAAAAGTCAGTGAGACGCTGTATAAATTAAAGCTTACTGAAACCACCTTACTTTATCTGAGTGGTAAGATATTCTTTGAAAATTAAACAGAAACAATCTTACTAAATACGAAAATCACACTTCTTTCTAACAAAAATGTGCCTGCCATGATACAAAAAATAGGTTCAGCTACTGCCGTAATATTTGGATTGATCACATTATTTGCGAGCTCCCGTATTCTATATTTTGGAGCAGATCCCGGTTATATGGTATTTCAACCGCTTTTGATCTTCAATCACGTAATGGGGCTTTGCTATTTAGTAGCCGGATACGTTATTTGGAGTAATATACAAAAAGGCCAAATGGCTGCACTTGTGATATTTATTATAAACCTTGCCGTACTGATTACCATTAGCATCATTTATCTGTTAATCTCGGCTGTGGCAACAGATAGCCTTGCCGCTATGACCTTCAGAACTATTGTATGGCTATTGATATTCATAGGACTTAAAATGACCCGTAAACAACTCTAACTTTAACCTTCTCAATTGTTACAAATTATGAAGAACCAAATCACCGTCATTTTCATACTGCTTCTTTCCGGAGTTATACTTACAGGTTTGACTTTCAATGAACCTGAAACGAAAGACTCACTTGACCTGCCAACGATCATGCGGCTCATTTATATGGATATTCAGACCATCAATGAGGGGATCTATACTGAAAACTTTGCCCTTATTGAACAGGGAGCCGCCGCCATAAATGAACATCCCCCACTTTCTGATGAGACAACAGCTCTTGTTAAAAAGACATTAGGTGATCGCATGCCGGCTTTTGGTCAGTATGATAAATTGGTACACGACACCGCAGATTCCCTAAAACATGCCGCAGCTGATCACGATATGGAACGTGTATTGGAGAAATATCAGATCATACAGCAGGGTTGTGTAAGCTGTCATCTTAGCTTTAGAAATGAGATCACCCGTGCCCGAATAACTGCAGAGTGATCTATCCCCTGCCGGAATTAGTACAAAGACTTCATTAGTTGTTGTAATAAGTACCACTCAATTGGCTCAATTTTTATACTTTTGCTTCAAGAATTCTTCACATACCCGAAGTAAGTTTAAGAGTCATGAGTCTGAATAGTACATATCACAAAATAACCGGCTACGCCACTTTGGTCGTTTTGCTATGGAATATTGTGGGATGGTTAGGCTTTGGACTTGTATTAAATCACGCTCATCCACATGAACAGGGAGCGCATTGCGAAGTCAATTTCTGTTATTGTGAAGTAGAGGAAGGAGAAACGATCTGTACCTGCCATCACAATGGAATGAATGAAAGTGATCATCATTCTTCGGATGCAGATCAGGAAAAAAGTTTCTGTTACTATTCTAAACCACACACCGATTCCCGGACAGCTTCTCAGGCATTAGTTAAGGGGCTGAAGTAGCTAAAACCTGAATAAGGTACTAAATTAGTTACTATGTATGAACGTAAAAGTCGTTTATCCCCCCGC
>JAKURD010000043.1 GCA_022450045.1 Gracilimonas sp. | reverse complement strand
GTTTATAATACTTGTTAACCATTGTATAGCAATATGTTACAACCAATTATAACATGCTATACTTCATAAGACCCTAATTAATTGTATCTGGTTCGGTAATACGATAAAAATTGTTTCAATTATAATGATACTAATCTAATTGTTTCAACTTTAATGAAACATTAGCATTAATCAACGGTTACTACTAAATCTTGGATCATGGCCAAAAAATCAACAAAGTATTTTATTTTAATGGGTGACGTTGTCTCAAGCAGAGGCTACGAGGCTAAATTGCTGCATAAAGAGCTCAAAGCACTCATTCAGAGCTGTAATGAGGAATTGCGGGATATACTCTCTCCTTACACCATTACCCTTGGCGATGAATTTCAGGGTATTACAACTTCACTGGAAGCATCTATAAAAACATTATTCTTCATAGAAGAAGAATGCCTGAAACAAAAGCTTGGCTTCAAATTACACTATGTGCTTCATTTTGGAGAAATTGAAACAGAGATCAACTCGTAAGTACATGATTGAAATCTGAGGAAAATAGGAGCATTTCGATCTTCAAGGGAATTTTAGAAGTGAGCAATGTACTACACTTGCTAAGATGATGAGCTTATGCTGTTCAACATCCTGTCAATGAAATCCTCTTTTGCTTTTATATGCTGAAATCGCTGAAGTAAATTTTTTCCTTCTTTAGCAGAAAATGCCAGTTCACGAAGCTCATCGTCGTGAACCAGCACTTCTTCAAAAGTGGCTCTCTCAACCGAGCTCATTTCATCATCCACATAATCGGTGATGAAATCTTCTATTACCGGATGGTATTCTTTATCTAATAAATTATGCATAGGGGAGTTTGCTAAATGAGTCTTCACTCCCCTTTAATTTAATTATGCAGCATTTGTTCCCAACTGCACATAGTCTTTTATCAATACCTGGATCTGCGCTCTTGCCCGGTTAATTCTGGATTTCACCGTTCCCATAGGAATGTTCGTAATGTCAGAGATTTCCTCGTAGGAAAGCTGTTGCAGGTCTCTGAGTATGATAACCTCGCGGAAATCTTCCGGCAATTTCATCAGTGCTTTTTCCAGCTGCTCCATGCATAATTTTTCATGAAGAGCATCATCCTGAAGGATATTAGCATCCTCCAGGAGAAGCTCTCGATCATCGGGGTCAGACTCATCTTTATGAATTGACACCTTATACATTCTTTGTTTCTTCTTATACAAACTCTTGGCAAGGTTCAGCGCAATGGTGTACATCCATGTAGAGAATTTTGCGATGCGCTCGTAGGAATGCTTGCTCTTGTGAACTCTAAGAAAAGTTTCCTGTACCAGGTCTTCACAATCCTGATGATTATAAGTGTAGCGATACAGAAAGTTATGAAGGCGATCCTGATACCGATAAACTAATTCATTAAATGCCAGCTCTTTCCCATTCTGGAAATACTCCATTAAATCTTCGTCGTCATAGTTTTTGACCGATGCTGCTTGAAACGCTTTCATTATTAAACTCCACAATTTTAGTTTCGATTCTTATGATGTGCGAATCGATACTACCCGATGATTCGCTTGACCAGGAAGAATAAAATCGAAGTGGAGTCTAATGTGCTGAACCCTTTAATGGAGCGATCTGCATCCAAAAGAGCTTCAAATATCCGGGGCATTTCCGAGTAGCGAAAATTTGAGGCATCATCCCAAAGTTTGTTAAAGTACCAGCTGCTGCCGATTCCCAATTCACTCTGGATCTGATTTTTAGCAAACCCCTTTTCGGAGAGCCTCAAAATCTGCCAGACATTTACAAACACACTGTTAAAGAACCCCACGAGACGAATTAATTCTCCCGTGTCTGATTTGGTGTGTTGCAACATCTGTTCCGAAATGTATAGTGATTGTTCCATATTTCGTGCTACTATGGCCTCTTTAAGCTCTATGGCCGTAAATTCACGATATGAACCGATTATTTTTTTTACATCGGCTTCGGAAACGGCATCAGAAGTGTCCACAAAAGTGCACACTTTATCTATTTCTGTGGACAGTAACTGAAGATTGTTGCCCACAAATTGTGCCAGCAACTGGGCTGCTGCCGGTTCAATATTCTTGGAGTGATGGCTTCGAACCCAATCGATCACCCAATCAGGGATCAGGTAATCGGCCATGCGCTCAAATTCGTAAAACCCGACCTGCTTACTTTTCTTGACCGCTTTACCGATGTTGGTATTTCCGGCAGGCTTTTTCTCATCAAATAAAACCAGCAGCGCGGTTGGGTTCGGGTTTTCTATGTAAGAAATAAAGTCGTTGATGTGTCCACTGGGTGAACCGTCCTCACTCCCGCCTTTGTTGATTTGCAGGAAATTGCGGATGATCAGTACCCGCTTTTCAGCCATCATAGGAAAACTCCGGGCAATAGATAAAGCCTGAGCCGGAGTTACTTCTTGTCCATACAGCAAATCGAAATTAAAGTCTTTTTGATCAGGCGGAATGATTTTCGAAAAGGTATCCAGTAGTTGATCAAGATAGAAATCCTCTTCTCCAAAAAGATAATAGATCGGTTTCAGGTTGCCGGAGTTCAATTCCCCCACTACCTGCTGATAAATCTGGTTGCTATTTTGTTTTCGTGCCATCGGGCGGGAAATTCCAAATAACAAGCACCAAATTCCATTTTGTTTTTGATTTATTTTCAGAGGTATTAGCTAATTCAAGTCTGGGTTAATGGAACACGGATAACGCGGAGGTGGCGGATTTTCTTGAATGTATTTGAACCATTACATCTGACGACTTACAATTTATTTGATAGATAATTTGAATTCATTCGCATTAATTTATAAATAAGTCTCCTTTATGGCATCAAGAAGCATATAGTATTTAAAACTATTTAGATACCGGGTTTATAGGTGATAAAAACGGATGAGTTGACATGTTTAAAATCACCCCCTTTTTTTCGAGCCGCTGAACAAGAGGATTCACAGTTCGCCCAAGCTTTCCCGCCCCCATCTCAATTCTCTCCTTCACAAGGAGAGGAAGTGTCTGGCTCGTTTTCCAGACAAGAAAGTTGGGAATCAGATTGAATAAAATTTTTTCATTTGAATAAGGAACTAATTCATGGAATTGATGTAACAACTTTATATGAAGTTCAAGCGAAAATCAAAGACTGTGGATAAAACCCCGAATAACGCCCCTTCCGTAACCTATATTACCAAAGACACAGAAATCAAGGCCGACATACTATGCAAAGATGATATCCGCATCGCCGGCACTGTGGATGGTGAAGTAGAATCCAAACAAAAACTGATACTGAACGACTCCGGAAAAATAAAAGGAACTATCATTTCCCCGGTTGCTGATATTTCCGGAAAGATAATCGGAGATGTGCGGGTAGCCAATAAACTAACCCTACGTGCCACCGCTATTATAGAAGGTAAAATTTTCACTAAAAAACTTGCCATCGAAGATGGAGCTCAATTGAGAGGTTCACTGCAGGTAGGGCCGGATACAGATATAGGCACCAGTGAAGAAACAGGTGATAATAAAAAAGCTTCCTCTTCTTCCATATTTAAAAGAAATAAAAGTATAAGTGAAACGGAAGAAGCAAACGACTCGAAAGATAAATCCGGCTCCAAAAAAGATGATACCGATTCTTCTTCGTCCTCCGAGACTTCTAAAATTTCTACTTAAGGGGAAGGCCGCCTTAATAAAGGCATTTTTCAGCAGCTTCAGAAAGTCAAGTGCTCTGGTATTGAATTTTAGAGCTTTATAAAGTACCCTATGGCAAATAAAAACCGGGAATACTTATGAATTTGGGAAATAACCGTTCATTGATCATCAATCCCCTTGCATTAAAAAAACTGATAACTTGAGTTTGATTATTGATAGCTTGAAAAATGCCTGAAAAGCCATCTCTGCGAAGCCAGAGATTTAATTATTGCCCGTAATTCAATCATAGATACGTAAAAAACAAGTAGATTTCGGGCATTCGCCGCGAAATGACCCTTCGACGTCTTCAACAGATGATCTTTATATCAAATTCACGGCAAAATAGTAGCCATTCTTGAATTTGCCATGTTTTGGGCGTTTGGAATTTCCTGGCTTGCCAAAGGTGAAATTATTTTTGCTGACCAAAAAAATTAAAACGAAAATCAAAAACAAAAATTCCCGTTTTTTAAGGCTTCAACCTTCCCATCATTCTTGGAAATGGAATGGTTTCACGAACGTGAGATAAACCACACAACCACGCTACGGTTCGCTCTAAACCAAGTCCATAGCCTGAATGGGGAACCGATCCAAAGCGGCGAAGATCGAGGTACCATTCAAAAACTTCTTTATCCAATCTTTCTTCCGCAATGCGTTTTTCCATCACTTCGAGATCATCTTCCCGCTGCGATCCGCCTACGATCTCACCATAGCCTTCAGGAGCTAAGATATCCATTCCAAGAGCAAGTTTGTCCGTTTCATCACGCTTCATGTAGAAGGCCTTGATCTCAGCCGGCCAGTGAGTAACGATCAATGGAACTTCAAACTGCATCATTAAGACGGTTTCATCACTTCCGCCAAAGTCATTACCCCATTCGAAATTCCGGGCAGATTCTTTCCACTTTGGAATATTCCGGAGGTCTTCTTCGATCTGATCAACCCTTCCTGAAATATCTTTAACTCTTTGGTCGATCTGAGCTTTCCTCCATTTCTTAGCTGATCCATGTTCTTTTTTGATCTCCTCCTCTTCCTTCTCAAGATCCAGTTTTTCCTGCCGCCGCGATTCTGCCATTTCATCCAGCATATCTGATGTTTCATCACTGGTCAGGATATCCACAGCTTCGGTATAGGTCATTCGCTCAAAGGTGTTTTCAGCAACCTTCTCCAAAGCAGAAATATCCCGCTCTAAGATATCGAGTTCATTTTTGCACTTATCGAGAACCTGGGAAACAATAGCTTTGATCATATCCTCAGCCAAATCCATATTCATTTCAAGATCATAGTAGGCCATTTCGGGCTCTATCATCCAGAATTCTGTGAGATGGCGGCGAGTCTTGGACTTCTCGGCGCGGAATGTAGGGCCAAAAGTATAGATCAACCCATGAGCCATCGCCATGGCTTCACCATAAAGCTGACCGGTTTGTGCCAGATATGCTTTTTCTTCAAAATAATCAGTTTCAAAAAGTGTGGTACTTCCTTCGGCCGCGTTTCCGGTGAAGATCGGAGAATCCATCTGTACAAACCCTCTTCCCTGGAAAAAGGTATGGATCGCAAAAATGGTCTCGTTTCGAACCCGCATTGCCGCCCATTGACGCTGACTTCTTAACCAAAGGTGGCGGTTATTCATCAAGAATTCCATGCCATGTTCTTTTGGGGTGATCGGATAGTCTTCTGCTGCCTGATGAACAACAATATTTGACACATGAATTTCATGGCCGCCAATACTTCTGTCGTCAGCTTTAACTGAACCTGTAACTTCAAGTGAACTTTCCTGACGCAATGATGCAGCTGCTTCCCATACATATTCGGAAACATCATCTTTAGCGACCACGCATTGAGTAAGGCCTGAGCCATCTCTCATTTCAATAAACACTAAGCTGCCACTGCTTCGAAAATTATATACCCAGCCTTTTAGTGTTACTTCTTTATTGGCGTGCTCTGAAAGATTTTTGATGTAGGTCATTAGTAATGTTGAATTATTTAGTGCTTAATGTTAAATGGTCAAAGGTTCAAGTTAGTTTCTTGCCCCTCGCAACTTGAACCTTGCTTCTAACCTTCCGGCAATAAGATCGCTTCCATGAAATAGTCTTCGTTGAAGAAACCTTGTACAAATTCCTGAATATCCTCGGCCGTTACCGAATCAATATTCTCAACAAGTTCATCCAAAGTTACAAAACGCCCGAAATATAATTCACTTTTTGCGAGGCGTGTCATGCGATTGCTTGTACTTTCCTGTGAAAGCAACAATTTCCCTTTTAGCTGAGATTTGGCTTCGTCGAGCTCCTTTTTAGGAATGAGTTCTTCTTGCATTTGCTTCAATTCTTTTAGGATCAATTCCCGTACATGATCCACATATTCCTTATCCGTGCCCACATAAATTCCCCACAAACCGGTGTCGGTGTAAGATTGGTTAAAGGTTTGAATGGAATAACAGTATCCATATTTTTCACGGACGTTTTGATGAAGCCGCGAGCTCATCCCTCCGCCCAGGACAGTATTGACCAATAAGAGCAGATATTTGTCTTCGTGATCAAAATTCAGTCCTCTTCTGCCATAAATATAATGTGTTTGTTCGATGGCTTTTGTAAGCTTCACATCCTCTTTTTTGAAATCGGGAAGCGGTTGTTCTTTCTCATTCTGATCTTTGGCTTCCAGTTTTTCAAAATATTCGGAAACCAGCTCAACAACCTTAGCATGTTCCACATTGCCGGCTACAGAGACCAATAAGTTTCCTGGATAATATCGATCTTCCATATAATCGTACAGATCCTGCCGACTGAAGTCAAAAACCGTTTGTTCGTATCCAAGTACCGGCCTTCCCAATTCATGGCCTTCAAAGATCTTGCTGTTGAATTCTTCAAACAGGTAATCATCCGGTGAATCACGATACATTTTCATTTCTTCGATCACTACTTTCTTCTCCTTCTCGATCTCCTCTTCGGGAAAAGAAGAATTCAGTACCATATCTGAAAGTACATCTAATGCACGATCTAACTGGGTACTAAGACATCGGGAATAATAACAGGTGTACTCGGATGAAGTGAAAGCATTGAGGTATCCGCCAACTGATTCCATGCTAAGAGCAATATCAAATGAAGACCTCTTATCGGTACCTTTGAAGAGCATATGCTCAAGAAAATGGGTGATCCCGGCCTGTTTTTCCGTCTCGTGCCTTCCCCCCGTCTTTACCCAAATACCAACGGAGATACTTTTCACACTTTCGATCCGCTCCGTTACAATTCGAAGTCCGTTGGAAAGGGTACTTTTAGTTACAAAATCAATCTCTTTCACGTTTTCCATTGAATAGAATAATTATCTGCTTAAATAAAAAAGCTCCGCACATAGAGACTACGTGCGGAGCATGTAAGGTCAATTAGATAACGAAGGCTTACTCTTCTTCGTTTTTGTCTAACAATACTTTTCTTGACAGTCGAAGCTTGTTGCCCGGCTCAATCTTGAGGAGCTTAACTTCGATCTGGTCACCAACACTCATGTAGTTACTTACATCCTTTACATGTTCGTGAGCGACTTCAGAAATGTGCAGGAGTCCATCGCGTCCAGGGGCTATCTCAACAAAAGCGCCGAAATCTTTAATGGATTTCACTTCACCTTTATAGATGGCCCCTTCTTCAAGTTGCCCGGTTATAGCTTTAATACGCTCCTGAGCTTCTTTGGCCTTATCGAGGCTGTCGGCAGAAATTGTGATCTGCCCGTTTCCTTTATCATCTTCTTCAACCCAGATCTCAGTATCTGTTTCTTTTTGAAGCGTCTGAATTACTTTACCGCCCGGCCCGATAACCGCACCGATCATGTCACCATCAATTTCCATCTTAATAAACTGAGGAGCAAATTCCGATAGGGTTTCATTTGGGGTTGAAATGGTTTCAGCCATTTTACCAAGTATGTGCAAGCGACCTGTATGAGCTTGCTTAAGGGCTTCTTCCATTACTTCAAAAGAAATACCTTTCACTTTCATGTCCATTTGGCAAGCCGTGATACCATCAGCAGTACCGGCTGTTTTGAAGTCCATGTCGCCCATGAAATCTTCTTCTCCACGAATATCAGAAAGTACAACGGAGTCGTTTTCTCCCACAATCATTCCCATTGCAATACCTGCAACCGGCTTCTTGAGGGGAACACCGGCATTCATAAGCGCCATAGAACCACCGCAGACAGAAGCCATGGAAGATGAACCGTTAGACTCGGTAATATCAGAAATAATCCTGATTACATATCCGAAATCATCAAAAGGAGGCATCATCATTCTCAAGGAGCGTTCTGCAAGGTGACCGTGACCGATCTCACGTCGGCCAGGGCCTCTTAAGAAACCGGCTTCGCCTACAGAATATGGAGGAAAGTTATAATGCAGGTAGAATTTCTTGTCTTCTTCGTCAAATAACGTATCAACACCCTGGGCGTCTTTCTTGGTACCAAGTGTTACAGATACAAGGGCCTGTGTTTCACCGCGTGTGAAGATGGCAGAACCATGCGTTCTGGCGAGGTATCCCACCTGAGTCCAGATATCACGAACGTCTTCAGGAGAACGACCATCAATACGACGTTTTTTCTCAAGGATCATATTTCGAAGTTCTTCCTTCTCAATATCACCAAAAATATCCTTGATAGTACCAACTTCTTCTTCATACTCTTCTTCGAGTTCAGCTACAACACTGTCTTTAGCTTCTTTAAGCTTCTCGCTATACTCTTCTTTGCCAAGCCCGATGTTTACAACTTCCTTGATCTTATCAGCAGCTAACTCGCGGACTTTATTCTCGATCTCTTCCGGATAGCCCTCAGCAACAAACTCCCGTTTTGGCTTACCGTACTCTTCTCTCAGTTCTTCCTGAAATTCACACAGTGTGATAATAGAAGCATGTGCCGCTTTAATAGCACCCAGCATTTCATCTTCGGAGATCTCTCCCATTTCTCCTTCCATCATCAAAACGGAATCGGCAGTACCACCAACGATCATGTCGATGTCACTGTTTTCCAGTTCAGAAAGTGTTGGGTTGATCACATATTCGCCATCAACACGGCCAACTCTGACTTCTGCCATCGGGCCGTCAAACGGAACGTCTGAAATATGCAGAGCGGCTGAAGCTCCAAAGCCACCCAGAACATCCCCGTCGTTTTCTCCATCAGAAGAAAGTACGCTTGAGATGATCTGTGTTTCACATAAATATCCTTTAGGAAACAACGGGCGCAAACTGCGGTCGATCAATCGACTTGCCAATACTTCTTTTTCAGAAGGGCGGCCTTCACGCTTCATGAAACCACCGGGGAAACGACCGCCGGCTGAAAAACTTTCTCTGTGATCAACAACTAACGGGAAAAATCCTTGTCCCGGTTTTGGTTCTTTTGCACTCACAGCGGTACATAACACCTGGGTATCACCCATGCGAACCACTACAGCGCCATCGGCTTGCTTTGCAATCCGGCCTGTTTCTATTGAAAGCACCTTACCCGGTGCAAATTCTACACTTCTTATTTGTTCTTTCATTTTCTTCTTTGTCTTTTTGATTTACTAAAATCCGGCCTACAACAGATAAGAGATAATGGCGGCAGGATAAATTGAAAAAGGCTCCACGATGGAGCCTTTTGGATAACATATAAACTTACTTACGGATACCGAGTTCTTTGATAAGTTCTCTGTACTTCTCGATATCGTTTTTCATCAGGTAGTTTAACAACCTTCTTCTTTTACCAACCATTTTCAACAATCCACGACGTGAAGCGTGATCTAATTTATTGTATTTCAAATGCTCGGTCAGGTCATTAATTCTTTTGGTCAGGAGGGCTATTTGTCCTTCGGTGGAACCCGTATCGGTTTCACTGTTACCAAACTTCTTAAAGATTTCTTTTTTGTCTTCTGCGGTTATGCTCATTGCAATGGTTTAATTAGTACTTGTATAAATCGATTTATAAGTTTGAAAGATAGGGGTTTTTGGTGAAAGCAACAATGGTGGGATTGATGAATTATTATTGTTGAATTGTTCCTGATCATATTTTCAAGTTTTCAACGGGGATTTGCACATCTTTTAAAGAACGCGAACTAACATGGGTGTAGATTTGGGTGGTAGAAATGTGTTTATGGCCTAATAATTCCTGTATAAAGCGAATATCTATTCCATTATCTAAAAGATGAGTGGCAAAAGAATGGCGCAAAGTATGCGGGGTAGCTTTCTTTTTAATGTTTGCTTTCTTTCTATGCCTCCGCATTAATTGCTGGACAGATGAACTTGAATATTTTCCACCTTTTTGGCCTTCAAATAAATATTTTTTGGGTTTATACTCCTTCACATAATCCCTTAACAGTTCAAGCACTTTTGGCGACAGAATCGAGTAACGGTCTTTTTTTACCTTAGCTTGTTCGATGCGAATTTGCATTCTGTCCGAATCTATATCACTGAGTTTTATGTTTAGTATTTCGCCTAATCTGAGTCCTGCAGAATAGCAAAGTGTGAAAATAGCTTTATGCTTCAGATTTGTAAAAGAATTCAATAGCCGTTGTACCTCCTCTACCGAAAGCATTTCAGGTATGGTAGAAGGTTTTTTCATCTTGATCCGGAAGTCAAAATCAATGTCTTTCTTTAATACTTCTTCATACAAAAATTTAACAGAAGCGAGCAATTGTTTCATCATAGAATAACCATACCCTAATTCAACAGCAGCGTGCCGATAAAAATCTTCCAATGTTTTTGATGTTACATGCTGCACCTCATTCGATTGTATGTAAGAGAGAAATATCCCCAACGCACTCACATAAACCTCCACCGTTTTCTTGCTGTAATTCTTAAGGATAAGCTTACTTTCGTATTTTGATATTAATTCGGTTTTATCCATTTTACTCCCGCTTTTAAGTAATAAAATGAATAAAACTTAAACATGAAATAGGGATAAAGTGAATAGATCTCACTTTACTCTGTTGTTGGAGAAGAATTCGCTCCGCTCTTCTTCTCCAACGTTTCCGTGCTAAGTTCAAAGTTGCGTAGCAACTCATCCCAACCCTAACTAAATTCAATGGGTATACCACTGAACTTAGCACGGAAACGTTATGCAACACCTAAAAAAACTAGAAAGACAATAAAAAAGGCTCTTATGAAGCAAAGGGCTCAAATTGGATCTTTTCTGAGTCGCTTTAGCATGGCTTGGTATAAGTTATCATTTCGGTGATTAAATCTAAATTCTGTTTCTTTCAGGTATAGATAAAATTTATTTTTCGATACTCCATTAAACTGAGCACGTCGGCGTTTGGCAAAACTCCAAAAAGATTCAATTCCATTAATATGAGAACTTCCTCTAGCAAACTCATCGGCTCCATGATGTACCCGATAATGTTTGTCATAGCCTACATCAACAAGCCCATTATAGCCACGCCATCCATCAGAATGAATCACGCTTTCAGGAGCTACTTTCCCTCTTATAATATCCTGTAAGGTCTTTTTTCGGGCAGCAGGAACTATTTCTGTGTACACTTTTCCTGCTCGTTTAAACACGCCGAACACAATGGTTTTATCGGAAGCACCGCGTCCTCGTTTACCTGGAATACGGCGAGGACCAAAGTACGATTCATCCACTTCAACGCTCCCAGAAAAGGGCGTTTCTTCCAAGCACTATCCAGCTATTTTCTCACGGAGTTTATCAAAGATAGTTGTTACTGATCGCAAAGAAATCGAACTTAACTTTGCGGTTTCTGTGGCAGTTAAATCCATGGCGAAGCACTTGATTATATAGCGAAATTGAGCTTCAGAAATTTTAGAACGCTTATAATACTTGTTATTCATTGTACAGCAATATGTTACATACCTTTATAACATGCTATACTTCATAAGACCCATAAAGATTATGAAGACGATGAAAGCAGCTCGCTGGCATGCAGCGAAAGACATTAGAGTAGAAGAAACTTCAATTCCAACACCAAAAGATAATCAAGTAAAAATTGCAGTGAAATTCACAGGAATCTGTGGATCAGATTTACATGAATATTTAGATGGTCCACAATTAATTCCTGTGGATGAACCATATGCACTCAACGGTCATCAAGGAACTACAACGCTTGGACACGAATTTTCTGGAGTCGTTGAAGAAGTTGGTAAAAACGTAAAAAACATAAAAAAAGGAGATCGCGTAACAGTCGAACCAATTTTTAGAAATCCTGAAAGTCCGTTTATTACAACAGGAGCATACAACCTTTCCGAACCGCTTGGATTTGTGGGGTTGACTTCCAATGGTGGTTTTGCTAAATACGTAGTGGCAGAGGACTATATGGTTCATAAAATGCCAGACTCTATGACTTTTGAGCAAGGTGCTATTGTTGAGCCAGCAGCCGTTGCAGCATATGCTATCCAACGAAGTGGCATGAAAATGGGCGACACGGTATTGATTGCAGGTGCAGGCCCTATAAGTTTGTTAGCTGTTCAAGTTGCCGTGGCTACAGGTGCTTCTCAAATCTTTGTTTCAGACCTTTCAGAGAACAGGCTGAAAAAAGCTAAAGAAGTTGGTGCGACTCATACTTTTGATGCAAGAGATAAAGATATTCCTGAAAAAATTAGAAAAATGACTGGGAACGGTGTGGATATTTTCATTGATGCCGCTGGAGCTCAAGCATCATTTGATACCGGAATAAATAGTCTTCGCAACGGAGGAATGGCAGTTTTGGTTGCGCTTTTTGGGAAAAAGGTAACTCATGATGCTCTGAATCAAACGTTAAGAGAATTAACCATCATTGGAACAGCCGCCTATCGTAATATTTTCCCGCAAGTAATTGCTTTAATTAGCAGCGGCAAATTGCCAGTAGAAAAGCTCGTTACTAGTGTAATCTCATTAGACGAGATTGTAGAAAAAGGTTTTGAGGCATTGACTAAAGATCCTTCAGAAGTAAAAATATTGGTTGATATCAACCGCTAATTAATTATTAATAAATCTAAAAACAAAAATTATGACTAAATTAAATCCAATTGGTTTGGACATGGAAAAGTCCAAAAAACTTGCAGAGAAACTGAATGAACTCTTAGCTGATTATTCCATATTTTATCAAAATGTCAGAGGGTATCATTGGAATATAAAAGGAGATAAATTTTTTGAGTTACACGATAAATTTCAAGAGCTTTATGAAGATTTATTTATAAAAATTGATGAAGTAGCTGAACGAATTCGCACGCTTGGTCACACGCCAAACCATAAATTCTCAATCTATCAGAAAGAGGCCAAAATCAAAGAAAGTTCTGAAGTGGCGGACGGAATTCAAGATATGTAAGACACGCTTGAATCATTCAAAATTATAATCACACTGCAACGTGAACTTCTGGTACTATCGGCTGATGCCGAAGATGAAGGAACAAATGCACTTATGAGCGATTACATTAGTGAACAGGAAAAATTAGTTTGGATGTATTTTGCATATTTAAAATAGTTCTTTTAAATATACTAGAGCCCTTTGCTTCATAAGACCCTAAACAATTACAAAAGATGATCGATTCCGGTGAGCTTCGATTAAAACAACAAGCAAGGTATTGGGAATAAGTCAACACGAAATCTCTTACTATGAATCACAATTGTATGGAAACAAAAATCTATTTCTATCGAGTTCGAGTGTATAAGAGGATAGAAATTTAATAGGCCGGAATCTAAATTTTAGGAAAGCTGGAAGTGTTTAAGAACTCTGCATTATCCGTTAGAAAAATTATCACCATATTAATTCTATTTTTTACTCCGACAAAAATTACGGACTATAGTTTTCATGTCCCGACAAAATATAGCCTTCTGTTTTGAATGGTAAAACACTGTTAATTTTCGAACATTTTAAGGAACTGCGGCTTTTTTTGAAAAGCATAAGTTTATCAAGACCTATCCGGGTTGGTATGGCGGTTACCGTACCCATTATCATTGGCATAGAACTCGGTTATTTTGAGATTGGGCTGGCACTTAGTTTCGGTGCATTTTGGAGTTCACCCAGCGATGTTATTGGCAGTTTTCGTCATAAAAAATTTGGGATACTTTTTTCTGCGATACTTGTTATGATTGTCAGTTTTATTAAGGGCCATCTATATTTTGAACTGTGGCTATTACTCCCCCTTTTAGGATTGCTCACTTTTTCCATCGCATATATTTCGGTATATGGATTTCGTGCTTCATTGGTTAGTTTTTCAGGCCTGATGGCATTGGTGCTAAGCTTCTCTCAAGAAACAGAGGGGCTTAAAGTATATCAATATGCTGTTCTGGTAGGTGTGGGCGGACTTTGGTATTTACTTTTGTCCAAGATCTGGTATCGAATAAACCCAAAGGCAGAGACTGAGAAATTCTTATCGGAAACCTATGAGCTGACAGCTGAATTTTTAGAAACTAGAGGCAGATTAATCGATCCTTATGAGGATCACGAAAAATTACAATCCAAATTAATTGACCTGCAAAACGAACTTACTGAGAACCATGATACATTAAGAGAAATCTTAATCCTTTCAAGAAGGTCTTCCGGTCGGTCAAATTACCAAGATAAGCGCCTGCTTATATTCGTGCAATTGGTGGAAATGTTGGAAACGGCAATCGCCAATCCGGTTAATTATGAACGAATGGATACGGTCTTTAATGACCATCCGCAATACATTGAAAAATTTCAGAATCTTATCTTTGAAATGTCCTATCAACTGAGAATGATTATTGAAGCAGCAAATAATAAAAACAAGTTGCCTAAGAATGATCATATCATTCAGTGTTTTGAAGATGTAGGGCATGAAATAGCCTTACTGCGTGAAACCCTGTACTACGAGGAGTATCTTATGCTTCAAAACTTGCTCGAATATCAGGAAAAGCAATTCGAAAAACTCAAAAGAATAAAATGGCTTTTGGGTGAGCCTAAGACTACAGAAATTGATTTTATAGACAATAAAACTGCTAATCGATTTATTGCACCTCAAGATTATGACCCCAAATTATTACTAACAAACTTTAGTTTTAAGTCCACTATTTTTCGGCATTCGTTTCGGCTGGCGGTTACCGTTATGATCGGTTATGCAGTGGGTTCTATCTTCGCTTTTCAAAATCCTCATTGGATCTTGTTAACAGTAATTGTAATTATGAGGCCAAGCTACGGACTCACAAAAAATCGGGCAAAAGATCGAATTATTGGTACACTTATAGGTGGGGCTCTGGCCTTTTTTGTGGTTTTCCTGGTTCAAAACCCGTACATATATGGAGCCATGAGTGTGGTATCCCTGATTATTGCGCTTTCTATGGTTCAAAAAAACTATAAGGCTTCAGCCACATTCATTACACTTGGAGTCGTATTTATCTATGCTACGATCCAACCCGATACTGTAACCGTTATTAAATATCGAGTATTAGATACCCTAATTGGTGCCGCGCTATCCTTTGCGGCCATGCGCTGGCTCTGGCCTACCTGGGAGTTTGTGGAAATAAAGGAGAGTATTGAGAAAAGCATGAAAGCCAACAAGAATTTTCTTCACAAAATTACTGAATATTATCAGCATAAAGGAAGCATCCCAACTTCCTATAATATAGCCCGTAAACAAGCTTTTTTGGAGACCTCCAATCTAAGTTCGGCTTTTCAGCGTATGGCACAGGAACCAAAATCTAAACAAAAGGGAGCGGATAAAATTTACGAACTTGTTGTTTTGAACCACACGTTCTTAGCTTCACTCGCTTCTTTAAGTACCTATATAAGGAGTTATGAAACCACTGAAGCATCCGATCAGTTCAGAATTGCAACAGAACAAATAGAAAATAACTTATATAAAGCACTACAGTACTTAAACGGCCACTCATCCAGTGGAGACGATGCATCTACTGAAACCCATCATTCTATTGAAGAAAAGTTTCCAACCTTCACTTCCCTTAATATTAAAAATCTGGCATCCGCCAATGAAGAGGTCGAACGTGATCTTCAAGAGGCACATTTGGTTTGGGAGCAAATGCATTGGCTGTTCTCCATGAGTGGAAAAATGCTCAAGCTGTCAAAAGCAGTTCGGCAGGATTGGTAGCAAATCTAGGGTTCTTCCTGACTTAGATTTACCTATTTTCCAAAATTGAAGTTCTTTACCATCATTCTATGTATTGTAAGACATACATAATTATGCGACCTTTTATCTAAATCTTTATTAGAATAAACGGGTTTTAGCTGCAGTCTATAATTTTATAGTTAAATTGATCGCAGTTTAGTTTCTAAACTTTAAACAGGGACAAAGAGATATACTATGAACGAGCAAAATGCTACCACCAGCGTAAATATTTGGGTCAAGACAACTTAAGCGGATTATTACGGATTAAAGATAATAATTTTGGATAGATATTTTCTTTGCGATAAT
>JAKURD010000042.1 GCA_022450045.1 Gracilimonas sp. | reverse complement strand
TCTCCATTCGCCGATCAGCATCTTCAGTTCCATCGCAGACGATCACCAATCCGGCGTGTTGAGAAAATCCCATTCCCACCCCACCACCGTGATGAAAGGAAACCCAGGTTGCCCCTGAAGAAGTATTGAGCAACGCATTCAAAATAGGCCAGTCAGAAACAGCATCAGAGCCGTCTTTCATTCCTTCCGTTTCGCGGTTTGGACTAGCTACAGATCCGGAATCCAGATGATCACGGCCAATCACTACCGGAGCTTTAAGCTCTCCGTTTCTTACCATTTCATTAAAGGCTAACCCCAGTTTGTGACGCTGGCCTAATCCCACCCAGCATATTCGGGAAGGTAATCCCTGAAAATGAATTTGCTCTTTGGCCATATCCAGCCAGTTGTGGAGATGGGGATCATCGGGGATCAATTCTTTCACTTTTTGATCTGTTTTGTAAATATCCTCCGGATCTCCCGAAAGAGCTACCCACCTAAACGGGCCAATACCTTTGCAAAAAAGTGGACGAATATATTCCGGTACAAATCCCGGAATATCAAAAGCATGTTCAACGCCTTCATCAAAAGCTTCCTGCCGGATGTTATTTCCATAATCAAAAACAGGAATTCCCTGCTTATGAAAATCCAGCATGGCACGAACCTGAACAGCAATTGACTTTTTTGCTTGCTCAACTACTTCCTTAGGACTCGTCTTTTGTTTGTCTTCCCATTCTTCCACACTCATACCCAGTGGCAAGTATCCATTTAACGGATCGTGTGCACTGGTTTGATCGGTAACTGCATCGGGAGTAATATTTCGCTCCAATAATTTCGGATAGATATCCGCTGCATTTCCATGTAACCCTACCGTTACCGGTTTTTTGTCATGAACCGATCGGTTAATGATCTCCAGAGCCTCATCTAAAGAAGTTGCTTTTTTATCTACATAGCCTGTTTTCAATCTCATGTCGATGCGGGATTCTCTGCATTCCACAGCCAGCATACTTGCACCGGCCATTTTCGCTGCCAGTGGCTGGGCTCCGCCCATACCGCCAAGTCCACCGGTAAGAATCCATTTTCCAGACAAATCGCCTTCAAAATGCTTTTTTCCCATTGATACAAAAGTCTCATAGGTCCCCTGAACAATTCCCTGACTTCCAATATAGATCCACGAACCGGCCGTCATCTGTCCGTACATCATCAGGCCTTTTTTGTCGAGTTCGTTGAAGTGATCCCAGTTCGCCCACTTGGGAACAAGGTTAGAATTGGCGATCAATACACGGGGTGCATCTTTATGGGTTTTGAAAATCCCGACCGGCTTCCCGGACTGAACGAGCAAGGTTTCCTCATCGCTCATGGATTTTAGAGATGCAAGGATCTTGTCAAAACTTACCCAGTTACGGGCAGCTCGACCAATTCCGCCATATACCACCAATTCTTCCGGTTTTTCGGCTACATCCGGATCAAGATTATTTTGGATCATCCGGAAAGGAGCTTCCGTGAGCCAGCTTTTGCAACTTAGTTTTGTTCCCGTTGGTGCCTTGATTGTTCTGGGCATAGCTTTCTGTTTATATTCTTTCAAGGTATTTTACGGTATGAATATACAGCAAGTATCAGGAAAGCTCATCCTAAATTATTATGCAACAGAACGATGGCCAAGCTTGAAAAAAAGCTACCATAATCATACTGTAAATTCAATCAATAGAAACGATTAAGCCTTTTTGAGAGGTTAACAAAAAATGAAACCATGATAGCATAACTTGTGGTCGGCTGCAACCCATTCAGCTCTTGCATAAGTGGAATTCTACCATCTATATGTGCTGAAAAGCGGTCATTTATACTATAGCTTAGTTTACTTATATGACTGACCCAAAAACCACCTGTGTTGGGCTGTTTTGTTTCATTTCTCTGATCAGAACTGGCAGATCGATATTGTAGTACCGCCGTATATCCGATTTTTTCTCCCAAGGAAGTACTCCCTCCGGTTGTAGTAATTAACTCATTCCCAAATTGATATATATCATTTGTACCAAATCTTTCTGAAGAACCCGTAAAACGGTAAGAGGTAATTAGAAACAAATTCAGAGGAAATGAAGAATCAAAACTGGAAGTTAGCTCTGACCAAACTATACCATCCCAAGCCCCGGTACCGGGTTGCATATCGGCATTCAGTAAAAACCCATCATTTCGCATATCAAAACTCCCTAAGGGTACTTTTACACCACCTCCAATGGTCGCTTGCAGAGATGGAGGCTTGAGCCTGTCGAAAAATTTATATTTTAGCATTAAGAGTCCGTCCCCTACCCCAGATACAGCTAATGATTGTGGATTCTGGGTATGAAGTCCCGTTTGGCGGTATTTTTTCACATAGGTAAATGTACCTGAAAGCGACAGCTTCGCTGACAATCCATAATGCACTTCCATAAGGGTGGATTGGGTAGTTCTAAATGTACTTTCATTTTCCACTATATCTCCATTTACATAAAGTTTAGAGATATCGTGATACTCATGTGATATGCCAATCAACAGATCTCCCCCGAACACAGGGGCACTACTTTGAGCACCAAGCAAAGGAGCTCCTGCACAGCTGCAAGTTTGGGCAGTACCTTTGAAGGAAAACAAAACAGCTATCCACACTGTTAATAACAGATATTTTGTAACCTGATTTAATGTCATGAGTATTTAGAAGTATGCTTTATGCTAAAATGAGTTTATCTGAGGAAAGTTGAAAAAATCTGCCCATGCAAACCAATAAGCATTGTAGCCACCGGTATGTTTTAGTTTCTCGCCTTTGCGTGGTCCACTTACCGCTTCCCCAAAAATATCCCAGTGGTTTCCTTCCTGATCTTCCGCAATTACCGGTAAATCTTCATTCACAGGCTGGAATTCGAGTTCTGTACCGTCCGCAAGCGTCCTAAAAAAAGAAACAGACACTTTCATTTCAGAGCTCCCAACAATAAGTATTTTCTCTCCTTCAAAAACATCATTTATAACTTGTAATTGTGGATTAAAAAGGGCTATTGGATAAACTTTAGAAACAGATCTAATATTTATACCATGCACTAATGTCTTACGATCCAGTCTTTCATCTTCTTGATATATTGGGAACAGAATCCTTGAATTATTAACTGGATAGTCTTCACCGTATAAATACTTATCGTAATTACGATTGAATCCGGTATTTGTATTTAAAACTTCAGAATCCGGAAATGCTTCCTTCCAGGCGCCCCAAGTCATTTCAACAACATTCACCGTAGAGATATCTAACCCCTTTAAGTCTCCGTTTACACTTTTATTTAGCATTTGTGACCAGCGGCTGCCCGTGTTGCGATCGTAAGGAATAAGGTTGTTTTTATGTATTAACCCTGAAACTCCAAATTCAGTAATCTCTCCGTTAATGGTACGTTCCCATCCTATGCCTGAACCGGTAAGTGGACAAAAAGTTAATGCTATAGGTGTTTCATCTACTTCATCGTTAACAATTTCATGATAATAAAGGATTACATGTGGATAGGCCTTTATATTATCTCCAACTTTAACCCCCATCACAAGTTCCCAGTCTTCTAAAAATGTAATTTCTGAAACAGTACTAAATTTAGGATCATCAATTGAGGGTATACCATCCTGATCCGGGCCACCATCAACTACTTGTTGACAAGGAATAAGCCAGTTTTCGCCATCACAGTCCCCGCCCTCAAATTCAGTATCAGGATTAGAGTCCGTCACCTTACTGCAAGAAACAGCAGTTAATGCAAATAAAATGACAAGATAAAATGAGATGGATTTCATGATTGATCAATTTAAATAATGACTTTGCCGGCAAGGTTTATTAAACATGATGTCGTTTATCTTGAAGGCTCTTGCTGTAAAGACTACTTTACTTTTCATATCCTTACTTTTTTTACCAAAATTATTAGCCTCTTTCCGCAATTAAACAATGGAACTATTTTCAAACTGATAAAAAAAAGCCCGGTTGCTGCTGCAACCGGGCTTTATCATAACGGAGTATCTGAGTAGTTATTTACGCCGTTTCAAACTCTACTGCTTCCGATTGGAAGGCCTCATCAAGTGGAGTATTTGCTACGTGATTAGTATAATTACTGATCGTTTTCAGTGCAATGATCAGGTTTACTTCCAGTATATTTTGTTTGGTGTAACCGGCGTCAATAAATGACTGAAGGTCGGAGTCTTCAACATGTCCTCGTTGCTCAACGGCTGTTCGTACGTAGCTAACCAAAGCATTCAGTTTGTCATCCGGTACAGGATCTCCGTTTCGCACAGCATTTACAATAGCTTTATCTGTATTCAGCTGGTTTTTGAGAATTGTTGAGTGAATGGCTGAGCAGTAATGACATTTGTTTTCAATGCTTACTGCCAAAATTGCCAGTTGCTGTTCTTTTGGTGAAAAGCTTGTTTTCCCAATGATCTCATCCAGTTTCAAATATCCCTCAAGCACGGCCGGTGCTTCAGCAAATTCACCTAATAAATTTGGTACGAAACCGAATTTTTCTTTTGCTCCATTTAGAAATGGTTGTGCTTTTTCCGATGCGTTTTCAGCGTTATAAATAGTGAAGTCCATATCGTTAATCCTTGTTTTAATAATTGTTCAATTTAATTTTATAAGTACTACAGGGTGTAGATCCGGTAGATCAGGGATGTATTACTTGATTCTTCTACAGATAGAACTGATTAGCTTAATAGAATTTGCCTATCCGAGAGTGAACTGAAACTCAGCGATTCACCCCGGTGCTTCTTCGAAAAAAAAGAGGCCCAAAGGTGGCAAGAGATGGATTTAGAATTTTTATTCGACGCAGAGGTTCGCTGATTTAACCTCAAAAATATCGTTTTACCCAAGCGGCGGCAACGGAACCTGCATAGGCGGCATCTTCGAGATTGGAAAGCAGGTGGTCCGCATCATCCAGTGAGATGAAGCTTTTGGGATGCCGGGCTAATTTATAGATGTGAGCTGCATTTTCAATTCCAACCGTTTGGTCAACCGGGGAGTGAAAGATCAGCAGGGGTTTACTCAAGCCCTCAATGATGCGGTTCATATTCTGCTCTTTCAGATCATCCAGAAACTGTTTCTTTATTGTGAAATGACGGCCGGCAAGCTGAACCCTGGCTTCACCATTTGCTTCGATCTCTTCTTTCTTATCTAACAATAAATGCGTTACATGATCAGGACTGCATGGCGCTCCTATAGTTGCAACCGCTTCCACAGAGGAAATTTTATGCGCAGCCTGCAGCACAGCAGCTCCTCCCAAAGAATGGCCAATGAGCATACGCGGGCTTTCCCATTCGTCTTCCATATACTTGGCAGCAGCTATAAGATCTTCAATATTGGATGAAAAATTGGTGTCTGAAAAATCGCCTTCACTTTCACCTAGGCCGGTAAAATCAAATCGAAAAACACCCATTCCCTCTTCCGTAAGTGTACGGCTGATCTCACCTACCGCCTTTAAATTCTTACTGCAGGTAAAACAGTGAGCAAAAAGTACCGCCCCTTTTTTAGCTCCACCATCGGGTTCGTCAATTCGTGCTGATAGTTTCGCGCCCTGACTACCCGAAAATTTAATTTTCTTGCTGTTCATTATTCTCTTAATTTTTAGGGGAATTCAGTGCCTTCAAACCTTCGAGTAAAGCCTGATATTCTTGCCTGCATTCTCCGCAATTATCCAAATGTTCCTTTACCAGCGGCATGGCCTGCTCCGGGGATTTACCTTTCAATTCCATCTCAGCAAATTCATGCAATACATCAAAGCAGTCATCGCAGCCGATCTCTCCCTCGTGCGTTGCCGGCAGTTTACTGATCAACATTTTTAATACGTCTGTGTTCAATTTCATCATATTGTTATTCAATCTTTGGTTAGATGCTCCAAGTTGTGTACTTCTTACATTTCCAATAAAATTTCCTCCGGGTCTATTCCTTCGATCTCCAATCGATTTTTCAATTTAAGGCGCGCATCATGCACTAACTTATAGATCGCATTGCGGTTACTATCCATCATTTCAGCAACCACCGTCATTGGGATCTGATCGATCATAAGAAGTTGCAACACCTTTTGCTGCTTATCGGTAAGCTCCTCTTCCATGATCTTCATCACCTTCTGCACCAGCATCGACTCATGGGCCAACTGATCCGGCCCGGCCTGTTCGTGCTCAATTTCCACGGCTTGTTTTTCGTCAGGATCGTGACTGCTGTATTGTTCCAAAGAAATATCATGATACCGCTTTTTACGAAGTTCAGAATATCCCTCCCGCACAGCTACCTTCATTGCCCATGTAGTAAATTTACTGTCACCCCGAAACGTGTCGTACTTATCCAGGATTTTTAAGACAGAATCTTGTGCGATGTCTTCCACGAAATCATCCAGCTCCCGATCTACATATTTATAAAGTGATGCTTTTAGTCCCTTTACCAAGTGGCTTCTTAGTTGATGAATAGCGGCTTCCTCGGGTGGAGGCGTTAAAGCCGAAATCCATTCCTCATTGGTTTGGTAAGAACCTAATGATTGGTTACGTCTCTTAAACCAGTTAAGCATTAAAAAATACTTTTAGAATTAATCTTCATCTTTATGAAGCTGAATCGCCTCACAAGCTTTCTTGTGTTTTCAATAATATGGTTAATAGGTATCAATAATGATACCTATGGTCAGGAATTTAGTGGATGGAACACGAATTTCACAAAAAAGAATGTTGAACTAACCGAATTAAAATCAGGAGGGCCGCCTAAAGACGGAATCCCTGCTATCAAGGAGCCTGTATTTATTTCTCAGAATAAAGCCGAAAAATGGATTGGCGACTCTGAGCCGATAATTGCTTTTCAACATAATGGAGAAACTCGTGCTTATCCTCTCCAGATTTTGATTTGGCATGAAATCGTCAACGACCAGTTTAGCGAAACACCTGTGCTTATCACCTTCTGTCCGTTGTGTTATTCGGCTATTGTGTTTGACCGGCGAATTGATGGGGTAACTCATGAGTTTGGGGTTTCCGGATTTCTGAGGCACTCTGACATGATCATGTTCGACCGCAAGACGGAATCACTGTGGCAGCAGTTTACCGGAGAGGCTGTAGTTGGTGATTACACCGGAACAAGGCTCAAAATTCTTCCCAGTCAGATTATGTCATTTGAGCAGTTTCGGGAAACGTATCCTCAAGGTATAGTATTGTCAAAAGAAACCGGTTATCAAAGACCGTACGGGCAAAATCCTTATGCTGGATATGATGACATCAACAATACCCCTCTTTTTATGGATGAACCGCTTGACGGACGGCTCAAACCCATGCAAAAGGTAATTGGAGTACAGGTTGAAGGGTTCCAAAAAGCATATCCGTATTCCATTACCAAAGAGCAAAAAATTATTCATGATGAACTCGACGACAGACCGGTTGTAGTTTTTCATGTGGAGGGA
Organism: Gracilimonas sp.; assembly: GCA_022450045.1. Lineage (GTDB taxonomy): Bacteria > Bacteroidota > Rhodothermia > Balneolales > Balneolaceae > Gracilimonas. The sequence continues at coordinate 11,787 of JAKURD010000042.1, read as the reverse complement.
GCCCGTTCAGCTATGGATGCATCTCAAATTTCTAAATCACGCAAAGACGGAACCACCGGGGTTTTCCATAGCACCATTGATGGACAGACTCTCACATTCAATTTCGATGATGACAACATTACAGATAACCAAACCGGGTCGAGGTGGAATATATCCGGAAAAGCTGTCAGTGGTCCCCTGGAAGGAAGGCTACTTGAGCCACTGATATTCGGAGATTACTTCGCCTTTGCCTGGTTGGTTTTTTGGCCTGATACAGAAATTTATACACAAAATTAGAATACGATGGAAAAATTTGATGGAATTATAATCGGAACCGGTCAAGCCGGACCTTCCTTAGCTGCACGCTGCGCTGCTGAAGGCCTGGAAACCGCCGTCATTGAAAAAGACAAATTTGGAGGTACCTGCGTAAACACAGGCTGTACACCCACCAAAGCTATGGTGGCGAGTGCACGGGCTGCTTTTATGGCTCGGCGTGGAGATGAGTTTGGAGTAGAAATTGATGGGAACATCCGAGTGGACCTTAAAAAAGTAAAAGCACGGAAAGATGAACTCGTACAAAATTCAACCAAAGGAGTTGAAGGCTGGTTAAGAGAGACCGACAACCTCACCGTGATTCAAGGACATGCGCATTTTACCAATGATCATACCGTACAAGTTGGTGATAGATTATTATCAGCTGATCAGATCTTTATCAATACCGGGGCAAGGCCCTTCGTCCCACCTGCTCTGCAAGAAGTGGATTACATGACCAATGCCGAGATCCTGGAACTGGAAGAAGTTCCTGAACACCTGATTGTGGTTGGCGGTAGTTACATCGGGCTGGAATTTGGGCAAATGTTTCGTCGGTTTGGGAGTATGGTTACCATTATTGAACAAGATGAAGAAATCATAGGACGTGAAGATCCATTTACCTCCAGAACCGTTCGGAAAATTCTTGAAGCAGAAGGCATCAAGTTTCGTCTGAATTCAAAATGCATCAGTGCTATTCAAACTGAAGATCAAATTACAGTGAGTGTAGATTGTGAAAGTGGATCACCTCAAATTAGTGGCACTCATTTGCTGGTTGCCACAGGCCGCAGGCCAAACTCTGACAAGCTGGGCCTTGAGCATACAGACATATCCGTAAATGATCGTGGATATATAGATACGAATGATTTCTTAGGAACCTCTGTAGAAGGAGTTTGGGCTCTGGGAGATGTAAATGGCAAAGGAGCTTTTACTCATACGGCTTATAACGATTTTGAGATTGTGGCAGCAAACCTGTTCGATGACGATCCGCGGAAAGTTACAGATAGGATTTTGAACTATGCACTATATACAGATCCATCTTTAAGCCACATTGGGATGTATGAGCGGGAAGCCAGAGAATCAGACAGAAATATACTTATTGGCTACCGGGAAATGTCCCGCATTGCTCGTGCAAAGGAACGGGGCGAAACCAAGGGCTTTATCAAAATCCTCGTAGATGCAGATTCCAAAAAAATTCTCGGAGCCACTATTGTGGGCATTGACGGGGATGAGATCATACACTCATTGTTAGATATTATGTATGCTGATGTGCCTTATACAACTATAAGCCGGGCAGTACATATACATCCCACCATTTCAGAACTGATACCAACCATTTTGCAAAATCTTAAACCGCTGAAATAGCACTATACAACTCAATTAATGGAAGCCTGGTACTTACCCATTACGATAATTCCCGGTATAGGATTGTTGATCCTAAGCACTTCTAATTTAATAATCTCCCTTAACGAAGAACTGGAAGGGCTGCTAAAAGATGCCGATGAATTTCAGTTATTGATTGACCGAAAATTATCTCAAATGAAATTGCTTACCTATAGCCTGGCCGGACTTTACCTAAGCACTGCTTTATTGGTATTAAGTGGTTTATTATCGTTTTCGAAACGCTATGAAGAAGGTATTTTCAGTAGTTCTGCATCCGTTTCTCTTATTACCGGTGTTACATTGATCTTTATATCTCTGATCATTCTCATCCTGTATTCAGTAAGAGCAGTAACCATTCGCCGGGCCCATTTTGATGAATGCCTAATGAAAGAGAAATAGTATCACGAAATCCAATATTTAATTCAAAATATAGATCTGATCATGCCATTTTTTGACGTCATTAAACCGTATAAAGCCACCGGATCCCTCAAAAAGATCTACGACGAGCTAATCCAAAGCCAAGTTCACAATACTCAGGACTCTTTATCAAGATAGGCCTTGACTTCATTTTTGATATTTTCCCACTGAGATCTGTCTCCTTTGGCGGCTTTGAGAAGCTCTTTAACTTTTGACATCCCAAAATTTTTAGCTTGGTGAAAGTCTATATGAGGAGGTAATGATAATTCTCCTCCGGAAACTTGTGCGTTAAGAATGAATGGACTCTTAGATTTTTGAGCCTGTTTGATAGCCGGGATAATGCCCTCATTTTCAGTAACGCTCACTCCGTCCCCACCCACCAATTTTGCATATGCTGCAAAATCAAAATTCTTAACCTCAATGGCATCATAGTTTGGTGCAAACCCGGCTTCTTCCATCTCAATTTTCACAAAACCAAGTTCAGAGTTATTCAGCACAATAATTTTAATAGGCAATTCGTATTCTACAGCTGTTGAAAAATCATGTAAAGACATATTGAAAGCCCCATCCCCCACCAAAGCCCATACTTCCCGGTCGGGAAACTGCAGTTGGGCGCCAATAGCAGCCGGGAGGCCTACAGCCATGGATCCGTGGTTGAAGGATCCGATAATTCTTCTTTGAGAATGAAAATTCATGAAGTTGCTCGACCAGATGGCAGACGTACCGGTATCAATGACAAATATGGCATCTTTTGCCGCCACATCGCTTATCTGTCTGGCTACCACCTGTGGATGCATGACTTTAAAATCCTTTTCGCCATCCGAGGTTTTGCAATTATTTTCAAGCCATTTTTTAAAATCAGCGTTTAATTTATCAACCCAGGCAGCATCTTTCTTTATGGCGCACTTTGAATTGATATAATTCACAAAATGTTTGATATCAGCATGCAAGCCAAGCGTAACCGAAGTGCGGTTCCCAATATTTTCCGCCCGGATGTCTACCTGTATGGTTTTGGTTTTATCAGGAAGGAAACGGGTGTAAGGAAAGTCGGTACCCAACATAATTAATAAATCACATTTCATCACTGCTTCATACCCTGACGGGTTACCAATAAGTCCTGTAAGCCCTACTACATTTTTACTGCTGTGATCAAATATATCAGATGCACGAACGGTGTGCGTGATAGGTGCATTTACTTTTAGAGCAAACTCCAAAACTTCTTCCCTCGATGAGCGGCATCCGGCACCTGCCAAAATTCCTACTTTTTGCGCCTGATCAATCAATTCTACCGCTTTTTCAAGTCCCTTCTGATCTGGTACCACTGTAGATCGCGAGCGAAACACCCGATGAACAAAATCTTTGTTTTCGGCAGGCATCTCAGCAATGTCAGCAGGCAATTCTATTCGGCACACACATTTGTGATTAATAGCGATACGCAGTGCTCGTAATATCACTCTGGGTGCTTCTTCCGGGGAGCGTATAATAGCCTGGTACTCGCAGATATCATCAAATACCTTGGTTAAATCCACCTCTTGATGGTAATTGGTTCCAATATGCTCAACAGGCACCTGCCCGGTTATAGCTAAAACGGGGGAGCGTTCCTTTTTGGCGTTATATAATCCATTTACCAAATGTAAAGCCCCGGGCCCAACAGTACTGGCACATACACCAATATTTTCATTCAGTTCGCCTTGTGCAAATGCCGCAAATGAAGCATTTCCTTCATGCTTCATTTTTATCCATTTTACCTCATTTTGGTCGGCCATAGCCGAAATCAGAGGATTCAGAGCATCTCCTGCTACGCCAAAAATATGCCTTATACCTTCATTAGTTAATAATTTTAATAATTGTTGAGAAACATTCATTTGGTCTGCATTTGGTTTGTTGATTAATTCTGCTGAATAAAGTCCTAACACTGGTACCTATCTTTTTTCAATCCATAAATTCGTTTTACTCTTTGAAAAAAAAGAATATTTAAAATTTATATTCTTATATAAACAATACAACATAATTACAAAATGTTTGCGATGGTATTATAAACCAATAGTTACTTAGATGTAACGTTGGGGTATTTTCTTTCCTATTATATTTTTAAAAGGTTGAGTTCTGATAGATAAGATGCCGGATCTTAACTTTTCTTGAGTGTCACATATCGAGAATTTGCAGGAGACTCCACATTCTTCACCAACTTCGATTTTAATACCTACTTGTGGTTTATTTTAGATTTAAAATATCTCTTGACTCTGCACCATGGTACAGGCCTTATACTAAATGTAGATAGAACAATTAATCAAAAAGAGGAAAACCATTATGCCATTTAAGAAAGGAGAAGTTTATAAATGTCCGGACGAAAACTGTGGATGTGAAGTTACCGTTACAAAAGGAGCACCTCGCTCTTGTGGTGGAACTCAAAATCCAACCTGCTGCTGCGGTAAAACCATGGTGAAGAAATAAATTTCATAGCGATGCCATTATAATTATAATGGCATCGCTATAAATGATACACCTATGAGAAAAGATGTAGATGAAAAATACGAGGACATCACTACCTTCAAAATTGGGGAGGTTTCTTCGCGTGCAAAGGTTAATAAAGAAACCGTACGCTATTATGAAAAACGGAATTTAATTCCTAAACCAGACCGAAGACGTTCGGGCTACCGCATCTTTACTCAGCGTCACATTGATCAGATCAAATTCATTAAACGAGCGCAGGAATTAGGTTTTACCCTAAATGAAATTAAAGAATTGCTTGACCTTCGAATGGATGAACATACCTCCTGTTCGGAAATCAGGAATGAGGCCCAAAGAAAATACCAGGATGTCGTTGAAAAAATCGAAGACCTCCAGCGTATCAAGAACACATTGACGGATTTAATTGATTCGTGTTCCGGTAACGGACCAAAAGGAGATTGCCCGATTCTGAGTGCTCTGGAAGGAGAAATGAAGGAAGAAAAAGAACTGAGATCATAGTTCTCTTCTTAATATTGAAATAGAGTATGTTTTGATTAATATTTAAGTATTTAATTAAATAATATAATTATATTTCTGTCGTAAAAAAATCGTAACCAATAGTTAAAACCTATGAGCAAGCAAGAATGCATTCGTGAGGTAGCCGACCTGAATCAGATCAATCGGTGTATTGAATCTTTGAATGAAGTTGAAGGGTCTATTGACCGGTTAACCAGCATCCTTAAACTGACTGCCAATGACGTGCGCCTTAAAATACTTTATCTACTCAGCAAAGAAGATCATCTTTGCCCCTGCGATTTAGGTGATATTCTTGATATGAGTATCCCTGCTATTTCCCAACATTTACGAAAGCTTAAAGATGGCGGGCTTGTGGAAACGAAGAGGGACGGACAAGTTATTTTTTATTCTCTGAACTCTAAGTTCGAAAATATACTGCTGCCCAGCTTTAATCAGATCGAAAACAATAATCTCTTGGAAGTATTAGCCGCATGAAAAATCAAAAATCACATAACTCTGACACGAAATGGATGGGTGCCGGGCTGTTAGCTGCTTTTGCTGCCTCCTTATGCTGTATCACCCCGGTTGCTGCTTTTTTGGCTGGAATTGGTGGCATAGGTTCCATGTTTGCCTGGATTGAGCCTTTTCGGCCCTGGTTAATCGGTATTACAGTGCTCATTCTCGGTTTTGCCTGGTACCGAAAACTCAAGCTTCAATGGGAGCCGGAATGTGCCTGCGAAGCAAATCCTTCCTTCTGGCAATCAAAGAGTTTTCTGGGGATCGTAACAGTCCTCACAGCTGGTTTGCTGGCCTTTCCCACTACTCAGATGCATTCTTTCCCAATCAGGAGCAAAGCAACGTCGTCTATGTTCAGGAAAGTCAGGTTGAAAGCATTACCATGAATATTGAAGGCATGACTTGTGCCGGATGCGAAGCAACAGTTAAAAATGCAGCCAATAGTATAGAGGGAGTTCTGGAAGCTAATGCCTCGTACGATACAGGCAAAGCAACGGTTAAATACGACCGAAGCAAAGCTATGCGGGATGCCATCGTAACCGCAATAAATAAAACAGGCTTTACCGTTAAAACCCAATCTTATAAATAGGAATAATGAGCACCGTAATCTTAGAATCAACCATAACCTGTCCTAAATGTGGTCATACATCTACCGAATCTATGCCTACGGATTCCTGTCAGTTCTTTTGGCAATGTCCCAATTGTGATGAAGTGCTAAAACCAAACCAAGGAGATTGCTGCGTGTTTTGTTCCTACGGGGACAATCCTTGCCCTCCCATTCAACAAGAAAAAGGCTGCTGCTAACATAAAAAGAGTATGCAAAAGCGTGTATGCTTTTGCATACTCTTTTGTTGTCATTTTCATAGGCCTATGGAGTTTCGGATGGAAACGATTTAACAGGAATACATGAACGAACACATAAACCTATGTCCAAAAAAGAATTTGATCTTATTGTCATCGGAACCGGGTCAGGCGGATCAGTGGCTGCCGGAAAATGTGCAAAAGCCGGATGGAAGGTCGCCCAGATCGACTCACAGCCTTTTGGCGGAACCTGTGCCCTGCGCGGGTGTGATCCCAAAAAAGTATTGGTTGGGGCAGCAGAATTAATCGACTGGAATAAACGGATGAACAGTCACGGTGTTAATACCCAATCGTCGTTAGATTGGACTAAGCTTATGGAATTCAAACGTTCCTTCACTCAACCCGTACCTGAACACCGGGAAAAAGGAATGGAGAAAGTTGGGATTACTCCAATTCATGGTGAAGCTTCTTTTACCAGCAAGGATACCATTGTCGTGAATAGAAACACCTATCAGGCGAAGCACTTTTTGATTGCAACAGGAGCCAAACCCGCTCCTTTATCTATCGAGGGCTTTGAGCATTTAACTACAAGCACCGGGTTTCTGGAGTTGGAGTCCTTACCCGAAACGATCGTATTTGTAGGCGGAGGGTTTATTTCGTTTGAATTTGCCTCTATTGCCGCACGCGCAGGAAGCACCGTCCATATTATTCATCGTGGGGAACGTCCTTTAGAGAACTTTGATGGAGAGCTTGTGGATGTTGTATTTGAGAAAGCGCGTGAAATTGGCATCAACATTCACTTAAATGCTGAAGTGAAATCCGTTGATGAATCGGAAACCGGGTTCATTGTACGTGCACACCAGAACGGTTCTACAACTAACATTGAAGGCGATTTGGTGGTGCATGGCGCCGGGCGTGTTCCCAATATCAAATCCTTGAACCTTGAACAAGCAGGAATAGATTCGAACAAACAAGGCATTGTTGTAAACAAATACCTTCAGAGCGTAAGTAATCCACAGGTATATGCTGCCGGAGATGTTGCAGCCATCGAAGGACTTCCACTGACCCCCGTAGCCGGATTTGAATCGCATCTTGTCGCTTCCAATCTGTTGGAGGGAAATCACAAAAAAGCGGATTACCCTGCACAACCTGTGGTTGTATTTACTATTCCCCCATTAGCAATGGTTGGACTTACCGAGAAGCAAGCACGGGATCAGGGATTTGATATCAAGATCAAATTCCACAATATGGATGGTTGGTACTCATCTAAACGAACCAATGAATCGCATACAGCATTTAAAACCATCATCAATAAAAAAAACGGTCAGCTTTTAGGAGCTCATATAGTGAGTGATAAATCCGAGGAGATCATTAACCTTTTTGCGATGGCCATGAATCATAGCATAAAAGCAGTAGAGTTGAAAAAAATGATCTATGCTTATCCGTCTCATGCTTCTGATATTCCGTACATGCTTTGAGCCATGACACAAAAAATCACATAATGATTTATTGAAACCCATGTAGGGTTAAACAACATCGTCATAAATCAGATAAAACAATTCCTCTCACCCGGATGTTACATTGAGCGATGGTGTTTTGTCCGCTCACGCATAGACTCAAATTGTTCAGCTACTTTTTTATCTACTTTTAGTGGCTCGTTAAAATTTGTTTGTATCATATCTATCCGCTTTTGGCCCCCCAATATAACCTCAATTTCCTTGTCAATCAGTCCCTCGATCGTAACTTGAGCAACTTTTTGCGGGCTGTCCATATCACTAACTTTAGCCGATTCCATCATATCTGTGTTAGTAGCCGTTGGATAGACGGTCATCACGTGAATAGGATAATCAGCCAGTTCACGCCTCATCGCCTCCGAAAAATGTTTAACCGCCGCCTTTGTTGCCGCATAGACACTGTAGAATGGCATGCCGATATATCCCAAACCAGACGATACATTGATTAACGCACCCTCCGGACTTTCTTTAAGCAGTGGCAGGAAATATTTCGTCATCCATATCAACCCGGTTACATTAATATTAACCTGATCGATGATATCTTCATCACTGATTTCTTCCAGCAGCCCCGCACTTACCACGCCGGCATTGTTTACCAGAATATCCAGAGCACCCCATTCTTTTCTAACTGTTTGGGCAGCTCTTTTTATATCACTAAGCTGAGAAACATCTCCCCGGATTTTCAAAAAGCTGATTGAAGGAAATTCTCCTTCAAGATCATCCAGCTTTTGGGCGGTTCTTCCCATGACGGCAACTTCGGTGACACCTTCATTAGAAAGCTCTTTAATCAGGGCCTTGCCAATTCCTGCGCTGCCCCCTGTTATCAGGATTTTTTTGTTTGATAGATCCATATCTGTCTTCGTTATTTAGTTTTAATTTAAGGACTATAGTAGCTAAGGGTTAAGTTTGATATGTTTATACCATGATTTTAATTGTTTTAGGAGCTCTGCATGATTGCCTCCATTAAAGCGCCATTCACATTCCTTCAGAAACCAGTAAAAATTCTCCGGCTTAATCCCGTTGAACCAGCGCATATGACGCTTGGCTTGGTTCCACCCCGAAGCATCGGGGTCAATACCATTGATGTGGTTATCTCTATCGGCAAACAGCTCTGAGTGATTGATTCTTACATGCTGCAAGGAGGATACATCCAGGGCATTATAGGAACGAAATGTGTCGGTATACACCACGCTGTCCGGGCGCACATGTTCTTCGATAATAGGGAGCAGCGTTTCTGTTTTGGCAGTAGGGATTATGGCCGTATAGACCTTACCTCCGCGCTTTAACAGCCCAAATACGGCTACTTTTCCTGCTGCTCCACGTCCTCGCATGCCCTTGCGTCGCCCTCCAAAATAACTCTCATCCGCCTCTACTTCTCCAAAAAGTTCATAGCCGGAAAGCTTACTGGCAATAAGCTTTCTAAGACGCAGATAAAACGTAGCTGAAGTGTTGACCTGTATCCCGATCAACTCCGAGGCAGCACGTGCCGTAGTACCGGCTACAAAGTGTTCAAGTAAGCGGCTTTGTTGGCGAGAGGTTAATCGTCTTTTTCGTTGGTACATAATGGCAATTTAGTATCTTGATGATTAGTTAGCTGCTACAGCCCCTAAAATGGGATGTCAGGTATAAGGTAGTACGGCTTGTCTGGGAATGAAAATCAAAACTTCTTTCACCACCGAATTTTGAAATTGCGAGATCCGATAATGCCGGAAGTACAACGAAAAGAAGTGCTGAAACACTCAGAATTTCAAGAATATTATTGACAGATTGGCCGGTGACCCAACCTGCTACACCAAAAACAAGCAACGGCAAAGTAAGCGGATTTAATACATCGGATACAATCCGCGCCCTCAATGAATACACAGATGCGTTCTCTATACTTTTTAATTGAATCATGGATGTAATTTATATCCCTCTTGTTGATGATCACACAATGCGGTCTTTATCCGACAGATCAGGTATGTCACCCTGATACCGGAATACGTTTTTCACCAGTTTACTCATCCATTCCGATTGATTTTTAACATACCATTGGTCGGCTGCCCGGCGCACTCCTAATCCATACGTTGGATAGGGATGAATGGTATCTGCGATGTTGCGAAGCGTGATCCCATTTTTCATAGCAAGTGCGTATTCACTTATCAGATCGCCGGCTTGTTTCCCGTAAATGGTAGCACCCAATATTTTCCCATTCCATTTCTTTGCAAAGATCTTGATCATGCCATCCGTTTCGCCATCCGTAATGGCACGGTCCACTTTAGAGTACGGAAACCGATACGTCTCGAAATTCACCCCTTCTTCCTTCAGTTTCTTTTCGGTTGAGCCGATGGCAGCCAGTTCCGGATCGGTGTAGATACTCCAGGGTACATGTTTATTATCAATTTTCATAGGAACTTTAAGGATTGCATTACTCGCTGCTACTTTGGCCATATGCTCACTCATGTGCGTAAATTGATACCTGCCGGTTACGTCGCCAGCCGCATAGATATGGGAAACGTTGGTTTTGCAACGGTCATTAACCTCAATCCCTCTTTTAGTATAGCTTATGCCGGCTTTTTCCAGATTCAGATTATTATGATTTGCTACGCGGCCAACAGCCACCAACAACGCTTCACTTTCTACCGTAATGTCCTTTCCTCCAACCTCAGCTTGCACACCAATTGAGCCATCGTCAGATCCTGACACTTCACTCACTGCGGCGGAAAGTTGAAAACTGATTCCCTCTTTTTTGAGACGACTCAGCAGCATATTAGCCAGCTCCTCGTCATCATTTGTTAATATTCGATTCTGCATATCAAAAACCGTGACCTGTGTTCCGAGTCGCTGAAAAGCCTGTGCCATTTCAATTCCTATGGGGCCGCCACCAATAATCGTTAAGCTTTCAGGCTGCTTTTTCAATTCAAAAATAGTTTCATTGGTTAGGTACGGTACCATATCCAATCCTTTTATGGGAGGCACAAAGGTCTTACTGCCGGTAGCGATCAGGATCATTCTGCTCGTTACTTCCCTGATCGTTGTTTCAGCATCGTTATAGATAGCAACGGTGTGGGCATCCTCAAAACGGGCTTTACCGAATTCAATATCTACGCCCATGTTTCTATAAATTTCGGGATCATCCGCCTCCTTATAGACCTCCCCCCTCACTTTTCGAACATGTTTAAGCACAGAAGCAACATCAATGGGTTTTAAAGACTCATGGCCAAATGCTTCGGCTTCTTTTATGCCTGCGGCGAGTTTTGAAGCGTGCAAAAGTGTTTTACTTGGCACACACCCCGTCCACGTGCAATCGCCCCCAAGTTTATTGGATTCGATCATTAGGGTTTTGGCTCCAAAATTAGCTCCCATCCCGGCAGCTGTTAATCCGGCAGCGCCCCCGCCAATTACGATAAAATCATATTGATAGCTCATACAGAAGAATGCTCCTTATTTGTGTTCTTAATTTTCATAAATGTTGAATAAATGCCATAACCCAATAAACCAATGATCAATATATATACCCATATTGGCACATTTTCACCGGCAATCATCAGGTACAGGTAAGCCGAGGATAAAAAAATCCCGTTGATATGACCGGCAAGGTAATGGGTTTCCCCTTTCTCTTATTTCTGATGATCCATGCTACAGATAGGGTGAAAAAGGGAATAGCTCCTACATAGATTCCCCCAAATATGTATGGATTTACATTATAATTTTCAGAGAGGCCCATCAGACATTCATTTATCAGTTCAAGTTCCATAGTGTTATTCTTAGTTTCTTTTGCTGAATTATAGACGTGGCTGTTCTGCTTTTCCTTACAAATGTATATTTGGCAAATATACTTATTGTATTAGGGCGTGTTAACACAAAAAGTTGTATATTTGGATATGAATTTATCCAAGCAGCAATTTGCAAAAATAGCTCC
>JAKURD010000041.1 GCA_022450045.1 Gracilimonas sp. | reverse complement strand
AACAATAACTTATACAAAGTCTTGCTAACACACCTTCGAGAGGACCCCCTCTAAGGTGTTTGCTTCACTAGACCCTACCTTATTAGATAAGTCCATAGCAAGTTGCCAAACTTCTAATTTCTCAAATTTAAAAGGCATAATATCTCACATAAAGAAATGACGGTGAACAAAGCTCACCGTCATTCGTCAATTGTCGTTGGTCAATCGTCGTACTTACTTCGCTGCTTTGTAATTTTTAGCAACCTGATCCCAGTTCACTACATTCCAGAATGCAGAAACATAATCGGGGCGACGGTTTTGGTAATTCAGGTAATAGGCATGCTCCCATACGTCAACTCCTAAGATCGGCGTATATCCGTTCATCAGCGGACTGTCTTGATTTGGGGTGGAATGCACCACCAGATTTCCGCTTCCGTCCACTGAAAGCCATGCCCAGCCTGAGCCAAACCGGCTTCCTGCGGCATTCGAAAACTCCTCTTTAAATTTATCGAAGCTGCCAAAGGTTTTTTTGATGTCTTCAGCTAATTCGCCGTCCGGGCTTCCGCCTCCCTTTGGAGAGAGAATGGTCCAGAACAATTTGTGATTAGCATATCCGCCGCCATTGTTCACAACGGCTTGTTTCTTGTCAGCAGGCACTTCATCAATTCTTCTAAGTACTTCTTCAATATCAAGGTTCGCGAACTCATGGCCCTCCAGGGCTGCATTTACTTTATTGGTATAACCTTGATGATGCTTGGTATGATGAATCTTCATAGTACGTTCATCAATAGTAGGTTCAAGTGCATCGTAATCGTAGGGTAAATCGGGAAGAGAATATGCCATTTTATTACTCCTTTTTTAATTTCGGTTTATTGGCGCTTACAAATTGTGCGCCTTTCATTTATCGTTCTCAAACATAAGCAAAACGGTGCTAAAATTCGTTCCTGTACCCCATCAATACAATCTATCTTTTAGATATGTTAACACTATCAGTGAATGTTACACTGAAATCCTCTCAGAATTGAAGTATCTTTAGCGGACACGCTCACTTACATTTCCTCACTCAACTCATTTATGAAATACGATTACGACGTTATTATCATCGGGAGCGGACCTGCCGGTTTTTCCTGTGCCATGCAGAGTTCAAAATTCGACAAAAAAACGCTGGTTATTGAAGCCAATGAAGAATCTTTTGGCGGAACCTGGATCAACTCAGGAACCATTCCCAGTAAAGCACTTCGTGAAACAGCCCGCATCATACAGCGATTCCAAAGTCAATTTGATGACCTTTCACAGGAAAAAGCCTATCAGCATCACCAGATGCAGGAATTGTTGAAGTACAAAAACGAGACCCTCAAAAGTAAGAACTCTAAAGTTGAAAACGATTTTAAGAAGAATGAAATAGATACCGTCCGCGGATTTGGCGTGTTCAAAGATAAAAATACGGTTGAGGTAACCTCAAAAGAAGGAGAGAAAACCAATTATACAGCAGAGTTTATTTTTGTTGCTCCCGGAAGCAATCCTGTAAAACCAAAGGGATTTGATCTGGACCATGACAAAGTAATGGACTATACATCGGTCCTTAACCTCACCCACATCCCAAGAAAATTATTGGTGATAGGAAGTGGTGTTCATGCCCTGGAATATGCTACCACCTTTTCCAATTTAGGAAGCCGTGTCTCCGTACTGAATGAAGCCGAATCTTTTTTACCATTCTTAGATAACGAGATCTCAGAGCAGCTCTTTAAGCTATTAGATAAACAAAAGATCGAGGTTTTTTCTGATGCTGAGAATATTGAGATTGACACCAATTCCATCAGAAATACAACGGAAGTTCGATACAATCTCAGAAACGACAATGAAGGAAACCGTACCCGCGTGATCGAAACTGAGCATGTATTATATCTTGGAGGAAAAATCCCGAACACAAAAGGGCTTGGACTCGCAAAAGTTGGGGTTGAAATGGATGATGAAGGTAATATCCTCGTAGATAATGATTACCACACCAGTGTTGAGAATATTTTTGCCGGCGGAGATGCTATTGGATTTCCGGCTCTTGCTTCCGCATCTTTTTCCGAAGGCCGTTTGGCTTCCTGTAATATGTTCGGAATCAAAGCGCTGGATGTACCCCCTGAAATTCCGTTCGCTATTTATTCCATTCCCGAAATTTCAAGTATTGGACTTACCGAGAAAGAAGCCAAAGCCCGTGGATACGATGTCACCGTTGGTCGGGCTTATTACAAAAATATTACCCAGGGAGATATCAGTAATCAACAAGACGGGTTACTGAAACTGGTTTTTGAAACTGAAAATCTAAAACTGGTGGGAATTCACATTCTCGGGGAACGCGCCAGTGATCTTATTCACCTTGGTCAGGCCGTGATGTCACTGGGAGGAGATGTACGCTACTTCATCAACCACGTGCTCAATTATCCCACCTACAGCGAGGCTTATCGAATTGCAGCATTCAACGGAATGAACCGCGTGTATAAAGCCGGAGTGAAGTACAAAAAAATCCTGAAAAACAAAGAGTAGAAAAGAATATTGAAATAATGTAGAACAGCCGTTTATCTCGCTCCGAAGCTCAGCGTCAGAGCGAGATACTTCTCACTTCAATATTCCTTGTTCAATATTCAAACGTAGTGTATCGCTTTTCGCATACCTTCGGAATCGTACTCAAGCTCTTCCGGTAAGGTCCTGATGCCTTTTTCTTCAGAGATCTTGGCAGAATAAGCCAATACCATCGCATCCACGATATCATCTTCCTCAACTTCATTACGCCGAAAATCTTCCTTGATGTCCCGGAAGAAGTCGTCTGCGATGGGCTCGCGGTCCTCTATCAGCTTCAAACGATGCTTTATTCCTTTTTTCAGATTTTTTTTCTGATAGATCATTCCACCGTTTAGGCTTTGAAAAAGAAGCTCAGGGTGAGATTCCAGCACTTTATCTTTCAGGCTTTCATCTGCACGAAGCAACTCATCCACCAACTGGATCTTTGGAGTAATGTTCCATGACTGAAGGGTCAGTTTTTTCTCGGTGTATTCGTGGCTGATCATATTGGCTTCCACATAAGATGGTGCTGTAAGCGCCGGCCGGATCGGAGGGCTGAATACACTGGAAGCATATTCTCCACCCACTTTCTTTCGGAGTAATTCATCCGCCTTTCGGGTGTACTCTTCATCTTCCAACCCTATCGGCATGTCGATGAAAATGCGGTCGTATTTCTCAAAAGCTCCCTTCAGGGCTTCCCGGTCCCGAAGTACTTCATATTTTTCGTCTCCCTCATCAAAGGTGATGAGGATCCATCCTGCTTTACAACCGTCTATTCCTGCTGTTTTCACTTTAATTGATCTTTAATGTTTTTCTTGAGTTGAATATGCAGCTCATCCAGCTGATGTTCATCCACCGTATCAGGGGAGTTGTCCATTAAGCTTTGTGCTTTCTGGTTTTTTGGGAAGGCAATAACATCACGAAGGCTTTTCGCTCCGGTCAGTAACATCACGGCTCTATCTACTCCAAAAGCAATTCCCCCGTGTGGCGGAGCTCCATATTTGAAGGCATCCAGCAAGAAACCAAATTTCTCTTCCGCTTCCCTGTCGCCAATTCCCAGTAATTCAAAAACCTTCCGTTGCATATCCTGATCATGGATACGAATAGAACCGCCACCCAGCTCATTTCCGTTCAGCACCAGGTCATATGCTCTGGCTTTCACTTTCCCGGGGTCAGAATCCATCAGCTCAACATCTTCCGCTCTTGGAGAAGTAAACGGGTGGTGCATGGCGTGATATCTTCGGGATTCCTCATCCCATTCAAGTAACGGAAATTCTGTTACCCACAGGAAATTGTAGGTATCCTGATTGACCAGATCATACTCTTTACCCATCATCAGGCGTAGCTGACCAAGTTGCTTGAGTACATCCGGTTTAGGCCCGGCCAGGATCAGCACCAGATCGCCTTCCTTCGCTTCAGATTTTTCAACCATTTGCTTTACAATCTCATCGGTCAGGAATTTTGCCACACTGCACAGCGGTCCGTCTTCCTGCATCTTAATGTAAATCAATCCACCCGCACCCGTTTCTTGCTTCACGCGATCAGTGAGGCGGTCGATGGCACCACGCCCCATATCTCCTTGTCCGGGCACAGTAATTCCAACTACCCCACCTCCTTCTTTTACCGTACCTGAGAATACTTTAAACTCTGCATCCCGAACGATCTCGGAAAAATCTTTGAACTCCAGACCAAAACGAATGTCTGGTTTATCTGTACCGTAGGTGTTCATGGCATCTTCGTAGGTCATACGAGGAAAAGGCGTTTCCACATCATAGCCAATGGTGTCCTTCAATATCTTTTTCATCAGAGCTTCGTGTGTCGAATACACATCTTCTTCATCCACAAAACTCATCTCAACATCGATCTGAGTGAATTCAGGCTGGCGGTCGGCGCGGAGATCTTCATCCCGGAAACACTTTACGATCTGGAAATATCGGTCGTAACCGGAAACCATCAATAACTGTTTGTAGGTTTGAGGGCTTTGAGGGAGCGCAAAGAATTTTCCGGCGTTAACCCGACTTGGTACGAGATAATCACGTGCGCCTTCCGGAGTGCTGCGCATCAGTACCGGGGTTTCCACTTCAGCAAAATTCAGATTGTGATAAAATTCCCGAACCGATTGATAGAATTTAGATCGCATCATCATTCTTTCCTGCACTTCCGGGCGACGCAGATCCAGATAACGGTACTTTAGGCGAACTTCTTCGTTCGTAGGAATTCCATCCTTGATCTCAAACGGCGGAGTTTCCGCCTCAGAATAAATAATCAGTTCCGCAGCTTCGATCTCAACCTCACCCGTCTGCATTTTCTTATTGATGTTCTCTTTCCCCCGGGTAATCACTTTCCCCTTAACTCCGATCACATACTCAGATCTGAGCTGCTCTGCTTTTTCATGAAGTTGGTCGTCCTTCTCTTTAAATACTACTTGAGTTACGCCATAGCGGTCTCTCAGGTCAATAAAAATTACACCGCCCAAATCACGACGGGGACCTACCCAGCCATTTAAAATTACTTCTTCGCCAATATTTTCTGCAGTAAGCTCTCCGCAGGTGTGTGTTCTTTTAAGGGTCATTCTTTTTGATGAATCGTAAAGTGAAAACTTTTGGTTATTAAGGCGCTGAAAATACACATAATGTAAACGAATCGCTTACTTCAATGTCATCTGAACTTATTTTTCTGATCAACACGTTTGCATCCTTCTTTATGACGGGCCTGATCTGGATCGTTCAACTGGTGCATTATCCATCATTTCACCATGTCAGCGATAGAAATTTTGCGCAATTCCAGAAGCATCATGTGAAAAGTATCGATAAGATCGTGATCCCGGTGATGGCAGCTGAGATCACCACTTCCTTTGCCCTTTCCTGGTTTGACGGGTTCTTTTCACTGAATGCCGTTGGGTTCTATATTGTACTGTTGATCTGGATATTTACAGGCTTATTTTCGGTTCCCGCTCACTCTAAACTGGAAGATCATAAAGACAAGAAAGCTATTGACAGATTGGTTTCTACCAATTGGATCCGCACGGTTTTATGGACTATTAAGTCGGGACTGAGTTTCTATTTGTTGATGAGGATGATTGCATGACCGGAAGTCATAACACTTGGTAACAACATCCTTAAAGGGCTAAAACTGTACTCTCCTCAAAGAAAAGCTATTCGTTATGGCTAAAAACTTCTTAAACTTATTTAAACTGAGTAATTGAATACAGCTAAGGAAAGTCCTCCCTTGAGGGAGGTGCAGGGCTGAACGAAAGTGAAGCCTGGCGGAGGGTGTCAGTGAGGGATTGGGAGTTATTCCACTCACAAAATCCTCCTTATAAATAAAATTGGCATACTTCCCTCTTTTTTAGCTACATTATTTGTCCTTTCTCCGCGTGGGTCGGAGGGGAATCCATTCTGCCTGGGGAGGTAACATGAATATCATCGACACAATTGTTGCTGATGGCAACGAAATTTTCAGATACGGACTTGCTTCCATTTTGCAGGATCACGGTGCTTTTAACATTTGCAGCGAGGTTGATAATGGAGCTTTGGTACTCACCGCCTTTGAAAGCGTAAAGCCCAAACTGTGCATCCTTTCCTTTTCTATGCCAGAGATGGAAGGCATCATCATTGCCAAAAAGATTATTGATAAAAGTCCGGATGCCAATATTCTTTTACTGGCTGACAATACCGATCAAAAGACCCTCAATGAATTTCTCGATTCCGGAGCGTCTGGATTGATCCATAAATCTGCTCATCACCTTGAGCTTATTGATGCAGCCCAAAAAGTAGCGATGGGTGAACGATTCCTTGGGAAACAATTCTCAAAAATGATGACTGAAGAATACAAAAGGCTCGCGCGAAAGAAAAAACACCCCGACCCCATCAAATCCATTACCAAACGGGAACGGGAAGTATTGGGATTACTCACTGAGGGACTCACCAGTTTGGAGATCGCCAACAAGCTCTATATCAGCCCTCGCACAGTTGAAAAACACCGAACCAATCTACTTAGGAAACTCGATCTTAAAAATACGGCCGCTTTAGTCCGCTTTGCGATGGAGAATGAACAAGCCCTGCTATAGAATATCGAATCTTCGATAATGAAGGCATAAGTATCTGCTTCAGTATTCAATATTCCTTTGTTCACTATTCTTTAGTACGTATTTTCACGTACTAAAATTACGTAATTTCCTCCATTGACGAACAGTATACTTAAAGGTATGTTATTTGTGCAAATGGGGTAATAGCCGTCTGTAGATGATATCTGCCACCGCTCATTGATTTGGGGGTGGCTTTTTTTATGGATTTATTTTCCGGTAAGCTGTTTGATCTTCGCCGCCCTGAGTTCATTATATACATTTTGCTCTTCCACCATCTTCGGTAAAGCAATCAGGTCATAAATTGCCCCAAATCCTAATAAACCGCCGGTAAGCAGCCAGCCGATGCCCGTAGCTGTTCGTCCCAGGTAAAACCGGTGAAGGCCCAGTATCCCGAAAAAACTAAGTACCCAAAAAAGATATGCCGTGGCAATGGACTTCTTTTTATACCCAAGGTCACCCTCCTGAATAAGCGCTAACTTTTTCTTCCCGCCGACTGTTGAAATAAAATCTTCATAGCTGGAAAGGAGTTTTTTGGCAAACTTTTTTACCCTGGCCGATTCCTGATTCCTTATTTCGAGTTCAGCTTTAAGCACTCCATATTCAAATACGAACTCATCCAGCACCTTTTCCATCGGGATCAGCTCTTGGAAATATGCCTTAATTTTACGCTTTAAATTTTGGATCGAATCATGGATGGTTTCGATCAGGTCTGAACGGGCAGCATCATTTTCCTCTTTGAGTTGAGCACTAAGCTCAGCATACTTTTGCAGGGCTTTACCTAAAGCCTGTTCAGCTACAAGAGCCATTTCATATTCTTCCGATTTACGCATTTATATACGATTAATACTGTAATTTACTACCGGTTCGAAATACGGAAATTTTTGTTCCAAAAAGAAATTTATACAAACAAAAAAACCCAATTCATTTCTGAATCGGGCTTGGTACCGTGTACCGTGGGGCGGAATTGAACCGCCGACCTCACGATTATGAGTCGTGCGCTCTAACCATCTGAGCTACCACGGCATAAGTTTAAATCACTTTATTTCAGTGATTTACAGCAGATTACAATTTTCGCAATTAGAACGTAATTCGTACTAATTCACCCCTTTTTGACCAAGTTTTGGTAACTGTTTGGTAACTCCTTGGTAACTCCGAGGTAACGAATTTCACTGCTCATTATGTTAAAGAACGATTTCGTTCTCCTGTTTTTAAAAACAGACTTAAATATAAGGTTTTACTTACTACTTCGTCAAAGTTCTTTTCCACTTTTCTCAGGTTTTGCCTATCATCCTCGACTTTTTTTCAACCCCAGTAAATACAGCCTTTTTGGTAACTGTTTGGTAACTATTCGCCCTTTTTCACCCTATAATTTTTATAAATGAGCAAAATACAGGCTAAAAAGTCTGAGCAGGCCGGACTACATGAGAAAAGACTTGCAGACCTTCTGAAATTCCTGAGCGATAGTGAGACCTCAATCAAAGCCGATGGTATCACCTACACCTCAAAACGGGGCGATGGGTACAATCATATTAAGGATGTCATACAGCAAGTTACCGGAATGAGTGAGAAGGCTTACTACACATACTTCGAGGATATGGAGCTCGGGAACAAATTCTCAGAGATGCGAAAAGTGTATGACACAGTGGGCAAGGTTATTCATTCTATTCGGCCTTATTTAACTTTTGATGGTCCAATAGACTCGCAAAACAATAGTCTTCTAATATCACACACTTATTACTCTGAACCCTTTAAAGTTACTAATGAGGTCCAGTATGTGGAGGAGTTCTATGAACCCTTTTACAATACTGTTTTATCATTTATTGAAAACTTTGAGACCGAACCTGCTAAAACTCTGGGCTATATCAAAGAGCATGAAACACCACTATATTTTCATTTAAAACAGCTTCAAGTTGAACTTAAAGACAACGAACTTTCTGGTATATATAAAGAGGTCAGCGCAAAGTATAAGAGTGATTACAGCTCCCTATTAAACTCTGAGAATTCACCAGGCTTTATCAGTGGCTATCGAAGTTTGTCTATTCCTACCAACCCTGAGACAGCGAAAACATTTTTTTATAGAAGTGTAGCTTCAGAAACCATTAATCAAACTGAGCCACTTTACCATCCTGAAAAACACTTAAATGTACTGGAATATAGATATGAATACATTTGGACACTCCACTTACAAAAAATAGAATTCAATCAATGGCCGGAAATAGCTAAAGCAATATTACCAATTGTCATTTTTGAACAGAGTATTCTAACTAATTTTATAGAGCTTTTGATCTATCACTGTATAGACAACACACTGTTTCAAGTAACATCAGCAAGTGACGAAATCAGGCCTAAACATGTACATACTGATTTTACTTATGATCAGCTTTGCGAACTCTTATCTGAAT
Organism: Gracilimonas sp.; assembly: GCA_022450045.1. Lineage (GTDB taxonomy): Bacteria > Bacteroidota > Rhodothermia > Balneolales > Balneolaceae > Gracilimonas. Next base: position 10,401 of record JAKURD010000041.1, on the reverse strand, counting down.
ACCAGTTCTTTAATATTGAGAAAGATTTCTTACCTAATGAGCTAAATTTGCTTGGCAGACCTTTAAATATTCATCCAGTTTATGATGTAGCTAAATTAGGAGAAAGTGAATCAATATTAAGAACCATTATTCTTAAGCAGATTTGGACGATTTATTACAAAAAGGTTTTACGGGATTTAGATATTAATCAGCAAGAATATAGTAATCCAATTCCGAGAGTTCGTACAAATGGTATCATTAGCCTAATTAATGATTAGTTCTCCACTCCGCTAATGAAATAATCTCTCCAGCGGAAAATTCATTTCGGTTTCTCCTGAAGTTTGGTACAGCGATCAACGTGATTCTACTCACTCGATCGCTACAAACTTAAATTAAATGAGAAAAGAAATGACAATAAACGATTATTTAACATCAGGCGAAGCCGCCGAATACCTATCCCAACAACTTAAGCAGGAAGTAAACTACTACGACCTGGATAACCTTCTTCGGGCAAAAGCCATCCCCATTCCGGAAAAGATCGGAGGGCGAAGATTGTGGTCACATCAAGATCTGCAAAATGCAGCTAAAGCTTTACGCATTCGCCGGGCCAAGCGCCCTCAGCTTACTCAAGAACGTTCATTAGTAACTTTGGGAGGGTATTAAGATGAAAGAAAGCATAGTAAACCCCATATCCTTTGAGAGTCAGATAAATAGCCTTATAAACTTGTTGCATTTCCCCGACCACAGGTATAAAAATGATAGGTTACAAACTGTTGAACTGAGATTTCTAACGAACGAAATAAAAGATCTTCGTCATGATTCGGAAGCAGAAATTCTCGTTAGATTCTTAGAGTTCCATATCTCATATAGCGCTCAAACTTTAAAAGATTCAGAACGAAAAAAAGCAGCTAAAAGGATAGCCTCTAATGTAAAGGTTCTCATTAACGAAAATGAAGCCATTGAGGTATTCAACTTCAGCTCTTCGAGCTTAACACTCCTGAGAAAAATTCATGGACTCTCATACATAAAGTCCAATGGAGTTTATCAATACAACTGGAGAGAGCTTCAGCTTATTTACCAGAAGATGAATGCTTCAACCGAAATCTAATCTAAAGGGAGCCTTTCAAATGGCTCCCATTTTTTCAAACACTTTTAGTTAATCATGGAAAAAGAATATCAAACAATCACTGAAAACCATCATTTAAACGACCTGAAAGAAGCCATTTACTACCTTCCGGCTCAATTTGATCAGGCTGTTCTTTGCAAAGCACTAAAGACCATTTATAACGGAGAAGGAAAAGACCTAGCCAGAGAATGGCTCTTTAAAACCAAGAATAATCTTCCAAAAAACTTCGATGAATTCTGGGATGAGTCTAACCTTACTTCCTACCAGCAGCAGTTTCCCGATAAATTTTTAAATGACTCAATCTACAGCACAGCCAAAGAAACCGGCTGGATTCCTAAAGCACTCCGCAAGGGAAGACAGAGTAAGAAACCCCCTTCAAAACAAAAGCTAAAAGCCGTTGGAGAAGACTTGCAGGCCTCAGAAAAGCTGCATGAACAACTCACTCAGATCAAAGAAGAGCAGTTAGAGGAAAAGGAAAAGTCATACATCTCTCCATGCATTAAGAATATGGATGGTGCTTGCTATGTGCATCCATTCATGTATAAGAAAGACATTCCCGAAGACCGGGAGGAATACCTGAAGCTCCTGATCAAGATTGTGGACTGTGAGGTGATTGTGCAGGAAGCCATCGAACATATCATTGATCAGCCTGGACAAACGGAGGATGACAAGGAAGTCAGATACCGGCTACGGCTTACCAACCGACTGGATAAAGACGTCATTACCATTGCCACCTTTGAAGAGCTTACGACCAAAACTCGGTTTTCCAGTTTTCTGGTGTCCAAGGGATTTGTGAAGTTTATTGGAAATAATGACGTCTTTGATCGTTTCCATGAGTTTTTGATCAATGATCAGGAATATCCAACGGTGAAGATGATCACAAGCTGGGGCGAGTACAAACCGGGAGAGTTTCTGTTTGAGAACGGTCTCTTCGATGTAAATAAACAAAGGTTCTATCCGGCCAATGAGGAAAACAGGATTCAGAAAGGCCGGCAGCTGCTTGTTTGTCCGACCGGAAGCGAACTTGTACAACCGCCCATCATTTCTATGCCAACTGATGATGAAGCTTCAGCCCGATTCCTTACAGAAAAGTTCATGATGTGGGAATCTTTCAACGGAACACTTAACGTGAGGGCTACCTTAGGATATGCTGTAGCATGTTTATTTAGCCGGGATATCAAAGAGCAGGACGGAGCCTTTCCCCTGATGTTCAAATTTGGTGAAAGGGGCACCGGAAAAAGCTCCAGTATGGACTGGTTTATGTCACTCTTTGGCTATCGCAATGGAAACCGGCAATCTGTTTCCAAGCAAAACACCATCAAAGGCTTGATCCGAAACATGACGCTTCCTACCTCCTTTCCATTCTTCCTGGATGATTATCGTAATCACGAAACCAATAGTCAGGTTCCGGATCTCACAAGTCCAATCCTGAACTGGTATCATCGCATTGGTACCTCCATGGCTAAGAAGAGCACAGACAATCAAACTATTGATACCCGGATGAAAGCTTGTGTAGTCATGACCGGAAACGATAAACCCACCGATCCGGCGGTGTTATCCCGACTCATTGTGCTCAATTATTCCAAATTTTTGAAACGAAATGAGTTGGATATGATACCCAATGTCGTGCGCTCAACCCCCAGATTCTCTGAATTCACCGCTTTGGTACTCAAAGATTACGAAAATGTGCGTGGTTTCTTCATGGATTTCCTTGAAGGGAACAAAAAAGCCCTCGCCGATCAGGGATTCCAGGGACGAACGGTAAACAACTGGAGCTATGTGATGGCAGGTATTCAGTGTGTACCCTACGTTCTGCCAGACCTCAGCCATTGGTCGAATGAATTCGGGGCGCTTAAAACTGAAATTTATGAGGCCATTCATAAAGAAGAAGCGCTCCAAAAGGAATCCAATCCTTTGCATGAGTTTTTTGATACGTTAGAGCATTACGCCACTCAGAAAGTTGATCCTAATTCCGAGTTCAACCGGCGATTCTTTGTCCTTGATCACCGGCACTTTCGCTACAAACCGTTTGAAGCTTTTACCGATGCCAATGGAAAAGTATATCAGGGCGAAGTTTTGTATCTGCATCCAAAACGAATATGGTATGCCCTTCAGGATGCAAAGTCCGATGTTTCCCGTCAAACCAATCTCAATACCCTGGAAGCCAAACTGCAAAACAGCAGTTACTTTCTGAATAACAGCGTGCAGGTCTTTCTAACCAAATCCATCGATGAGCCGAAGGAAAGCAATCTGCGCTGTTATGTCCTTCGTGTGGACCAGCTCAATGAGAAAGGAATGCTTCAGGAACTCATTGCTAAAGCCAAGGAATACGAACAACAACGGGCTGGAAGGTTAAGCGCTTAAAAGTTTAAACAAATTCATGTCTTTTTCTGCTAAACTGCTAAGAATTACCCAAAATCTATTCATACACTCATTAAATCATCATTTCTTTACAAATAACTAACTGCTAAGGTCTGCTAACAGGTGCTAAGAGACGCTAAAATTTCTAGCACAGTTTAGCAGTTCTTAGCATTTTCTTTAAATCTTTGCTAAAGCCAATATCCATTTTTTTATATAAACGAGCCTAACTTTTAAAAATCTTAGCAGTGTTTAGCAGCTTAGCAGCGGGTTTTGATCTCTTTTTTATAAGAAATGCCCAATCGAAGATCTGCACCAATCGTTATCTACTGATTCCTTAAAACAAATGACCCAAATTAGACCACATTTAGGCTAAAACCGTTCGTTAATTACTGATTTATTGAAGCTTTTCTACATTAAATGGCTACAAGTGCTTGTATAAAACGTAATCTATTTCGTTAATTAACGATTATTGGCGATTTCTTCGAAGGAATAGAAAGAATTGTTGAAATAATTTGTGATTCGCGATCTGCAAATCGCTGTTTAATACTATCAATGAGCCCTTTTGAAGAATAGTTTAAAAGAATTGGGCTATTTCACTCTTAGATAGGCTTTTTTTGAATAATCGGGTTGTCAGGAATGCTGTTTTATTCCGGTTTACTCATATCGCTCCGTAGAATTATCCTGGATTCTTACTTAGAATTCTTATCTACCTTTGAGGCCTTCTTCTTGGACATTAGTTCAATGTCTTGGAGTTTTCTACCAAGTATATCATCTTTTGCAAGTTGCAAGATATCTTTATCCAAACTCAATGAGATAAGCACCTGATAATAATTTCCCATAGCTACACCTGGATCTCCCTTCTCAATACGCCATAAAGTTGACTTGGCTATATTAGCCCGTTCCGATACTTGCACCATGCTAAGTTTGCGACGGAGACGAGCAAGTTTAAACTGTTCTCCAACCTGTTTTAAAACACGTTCATGTTTTGGTAGCAAAATAGGTCGTTTATTATCCATTTCGTTTCTTATTTGAAACCAAAAATAGCTTATTAGTTTTGTATATGAAACATCATGGTTATTAAAATCTTTAAGATTTTTGAAACTTAAAAAATCTCAGATGTAAGAAGGCTTATTCTAAAATATCTATCTAGTGCGCTGGTTGGTCTTATAACTACTGTTTTTATAAATAAACAGTAGTTCATATAATATTTTATTAAAAAGAATTGAGCTACTTCGTATCTGGATATTCTGTCAAGAATGCTGTTCTATTCCAGCTTACTCATATAGCTCCGTAGAATTCCAAATCAAAAAAACCTACTCAACTTCAAACGTAGTGGATACCGTGTCGCTGTCTTCGGTTAATAGAAAAGCTTCTAAAGTATAAGTACCGGACTCCAGGTATTCAAAGTCCCCACCGTTGCTCAAATCAATTTTAAACGTTTTACTCTCTCCAGGGTCTAATTCAAAACTTGTCACTACAGTCAAGCATGCATATGCATACTGACTGTTGAAAAGCACTTCATCACCTTTATTTACTTTAAATCCATGTTGGCAGCTTGATGGGAATCCATACTCTACTTTTTTATCAGTGGTATTCGTGAAGGTGAAGTCTGCTTCGATATGCTGCATGACTTCTATTTTGTCAGCAGTCACATTAAGCTTCATGGCCTCATTAGTTTCGCTTCCTGCACTAAGGAATGGCAACTCGTCACAGGATGAAAAGAAAAATAGCACCGAAAGTATTAACAGTAATGATCTCATGACGTATCCCTCTAAGATTTTATCTGATCTTATTTAATAAAACTACATAAAAGTTAAATAAATAAAAGTTAAATAACAACCGCTCTTATTTAAACTAAATGCGTTCTTCTTAAATAAATGGGAGTTAATAACGAAAATGATAAGCCATTATTTAATTTTCGGGGTTTAGTGAGTGCTTTTATTTAATTATCGGGTTTTAAGAGGGTGATAGTTTAAAAAAGTGCATATTGATTGGCTTGTAGTCTATTTATTGAAACTTTTTTAAACCACGATGGATAAGAAAATCAGAGATTCAAACATCTGGTTTTCATATTATCGATCACAGATATACGTTTTTCATGAAAATGGCTTTTTATATGCCTTTTTCAGAATCCATATGAATTTTTCATGGGAATTCACTTCTTGAATACTTTTTGAAAAAGATTATTGAACTCGCTATAATTTGCCGGTTGAATTCTGGCACTTAAGATTTGCAAAAACTTTATACTATCGAAAATTAAAGAGACTTTTTTGCCGGTTACATTGCCAGTTAGATATCTTGGTAAGCTCTACCATGTTCACAAATATCTTCTGTTCACGATTTGTGAACATGGCAAAAAAGTGAACAAGGTGATTCCTGATAATTAAAGGCCGACTGATTCGAATCTTTTAGATCTTGGATTAAAGCATGGCCCCCTCTCTAAAGTAGAAAAACCGACTTTCAATTAGATTAAGGCTTATTTCTGTAGCATGGCCCCAGCTTGTCCGGTAGGTTGCTCGTTTTCTCAATTATCCTTCATACAGGTACTTGCAAAAGCCCACCATTCGTAGAAAACAATGCTCTTCCTAACCGTTATTGATAAAATCACTCAGATATAATCGTTTTTGACAAAAAAAGGCCAATTCTAAACGTTTTTTATGGTTTCTAACTGTTTTGAAGAAAATAAAGGTGGATGTAATACAATATGTTTACTAAATACCAATGTTCACGATTCGTGAACATGGTAAAAAAGTGAACAAAGCTGTTTCTATTACTTAAAGGTCAATTGATTTATTCTCTCCATTAATTCTTTCATTCTGTCAATTAGCTTGTCAAATGATACAGAATCACCGTGAATCATACTTTCCTGCATCTCACGATAATCGTCTTTCCATTGCTTTATGGAGGCGTCGGGCGGTACAAGGCTAATGGTTCCCGGTAAATGTTTTTTGTAATCAATCCCGCTGATTTTTGTCAAATGCTTCCGGTGATGAATGATATCCATATAAAGCTCTTCATCTTCCAGTGCCTCTTTCCCATGTTCTGTATCCATGATTGCTTCAACGTCATATAGATGTCGGCTTAATCGTTCTGCTCTCATTTCATCCGGGTTCTTTTGAAATTCTTCATGTAACAAAAACACTTTCTCCAGGAATGTGCGTCTGGGAAGCACACAAGGAATCTTAACCGGTATCAAATCAATTTCTAACTGTGGAAATACGGAACCAACCAAGGGAGTAAGTTCTTTTTCTTCGTTCGGTTCGATTAAGGATCGAGCATTTATTTCAATCAATACTCTTGGAAGTAGATATTTTACAGACTCTGTAACAGCAGGAAATCGAACCTCAATGGTTGAAGGATCTTCGTCTGAGTTTTCTGATTCCCAAACCTCTACTTCAACATCAGCTCCTTTTTCTTGAAGGTGATTAACTAATTCCGGTGTTAACTTTTCCAGAACAAATTCCCGAATCGCTTTACGAAGTTTTGTCCTTTTGCTGCTTCCGAGTTTTCCATCAAAACCAAACGCCTTTCTATCTACGGCCAGGTCCACATCTTCAGAAAACCGCTGAATCAGATTCCAACCTTTACTTAGAGAGGTCCCGCCTTTAAAAACCATTTTTTCAGCCTGCTCAAGTTCAAAAACAGATTCTAATACCAGTGTTACCCAAAAATCTTTTTCAATAGCTACGGGCGGTAAGCCTTCATTGGCAGCTACCTGTTCATACACCTGTTTCTTTCTGCCGTCTTCTACCTTTAGCCAATCAATCATTGCTCTATGCCTTGTTCCATTATTTTCCGAATCCATACCGGAGCAAGTTTGATATCATGCTTTAAATGCTCTGATTTTTCTTTTTTCAGTAATTCAGTGATTTTCTCTTTTTGATGTTCAGATACATTCCCTTTTCCAATTTCTTTTAAAGCCTGAATAACCAACGAACTGATTTCTCCCTTCGCTTTAAGATTTTTTGGAACCGTTCTCTTGAACTTAATCTTACGGTTTCCAACCTGAATACTTCTTGGTGAACCATCGGTGAGATATACAGCATTTAAAGGAATCTGGGTTGAAAGGCCCAATTTATTCATTGCCAGTGTGCCGGTTGGTATGATCTTAGCCTTATCTCGTTTTGCTATCGCTTCAGCAATTTTTTCTATGGATGGTTTTAATACTCCAAGCTGTGGGTCTGTTTTAGGATATAAGTAAATACCATGGGCAAGCCTTACCAGCTCTCCATCATCCTCAAGGCGAACTAAAGCTTGTCTAACTGCTTCACTGGAACCAGTTTTCAGAAAGTCATCCGGGAAAAATATTTTTCCGAGATTGTAGTTTTTAATCTTATTAAGTATTTGTTCTTCAGTGCTTTGCATGAATTTTATCTTATTTTTCTGTCACAAATTTAGTAAATATTTGTGACAAGAAGAACACTCTTTTACTGTTTAATTATTAAAACTTATCTCTAATTTTTGAGTTTCCCCGCTTACTTCCAAACCAGCTTGTCCGGCCATCTCTAGTAGTCCATTTCAAAAAGCGGCAACTCCATATATAGATATAGGACATGGCTAGAAATAGTGAAACATTCTACCTGTTGACTCATGAGTTTTCAAAATGTATAATGACTATCTGATTTAAGCTGTTTAAAAACTTTATTCTACCACATGCTCTGGAACCAAAACGAAAAATACACCCTTGTCCCTTACGAACTGGAATCTGAACTGGAGGAAGCGGTTAATGAGGTAAAGGATGCCTTGTTTGGCTCTTCACGGATTTACCTGGATGACAAGAAGAAGATTGGGAAAAAGGGAGCGACCAATAATTTACCTGATGGCTACCTGATCGATCTTACCAACAGCCAAGATCCCAAGATCTTTGTGGTTGAAAATGATTTAGCCAGTCACCAGCACCTAAAGCATATTGCGGTTCAAATCTTGGAGTTTTCGCTGTCTTTTGAGTCTTCCAAGGTGAAGGTTAAAAATGTGGTTAAGGACATGTTGCGTAAGCGGGAAGAAGAATGGAATAAATGTGAGACTTTTGCTAAGAAGAACGGGTATGGCAACGTCGATTTTTTACTTGAGTCCATCATTCATCAGCCGGATGCTTTTAATGCCCTTCTGATTATTGATGAAGTTGGAGATGAGCTGGAAACCGTACTCATTAAGCGGTTTAAGTTTCCAGTCGAAGTAGTGACTTTGAAGCGATATAGAAATGAGGCCGGCAACATTTTATATGAATTTGAGCCCTTCCTGAATGAGGTTTCTGAGGACACGGAAAAAGTGGATATCTCCGAAATTGATACTATTGTTGTTTCGGCCCGTAAGGATGGCTTTGAAGAAACGTTCATTGGAGAAAATTGTTGGCATCATATTCGACTCAACTCTTCCATGATTCCTAAAATTAAATACGTTGCAGCTTACCAGGTAGCCCCGGTTTCGGCCATTACCCATATTGCTGAAGTTAAATCTATTGAACAATGGCAGGATACCAATAAATACATCCTCTACTTTAGCGAACCGGCAGAAAAAATTAAGAAAGTGCCACTTGGGAATAGTCCTGGTAAAGCGCCTCAAAGTCCAAGATATGCTTCACGGGAGAGGATTTTGAAGGCTAAGTCTTTGGATGGGGTTTTTTGATCTTTTCAAAATCTCATTTTTACTCTTTATCCTATTATGAGATAACATATTCCCATTAATAGATCCTATACAAAAGTCATGAGAATCCTTTTTATTTCCGAATATTTAAATGACGAAGAACGGATTCGTAACCAATTATCTGGTCTCTGTGAAGGACATTCTCTAACTTTTTGCTACTCATTCGAATCAGCAAAAGATTTTATCAATAATCATATTGTTAAAAATCAGACCCCTTTAGACTTAATAATTACATATAGTAAAGTAAATTTTAAATCTTCAAATTCGTTTAGAGACTGGATAAGGCTTGATATAAATAGAACCTATTCTAAAAATGATTTTAATTTAAGTGAAATCCCAATTGCTCTTATAGTTACTACTGAAGAAAATAAAAATGCTTTTCATAAATATAACCTTGTGGTAGATGACTTAGGAGTTGAAAGACTTAATCTATTTGTAACAGATCTCTCCTCCTGTATTAAAAGTTGGCGGCGTGCTGTTTTAGATGAATTAGACTCTCTTGGCATTCAATTTAATTCAGGAAAGATTGACTACGGGTACTATTTCAGAAATATTAAAAAACACAATATCCCTACGGTCATTTTATCAGAGAACTTTAAGCGGTTTCCAAGAAGATTAAACTACTATTGGTTAGACTTTAATAAAAAACAGATTGAAAAATCTATTGATAAATTTATAAAGATGCTGAAGCGCTCCAGAAGGATTGGGAAAAAAGGGGAAGAAAAAAAGTATCATGAATTCTTTAATGAAAATGAATTTTTCTTACTAAGAGATGCCTATTCCAGACTTTGGTACGAGCCAAGGCTGATGAAAAATTCAAGTGAGTACGAAGAGCCTGATTATTCATTAAAACCTAATTTCAGTTATCAAACAGATCTTAGTGTTTTAGAGGTTAAACTTCCAAATGAAGCATTTATGACTAAGAAAAAATATCATAAACCTCCCCGATCCAAACTCATTCAACACATTATTCAAGTTAATGACTATAAAGATTATTTAGAAAGCGACGAATATTTATCAGAAATAAATAAAGTATATGGGTATGTCCCAAAAAATATAAATTACAACCTACTCATTGGTAGAAAAGAAACTAAGGAAGAACATTTAGATCATTTGGAAAAAACTATGCGCCAACTTGGTCAAAGGAATCTAAATTTAATGACCTATGATGACTTGATGGAATATCAAGTAAAATTTCTCAGCAGAATGCAATTAGGGAGTGTAATCTAAACTCTGTCTGGTTTAGTTAAGGGTGTTGATTGATCTCAAGTGGCAACCGATCTTCGAATTTA
>JAKURD010000040.1 GCA_022450045.1 Gracilimonas sp. | reverse complement strand
TCGTTTCATTGATTTTCTATTTGTTCGTTGCAATATACAAACTTAACCAATGGTCCGATTTTTGGGGAGTATTACAAACCACCCGGTGCATACGTCTGGGCTAACCATATTAGTGGTTTCTTAGCCATTGAATTGCTTGAAAGAAAGGGATCTATATAAGTAAAATTTGTTGAAATATTGTTAATTCGTTTGGCATGCCAAAGTGAAATAACGTGCTTTAATGCGTATTTAAAATAATATTGGCCCTCTGCCCAAAAACTTTCACCATCCGCGGTTTGATATCCCCAATAGTAAATTCTATTACTTCCTGCTGGCCGATTTGATCTTTCTAAAGCTTCTTCAATTAAATTGTTTATATGTATGTAACCATTTACATACTTGTTTTGGGATTGAAGAACCAGACTTGAATATCCAATAGATGTATAAATGATCAATGGGCGGTTTCCAGGTTCTACTTCATCTACACTGACCCCAAATGCTCCGTCTTTTAAATGTGCATACATACCATCAAGACTCCCTTTAAAGATTGACATGAGCTGTGTTTTTTGACTGGAATTTAAAAAGTAAGAAGAGCTAAAGTTCCAGGAGGATAGATTCTCATAGTGCTTATATGCATTTTCCAAAGCCAGGTATAGGTCAATGGCTTTGGCTGTATTTGTGATTGACTGAGAACGATGAACTTCATCCCCACACGTCATGCCAAACACCCCATAGCCAAGCATGCGGGTAAAAGCCGTTTTTAAATTGCTCATAGCTTGGGTGGGAGCCGGTAAAGCAGCCGCGCCGTTTGGTGGGTTTTGAACATTTATGCCTTCTTCAGTTGCTACGTATGAAATTAGGGCTACAAAGGCTAAATTTTGTAGCATTCGAGAATTGGTTTCAACTTGATTTCTATCTAATGGACAATTATTGTTTGTATTTGGATCAATAACATCAGATAAAATTGCATCCGCTACAATATCGTTAAATAGGTTTCTTATCAATTTCTGATCATTTGGGGTAGTGCTGTAATAAATTTTATTGATAATAGATTCAAGGCTGTATCCGAAATTATCATTCGATGATTTAAAGCCGTTAAATGTTAAGCTGGGATGTTGATTTACAAATGCCCTAGACTGGCTATCCGCAAAACGATAGTTGACCATATCCATGGTTTCACTAAGCGCTATTTGGGCGTTAGCAGCACTGCTCAATATTAATATTAAGAATGTTATTAATCTTATTGCTTTCATATTATATTCCCCGTTAGTTTGTAATTGTTAGTTCAAAATCATTGAATTCTGATAATTTATTACAATCATCGGTAGCAAATACTGATGCCTGAAATACTCCCATTTCTTTTAACTCTATTACAGCTTCCCGACCGAGATTAGGATTTCCATTTTTATATCTGACGGAGGCGCTCATACTACCACTTATTGTGAAATTCATGCTCATTGTTTTTCCGGCAGTATGTCTAAAAACAGACTCTTCGCTACCCGAAAGGTCTATGAACAAGGTATCCTGGCTAAATGCTACTGTGGTGTCAGGTACGGGATTGATGAGTTCAGGGTAGCCATCGCAGTCTTCCCGGTCATTAATTCCACCCAGGCACTGGGTGAGTAAAAAAGCGGTGAGTATTACTGGTAAAAGTGTTAGTAATTTTTTCATTTTTGCCTCTCCATTAATCAGTAATTGTAAGTGTAAAATCATCCCGTTCCTTTTTTTCGCAGTCATCCGTTGCAAATACTGTGCTCTGAAAAGTCCCCTCCTCCTCCAAAATCACCAATGCTTCTCTGCCTTTATATGGATCTGTATCTTTATATCTGGTTTTCACTCTGATTGTACCTCCAAAATTAAAGTCTAATGTCTTTCCCGTAGTATGTCTAAACACCGATTCATCACTACCCGAAAGATCTATAAACAAAGTATCCTGGCTAAATGCTACTGTGGTATCTGGTATTGGATTGATGAGTTCAGGGTAGCCATCGCAGTCTTCCCGGTCATTAATTCCACCCAGGCACTGGGTGAGTAAGAAAGCGGTGAATGTTATTAGGATGAGATTTAGAATATTTTTCATCGCAGCCTCTCCATTAATCAGTAATTGCAAGCATGTATATGGTATAAAATTAATTGAAAATTTGAATATCTTAAGTATAAGAGGAAGTAAAAAAGGGTTTGTTACAATATATGGTTCAAAAATTTTCCTTATGAAAGAGGGTTAAATTAGCCTTTCAAAAAAAGAAGAATTTTTTAGCCGATTTACTAAATCACGTAAATCAATATTCATTATAGAGACTAAGTAAAGACAATGCCCAAAAAGATTTGTAACTTCCAAGCCTGAAAAAAAAATCCAAATTTTGATCCTATCATGAGCGATAAACTGAAGCAAACCAGAGTAGAATTTGAAACCGGTTCAGGCAAAGCCTTCCTATACAGCCTGGAAAAACTGAAGGAGCAGGGATATGAGAATATTGCCAAACTGCCCTTTTCCGTAAAGATATTGTTGGAAGCTGTTCTTCGTGAATTTGACGGCCACGCAGTTACTGAAAAAGATATTGAAGCACTGGCAAACTATAATGCCAAAGACCCACAAGGTGAAATTCCCTTCAAACCGTCACGGGTAGTCCTTCAGGATTTTACCGGTGTACCTGCCGTTGTTGATCTTGCAGCACTTCGCTCAGCTATGAAGCGCATGGGCGGTAAAGCAACCGATATCAATCCTCAGGTTCCCGTGGATCTGGTTATTGATCACTCCGTTCAGGTAGATATGTTTGGGCAGGATGCCGCACTTATGTTCAACGTTGAAAAAGAGATGGAGCGTAATAACGAGCGCTACGAGTTCCTGAAGTGGGGTAAAGAAGCGTTTGATAATTTTCGAGTAGTGCCTCCGGGACGAGGAATTGTTCATCAGGTAAACCTTGAGTATTTAGGCCGCGGGGTTTTCACCCGTAAAGAAAAAGATGGATCTACAACCGCTTACCCTGATACCTTAGTGGGAACCGATTCTCACACTACGATGATCAACGGGCTTGGAATTCTTGGCTGGGGTGTTGGTGGAATTGAGGCGGAAGCAGCTATGCTTGGTCAGCCCATTTCTATGCTTGTTCCTGAAGTAACCGGAATGAAATTGACCGGAAAACTTCGTGAAGGGGTAACGGCAACCGACCTTACACTAACCGTAACGCAAATGCTTCGTAAGCACGGTGTGGTTGGTAAGTTTGTGGAATTTTATGGTAACGGACTCAGCAACATGAGTCTGCCCGACCGTGCAACCATCGCAAACATGGCTCCGGAATATGGAGCTACCATGGGCTTCTTCCCAATCGATGAAGAAGCACTGCGATACATGAGAAGAACCGGTCGATCTGAAGAACTGGTTCAGCTGGTTGAAAACTACACCAAAGCTCAGGGCTTGTACAGAACCGATGATACTCCCGATCCGGAATTTTCTTCTACATTGGAATTAGATCTAAGTACGGTAGAAACTTCGCTTGCCGGGCCAAAACTTCCGCATGATCGTATTGCATTAGGCAATATGAAGAAAGCATTTGAGAATTCTCTGACGAGTGATAACCCTACTATGGGATTCAACCTTGCCCAGGAGAAATTGGCCAATAAAGGGATTTATAAAAACGGTCAGGAAATTGAGATGAAGCACGGTGATGTGGTGATTGCAGCTATCACTTCCTGTACCAACACTTCAAACCCAAGCGTAATGCTGGGTGCGGGTATCGTTGCCAAGAAAGCGTATGAAAAAGGGCTGAAAGTTCCTGCGTATGTGAAAACATCGCTGGCTCCGGGTTCCCGTGTAGTCACTGAATATTTGAAGGAAGCCGGCCTGACCGAGTATATGGATAAGCTCGGTTTTAACCTGGTTGGTTACGGATGTACAACCTGTATCGGTAACTCCGGTCCGCTGCCTGAACCTGTAGAAAGAGCTATTAAAGAAGGTGATTTAATTGCAGCCGGAGTTCTTTCCGGGAACCGAAACTTCGAAGGACGAATTCACCCCTATGTAAAAGCAAATTATCTGGCTTCACCTCCGTTGGTTGTTGCTTACGCTCTTGCCGGAAGTGTGGATGTCGATCTTGCAACCGAGCCGTTAGGTAAAGATAAGGAAGGCAATGATGTGTACCTGAAAGACATCTGGCCAACAACAGCAGAAATTGCAGAGCATTTAGATGCAGCTATTCGCCCCGAGCTTTTCGATAAGATGTATGGCGATATCTTTGAATCCCCAACCTGGGAAGAAATTCCGGTTTCAGGTGGAGACTTATTTAACTGGAGTGAAAAATCAACTTATATTCAGGAACCCCCCTTCTTTATGGGGATGTCTGAAGATCCGGAGCCGATCAAACCCATAAAAGGAGCACGAGCTCTGGTGAAGGTGGGGGACTCCATTACAACCGATCACATTTCACCCGCAGGAAATATCGATGAAGATTCTCCTGCAGGAAAATATCTGAAAGATCATGGTGTTAAGGAGGCAGATTTTAACTCCTATGGCTCACGGAGAGGTAATGACCGCGTAATGACGCGCGGAACGTTTGCAAACGTACGCTTCAAGAATCAATTAGCACCCGGAACGGAAGGTGGATTCACTAAGTATTTCCCGGATGATGAGATCACAACTATTTACGATGCATCACTGAAATACAAAGAATCTAATACGCCGTTGGTTGCATTGGCCGGTAAGCAATACGGTACAGGATCATCCCGGGACTGGGCTGCCAAAGGAACTGCACTTCTCGGAGTGGAAGCGGTGATCGCAACTTCGTATGAGCGAATTCATCGTTCAAACCTGATCCAGATGGGCGTACTTCCGCTTCAATTCAAAGAAGGCGAAAGTGCTGATACTATAGGGTTAGATGGTTCAGAAACTTTTGATATTCATGTGGATGACAATGTTCAGGCCGGTGATGAGATTAAAGTGACAGCCGCTAAAGAAGACGGAGAAGTGATCGAATTTACAACCGATTGCCGAATCGATACGCCGGTAGAAGTTGATTACTACCGTAATGGCGGAATTCTGCATACCGTACTTCTTGATTATCTCAAAAACAGCAAAGCCTAAAGCAATTATAAATTCATTCTGAAGGTAAAAGCGCAGTCATTTTGGCTGCGCTTTTTTTATATAGGCAATATTCAGGTGAAAAAAAGGTGATTTTTTTATATTTTAAATTCTGAAATTTTATTCGGGTCTGACTATTAGCAAAAGAAATACAAATACTATCCAATCGTATATAGGAAAGTCAACACATGACAGTCTGCTTTTGCATGTAGTGGAAGGAATAAACAGAACGCTGGAGCTCAAGGGAGTTCTTCGTAAATGCATGGAGGCGGCCAAGGTGGTGATGAATGCAAAAGCAAGCTCACTAATGCTTTTGGATGAAATGACCGGGGATCTGAATGTGAGTATTCCTACCGGACCGGTAAAGGATGAGATCATTGGGATGGCCGTTCCCAAAAATAAAGGCATTGGCGGATGGGTGATCTCCAATAATCAGCCTCTTATATCCAACGATATAACAGAAAGTGACATTTTCTGGAAAGACCTGTCCGATGATTTTACTACCAAAAATATTATTTGCGTGCCCCTTCAAAATGAGCAAGGAGAAGCATTTGGAGTTCTTCAGGCTATCAATAAAAAAGACGGCAAACCATTTGTGAATGAGGATGTAGCTATTTTTGAATCTTTAGCCCCGCATGTTTCCAGTGCCATTGAGCGGTCCAAAGGATATGAAAATATGAAGGATATGATAGATGAAAGAGAAGTTCAAATTGCGGAGATCCATCATCGCCTAAAGAACAACCTTTCTACGATCTGTGCACTGTTAGAGTTTGACCTGAACGAATTGACTGAACCTAAATCACGTCAGGCAATTAGTGCAGCTAATTCCAGGCTTCGTTCGGTTGCTATTGCTCATTCCCTGCTGTACGATCAAAACAAGATGGACCAGGTCTTTCTTAATGATTATCTGGATTCAGTAATACAAAATATTGAGCACGTTTTTAAAGACCCGGAAAAGGAGATTTATATTCAGTCTTCTATTGAAGAAACCGACTTGGATGCGAACCGGGCAATGTTGTGCGGAATGATCGTAAACGAGCTATTGATCAATGCTTATAAACATGCTTTTGAGGGAAAAAAAAGTGGAGAAATTGTCATTACCCTGAAAAAAACACCGAGTGATGAAATTGTACTTATTGTAGCAGATAATGGTATTGGCCTTCAAGATCAAGATGGCAGCTCTTCCGAAAAACCAACCGGACATTTTATAATAAAAGCGCTCGCAAAAAAATTAAAAGCAGACATAAGTTTTAGGAAAAATCCTGAAATTGGAACGGCCTGCGTGTTAAAGTTTCCGGTTTAGATCCACCAATGCTCTAAGCCACGCATTGTGAAGAGTTCGGCCGCTTTTTTTTGAAGGGGCGACCTGAGTATTGCTTGAATAAACAGGTTTCTCAGAGCTGGAATAGATTGTTTTCTTCCTAACGCCATATTTATTTCTGCCCTTCGCGCGACTTTGCGAACCATCTTTTTCTGTTTTACAGAATAAGAGTTAAATGATTTTGGCTCGATGTTTTTAACTTTTGAGCCATGCTTATTTTGTTTGAATATTCTTACGATCTCGCGACAATCCAGCCAGCCTAAATTCATACCCTGACCTCCAATGGGGCTTACCACATGAGCGGCATCACCGGCAAGAATTATCCGGCCTTTCGCAAAAGTTTCTGCCATAAAATGTTGTACCCCAAAACTGCTAAGCATGGTGCTTTCAATTGAATGAAGGTCGTAACCGATCCGATTCTTTATGAATTTAGCAATATCCTCTTGAGCAGGTTCTTTTATGTACGATTTTGTTTTTACAACCCACCTCCTCATTCCGTTTGGCAGGGGAAAACATTCTATCAATCCATCTTTAGGTAAAAACACTGCGGCATTGTTACTAAAGTCTGTGGTATCTTCAAAATCACCCATAATGTAGGTATCATGATACCGTTTGCCTGAATAATGAATGGATGCTCTTTGGCGAACTAAACTATTCGTTCCATCACAGCCGATAAGCCGGCCTGTAGTTAGGTTGTGGAGTTGTCCGTTATCAGACTTGTAACGAAGATTTACTGAGAATTTGTCTTCGCTAAATCCCAGAAATTCTGCTCCGGTGATTAGGGCGTTTTCATCGAGTTTTCTTAATTCATCCCGGAGTATTTTTTCTGTGGTGAATTGAGGGCAGGCTAAAATGTAATTGTGAGGTTTGGGACAATGTTCAAAGGAGATCTCACCCAGTTCCTTTTCACCGGTATGTGCGATGCCCTTTTTGATCTTTAGTCCGGCTTGTAAAAAAGGAGCCGTAATTCCGAGTTCATCAAAAAGCTCCAATGACATGGGATGAATTCCCAGAGATCGAGAATCAGGAACCGGATTTTTCCTTTTTTCAAGAACCCGACAGTGAAAGCCTTCCCTCAGTAAAGAGATCGCCAGAAATAAACCTACCGGACCTCCTCCAACTATGACCGCTGTTATGTGATCTTCAGGATTTTTCATGGATCAGCAATAAACGAAATGGAAACATGCTTTTTACTTTCCAGTCGGCGGGTAGCAGAGACCTAAGTTCGTCAGGAGTAAAGCTCCGTCTGATGGAAATCAAGCCGTCGGTGGTGATAAAAGAATGCCTGAAGAACAACCTGGAGAAGATATTGAACAGGGTGTAGCCAATGTTACTGCGTTCAATATCACTGAAAATAACTTTGCCGGATGAAAGGCTTTTAGCCTCCTTTAAAAGAGTGGCAACCTCTCTGTCTTGAAGATGGTGAAGCAGGTGATTCGAGGTCACAAAATCGAATTTTTCGTTTTCATGCAGGAGTTCTCTGCTCGAGATATGTCTCCACCTTACCAACCCTTCCGGGTAGTTAGATCGGGCAAACTCATAAGCCCGGCGATCGGGGTCAATGGCCGTAATATGGAGTTGAATTCCATCTCTCTTGGCCCATTGGGCAAGTTGAACAGGGATATCGCCTCCTCCAAAGCCAATATCTAATAGGGAATACGTTCTTCGTTGTTTTACCAAAGGCAGGATCTCATTCCTGTAAACACGATGCCACTGAGAGAGCAGCCGGTTTATATGTTGAAATTGTTTATAGGTGTTTTCAAGCAATACAGGGTTGCAATCATTCCGATCCATTTCTTCAATAAGTGAAGGGTTTCTTTTTGATAGAAAAGAAAACATAGAAACATTAGTTTGGATGATAGACAGATAACAGCCCGCTTTCAATGGTGAGGCCGGGGCCAAAAGCCATTGATAATATATTCTGATCAGCGGAAAGTTTAGCATCTAAAAGTTGCTTCAACACATATAAAACGGTGGCGCTGCTCATATTTCCGTACTCTGCGAGTGTATTGCGTGAAGCTGAAATTTGATCGGGTTCCAACTGCAGTGAAGCTTCGATCTTGTCCAAAATGGCCCGCCCGCCCGGATGGACTGCCCAAAAGTCTATGTCTTTTACTGAAAGTTCATATTGATCATAAAACGGCTGAATCGAAGGTTGCAAATTATCCCGAATGATGTCGGGAACGTAAGTGGAAAGAACCATGTCAAAACCGGAGTCACCGATGGTCCATGCCATATCCTTTTCTCCTTTTTGTACTAAAGAAGAGGCAAATTGATTAATCTTAAAACTTTGCTTTTTTGGCTCTTTGGATGAAACGAGCATTCCAGCAGCTCCGTCTGCAAACACCGAACCGGAAAGTAAATTATCGATATCATTCTTGAACTGAAAATGCAGTGTACAAAGCTCGGCACTTACCATCAACACCACGGCATCAGGATCAGAAATGCAAAAAGACTGCGCCATTTTCATGGCCGGAAAGGCTGCATAACATCCCATAAAGCCCACATGATATCTTTGAGTTGAGGGGGCAAGTTTCAAAGCTTTTACGATCTCATAATCAGGGCCGGGCGCGAAAAAGCCAGTGCATGAAATCGTGATCACATGAGTGATCTCATTGGAAGAAATATGAGGATTATCGGCAAGTAACTGACGCGCCACATCCACAAACAGTTTCCTGGATTCCTTTTCATAGACTTTATTTCTCGCTGCGGTCCCGGGATCGGTTTTCGCTTTTCCATTAAAGAAAAGGGTGCCTTTTTCATTGGCCGTAAAATCTTCGATCACTGAATGTCGTCTTTCAATCCCGGACTGGGAATAGATCCGATGAATAATGGCCTGAGTCTTACGGTCAGAACCAATATGCTCTTTCATTACCTCGCGTATCTGTTGTTGATCGTTGGAAAATGGGGGTATGGAAGTTGCAATATCGTGAATGAAAACAGGCATGGTCCAGAATAACAATTTATGTGCCTTATCCAAACCCATTGTCTCTGGAGTTCATTCAGGGAGCGGTGAATCTATTCTTCTTTTTAGTGAGCTTGTTGAATCTGTAATTATGAAGAACGGCTGCTACCGTTAACCCGCTGATAAGCCCGACCCAGAGCCCCTCAGGGCCAATCTTAAGTGTAATTCCAAGCAGGTAACCAATCGGGAAGCCGACGATCCAGTACGAAATAAAATTCACCATCATCGGCACCCTCGTATCTTTTAATCCGCGAAGGGCTCCAAATGCACCCACTTGAAGGCCATCTGAGATCTGAAAAACCGCAGCCAAAAAAATCAGGGATACGGCAACCAAGGCTACTTCCGTGTCATCGGTATAAATGCTTATGATGAAATCCGGGAAAATAAAGAGGAGTAAAGCGGTGAGAGTCATAACTCCGGCACAAATTATAATGCCTATAAATCCTCTGAAGCGGGCTTTTTCCATAGAACCCTGTCCGATAGAAAAACCGACACGCTGAGAAATAGCCATTGAAAGTCCGAATGGGATCATAAACATGGTAGCGGCAACATTGATCGCAATTTGATGTGCGGCAGCAACTTTTACGCTTAGCGTTCCCATTAACAAACTGACGGCTGCAAATAACATCACCTCCATTGAAGAACTGACACCATTGGGAACTCCCACTTTTATCAGTTCACCAATATATTCCCATTCAGGACCTTTAGTACGTGCAAAAATATTGAATCGTTTGAATGGTTTGAATGAGGCTGTAAAGGCAATGAACACAATTGCTGCAAAGAAAGACACTATGGCAGTTGCATATCCTGTTCCAACGGCCCCAAGTCGAGGGAAGCCAAGTTTTCCATACATAAGCACATAGTTAGCTCCGACATTTATGACCAAAGCTCCGGATGCAACGTACATGGCCGGCTTGGTGACCGACAGCCCTTCACTGAAATACCTGAATCCTGCATACACCAGAAGAGGTAGAATTCCCCATGAAATGGCTTTGAGATATCCATCTGCAATGGGAATGATCTCAGGAGTCACTTCGATCCATATCATCAAGCCCTCCAGGTTTCTGAGTAGGAAAAATGCAGGGATAGACAGCATCAGGATCAACCAAAACATCTGTCGTGCACTCTTACCGATCTCTTCAAATTTACGTGCTCCCAAAAACTGTGAGACAATCGGGTTGATGGCAATGAGTGTGGCCATACAGAAAACCCCAATGGGCATATAGATGGCATTACCGATTGCAACCGCTGCCAGATCTAAAGCAGAAAGATTCCCAGCCATCACCGTATCGGTGAAATTCAAGCCCATGCTGATCAGCTGGGTTGCAATGATGGGGCTGCCTATAGTCAGTAGTTTGAGCCCTTCTTTCTTTATTTCTTGGGGGGAATTTTTCATAGCGGAAAGCCCAAAAGGTACGGACAAATTTGCACGAAATGCGACAAACTTTTATCTAAAAACCAATAGTGTCCTAAACGATTTTAAAATTGAAAAAAACCTGTGTTTTCGAAGATAAAGCGGATTAGCTGACATGTTTAAAATCAATCCCCTTTTTTTCTCGCAGAGGCTCGCCGATTGACCCGCTGAGTTTCGCAGATGATCTTTTATCAAAACGCATCGCTATTCAGCGTAACTCTGCGAGAATCCTTTTGAAGGATCGTTTTACCAAAATGTATTTCAACGTTTAGGACACTATTGTCTAAAAACCTGAGTTCAATTAAAAAGTAAGTTCTATCATAGGCAGGATGGTCATTTCGCGGCGAATGCCCGAAATCTAATTCGTTTTTACGCATCTATGATTGAATTACCGGCAATAATAAGATCCCTGCCTTCGCAGGGATGACTTTTCAGGCATTTTTCAAGCTATCAATAATCGAGCTCAGGTTTAAATGATAATGAGTATAGCGTATGGAAGCCATTTATTCCTTATATGGAAGTTCTACTATGAAGACCGTGCCTTCGCCTGCTTTGGATGTGAATGATATGCTGCCATCATGTTCCCCTATAATTTTTTTGGTGATGGCTAAACCTAATCCTGTTCCACTGGATTTTGTTGAAAAATTGGGGACGAAGATCTGATCTTTGCTTTCTTCAGGAATTCCGGAGCCATTGTCCTCAATATGAATGACGATGCTATTCCGGTCTTTGCTCAACCCAGAGGATAGAGTGATCCTTCCTGCACTATCGATAGCTTCCCGAGCATTTTTAACCAGATTCACGAATGCTCTTCGAAGTTCATCTTCAACTCCTTTTACCCAAAATTCTTCATCAGGCAATTGGGTTTTTATGGTAAGGGATTCTTCGGCAGCATAAAGTTCAGCAATGGAAGTAAGCAATCCGTTAATCTCAACCGGAAAAAATTCTTGCTCAGTTGGCTGAGCAAACTTGGAAAAGTCGGAGGCGATCCTATTTAAAGACTCGATCTGCACGATCATATTTGCGGCAATTTTTTCGATGTTTGGCTTCATCTTGTTGAAGTCATTACCGCTTGTTTTCAATTGCCGCTCCAGATGTTGAAGGTTCAATTTCATAGGGGTGAGCGGATTTTTGATCTCGTGCGCCACTTGTTGAGCCATTTCTTTCCATGCAGCCTCGCGTTCAGCTTTAGCAAGATCATTCTGAAGGTCTTTAAGTCGGTAAACCATCACATTATATGCATTGGTAAGTGAGCCGATCTCATCCTGACTTTTAACGGGCAAGGTAGTCTCAAGGTCTCCGCCGGATATTTTCTTCAAGCCTTCTCTTAATGCTTCAAGCGGAGTAGTTAACTGGGTTGAGATCAGTGCTGCTCCGAGAATGAAAAGTCCAAAAATGATTACATATAGACCTAACAGGAAACTGGTTGTTGAAAGCACTTGCTCATTGAATTTAGGAGCTTCTAAAAATGTAGGGATGGAAACTATACCGGCTATTTGAGATTCTTCATCAAGCCAGGGCTGATATCCGATCAGCAGTTGCTGATCGCCAAGAACAACCTTTCGGGTAACTTGTGCATTTCCTTTAAAGTAAATAGACTTATAAACACTCCAGGGAATTAAACGAGGTAGCAGATGTTGGCTGTATATTTGCCCGGTAGTAGATATATCAACTAATTTATTTTTGAAGAGTGAAGCATCTGCATCCAATGTTGATGTTAATTGGTTCAAAGGAATTTGAGCCTCCCCGGATGATTGCAACTCAAATTCAGATACAGCTTCAGTCAGGTTATCAAGTTTGTTTAAAAGCTGATCTTGGACGGACTTTTGATTTTGATCTTTTATGGCATAGTAGGTAGTGGTAATTAAAGCCATCAAACAAATAAGGGAGGCAAAAATAAAACGGTCAATCAGCCGGTCTCTGAATCTGCGATGATGCCCCAAAATGTGTATGTTGCTTTTCCAGGAGACCGTCCCCAGAACAAATAATCCGGCTATCAGAACAGTGAAAAAGAATCGAAGCACGGAAAATAGGTGATTATCAAACCCTGGGTTTTTAGTAGCGGCTCTAATGATCTGTTCATCTGAAGTAGCTATGAACAACTCTCGTACCGGTTCCTGTTCATTTCCGGATATCCGAAAAACCACAGAGTCTTTTTGTATCTGTTCTTTGAGGTCCTCAGATAATTGCACATATCCCGGAAGCTCGAGCGGTGGGCCTACTACATTCCTCCTGGCAGAACGTCCGTCAATATATTCGGTAATACTGATGGATGCGTTCCAGTTTTTTGTACTCTCATATGCAATAACTGCACGAAGTGGTTTCTCAAATTGTGGTCGCTCGCGATAAACTGAGCATAATATCCAGCCGATTCTAAGGTTAGAACCGCCTCGTTCATAAAGGGGTATCCAGGCTCTGCGGAAAGAAGAATAATTGGAGTTTGCTTCATTAAGGGGTCTTTCTCGTACTATAGGCCGGAGATTATTTATACGAATTTGTTCTTCCTGAAATGGGATCACCAGTGATCGCATGTTAAAAGCCCGGGTCCATGCAGGAGAGTCCAGATTCGATGAATATTCACCTATGATCTCTCCTTCATTATTTACTAACTGTGTGGATATTGAAAAACGCTCCCATTCCTCAGATATCAATCGTTGTGTTTGCTGAGTGAATAGGTTTGCAACAAAAGCGGGTCGTTCTGTAAGATCTTGGGCTGAAATAACGGAAACAGACTGCTCTAAACTTGTAAGGAGGTTTCGCACTATCCGCTCAGCCTCTGTAGCCTCCTCATCAATAAATAGCTGGGCTGCCTGGTCCATTTGGTCATTAAGCCGATCTGAATAGCCTTTATAAACAGCTACGTATGTGATGCAGACGGCAATGAAGCTGTAAAGTAGAAATAAGCGAAGTCTGGAACCTTCAGAAATAATTTCAGGTCTAAGAAAGGCAAGTAAAACTGAGATCAAGATCACAGCAAAAAAGAACATGGCTGCGAATAAGATCCATACAGAATATGCAGGATATAACTCGAAGTTGATGACTATGAAAAGACCCGACATGAAACCCAAAAGCATTACACCCAAAGAAATGAAATATATTTTCTGGCTTAGATCTAATAAAAATCTGCCAAGTAAAGTTAGCAGTGTTATTGCCGAAATGATGAAAACTCCTGATGATACATAGAACAGGAGCGTCAGCCAGCTTGGAAATACCTCCAGGTCTAACACTGGAATAGACGACTGGAAAAATAATGAGTATGTTTCTGTCAGAAAAAAGAAAAGCAGGAAAGAACTTAAAAGTCCAAAAAAGAAATGTATTATCGGGAGGATAATTTTTGATCTTTCCTCTAAATTGAGCTCTGTGGAACTAAGGGGTTGTAAACAAACAAGGGTGATAAGGAAAATAAAAATAGCATGAATACAGTACTTGATAAGTGGAGTTAGAGCAAAAGTTTCATCCCCCCCAAGTGCACTGAAAAGTTCGATCCAACCTACTCCGTATTCAATGTTTGAGAAGAACAGCCAGGCGGAGATAAGAGCAAAAAGTTTGAGAAATAATGAATTCCAGGTGCTCAATTCACGGGAAACAGAAATTAGAAAAAGAGCGATCAAAGAAATGAGTAAAGCGTAGAAGATTGCACGATAGATAAAGAATTGGTTCTGTTTTGAAGCTTGGTAGGCCGCATAATCTTCCTCAAGCGTATATACAACTCCTGCGGAGTCAACACTATGGGTTGAGAGGGTGCTGCTGAACAGTGGATTCTGTGGAGGAGGTTCAAAAAAACTAAACCGAACGGGATAACTGTAACCTATTTGAAAAAGGTTGGCTGGTGATAATTCTGAGGCATTACCTATAGGTAAGATATTTTCTTGCTGTATTTTTTTGCGAGTAATTAAAACATATGCAGAGGCAGAGTCGCCGTCTTCAACAACCAATGAAGCTCTATAACTCAAAAACGTAACGTTATTTTCACGCTCAATAGTTAAAAAAACATCCGATCCAATTTCATCGGTGTCAGGAGGTAAGTTCCTGGCCCCGAAATCAGTCCAAAGGATAAGTTCTTGATCTTTGAATAATGACATTCCCCAAAAATTATAATCCGTAGTTGCTGCTTCCGCGAGATATTCTAAGGCTCCATCCTTGTCTAATTGTTCTTTAGCAGACTCATAAAACTGATTGCTTTGGAATAAAAAATCTGCTTCAAACTTAGAATATTGCTGAAGTGCACTGTTGATTGATTCATTAGCCAAATCAGCTTTTTGGGATTCATCAGGTCCGCTATGTTCTGCCCACATCTCAAACAAACCATACCCTAGAGCTACAAGGGTAAGCAGGAGCGTAAGTGTCCAGGTCTTATTTTTTATGGGAGATTTCAAGATAGCGCGACTCGTAAATTAAAAACGAATATGAGCGTTATTTAAGGGCTAATCAAGTTTGGTATTTCAGTATCGTGTCGGCCTTTCAAAACTGATGTGATCGCCTTGGCGGCCAGCATCCCGATGGCCTCTCTTGTTTTGTGAGTAGCGCTGGCAATATGAGGAAGTAAGAGCGTATTGGGAGCACTGAGTAATTTAGGGTGAACGTCAGGCTCCTCTTCAAAAACATCCAGAGCGGTTCCGGCTATTGAATTTCGGTGGAGAGCATTAGCCAAAGCTTCTTCATCAATAACAGCCCCTCTTGAAATATTGATTAAAAGGGCATGTTCAGGCATGAGTTTTAATAATGCCTCATCCACAAGGTGATACGTTTCTTTAGTAAGCGGACAGTTTAAACTAAGTACATCACTTTTTGCGGTGAGCTCTTTGTAGTTGGGGAAATAAGTGGCATCCAATTCTTGCTCGATCTCCGGCGCTATGCGAGAGCGATTGTGATAAATGATCTTCATTCCAAATGCCCTGGCACGCCGGGCAAAGGCCTGTCCGATTCTTCCCATGCCTATAATTCCCAATGTTCTTCCGCGAAGCTCCATGCCTAAAAAACCAAGTGGTTCCCACCCGTTAAATTTACCGTCCCTCAGATACTGTTCTGCTTCTTTCAATTTTCTGGAAAGGGCGAGCAACAATCCCATAGCGTAGTCTCCACAGGCCTCGGTGAGAACATCGGGAGTATTGGCAACTTTAATGTTGTACTTTTGTGCAGCCTTTACATCAATATTATCATACCCGACGGCAAAATTTGCGACGACCTTGAGCTTTTTGCCCTGGCTTAAAACATTTTCCGAAACGGGTGTGGAAAGCATGCAAAGCAGCGCATCGTAGTCTGGAATATCTTTGATCAGATTCTCCTCAGACTGATAGGTGCCTTTTTCTCCAACAGTTACCTCCCCAACTTCCTGTAAAAAGGAAATGACCCTTTCAGGTATTGGTTCCGTGATAAGTATATGAGGTTTAGAAGAGCTCAACGTGATTTCAGCTTTTGTCTGTATCTTTAAGGTAAGTCACTTTGGCATCATTCCACATACGTTCGATCCCGTAAAAATCTCTCTTCTCTTTGCTCATTACGTGAACCACGATATTTACAAAATCGAGAATAACCCAGGAACGGCCTTGTAAACCTTCTTTTTTCCAGGCTCTCTCGCCCATTCTCTCACGCATGTCTTCTTCAACGGCATCGGCCAAAGCTTTTATCTGAACGTCTGAAGTACCATGACAAACAACAAAGAAGTCGGTGAGGGTAGTTAGTTCCGAAACATCAAGTACGGTAATGTCTTTGCCCTTCCGACTTAATAATGCCTCTGTAATGGTTTCAACCATTTCCTGGGAATCAGGAGTATTATCGGTGTAGGAGTTTTGGAATTGTTGTTTAGTCGGTTCCTTAATATTTGTCATAAAATTCAATCTGTATTTAATTTTTCGTAATCGTGGCCAATGATCACACTTACATCAAGATAAAAGTCGGGTGAAGACTCTCGGATAACATTCTCTTTAGAAACTCCCAAGGCATTGGCAACCCGGTAGGCATTATCCATAACCCCGCTTCTTGATATTATAACGGTTTCCTGTAGGTCAAAGGTTTCAAAATTACCGGTTTCAACTACATCAAACCCGTTTGAACGAAGAAGTCCGGTGTATGCATTTGCAATTCCTGAAACACCACAACCATTCAACACCTCGATCTGTATGATCTCACTTATTAGCTCTGATTGTAATTCAGCTCTCTCGTTAAATATTCTTGGATAAATGATGCGTGTAAAAAGCGCAGCCAATAAAAGTAGTAAAAGGACACTCAGAAAACCGATGGCTGTGTTTAAATAAAGTTCTTTACTGTCGGCAGGTTGTTTACTGTTTATTTCTGGCATCAATTATAAGTTAGCACTAATACCAAGGATTGTATCTATCATAGCGGTCGAACATTCCGTAACCCCGATTGAAGAATCCATAACCGCGAGGCATTTGCTGGTATTGAAGTCTGATGTGTGCGTTGTCGCTGATCTGATAATTCAGTTCTGCATTTCTGATGATGACTTCACCGTTAAGACTGTTGTCGGAATTAACAAAGTCAGAACCGCCAAACGGAGAGTGGAGAAAAGAAACATCAACACGACCGGTAAGATCTTCCGAGAAAGCAATATTTACGGTATTCGTGTAAGAATTCACATTTTGATAGCTTCCTCCAACAGCACCGAAATTCATAGAATATGAATGGCTCATGTTCACATTATTTCGGAAAAAATCATTAAGCCATGTTTGCACAGTGGGAACCTGGTTGTTTATGATTGGCCCTGAAAATTCATAAGACTTAGAAAGATTTTCCCGCAACTGGGCCGGCAATTGAGTGCTCAATAATAAAGCAAAGATGAAAGTAGTAAGTAATAATTTTTTCATGATACTCAGATAATTTGTATTTCAACGCAAGAGCGTGTCTTTAAGTATAACGAATTGGGCTTTAATAATAAACAACAGAGAAAGGAGTGTTTGATTGAAATCCCTTAAAAAAAAGTATATCTTTATCCACTTTTCAACAGTACCGCAAAACCCATAGCCAGCTAAATGAAGCTTACCGATTTTAAGTTCGAAACAGACGATTTTAATATACCAGAAGAACCGCTGGAAAAAAGAGATTCAGCAAAACTAATGGTTCTTAACCGTGACGAAAAAACAATTGAACATACCACCTTTTCAGAGATTCATAAATACATCAACAAAGATGATATTATGATCTACAACAATACTAAGGTTTTTCCGGCCAGGCTGAATGGTAAAAAGGAAAAGACTGAGGCAGATATTGAAGTATTCTTGCTTAGGGAATTGATGCCTGAAAATATGTTGTGGGATGTTTTGGTTGAGCCTGCGCGAAAAATCAGGATCGGTAATAAATTGTATTTTGGAGAAGAAGATGAAGAGTTGATGGCTGAAGTTGTAGATAATACAACATCTCGGGGGCGAACCATTCGCTTCTTGTATGAAGGCGCGAACCAAGATCTTTATGACCGCCTTGATGAATTAGGTAAAATGCCGTTACCACCCTACGTAGAGCGGGAACCAGTTGAGGAAGATAAGGAAAGGTATCAAACCATATTTGCAACCGAGCGTGGCGCAGTTGCTGCCCCGGCAGCGGGTATGCACTTTACTCCGGAGTTGGTTAAAAAGATCGAAAAGAAAGGGGTTGAGTTCTTGCCAATCACTCTTCATATTGGCTGGGGTATTTTCAGAAATGTTGAGGTTGAAGATCTTACCAAACATCGAATGGATTCAGATAATTACTTTTTATCAAAAGATACTTCCGATAAGATCAATTTGACCCTGAAGAAAAAGAAAAGCAGAGTTATTGCAATTGGTTCAAGTTCAGTTCGTACCATTGAGACCAGTGTAATGGCCAGTGGGATGTCTAAGCCCGGAACCGGATGGACCGATAAATTCATTTATCCTCCGTATAACTTTAAGATCACGGAAGGTCTCATTATTAACTTCCATCAACCCGAGTCAACTCGATTGATGTTAGCTGCTGCTTTTGCCGGCTATGACTTTTTGATGGAAGCCTATGAAGAAGCTAAAAAAGAGAATTACCGAATGTTTACTTTCGGTGATGCAATGTTGATCCTGTAAGTATGTTTAAACTGTCGGTCATAATACCGGCGGCGGGGTCGGGTGTAAGAATGGGTTCTGATATCCCCAAGCCTTTTTTGAAGGTGGGAAATCGAACGATCCTTGAACACACTATTTCCAGGTTTTTAGAAATCCCTGAATTGATAGAGATAATTATTGCAACCTCTAAAGATCATATTTCGGATATCCATTCTATATTTGAAAGGATATCCGGGGGTGTTATCCTGAAAGTTGTGGAAGGTGGCAGCGAGCGTCAGTTTTCCATATATAATGCCCTTAAGGAAATTTCAGATGAGGCAACTCTTGTGGGTGTTCATGATGCAGTTCGCCCTTTTATAAGACCAAAGTTGATCATAGAGTGCTGTAATATCGCTGAAGAGTATGGAGGGGCCGTTTTAGGTGTTCCGGCTAAAGACACCATCAAACAAGTGAACGATAAGAATGTAATTAAAGCAACCCCTGATCGTTCTTTTTTGTGGCAGGCACAAACCCCACAGGTTTTTCAGAAGAAGCTGTTAAAAAAAGCATATGAATCTGCGTTGAAATCTGATTTCATCGGTACAGATGACGCTTCTTTGGTTGAACGAATTGGCGGTGAGGTTCAGATGGTGGAAGGGGACCGGGAAAATCTTAAGATCACCTATCCTGTTGACCTCAAGATCGCGGAATTAATTTTAGGAACAAATCGATGAAAGCAATTCGAATTGGGTATGGATATGATGTTCATCAATTTCAGGAAGGCCGGAAATTGATTTTGGGGGGAGTAGAAATTCCTCACAGCAAAGGCTTATTGGGCCACTCCGATGCGGATGTGTTGCTTCATGCGATCACAGATGCTTTGTTGGGAGCGGTTGCCCTGGGAGATATTGGAAGTCATTTTCCTGACACCGATGAATCTTACAAAAATGCTGACAGCCGGATATTATTAAAGGAAAGCTATGACCTGGTAAAAGAAAAGGGATATGAGCTGGGTAACCTCGATGTAACCGTGATTACTGAGCAACCTAAGCTGAGACCTTATATAGATACTATCCGCGAAAGTATAGCCAAAGAACTGACTTGTTCTCTTGATGAAATTTCCGTGAAGGCAACAACTTCTGAGAAAATGGGTTTTGCAGGAAGGGAAGAGGGAGTTATTGCTCAAGCCGTAGTTCTTCTAAGCAAAGTGGAGTAATGGCAGACCAGATCATTCAAAATGCTATCGAATGGATCAGTGTAGTTCCTCCTTTGGGAGTTTATCTGATTTTTTTTGGAGTGGCTTATTTTGAGAATATAATTCCCCCGGTGCCGGGTGATGTATTGGTTGCTTTTGGGGGATATTTGGCCGCAGAAGGAGTAGTTGCGCTGTTTCCAATTTGGAGCTTGACCATTGTTGCTTCAGTCTTTGGCTTTATGACCATGTATTGGTTGGGGTATAAATGGGGAGAACAGATTGAAAGTAGCAGGGAAGGTTATTTCATTCTTCGGTTTATACCCTATAAATATTTCAAAAGAGGGAAGAAATGGATGAATAGATGGGGCCAGGGAGTAGTAATTGCCAACAGGTTTTTAGCGGGAACGAGGTCGGTGATCTCGCTCACGGCTGGCATGTCTTATCTAAAAATCACACCCACAGTTTTAAGTTCTACCATCAGTTCCATTTTATGGAATAGTCTTTTAATAGGTATGGGCTGGGTTATTCGTGATAACTGGCCTATTATCGGGCAGTACCTTTCAAACTATGGAAAAGTAATTATAGGGCTTATTGTACTGTTCATTGCCGGTAAAGCGTATTTTTCTTACATGAGAAAGAATTCACACAGTAACGAGCAAAAAGAGTGAAAGTTTTTAACAAAAGTATATTGACAATCAAAGCAATCATACTTAATTTTGAAGTCTTTCGCGAAAAGCCAGTGTAGCTCAGTTGGTAGAGCAACGGTTTTGTAAACCGTCGGTCATCGGTTCGAATCCGGTCACTGGCTCAGCGAGATTTGATTTATTGATCTGGGGAGATACCAAAGCGGCCAACTGGGGCAGACTGTAAATCTGTTGTCGTAAGACTTCGCAGGTTCGAATCCTGCTCTCCCCACGCGTAAGCGAGCGTAGCTCAATTGGTAGAGCGTCACCCTTCCAAGGTGAATGTTGCCGGTTCGATTCCGGTCGCTCGCTCAGGTACGCCGATATAGCTCAGAGGTAGAGCACTTCCATGGTAAGGAAGGGGTCGTCGGTTCAAATCCGACTATCGGCTCAGGTCAAATTTTTTTGGATAATTATTTTAACGCAATACTAAATAAAACAGCTTAATCATGGCAAAAGAGACCTTTCAACGGAATAAGCCACACGTGAACGTGGGCACGATTGGACACGTAGATCACGGG
>JAKURD010000004.1 GCA_022450045.1 Gracilimonas sp. | reverse complement strand
TGCTACTGACGGGCAAAAAGATAGCCCCGAAAAGGGCTGGGCACGTTGGCAGGTAATGTGCGAAAAGTGGGGCGCTACGTATAAACCGTTTTTTGAGTTTAAGAATGCCCCAATGTACCGTCCATGCTTTAGCTATTTGAAGTATGATTACCGCATACGCTCGATGATCTATACCACGAACTGGATCGAGCGACTTAACAAAGACTTTCGAAGGGTGTTAAAAGCCCGAAACAGCATGCCGGATGCGCAGTCAGTAATAACGTTAATGGGACATGTAGCAATGAATAAAAGCGCCTATACCAGAAAGGTTCCAAAACTGAAATATGAGAAAAAACTGTTTACCCGATCATACCATGAAAAAAATTACTAACATTCCTTAAGTTGTCATCTTGCACAAGAAGACCTACAGACACACTAGTTGGGTAAGTACCCATGATCAGGATCAGGGATGGTAAACAAGGGGCTGAAGTCATCGAATAACATAAATTTTTGGTATTTAACAAACATGAATCAATATTATATAAGATATATCATTAAATATATTATATACTAAATATAGTTAATAATAATCAAATCAATATAGAGTTATGAAAAAGATGAAAACTACCCTGTTGGTGCTTTTAATAAGTTTTGGATTATCCATAACAGCAGCAGCTCGACAACAAAATATAGAACAAAAGAAACAACAGATGATGACCATGATGCAGGACTCATCCATGCAAACCATGATGATGGACCACATGATGAAGAATCCAGAAATGCGTGCCAGGATGATGCAGAGAATGATGAATTCAAAAGAAATGGACCATGCTGCCAAGATGGAAAATATGAACTCCATGATGAAGAACCCCCAAATGAAAGAACGCATGAAAAAGCATATGGAGATGATGCAGTCTATGATGGATGGTAATATGGATCATTCAAAGATGATGGACATGATGGGCGATTCTTCCATGATGAACATGCAAATGATGCAGGAAGGTATGATGGATTCCGGCAAGAAAATGGGATCGGATTCCACTAAAAACAATGAAATGAAGCATCATAACTAAAAATGATATAGGGATGTGCACTCTCATGTCATCCCCTAATTTAAATTCTTTAATTACATACACTATGCACGATTTTCAATTTTTTGGAGGTGGCTGGATGATGTTCTTCTGGTGGTTTTTAATACTCGCACTGATTGTACTTGTTGTCCGGGCACTGATGAATACGGATAAACAAAACACCAAAACAGAAACTCCTATGGACATCCTCAAACGGCGATATGCTAACGGGGAAATCAATAAGGAAGAGTTTGAAGAACGGAAAAAGGAACTGCTTTCGTAATAGAGTGAATATTCCTGAGCTGCATTTTAGTCTATCATCATAAATCTTAAATATGAAACCATGAAACGTTTACATATAAACCGGTTAGGAGTAGCTTTTGCTCTCACGGGCACACTATTTTACATCGGCTGTATCATACTGACGTCCATTCTTGGCGCACAATCTACTACCCTGTTTTTTAACAGTTTGTTGCACGGGCTGGACACCGCCGGCCTAACTCGAATGGACATCCCTTTTTGGGAAGTTGCCCTGGGAATTGTGCTCACATTTATCCTTGGATGGATATCCGGTGCACTAATTGCAGCTATTTATAATTTTGGCCTTGTTGAGGAATAAGCCTGACTTATGATGGATACAGCAATTGAATAATCTAACTAAACAAATTATCCTTTGGGCTTTTATCCTACATACCGGATGGGAATTTGGGCAATGCCTGTTTCTATACGATATGTGGGATTGGCCGTTTTTAAAAGCTACCATCTGGATGTGGGGTGCCATTTTTGGGGATATCCTCATTGTTTTGGCCCTCTGGAAGGTTTCAGCAACTCTTGTGCCTTCTATAAATTACTCACAGCCAAATGCTATAAGTTATTTGTTTCTGATTGTTCTCAGTTTTGTTGTAAGCATTTTATTGGAATGGATAGCGATTGCACTATATCTGTGGGAATATTCCAATGCGATGCCTGTATTAACGGTATTCAGCTACGAAGTTGGACTTTCTCCAATTGTACAAATAACATTACTTCCTGCAGCCAGTATTTATTTGGCTGACAGGTTTAGTATAAAATGGAAAAAAATAATTGATAGAATATGAAACGAAAGGAATTCATTAAACGAATGGGATTGGGTGCAGGGGCATTCACACTTTCGCCTCTCTTGGTCTCTTGTCTTGACAAAAATTCCGTACTGAATGGAAAATTTCAACTACCGCTGGTCCTTCCTTCCGAACTGACAGGTAGCAGCAGCACACTGAATGCATCTCCTTCCAATATTCAAATTGGAGATTTGTACGCGCAATCCGCCTTTCAGTTTAACAGTAGCATCCCCGGACCCACCATCCGGAAAAAACGTGGAGATACAGCACATATTCGCTTTGAAAATAACATTGGACAGAAAAGTATTATTCACTGGCACGGACTCATTGTGCCCCCCGAAATAGACGGACATCCTAAAGATGCCATTTCAAGCGGGGCCTATACTTATCAGTTCAGCCTCAATCAAAGAGCCGGCACATACTGGTACCATCCGCATCCACACCGAATAACCGGAGAGCAGGTATATCGCGGCTTAGCAGGGTTTTTTATTATTGAAGATGAAGAGGAAAAAGCGCTCAATTTACCAAGTGGCAACTACGAGATACCGCTTGTTATCCAGGATCGGAGAATTAGTGAAACCGGGCAGATTATCTATAATCCATCTATGCCAGAACGGATGATGACTG
The DNA here is from genome assembly GCA_022450045.1 of Gracilimonas sp. Taxonomy (GTDB): domain Bacteria; phylum Bacteroidota; class Rhodothermia; order Balneolales; family Balneolaceae; genus Gracilimonas. The sequence continues at coordinate 166,420 of JAKURD010000004.1, read as the reverse complement.
GGTTTTTGGGGGATACCATTTTAGTAAACGGGGTTCCTTCCCCATATCACGATGTAGAACCCGGTGTGTATCGCCTGAGGATATTAAATGGATCCAATGCCCGTATTTATAATTTAGCCTTCCAAAACGACCTCTCTTTTAGGGTTATTGGCACCGATGGCGGCCTTCTACCCGAGGTTATTGAAACCAATGAATTATTAATGGCTCCCGGGGAAAGAGCTGATATACTGGTCGATTTTTCTGAAGTGGCTGAAAGCAATATTCAACTCATTAGTAAGCCGTTTGATGTGCCCTCAGGTAGCGGCATGATGGGAATGCAAAACATGATGGGAGGTAGTGGGCCGGATCAGGGAACCGGGTTTACACTAATGAAATTCAACATTGGTGAGACAACCCATCAAGATCCGTTTGACCTTCCCCAACAACTTACCCCGGCAAGTTTTCCTGACGAATCATCTGCAGACCGTACACGCGAGATACGATTAGCTATGAAAATGATGAACGGTCACACTATTAACGGTCGTCAGTTTGAAATGGAACGCGTGGATGAGAGCGTGGAGCAAGGAAGTACCGAAATTTGGGAATTTATCAATACTTCAAATGTTCCTCACCCAATGCATGTGCATGCCGTTCAGTTTAAAGTTCTGGGTAGAAGCGGAACAAGAGGGTTAACGCCCACTGAAGCTGGGTGGAAGGACACCGTACTTGTTATGCCCAAAGAAATCGTTCGTGTGATCATGAAGTTTGATGCTCAAAAAGGCATGTACGTATTTCATTGTCACAATCTTGAACACGAAGACAATGGAATGATGGCGAATTTGGAGATCGTTTAATCCGATAGACACCAATTATATCACCACAAAAAATAAATCAATAACTGAATATACATTATGGAAACATTCAATCATTTGGAGAATCAGCAAAAACAGCCTTCGGCTTTTTCTGGAAAGCCGGCTGGGCATTTGTTTTAGGCTATTTTGTATCAGGCATGATCCAGGCTTTTGTGCCCAAAGGAAAGTTGACCAAGTATATGGGAGGTGCTGACTTAAAAAGCATCTCCCTATCCACCTTCTTTGGGGCGGCCTCCTCATCCTGCTCTTTTGCTGCTCTTGCTGCAGCCCGGGCACTGATCAAAAAAGGGGCGCATTTTATAGCTGGGGTAGCATTTATGTTTGCCTCTACCAATCTGGTAATCGAACTGGGAATACTAATCCTCATTTTTCTGGGATGGCAGTATTTAGCGGCTGAGATCATCGGTGGGATTATTTTGATCGCCATAAGTAGTGTGTTAATTAAGCTGACATACCCAAAGAGCTGGATGGAAGCTGCACGTGAAAAAGTGGAATCTGAAGGAAGCGATCTTGAAGAGGATTTTGACTGGAAAAAAAGAATTAAAAGTAAAGAAGGCTGGAAGTTGGTAGGCCATAAATTTGTCAACGATTGGAAAATGGCCTGGGAAGACATTTTGATCGGATTTACCATTGCCGGTTTTGTAGCTGTTTTTAGTGCCCGAGTCGTTTTGGTCTGCTTTGTTTTTGGCAGAAGTCCAGGACCTTCCGAATTGGGTTGTGGCAATCGAAAACGCTCTCATTGCGCCATTTGTAGCTGCATCAACCTTTATTGGCTCGATGGGAAATATTCCGCTGGCTACCGTTTTGAATGAAAATGGCGTACTGTTTGCCGGAATTACGGGATTTATCTACTCCGATCTGATGGTGCCGCCGCTGGTTCACATCAACGCAAAATATTATGGATGGAGAGTGGCACTGTATATTGCCGGAGTGATGTACGTCAGCATTGTAGCTACGGCCCTGATTCTCAACGGCCTTTTTTCGTTCCTGGGAATCGTACCTGAAAGTGCCCGCGTGGTATCGGAAATCACTCAATTCAAAATAGACTATACCTTTTGGATGAATATCGTTTTCACTTTTATCGCCGGTGTTCTAATCTGGCTTAATAAGAAGTATTTACAAAATCACGAGATGAAAATGATGAAAATGGAAGGCGGAGGTAAGATTAAGAAAATTGCAGTAAGCCTATTTATTCTCATCAACCTGATAGGGTTATCTCTTTTTGCCTATACCCAATTACTCTAAACTAAAATAAACAAACATGGAACTGCTGATAACGCCCGATTGGGCTCCAAACATCCATCCACTACTTGTGCACTTTCCTATTGCACTGTTAGTGGTGGCCGCATTCGCAAACTTTATTACCTTTTTTATTCCTGAGAAATGGTAGGATGAAATAAAAAATACAATCCTTTATGTATCAGGAGCTCTGTTCGCCGGTATCACCTACTACAGCGGAACCATAGCCGCAGATAGTATCTTTCTTCCTACGGAAGCTCAATCCGTGCTTAGTGAACACGCCGACTGGGCGGAGTATCTCCTTTGGTTTTTTACTCTCTATGGCATATTGAGAATAGCCTTTCACTGGTTTGATCTTTTCCAGAAAAAAACCTTTAAAGTCATAGCTTTTATAACGGTTTTACCGGGTTTATTTATGGTATATGAAACCGCTGAGTACGGTGGGAAAATGGTGTATGGCTATGGAGCAGGAACCGGGCAACTTTTGCAACCCGAAGAACGAGAGGCTACTGAACCAACCGATAGTGCGTCAACCATCTCTTCATCTTTTATTACTAAAGAGAATGGAGATTGGACTTGGACTATTAACTCAAATTCTGTGAGTGACCTGATCACTAATTTTCACTGGGTGGAAGGTTCCGTTCAAAACTTGAAACCAGCAATCACTCAAACTGAACCTCCATGGCTGCGACTCGAAGCCTCAGAACAAGCAAATCTGTTTGTGACTCATGACTCTTACCAAAATATTCAGGTCGATTACTATCTCAACCTGGATAACTTAGATGGAGAGGTGGAACTCGTTCATCACTTACAGGATGCGAATAATTACGATTTCGTATCTCTGAATTCATCAGGCATCATTCGTCAGGGAAGAATTCAAAATGGAGACGAAATCATATTTGAAGAAGGCACCTTTGATGCTGGAGGAGAACTGTTTTTGCGTGTGGTTGGAGATGGAACTCATTTTCGGGGATATGTAAACCGGGAAATGAAAGTACATGGCCACGATGATGCTTCTGAAAGCGGAAGCATCGGACTAAAAATACAAGGCAGTGGCTCGATCCTGCTATCTCAAATTGAAATGACTAAACTGTAATCAAAGAATACCATACCTATGAAATCACTTATAAAAATAACCGGCGCGCTCCTTTTGTTATCAGGAACGGTGACGGGTCAAACAAATCAGGCAGAGACAACCGTGTTAAAGACGCTGGGAGATTTTAAAACAGCGATCATTGATAATGATTCGGAAGCCGCCGCCAATTTATTGGCTGATGATGCCCTGATACTGGAAGGAAGCGGAATGGAGACGAAGGAGGAATACCTGTCCCATCACTTTCACTCTGATGGAAAATTCCTGAAAGCCATGAAGCGTGAGATCCTTACTCAAAAAGTTACTACTGAAGGAACTACCGCTTGGGTTAGCACGGTAAGTACCATGAAAGGAACATATTCCGAAAGAGAAATAGACTTGGCCTCACTTGAACTGGCCGTACTGAGAAAAGCGGGTGAACAATGGAAAATTGCCGCCATTCATTGGTCATCCCGATAAGCAACAAACGATTTAACTAAACGTAGCTCAACATGAACCACCAACATCACAATCACGAAGACCATAATCACAACGGTCACAACCACGATAAGGGGCACGACCAAGACCACAGTGGACATGAAGGCCACTCTCACCACGATCATCATAAAATGATGGTTCAAGACTTTAAATTCCGGTTTTGGTGGGTGCTTGGATTAACCCTGCCCATCATGGCGCTATCACCAATGATCCAGGAATTCCTTGGCGTGGACTGGAAGTTCACTGCAGACAAATGGATCCTTGCCGCACTTTCCACCGTGGTTTACTTCTTTGGGGGTGGCCATTTCTAAAGAGTCTAGTGGATGAACTCAAGAAAAAACAGCCGGACATGATGACATTAATCGGTCTTGCCATTTCCATTGCCTATCTATACAGCACGGCTGTGGTTTTTGGGTTTTGAGGGAGATCTGTTGTATTGGGAGCTTTCAACCTTAGTCGGAATTATGCTGCTGGGCCACTGGATCGAAATGCGCTCCGTAATGAGTGCCTCTTCAGCTTTGGAAGAACTGGCTGCTTTGATACCCGGTGAGGCCCATCGCGTAAACGAGGATGGGTCTACCGAAGATGTCCCGGTGGAAGAATTACAACAGAGTGACAAAATCCTTATCAAACCGGGAGAGAAAATACCGGCGGACGGTGTGGTAGTGAAAGAAGAATCGAGCGTAAATGAAGCCATGCTCACCGGAGAATCAAAGCCGGTAAGTAAACAAAAGGACGATGAAGTCATTGGTGGCTCGGTAAATGAAAAAGGCTCCATCACCGTACAGATATCTAAGACTGGGGACGATTCGTTCTTGTCTCAGGTAATTGATCTGGTAAGACAAGCACAGGAAAGTAAATCACGAACACAGGATCTGGCTAATAGGGCCGCTTTTTGGTTGACTATTGTAGCCATCACAGCCGGACTCATTACCTTTGGAGCCTGGGTCTTTTTTACCGGACAAAGTTTCGATTTTGCGATGAACCGAACCGTGGCCATGATGGTGATCACCTGTCCGCACGCACTGGGACTCGCCATTCCGCTGGTCGTCTCAAGATCCACCAGCATTGCAGCCACCAACGGATTTTTGATCCGTGACCGGGCAGCTTTTGAGCAAGCCCGAAACCTGGATGCCGTCATTTTTGACAAAACCGGCACACTAACCGAAGGCACCTTCACCGTAACCGATATCCTGAATTTTAGTAATGAATTTTCCAATGAAGAGATCCTGAAATATGCGGCCTCATTAGAGAAAAATTCTGAACATCCACTGGCCAAAGGTATTTTAGAGAAAGCAGATGAAACCTGGGAACCAGAGGAGTTTAACTCCATCACAGGGAAAGGTATTGAAGGGGAAGTGAATGGAAAATCGATGAAGGTTGTGAGTCCGGGTTACATCCGCGAAAATGAAATGTCGTATCCCGAAGATGAAGTAGAAAAGCTTTCATCCCAAGGAAAAACCGTGGTGTTTGTGATTATCGAGAACTCCCTTGCAGGAGCAGTTGCATTAGGAGATGAAATTCGTGAATCCTCTAAAAACGCTATTAAAGCCCTGCATGATATGGGTATCGAGTGCATTATGCTCACCGGAGATAATCAGCAGACCGCAGATTATGTAGCTGAAGAATTAGGGATCGATCAGGTATTCGCTGAAGTGCTTCCCGATGAAAAATCCAATAAAGTGAAAGAAGTTCAGGAACAGGGTAAGCTTGTTGCCATGACCGGAGACGGTGTGAACGATGCTCCCGCACTTGCTCAGGCTGATGTCGGTATTGCCATTGGGGCCGGGTCTGATGTGGCAGTTGAAACGGGAGATATCGTACTCGTGAAAAACAACCCTGAAGATGTAACTGCCCTTATCAAACTTTCTAAATCTACCTATCGGAAAATGATCCAGAACCTGTGGTGGGCTTCCGGGTATAATATTGGCGCCATTCCTCTGGCAGCCGGTGTGTTATTTGCCTGGGGCATTATTTTAAGTCCGGCCGTAGGAGCTATTTTAATGTCCTTGAGTACGGTCATAGTTGCAATCAACGGACGATTTTTAGAAATGGAAAAGTAAAATGATTAAAAGTACGGTTCTGGATAAGGTAAAAAAAGCTCTTGACTCTCGACCATGGTACAGGCCTTATATTACAGGTGAATTAGGTTTTATTACAATAATAAGCCTGTTTTAGAAGAACAAATTACCATGCAAAGGAAGGAAGTATGAAAAAAATCGTATCCATTCTATTGATATTGGTAGGTGCCCTATCACTAAATACCTACGGTCAAGCAGACACTACAACAACCATACAGCAAGATAAGGCCATCACACTTAAAATTGAAGACATGTCTTGCGAATTCTGCGCACGAGGACTGAAAAGCTCACTGGAAAAGTTGGATGGCATTTCCATTCATCAGATTGACCCCAAGGAAGGTTTTGCCAAGCTGTCGTTCAAACAGGCTCATATACCCTCTGACCGCACCTTGAAAGAGACGGTTGAAAATGCCGGTTTCAAATTGGTGAAGGTTCAGCGGGACACGAAGGATGATTCTGACCAGGACTCTTGAGTTATGTCTGTTGAATTAGTTGTATTTCTCGCAACAATAGCGCTACTCCTGCACACCCCGTGGGAGCTGGCACAGACCAAAGCGTTGAGCACCTGTGCCGGCAAACCCTGGCCCATTCGATTAGGAAATTGTTCCATAGGCATTGTTTCGGACGTGCTATATACCATAGGTCTGTACTATCATGATCGGCTGGTGGCTTTCGGACTATCAGTGGCTCAGTGAGGCAGGCATACTGCACTATGGTTTTGTCTTGCTTATAAGCTTTATAGGAGCCTACCTCACCGAACTGACAGCCCAACGGCTGGACTGGTGGCACTTTAACCGGAAGGTGCCTCACTTTCCGAAAAGTCTGGGTGATGTGGCTGTAACTCCGGTATTGCAACTGCCGCTCTTGGTAGCACTAACCTACATAGTGGCACAATTTTTAGTATTGTAAATAGAACTTTTGATTCATAGACAACAAATGCATTATGGAAAAACTAACATTCAACATCCCTGACCTGCACTGCGAAGGCTGCACCGACCGCTCGACCAATATCCTTAAGCGGATCGATGGCGTTCAAAAAGCCGATGTTTCCTTTGATACTAAATCTGCCGAGGTCGAATACGATTCGGGCCGGACTTCCTTTGAAGAAATGGAAAAAGCCTTGGACAAGGCTAACTATACCGCAAAGAAATAACACCACAAAAACACTAAAATCATTTTTGTGTATTAGTCTTTTCGTGGCAAGCAAAAATAAGTTATGCAAAATCTTCAATTCCATATCGATGGCATGGCCTGTTCGTTTTGTGCCCAAAGCATTGACAAAGCCATCGGGCGGCGGGAAGGCGTTAAAAAAGTGAACGTAAGCCTGGCTCACGAGCAGGTACTGATTGAGTACAATTCTGATAATATTCAGGAGTCCGAGCTGAAGCAGATCCTGCTCGATCTGGGTTATACCATCCGCGACCCGGACAAGGTCAAGGCCTTTGAAGAGCAGCAACAGGAGCTAAAAACGCACCGCAACCGCCTGATGATTTCATCGGTGTTAACGCTGGCTGCCCTGGGTATCATGGCAATGATGTGGACGGGCATCATGACCTGGTGGCATCCTTGGGCGACCTTAGGTCTGGCACTCGCCACCATGTTCGGTCCGGGTTGGTATATCAAAAAGAAAGCCTGGCAGTCACTGCGAAGGGGTATTCTGAACCAACACAATCTGCTGGAGTTTGGCGCTTTTTCTGGACTAATCGGCGGTATTGCTGGCCTGTACAACCCCGTCTTTCCGGCCACCGAGTTTTTTGGTGTCTCGGTATTTATTACTACCTACCATATTCTGTCGGGATGGTCGGCCAACAAGGTGCGTGCCCGCGCTTCGGAATCGGTACGCAAGCTGCTCGACCTGCAACCCGATACCACCCGCAAGATAGACGAAGAAGGCAACGAGCAGGAAGTGGAGATCAATCAGTTGGAGATTGGCGACCGCGTGCGCATCCGTCCCGGAGAAAACATTCCGGTGGACGGGGAAATTATCGATGGCCGATCGGGGGTGGACGAGAGTATTGTCACCGGAGAATCCATTCCGGTTGAAAAAGACGAAGGTGATAACGTTGTAGGCGGATCCATCAATCAGACCGGCACGATACTGGTAAAGGTAACAGCCCTGGGTGATGATTCTTTTCTTAACCAGATTGCCCGGCATATTGAAGAGGCCCGCGCCATGAAACCGAGTATTATCCAGCTGGTGGACCGGGTGCTTAAATATTACGTACCGGGAGTGGTGGGCTTTGCGATTGTTTCCATACTTATTTGGACGCTGGGCCTCTGGCTCCTAACGGGTCAAACCAACCTGCCACGCGGTATCTTTGCCATGCTCGATGTCTTTGTGCTGGGCTATCCCTGTGCCCTCGGCATGGCTACGCCACTGGCGATGATTCGCGGCGAAGGCATGGCCGCCGACCGGGGTATCCTGATGCGCTCGGGGGAAGCCTTCCAGATCATGAAAGATATCGACACGGTTGTGCTGGACAAAACGGGTACGCTTACTATTGGCGCACCCAACGTTGTGGATGTGTTTACGACCGATCAGCTGTCCAAGAATAAATTTATAAGGCTGGCCGGGGCCGCTGAGCAGTACTCCGAACACCCGCTAGCACAAGCCGTAGTGGAACATGCAAAGACCGAAGTAGAGGCTTTTCCCGAAGCCGATGAATTCGACTCAACAACCGGTAAAGGAATAAGGGCCAAGACTGAAGGACAAACCGTGATTTTGGGAAGCCTGGAATATTTAGAACAACAGGGTGTAGAGATGCCAGCCGATACCTCGTGGATCTCTGATCATGAGAATCAGGGGCACACGATCATCGCAATGGCAACCGATAGAATCCTGTCGGGCTTCTTCGCCTTGTCCGATACGCTTAAAGATGATGCCAAAGAGACCGTCAGCCGCCTGAAAGATCAGGGCAGGAATCTTGTTCTGCTCACCGGCGACAACGAGCGCACCGCTCGCGCCATCGCCAAGCAGGTGGGAATCGAGCAGATTGAAGCCCGGGTAAAGCCCGACCAGAAAGCCAAACGTATCCGCAGTATTCAGGAAGAAGGAAAACGCGTGGCGATGGTCGGCGACGGCATCAACGACGCCCCGGCCCTCACCCAGGCCGATGTGGGCATGGCCATTGGTACGGGCACCGATATTGCTATCGAATCAGCCGATGTGATCCTGATGGGAGAAAGACTGTACGCCTTGGTCGAGGCCTTTGAAATCGGCGAAAACTCCTTCAAGAAAACCAAGCAAAACCTGTTGCTGGCCTTCAGCTTCAACGGCATCGGCGTGCCCTTGGCCACTACTGGACTGCTCTACCCGGTCTGGGCGATGATCGCCATGGTGGCCAGCGTGACGGCCGTACTGGCCAACTCCTTCTGGGGACGATTGATCTCCAAAGCTTCCCGGTTCCGGGAGGAGGAGAAAAATCGACAGCGATCCATTACCTATCGTGTCCCCAACATGCACTGCGAACATTGTGTAGAAACCATTACCACCACACTCAACAAGCGATTTGAGGATATTATCGTAGAAACGGATCTGGATCAAAGCGAAGTTACGGTTGTGTTCACCAATGGCAACGTTAACGATTCCAGCCTGCGCGAGGCACTGGTGGAAATGGGATATAAACCTGAATTGGAACACCGATAACTTCTATTAAAAGCTCATTTATTATGATACGATATTCTATCTTTGTTTTAATATCGCTTGTACTTCTATTCTCAGGTTGCAAACAAAATTTCGTCAAAGACTGGGACAAAAAACCGCAGGATATGACCGCGGCCATGGGCGTAGTACCCGACTCCCTGCAGACCATGAATCTGGCGCCATTGGTAAAAGGCTATCACAATGGTGGGGATCTCTACTTCATCCACACCGAAGCATCGGATTCTTGGGTAGCTAATATGTTGACCAAAATGATGGGAACCAAGGTGGTGCATATGCCGAAGCTGGCACAAATGCCGGATTCCCTGTTTGCTGATATCTATGTATTTAAAAATGGGATAGAGGGCCACGGCCCGTTTGGGTTTCAACCTGATATCTTCGGTTCTATACCTGGCGATCCTAACTACAGTCCGCTGCGCTCCATTCACCTGGTACGCTGGAACGAAGATGCCCAGCCCCGAGAACTGAAAACAGTCGAGGCTCTCATGGAGGCCCAATCAAGTGGAGAACTTGTGATTGAGGAGCCCGGCATTGTGGTCAATATGCCCGTACTGGTCTGGCCTGGTGGACGCCGGTAAATTATTACTTGACTCTTGGGTATGGTACAGGCCTTATATTGTCTGATAGAATATAAAACAGTCTTTTATTATGGATTCGACCCAAGCCACTAAACCCAGCAATCAAACCTGGAAACAGAAAGCCTCCAGCTTCTTTGCCCTGTTTACCTCTACTGGCACATTAATTTGCTGTGCCCTGCCTGCAGCGGTAGCTGCTTTTGCAGGAGGTGCTGCCGTGACCTCCATGATTTCCACCTTCCCCTGGATGGTTACTTTGTCTGGCTATAAAGAATGGATTTTTTTTGGATCAGGGATTATGTTGCTTATCAGCGGTATTTTGGTGTATCGTCCCAAAGGAAAAATGGCCTGCAGTATTACCGGTGGCGAAGGATGCGAAGTCGCAGGTCGATTCACTAAAGTTATGCTCTGGTCGTCGATTATTATTTATATCACCGGGGCCTTTTTTGCCTATGCCCTGGTACCAATTATGAGATTTCTTGGAATCTAACCATTTATTTCACAGCTAAATATTATGATACGTACTCATTTGCCAAAGACCTCTTTCAAAATATTATTAACTCTAGTTATCCTCGTATTATCTCTGGCAGCCGTAAATAAGTTATATGCCCAAGGCGGCCATGGACCGGTATTCACGTTGGCTACTCCTACCCTGGGACAGGGTGAACTCAGTTTTGATGTGATGGCTATGTCCACCCGGCAAGGAAATTCGGCATGGATGCTCCGCCAGAACTGGCACTACGGGCTAACCGAGGATATTCAATTGAATGTGTCAGTCCCTACTCCTTTACAAAGAATTGACAATCCTCCCCAAGAACGTCTTGGCACTATGATGGGCAGTTACGGCGACCTGGAGGTGTCTGGGCTGTTTCGCTTTTTTAAGACCTATCCCGGAGTAGGACAACGATTTGAAGCGACTGTGCTGCTCAGCGGATCGATTCCCACCGAGGATAAGCGAGGAGGCCTTGATGTAGGTCCAAGCCTGCATGGCGGACTTGTAACCGGCTACGCTTCACGGACATTGTATGCGTGGGCGGGAGGCGGTTATCAGTATTATATTGAACAACATAACGACCGGCTGGGCGATATTGCCTATATCACCGGAGTGATCGGGTACCGGCCGCCGCTGTTTCAGCATGACTATCCCAAGCCCGACTGGCGGATTTTTGTGGAAAGCGTTACCGAATTGGTGGAAAATAGTGAGCTTAATGGTATTGAACAAATTGAAACGGGTGGCACAAAATCGCTGCTCGGTCCCAGCGTGCTCGGGCTATATGGCAAATGGGGACTATCCGGAGGCATTCTATTTCCGATCTATTCCAGTGTTTCCGAAACACAAGAAACAGAATCGTATCGGCTTAACTTCGTTTTATCATATTGGTTTTAACTTTTAAATGGAGATCACTTTATGAAGAATTACATGTTAACTTTTATGATTGGCCTTTTCTTGATACCATTTCAAGCACAGGCACAACTATTGGAAGTCAAACAAACCGTTTTTGGCATGGACTGCGCCCCGTGTGCTTATGGGTTAGAAAAACGCATCAAACAAATTGACGGTGTGCAGTCGGCATCAGTCAGTCTTAATGATGGACTGTTGACGACCAATCTGACCAAAGATAATCAACTAACGCTTGAAAGGATTCGCAAAGCCGTAGAAGAAAGCGGATTTAAAGCTAAAGAAGCCAATATTACTGTTAAAGGAACAGTGACACAAGATGAGTCCGGCAAACTTATTCTGGAAACCATAGCGGGAGAACGGTTTACACTGAAATCTGAAGAGCAAAAAACATTGGATGATATTTCAAAAGCCAAAGGCTCTGTAACTATAACCGGCAAAGCGGAAACGAGTGATGAGTCCGGGATTAAACTGTGGGTAGATAGCGTTGATAAAACAAAAGCTTGATTCAATTTCATACAAACAGATATCGACATGTTAAGAGATGACATGGAAGAGAGGTATGACGGTGTCACTACCTTTAAAATCGGGGAAGTGGCCCGCCGTGCTGACGTCAACAAAGAAGCGTTCGCTACTACGAAAAGCGGGAGCTCATACCTAAACCCGACCGACGACGTTCGGGCTACCGCATTTTTAACCGGCGACATATTGACCAAATTAAGTTCATTAAGCAGGCACAGGAGCTGGGTTTTACCCTCAGTGAAATAAAGGAATTGCTGGAGCTGCGGATGGATGAAGACACCACCTGCTCGGAGATCAAAAGTGAGGCACAGGAAAAATATCAAGATGTCGTTGAGAAGATCAAAGATCTAAAACAAATCGAAAATACTCTTATAGATTTAATTGATTCGTGTGCTGGAGAAGGACCGAAGGGAGACTGTCCTATAATAAACGCTTTGGAAAAAGATAGTGAAACGAAAAAGAATTTAAGATCGATGAATGGAACCATTTGAAGTCGTTAAAGCTACCAGTGAACGAGAAAAATTCAAGTTTTCAAAGCTGAAGCGTTCCCTATCCAATGCCGGAGCGCAGCCTGTCATGATAAATGCGGTGATTGATCACCTCAACAAAAATGGGTATTTCCGGGATGGCATCACCACAAAGAAAATGTACCAGGAGGCATACCGATTGCTTAAGCAAAGACCAAAACGGGTTGCCGGGCGGTATAAATTAAAGGAGGCTTTATTTGAAATGGGATCCTCAGGATATCCGTTCGAGCTGCTTATCGCGGAAGTTTTTAACCGGCTTGGGTATTCTACACAGGTCGGCACCGTAGTGCTGGGGCATTGCGTATCTCACGAGATTGATGCAATTTCAGAAAGCGAAATAGATGTTTTTGTGGCTGAGTGTAAATTTCATAACAGGCACACTTATCATTGCAATGTAACTATTCCGCTGTATGTTCAGTACCGTTTGAAGATATTAAAGGGAGGTCGAATTCTGAAGGAAAGCATGGTATAGGATCTTCAATTTAGTCACGTAAAAAAAGACAGGCATATTGAGAGAGGCTAAAGACTTTTGCGCTGCTTAACTTGGTTTGATGGGCTTGCTTCATTATCATCCTTAAACTGTAAATCAAGTCTATTCATCAATGCAAGAAAAAATACTCTCCTACTCAACTGAAGAAATTAAAGTCACCTGGGATTTGAAACGATGTATCCATGCCGAGGAATGTGTTCACGGCCTGCCAAATGTTTTTGATCCCAATAAAAAACCTTGGATACAACCCCAACATGCTGCCGTGGATGAGCTTACGGAAGTGATAAAACGCTGCCCAACCGGAGCTTTGCACTATCAATTGATGAGTGAGGATAAAGAAGAGCAGCCACCGGAACAGAACGTGATTACCATTGAGGAAGACGGGCCTATTTATATTTATGGTGAGGTGGTTATTCGCGATTCAGATGAAAACGTCGTGCTCAAAGATACCCGCGTAGCTATGTGCCGGTGTGGAAAATCAAAAAACAAACCCCTTTGTGATAATTCGCATATTGACGCCGAATTTAAAGCCGACACTTCATACAATGCAGAGCGACTGAGAACGGAACCGGTAAACGGCAAAGGCGGAGAGCTTTCCATTAAGTTGTTCGATAATGCCCCGTTTTTAGTTCAGGGAAATTATGACTTGGTGGGAGAAGAAACCGGGCGGGAAACCTGCAGTAAGAAGATGAGTTTTTGTCGTTGTGGGGGATCTTCAACCAAACCATTTTGTGATGGGGCACATAAGCAAATAGGCTTTGTTTCCAGTTAACATTCGTTATTGATGTAATGGTTATTGGGTATTTGTTAACTTAATTTGCATCCAGAACCTAATTTCCAATAACGATTAACCATTACACCAGAACAATGTCCAATCCGAAGATTCTTATTGCCATCGCCGCCATCCTGTTAGCACTTGCTGTTGCGGCCGGGGCTTTTGGAGCCCACGCTCTCAAAAATGTGCTTAGTGCTGAACGATTGGAAACCTGGCAAACCGCCGTTCAGTACCACGCTTGGCATGCTTTGGGGCTGATGCTGATCGCCCTGATCGGAGTTCAATTTGACCTTGCTATTACCTGGCCTGCTTCGTTGATCTTGGCAGGAATTGTGATTTTTTCAGGAAGCCTATATGTGCTTTGCCTGACGGGTATTGGCTGGCTGGGGGCTATTACGCCAATAGGAGGAGTAGCTTTTATTCTTGGGTGGATCGTTTTCAGCATCAAGATCTTAAAGATGAACAATTGATGCGGAATGATATATTCCCTGCTATGATTTACTATGTATGGATCCTGTATTTAAAACCTTAACTCAGGTTTATAAATTATGATTGGCATGAAATACCTAACCATATTCTTTTCAATTTTTTTGATTCTGCTCCTTAGTTCTTCAGGATATGCTCAGAATGAAGTGCTTCGCGAGCAAAATTCCCTTTATGGCATCTCTGAATTTGGGGTAGTTGTGAATGTGGAAAAGCCCGGGAGCCTGGATAAGATCTCTATTCCTGTTGATAGCGTTCGAAAGCTGCTGCTTGAGGAGCTCAGCAGTCTTCCCGTTACTATTTTAGAGTATGAAACACTTCAGCAATCTGATCAGCTTCCCATTCTTTATCTGCATATCAATATTATAGAAGGAATGGCAGGGGCTCTTTCTTTTACAGGACAGCTCATGTTCTACCAACCAGCGAAGCTTCCGCTAAACAATGACGTTCGTACCATGGCCTCTACCTGGCATGATAGCTTTATAGGAGTGGTTACGCCCGGCCTGGCAGACTACATCACCTCGCGTTCATCGCGGCTTGCCTCCAACTTTCGTATCGACTACGAAAGCGTGAACTGAGCCATGCACATCGAAGCCTTCTATATCTATTGCCTTTCCCTTCCCGGCGCTACCGAAGCCTTTCCTTTTGACAAACAAACGCTGGTATTTAAAGTGATGGGAAAGATGTTTGCCCTCACAAATGTAGATGAATTCAAGAGCATCAACCTGAAGTGTGATCCTTTAAAGGCACTTAAGCTGAGAGCCATATATGAAGAAATTCAACCGGGTTACCACATGAACAAAAAGCATTGGAACACTATAAGTACAAAAGGCGATCTAAAAGATGAGTTTATCTTAGAGCTTATCCGGCATTCGTATGACCTTGTTGTAGAAAAGCTTCCTAAAAAAGATCGCATAAAATTAACATCCTGAAATCAACCTAAGCTCCTGAATTCCCGGGAATAAACTTGCTCATCATTTTCTTAAAAAATTTCCAAAAAAAGTGGGGCTGTCCAAATAAAGCTGCATGGGTTAGAAGCAAAATATTATACACGGGAAATATTGTTAGCAACCGGATGTTGGTTTTATACCAAAAAGATCTGCTGCTTCAACTCCTATCAGTGGAAAAATAAGGCGTCTGGCAAAAAAGGAGCTAAATCCGGTAATCGTGAACACCATCATAACCATGATGATCTGGAAATTACTTTCAATTTCCCACCGGGATTTCAATTTATCTATTAAATGCATGCAATAAATTTTATTTCACTGAAAATATCCTTTTTCTAAACCTATATGAAGTCAAATAGTTATAAATATCATTGGGATTCTTTTTACAATTTATGGAATTGCTTCCTTGCTATTCCTGCTTCGGGCAGGTAGTTTCAGCTATAAGGAAGGATATTTGGAGTTTTACAGACTAACACATAGGGTATGCGCACATATACAATTGAGGCGTTCGGAGCCTTTTTTTTCGTATTGGTTTTTGGCTTTACGGGAGATCCGCTCGCCATTGGTTTAACATTAATGGCTTTGGTTTATATCGGCTCTCCCATTTCTGGGGCGCATTATAATCCTGCTGTTTCTTTTGCTTTTTTCCTGAAGCGTAAACTTTCATTTTATGAATTTTCAGGATATGTAGCCGCTCAATTGATCGGAGGCCTTCTTGCAGCCTATTTGTTGTACTTTCTTTCGGGGTCCGTTTTTTATGTGGAACCGCCTTCCGACACCGGACTTTATCAACAGGCTTTTTCAGAAGTATTTTTTTCAACGATCTTCACTTTGGTTATGCTCATATTATCGTTAGCAAACTTTCATCGCAAAAATCATCTTAACGGACTGGTAGTTGGACTAACTTTCGCCGGAATGCTGATGGTAAGCACGCCTATCTCTGGCGGGATCTTAAATCCTGCGACTTCCATCGGGACCGGCCTCTTTGATCTGGCCCAAGGAGGAGATTCATATTACCATATACTGCTTTATACTATTGCTCCTTTATGCGGAGGAGCTCTGGCTGCATTCTCTTTTGATTATTTCAATCCAAAATAGGAAGCGTAAAATAAAATTTACTTCCGCTTCCTTCCTTACTTTCCACTTTGATTTCACTTTGGTGGGCATTTAGTATTCCTTTTACCACAGATAGTCCTAAACCGGTTCCGCCCTTATCTCTTGATCTTGCTTTATCGGTTCGATAAAAACGATCGAACAACCGGTCTAAATGCTCTTGGCCTATTCCCGAGCCGGTATCTTTTACGTACACCTCAACCACCTCTTCCTTCTTCTCAAAGCCAACTTCCACCGTTCCCGTGAGGGTATATTTAATGGCATTTGAGATCAGGTTATCCAACACCTGTTCCAGTTTATCCGGGTCAGCATTTACCTTGCATGAAGAAATGTCTTTTGCAATAAGCTCCAATCCTTTTTTCTGCGCAATGGGCTGATAGGCCTGCTCTGCTTCTTTTATCAGCTGTTTGAGGTCGATCTTCTTTCTGTTGATGAAGCTTTCATCAAAATCGTAGCGCTGCAGTGTCTTGATATCTTCAAATAACCGAGCCACCCGCTTGATCTGCTTCCGAGCCGTTATCATATACTGTTTTTTCTTCTCTGGTTGAAGATTTGCCAGCTCCAGCATTTCCAAAGCACCTGAAATGGTATGCAATGGATTTCTTACTTCGTGCGTGATGTCCGCAAAAAACTGGCTCTGCTTTTCATTCAGCTTTTTTAGTTTTTCATTATCGGCCCGAAGCGTACTGGCCATATGATTTAGCGAATCCGCAAGGGTTCCAAATTCATCGTTACGTTTCAGATCAATTTTACGATCCAGGTTTCCACGCGCGATATCCAAGGCTGCAGAGTTCAGGCGGAGGATGGGAGAAGCAATGTATCTCGCAAACAAAAAGCTAACAATGATAACTGCCCCAATGGAGAAGAACATCCCCGCATAAATAATGTGTCTGATACTTGCCACAGCCGCATAATATTCACTTTTATCCTGACTGATCCTCAGGTATTGCGCTCTATTATCAGATTGCCCCAGATCAACATAGGCGATCAGCTTTGGAGACTGTTTATTGTTTTGAACGATCGGCGATCCATCCCTCTGCTCCAACTCTGACAACAATTGATTATTTAAACGCATATCAACCATATCAAAAGCGTCTTCAGGAAAGGTTAAAAATCGGATTCCTTCCTTATCATAAACAGCCATTTCATACCTCGATAGTTCAGCTTGTTTTCTGATCTTATCATCAAACTGACCATCATCCTTAAAACTACTTGCTGCAAGTGCGAGTGAAAGTGCATCCCTTTCGAATTGCTCCTCTCCCTCCTCCAGCAGAAAACTCCGGATGGTCAAGATCGAATACGCACTTATGGTGATGATCCCGATAACCAGGAGAATGATGTAGGTCCATGCCAGTTTGGAGCGGATCTTCATGCGTGAAGGAATTCTTTGTTAAATCCATACCCCACCCCACGGTAGGTTTTTATAAGCTTACCCTCATCACCCATTTTCAGGCGCAGATTTTTTACGTGCACATCAACCGTGCGGTCAAACACGTACTTTTCCTCGTCCGAGATCTTCTCCAGGATCTGCTGACGACTATATACCAATTTCGGGTTCTGGAAGATCATCTCCGCGATGGTATATTCGGTATGAGTAAGATCAACCAGTTCATCATTGATATACATTTCTTTTGAGTCAAGATCTACATACACTTTCCCATATTGAATCCAGTTACTGCGCTCGTTTGAACGGCGGCGTAACTGCGTTTCCACATGAGCTTTAACCAAATTCAGACTTGCCGGCTTCTTGATGTAATCATCCGCGCCTAACTCCAGTCCTTCGATCTCATCTTTCTCTTCATCTCGAGCCGTTAGAAACAAAACAGGGATCTCATAAACCACAGGATGCTGACGAATATGTCGGCATATTTCCTTCCCATCATGATGCGGCACCATAATATCCAGGATAGCCAGATGAAGATCATTCGCATTACTATCGATCAGCTCAATGGCTTTTTTACCGTCCTTTGCCCAAAGCACCTTGTAATTATTCAATTCCAGAAAATTAGCCAGCATCTCACCGGATTCTTCCTCGTCTTCCACTAAAAGTATGGTGTGTTTGTTGCTCATCGTGTAGTTTTTTTGTTAAGATGTTTGAGTGTTGCGGTGTTAAGGTAATCAAGAAAATATTATCTTAACACCACAACACTACAGGGCTATAAAACCATCGCTCTAAAAATCAGAATTTACACATGAATTACCAAGGAAAAACCATATGGATCACAGGGGCTTCTTCAGGAATCGGAGAGGCCTTTGCAAGGGCTTTCTATAAAGAAGGTGCAAATCTGATCCTTTCATCCCGCAGAGAAGATGCTCTTTTGGAAGTGAAGGAAAGCCTTGGGGATGACACCGAAAATGTAAAGATCGTCATGGTGGACCTTACAGATACCGACTCCTTCCCCAAAAAAGCAACCGAAGCCATAGCGGCATTCGGGCAGATCGATGTTTTGGTCAATAATGGAGGGGTAAGTCAGCGTTCAACCGTTCTGGATTCTGAGATGAGCACCTATCGGCGGCTTATGGAAGTGAACTACTTTGGTGCTGTTGGGTTGACCAAAGAAGTGTTGCCTCATATGGTTGAGCGAAAATCCGGCTATATTATTGTTACAAGCAGCGTGGCCGGGAAGATCGGGACTAAATTCCGATCCGGATATGCTGCAAGTAAACATGCGGTACAAGGTTTCTTTAACTCTCTTCGTCAGGAAATGTATGAACATAACGTAGCCGTTACTTTACTTTGTCCGGGATTTATCAAAACAAATATCAGTAAAAATGCACTGACCGGAGACGGATCTAAATTCAACAAAATGGGGGATGCTCATTTCACAGCCATGACCGCCGACGAAATGGTAACGAAGGTGATGCCTAAAATTAAAGCCCAAAAAGAAGAAATTTATGTGACCGGCTTAAAGGAAGGGTTGGCGCTTTGGGTGCAACGCTTTTCACCTACACTGCTGAATAAGATCCTGAAAAACCAAAAGGTAACGTAGGTTCATTATTCGTGTATTCGTTAAGGGTTATTAGTTTGCCGGTTACACGAATAACCCTTAACCAATAACGAAACTACCCCAATCTTTTGCGTTTGGTAAGATACGCCAGCAAAGACTGGTCAAAAGGGCTTTGGGTATCCATTTCCTCAAAATCGATCTCGAACTCACTGCATGCCATTCGAAATTTCTTGGTGTACTCAGCCACTTTCTCTTGATAATCTTTTCGAACCTGGGCAGGAAGCACTTCCACTTCATCACCCAATTCCATGTCTTCGAACACAAAGCGCCGGTCCGGGAAATCCAGGTCGCGTTCACTTTTTTTCTCAAGTACGTTGAATAGCAGCACTTCATGCTTCCGATGACGAAGATGTTTTAAAGCAGAGATCAATTCTTCGTGTTCACCTGCATTTTCAAAAAGATCAGTAATAATCACCACCAGGCTGCGGTGATTCAATCGCTCTGCCACTTCGTGAATAGCTTGAGCTGATGCCGTTTTTCTTTGCTTAGAATCTTTTTTCTCTTCACGGATCAACTCCCGTTCCAATTCAGTATAGGTCTGACGTAAATGCGCATACGTAGATTTTGCCGGGATAAAAGCATCAATCTTAGAATTAAATGGAATCAGCCCACAGGCATCACGCTGCCGATGCATGAGATACATCAGCGAAGCTGCATAATGAATGCCATACCTCAGTTTACTCCATTCAGCAAAATATTTGAAGTTCATGGAGGTGCTGGTATCCAACATGATGTAGGACCTTAAATTGGTCTCTTCTTCATACTGTTTTACATAAAACCGCTCTTTTTTAGCATACACTTTCCAATCGATATGTTTGAAATCATCGCCGGGATTGTATGGCCGGTGTTCTGCAAACTCTACGCTAAACCCATGGAACGGACTTTTGTGCAATCCGGATATAAATCCCTCCACGATCTTCTTTGCGCGAAGTTCCAGGGAAGACAGTTTGGATAATATGCTTGGCTCTAAGATCATACTACATGGTAACGGTATAAATCAATATTTGAAAGTCATTACATGTAGCGGCGTTAATCTTCACAAAGTTTTCGCAAAGAACATCTATACTACATGTACTCACAAACTCATTAAGTATTCCTATTCAGGTTAATACCATGAAAACTAACTTAAAAGATCTTGTATCTATACTGATCGGGGTCATTGGTTTCATCATTCCTTTTTTCTTAAATATTCCCGGCCTCTCTGAAGCCGGACATGTGGCATTGAGTATCTTCATTATTGCTGCCATCTTTTGGATGCTCGAGCCGGTTCCTATTTACGCCACTTCCATAATGGTGATCCTGCTTCAGGTCTTTTTTCTGAGTAAACAAGGAGTTCTGTTTCCGGAAGTAACGGCTGAATATTCGCCTGATTCATATACTGAGTTTATGGGTACCCTTGCCAATCCTATCATTATACTATTTTTAGGAGGTTTTGTGCTCGCTGATGCCGCTGTTAAATACGATCTGGACAAGAACTTCACACGCATCTTACTTAAACCCTTTGGCTCCAATCCAAAATTTATCATTCTTGGGCTTATGGTTATAACCGCTCTGCTTTCAGCATTTATGAGTAATACGGCTACTACCGCCATGATGATGACGGTTATATTGCCAATCATTGCCAAAACCGAGGCCTCAGACCCCTTACGTATTGGCATCGCATTGAGCATCCCCTTTGCTGCTAATATCGGAGGTATTGCCACCCCCATCGGAACGCCTCCAAATGCGGTGGTCATTGGAGCCTTATCGAATCAGGGTATTGACATTGCTTTCACTGAGTGGATGATCCTGGCCGGACCTTTGGTAGTGGTTGTATTGTTTTTTACCTGGCTGGTTATTCTCCGGATGTTCAAACCTGAAACGGATTCCATTCCCATGGACTTTGAAGGTAAGTTTCAAAAGAATGCATCGGCTATTCTCGTCTATGTGATATTTGGTGCAACCGTTCTATTGTGGGTCACTGAAAGCCTGCATGGTATTGGAAGCAGTATCATAGCTTTGATTCCGGTGACCGTATTGGCTCTTACAGGAATTCTGGATAAAAATGGCATACGTCAGCTGCCGTGGGAAGTCCTTTGGCTGGTTGCAGGCGGTATCTCATTGGGTATTTCGATGGAAAGCACCGGATTAGCTGAATGGATCATCACAAACATTGAGTGGAGTATCTTCTCCCCGGTATTCATGATCATAATCTTCAGCCTTGTGGCCATTGTGATGTCAAATTTTCTGTCCAACACCGTTTCAGCAACTCTTTTAATTCCCCTGGCCCTTAGCCTGACTACTTCAGGAGCAGCAGGAGAGGGCTTCAGCCTTGTTCTTATTAGTCTGGTCATTGGAGTGAGTGCAAGTCTTGCTATGATGCTTCCGATATCAACTCCACCCAATGCCATTGCGATCAGCACCGGAACGTTTAAAACAAAACACATGACACGTTCCGGATTCGTTGTAGGAATCTTTGGGCTTTTAATGGTAGCTCTTTATGCCTTGTTCTACTGGCCGATAATCTTAAATTAGAAAAACATGGATCACAAAATTTATATACTGATCGTTGAAGACGAACTGGAAGTAATGGATGCCCTTGTTAAAGACCTCGAAAACTTCGAAAAAATCTTTCCGGTTGAGACCGCAAATGATACCACTGAGGCCATGAATGTAATAGATTACATTCTTGATCATGGACATAAGATCGGTTTGATCCTTTGCGATCACGTATTACCGGGTAAAAATGGGGTCAACCTCCTCATTGAACTGCAAAAAGATGAGGCTACGGCAAGAAGTAAAAAAATATTGGTCACCGGCCAAGCAGGCCATGAAGATACCATTTTGGCCATTAACAAAGCCGACCTTGATCATTATGTAGCCAAGCCATGGACTGAGCAAGAGTTGCAGGAAGTGGTCAGAGACCAGCTGACTGATTACGTGATCGAAAATGAAAAGAACCTGCTCGCATACATGCAGATCCTGGACGCTGAAAAACTCTCAGAGGAGATGCGAAAACACAAAATGACCGACCATTGATATGAATAATCACCAGGGCATATCATGGCTTAATGACACCCAAGCCATTCTAAAATTTATTCATAAGCTGATCCATGAACTTCCCGAATTAAAAGGTCGGTTAATGAACCTTAATGAAGGTGATTTGCTGTTTTCACAAGGCGATCCGCTTGAACACATGTACCTGATTCTTGAAGGAAATATTACGTTAACCCGCACACAACCAGATGAATCAGAAGTTAAACTAATTACTCTTGGTCCCGGCAGTTTTGCTGGACTTATCGCATTTACAACCGGTGAGCCAACCTTAACAAGTGGACGGATCTCCCAACAAGGGCAGGCTTTAAAAATGCGCCCTCAGCAATTTGAGCAATATTTGAATGATCATCCCAGGTTAAAACACCCGCTTCAGCAACTTATGCTGAATAATATGATCCAGAGGTATAAAAGTAACCTCAGGCTTCAAACCAGAACTCATCTACTTAGCAAAGAGCTCAATAAAGAGCGTAATGATCTAAAAAAAGCCTACGCACAGTTGGAAAAAACCCATCAGATGTTGGTGCACCAGGAAAAGATGGCCACGCTTGGCGAGTTAGTTTCAGGCTTTGCCCATGAGGTCAACAATCCGGCCTCCGCATTAATGAGAGCGGCAGAAAACCTCATCGAGATCTATTCAAAATTTGAAAGCAGCCATTACTCTTACAAACTGTTTAAGCTGGGCCTTAATGCTCAACCGGTAGATAGCAATACCCAGCGCGAACGCATGTTGATGATCGAAAAACGTTACCCATGGATCCATGAGCGCTCATCAGTAAGAAAACTGGCTCACATGTCTGATGAAGCCCTGAACCTGATCGATGAAAACCGCAAAAAGGGCGAAATGGATACCCTTATAAATCATTATGAAGCCGGTAAGATGATCCATAATATCCGAATTGCCAGTAACCGCATTGTGAATCTTGTCAAGAGTCTGAAAAGTTACAGCCGGCAGGATCAGAATAAGGAAGAATATGCTGATATTCGTGACGGAATTCAGGATACCATATTGGTACTCAGCAATCGCTTAAAGTTCATAGATCTGGATCTGAAACTCCATGATATACCCAGAACCTGCGCTAATGTAGGAGACCTCAATCAGGTTTGGACCAACATTATTGTAAATGCCTGCGATGCGATGAAAGATCAGGGCGCCCTGAGGATATCCACTGAAAGCAATGATGAGAGTATTTTGGTCAGGATCTCTGATTCCGGTCCGGGTATACCTGAAAACATCTTACCCAGGATCTTTGAACCAAATTTCACCACTAAAAATCAGGGAGCAGAATTTGGATTGGGACTGGGGCTTGCGATCTCAAGTGAGATCATTGGTCAGGCCGGAGGAGAAATTGACGTTGCCAACAAAACCGGGTGTGGAGCAGAATTCTCAATTTCTATTCCCATTCGGGATGATTGTTAGTTTAACGTCAGATTCAGGTAAGAACTAAGATAAAAGCATAAAAATTGATAATTATGGTCATTCCCACGCAGACGGAAATCAAATGGTCTTTATATCGAATTCACGTTAGTTTAATTTACCATTATATTCACTTTAATCAGCATTGGCTAAGTCATGAGCAAAAAACGCACGACTCCCTCACCGGAGGAAATTGATCAATTGGATTCCATGCTCAAAGAGCTTTTAAACCCAAAGGTGCATCACCTTGGATCCGATGATCATTCCGTAAAGCGATATGATAAACGAACCAACATGTATGGGGGAACCGGGGTTGTTTACCTGCTGCAAATGTTTAACGATGATGAGCTGGTCAATAATAGGATTGGTGCCTATATGATTTTACCAACCTCGGAAGACAGCTGCGGCTTTCACACCCATGGCACCCGAAGTGAACAGGAGATCTACCTTGTAGTTAACGGACGGGGAGAGTATCTGGAAAAAAAGAATTGGGACAGTAAAGTGAAATCTTTTCCACTTGAAAAAGGCAACCTGACAACGGTAAGGGGCGATGCCTTTCATGCTGTAAAGAATACCGGCGACCAGCCGTTGATCATTTTTGTGATAACAACCAATGAACCGGATTAATCCAATCCTGTTTTAACCCTTCTCCGCAGCTTCATTTGCCATAAAATAAAGCTGCATGATCCGGATCTGATCATACCCGATCTTTTTATTCATTCTGTCATACACCACTTTCAGCATATGTGAACCCTTTTCATCAAACACCTTGATGATCTCATCCTGCTGTCGCAGCGAAAGTGAAGTGGCTTCGGTAATTCCCTCGAGCCTGAGATCGTTGCCTTCATTCAGATACTCTTTCAAGTGATTAAGAATTGTGACTTCCTTCACCCCGTGTTCTTCCGCAAGGTGCGCAATTGACTGTCCGTCATTAAACGCTTTCCCTATCTGCTGATGCAATTCCACGCTCTCTAATTCCTCCACTTTTTCCAGCAATGAATCTTCTTTGGCTTCAATGCCATGTTCAGCCGTGTACTTTTTGATCACCCCTATAAAAGCAGAACCGTATTTCTTCAGCTTCACATCACCCACACCATACATGGGAAGCAGGTGCTCTTTGTCTTTGGGAAAATAGTATGCCATTTCCATCAGTGTGGTATCCGGGAAAATGGTGTAGGGGGGAACGCCTTTTTCGTCGGCCATTTTCTTTCGTTCTGTACGCAGGATCTCGAACAGGTTCTCATCATACCGGGCTTCCACTTCGCTGGTAACACGCGCTGCCTCTTCGGTACTCATGGCAGTTGCCGTTCGATCTAAGGTTCCGAAAACATTTTCATCTCCACTGATTACCGCATGAGCTTTCTCCTCGAGCTTCAACTCAGCATGTTCTCCTTTTGAAAGATAGTCCTGTCGAATCAACATGCGCGATAGTTGTTCCCACTGATTTTTAGACCATTCTTTACCGGTTCCGTAGGAGTCCAGTTTTTCATGCTCCAGCTCTAATACCTTTTGCGCTTTCGACCCCCGCAGTATATTGATCACCTGTGTTTTCCCAAATCCTTCTTCCAGGTCCAAGATACACTTCATTAATTTTTTGGACTGAAGGGTAAAGTCCTCAACATCTTCATCTTTGGAAATGCAATTGTCACACATTCCGCATTCATCTTTGGGGTATTCTTCGCCGAAATATTTCATCAGCGGAATCCGACGGCATTTTTTAGTCTCAATGAATTTGACAAGGTCTTCCAGGTGCTTTTCAGCCACCTCTTTTTCCCGCCCTTCTTTTTTGTTGATAAAGTATTTGATCTTATGGCGGTCGTTGTAGCTGAAGAGCATCACGCAATCGGAACGTAATCCATCTCTTCCTGCCCGACCAATTTGTTGATAATACTGCTCAATATTCTGCGGCATATCATAATGAACCACAAAACGCACATTCGGCTTATTGATCCCCATCCCAAATGCGATAGTTGCCACAATAATCTGCACATCATCCCGAATAAACTGCCGCTGATTGATAGCGCGATCCCGATCCGAAAGCCCGGCATGATATGGTTTCACCGAATAACCCTCATCCTCCAGCGCCTGATACAATTCATCCACCTGCCGGCGTGAGATGCAGTAAATAATGCCCGATTGATTTTTACGGGTGTACAAAAAATCCAATACCTGATTGGTAGCATCGTCTTTATCGGCGATCTTCAAAAACAGGTTCGGGCGATCAAAACTTGCAATAAATTCTTCCGACTCTCCAAACTCCAGTGTTTTTTTGATATCCTCACGAACGCGTGGCGTTGCCGTAGCGGTTAGGGCCATACAAGTGGCGTCTGGGAAAAGCTCCTTCCGAACACGGGCTAATTCACGATAATCCGGGCGGAAATCATGTCCCCATTCTGAAATACAGTGTGCCTCATCTACTGCAAACAGATCTACCTTGATATCTTTAAGCAAATCCCTGGTCTTATCCATCAATAATGTTTCCGGGGCGATGTATAGCAACCTTGCTTTGCCCTGTAAAACCTGGCGGCGGTTGTATCCATAGGCTTCCGGTGATAGTGAGCTGTTCAGGTGAACGGCATTAATGTCATATTCCCTAAGCTGTTCCACCTGATCTTTCATCAACGAAATGAGCGGGGAAACCACGATTGTTAATCCATCGAACAGCAGCGCCGGAATCTGGTAGCAGAGAGATTTCCCTCCACCGGTAGGCATAATTACAAGTGCATCTTTTCTCTGGGTAACCTGACTAATAATGTCTTCCTGTAGGGGCCTAAAGGTATCGTAGCCGAAGGTTTCTTTTAGGGTCTCTTTTGCTTCTTTGATCACAGATTAGGGGGATTTTGGGATTTCACAGATTTTATCTTGTCATTCTTTATCTGTGAATCCACTTTTAATTCTTATAATTTTCGAGTTTTGCAATGCGCTTAAAGGTAAGGCTGTTTTCGCCAAAATTTAAAAGTAAAGCAACTTCGAGTTTATAAGCTTTTAAATAGTTTAAAACCTGAGAGATATGCTGATCATTTATTTCTCCAACTGCTTTTAATTCAACCAAAATTTTTCCTTCAACGAGAAGATCAACTCTACGGCTTCCGACTTTAGCATTTCGATAGAAAAGGGGCATCGATATTTCACTTTCAAAGCTTAACCCCTGAAATGTTAATTCATGGATCATTGATCGATGATATATAATTTCCGGGAAACCATTGCCTAATGCAGAGTGAACATTCATAGCCGCGCCAATAATCTTACCGGTAAGATTCTTGTATTTGAAATCAGGAGTTTGAGTATCACCCATAATAAACTGTTAAATTTTTGTTCAACAGTTAGAACAGTTCCAACTCAATTCCTTACACTTAAATTTTATTGGATTATAGGATTCCACAAGTCATTCATTGACTCAATCATAATCCTAAAATTCTTCAATCCAACAAATCTGTGATCCTTATTTTGACAGATACAAGCTCTTAAACTCATACGGCTTCTTGAAGTGCTCATCATTAAAGTCTTTAGCGAAGTAGATGCTTTCGCCGGTTGATTTCATCTCCGGCCCCAGCTCTTTCTTCACTTCCGGGAATTTATCGAATGGGAAAACCGGTTCTTTGATAGCCCAGTTTTCCAACTTCGATTCGAGGTCGAAGTCTTTGAGTTTGGCGCCAAGCATCACTTTCACTCCGATGGCGGCTTCCGGTCGCTGGGTAGCTTTAGCAAGGAACGGGATGGTTCGGGTGGTTCGGGGATTTGCTTCAAGCACATACACTTTGTCGTCCTTCACCGCATACTGCACATTTAGAAATCCAAGAATTTTCATATTCTTCGCGATCTTCTCCTGATGATCTTCGATGGTTTTTATGATCTCATCACTCAGTGAGTATGGAGGCAGTACGGCTGTAGAATCTCCGGAGTGGACACCGGCCGGCTCGATATGCTGCATGATTCCGGATATGTGGAGCTGTTCGCCGTCATACACCGAATCCACATCCACCTCAATGGCATGTTCCAGGTATTTATCGATGAGGAAGGCGTTTTCGGGATGGGTTTTCAAGATGTTGGCCACATATTTTCGCAGCTCTTCTTCTTTCACCGCAATCCGCATTCCTTGTCCGCCCAGCACATAACTTGGACGGATAAGCACCGGGTAGCCTATTCTATCGGCAATTTTTACAGCCTCTTCCACTTCTCTTGCTGTGCCATACTCCGGAAATGGGATGTCGAGTTTCTTCAGGAATTTTGAGAACTCACCGCGATCTTCCGCAAAGTCGATCATCTCAAAAGCAGTTCCGTAAATGTTAATTCCTTCTTCTACAAAACGCTTGCCAAGTTTAAGGGCTGTCTGTCCGCCAACCTGCAAAATCACCCCTTCCGGTTTTTCGTGCTCGATAATATCCAGCACGCGTTCCCAATACACCGGCTCAAAGTAGAGTTTGTCGGCAAAGTCGAAATCAGTAGAAACCGTCTCCGGATTACAGTTTACCATGATGGCTTCATAACCCATTTCTTTAGCCGCCAGCACAGCATGAGTACAGGAGTAATCGAATTCAATGCCCTGTCCAATTCGGTTGGGGCCACTACCCAGAATCAGCACTTTTTTATTGTCCGTTATTTCACTTTCATTTTCACCTTCGTAAGCTGAATAGTAATATGGAGTTTTTGCGGGGAACTCAGCCGCACAGGTATCTACCATTTTGAATGATGGCGTAAGACCTAACTCTTTTCGACGATCCCGGACTTTCTTGTCATCTACTTTTTCTCCACTTTTACTCAGCAGAAAGGCTATTTGAGAATCTGAAAATCCAGCTTGTTTCAGCTCAAAGAAATCTTCTTTGGAGATCTCTTTCAGCGCTTGTCCTTCCGTACGATTTTCCAGCGATACCATGTATCTGATCTGTTGCAGGAACCAGGGATCTACTTTTGTGATATCAGCTATTTCCTCTATCGAAGCTCCCAGCTTGAAAGCGTTTCGGATCTGCATAGAGCGATCCCAATACGGTTTCAATAGCCGCTCACGAACGGTTTTTCGATCAAATTCTTCGTAGCCATCTGCTCCCAATCCATCGCGGCCAACTTCGAGTGATTGCCAGGCTTTGTTCAAAGCCTCAGGGAAATTTCGTCCGATGGACATCACTTCGCCTACGGCTTTCATTTGGGTTGAAAGTTCTTCATCCACTCCTGGGAATTTATCGAAGTTGAAGCGTGGTATCTTACACACAACATAATCAATGCTTGGCTCAAAGCATGCTGAAGTTGTTCCGGTGATCTGATTCTTGAGTTCATCCAGCGTATAACCTACGGCCAGTTTCGTTGCCACTTTTGCGATCGGATATCCTGTGGCTTTGGATGCCAGTGCAGAAGACCGGCTTACCCGCGGATTGATCTCGATGGCAACCAGCCGATCGGTTCCGGGCTCCATCGCAAACTGCACGTTACAACCCCCGGCAAAGGTTCCGATGCTGCGCATCATCTTGATGGCCGCATCGCGCATGTGTTGGAGCTGCTTATCACTCAGTGTTTGCGTTGGAGCCACCGTTACAGAATCCCCGGTATGAACTCCCATTGGATCCATATTCTCAATGGAACAAATAATGATCACGTTGTCGTTGGCATCACGCAGCAACTCCAGCTCATACTCTTTCCACCCAAAAATAGATTCCTCGATCAGTACCTGATGAACCGGGCTCATTTCCAATCCACGCAAAACCTTTCGCTCAAACTCATCTTCATTCCACACAATTCCGCCACCGGCTCCACCCATAGTGAATGATGGTCGGATCACGATCGGTAAGCCGCCAAGCTCTTCTTTGATCTCCTTTGCATCCAGTAACGACTTAGCAGTTCTGCTTTTGCACTGCTCAATCCCTATCTCTTCCATTTTATCACGGAATAATTGGCGGTCCTCTGTCAGCTCTACCGCATCAATATCTACTCCTATAATCTTAATGACGTTTTCTTTCCAAAAATTTTCCTTTTCAAGATCACGGCAAAGATTCAACCCGGTCTGGCCGCCCATCGTGGGGAGTACAGCATCGGGGTTTTCAATGGCTACAATTTCCCGGATGGAATCTGTGGTCATTGGCAGCATGTAAACCGCATCGGCCATAATCGGATCCGTCATGATGGTAGCCGGATTCGAGTTGATGAGTACAATTTCATATCCCTCTTCCTGAAGAGAACGGCAGGCCTGGGAGCCGGAATAATCAAATTCACAGGCTTGTCCAATTACAATAGGTCCTGAACCAATGATCAAAATTTTATGAATGTCGTCGCGTCTGGGCATGTATTTGGTGAATGGTTATTTGTTAATGGTGAAATGGAATAGTTCAGTATTGAAAGTTCAATGTTCGATGTTCATTTCTTCATCATGTTGATGAACTGATCGAACAGATACGCGGAATCGTGCGGACCAGGGGATGCCTCGGGATGATATTGCACCGAAAATCCCGGAAAGTTTTTGAATTTCAATCCCTCAATAGTTCCATCGTTAAGGTTGATGTGGGTGACTTCAGCGATCTTTTCGTCAAGTGAATCCTCATCTACAGCAAAACCGTGGTTTTGGGTTGAGATTTCTACAAGCCCTGTTTCCAGGTTTTTCACAGGCTGATTGGCTCCTCGGTGACCTACAAACATCTTCGTGGTTTTGAGTCCCTCGCTGAGTGCCATTAATTGATGGCCGAGACAGATCCCAAACATTGGCTTTCCTGTTTCCTTGGCATAGTTCACAGCTTCAAGTGCATATTCGGCTGTTGCAGTTGGGTCGCCGGGTCCATTACTAAAAAAGTATCCATCAGCCTTCCAGGCCTTAATTTCTTCGAGTGGTGTTTTCGCCGGAAAGATCCGAAGCGTGCAACCTCGTTTATTCAAGTTGTTTATGATATTCTGCTTGATACCATAATCAAAGGTTGCCACTCGAAAATCGTCTGCACCATTCACGGTTTGAGCTTCGGAGCTGGTTACTTTACTTGCCAGCTCAAGGCCTTCCATATCGTCCCAGTTTTTAGCCATTTGGATGAGCTTTTCTTCATCCATCTCCGTACT
This sequence comes from Gracilimonas sp., assembly GCA_022450045.1. GTDB lineage: Bacteria > Bacteroidota > Rhodothermia > Balneolales > Balneolaceae > Gracilimonas. The sequence goes on along the minus strand of JAKURD010000004.1, from coordinate 135,700 downwards.
TGATATCACTGCATTCATCACCCCTTCTTCACGAACGTGACGAACCAGCTTCCGCGTATCCACTCCGGATATCCCTGTGATCTCATTATCCTCAAGATATTCCTGAAGACTGCGGTCGGCCATCGTGTTGCTATATTCATGAGAAAAAGCACGGCAGATAATACCGGCCACCATCACTTTTCGGGCTTCATCATCGCGCGGCTGGGTTCCGTAGTTCCCAATGTGTGGATAGGTCATCATCATAAGCTGACCGTAGTAACTTGGGTCGGTGAAGATTTCCTGGTAGCCGGTCATACTTGTGTTAAAGCACAGTTCGCCGCCGGTGATGCCTTCATATCCCACAGCCTTCCCATGAACAACGGTTCCGTCGGAGAGTGCAAGTATGGCTTTTTTTCTTTCGTTTAGTGACATGGATTAAATATAGTTCGGGGTTGGTGAAATTGGTTTTTGATGAGAATCTGAATTGCTAAAAAATGGTTGGGCCTTTGTTACTTTGACCCACCCTTCCCGAATGCTCGGGACCGCCCAAGCGGGGAAATTTTTAGCCTCGCGCCGTACGCTCTGCGTCGGAGCGGATTGCTTACAACGCAAAGCATTGTAAGCAGTCAACGAACGAAATGGAATTTTTAGCTCAAAAAAAATCCGACTACGGAAACCGCGTCGGATTTGAAAATTAATATGGGCGAATAATAATGCCATCAATCGCACGACCTCCATTTTTGGGTGTGCATTGGCAGTGCTTCAAAGCTATGGATTGCTAAATCGTTAATTTTGGTATGCGCTTTTTTGAAGTTTGCCTAAGATAAGGCGCCGAAAATTTGTATTCAATTTTGATTATAGGTTTTTTCAACATTTCTTTTAGATATTAGAAATGCGAATATACCACATAACTTGTAACAAAATTATTTTTCGATGTATAACTTTCGCACGCTTACGTTTCTCACCTTTATAATGCTGGTTTTTTCAGCTTGTTCACCAGATGAGTCCTCAGCTTCCGACAATCCCGGATACGTTGTTTCACTTTCCGAAGTTAAAAAAGAAAATGCCTTAAATGATGATCTCCAGCTTTTAGGAACTATTGGAAACGTGATTATGCTCACGGACACAAAATGGATTTTGATGGACAATTCCCCCGGCGTATATCTTTTTGAAGATTACGTGATGGCGATGTCTTTTGGTGAACCGGGAAAAGGGCCCTGCGAGTTTGAGGAAATTTCGGCCATTGATGCCACAGACGATCAGGTATTTGTGATGGATGCTACCCAAACCAAAATTATTACCTATGATATGAAAAGCGGAGAATGTGTGGGAGAAATCAACCAAAAAGATTTGCAAGGAGCCTACTACCTTTTCAAAGAAGAAAATAAGCCCTCATTTATAACAGCGAATACTTCTTATATGATGATGACGCCGGATTCTACAAAACTGGTGCACCGCATTTTTGAGAATGAAAACAGCGAACCGCTCGACCTTAGCTTCCAGGAAATTGATGCAGCTAAAAGCATGGTAACCCTGCGTTCCAATTTGATGGACTTTCAGCAGCATGCCAATAAATTGTACTTCTATCTTCCCTTAACCGATGACCTGCATGTTTTAAATTTAGAAAATGATGCCATTCATGCTTTCCCACTACAAATAGATGTAAAAAAGAAAGAATTGGAAAATGCAGGAGGCGAGGTAAATAGAATATTAGAAATCATACGGGGTGACTTCGATTTTATGACTAAAATTTTGGTCCACGATGAATGGATTGCCATACAGGTAAACCGCCAATCTGCAAAGGAGGATGAAGATTCTAATCCATTTCTGCAATTTTATACGCACGATGGAAACTTTATAGCAGAAATTCCTATAGACCATAAAGTTCTCGGAGTTCAAGAAAATAGCCTGATTTTTTTAAAAGAAAGCTCCGATCCTAATTCAAAATTCACCCATTTTGTGGAATACCGTGATGTGATTATGGAGTAGCAAGCGATAGGTTTTGGTTAACCGGACTGAAGAATAGGGTCGTTAATTCTTTCATAGAAATAGAATCACGGATTAAGGAGATTAACGAATGGACACGGATTTTCTACGGAATCAGTGCAATCCCAAAATCCATTTAATCAGCGATTCAAACCATTTTACTATTTTCCTTCCATATCGTTGCAATAACCGGGGAAACAATGAAATCAAATTTAAAACATCAGGATGTCACTGAGAAAATAATCGGGGCCTCCTTTGAAGTTCACAAGTTTTTAGGAAATGGATTTCAGGAAGTTATTTATCAAAGAGCTTTGGCTTATGAATTTGAAAAAGCAGAATTAACTTTTGAACGGGAGATTGACCAACAGATATATTATCGGGATCTGGAATATCCCATTGGAACACGAAGAGCGGACTTTGTGGTAGCTGGAAAAGTCCTGGTAGAGATAAAAGCCGTTTCAAAATTAGATGACATCCACATGGCACAGGCGCTGAATTATTTGAAAGCGTATAAAATTGAGGTGGGATTACTCATTAACTTCGGGGCAAAAAGTTTAGAATTCAAGCGATTAATTCTTTCACAACGGAGAATCACGGATTAAGGGGATTGAAGGATGGACGCGGATTTTCTATGGAATCAGTGCAATCTCAAAATCCGTTTAATCCGCGCCCTGCTCAGCTAAACTTCCTCGGAGCCTCCTTAACCAAAGAACCTGTTAAGGTAGCTAACCCACTCACTAATCCACCCAGGATACCTGTAATCATCACCACTAAAATTGGAGAACCAACTGAAAACATTTCTGCAATTCGTGATGAAAGTATGGCATCATTAGCAAAATGAATGTACAGTGCCTGTCCGCCCCAAAGCAGGAAAAGGGCTAAAAAGCCCCAGCCAAAAGAAGGCATTGCTTTTTCATTAAAGAAGTAACCAAAAATCAATCCCGGAATGGCTATACTCCACCAGGGTAAAAACAGGTTTAGCAAAAAAGCGGTAATTAAAATAAGTGCAGAAAGAAGCATTTCACCTTATTTAAGTGTTTAAAATTATCAAAATCAGCTAAAAGAATTCTCACCAACCTCCCTCAATAGGTGGCACCCCTCCAAAGTGGATGATATAATCGCCATAAATTGGATCATAATAGTGGCCATTTTCTTCATAATCCGGATTCCATTCTTTACTTCCACTTTCATTCATGCGATACAAGAACGGTGATAAATGCAGTCGCTCTACATGCCAGCGGCCCTCTTCTCCGGATAAAATTTCTTCTCCTTCTCCATACACCATTAACCCGCCATCAGCATACACTTCATGCTGTGGACTAATGTCCTTGTACTCATGGCTAACATTAATAGCTTTATGCCCAATTTCGTGAGCGATGGTTCGCCTGAACCGATCAGTACGATCCAAATTTGTGATCGTAATTACGCCTCTGTGTTTCTGTGGAATAGTGCCCGGATAGGAATATGTCGGAAATGAAAGCCCGCCGGTTCTTACCGTTTGCATCATCCAGTTCCTTCCTTCCGATACTGTTAAAAATGGATAGAAAACATCTTGCAAAACAACCAGATAGATAGTTCTGTCATTATTTGGTGCGGGCTCTACGATACTTTCAAATACTTGTTGTGTTTCCTCTGTAAGTTTGGCCGGATTCCGAAAACTGTGTTCGTATAAATTGGTGTACTCTGTGTTTGGAATACCCGGCACCTCATTGGCCTGAATAGCGAAATACGACGGGTCAACTTCCCCGGTTTTAACCCATAATAAGTTGATCTGAACATCTACGGGGGCATAAATCTCTTTTGCGGCCTGCAGGCTTTTCATCATGCGAAACAGCGTTACTTTATCAAAGGACTCATCCAGATTCGATGGAAAATAGACTCCCACATCTATTGTGAGTTTCCCTTGCTTTAAATCACTGTTAAACTCCGCTACATCAATACTGTCCACTTCGCTCCATTCAACTTGATCAACTCCTATTTCTGTTACATATTCGTCTTTTTTATCTGAACAAGCGCTAAAGACAACTAAAGCTACTACCGTCAGGTTTATTAAGTTCTTCATTAATTCCAATCTGGAAAATTTACAATAAAATGGCTTTGCCTGAGTGTAGCAATTATTTTGAAAACCTGTAACACCTTTTGGAATTCTTCCTGATTGCTGTGAAATTAGGGCAAATCAAAATCAACCCAATCTGATGAAAAAGCTCCCTCTCCTCCTGCTCGTACTTTTCGTACTCCCAACCTTTCTTACTGCCCAAAACCTCTATTACCCCGGCACCTGGGGTGATTGGGAAAAACGTTCTCCGGAAGAAGTGGGATTAGATGCAAATAAAATTCAGGAAGCCATTGAATATGCTCAAGCTCAGGAGACCGATAATCCCCGCAGCATGGAAGAAAATCATTATGGCACTTTTGGGCGTGAACCGTTTGGGGATGGGATTGGCCCATTCAAAGATCGCGGAACGCAAACCGGGATCATCATCAAAGACGGATATATAATAGCAGAATGGGGAGAGCCATTTCGGGTGGATATGACCCACAGCGTAACCAAAAGCTTTCTCACTACCACCATCGGCATTGCTTATGATCGTGGTTTGATCCGTGATGTAAATGAGAAGGTTGATCAATACATGGCGCCCATATATTTTATGGAATGGGATAACAATCAAAACAAAGCCGATGTTTTCAAAGAACCAAAGGTTTTTGAGCCCTTCAAAGGAGAGCACAATTCCAAAATCACCTGGAATCACCTGCTTCGTCAAACATCTGATTGGGAAGGAACGCTATGGGGAAAACCGGATTGGGCTGATCGGCCCAGCGGAGATCGCTCTGAATGGATGACCCGCGAGCGCCATGAGCCGGGTTCTGTTTTTGAGTACAATGATGTCCGGGTAAATCTGCTGGCTTTAGCCGCTATGAACGTGCTGCGTGAACCGCTGCCAAAAGTGCTTCGGGAAGAAGTGATGGATAAGATCGGCGCTTCCCCTGCCTGGCGCTGGATGGGATATGAAAATTCGTGGGTCATTATAGATGGACAGCAAATGCAGGCCGTGAGTGGGGGTGGTCACTGGGGTGGCGGAATGTTCATCAGTGCGCGTGACCAAGCCCGGTTTGGCTTGCTTACCCTGAGAAATGGAAAGTGGAAAGGCGAGCAGATCATATCTGAAGAATGGAATAAAATGGCCCAAACACCCACCGAAGCCAATACTAATTATGGTTTTATGAATTGGTTTTTGAATGTGAATAAAGATCGATTGCCAAGTGCCCCAAGATCCGCTTTTTTCCATCTTGGCTCCGGAGTGAATATGGTGTATGTAGATCAGGAAAATGATCTGGTGATCGTTACCCGGTGGATCAATGGAGATGCAATGGATGGAGTGGTGAAAAGAGTCCTGGATTCCATGAATTAAATTTTTGCACGTACTTTTCTTTTCAGTTAAAACTGATAGATTCTTTTACTCAATAATAAACAGGACATATAATGAAGCTCTACTTTAAACATTTTGCAATCATTCTCTTCGCTTTTGTATTGCTAAACGGATGTGATTCGCAGCGGGGATCTACGATAAAAAGTAACATAGCCAATCTTACTGCTCCCGTTGCTGAAAAACAGGACTCTGTACTTACCATTCACGGAGACACCAGAATCGATCCTTATTTTTGGATGCGACTTACTGATGAACAAAAAATTGCTGAAACCCCGGACACTCAAACACAAAGAGTACTTGATTATCTGAATAGCGAAAACGAGTACACCGATCTCGCCATGAAAGATACCGAAAGGCTTCAAGAGAATCTGTACGAAGAAATTGTTGGCAGAATTAAAGAAACCGACGAAAGTCTTCCTTATTTCGAAAATGGATATTGGTATTACACCCGTTACGAAGAGGGAAGCGAATATCCCATTCATTCCCGCAAAAAAGGATCACTTGATGCTGAAGAAGAAATTCTCATTGATGTGAATGAATTGGCTGATGGGCATGATTACTATTCAGCAACGGGACTTCAGGTTAGTCCTGATAACAAGATCCTTGCTTTCGGAGAAGACACCCTGAGCCGAAGGGTGTATCATATTCGATTTAAAAACCTGGAAACCGGTGAGTTTCTGGATGATAAATTAGACAATACAACCGGAGGCGGAGCCTGGGCGAACGATAACCGCACCTATTTCTATACTACTAAAAACAAAGTGTCACTGCTTTCCGAGAAAATATACCGGCATACTCTGGGTAATAATCCTTCCTCGGATAAATTGGTGTATTCTGAAAAAGACCCCGCTTTTTACCTGGGCGTTTATAAATCAAAATCAGATCAGTACATCATAATAGGGGAACAAAGCACCCTGGCCAACGATTATCACATTCTGGATGCCGACAACCCCAACGGCGAGTTTCGTCAGTTCACTCCGCGTGAAGAAGTTCATGAGTATTCCATAGATCACTTTGAGGATAAATTCTATATCGTTACCAATTGGGAGGCTCCTAATTTCCGGCTGATGGAAACCCCAGAGAATGCAACTCAGAAAAGTAACTGGAAAGAAATGATCCCACACCGGGAAGATGTACTTATTAGCGGTATCGAAGTTTTCCGGGATTACCTAGTGGTCAGTGAGCGGGGAAATGCACTAACCAACATTAAAGTGATAGACCAAAACACACAAGAAGAGCACTACCTCGGGTTTGATGAAGAAGCTTATGTGGCTTATACCTCCATTAATCCGGAGTTTGACACTGAAATCCTTCGGTTTGGTTACTCCTCTTTAACCACTCCCAATTCTACCTACGATTACAACATGGATACCCGTGAAATGGAATTGATGAAACAGCAAGAAGTTGTGGGCGGCCATAACCCGGATGATTACACTACAGAACGCTTTTTTGCCGAAGCCCGTGACGGTGTGATGATTCCCGTATCTGTTGTTTATAAAAAATCCGTTGAGAAAAGTCCGGATACTCCCCTGCTGCTTTATTCTTACGGTTCATATGGCTCCTCAACCGATCCGTGGTTTAATTCTTCTTTGTTGAGCCTTCTCGACCGCGGGTTTATATATACCATTGCACACATTCGGGGTGGACAGGAAATGGGCCGCCAGTGGTATGAAGACGGCAAGATGTTCAACAAAATAAATACCTTTACCGATTTCATTGACGTTGCCAACCACCTTGAAGGCAATGGTTATTCGTCTGCGCCTCACATGTATGCCCGTGGCGGAAGTGCCGGCGGATTGCTGATGGGAGCGGTCGTAAATATGGCTCCACACCAATTTAATGGTGTGATCGCCGCCGTGCCTTTTGTGGATGTTGTTTCAACCATGCTGGATGAAACCATACCTCTAACTACCAATGAGTTTGATGAATGGGGGAATCCCAAAAATGAAGACTCCTATCACTACATGCTTTCCTATTCTCCTTATGACAATGTTACGGAGCAGGAATATCCGAATCTTCTGGTTACAACAGGATTATTTGACTCACAGGTTCAATATTGGGAACCTGCAAAATGGGTAGCTAAATTAAGAGATAAAAAAGCCGGTGATAATGCCCTGCTTCTCAAGACTAACATGAAAGCCGGACATGGTGGCGCATCAGGGCGTTTTGAACGCTATCGACAAACAGCATTGGAATATGCTTTCTTACTCGATCTTGAAGGAATTAGGCGTTAATTGGCTTAAGATCTTTTTTGCCGAGGGAATGGTGAAACGGATCTTGGATTCGATTGAATAGTTGGAGGTGAGAGTTGAAAGTTGATAGGGTGAGTTTGATTGAATAGAAATTATATATCTTGAATTGAGCCGTATCAACTTTCACCCTATCAACTTTCAAAAATGAGTAAAACAGCGATCGTAATAGGAGCAACCGGATTGGTTGGTTCTGAAGTTTTGAATTTGCTTTTGGAAGATGATCGCTATCAAAAAGTTAAAGTCTTCCATCGGCGAAGTACCGGTATCAGCCATCCAAAACTGGAAGAACATATCATCGATTTTGCACAGATCAATGAATGGAAGCATCTTATCACCGGTGATGAGCTCTACTCCGCACTGGGAACTACCATCAAAAAAGCCGGTAGTCAGGAGGCGCAATATACCATCGACTTCACCTATCAATATGAAACCGCCAAAGCCGCTTCTGAAAATGGGGTGAAGAAGTATTCATTGGTGTCTTCAGCCGGTGCCAACCATCAATCCCGAATGTTTTACTCTCGCCTAAAGGGTGAATTGGATGATGCTGTAAAAGAACTTCCATTTGAAGTCACTACTATTCTACGCCCGTCGATATTAGATGGAGATAGAAATGAGAACCGACCCGGTGAGAAATTTGGGTTGCTAATGGTTCGTTTCTTCACAAAAATCCCCAGACTTAGAAAATACCGCCCTATTTTAGCCCAAAAAGTTGCTGAAGGGATGATCAATTCATTGCATAAATGTCCGCCCGGCTACCATGTTTTTGAACTGGAAGAGATTTTTTATTTGTGAGCCTATTTAGTTAATATCTGTTTCAATTTTACCAAACAGATATTGATCATGAAAAAACCGTTACTACTCTTTCTAATTTCACTCATCTCATTAACAACCTACGCTCAAGACCTCAAGCAGATCATCGACCAAAAGGCTGATGAAATTGAAGAACAGGTCATTGAATGGCGCCGGCATTTTCACGAAAATCCCGAACTTTCCAACCGGGAATTTGAGACCGCTGCCTACATTGCCGGTTACCTGAATGAACTGGGATTAGAGGTTGAAACTGAAGTAGCCCATACCGGAGTGGTTGCAATTCTGGAAGGAGGGAAACCAGGCCCTGTGATCGGCTTGCGTGCCGATATTGACGGCCTGCCTGTTACCGAAAGAACAGATGTCCCATTTAAATCCATTGCCACCGGGATGTACCAGGGAGAAGAAGTTGGAGTAATGCATGCCTGTGGACACGATACCCACATCGCCATCATGATGGGGGTTGCTAAAATTCTAACCGAGATGAAAGATGAGATCAAAGGAACCGTTAAGTTTATCTTTCAACCCGCAGAAGAAGGAGCGCCTCAGGGCGAGGAAGGCGGAGCCGAATTGATGGTGAAAGAAGGAGTACTTGAAAACCCTGATGTGGATGCCATATTCGGATTACACATCTGGGACAGCGAACCGGTCGGAAGTATTGGATATCGTTCTGAAGGGATTATGGCCAGCGTAAACAGTTTCAGCCTTGAAATTACCGGAAAGCAAGCTCACGGCTCGGCACCCTGGGCCGGTATCGATCCTATCGTGACCGCAGCTCAGATCATAAACAATGCCCAGACCATTGTAAGCCGAAGCATGCCTTTGACCAAACAGGCCGCCGTAGTAACCTTCGGTAAAATCGAGGGCGGAGTTCGCCATAACATCATTCCTGAATCTGTTAGCATGGAAGGGACCATCCGCGCTTTAGATGAAGACATGCGTCAGCTTATTTTCAAGCGCCTGGAGGCCATCGTCCAAAACACTGCCGAAAGTAACGGTGCTGCCGCCGAGCTCACCATCAATAAAGGATATCCCATTACCTATAACGATCCTGAGTTAACGGCCATGATGGCTCCAACCCTGAATGAAGTGACCAATGGAAACGCCAATATTATGGATGCTGTAACCGGAGCCGAAGACTTCTCCTTTTTCCAGGAAAAAATTCCCGGCTTGTATTTCTTTCTGGGCGGGAAATCTCCAGATGTTGAATCAGGCGGTCATCACACTCCTGATTTTTTCGTGGATGAAAGCGCGATGAAACTCGGTGTCAGAGCCATGAGTAATTTGGTTGTTGATTACATGAACTCCGCAGGAAATTAATTTTAAAAACAGATCTTAAATTATGAAGAAGCTTTTATGCACTGCACTGTTTTTGCTTATCACTTTTAACCTGTTTGCTCAAGACCTTTCAAAAACGGAACAAAAGATCCTTGACCGCATCAATGCCAATCATGCCGAAGCGTTAGAATTCCTCGAAACCAATGTAAACATCAATAGCGGAACCCTGAATCTTGATGGCGTTCGTAACGTTGGGGAAAATTATATCGAAGCCTATGATGAGCTTGGCTTTGAAACCCGCTGGATTCCTCAGGATGAAGTAGATCGGGCCGGACATTTTTTTGCCGAACAAAAAGGAAGCTCAGGGAAAAAACTGCTCCTTATCGGTCACCTTGATACCGTTTTTGAGCCGGAGAGCCCGTTTCAAAAATTCGAAATGCTGAATGATTCCGTTGCTACAGGTCCTGGAGTAAACGACATGAAAGCAGGCAACGTGATGATCCTCTATGCTTTAAAAGCTCTAAAAGAGGCCGGTGCCATTCCCGATGCACAAATCATCGTAGCCCTTACCGGAGACGAAGAAAAAGCCGGCAGTCCCATATCCATCAGCCGGAAAGACCTGGTTGATGCTGCTAAAAAGAGTGATATTGCACTCGGTTTTGAAACGGCCTCCGGATTCAGTTATGCCACGGTTGCCCGTCGTGCCTCTTATTCCTGGAAACTGGAAGTGGAAGGCAGGCAGGCACACTCATCAGGTATATTCAGTGACTACACCGGAGCCGGTTCCATTTATGAAACCTCACGAATACTCCATCAATTCTATGAAGAACTTCGAGAAACGAACCTAACGTATAACGTGGGAGTAATACTCGGCGGAAATGAAGTGGATTATAACGAAGAGCAGATCAGGGGAAGTGTAAGTGGCAAGACCAATATTGTCCCTAAAAAGACCATTGCTCATGGAGGCATTCGTTTTTTGACTTCTGAACAGGGTGAACGTGCTTTTGCAAAAATGGAAGAGATCACGAATCGGCATCTGCCAAGGACCTCAGCCGAATTAACTATTTATGAAGGATACCCACCGATGGAACCGACTGAAGGTAACATGAAGGTATTGAATGTGTTAAATGACCTGAGCGTGGATATGGGCTTGGGTGAGGTCGAAGCCTACAACCCGGGTAAACGCGGTGCTGCGGATATCTCATTTGTGGCTAAATACGTAGATGGATTGGATGGACTCGGAGCCATGGGAAGCGGCGCGCACGGCCCAAATGAGACGGTAAACCTCAAAACTTACAAAGAGCTTACCAAACGAGCGGCTTTACTAATCTATAGATTATTGCAACAAAACTGATCTGCTGTTGCTAAGAATACGATCTACTTTACTGACTGAACTCCAAGATCCACGATGTAAGCATTTACATAAGAAAAAGTCTTGACTGATCTTTATTATCCATCTCGTTGGAATTAAATAAAGATTTTCATGAAAAAATTACTCTCACTTGCTCTTACACTTTTTCTTTTAATACCTGCTATTCAGGCTCAGCTGCCTGAACAAATTCAGGTTATAGATCCGCCATTTTGGTGGGCTGAAATGCCCGTCAATGAGCTGCAAATTCAACTCTACGGCGATGAACTTGGGTTATACCGGGCTGAAACAGATTACCCCGGCGTCAAGATATTGAGGCAATATGCTGTCGACTCTCCTAATTACCTGTTCCTGTACTTTGATATCTCAGATGAAGCCAAGGCCGGGAATATGGAGATCACACTTAGCCGCCACAGTAAAGAGATCACCTTCAACTATGAACTGCGCACCCGCGAGTCGATGGAAGGCCGTAATCAGGGCTTCGATCCGTCGGATGTCATTTACCTGATGATGCCTGACCGCTTTGCCAACGGTGACCCAACCAACGATTCTATCGAAGGAATGCTGGAATCGGCCGACCGTTCTAACCCCCAGCGCCGTCAGGGTGGCGACATTCAGGGTGTAATGGATCATCTGGATTATATTGAAAACCTCGGCATGACCGCCATTTGGTTCACCCCCATGTTCGAAAATGACATGAGCATTGAATACGGCGCCTATCACGGATATGCCGCTACCGATCTCTACAAAGTGGATCGTCGTTTTGGCTCCAATGAATTGTACAAAGAACTGGTCTCCAAAGTTCAAGAGCGGGGCATGAAAGTGATTATGGATATGATCCACAATCACATTGGTATCAATCACTGGTGGATGGATGACCTGCCAACCAACGACTGGGTGTTTGACTATCAGGAAGTGGGACAAACCAACTATCGAGGTGTGGTAGCTTCTGATCCTTATGCTTCTGCTTATGATTCCACGAAATTAACGAATGGCTGGTTTGTCCCGGAAATGCCTGACCTTAATCAAAACAATCCGCTGCTGGCTGATTACCTCATTCAAAATACGCTCTGGTGGATCGAGTATTCGGGTATTGATGGCATCCGCATGGATACCTACGTTTTTCCGGATCGCGACTATATGGCTCGATGGGCTAAAGAAGTGACCGAAGCTTATCCGAATTTCAACATCGTAGGTGAGGCTTGGGTTGAGAACGTCCCCGCCGAAGCTTATTGGCAATACGACAAACCCGGCGTGGAAGATGGCTACCAGTCCCATTTGCCAAGCGTTACCGATTTCCAGTTCTCTTTTGCCATTCGGGATGCCTTCAATGAAGAATTTGGGTGGACCACAGGGCTCAGTCAATTGTACTACGCCTTTTCCCAGGATTTCCTTTATTCTGATCCGATGGGCAACGTCATCTTTCTGGATAACCATGATATGAGCCGCTATTTCGAACATATCGGCAAAGATGAGGACCACTTCAAAATGGCCTACGCTTTTTTGATGACCACTCGTGGAATTCCACAGGTATATTACGGTACCGAATTGATGATGGCTCATGAAAATCGTGGTGGAGACGACGAGGCCTGGCGACAAACCATGCCCGGCGGCTGGCCCGATGACAACCGCAGCGTATTCACCAAAGCAGGCCGCACCGACAAAGAAAATGAGATCATGGAATACGTCACCAAATTAACCCAATGGCGAAAAGATGCCATAGCAACTCACGAAGGCAAGCTGGTGCATTTCATCCCTGAGAATAATACCTACGTTTATTTCCGCATCCACGAAGATCAAACCATTATGGTAGCCATGAATGCAAATGAGGCGGCTGTAACCTTAGACCGTGATCGTTTTGCGGAGATCCTGGATGATTTTGAGGTTGGGATTGATGTGATTTCGGGTGAAGAGATGGATGTATCGGATCATTTTGAGGTGGGCGGAAAAACAGCCGGGGTTTGGGAATTAAAATAACCCGATTGTTTGTGCAGGGACGTATCGTGATACGTCCCTGCACAAACCGGGAAATCCCGATCAAGATTATTCTGAAATAACCATCCTTGTTCTCGTTCACTACCACCCCAGCCTGTGTGAAAACTCAATATCTGTGAATAGACTCATTAATTTATTAGGAAAAAATCTTCCAACCTGAGTTCGATTAAAAAGTAGGTTTCAACCTCGTTCCCAACCACCCGGTTGGGAATGCCTGGCGGGACCTCCCGGTCCCAACGATAAGATCATAGGCTGAAATTAACAATGATAACCCTTGCCTACATTGCCCCCCCTTAATCCCCGCCCAAGCGAGGAAACTTCTGAATAGACAACCCTGGTTCGGATAGCTCCACTTTTTAACCTCCACTCTCCACTACAAACTTCACTCAAAAGGCCGTATCTTTAAGGTTTGAATCAAGCTGAACGAGACACTATGAGCACGGCCACTGCCGAGACAAATATTATTAAAGAGGCGAAAAAAAGGCGAACCTTCGCCATTATTTCACACCCTGATGCGGGTAAAACCACCCTTACTGAGAAGCTGTTGCTGTATGGTGGAGCGCTGCACGAGGCGGGATCCATACGCGCCCGAAAGGCTACCCGGCACGCAGCCTCCGACTGGATGTCGATTGAGCAGGAACGCGGCATCTCTGTGACTTCATCCGTGTTACGTTTTGAACAAAACGGCATCAAGTATAACCTGTTAGATACTCCGGGTCACAAGGATTTTTCTGAAGACACCTTGCGGACTTTAGTAGCAGCTGATTCCGGCCTGATGGTTATTGATGTTGCCAAAGGCGTGGAGGAACAAACCGAGAAATTATTCGAAGTTTGTAAGCTTCGTGAAGTTCCTGTCATCACTTTTGTAAACAAATGTGACCGCCCCGGTATGGATCCCCTGGAAGTACTAAGTAATATTGAAAACAAGCTTGGTATTGAAGCCGTGCCGGCAAGCTGGCCCATGGGTTATGGACAAAAATTTCAGGGCATATATGATGCTATTGCAAAAAAGGTACATATCTACCAAAAAACAGAACACGGAGCTAAAAAGGCCGTAACGGATGTTCTTGATGTTGAAGACGCTATTGATTCTTCTTCTCTGTCTGACACGGAGAAGGAAGCTTTTCGCGAAGAAGTCATGCTGATTGAAGGAATGTATGAAGGAATGGATCGCGGCGAATATGCCTCTGGAAAAGTAACTCCGGTTTTCTTTGGCTCAGCCCTGCACAACTTTGGGCTGGATGTGTTTTTAAATTATTTCCACAAGCTTGCCCCACACCCACAGCAGTATAAAACCCCAGATGGAATTGTACGTGATTTGAATGACGGCTTTTCAGGCTTCATTTTTAAGATGCAGGCGAATATGAATCCTGATCATCGTGATTGTGCGGCTTTTATCCGTGTGGCTTCCGGGAAGTTTGAACGAGGCCAACAAGTGACGATCGCATCAACAGGTAAGAAAATTAAAATGTCGACACCCCATACCTTGATGGGAGATGACCGGCAGCTCATGGAAGAAGCATACCCTGGTGATATTGTATCAATCTTCAACCCCGGTTCATTCCGAATCGGCACCACGATCTATGAAAAGAATGAAGTCAATTTTGATGTGATCCCGCTTTTTACCCCGGAGCATTTCCAGAAAGTGGCAACCAAAGATCCGTTCAAGAGGAAGCAACTCCGTGAAGGTCTTAGACAACTTTCAGAGGAAGGAGTTGTTCACGTATTTGAGGTCCCCAATGGTGTAGGAAATGAGCTGCTGCTGGGAACCGTAGGTGTGCTTCAGTTTGAAGTGGTGGAACACCGCATGCTTATCGAATATGGAGTTGAATTGATAAAGACTCCCGTTTCCTATCACTGTGCAAGATGGCTTCCCAATGAAAGGGATGATATCATTGAAAAACTCGAAGCAAGTTATTCAACCCATGTAACCAAAGACATGGAAGAAAATCCAATTGTACTTTTTGATTCCATGTATGCCTTAAATCAAGGGGAAGAAAAAGTAGGGAAGGAAAACCTGTTCAAGTTTAAGCAGGGATAACTTCTCGCACAGAAAACAGAAAATTTATTTCAAAAATTTTTAGAAATCCTCTCTTCTTTCCTTGAATGAGAGGATTTTTTATATCAATCATAGCTGTAGCAAAAAATTATTCCCGACTATCTCACCTAAAAACCGCTTCCACAAGCTATTTATTTAATGCAACTAAGTTCATGATTTTATAACACAAATAATTCAGCTTGCCTGTTCCCAAGAGGTTAATTGTTGCGTAATTTTGGAAGATAAAATAGAAACGGTTCTGCTCCTCTTTTCAACAAAAAAGCCCCCCTCCCCCCTCAGAACCTTTCCCAATTTAAAACAACAATATTTAGTACGACTAAACTGCATGAAAAAGTATTTAGACCTTTTCGGTCTCAGTGATAAGATTGATTATAAAATTGAAATTTTAGCCGGCATAACTGTTTCTTTGGCACTCATTCCGGAAGCCGTTGCTTTTGCAATGATCGCCGGACTTTCTCCTCTAACCGGGCTCTATGCCGCCTTTATGGTGGGTTTAGTTACTTCCATTATCGGGGGGCGCCCAGGTATGATATCCGGCGCAACAGGAGCTGTAGCTGTCATATTAGTAGCCTTAGCTGTGTCGCATGGGGCCGAATACATTTTTGCTGCAGTCGTTTTGGCCGGATTGATTCAAATTGCTGCGGGAGTGCTTAAACTTGGTAAGCTGATGCGCCTTGTTCCTCATCCGGTAATTTTTGGTTTCGTGAATGGGCTGGCCGTCATCATTTTCATGTCTCAGCTTGACCAATTTAAGACCTCTTCCGGTGATTGGTTGACCGGTGAGCCACTCTATATCTTACTTGGATTAGTTATTTTAACGATGGCAATTATTTGGGGACTACCTAAGTTCAGTAAAAAAATACCGGCTTCCTTAGTCGCCATAGTAACCATTTTTGCCATCGTGGTTGTATTTGGGATTGAGACGAAAACAGTAGGCGATATTGCCTCTATTCAGGGTGGATTTCCACCATTCCATATCCCACAGATCCCATTAACCGGGGAAGCTTTCATGGTGATTTTACCCTATTCGGTGATCATGGCCGGGGTTGGGTTGATAGAGAGTTTGTTGACACTCAATATTATAGACGAGATCACCGAAACCCGCGGAAATGGAAATCAGGAAGCCGTTGCACAGGGCACTGCCAATATCTTCTCGGGATTCTTTTCGGGGATGGGCGGTTGTGCTATGATCGGCCAGAGTTTGATCAACGTATCTTCCGGGGCGCGTACCCGAATTTCCGGAATTGTAGCAGCAGTGATGTTGCTTGTATTCATTATGTTTGGCTCCGAAATGATCGAGTTATTACCTATGGCTGCACTTACCGGTTTGATGATAATGGTTGCCATCGGAACCTTTGAATGGGCAAGTTTGAGAACTTTCAACCGAATGCCCATTTCCGATCTATTTGTAATGGTAATGGTGACCCTGGTTACAGCCGTGCTCCATAACCTGGCACTGGCCGTATTGGTTGGAGTGATTATCGCCGCACTTGTATTCGCCTGGGATAACGCTAAAAGAATACGTGCCCGAAAACATGTTGATGAGGAAGGCACAAAGCACTACGAGATCTACGGTCCTCTTTTTTTCGGTTCAATTTCCGTATTCAACTCCAAGTTTGATATACTAAACGACCCGGCTGAGATCATCATAGACTTCAAAGAAAGTCGGGTAGTAGATATGTCGGCTATTGAAGCATTGAATAAGATTACCGAACGTTACAGTAAAGTAGGAAAAAAAGTTCACCTTAAGCATTTAAGTAAAGATTGCCGGAAAATGCTCCAAAATGCGGATGCAATCATCGACGTGAATGTACTCGAAGATCCAACCTACAAAATGGCTTTAGACACCATTTAGAAAATATTAAAAGAGGCTCTGTTTCAGAGCCTCTTTCTATTTATTTACCACCGTTAGCTTGCAAATCAGCAATGCAATTGGCATCCAGCTCAGCAACGCTTTCACCAAAAAATTGAGCAATTAGATCCGGACGTTCCATAGCGTAGTACATCAGGCAATTTTCGTTGTCACAATGATGCCCATTCTGTTCATCCTGGTGATCTGTTTGCATATCGGTTCCTGACCCTTCAATATTTACCAAACCAAATAAATGACCGAATTCGTGCCGGAAAGAAGTGGATTCCACCTGATATCGGGAAGGGGCTCCAAATCCGGAAGAGGCTTGGTCATAAGCCGGTCCAAAAAATGCATTCGATGTATTGTAATAAGCTATACCCAGCACATTTTGCTGCTCATATTGACCATCTACGATAATCATATAAGCAGCCAGCGTTTCGCCTTCAGTAAATTCACCGCGGTACTCATCTTCAAGATTACGGACGTCAGATGCGGAATATTGGCTCTGATCTCCGGATGCTATTTCAGTCGGCTCCAAAATAGTCACCGTTGTTTTGTGCAATCTCCGTTCCAAAAATGCCTGAAGGCTGTCAATGGCTTGTTGATTGGGAGCATAGCCCGGCATGTAATCGATTTCAATAACTAAGTCGGTATAACTTTCACCTGATAGGAAATCATTTGCGGAAAGGCCCGGATTTTGAGTGTGTGAATACTGATCCGGCTCTCCGTTATTATCATCATCATCGGCCCCGGTTGGGTTGTTAAAACAACTGACCATAAAAATAAGTAAAGAAAACATCAGGACGTTTAGTGCTAAAAATCGTTTCGATAGCTTCATAGATGTTGGTTTTTAGTTTTTTTGTGTGTTCCTTTAGTTAAATGCATCATATAGAGTTATTGTTCCATGTAAATATAGAATTCCTCTTTTGAATTAATTTTTATATGTGTAATATATGTTATGTGCTCCAAATTCCCCATTCGAAAGATTATCCATGTTGATATGGATGCTTTTTATGCCTCTGTTGAGCAGCGGGATAATCCCGATCTACGGGGTAAACCGGTGATCGTTGGCGGTAACCCCAGCGGACGGGGAGTTGTGGCAACCTGCAGCTATGAAGCCCGGAAATTCGGCGTTCACTCGGCCATGCCGGCTTCACAAGCGGTGCGACTTTGTCCCCACGGAATTTTTGTGAAAGCCAATTTTGATGCCTATAAAAAAGCCTCCCAGCAGATCCGCGAGATCTTCTTTGAATATACCGATCTTGTAGAACCTTTATCTCTGGATGAAGCTTTTCTGGATGTCACCGAAAATCACAAAGAAATTCCCTCCGCTACTTTAATCGCGAAACAAATTCAAGAAAAAATCTTTGAAGAAACCAAGCTTACCGCCTCGGCTGGAATTGCACATAATAAGTTTTTGGCAAAAGTGGCATCCGATATCAACAAGCCAAATGGGCTAACGCTTATCACCCCTGAAAAAGCGGAGGCCTTTTTGGAAGAACTGGACATCAAAAAGTTCTTTGGTGTCGGGAAGGCTACTCAGAAAAAGATGCATTCCGTAGGGATCAAAACCGGGGCTGAGCTGAAGGAGTGGAGTGAAATTGATCTGGTGAAGGCGTTTGGCAAGTCCGGTCGGTTCTACTACCGGATCGTTAGAGGAATTGATCACAGAGAAGTGAAATCGCATCGGGTTCGGAAATCGTATGGAAAAGAACGAACCTTTTCTGAAGATATCGACAGCCTTGAATGGATCAATAATTTCCTGGATGAGCTGGCTCAAACCATTGCCGAGGGAATGAAAAAGATCAATGCGGCCGGCAAGACCATCACTCTTAAAGTCCGCTATGATGATTTTGATACCATCACCCGTAGTTATTCTTTGCCACATTTCACCAACCGATATCGGGATATCATGGATGTGGTGCGTAAGCTTTTAGAAGAAACCGAAGTTGGAAACCGCCCGGTGAGATTGCTCGGGATTACGTTGTCTAATCTAAATTTGAATGAAGAAACAGTTTGGGAGCAGCTTGAATTTTCTTTTTAATGTTTAGGTGCTAACGTCGCACGGAAGCACTTTCCACACTATCATTTTACCGAGATTATCGTGAATTTCCACGGATACCATTCAACAATAAGAAATTGATAAAAAATGAGTGACGGTTACGGATTATTAAAAGGAAAAAAAGGAATTATTTTTGGTGCTTTGGACGAGCGCAGCATTGCCTGGAGAATTGCCCTGGCATGTAAGCGGGAAGGTGCCGACTTCGTACTTTCCAACGCGCCGGTAGCATTACGACTTGGTGCTTTGGATGCATTAGGCGAAGAAACGGGAGCGCCTATCATTGCATGTGATGTTACCAAAGATGATGAGATCGAAGACCTGATGAATCAGACCAAAGAACATTTGGGCGGAGTTGACTTCATTCTCCATGCTATCGGGATGTCGCCAAACGTGCGAAAGAAAAAAGAATACACTGACCTTAACTACAACTGGCTGCAGCAAACGCTGGATATTTCCGCGATCTCTCTTCACCGCGTTCTACACCATGCTGAGAAAATGGACGTGCTGAATGACGGAGGAAGTATTGTGGCACTTTCCTACATTGGAGCGCAACGAATTTTCTCCAAATATTCGGATATGAATGATGCAAAAGCCCTGCTTGAGAGCATCGCCCGGAATTATGGAAGCAGACTTGCCCCAAGAGGAATTCGAGTAAACACGGTTTCCCAGGCCCCAACTAAAACTTCGGCCGGAACCGGCATCAAAGGATTTGACGGCATGTACACCTTTGCCGATATGATCGCGCCAATGGGAAATCCTTCTGCGGATGAATGTGCAGATTACTGCGTTACTTTATTCTCTGACCTTACCCGAAAAGTAACCATGCAGAACCTGTTCCACGATGGCGGTTTTGTAAACTCCGGAATTTCAGAAGAAATGATCAACGATCTTGCTAAAGTTTACGGCGACAAAGACGACGAATAATATATGCCCGATATAATCCTCGGTATTGATCCCGGCTCCCGAAACACCGGCTATGCCCTGTTAACGGAAGAAAGCGGACAACTGATCGCCTTACGGTGTGATGTAATTCGTATGGCCGATATCGATGATCATGCCGAGCGATTGCAGGTTATTTTTAATAAGATCTCCGCTATCATCCGCTCTAACAAACCCACTTCCTGTGCAGTTGAAACTCCCGTTTATGGGATTGACCCCATGGCCATGCTGAAGCTGGGACGGGCACAGGCTGCTGCCATGCTGGCCATTACCAATAACGGCCTTCCGGCGGCAGAATATTTCCCGAAAGTGGTGAAGAAATCCATCACCGGCAATGGAAATGCCAGTAAAGAGCAGGTCGCTTTTATGCTGAATAAAATGGTGAAATTACCGGATGAGAAGTTATCTAATGATGCAACAGACGCCCTGGCCGTTGCATGGTGTCATTTAATGAAAGGAAAAGGAATTCCCGGTTCTTCCAAAAAGAAAACGCACCAAAATAACGCCAAAGGTGACTGGGCCAGTTTTGTGGCAGACAATCCCGAGCGGGTGATTAAGTGAGAGTTGAACCTTGATGGAGTTAGCTTTGGGATATTGAATCTGCGCTCAGTTTTTGAATTTTAATTTATACCGTAGGGACGAATCGCATTCGCCCTGTGGTTGAATCAATTTTGGGCGTATGTTATACGGCCCCTGCATTCTATTAACAAATTAACTATGATCGCTTTTTTAAAAGGTTACATCGAAGAAAAAAGAGAAGGACTTGTGATCCTTGATGTATCCGGTGTAGGCTACCGGGTTGAAATTTCCTCCATCACCCAAGAGCAACTTGAAAGCGCCGGGGCAGAAGTAAAATTGCTTACCTATCATCACATCACCGACAGTGATCAGCGGTTGTTTGGATTCTTCTCTTCGGATGAAAAGGCCCTTTTTGAGAAGCTCATTACTGTAAAAGGAGTGGGTCCGAAATTAGGACTTACCATTTTATCAGGCTTACCGGCTGATCAGCTTATTAGGGCTATCATCAACAGCGAAGCCGGCACCCTTTCCAAAGTGCCGGGCATTGGCAAGAAAACGGCAGAGCGAATCATTGTAGAGTTAAAGGATAAGCTTGCTGAATATGCGGCCTCTGCCGGAGTTGAACCGACCTCTACATCTGAACCCAGCGTTACAGGTGAAGCCATTTCCGCTCTCGAATCTCTTGGTTTCAAAAAGAAAGAATCGGAGCAGGCGGTAATGAAAGCGCTAAAAGAAACCGGCAGTGAAGATGCTTCGATGGTCATTAAGAAAGCACTGGCCAGTTTGAATAAATAAGCAGAACCCTTAGCCAGATTCCTTTTCCTTCATCATTTTGATGAATAAATTCATCGAGCTCTTGATGGTGTAATATTCTTTGGGTGCGTAAAAAGCCACTCCTGCCAGAGCTACCCAAAATCCAAGACCAATAGTAAGATCAAACCAGTTTGGGTCAGCACCATATTCAATGAGGCTTATAGTCCCATACCAGGAACAAATTAACAACGGAAATGAAACCGAAAGAAATATTTTCTTCGCTTTAGCTAACTGCTCTTCAGCAAATTCCACATATCGCCCTTCATTGAGCAGTTTCTTGTCTTTATATAAAAAATATTGAGAGGTTTCTCCAAGTTGTTCCTCAAAAAACGTTTCTATGATCTGTTTGGTTTCCATGAATCATGATTTCTCCTTATTTATGCCACAACTGAATTAAGAATTAAATTTAAAATAAAGCAACTCCCACTAATGTGGAGTCATCTATGGAATGTCGGCAAGGGGTTGCAACCCTTGTCGCAGATTACACTTCCATTCCCATAGCCTAATCATATTGTTTATCTATACGCTGCCGGATTGGCAACAGGTAACCAACAACTGGTATTCTACCCGGCAACTGAACATAGACATAATGCTATTATTTGTCTCCGTTACACTTGGCTTCCTTAACCACATCGCAATCGGTTTTAGATAGCCATAATAACTGTTATCTTCCCGCTCATCTCAGCACACTTAATCGTATAAAATGGCTTATAGCTTTTTTGACTTTCTCCAATTGATCGGGTCACTCGGGATCTTTATTTATGGGATGAAAGTCTTTAGTGACGGTCTCCAAAAAGTTGCCGGAAGCAGGCTTCGCGCTATCCTAAAAGGAATGACCACCACCCGACTTCGAGGCCTTTTCACGGGATTTACAGCCACAACCATTACCCAATCTTCTTCCACTACAACGGTAATGGTTGTTAGTTTCGTAAACGCAGGGCTTATCACTTTTGTGGAATCAACCGGGGTTATTATGGGGGCAAATATCGGCACTACAGTTACCGCCTGGATGGTTTCCATTTTTGGGTTTAAGATGGAGATCACTCCCATTGCCATTATGCTGATTGGACTGTTCTTCCCATTTATGTTTTTCGGAAAGGAGAAATTACGCAACCTGTCCGAGGCCATGATCGGGTTTGGAATTCTCTTTATAGGACTCGATTTTATTAAAAATGCCGTCCCTAACATCCAGGAAAATCCTGAGATGTTTATGTTCCTTGATCAATTTACTGAATTTGGTTTTATCTCCATTTTAATCTTTGTAGTAATAGGAACCATTTTAACTTTAATTACACAGTCTTCATCCGCTGCGACCGCCATTACCTTGGTGATGTTATTTCAGGGATGGATCGACTTCCCAATTGCCGCAGCCATGGTACTTGGTGAAAATATCGGAACTACCGTAACGGCAAATATTGCTGCCCTTGTTGGAAACGTCTATGCAAAGAGAGCTGCTCGCTTTCACTTTGTGTTCAATATTTTTGGGGTGATCTGGATGCTGATACTAATGCAGCCTTTTTTAATAGGTATTGATAATATCATGAGCTACTTCTCTCCGGAAGCCGGCTCCGTTTTCGCAGCATCAGATGAAATCGGGCGCGCCAATGCCACTCTTGCTCTTTCATTATTTCACACTACCTTTAATGTGTTGAATGTATTATTGTTATTTGGCTTTGTGCCCCGCATTGTGAAGCTGATCGAGAAATATCAAAAAGAGAAGAAAGGAGCTGATAATACCTATCGTCTGCAATATATTTCTTCCGGCATGATGTCTTCTCCGGAGTTATCTATTTCGCAAGCCCACAAAGAAGTAGAACTCTTCGGCAAACTAATTGAGAAAATACACTTCAATTTTCAGGGATTGCTGCTCAACAAGCAGAACAAACGAGATCAGTTTTTAGCCAAGATCAAAAAAAGGGAAGAGATAACCGATACCATAGAACTGGAAATTGCGGAATATCTCACCAAGATCTCAAGTTACAACTTAACGGAAGAAGCTACCCGGCGCATCCGCAACATACATAGCATGATCAATGACTTAGAAAGGGTGGGCGACATCTACTATCAGATGTCAAAAACCTTTGAGCGAATGCAATCTGACGGGACTGAGTTGACAGAACCTTCCATGGTTCGCATTAAAAACATGCTGGATCTTATTCATGAGGCTATTCAAAATGTTCGTAACAACCTCACCGCTGACAGTAGAGATATAACATTGGATAAGGCGATGGAAATTGAACAATACATTAACGACTACCGTGATGAACTGTTAGAATATCACTATGGTCAACTTGAGAACAAGGCCTATTCCAATAAAGTCGGCTTTGTATTTCTTGACTACCTAAACCGCCTTGAAAAAATTGGCGATCACTTGTTCAATGTGAATGAAGCTATTGCGGGTGTGAAAGTAAAAGCCGCTTATGAGAAAGTCGTAGAGGAACGAGGATAAAATATATTACTCAGGTGATAATTGAAGCTCTTCAGGCTTAAAGTTCTCTTTTACAATATTAACAAGATCTTCAAGGATCATATACAGACAGAGTACCAGAACCAGGATAATCGAAGTTGCAAATACGATACCGAAGCCTAAAGAAATAGCCATAGGTATCAGCTGGGTAGCTTGGATATATGTTTCCAAAATAATGGGCGTTAATCCACCGAACGTGGTTAGGGTAGTAAGAATGATCGGACGAAAACGCCGGAGCCCGGCTTCATGAATGGCATCAAACACCGATTCCCCTTTCTTACGCTTTTTATTGGCATAATCGATCATAATCAAAGAATCATTCAGAACCACACCGGAGAGGGCAATCACTCCCATCAAACTGACAAGGGAAAGGTCATACCCCAATAAAATATGCCCGATCACGGCTCCAACAATTCCGAATGGAATCGCGCCCATCACGATAAGCGGCTGGGCATCGGATCTTCAATTTCTACCAGTACCTGAGCCCCTCTTGTTTCATTTTCAAGTGAACCCAGTATTTTGAATAAATTCCCGACCCCAAACCTCCTAACGATCCTAACATGGCATTAGGTTTCTCTTCTATCGTATTTAATTCTGAGAGTTTGATGTCTTTTGACCACCCTAACCGTAAAATCTTTAGTTTCCCATCCTGAATGCTGTAGCCATATACTCCAAAAGCGGTGCTGCCCAAAACAATACTCCATAAGAGTATAATGGATTAAAGGATTGGATATGCATAATTCAATCCTCTAAAAAGGAGGATAACTCCTGAAGTTATCGCAATGAGGTTAAGATCTCATGGTGCCGGAATTTTTATCGGTTAGTCATGATTGAAAGATGTCTTAAATTCCATCTAAAATAAAAAAGCTTATTTAACGTCAGTTCGAGATAATTATCCTCGTTCAAGCCTTTGAGTCGCGGTCTGATGATTCCAGGTCCGTCTAATCGGTTGTTTGATTTGGGCTTCTACGTCTTTTCCTTATCCC
Source organism: Gracilimonas sp. (assembly GCA_022450045.1). Lineage (GTDB taxonomy): Bacteria > Bacteroidota > Rhodothermia > Balneolales > Balneolaceae > Gracilimonas. Next base: position 110,909 of record JAKURD010000004.1, on the reverse strand, counting down.
AATCCAACACCGACCCCTGTATCATCGATCAGACGGGTAATCCATCAGATCGAATCCGGGAATGTTTAACCTGCCTCTCGGTCGATGGCTCCAGTTCCATCTGGCCGTTTGTTTGATCTGGGCTTCTAAGCTCAAAAGGATTTTTTGCCCATTACATCACCCTGCCTGTTTGTCGATCAGACGGGGTATCCGTCAGATGAATCTCATAGCCTTTTAAAATTCTTTATCTCGAATTCATGTTATTTACACTTTAAATACAGTCCTAAACTTTACCCTATATCCAACATGCTGTGATCTCCCACATCAACCGTTCCCTTTACATTTTTGAGAGACGTATGGGCCCCAATTGTGGAGCCCTCCGTTTCCACTTTTTCCAGGTTGGCGTGTTCGCGGATGATGGTGTTTTTAATGGTTGAGTTTTTGATCACTGTATTCGCCTCAATGCTTACTTTTGGACCAATAATACTGTTCTCAATTTCAACCCCTTCCCCGATATATACTGGCGGAATGATTTTGGTTTCTTTGAACCGGCTTTCATCAACGCCTTCAAATTCTTTTTCGGTGATGATGCCGGTAGTTTCCAGCCAGGCCGGAAGCGTTCCACAATCCAGCCACTCATCAACGGTAGCTGTCTTGAAGATCTTGCCATCCTTGATCATTTTATCAAGAGCAGCAGTTAGGAAATACTCTCCGCCCGGTCCTCTCATATCATTATTCAGCACCCACTCGATTTGTTTCTTGAAATAATTTCCATCTTTGAAATAATACACCCCAATTATAGCAAGGTCAGAAATAAACTCCTTAGGCTTCTCCACAAACCCAGTGATCTTGTCGCCCTCATGCACGGCCACACCAAAACGAGATGGATCTTCGACTTTCTTTAACCATATCACACTGTCTGCATCTCCAAGATCAAACTTTTCTTCACTGTCAAAAATGGTGTCCGCAAAAGCGATGATCACTTCTCCATCCAAATGCTCTTTGGCCATGGCAACGGCATGTGCGGTTCCCAGTGCTTCAGCCTGCACTTCAAAAAGGGCTTTGGCATTGTGGCGTTTGCTCATCTCGCGAAGTGGCTGCCTGATGTCTTCTCCAAAATCGGGACCGAGGATATATACGATATCGGTAATATCACGATCGAGGGTGCGGTTAAAGGTCTCTACAATACGCTCAACAATCATGGTTCCCGCAACAGGAAGCAACGGTTTTGGAACTGTGTGGGAATGTGGACGAACGCGTGTACCCCGTCCGGCCATTGGGATAATTAATTTCATATATTTCTCTTCGTTTATTGAAACAATTTTATTGAATGCGCGGTGAATATAGGAAGGTTCTAAACCGATTTCGAATAACTGTTAATTTCATACCTTCCTGTTAATCACAACGGCTTAATCCTCAAAACATATTCTGAATAATTTGAACTGGTATTACACGCTCCTTGATGTCGGCGCAATTCTCTTATGTCTTCTTTTCCTGCGGTACACCTGGCTCCGTATGCGCTTTTTCCTTCACACCTATCAGCAAGTTGGATATAAGAACAGCGAGTTTTGGCAATGGATGAAAGGCCACTGGAGCGAAAAGGTCATACCCGCAAATATTGCCATGATCAACATCGCCATATTTTTGCTGCTTTGGTTTGATGACTGGATCATGGAAACCATTACATATTCGTCTTTGTGTATTATTTTCTTCGTGTTTTCCATTTTCTGGTTTGGTTCGGCCTCCCGATATATGCAGGCTAAGGTTAAAAAACCACTGGTATATACTTCCCGCGTAAAGCGTTTCATGATTCCGTACGTTATTCTCTCTGCCATATTTCCGGCGCTATTTACTTACATGAGCTTTACAGGGTTTTTCCCTTATTATAATATTCCTCTACCTAACCACTTCTCCGGAGTTCTCTCTTTTGATCTGCTGATGCTACTTGTAGGGTGGGGGTTTGGAGCTACATTTATTCCCTTCTTCATTTTGCTCTCCGGCTTATTTATCAACCCTGTGGAAAAATTCATCCAAAACGGATTCAAGAAGCAGGCTCGGAAAAAACTGGCTTCCATGCCCGATCTTAAGGTGATCGCCATCACCGGAAGTTATGGCAAGACCAGTACTAAATTCATGATCCGTGATCTTCTGAAGGAACGGTTCAACGTATGCTCCACGCCCGGCAGCTACAACACTCCGATGGGAACTTGTAAAGTGATAAACAACGATCTGCAATCACACCACCAGATCCTGATCCTCGAAATGGGTGCGCGTTACGAAGGTAATATTCAGGAGCTCTGCGATATTGCCAAACCTGATATTGCCGTGGTTACAAATGTGGGAGTTGCTCACCTTGAAACATTTGGTTCTCAAGATGTGATCGCCAAAGAAAAGGGAAGACTGGTCGATAACTTAGCTGGTGGTGATGTTGCTATTTTAAATGCCGATGACCCAAGAGTCTCAAAAATGGGAGCCGAGCGGCCTGATATCCATCGCATATTAGTCGGCTTAGAAAAAGGAGAGATCCGCGGAAGCGCTATTTCATACGACACCTCAGGAATGGAATTCGATGTGGAGATCGGGGATGAAAAAGAACGCTTCCAAACCAAACTGCTGGGAGCTCATAATGTCCAGAATTTATTACTGGCTGTGGGCGTGGCCAGGCATTTTGGAATCCGCCTGAAGACCATGGCATTGGCCGCGGCCAAGATCGAACCTGTTGAACACCGCCTGGAACTGAAACAGCAAGGTGATCTTTTTGTAATCGATGATGCTTTTAACTCTAATCCTGTAGGTGCCAAAAATGCGGTTGAAATATTAGCTCAATTCAATTCCGGTCAACGGATTATCATTACTCCCGGAATGGTAGAATTGGGAGAAATAGAAGCCGAGGAAAATAAAAAATTTGGATCAGCTATCGGCAAGGCCAATCTCGATCTTGTGGTATTGGTGGGGGAAGAAAGGGCTCAGCCAATCCTGGAAGGAATCAGAGAACATGATACCACTGCGAGGAATGTCAGAGTGGTCAATAGTTTGTTTGAAGCTAATGAACTGGTAAAAAAACACGCCCGGTCGGGAGATGTCATCCTTTACGAAAACGACTTGCCGGATGTATATAATGAGTAAGTAATTTCAAATTATTGAATGCTAAATGTTAAATGAGCCTTTCATTTAACATTTAAAACTTAACATTCCCTAATTTAAGCTTATTCATACCGAACGGCATCTGCGGGTTGAACTTGAGCCGCACGGTGAGCAGGATACCAACTTGCCAGTACGCAAAGCAACAAACTTGCTGCTAAAATAATGGATACATCAATTGGGCTTATCTGTACAGGATAGGCATCAATTATAAAAGCGGACGAAAGCTTTACCATGCCAAATTTCATTTGAGCCCAACTCAAGAATAGCCCTAAAGCGCCTCCTATTCCGCAACCGATCAAGCCTATATATAATCCTTGTTTTCTGAAAATGGTTTTGATCCCTTTTTTGCTATATCCCATGGACATCAGAATTCCAATATCGCGCTGCTTTTGTATGACGATCATTGTCAACGATCCAATGATGTTAAGTACCGCCACGATCACGATTAGGATCAGGACCACAAAGGAACCCCATTTTTCAAGGTACATGACATCATATAGTGGTTTTTGAAGGTCATACCATGTTGAGATCTCAAAATCCGGACCGAGTGTTGCCTTTAGTTCTTCTTTTACTTCTTCGGCATCGTCATTGTCGTAAAGTTTGATATCCATTCCGGTGATCTCATTTCTGGTACGGAACAAGCGCTTTGCTGCTTCAATGTCTATGAACACCTTTGAGCCACCGGCTATTTGCTGCAAAAAGTAGGCTCCCCGTACATCAAACCGATAGGTTTGGGGGACCGTGATCTGGGTAAGGGCGTTTTTCATTCCGGCCGCACTCAGCAAGGCAATATCGTCACCTACATTAAGACGCAATTTATTCTTCAGATCTTCATGTACAATAATGCCGGGAGTTTGCTCGCGCACCGAAATATCGAAAACACCGGTGGTAACACTTTCCTCAATATCCACCAGCTGGAAGAACACATCACGTTGCACTCCTTTTACTTCCACCACTTCATTCTGAACTCCATTAAGAGCTAATAACGCCTTTCCTTCAACATACGGAGAGATGATGCGCACTTCAGGCAGTGATTCTATTTGCTGCATCATCTGCTCATTTTGTGCGAAGGTATTCATCCCTGAGGCTTCAATTCTGATATCGGGATCATAGGAAAGAAGAAAGCTTTTTATCACATCAAAAAAACCATTAAAAACCGAAAGAACCACTATAAGCAAAGCCGTACCAATGGTTATGCCGATAATACTGATAAATGTAAGGGTAGAGATCAGCGATATATGTTTTCGGGAAAAAAGATACCGCCGTGCAATAAATCCGGAATTTTTCATGAGCTCAAAATATAGAATCGTGCAATCGAAAGCACTTTAAAAGGACTCATACATTTCCTAAATTTTTAATATCTTTGTCATCTTTTCAAACCTAATAATGGTGATGAATTCGACACTTTCAAAAGAAATAATTGATTCCATCTCAGACGGATCACATGGGGATCCTTTTTCGGTTTTAGGGCTGCATGAAGTTGAGATAGATGGCAAATCAAAATTAGTGTTACGTGCTTTTCGCCCGGAAGCTAAATCGATAACGGCTGTTATCAACAAGAAGAAGTATGAGTTGGAGCCGGTTTCTACAGATGGACTATTTGAAAGAGTATTTTTCCGACGCAAAAATCGCTTCGATTATAACTTTGAGATAGTCCCGCATAAAGGCAAAAAATTTACTATCACCGATGCATACCGTTTCAAATCCCTGATCAGTGATTTTGACCTACAGCTTTGGGGGGAAGGAAACCACCATCAAGCCTATGAATTTATGGGCGCCCATAAGCGTGAAATTGAGGGAGTGAAAGGAACACATTTTGTTGTAACGGCACCAAGCGCAACCCGCGTTAGTGTGATCGGAGAGTTTAACAGCTGGGATGGCAGGGTTCATCGCATGCGGAAATTTCATGACCAGGGAATCTGGGAGATCTTTATCCCGCACGTTACCGATGGTGATCATTATAAGTATGAGATCAAAACCCCGGCACAAGATCCCCCACTTAAAAAAGCGGATCCTTTTGCAGTCTATTCCGAACTTCGTCCCGGTACTGCTTCCATCGTAATGGATATCGAAGACTATAAATGGAAAGATGAAAAGTGGTTAAAATACCGGCACAAAAAACAAGCCTTTGACCAACCCATTTCTATCTATGAAATGCATTTAGGTTCCTGGCGTCGTAAAGTAGGGGAAGACCCCGGTTTCTTGAATTATCGGGAAACAGCCGATCAACTGGTGCCTTACCTCAAAGATCTTGGCTTCACTCATGTTGAACTCATGCCGATCGCGGAACATCCCTATGACCCATCCTGGGGCTATCAGATCACCGGTTATTTTGCCCCCACAAGTCGCTTCGGAACCCCGGAAGACTTTATGTATTTTGTGGACAAGTGTCACCAGGCAGATATTGGAGTAATCATAGATTGGGTTCCTGCACATTTTGCCAAAGATGATCACGGCCTTCGCCGCTTTGACGGTACCGGCCTTTTTGAGCATGATGACCCCCGTAAAGGCGAACATAAGGATTGGGGAACATGCATTTTCAATTATGGCAGAACAGAGGTCAGGAACTTCCTGATCTCAAACGCTATTTATTGGTGTGATAAATTTCACATTGACGGACTACGGGTTGATGCGGTGGCATCCATGCTTTATCTGGACTATTCCCGCGATGAAGGGGAATGGGTTCCCAATAAATACGGAGGCAGGGAAAACATCGAAGCGATCGATTTTCTCAGAGCCTTTAATGACTCGGTTCATCATCACTTTCCAGGCGTCATTACTTTTGCCGAAGAATCTACTTCCTGGGGAGGAGTATCTCGCCCAACTGAAACAGGCGGGCTCGGTTTCGACTTTAAATGGAACATGGGCTGGATGAATGATACCCTTACCTATATTCAGAAAGATCCTCTTTTCCGTAAATATCATCAGGATCAGCTTACATTTTCTTTGATCTATGCTTTTTCAGAGCAATTCACCCTTCCTTTTTCCCATGATGAAGTGGTGCACATGAAGCAATCCATGCTTTCTAAAATGCCGGGCGATGACTGGCAGAAATTTGCCAACCTCCGCCTTCTTTATCTTTATATGTACACCCATCCCGGAAAAAATTTATTATTTATGGGTTCAGAATTTGGGCAATGGTCGGAGTGGAGTGAATCACGGTCTTTAGATTGGCATCTACTTGAATGGGAAAAGCATCAGGGACTGCAACTGTTGCTTAAAGACTTAAATGGCTTGAATAAAAAAGAAAATGCCCTGCATGAATTGGATTTTGATTGGCGTGGTTTTGAATGGATCGACGTAAGTGATGCTGATAATAGTATTATTTCATTCATCCGCCGTGCAAAGAATCCCGAAGATTTTGTGGTTGTGATATTGAACTTCACGCCAACTGTACATTATGGATATAAGGTTGGTGTTCCCCATGCCGGTGAATTTGAAGCATTAATAAACAGTGACTCTGAATTTTATGGCGGAAGCAATGCCGGAGACAGTAAAATTTACGCTGAATGGGGTGAATGGCATGGCCAAAAAGCAAATGTAGCAATAACGGTACCTCCATTAGCGGGTTTAATTTTAAAACCAAAGAATTAGGTTATAAATGAGGTTTCCACGATCCTGCGGCTGCTTAGTTCATCCATCCTCGTTTCCCGGAAAGTATGGGATGGGAGATTTTGGATTTGGAGCCCGCAATTTTCTCGATTTTTTAGAACGCACAGACCAAACAATTTGGCAGGTATTGCCACTTACCCCAACCGGGTACGGGCACTCCCCCTATGCCAGCTATTCTGCTTTTGCCGGGAACATTTATTTAATCAGTCCCGACATTCTTCATAAAAAGGGATTACTTACAAAGGAAGAGATCAAATCCATAGAGCAGCCCTCAACAACCGTAGCAGACTATGATCTTTCATTTAAAAATAAAGACCGGGTTTATAAGATTGCTTGTGATCGCTTTTACGAGAGCCTTGCTGAAGAGGAAGAACAGGCTTTCGACACTTTTAAAAAGCAAAACAAGCATTGGTTAGATGACTTTGTTCTTTTCATGGCTTGCTCCCTGAGCTATAACAAACAGCCCTGGAATACCTGGGATGATGGCATTGCCCAACGCAAACCAGAAGCGCTAAAGAAATATCGTAAGAAATTTAGCGATGAGATCGCCTTTCAGTATTGGCTTCAGTTTGAATTCAATAATCAATGGATCGCACTAAAGAAATATGCCAACGAAAAAGGAATTCGCATTGTAGGTGACATCCCAATTTTTGTAGACCACAATAGTGCCGACGTATGGGCCAATCCCAAATATTTTGAAGTGGACAAAAAAGGTAACCGGCAATTGGTTGCTGGTGTTCCTCCAGATTATTTCAGTGAAACCGGTCAGCTCTGGGGTAATCCGCTGTATAAATGGGATGAGATTGAAAAGAATGGGTTTTCCTGGTGGGTTGATCGTTTTAAGCATATGTTTAATGCCTTTGATGCCATTCGGGTGGATCACTTTCGTGGTTTTGATGCCTATTGGGAAGTTAAGGCAACAGAAAAAACGGCTGAAAAGGGCCGCTGGGTTAAAGCCCCCGGAGAAAAGCTATTCGATACCATTTTGGAACAATGCGGAGAACTTCCCATTATTGCTGAAGATCTCGGTTATATAACCGAAGGTGTTGAAAAACTTCGAGACAAATACAACTTCCCGGGCATGAAAATCCTGCAGTTTGCGTTTGATTCCGACTCAACAAATAGCTTTCTGCCTCATAATTACTCCCAAAACAGTGTCGCTTACTCAGGAACTCACGATAACGATACAACTCTTGGCTGGTATAATTCCGTTAGTGAAACCGAGCAACACCGCGCTCGCTCATATACGCGTTCAAACGGAGAAAATATTCATTGGGAGTTTATTCGTTTGGGGATGCTTTCGGTATCAGATCAGGCTATATTCCCCCTGCAAGATTTTATGGGTTTGGACGGCCGGCACAGAATGAATATTCCGGGAACTTCTTCCAATAATTGGCTTTGGAGATATACTGACGAGATGTTGCAAGGTGTTGAAGAAGATCACATTTGCGAACTTATAGAACTCAGTAACAGACAAATTAATAGAAATACCTAACTATAAAATGCCCGATTTCATATACAGAACGTGTTTTTGTATATTCAAGGCTTAGATATTTTAACTGATAAATATGGCATTTACACTCAATCACTTACCTAAGCGAACTGAAAAACCACGTAATGAAGGACTCACTCTCGCCTTAGATAAAGGATATAGCGTACGGCAAGCTGAGGATTTCGTTGAATCCAGTTCTAACTATTTTGATGTAGTTAAGTTAGGATGGGGAACCTCGTATATAACTCAAAATCTCGAAGAAAAAATTGCTGTTTATCAAAATGCTGGTATTCCCGTTTACTTTGGCGGTACTTTGTTTGAAGCCTATGTTTTAAGGGACCAGCTTGATGCCTATGTCGAACTGATGAAGAATTATGGTATCGGGCATGTAGAGGTTTCAAATGGTACTATTTGGCTTTCTGACGATAGAAAACAAGCTATAATAAAAGAGTTAAGCCAAGAGTTTTATGTCTATTCAGAAGTAGGCAGTAAAAATCCCAATGACATCATTCCTCCTTACAAATGGGTTAAGATCATTGAAAATGAATTAAAAGCAGGGTCTCAAAAAGTAATATGTGAAGCTCGCGAAAGTGGAACTGTTGGAGTATTCAGACCCAATGGAGAAGTTCGCTCAGGCTTGATAGAAGAAATCACCGATCAGATCCCCCAAGAAAAGCTGATCTTTGAAGCTCCACAAAAAGAACAACAAGTATGGTTCATTCGGAAGTTTGGAAGTAATGTGAACCTTGGAAATATTGTTCCGGCCGAGGTTATATCTTTAGAAACTTTGCGCTTAGGTTTAAGGGGCGACACCCTGTTAGACTTTTACTCATTGGATGACGATGAGGACCTAAATAATGTTATGAAAGACACTAATACAATCTCGAACAAAGAGTAATCACTGAGAGTATATATTTATGAAAATTCTTTACGTTGCTGCTGAAATTTCTCCTTTTGCACGCATGACCTACACCGCCGACCTACTTAGGTTTTTGCCTGCTTCATTACAAGACAAGGGGTTTGAAATTAGAATCCTGCTTCCCAAATACGGAACAATCAATGACAGAAGAAACCGGCTTCATGAAGTGATCCGTCTTTCCGGCATTGAAGTTGAAGTAGGTGACAAAATTGAGACCATGAAAATCAAAGTAGCAAGCATTCCAAATGCTAAACTCCAGGTTTACTTTTTGGATAATGATACCTACTTCAAAAGAAAAGGTCTTTTCAGAAAACCTGATTCAGAAGAATTTTACGAAGATAACGATGAGCGCCTGGCCTTCTACAATAAAGGCGTACTCGAAACAGTTATTAAGCTCGGCTGGGAGCCGGACATCATCCATTGCCATGATTGGCCTGCTGGTTTAACACCCCTTTTAGTAAAAACATTATATAAGGACGAAAAAATCTTCAAGAACACAAAAATCGTTTATAATCTGCATCACCCAATCAATGAGGGCAATTCTGATTCAGCGAGAGTGCTGGAACTTCTTGGTCTGCCGGCCGATACTGATATCGACAACCTTACAGAGGAGGGCAAAGTTGATCTTCTAAAATTAGGTCTAAAATACAGCGACCATGTGGTTACCGGAAATTACCTTAAAGATGAGTTTGATGACATCTTCAAAGAACTGGGAATCAAACCTGAAAAAATTCAGGGCTCCCCGGAGGATGTTTCAGATAAATTTGCCGAATATTATCGGGCTATTTCTGACGTTGAATAATAGATAGAGAACATTTTAAATTTACCTTTGATGACCAATACAAATAAGGGCCTTTTTTCCTTATACATTTCACTATTCACCCTAATTTTATTTTTTAATGGCTGCGAGGATCCTGGAAATGTAGGTAGTGGCTTTGTTGACGAACCAACCATTAAAATTGATACCCTCTACCTGGATGATATCACTGCTGAATCCTTTGAAGCATTTTCCGGAAACCTATCCGCATTCAATATTGGGCTTTATTCAGATCAGGTTTTTGGTGATATAAAAGCTACCGGGTTGGTTAAACCAAACCTTTACACTAATGCTTCAGATATTGATGGTAATAATTTCACCCTCAACCTTGAGGTTCAGCTTGACAGTACCATTGTTTATGGTGATACAACTTCACAAGCCTCATTCACTTTATATGAGATCAACACGCTGTGGCGAGGGAATTCACAATTTGTAAATTCACCTATTACTTATGATGAGTCTCGTTCGATAGGCAGTTTTGTCGTTGGAAATGAGAAAAGGTTTTCAGTAGAGCTCTCTGATTATTGGAGAGACAAATATGCTGGCTACATCAACAATGATGATAGTAATGTTGATTCTCTTTACCGGTATGAGTTTTTTGGTTTAGCAATTGTCCCCGATAACAGCGCCAATAAGATTTCCATAGTAGATGTCGCCAATTCAAATTTCATTCTTGTTGATACAGAAGATGATACCGTTAGCCTTGGAATATCCAGCCAGGCATATTTTATAGAGCGAACCAACAGCAATACTGGCGATCCTTCTGTTAGCCCTGTTCATTCTACGCTTGAGCAAATGATGAAAATCAATCTTCCAATGGAAGAATTAAAACGGGATTATAAAGCTGCTAATTTATTATCCGTTGATCTTGTTCTTTATGAGGCTGATCAAGTATTGTCTAATTCATTACCTGCAAACCATATAAGACCGTCAGTTAATGAGCTAACTGTTAATCTCCGCGCGGAGTCAGAAGAAGTTTTTGACTATCAGATAAACGGACCGGATTTTTTCGCCCCTAAAAACAGTGAGAACCCTTACTTTCAGGCTAACATTACTCCCTATATTAATAATTTATTTTTTGGAGGAGAGAGTACCAGTGAAATTTTAATCGGTCTTCAATCAGGCTCTGGAGTACTCCGCTCTACTTTAATACATAATCAATCAGCCTCTCAAGAATTAAGGCCAAAGTTAATTATTACATCCGCAGTGAATGAATAAGAATAATTTATATAGAACCCTTTATTTAGCATTTCTCTTCTTTGTTATATCAATTTCTCAGGCTTTTGCTCAAAGTGAAAGCAGAAGCATAAATAGCAGTGGTTCTTTCTACTCCTTATTTGGAGTAGGTTTTCCCGTTGACAATAATACGGCCAGAGAACTTAGCTTAGGTATTTCAGGGGTTTCTTTAGATAATACTCAATCCAACACCCTCAGTAATCCTGCGCTTTGGGGTAAAAATATCTATACCACTACTTCATCCGGGCTCAGCCTTTCACAATACCAAGCCACAGATAATATAAGCGAAAGTGTTAATTCTGATTTATCTGTCGGTTATTTTCAACTCACCCTGCCAATATTTAAACAAAAGCTTGGAATTTCAGCTTCTCTGTATTCTGTCACATCCTCTGATTACAGATATTTCAATTCAGGCACTCTTGTTACTACAGAAAATGATTCTATTGGTTATGTATCCGATATAAGTGGCAGTGGAGGTATTAACAAGCTTGAAGTTGGAATTGGATGGAATATAAATAAGAATATAGCGATCGGATATGCACCTTCCCTGGCGTTTATTTCTCAGGAGAATACTACCGAGTTGTTCTTTAGCCAAAATGATTTCTCTTACAACTTTCTTGACTATAAAGTCACCGGATCTACTATAAGTCATCGCTTTGGAGCGCTGTTTACTTTTAGGGAATTACTCCGTGATAATGATAAATTAGGATTTGGAGCTTCCTATATCCTGCCAGTAAATATTTCCACTGAAGAAACCTCCGAAACCTCCCGTGTCATTAATAATAATCAGCAGAATGTTACTTTGGGCGAAATCTATAATGGAAATGCCAAATTGCCTGCTGAGTTTAATGCTGGAGTGACCTATTACCCCAGTAATCTCGTTAACTTCTCAGTGGAAGGGCAGTTTCAGCAGTGGAGTAATTCCCGGTCAGATTTGAAATTGGACAATGAAAATTATGAACTTTCAGACCGTATTAAATTAGGCTTAGGTGGCGAATATCATCCCTATAAAACGAATTCTACAAACTTCCTGTCAAACTTCCGCTACAGCGGAGGGGTATCCTATGATTCCGGTCATTTAAAAACTCTAAACCAAGATATTAATACTCTTTGGTTTTCTGCCGGTTTAGGAATAATTTCTCGTTTCTCTAATTCTTCCATTGGTCTAAGTGCTCGATACGGGCTTAGGGGCACAACCTCTGATGACCTGATTAGAGAAAAAATATGGTCTTTTAATTTGTCTGTAAATTTAACAGAGCTTATGTTTTTCAGGCCTAAACTAAATTAATTAATACCCATTACAATATAATAAATAAACATATTGCTTAGTTTTAATAACTGAGCATTAATAATAGTTAGATCAATGAAACAATTAATTACGCTTTTAGGGATTCTTTTTGTTAGCACTCCTCTCATAAACGCCCAGGCAAACTGCCAAGAAGAGCCGCCAAGTGGCTTATCTCCTTTAGCTGCCTATTCTATTTTTTATGAAAACTATCGATCCGGTGATTATGAATTTGCCTTAGACTATGGTCGATGGATGATTTGTGCTAAACCTGAAAAACTTGAAGGCAATCCTCGCTTCAGTCTATTGACACAATACGAGCGCATGGCTAAGATTTATCAGGAGATTGCCCGAAGCAAAGAAGATCCCAGCGAAAAAGCGGCCTATGTCGATAGTGCCCGAATCATCTTAAATGAAGCTCTTGAACTTTTTGGGGATGATCGAAAAACAGAATTTGACCTAACCTTCAGCCGGGGTCGTTTCTATCAGCAGAATTACAATAATATTGATGACGGTCTTCAAAAAGCATACAATGATTATGCCAAGCTTTTTGAATTAAACCCTGAAAGAGCAATTTCCCTGGGTGATGGCTATTACCTTCGCCAAGCTCTTAATAATATTGTACGGAAAGGCACCAAAGAAGAAGCTCAAGACTTTATTGACAATGTAAAACCTCATGCTGACGGTGAGGCGCTTGCATTCATCGAAGAAAAACAGCAAGAAATATTAGGTTCTCCTGAAGAGCAGATCGCATATTTTACTCCTTTAATTGAAAAAAACCCTGAAAATCTTGACGCCTGGAAAGCGCTTGAAGCAGCTTATGAAGACCTTGATGATCGGGAAAAACTCAATGAAGTAAAACTTAAGATCAATGAGCTGGAGCCAACTTACGAAAGTGCCATGGATCTTGCCGAGTTTGCACGCAGCAATGCCGATTATCAGGATGCTGTCAAATATTATAACCAGGCAATGGAAAGAACAAACGATGACTCTGAAAAGAAAGATCTATATCTCCGACTTGCAGACATGCACATTAACCTTGAAGAATTAGCTACAGCGAAAGGTTACGTGCAAGATGCTCTGGATATAGACGCGAATGACGGGAGAGCCTACATTAAAATGGCTACAATCTACGGAGCCGCTGTTACTCAATGTACTGAAGACCGCTCTCTTGAAGCTTCAGACAAGGTGGTATATTGGTTAGTAATCGATTATTTGAATAAAGCTAAACAAGTAGATCCTTCAGTAGCAAATACCGTTAATCGTCAAATGTCTTCTTTTCAAGATGTGACGCCAAATTCAGAAGATAAGTTTTTTACCTTAAATCTTGAGAATGGACAAACGATTAGTGTTGACGGTTCATTAAATAGCTGTTACAGCTTTATTAACGAGTCTACAACCGTTCGTTAATTTGGTATCAATAAAAACATTTGTATCTTTTCTCATCCAATAAGTTTGCAGGTGCGGAGAAATAATCCGCACCTTCTTTTTCCCTCCTTCCTCTTACTATACACTTTAAATTTGGTTTTCCACTTTTCATTACCGAGAGAAGGATCAAACAACACGCATCAAGTACATGGCACGTAAAAAGAATCAAAAGAATCGCAATAAAAACAAGCGAAACAACCGCAATGATAAAAGCGGCAATGTTTTCGTTCCTAAGTTTCACTGGAAGAATAATCAGGGAGTGGCCGGACGTTATGCCGGGGTATTAGAGATTAACTCAAAAGGGTGGGGGTTTATTCGCAAGCTTGATTATGAGTTTTCATACCAACCCCAGGACCCTTTCTTGAAACCTGAAGAAGTGAAAGAGCTGGATCTTCGTCCGGGTCTTGTTTTAGAAGGTGAGTTTGAAGAAGACAACCGAGGTAATAAACACGCCTCCTCAGTTGATGTAATCAATGGACGACCGGTTGAAGCCTGGACCAAGTCTAGCCGGTTTGAACGCCAAACACCGATCATGCCGATAGACTGGCTCAAACTTGGCTTTAATGCAGATGACGTGGAAATGCGCGTTATGGACCTTGTAGCACCCATCGGAAAAGGACAACGAGCGCTTATAGTAGCCCCTCCCCGAACCGGTAAAACGGTACTGCTTAAAAAAATCGCCAAATCACTTACTGACAACTACGACAATGTGCACGTTAGCGTTCTTTTAGTTGATGAACGACCGGAAGAAGTCACTGACTTTATTCGTACAACCCAAGCAGAAGTATTTGCTTCCTCAAACGATAAACAAACCCAAAGCCATATTCGAATTACAGAAATGGCCTTAGGATATGCCAAGAGAAAAGCAGAAATGGGAGAGGATGCTGTATTGTTAATTGACTCACTCACTCGTTTAGGCCGTGCTTATAATGCCATTCAAACAAATAGCGGGCGGACGCTTTCCGGGGGGTTGGATATCCGTGCTCTTGAGATTCCTAAAAAGATCTTTGGTTCCGCCCGTAAAATTGAAGGGGGCGGCTCACTTACTATAATTGCTACCTGCTTGATCGAAACCAATTCCAGAATGGATGACCTTATCTTTGAAGAGTTCAAGGGAACCGGAAATATGGAACTGGTGCTGGATCGCGAGTTAGCCAATGATCGTATTTACCCGGCTATAAATATCGCAGCTTCAGGCACAAGGAATGAGCATAAATTTATCACCGATTCCCTGGAAGAGCGAAATATGGTAAGAAGGTATCTGCTCAAAAAATCACCAAAAGAGTCTATGCTTGGCCTTCTTAAGGTACTGAAGAATACAGATAGCAACCAAGAGCTTCTGAACCAGATCGCTGCTTTAGCATAAACATTTTTGGTGCCGAAAAACTACTCTTGCCCCTTGGAGTCTCCTAAATTACCGGAAGTGAGGGGTCAATTTCCTTCGCCCATTTTTTCATTCCACCCTCTAAACTGAAAACGTTCTCAAATCCGGAATCGATCAGGATCTTTGCTGCATCTTTACTTGTATTCCCGGAGCGGCACATTACTACCACATCTTTATCTTTATGCATATCAACTTCACCTAAACGGCTTTCCAGGTCATTATAGGGAATATGATGGCCCTCAATATTTGAAACTAAGTATTCGTGGTACTCTCTTACATCAAGCAAGAAAAAAGAGGCTCCGTTTTCTTTTCTCTTCTTTAAATCATGAACGGTAATGGTTTCCATAGGATCGGATCTTATTATTAATCTGAAGTGTAGCGGTCTAATTTAAACTGTTTTCCCAAATACAGCTGTTTTGCCTTTTCGTCTTCGGCAAGCACATCAGCTGAGCCTTCCATCAATATTTTTCCTTCGAACATTAAATAAGCCCGGTCAGTGATGGCTAACGTTTCATGCACATTATGATCAGTAATCAGGATTCCTATATTTTGATGCCTTAATCCTGAAACAATCTCCTGAATATCTTCAACAGCGATCGGATCTACACCGGCAAAAGGTTCATCCAATAAAATAAATTTCGGATCCGTAACTAACGCTCGCGCGATTTCTGTTCTTCTTCGTTCGCCGCCCGAAAGGCTATATCCTTTACTGCTTACTACTTTATGAAGGCCAAACTCTTCGATCAGTTTATCCACTTTAAGATCGATCTCCTTTTGGGGAATGTTTAGGAATTGAAGCACCGACTCAAGGTTTTCCCTAACGGTGAGATTACGAAATACACTGGCTTCCTGGGCAAGATAACCTATACCCATTCTCGCTCGTTTATACATGGGCTCACGAGTTAGATTCTTGTCATTCAAGTAGATCTTTCCGGCATTGGGACGAACAAGACCAACCATCATATAAAAAGTCGTTGTTTTGCCGGCACCATTAGGGCCGAGCAATCCAACCACTTCACCCTGCTTCACATTGATCGACACATCATCCACAACCGTACGTCTGCTGTAGCGCTTAACCAAGCCCTCGCTATGCAACATTAATTCCGGCTGGGTTTCTGTACTCATGAAGATTCGTTAAGCTGCTGAAAGTGAATGAAGGATCGACTCGAAGATCGGTTTTCCATCCACAGATCCCAATAATTTTTCCATGGCTCGTTCGGGATGGGGCATCATGCCAAGAACATTTCTCCCTTCATTACAAATTCCAGCAATATGATCGATGGACCCATTAAAGTTAGCTTCCTTTGTTAATTTCCCTTTTGCATCGCAATAGCGGAACAGCACTTGATCATTGTCCTGTAGTGACTTAAGACCGTCATCATCAATAAAATAATTTCCTTCACCATGAGAGACGGGGATATCCAATACTTGTCCTTTTTCCAATTCAGAAGTAAAAATGCTATCGGTGGACTCGGTTCGGATGAATACATTCTTGCAAACGAATTTCAGCTTTTCGTTATGCATCATCGCACCGGGGATAAGTCCGGCTTCCAGCAAAATTTGAAACCCATTACAGATGCCCATCACCGGTCCGCCTTTTTCAGCAAACTTCACGACCTCTTGCATTATTGGTGAGAAGCGGGCAATAGCTCCTGATCGAAGATAATCACCATAGGAAAACCCGCCTGGAACAATCAAAAAATCGATCCCGGAGAGATCGGTCTCTTTATGCCATAGAAATTTTACGTCCGAGTTCATCACGTGCTTCATGGCATGGTATGCATCGTGATCGCAATTGGATCCTGGAAATACTACTACACCAAATGTGGCCATTGTTCTATCCTTTTATTTCAGTAACAAGTTGAATTTCTTTAAGTACGCCGTCTATGCGCAGGCATTCCTCAAATTCGCCTTCATGAACAGGCGCTTTACCTTCGTTGTGAACCTTCCAGGTTTTATCTTCCGCTTCGGAAAGACTGCACCCGGTAGCTTTCATTAATTGTGAGATCACTTCGTCAAAGGTATGAATGTCATCATCATAGAGAATGAGTCGCCAGGGGGTGGTAACCGAATCCTCGACTTCCTCCTCCGTTTTCGTTTCAGTGGTGTATTCTACTCCTTCTTCTGATAATAAAATTTCTCTGATATTAAAAATAAGGAGCGCCATGAATTAAGATTCTATCTCTATTTCAAAATCTTCCATTACTTCATTTGCCAGGAGTTGAGTGCAGGCAGATTCCACAATTTCTTTGGCTGCAGCTTCATCTTTGGCATCCACATCAAGCTCAATAAATTTTCCGATACGAACCTGCTGAACTTCATTCAGTCCAAGATTTTGCAGGGCATGATGAGCGGCTTTTCCTTTAGGGTCTAAAATCGACGGACGGAGCGTCACGTTAACTTTCGCTTTGTACATATTTGGGCTTCGTTTTAAGTGAATGTCAAAGTTAACCTTTCTGTAACTTAGCTGCTAACTTCTCTTTGAGAATACAGGAGTCAGAACCTCTTCTTTCATATCTTCCACACTCATCTCATCCGCATTCAGCCATTGAACAAAATCCCATCGCTTGTACCATGTTATTTGGCGTTTAGCATAACGGCGGGTGCTGGTTTTGATCTTTTCTTTCGCTTTCTCAAGCGACCATTCTCCATCCAGGTATTTAATGATCTCCTGATAGCCTACCGTATTCAATGATTGAAGCTCTTTAGAATGTCCCTCACCCAAAATAGCTTTAACCTCATCAACCAACCCATGTTCCATCATCTGGTCAACACGCCGATTGATGCGATCATACAATTTTTGTCGCGGCCACTTTAATCCAAATACAACGGTGTTTTCATCGGGTTGAATTTCACCCCGGTGATGGAAACTGCTGAATGGCTGTCCGGTTTGCATCCAAACATCCAACGCCCGGATAATGCGCTGCCGATTCATTCCATCCATTTTCTCCAAGTATTCTGGGTCTACTTCTTTCACCATGTCATATAATGATTCCAGCCCTTCTTCCTCGATCCGTTTTTCCAGCTTTTTGATGTTCTCCTCATCCGCCTCCGGCATTTCATTGAACGGCTGAATTAGGCTTTGGATATGCAGCGTACTTCCGCCCACATAAATTACATGATCAGATTTCTTCTGAACTTCTTCCTCCCACTTTTTAGCCCGCCGCTGAAAACTCATGGCATTATCATCTTCTTTCAGTTCCAGCAAAGAAATATTGTAATGCTGAACTCTTTCTAATTCACGAAATGATGGCTTGGCCGTGCCTATATCAGTGTGTTTATAGCATTGGCGGGAATCGGCAGAAATTATAGCTGTGCCAAGTTCTTCCGCAAGCTGCAGAGAAAGCTCGGTTTTACCGGAAGCCGTTGGGCCTAAAATAATGATGCGCAAAATGAAAGGTTTTAGTGTTACAGTGCGATTGTGTTTAAGTGTTGCGGTGTTATAAGGTAAAAACTATAACACCGTAACGCTATCACACTGAATCGCTCGAAATGCATCTATAAAAGTTGTGTTTTTTACCTCAGCAAGTCCGGCCACGTTCCAGAATGCTGCGGTAACATCGTTAGTCAAAGCAGTTTAGGCACTTCCCATTCTCAAGGCAAGTGCACCGCTGCCGGTACTCAAAAAATCGGTACTATATGTTACCTGTGCCGACTGAGCAGGGGAAATAAGCCAGCCACCAAAAGCGCTGAAAGGAAGCGGTACATCAACAAAAATAATAAAAATTAAAAGGTTACTGTAGCGCTTAAACGATATATTCCGGGACTTGTTTGCGTTGAAAATTACTCTTTCTGTGGTTGCAGAGAGAGCCAGTATTTCTTAGTATAAGGACACTCTATAGAAAGGGCAACTGTGGGTAAATAATGCCCTTTAACCTTTTTAAATAATGAATGTATGAAATTTTCTGTATCGAGCAATGAACTTAATAAAGGGCTTTCGGCCGTGATTGGAGCCGTGCCGTCCAAGGCCACTCTTCCCATCCTTGAAACTATTCTTTTTGAATGTGAAGATGGCAAACTGAAATTGACTGCAACCGACCTCGAAATTTCTATCATCGAGTATATTAAAGCTGATATTGAAGAAGAAGGAGCGGTTGCCATCCCTGCCCGGCGTTTATTGGAGACTCTGCGTCAACTTCCAAACATACCGGTATTCTTTGATGTGGATGACCGCAAGAATATCAACTTCCGTACTGACAAAGGAAACTATAAGCTGGTTGGGGATGATGCCGATGAATTTCCGGAAGTACCGAACCTAAATGACGGAACCAGCATCAGTACTACTACTGAGCTGATGAATAACGCCATCCACAAAACACTTTTTGCGGTTTCAAGTGATGATCTTCGTCCTGCCATGATGGGGGTCTACTTTCAGATCGGAACCGATGAAAGCAAATTTGTTGCAACCGACGGCCACCGTTTGGTCAAATATACGAACAGCGAGATCAATTCCGATAAAGAAGTGGATTTCATTGTTCCTGATAAAGCCCTCAGTCTCATACAAAAAACCATTGACGGAGAAAAATGTGACCTCACTGTAACCGAAGATCATGCCCGTTTCAAAAGTGAGAACACCATCGTGATCACCCGCCTGATCAACGAGCAATACCCGAATTATGATTCTGTTATCCCGCGTGATAACGACAAGTTTCTTACCATTAGCAAGGACCAGATGCTTTCAACGGTAAAGCGTGTAGCTATTTTCTCAAGTACTACCACCCGGCAAATTCGGCTCCAGCTGGGCTCAGATAAACTGACCATTCGAGCCGAAGATCTTGATATGAGCAGCGAGGCTAAAGAAACCATCGAATGTGAATATTCAAATGAAGAAATGGAGATCGGTTTCAATGCCAAATATCTGGGTGATGTGCTCAGCAATATTGATGATGATGAAGTGACCTTCGAGTTTTCTTCCCCAAATCGCGCCGGTATTGTGAAGCCTTCCAACAAAGATGATAACGAAGACACCCTGATGCTGGTTATGCCGGTTATGCTCAACAGCTATGCTTGATGAGTCAACTAATTACTCTTACAACAGATTTCGGATTACAAGACCATTACGTGAGTGCCATGAAGGCGATCATGCTGGGAATTGCTCCCAATGCCCGCTTCGTTGACGTTTCCCATGAGATTCCACCCCAAGATATTATGGCCGGTGCATGGGTAGTCCGAAACACCGCTTTTCTTTATCCTCCGGATACCGTGCATTTAGTTGTGGTAGATCCCGGTGTCGGAACCTCACGTCATCCGGTAGCCCTAAAAGTGAAGGATCAATATTTTGTGGGGCCCGATAATGGTATTTTTTCCCTCTTCTTTAATGAATTCGATTATAAAGCTTACAAACTGAACAACTCAAACTTCTGGCGGGAAGGGGTTTCCAAAACTTTTCACGGGCGTGATATTTTTGCGCCTGTTGCTGCTCATATCAGTAATGGCGTATTGCTTCAAGACATTGGCGAACCTATCGACGAGCTCGTTACCTACCATTGGGCTGTTCCCATTGCCGATAAAGACGGGCTACAGGGTTGGGTAGTTCACATCGACCGCTTCGGGAATTTGATAACGAATATTTCTAAAGAGCTCATTGATGACCACCTTAAGCGCAAAAACGTTAAGATCTATGTTGGAAATACCATGCTCAATAAGATTGTAACCACTTTTGGCGACGTGGAAGAAGGCGAACCGGCAGCTTTTATAGGAAGTTCAGGCATGCTGGAAATTGGTATTAACAAAGGAAATGCCGGCCGCATGTTAAGTGTTCATAAAGGCGCGCAGATCTCCATCGTGTTACAGAAGTAGGTTTCCCGAGCTAACTTTGGAAAAGTTACTTCCAGCTGCTGTAACACTGACTGGAATTAAGCGTATTCACGAAAAAACAATGATTAGATATGAAGCTTGAATTACGCTCTCCAATAGATGAACGAGCCGGGATCTCCATACCCGATGAAATTTCCACCCTTTCTATGCCGTTCAATGGAACCGTTGGCTCGAAGGAAGGAGATGAGTACCAGGTTAAAAATAACATCATCGATCTTTTAGGAAAAGAGCCTGAATTCACCTCTATTGCTCAAAGCACGAATCACTGGAGGATCACCGCAGCCATATATGAGGACATCTGGCGAAAGCGATCGCTCTCATTGCTTTCCGGGGAAGAGTTTCCCATTGAAAAGGAGCATGAGTTGCTCATTGACTGGACCGCCCCAAAAGAAAATGGCTGGTACTTAGATCTGGGATGTTCAACTGCTTTATATGGCCGGGCACTAAAAGCTGCCCAAATGAAAGCCAACATTGTTGCGCTCGATTTCTCTTACCAAATGCTTGAAGAGGCCCGCCTCAAAGCCGAAGCCGATGAAACGGATATGACTTTCATCCGTGCAGACGGGAGGCAATTACCATTTTTTTCCAACACTTTTGACGGCGTTGTAATGGGTGGCACCCTGAATGAGCTTACCGAAGAGCTAAAGGTTTTATATGAGGCCAAACGGGTATTAAATGAAGACGGTGTATTCTTTATGATGCACCTCATTAAATCGGATGCCTGGTATGGGCGATTGCTTCAGGAATCCGTAGCTATCGGCGGCATCAACTTCTGGACAGTGGATGAAAGTAATAAGCTTTTTAATCAAGCCGGGTTTGAAGTGGAAGATCAACTTGTGAAGGGTATTGTTTGTTTTACAAAATTACAGCCGGCGTAGCCGACGTAATGCTGAATTTTAAATGTGGAAATGTTAAATGGCTTCTGAGAATCTGTTTAATCTCTATTCAAAACTATTTTAATAAAAGAATTAGGAACTTCTGCTTCTCTATCTAGGGAATAAAGAGTATCAGTTTGATGCTCATTGAACAAAATAAACGGTATATCCGATGATTCTTTTAATAACTCTCCTCCATTCGTAGTCAACATAAAGCTCACCGGATTCCCTCCCTCTCCGGTTAAATTTTTCATGAATTTAATGCCGGCATTGCCATTATCCATACAATACAACCCCCATATCCAAGACGCTGCTCCATACTTTTTAACCGTTTCATTGGGGTTGGTTGCGTTTTCTACCTTCTCCATCACTGAAAACAACTCTGATTCGATGGTTTTGTTGCCGATTTGAGTTCCTTCAAAATCAAAGAAAAAAAGTTCCGGCAGCATTGAGTGTGCCGCAATAATTTTATCTCCACATACTGTAGCATAAGAGGATTCTGCCAATGTTAATGGCTGCATGGCATACACTTTTGGATCAAAAGGCAACGGAAAGATCTCTTTATCTACAACCATATTTTCCGGATCAAAAAGGTAAAGCAGATAGTGCTCTTCTGCCGTATAGTTATTGCCGGTTAAAAGAACTTTTCCATTTGGCAGGAGCAAACTTTTATTGAGCCGGTTTACTTTTGTTGATACGATATCTACTACTTCCGCTGAGGGTGAAAACCTGGTAATCCGACCATTAAATTCCGTTACCAAAATATTCCCATTTGGAAGTTTTAAAGCCGACGTTGGTTGATTTAAGTCTCCGGGGCCGTTTCCTTTTCTTCCCCAAAAAGATAAAAGTTTTCCATTTCTGTTATATATAAGCACGTGCGATTGAGCTTTATCAACAACCAGAATAATGTCGTTTCTAATGTTTTGAATTTGAACATCTCCACTCAACAGAACATCATCCGTTTCCTCTAAAACAAATGTGTCTATCTTTTTAAAAACCTGGCCATAAAGATTCCAGAATGGCATCAAAATGAGAATTATTGCCAGTAAGAATAGCCTCTTCATTGAATTATATTGATGATTATTTAACCGAAACTAATCTTCAAATACCATAATTCAAAGAAACCTGTAGCACATTGACTATATCAGGATATTGAATGTTAAAATGTTTCAGAAGCCATTTAACATTCAATATTACCGCATTTAAAATTCCCTACATCTGTTTCGGAGCAGAAATTCCTAAAATATCCAATCCATTTCTGAGCACTTGCTGTGTGGCTTTCGCCAACTCCATTCTGGCCCGGGCAAGTTTTTCCTCCTCACCCAAAATTCGGCAGTCGTGATAAAAGCTTGTAAATGCAGAAGCCAGTTCATTGAGGTAGGTAATGACATGATGCGGTTCTCTAAGCCGTGCTGCATTGGCTATACTCTCAGGAAATTTCAGCATGGTTTTAATGAGCTTGATCTCACTTGAATGGGAAAGCAAGCTCAGCTGGGCCGGTTCAGAAAAATCATATTCCTCTTCTACTTTTCTAAGGATGCTTGAAATGCGGGCGTGAGCATACTGCAGATAAAACACCGGGTTTTTCTCGCCGGCTTCTTTGGCCTGAGCGATATCAAATTCCAGGTGCGTATTGGGTGATCTCATCAGGAAGAAGAAACGAGTGACATCAGCGCCCACTTCATCCATCAGATCATCCAGCGTCACAAAGTTGGCTTTTCGAGTGCTCATTTTAAAAGGCTTGCCATCCTTTACCAGGGTCACAAACTGGTAAACCACCACATCCACTTTGTCCGGGTCATAGCCCAGCGATTTAATGCCCGAGAGCACGTCCGGATAGGTGGCAATATGGTCGGCCCCGAATACGTCAATGCATAGATCAAAACCCCGATCCAGTTTATTGGCGTGATATGCAATATCGGGAAGACGGTAAGTAGGTTCTCCAGTACTTTTTACGAGTACGGTGTCTTTATCTTTGCCGAATTCGGTGGTTTTGAACCAAACCGCTCCATCCTTGTCATAAGCCAGGCCAAGTTCCCGAAGCTTCTCGATGGTTTCTTCTATCTTTCCCTCTTCGTACAAACTGTGTTCATTGAAAAAGGAATCCATTTTGATCTTCATGCGCTTCAGCGTTCCGCTGATATCCGCAAAGATCTCCTCTTCAGCTTTTTTCTTAAACGGCTTTTCATCTTCTGCTTCAACAAGCTCTTCTCCCTTCTCGTCCACTAAAGCCTGAGCAATATCGCGGATGTATTCCCCCTCGTAACCGCCTTCAGGAAAATCAGATTCCTTTCCCAGTAATTCCAAATATCGGGCGCGAACACTTTCTCCCAAAACCCGCATTTGTCGGCCTGCGTCATTGAAATAATATTCACGCTCTACCTCTGCGCCGGTCCATTCCAGCAATCGCGATACGGTATCGCCCAAAACAGCATTTCGGCCGTGACCAACCGTAAGCGGCCCGGTTGGGTTCGCACTTACAAATTCCACCAACACGCGTCTTCCTTTATTGGCCTCGCTTTTTCCAAAGGCTTCGCCTTTTTTCAGAATTTCAGACAGCTCATCAAATAAATATTCCTCTGCAAAACGGAAATTGATAAATCCAGGTCCCGCTATTTCTACAGCCGAGATCTTTTCTTCATCGTACTTCAATCCGTCTACAAGTTGCTGAGCGATCGCTCGTGGATTATTCCGCAGTGGCTTAGCCAGCATCATTGCGATGTTCGAGGAGGCGTCACCGTGATCGGGTTGATTGGGCTCCTCAATTCTGATTTCCGGCGGCTCTTCTAACTCAAATTGTTCAAGCGACTCGCTTATGATCTGCGCTAAATATTCTTTCATGGAGTAGTGGTTTTCAAATTCACTCAAAGATAAGGGAAATGGAAATTAGTAATAAGGTTGGGTTGGAAATCTTCCACAAAAAAAAAGGAGGACGCTAACCCGCCCTCCCTTTAAAATTATGTCCATCAATTTAGTTAACGATCTCTTCGATAATGGTTTTGAATTCAGCAGCTGTTCTGGGGTTGCGCTCTACTTTTATTCCATTAACATAAAAGGTAGGCGTTGAGTTAACATCCAGCTCAAGGCCCTCTCGTTTATCTGCCATCACAATGCGCTGCATCTCAGCGGAGTTCATGTCGTTTCTGAATTTTTCAACATCCAGATCTAATTCACGGGCATAGCCGAGAAACATCGTTTCTGCATTGCCGCGTGCCCACTGTTCCTGTCCGGCAAATATCATATCGTGCATTTCCTGATATTTTCCCTGAACCCTTGCTGCTTCTGCTGCTCGTGCAGCCACTTGTGCAAATTCGTGCATGCTAAGCGGAAAATGTTTGGTAGTAATAGAGATCTCATCCCCATATTCTTCTTTCAATTGCTTTTCAATAGGTACATAGTATTTACAAGCGGGGCACTGATAGTCACTGTACTTAACGATATTAATCCTTGCTTCTCCGGCTGCGCTACTCTGTGCTAATAGGGGGGCACTAATCATAAGCGCGAAAGCCGTGAGTAAAAATAATCCTCTTTTCATATCCTTATCATTTCGTTTTGTAGTAATTTACTTTATCAAAATGTCGATTCAAGATACTATTCATTTTTTCAATAATCAGTGGAATTTGATGCTCTTCATTTTCTTTTCCAAATGATAAACGTATGAACTCCCTCGCTTCTTGTTCATTTTTTCCAAGCGCGACCATGGTCTTATTCGGTTTATCTGAACCGGCCTGACATGCACTTCCCGTTGAAATAGCCAAGCCTGCCTGATTGCACTCCAGCATCATAAACTGTCCTTCCATTCCGGGAAACCGAAGTCCCAATATATTTGGCACGCTTTGTTGTGATGCCCCTTCAACTTCTACTTCAAATTCCATTTTTTTGATCTCTGACAACAGCTTCTCTTTAAACGTCCTGATCCTTTCTTGTTCCGATTCTCTTTCGGAAATCCTCTCTTTTGCAGCAATGGCAAAAGCTGCGATGGAAGGAACATCGGCGGTTCCGGCCCTGAACCTGGATGTGTTATCATGACCGGGAAATACAGACTTCCAATCTGCTGTGGGGTTCATCCATACGGCACCGGCTCCCTTAGGACCATAGATCTTATGTGAAGAGATCGTCAGGGCATCTACATTCAGTGTCTTGATATCTAAAGGAAGGCGTCCATAACTTTGAACGCAATCACTGTGAAAGAGGGTGCCTTGTTTTTGTAAAAACGACCCGATTTTTTGGATTTCCTGAATGGTCCCGATCTCAGAATTCACGTGCTGCAGGGAAACCAAAGCGGTGTCTTTTCGAATCGATTCCTCAAGGATCTTGAATTTTATGAAGCCGGATTCATCCACCGGAAGCCGGGTCACCTCATATCCTTCCTGTTCTAATTTTAGAAATACGTTCCGGACAGAAGAATGCTCGATCTCTGAAGTGATTATATGCCTGCCCTGTTTTGCCTTCAATAAAGAGTTGATTGCCAGATTGTTTCCCTCCGTTGCCCCAGAATTAAAGTGGACATCCTGTGGACGAGCATTCAGCGTTGAAGCGATCGTTTTTGCCGAGGCTTCCAAAATCTGTTTGGCCGCAGAGCCTTCATCATGCAAACTGCTCGCGTTTCCAAAATAATGCTTCGCCACATTCACATACACTTCTAGTGCCTTACCGCTCATAGGGGTGGTAGCCGCGTGGTCTAAATAGATCATCAATGATCGCTCTTGAGATTAAAAAAAGGTATCTTCATCAGCCTTAAAAATAGACAAATAAAACGCCCCAATCATTAAAATGAATCTACTTGAGCTAACAAAGATCCTGGAAAAGGCCTTTGCCGAAGATATCGGAATGGGTGACCTCACTTCAGAATCCATTTTTTCAGCCGACAAGAACGGTACCGGAGTTTATACTGCTAAAGCAGACGGTGTACTATCCGGCCTTGAAGCTATCGAAACCGGTTATCGTTTGTTAGATCCAAACGTTCAGATCAACTTATTAAAACGTGATGGGGATACTGTGGAACAAGGAGATAAGATCGGTAAAGTTACCGGTTCTATACGTACCCTGTTGGCCGGAGAACGCGTTATCTTAAACCTTATCCAGCATCTCAGTGGAATTGCTACTTCAACACAAGAGGTGATATCGCTTTTGGATGATCCCGACATTACTGTCACCGATACGCGAAAAACCCTGCCAGGATTGAGAGCCCTGCAAAAATATGCCGTTCAATGTGGAGGCGGCAAAAATCACCGCTTTCGGCTGGATGATGGCGTAATGATCAAGGACAATCACATTAAAGCGGCCGGAAGTATTTCTGCTGCTATCGAGTTGGTGCGTAAAAACTGCGGACATATGGTCAAAATTGAAGTAGAAACTGAAAACCGCGCACAGGTTGAAGAGGCGGTTGCTGCAAAAGCAGATGTGATCATGCTGGATAATCGCACGCCTGAAGAAGTAAAAGAATTGCGTAAGATTATCCCCGCAGCAATCGTTGTTGAGGCGTCTGGAGGAATTATCCCGCAAAATATCGCAAGCTATAATAACTGTGGCGCAGACGTGATCTCCCTCGGCTGGCTCACACATTCAGTCAAAGCCCTTGATATTAGTTTTAACCTTAAATAAAAGCCTGTTATCCAAAACGAATTCAGTAATTATTTTCATACCTTCATTACTGATCAAAATGTTGACCTAAATTTCGTTGTTATAACGCCCCCGTTTACTCAACACCTGCATATTCTATGGAAGTTTTAAACCTGTTAGAAATTGAATCAGAAGTTTCCTTGCCCAAGCGCTACACCCAATTATCTGTAGAAAAAATGGAAGCTCGTGTTAGAGAGATCAAAGCCAAATTTGGGGAGCGACTTTTTATTCCCGGACATCATTATCAAAAAGATGAGGTAATTCAATTTTCAGATGCTCGTGGCGACTCCCTGAAGCTTGCCCGGATCTGCTCCCAAATGCCGGAAGCGGAATTCATCGTTTTTTGCGGCGTTCATTTTATGGCTGAAACAGCCGATATGCTCACTAAAGCTGATCAAAAGGTCATTCTTCCTGACCTTCGCGCCGGTTGTTCCATGGCAGATATGGCAGATATCGATCAAACAGAAACAGGGTGGGGAAAGATGCAGGAGATCTGGGGTGATACCATTTTGCCCCTTACTTATGTGAATTCCACAGCCGCCATCAAAGGATTTGTAGGGAAACATGGCGGGGCCACAGTGACCTCTTCAAACGCCAAAAAAATGTTAGAGTGGGCCTTTACTCAAAAAGAGCGAATCTTATTTTTACCCGATCAGCATTTGGGCCGAAATACAGCTTACGACCTTGGAATCCCTTTAGACCAAATGGCCATTTATGCGCCTTTGGAAGGAAGGTTTGAATATGCAGGAGATCTTGAAAATGTGAAAGTGATCCTTTGGAAGGGGCATTGTTCCGTTCATGAAAAGTTCAGCTCAAAGCACATTGAAAACCTGCGGAAAAAAGAACCCGAAATGAAGGTTTTAGTTCACCCCGAATGTACCTTTGATGTGGTTCAGGCTTCCGATTTCAACGGTTCCACCAGTTTCATCATCAACACCATTGAAAATGCCCCGGCCGGATCGAAATGGGCCATAGGAACAGAAATGAATTTGGTGAACCGACTGGCGCAAGAGCACCCTGATAAGGAGGTCGTTTCGTTGAACCCTTTTATGTGTCCCTGCCTGACCATGAACAGGATCGATCTTCCGCATTTATTATGGTCTCTGGAAAAACTCGAAGAAGGCGAAGTCGTTAATCAGATCACGGTTCCAAAAGTGACAGCTGAGTATGCGGTTCTCGCTTTAGAACGAATGCTGGAGCGATCCTGATCAAAATTAAGCATTTTTTCCGCTGTAGGTTTCTCGATCATTACACATACATTATGGGTTTTGAAAAGGCCGTTAATATGATCGCCTTTCAGGAACAACCCACGATACTTACAGTACATCTTTTTCGTTAGCTAAGCCTTAAACCTTTGTCAATTTTTAGTACCTTCAGGAAACGCAGTTCTATGATGAGAATACAACCGCTAATTTTTACCCTTTTTATTTTTCTGATTCCCTCACTTTCCTTTGCCCAAGGCGGACAGGGAGGAGGTGATGGCTCTCTTTTACCCGAGATTAATCCACAGGATATTGAGATCCGGAGTGAATTCACCGCCCGCTTTCCCGGATTAAGAAGACAACCAATTCTGGGATTCAATCCCAATCCCCGTGTTTTTCAAATTGACCCAAACAGAATGCCTTTTATGGAGACCCCGGAAGAAGCTGTGGCTGATATTTCCATTACTCAACTGGGCCGCCCTGAACCGCCTTTTCGAAGCCTGCTGGAAATTCCGAATCGTATTAACACCTATCTAAAGGCAGGGTTTGGAAGCTATCTTTCGCCGGAATTGAATGGGTATGGGTTTTATAAACTGGATGAGAACAGCGTCGCCTCTGCAAATGTAAACCTGCGCGCTTCCGATGGCCACTTAAATACTCAGGAAAGCGGCTTCCGTTATCTCGATGTAAATGGAACTTATATCACAGAATTTCAGAAAGGCCTTCAGCTTACCGTTGATGCCGGAGCCCTCAGCGACTTTAATTACCTGTTCAATCTTAGCAATCCCTTTCAAGATACTTTCATCGGCGAAACTGCTGACAAGGAATATAGCGGGTTAAGTGGCAGCGTCAGCCTTCAAAAGAAGCAAAACTCACTGAATGGGTGGGATCTCAACCTGGGCGGTACTATCTTTTCCTCCACATTGAACGCCGGGAATTCCGGTTCATCAGGAGATATAAAAGAGCAAGTTCTTCACTCTTCTTTTTCCTATTACTGGCCGGGACAAAAAATATACGAGACGTTCGATATCACCGGGTCCGTGGAAGCCGGGACGTATAACTCTGATTTCTTCGACAGCCAAAACTGGACTGATGCTCGGGCTTCCTTTACTTATGAACGATTATTTGATTTCACCACCCGTCTAAAAGCTACGGGAGGAGTCGCCTATGTTTCCGACACTTTTTCTGAAAAAATCTATGCGGCTCCTGAAGTTGAGATCATCCATAACCTGAATAAAAACCTGTCTGTTACCGGAACTGCTTTCGGACGACCGGAAATGAAGACTATCCAGGATCACTATCAATATAATCGCTTTCTGAATTCCCAAACACAATTGCGCCATGCTTATGAGGCCGGAGCTTCCGGTGAAATAAACTATCAGCTTTTTGACGGCAATAAAATTTTTGGCGGGCTCAGTTACACCCATACCAAAGATTATGCCTACTATTTCCGGGAAGAAATTCCACCGACAAATGTTCTTGGCTTCTACGACGTAAATTATGGAACCGCCAATATTTTCGAACTTTATGTTGGGGCCTCTCAACAATTGGTTCCTGATAAATTCTGGACAGATGTGAAGGTCTATCGCCGTAATCCTAAATTAAAATCCGGTGGTGATATTCCTTATGAAGAAAAACTGGGCCTGAAAGCAGCGGTTTCATTTAAACCGGTAAAAGAACTTACAATTAATGGCTGGACAGAATATATTGGAAACCGTAACTCCCCGGAAACAAACACAAAATTAAATTCCTTCTTATTGCTTAATGCCGGGGCAGAATATCAGATTAACGAAACATTTGGCGTTTATGCCAAACTGTTGAATATTCTGGGGCAGAATTACGAAATTTGGAATGGATATACGGAACGTCCTTTTCAAATGTTTGGAGGATTAACCGTAAAATTCTGATTATTTATTATGACAAACGAATTTTTAGAAACGCTGGGTATTGTTATTCGTGACCAGATCATCATGAAGAACTCTGTTGAAATTAAAGGCTTGGGTACATTCAAACCGGTTCATCATAACCAAAAACAAGAAAAGAGATCTGATGGCACCAACGTCATGATGCCACCAAAAGACACTATAGAATTTACAGCTGAAAATAAGGGGTAAGCCATGCATATAGATCATTCAAAACTTGTTGAGCTTCTTGTAGAAACTTCAGGTCTTGAAAAGAAGAAAGTTGAAAGCCAGTTGAAGGAACTGCTTGATGAGATCAAGGCCGTGATCGAAGAGGGCGACGCCTATGAGGTTGGCGGGTTGGGAGTATTCAGCGGGATTGGCAATAATGTGATCTTTATTCCAGCCGATGACCTCTCCACTGAGATCAATTATAAGTACGCGGGGATGGAACCCATTGAAATGGATGACGCTATTTCCAGGGAAGAGAAAACTCCACAAGAAAGCGAGCCCTCACCTTCAGAAACTGATCTTGATGAAGATCCCTTTGCAGGTTTACTGGATGATGTTGCTGACGCGGATGAGCCCGGCCCGCACACTTCTTTTGAGCTGGATATGGATCTGGATGAGGAAACAGAGGACCATGCTTCTGATGATGAGCCCCGGAAAGAGGAAGCCCCCTTTGATCTTGATGATGGGAAAGGATCAGAAACAGACCCTCAAGAAGAAAAACCGGGTCCCGATAAGTGGGGAATTGATACTTATAAAGACGATACAGCCGAAAACATGTTTTCCGGACTCTTAGGAAAGCAGGAGGAATCGCAACAGACCGAAAAAGAGTCTGTGAAAGAAGACCATTTTAATGCATTGTTTGAGCAGGAGGGTGAAGAGGGAGCAGGTGACAGCCTGTTAAGTGAGTTTACAGAAGCGGAGGATGATTCCGATGATACAGAAGAGGCTTTACGAGCAGAATTGGAAGCCCGGCCTGATGCAGAGGATGAGGATGACGAAGAAGATTTCAATGATCCGTTTGAGACCCTTGCTGCAGAAAATAACGAGGATGATGAAGATGACAGCTTTGCAGATGATGCAAAACTAACTTCTTCTCAGGGAAAAGTTGAAGAGGAAGAAGAGGTAATCCCTGTGATCAAGAACCTTTCTTCCGAAGGTGCCAAAAAGAAAAGAAAACAGGGGGCAGAAAAAGCAAAGGCATTTGAACCCAAAAAAGATAAAACGAAGGTTAAAACACCTCCTGAGCCTAAATCTCAGCCCGTAATGCTTTGGGTACTATTGATCATCCTCATATTGGGTGGAGGAACTTATGCTTTAGGATACTTCGGAATAGTAAATATCCCCGGCGTTACACCTCAGCCGCAAATGGCCTCTACAAATACACAAACTACTCCCCCGGCTACTCAAGCTGAAGAAACTACTCCACAAGAGCAACAGACTCCGCAATCCCAGGAGGACACCCCTGTCGAAGAACCTGCTCAAGTTCAGGAACAAGAGCCCGCATCTCAGGTATCAACTGGCGGATCGGTTCCTGCCAATCAACCTGCATATGGAATGACCGGCGTGCCGGTATCGGCGGCCAACGACGGATATACCATTGTCATTTATTCCCTGAGCAGAGAGAGCAGTGCAGAGTCCCGACGAAATGAATTATCTGAAGAAGGATATCGGGTACTTGTAACAACCGTGCCTTCTCAGCAATATGGAACGCTTTGGCGCGTAAGTTTAGGGCAGTTCAGGACGATGAGAGATGCCGCCCTTGCTGCTGAAGAATTGGAATCGCCATTTTTTGAAAATTATTTTATAACCAAAATTCAATAAATACATCATCTACATGCACCCATTGCTGATATTTTTGCAGGATACAACTGCCACAGACTCCCTCATGGCCATGCAGGAGGAAACCACTTCTTTTTTTGACCTTCTGGTTGAAGGTGGAATTTTGATGATTCCGATATTCATTCTTTTTATGATCACAATGTACGTGATCATAGAGCGCTGGAGGGCATTGAATCGATCTCATGTTGACCCGGACAAGTTCCTTGGAACCATTGGTAATATGTTAAAATCAGGAAAGGGAGGTGCCTCGAATGCCATCAGTTATTGTGACGAATTTGACAAACCGATCTCCAGGATCATTAAGGCCGGAATTCGCCGTTTGGGACGCCCAATTCGAGATATTGAAGATGCCATTGATAACGCAGGAAAGAAAGAGATCTTTTTCCTCGAAAAGCGCATGAACTGGCTGGCTACCATTGCCGGTGTTGCTCCCCTGTTGGGTTTTACCGGAACTGTAACCGGTATGATCGAAGCCTTCATGGACATTCAATCTTTGCAGGGTAATGTAAACCCCAGTGTTTTGGCCGGAGGTATTTGGGAAGCGTTGATCACCACCGCTGCCGGACTTATAGTAGGATTGATCGCTTACGGCTTTTATAACTTTCTGTTAGGAAAGATCAACCGTTCGATCTTCGAGCTTGAAAATGCCTCGGCTGATTTCCTTGACCTGTTACAATCACCTGCAAAAAAAGAAGATAATTAACCATGCCAAGAGACTTTAGAAGAGGAGATAAACGCCTTCCGCCTTTGTCGCTGTTTTCACAGTCGTCGTTGACGGATATCGTGCTTCTGCTGCTTATTTTTTTTCTGCTGACCTCCTCCTTTGTCACTAACTTTGGAATACGGGTTGAAGTACCCCGCGCTGAAAGCAGTGCCGCCACAGATTCTCAATTCATTTCTGTTGCCGTTACAAAGGAAGGAGAGTTTTATGTGGATGGCGATCTCACTGCAAGAGGTTCCCTTGCTTCTGCCATTCGCAATGCGCGAAATAATAAGCCCGATGGCACCGTTGTATTAAGGGCTGATAAAGAAGCTAAAGTTGATGACGCCGTTCGCGTGATGAACATAAGCAAGGCTCTTAATCTTAGAATCATAATGGCTACCGAACAAGGCTCCTGATATTATGGGACGTTATAATTTTACTTCAGATGACCGCTTCGCACTTAAGGTTACTCTTGGGGTGAATACCGTTTTGCTTATTCTTTCCCTCTTGTACACTTTTGATATGAACAGTAATGTTCGTCCATCCTATATTGAGGTTGAATTCGGAGAGTACCAAACCGGACAATTAGCAGAATATTCAGAAGTACAGAATGAAGAAGTAGCCCAGCGACCCAACCCTTCAGAAACAGAACCGGAAGAGCCTGTTGAGGAAGTTCCGGAACCGGAGGATACGCCTCAACAAGAAACTCAGGAAGAAACAAAACCGGTTGATCTTACCGACCAGGTAGAAGAAGTGGATGCGGAAGTAGTAAATACCCCGGAAACCGAACAAATTGACCCCACTCAACAAGAGACAGAACCACAAGAAGAGGAAGTAGAAATTCCCCCTGTTGCCCGGGAAAATGAAACCGTTACAGAGGGCGCTGATGAAAGCGGTGACGTGGACGGAGCAAGAGGAGACATCAACTCGGATCAGGGAATCGGCAATGATGAGGAAAAGGCCTCGCCTTACGAATTGAAATGGGAAGGAGATCTTGACCGTGCCCCTATGATTCAACCTCTTCCCGAAAATTCCTCTAATTCCGAAGCTGTTATTACGGTACGATTTGAAGTTCGCCCCGACGGTACCGTAGGACGGGTCATTCCCCTGCGAAAGATGAACCCGGAATTAGAAAGAGAAGTGATGAGTACGCTCAGAACATGGCGCTTTTCAAGATTACCAGGCGGAGTTCCTCAGCAAACACAGTGGGGCACAATCACTTTCCGTTTTGTGTTTGACTGATCGATAACACCAACCCAATAAGCGGTTTAACATGCAATTCAGAATATTACTCTTTTCCCTTTTATTTTCTACCCTTCTTCTGGCCTCAGGCTGTAAAGACAATCCTTCGGGAAACGATGAAGAGGAAATTTTTGAGATCAACAGCTGGATACATCAAAATATGGAGCTGTACTATTTTTGGAATGAGAGAGTGCCCGAAGAGCCAAACGTGACAATATCGACCACTGTTTTTTTTAATTCCATGCTGGAGCCTACGGATGAGTTTTCCTACTATTCCGATGATGCCCAAACTCTGTTGCAGGAACTGAATGGTTCTTCCTTTACCGCCGGTTTTTCACCTTATTTTGGTCGCTTTTCCAATTCCAATAATGTCTTTATCGTTGTTGAGTTTTCGTACCCGAATTCGCCGGCAAAAGAAGCGGGCATTGAACGAGGTGATCTCATTATTAAGATCAACGGACAAGTGATAAATACTACAAACTATCTTGATCTCTACTATGATGAGTCGCCAACAACAACTTACACGCTTGCTGAATACGATTCCTCGCAAAATACTCTGGTTGAAACTGAAACCATTGAATTAACCAAAGGTGAACTGAACTTAGACCCGGTGGTTTACTCTGACATCATTGAAAAAAACGGAACCAAGATCGGGTATGTACTTTATGCACGTTTTTTAACCGGAGAAAATGATCAGTTTATAGAAAGTGTGGATAATGTAATCTCCGATTTTAAAAGTGCAGGGGTAAATGAGCTTGTTATAGACCTTCGATATAATCCGGGTGGAAGAATCACAGCTGCTACGAATTTTGCGAATGCCTTGGCCCCACCATCCGTAACTTCAAATGAAGAAGTATTCGTACGGTATGAATACAATGAAAATCTCGAAAACTATTACATACAAAATGAGGGTTTGGACTCACCTAACCTGGTTGCTCGATTTTCTGATGATCCCAATAATTTGAATTTAGACCGGGTGTACTTTTTGACCACATCCTCGTCTGCTTCTGCCAGTGAATTATTGATCAACGGGTTAACCCCGTATATGGATGTGATCTCCATCGGAACTCCTACTTTTGGTAAATTTTATGGTTCCTATGTATTGACGGGAGAGAATGCCAATCCTCCAAACAACTATGCCGTTGTACCGGTGACCCTTAAGTATTCCAACGCTGCTGGCTTTTCCGATTTTAGAGATGGACTGGCACCCGACCATGCCATTGAAGAAAACATCCTTGAACTTAAAGCGGTAGGGGACACTACCGATGTTATGCTTGCAAAAGCAATTCAGCTTATTGCAGGTGGGGAGGAGCCTCCTGCAAAACTATCTGCCCCCTTATTTATTAAAAAATTAGATGACCCTATTCGACTAAAACGTGGGAATATCTTTTTTGAATAACTGATAGATAGTAGGCTTAAAGCTCATTTTCAACCTACAGTAAATCCTGATTCAGGCAGCTTCTCCTTTCTCTTTATGTATTGAGACGGTGTGCATCTCAAGCTTGAATTGAGCTTTCCCTGATCCCGTCATTTTTCACTTGTATCTGAATCCTCAGATCCGTGTTTTGCCTCTCTTTCTCCTATATCTAAACCGGAACGGACATGAAGATCTCTTTGCGGGAAGGGAATCTCGATCTCAAATTCAGCAAATTTTCTGACTATAGCCTGATTCAATTCATTCTGAACCTGATATCGCTTTTTCACATCCGGTACCCATACCAGTAATTTCATATCCCAAGAAGAGTCGCCAAACGACCTGAGGTGAACATCATGCTTAGGATTTTTTAGCACGTCTTTGCTCTCTTCAGCCACTTCATTTAAGGCCTTCAATACTTTATCCAGATCTGAAGAATATGAAACTCCAACGTCTATACTTAACCTGTACGTGGTATCTCCATGAGAGAAGTTGATCACATTCCTGGAAACAAATTCCGAATTAGGTACAATGATCGAGATGTTATCCAAGGTTTTAACTGTGGTAGATCTTATGTTGATCTCCTCAATATCTCCTTCAATGTCACTCACTGAAACACGATCTCCCACACTTATGGGGCGTTCAAAAAGCACGATCAAACCGGAGATAAAATTGGATGTTACATTCTGAAGACCAAAACCGATACCAACAGAAAGGAAACCAAAAATAACCGCCAGCCCGGTCATATTGATTCCCAGGAACTGAAAAGAAATAAATACGCCTATTACAACAATAATGTATTGCGACATTCGCGAGAGCGTGTAACGTAGCCCGCTGTCATTTACAAATCGAGGCAGAATTCGGTTATTAAGCACGCGTTTTATAAAAGAAGCTAAAAACGAAAATCCAATCAACAGAATGATAAAGCTGATCAGCTTCAAAAAAGTAACCGGGTTATTCTGAATACTGAAAAGTTGTACCTGTAACAGATCCCAGATGTACTGAAAAGTATCAGAAATGGTATAGTCGGATGGATTTGGTATCTGAAATGCAGAATCTGCAGAAATGATAGAACCTGCACTATCTGCGGAAAGAGAATCTAATTGTGTGTTAGTTATAGGTAATTGGCTCATAGCCCCAAATGTAATGGATTACTTTAATAAATCATTAAGCTTTTCCGATTAATAATTCTAACGGAAACTTTTTAGAAAATTACATAAATCTAAGCATAATAAAAACAAATACTCCTGTCATGAGATATACCTTCTTTCTATTACTTTTCGTCTCATTGGTTTTTCGGGATGCCGCATTTTTCAACCAAAAGCTGTTTCTATTGATGAAGAGGCTTTGAATTTCATTAAGCAACTGAGCGGTAATACGGTTACCAATAAAAAAGAGGCCAACCAATGGCTGACCTCTCAATATGAAACCAGTCAAAATAAATTAACCGGTGTGATCAATTAGTGTCAAGTCCATGTTCAGTTGCCGTGTAGAATGGCAGTTGGTGGTTACCTGTTTCCCCACTCCTAATAGGGATAGGTACATATTGTGAGCAGGCTGGTGAAGGCAGGGTGTAAACGACAAGGGGTTGCAACCTCTTGCCGGCATTTCATACATGACTCAACACTAATCTTTCCATAATTGGCTCCAACACAAAACGTGCGGAACCAGTGTATGTTTCTATGACAGAACTACACGCGTCTGATTCTACCCGCTTTGCGTTGGAGCCAAGTGCCTTTACTTCAAACTTGTCTTTGGAGCTTTCCAGATCTCATCATTGTAGTCGTTGATGGTACGGTCGCTGGAGAACTTGCCGATGTTAGCGGTATTTAAGATCGCCTTACGGTTCCACTCATCCTGATCTTTAAAAGCTTCCGATACTTCATCCTGTTTATTTACGTAGGCTTCGTAATCGGCAAGAACCATAAAGTAATCGCCTTCATGAAGCAGCGCATTGATGATGGGTTCAAACAGTTCTTTGTCTCCGTTGCTAAAGTAGCCTTCGCGAATTTGATCAAGCGCTTCTTTCAGTTCTTTATTGGCATTGTAATAATCCCAGGGATTATACCCCTCTCTGCGAAGCTGATCGATCTCCTCTTCCTCCAGTCCAAAGATGAATATATTTTCATCGCCTACTTCTTCTTTGATCTCCACGTTTGCCCCATCGAGTGTCCCGATAGTAAGCGCTCCGTTCAGGGCAAATTTCATGTTTCCGGTTCCAGATGCTTCCATGCCGGCCGTTGAAATTTGTTCGGAAAGATTTGCTGCAGGGATCAGTTTTTCAGCAAGGGTAACGCTGTAATTCTGAAGGAATACACACTTCAGCTTTTTATTCACTTCCGGGTCGTTATTCACTACTTCCGCAATACTGTTGATCAGCTTAATGTGAAGTTTGGCCATAGTATAACCAGGGGCCGCTTTTCCTGCAAAGATCACCGTCCGTGGTGACATATCCCGGTCGGGGTTTTCTTTGAGTCGGTTATACAGAGTAATAACATGCAGCGCCGCCATAAGCTGACGTTTGTACTCGTGAATTCTTTTGATTTGAATATCGAACATGGAGTTAGGATCTACATCCAGGTCGTTATGCTCTTTGATGTATTTTGCCAGCTGTTTTTTATTCTCAAGCTTGATATCAGCAAACTCATCGCGGAATTTTTTGTCGTCCGCAAACTTATTGAGCTTCTTCAACTTATCCAGGTCGGTGATCCAATCATCCCCAATTTTATCAGAGATCAGATCTGCTAACTCCTGATTAGATTGTTTCAGCCAGCGGCGTGGAGTAATTCCATTCGTCTTATTGGTGAATTTATCGGGATACATCTTATCGAAATCTTTGAACATAGAGTTCTTCAGCAAACGTGAGTGCATAGCTGCCACCCCGTTCACTTTTCTCGCTCCAACAATTCCCAGATGTGCCATGTGAACCACCGGATGTTCATCATCACTTATAATGCTCATTCGACTCTGACGATTTTTATCATTCCCTAACTTTACCTTCACATCATCCAGGAAGCGCCGGTTAATTTCATAAATAATATTTAGGTGCCGTGGCAACAAATTCCTCAACAGCGAAACCGGCCATTTTTCCAATGCTTCCGGCAATAAGGTGTGATTGGTATAAGCCATGGTATCTACCGTGATATCCCAGGCTTTATCCCAATCCATGTGTTCCTCATCCAAGAGGTAACGCATCAATTCCGGAATTGCCAAATTTGGATGGGTATCGTTGCATTGAATAGATACTTTTTCGGGGAATTTGGTGAAATCAGAATACTGCTTTTTAAAGCGCCGGATGATATCCTGCATGGAGGCTGACACAAGGAAATACTCCTGCTTCAATCTCAATTCCTGCCCTACAAAAACTTTATCATTCGGATATAGCACGCGGGAAATATTCTGCTCGAGCTGATTCTCCTTGACGGCATCAATGTATTGCCCCTGATTGAAGCTCTTCAGGTCAATGGATGAAGACGATTCCGCTTTCCATAAACGAAGATAATTGACGATTCCGTTGTCATATCCGGGGATGGGCGTGTCGTAAGCAACTGCTTTCACGCGATGCGTATTTTCCCACGCATAGCGGGCGTCTCCGTTACTTCCGTTTACCGCCGCCTGATTCCCATAAAACTCTACGGAGTACTGAACTTTAGGCCGAACGATATCCCATGGATTGCCGTATTTAAGCCATAGATCGGGGCGCTCTATCTGAAAACCGTCTTGAATTTTTTGATAGAAAATTCCGTAATCATATCGAATTCCATGTCCTATCGCGGGAATTCCCAGCGTTGCCATTGAATCCAAAAAACAAGCTGCAAGTCTTCCAAGTCCTCCGTTTCCAAGTCCGGCATCCCACTCCTGATCCCGGATATTTTCATAGGAAAGATCCAGATCATCAAGTGCCTCGGCAACCAAGTCACGAACATTGAGGTTCACCAGCATGTTATCCAGCAAACGCCCGATCAGGTATTCCATTGATAGATAGTACACCCGCTTGGCATCGGTCTTATAATAATGCTGCTGTGTTTTTAGCAACCGGTCGTTGAGCCGGTCCATGATGGTTAGTGCCACGCTCTGATATTTATCCCAGCTTGTGGTTGAATATTCATCTTTTGCCAGGGTGTGACGTAAATGCAATTTAATGTCTTCGCGAAGTGACTCTTTGTCCATTCCGGAGCGGATATTCACATTCGTTGATTTTTTCTTATTCATAATTCTTTTCTCTGATCTATATAGTCTTTTAGGAGGGAATGATAGTTGAAAGTTGATAGGGTGATATTCCCCTTATCAAATTACGGGCAACATCAACTGTCACTCTATCAACTCTCAATCTTCAATCATCCTTTAAATAAATTCCCTGATCTGGCTCAAATTTTGGCCTGGTTAGGTTCGCAGGAAATCCGAGTTTATGAAACGACTCATACGCGTTAATAGCAACAAAATCCTGCACAAAAATGCCAAAAACACTGGAACCGCTTCCACTCATACTGGCATATTCCGCGCCAAATTCGTAAAGCTGATCTTTCAGGTTTCCTACTAAATGAAGCCGCGGAAAAACAACCTTTTCCAGCTCATTTATGAGGAGGTACCGCCACTCTTCCGGCTCCTCTTCCAGCAATACGTTTTTAAGGGAAAACTCCGGCTCAGGATTTGATTCACATATTTGATAGGCTTCCGCCGTGCTGCTTTCAATATTTGGATAGACCGTTACGATCCATGCATCCGGTTGAATATCAAGCTCCTCAATCTCGTGTCCAAGTCCGGTTGCAAAACCCGGTTCCCCTTTAATGAAAAAGGGGAC
Organism: Gracilimonas sp.; assembly: GCA_022450045.1. Lineage (GTDB taxonomy): Bacteria > Bacteroidota > Rhodothermia > Balneolales > Balneolaceae > Gracilimonas. The sequence goes on along the minus strand of JAKURD010000004.1, from coordinate 70,185 downwards.
ATCGGCTCCAAGTTTCTTTCCAAACTCGATCAGGTCATTCTGCGTCAACCCCAGGTTGGCAATCTTATTCATCATTCTCAGGGTAGTTGCAGCATTGCTGCTCCCTCCGCCTAAACCTGCCCCGGAAGGGATGTTCTTCTCCACCTTAATATTATACTCGTCTTTTAATCCGGCATCTTGCTGAAGCAACCGAATGGCTTTTACAATAAGATTAGTCTCATCCACCGGGATTTTCGGATCACTCATTTCCAGATGCATGCGGCCCGGTTTTACCTCAAACCGATCATTCCATTCGATAAAGCAAAAACCGGATTCGATAGCATGATATCCACTGTCGAGCTTTTCGAGCACATTCAGCCCAAGGTTAATTTTTGCATAGGAATTTGAGATCCAGAGATCAGCCATTGTTTAAAAAGTCTTTTTTGTGTTCCATCATATAATTAAATGCCGCATCGTGTTCGTTCGGAATTTCACCGTTCAGGATCGCTTCTTTCACTGCATCCTTTACTTCTCCAACTGTTTTACTTGGCTTTATGTTGAGCGCCTCCATGATCTCTTCCCCGGAAAGCGGATTTTTCCATTTCCTGAGGCGATCTTTTTCTTCCACTTCTTTGATGCGCTGTTCCACATAATCAAAGTTCTTCTGATATTTCTCAAGCTTATAGTCATTCTTTGTGGTGATATCGGCACGGCATAGCTTCATCAGGTCGTCAATGTCATCACCCGCTTCATAAATTAACCTGCGAATAGCGGAATCTGAAACTTCATCCGAAACCAGAGCGATGGGACGGAGGTGCAGCCGTACTAATTTTCTCACATAGCGCATCCGTTCATCCAGGGGAAGGCCGAGACGGCGGAAGATCCGCTTGGTCCATTTAGCTCCCAGGGCATCGTGACCGTGAAAGGTCCAGCCGGCTTTTTCATGAAAGCGCTGCGTTGGCGGTTTTGCAATATCGTGCATGATGGCCGCCCAGCGCAACCACAGATCAGCTCCCAATTCGATCACATTATCCAATACTTTCAAGGTATGCCAGAAATTGTCTTTATGGCGAACCCCGTTGATCTCCTTCACCCCATGAAGATCGTGCATTTCGGGGAAAAACTCTTTTAAGAGTCCCGTTTTAAAAAGCATGGTAAATCCAAGGGAGGGATGGTCGCTAAGTATAATTTTATTTAGCTCAACAATGATGCGCTCTTTGGAGATAATGCTGATACGCTCAGCCATCTTGGTAATGGCTTCAAAAGTTTTTTCCTCAATACGGAAATCAAGCTGAGAAGCAAATCGAATGGCCCTCATCATGCGAAGGGGATCGTCATCAAAGGTTTTATGCGGGTCTATCGGGGTTTTGACGATCTTATTATTCAGGTCTTCCATTCCCTCGAACGGGTCAATCAATTCCCCATAATTTTCTTTATTCAGCGACCATGAAAGTGCGTTTATGGTGAGGTCTCTACGAAGCTGGTCATCTTCCAGCGTACCGTCTTCAACAAGCGGCTTGCGGGAGTTCTTCCGATAGCTTTCCTTGCGGGCTCCCACAAATTCCAGTTCCAGCTCACCGGCCTTTACCTGTGCGGTTCCGAACTGTTGATAAACAGCGAGCGAAGACCCTTCGATATTCTCTGCCACCTTCCTGGCAAGGGCAATTCCAGAGCCAACTGTAACGAAGTCGAGATCCATCACTCCTTCTTCCAGCCGGCCCAGGTAGTAGTCACGTACATAACCGCCTACCACATATACAGGACAGCCCAGTTCCCTGGCCGCCTCGCTGATTATTTTGAAGACTTTTTGGTGTAATTCGGGTATGTTATTCATGTGTTCCAAGCATCGCAAAGATAGGAATGTTATTCGTTGCTTTCAGATGTTAACAAAGATATTTTAGCCGAACTGATTCATTTAAATCAATATTCAATTTCATGCGCTATTATTTGCTGATATTTGCTGTTTTGTTGATCTCCTGCGAACCAACACGTATGTCTTCCGGGCCTTTACCTCCGGGAGTTGAACGTGGACAAACCTGGGCAGAGGCCTCTGACTTTGGGTATGAGAAAAAGGTTTATGTTGCGCCAGATTATGTGGCCTATCCTCTAAATGGAAGCCCGGACTTCCAGCGGGCAGTAAATGAAACTTACAGATCTGATGAATGCAATACGGGGCCTGAAAAAGCTATCGTTCAGTATGTAATAAGCGAAGAAGGGCAGGTGGAGTTGGTTCATCCTATTACACAACTTGAAGAAAAATGTTTACTTGTGATTAGTAAAACTATAAGAGGATTTGAATTTTTCCCTGCTGAACATAAAGATCAATCTGTTAAAATATTGATGGCCGCTACTATTAGTCGCTCCGTATTGTAAATTCTTACTTCCTGCATGTTCAAAAAATTGCAACCGTTATAATTCAAAATTACAATCATGGGAAATACAAAAAAATGGGTTATTGCTACTAACGGGACAAAATATGCCAGTGCGGCTGTAAAATATGCGGCTGAATTATTTCGGGATCTGCGTGTGGATCCTGAAGTATATATTTTGGTAATAGCCGTTGATGATGAAGCACTTAACGAGGCAAAGGGCATCATAGAATTGGCCAAATATACTTTCGAAGATATCGCCGGCAAAGAAGGTCCGCTTGAAACTATGGTTGAAACCGGAAATCCGGGTAAGATTATTGTTGAGCAAATGAAGAAATTAAAGGCCGATCACCTGTTCATCGGCGGGGCAGATTTTAAATGGGACATCAATGAAGACGGCCCTGGGGGAATCAGTAATTATATTATTGATCATCTTTCGGGCGGCGTTACGCTTATTAAATAAGGTTATATACAGTTTGACCTGTTATTAACCGATTGAACAACTACCAAGGGTCATTTGGAATGAGGGTATAAAGTCTAATGGTCTAATTCTCGTTCTCAAAATACTCAAGCCGTGCCCGAAACAGATCCGAGCCGTTTCGTTTTCGCAGGGCCTCGAAGAAGCGAACATGCCGATCCCGGTTACCTAAATTCCGGGTTCCCCAGTTTGCCGTTGCAATATACAGATATCGGTCGAAGGACCTGTCGGACATCGCCTCTATCTTTGCGTCTATTTTCTCCGCATCCCAGGTTCCGAAACTGGGATCAATGGCAAGTAAAGCATCAAAATTCGATTCTTCCTGCAGGTAGGTGTGAACTGCAAACAATCCGCCCAGCGAATGTCCGAACAGGATACTGTATTCAGAAAGCTGATATTTTTCCTGAAGCTCAGGCAGTAATTCGTCCTCAACAAAATCTAAGAATTGGTCCGCACCACCGGTATCATTTTTTCTTTTGGTAACGATCTTATCAGGTGTGAAGTCTCTCTCACAATTCGTACTTGCGAGGCCCACAACGATCATCTCGGGTATACGCCGGGTTCCGTAGCGCATTGCACTCATTGAGCTGAGCATGCCCGTTATATACCGAAAATGAGAAGGCCCGTCGAGAACCAGCAGCAGCGGGTACCTTTTATTCTGTACGGTTACGTGATCATACGAATCCGGGAGCCCCACCCAGTATTCACGTGTCTCATTAAGAATATCGGAATGGATAGTGTGTTTATTTCCAACGATGGTCTCCTGTGATGACTGGGCAAGGATCAGTTGTGGCAATAGCAGTAAAAGAAGGAGTATTTCAGGAATCCGGTTTTTCATTACGTTGGCAGGAGTGTTTTTATGAAGTAAGTATAACGACCTTCGGGATAAGCGGCGCAATGCGCTCCCCGAGTTATTGATGAATTAAATAGTAGCTTAAATCTTCAAACCAAGCAAGGTTAGTGCGAGTTGCGTCCGCTTGATGCCGTGGTTATATGGCGACACTTATTTAATGATGGGTATTTAACGGTTCCGTGCTAAGTTCAGTGGTATACCCATTGAATTTAGTTAGGGTTGGGATGAGTTGCTACGCAACTTTGAACTTAGCACGGAACCGTTGGAGAAGAAGAGCGGAGCGAATTCTTCTCCAACATTGGCATAACACCAATGCTATTCATGTTATCCTTGCTTCGTACACAAGTTTTATTCATGTTATTAATTAAATAACGAGAGTAATATGAATAAATCGAAATTATTATCAAAGTACGAACATCGCCTTACCCTAAAGAATTATAGTGATAGCACTCTACGTTCTTACCTTCACGGATTGCATATTTTTCTAAACTATTTAAGTGTTCACGAAATCAAAGAAGTCTCACCTAATGTTTTAGAAACGTTTTTTCATTACTGCAAAAAGGAATTGGAATACAGTTATTCCATGATGAAACAACTGCTGGCTTCGGTTAAGTTTTTGTATGAAGAAGTTTTGCAAGAAGAAATTGATTTTGATTTTACCATTAAAATGAAAAAACCAAGTCGTATTCCAGTAGTTTTGTCGGTGGAAGAGGTGCAACGGTTTTTGAATTCCTTTACCAACCTGAAACACAAAGCTATTTTTATGCTTTGTTATTCCGCGGGCTTACGGGTCGGGGAGATCTTGAATTTAAAGTTAAGAGATATTGATTCTGATCGAATGCAAATTCGCATAGAGAATGGCAAAGGGCAGAAAGATCGGTATTCAATTTTGTCAAAAAAAGTATTACAGCTTTTACGAGAATATGTAAGAGAGTACCAACCCAATGAGTATCTTTTTGAAGGGCAAGGTGGCGGTCAATATTCATCTTCTTCTATACAGGCGCTAATGAGGCGACACAAAAAGCAATGCGGTATCACCAAGAAAGCCACTCCGCATACATTACGCCATAGCTTTGCTACTCATTTACTGGACAATGGGACGGATACACGATTTATTCAGGAGCTTCTGGGGCATAAACATATTTCGACCACTCAAATTTATACCCATGTAAGTTCGCGTACTATGAAAGATGTAAAGAGTCCGATCGAAGATTTGGATATTTAGAACTAAGCCACATAACATAGTATTGAGCGGATTTGCTAATCCGCACTAATTCGTTGGATAATATTTCAAATCCCTATAAAATCAAAGTAAACCCCTGTTTTTTCAATGTTATACGGATTTCAAGTTCGTGAAATACGTATAATATGGTTGGATATTGAATACGTCTTTCCCCTATTTTAGCTTCGTTGTCAGCAATCATTCCAAAAATATTTCTGCGTGACTTTAGACCTCTTTGAACCTGCCGCCGTTACCCAAAAGGAGCGGGTGAACAATGCCATGGGGGAGGAACTTCCCCCGCATGATCCCGGCGTGTACACCATGTACGATCGTCACGATCAGGTGATGTATGTGGGTAAGGCCAAAGATCTTCAGCAGCGGGTCACATCATACCGGTATTCCAGGTCCAGGAAAATTCAGCGCATGATCGCCCACTTGGAACGTATTTCCTTTGAGGTCTGTAATTCGGAAACGGATGCCATTTTACTGGAAAACCTGTTGATCCGCTCGCTTCGGCCGCCTTTCAATCACGCCAACAAAAAGCCGGAGACCTACTATTACATCTCCACTGCGCGACGGGGCAGCCAGTGGGAATTCAGGCTTTCCATGCGGGTGTTGGATGACTATCCGAATGTGTACGGCTGTTTCAAAGGCCACCTTAAAACCCGCAAGGGATTGGGGGCTTTGCTAAAGCTGCTCTATGTTTTCAACCGGCCCATCCGAAGCGCGACCTATTTGCCAAATCAGTTACTGAACCGCATCACTCCGCAAAAATTTCAGCTGCAGCTGGATACTCAAACGGGTGTGCTGGTAGATCAGTTTCTGAAAGGGTCATCAAGCCTGCTGGCGGATGAACTGGAAGAGCATATCCTGTCCATTAAATTCAAAGACCGTTTCACAGAGCATTACTTTGATAACGAGCTAGAGCTGCTCCGCATGTTCTACACGCTGGGGCCGGAGCGGAATTTCCGCATGAAAAAGGTATTGGGGCTGGAGTCGGTACTGATTGATCAGGATGAGATCGATGACCTGCTGGCTTTAATGAAGAAGTAGCTTAGAATATCCAATATTCCGTGTTGGATATTCTAAGCTACCTCTATCCACTGCATGAAGTCCCCGATTTCGCCTCTATTGTCTGCATTCTTTCCGGTTTTGGTTTCTACTTGGTCCGCATATTCATTAGGAAACAGAAAAACCGCCCCGAGCAAGATCTCGTGTTTGGGAATGCCCAGAAATTCCAGCGTTTTTGATTTTCGGATGATCCCACCCGATGACCAGTAAGCATTGATCCTTCTTGAAGTTGCCGCAAGCAAGAGGTTTTCTATTGCTGCGCCGGTAGCCGCAATATGCTCCATATTTTTCAGGTTAGGATGAAATCTGCGGGACAACTTTTGACTTCGTTCCGGCAGCCACGTAGCCAGTATCAACGCATCCGCAGCAGCCAGCATTTGCCGGATGCCTTCCGGGGCCTTCATCGGTATCTCCTGATTCAAAGATCCAAGAAACGAACGGCAATTTTTCCCATCCAGTACATGAAAGCGCCAGGGTTCTATTCCTTTTAATGCACCTTTTCTTTGATCTTCACTGCTTTCATAATGAAAGGGAGCCTTCCCTGCCAGCTCGATGAGTTCTTTTAGGGTCTGTTTGAATTTTTCACCCTTTGTCACTGGAAGCGGACTTTCAGGATCTCCCCTGAGCTTCAGGGTTTTGCGGGCGCGAATGGATTCGTCAGTAGTCATGTAGATTTTGTGAAATGGGTTTTGAACCAAAGATAAGAAAGAAATGAATTTATCTTTTCGTTATAGAAATTGAGTGACGCTCCTCCCCACAAGACGCAGCGAGCTGCACATGCTGTCCCTCCAAAGGGGCACAGGCTTCGGAGCATATCTATATGTATTATAAGCAGGTTTAAATTGTTTAAGCCAAAAAGAGCCTGTCTCTCTTTGGAGAGAGACAGGATTTAGCTCTGTCCCGAAAGCTTTCGGGAAGATAGGGGCGTTGGTAGCAACATGTGTCGTCCTGAAATAGGTTGACGAATTTGCATATAAAACGTCAACGGAAAACAGGATAACAACATGTCAGCAAAAAATGGTATTTATAGTGAAGCATTTAAGTGGAAAGTAGTACAGGATGTGCTTTCGGGGAGCCTAAGCAAAGAGGAGGCCCGTCGGGCCTATTCCATTAAAGGAAACTGCACCGTTCTATACTGGATGCAGGCCTTCAGCGGCGTAAAAGATTACCGAAGCGGAGGCCATGTCTTTGAGGATCACAGTCAATTGGCAAAAACAAGAAAACAGAGTAAGCAGGCTGCGGAGATCGCCCGTTTGAAGCAAGAGCTGAAGGCCGAGCGGTTGCGAGCCGATTTGTGGCAAAAAGTAGTTGAGGTAGCCGAAGAGGAACTTGGAATCGATATCCGGAAAAAGTTTGGAGCCAAGCAATCGCCCGATGCAAACAACAGCTAGGGAAAGCCTTCTGCGTGCAGGATGCTTGCCGGGTGTTTGGCTACAGTAAACAAGCCTATTATACATCGATTGCCCGCGTGGAAACCAAGGCTTTTGAGGAGTATTTAATTGTGGAGTTGATTCGCCGGAAACGGGTGATTTGGAAAAAAGATAGCGGTCGTAACCTTTTTGCCAGTTTGCAGGGGGAGTTTGCCCTGCATGGGATCTGCATAGGCCGGGACAAATTCTTTCGGCTGTTGAGAGCACATGGTCTACTTGTTCGCCGCAAAAGCAGGCGTGCGCAACCACCGACAGTTACCATCACTATCATCGATTTTCCAATTTAATTGAAGACATGTTTCCTGAGGAGCCCAACCAAATATGGGTTAGTGATATTACTTTCTTTTGGTGTCAGCAGGAGCAGTGTTTTTTGTATCTGTTTTTAATTACAGATATGTATTCCAGAAAGGTGGTGGGATATGCCATTGGCCAGACGCTGGAAGCCAGCTGGGCTATTGCAGCCCTGCAGATGGCTATCGATCAGAGTACAAGAGCATTGGAGGGACTGATCCATCACTCGGATCGCGGTGTTCAGTATTGTTGTGGAGATTACGTTGAGGTACTCTCAATTCATAAAATTCAACCAAGCATGACACAAAACAGTGATCCTCTGGAGAATCCAATAGCCGAACGCATTAACCTAACGCTCAAAGATGAGTTTATGGAGAACTACAAAGAAGGTTATTATAATAAGGCTCAGGCAATGAAAGAAATACCGGTAAATATCGAGTTCTATAACCAGCTTCGTCCCCACAGTAGTATTGAGAGATTAACTCCTGAGCAGGCGCACTCAAAAACAGGACCATTACAAAGAAAATGGAAAAATTATTACAAGAAAAAAGTACTATAATGAGTCAACCAAAATCAGGACGACGCAACAAGGAAGAAAAGAATATTCAATATCCATCAGGGAATATCCACCGCCCAAGTGGTCTTTACTTGATCATTCCATGTTGGATGTTGGTTATTGGATATTCGCCTCCGGTTACTCCGGTATATAATTCTTAGCTACCTGCTTATACTCCTTCACTTCCTGTTCCACCCAGGCCTCGTCTTTGCCAAATTCTTTGGCGAGCAACCGGCCAACTTCGGGAGCCATTTCCACACTGGCCTTGGCATCAAGCAGCAGGGCGCGGGTTCTGCGCGAAAGTATGTCTTCAATGGTCTGCGCCATTTCATTTCGGACAGCCCAAACTACTTCTGCTTTCAGATAGGGGAGATCCGGGTGCAGTTTTTCGCCGAGCTTTGGTTCCTCTTCGATCAGTTTATTTAACGCCACTTTATCTGAACCGTACACATATAAATGGTCTTTACGATCCACATTTTTAAGCCATCCATGAATGCGGAGTTCTTTGGTGGGGGTTTCCTTTACATCCAATCCGGCTACCATTGCCGCCTGATCTACCGTATCCTCAGCCATCTTCCGGTAGGTAGTCCATTTTCCTCCGGCAATGGTAACCAGTCCTGATTCAGAAACCTGAATGTGATGGCTTCGGGAGATCTCGGAGGTGTCTTTAGCTTCAGGTGGTTTTACCAGCGGGCGTATTCCTGCAAATACGCTTTTCACATCTTTTCGGGAAGGATCTTTAGTGAGATATTGGGCAGCGTGCCGCAACACAAATTCGATCTCTTCTTCCTGTGCAACCGGTTCCAAGGTCGCTTTATCAACGGGCGTATCCGTAGTTCCGATAATCACTTTATCGTGCCAAGGTACTGCAAAAAGAACGCGCCCATCTTCCGTATGGGGTACCATTATAGCCGAATCGCCGGGCAGAAATTCTTTGTCCAGCACCAGGTGAATTCCCTGTGCATATTGGATGATCTTTTTATGACCCTCTTCATCCATTTCCAGGATATCATCCGAGAAAATTCCCGTGGCATTTATCACTACGCGGGCGTTTACCTGATAATCATCACCATTCAGCATATCCCGGACTTTCACTCCTTCAATAAGGTCCTGCCCATTTTTCTCAAGTCCCATCACCTTCATATAGTTCATGGGGTATCCACCCTGATCATACATGGTTTGCGCCAGGTTGATGGAAAGACGAGAATCATCAAATTGCCCATCATAATAGATTACCCCGCCCCGCAAACCTTCTGGTTCCAGAGTTGGGATTTTTTCCAGTGTTTTTTCTTTAGAAAGGTTTTTCGATTTATTGATGCCCAATTTTCCGGCGAGGGCATCGTACACTTTCATTCCCACTCCATAAAACGGACCGTTCCACCATTCATAGCTTGGAACAATAAAGGACTGGTGACTCACCAAATGAGGTGCATTTTGAATCAGCAGCCCCCGTTCGTGCAGGGCTTCGATCACCAGGGAAACATCCCCTTGCTGTAAATACCGCACTCCGCCGTGTACCAGTTTTGTACTTCGGCTGGAGGTTCCTTTCGAGAAATCATGCATTTCTAAAAGCAGTGTTTTATAACCACGGGAGGCCGCATCCACACCAACACCTAAGCCAGTAGCCCCGCCGCCAATTACGACCACATCCCAGTAATCATTGAAGTTTTTTATGTGATTGGTAAATTCTGCTCTGTTCATGGCGTGTTTAGTTATTCGTTAGTCGTTATTGGTGTAATGGTTATTTGGTTAACCTAATTTCTAATTGATATATAAATATATCCACTTGGACATCTATTTCAACAAAAACAATTTTTGGGTCATCCCTCCGGGAATTTATTGACCAAGTAATATTCCTAATTCAACACCGCACAAGCGGAGGCTTGGGCTAGTGTATATCAAGAACTAATAACCATTAACCAAAAACTTTGTTAAATGCTTCCCTGCCAATATCGTATACACGATTTCCCTGATCAAAATCAAAAACTCCACAGGTATTTCGAGGAATTTCAATAACATGATCGGGTTTATACAGCTCTATCATAAGCTCGGTGAGCCGATCTTGGGTAAAGCTAAAGCTGCTGTCCATCAAATCTATCAAGGAAAATGAATCTTCATCAGCCGGAAGCTCAGATTTGGCTTTCTTTTTTCTGCTTGATTTCATGGAATCCGGAAGGATTTTATCGAACCATTTTTGCATTTCCTCCAGCTTGTCGGGTTCAGGCTTTTTATCGTATTTAGAATTGGGCTTCCCGTTTAAATTAACCGCTACAATAATTGCTTCTTCTTCTTTTTCTACCAGATTTATTGGCAGGGGGTTAAGAACCCCTCCATCAACCAGCACCCTTCCATCTTCCACGACGGGCACAAAAAACCCCGGAATGGAAACCGAAGCTCTTAATGCCTTGTAAAGATCTCCGGATTTAAAATGTACTTCTTCATGATGGCGCATATCGGTTGCTACTGCGGTGAACGGAATCTCAAATTCCTCAATATTTTCATTTCCCGTTACCTCTACATGCCTGGCGAATAATTTTTCTCCTTTCACAAAGCCCTGTTTAGTAAAGGTAAAGTCCAACAGGTCGAACACCCCTTTTCGGGACAGGCCTGTTATCCATTCTTTGTATTCAGGCAGATGCCCCGCGGCATAAATTCCTCCGACTACTGCCCCCATCGAACAGCCGATCACTTCTATAATCTCGTATCCCGCTTTTTCAAGTGCCTCAATTATGGCAATATGGGCAATCCCCCTGGCACCGCCGCTTCCGAGCACTAAATGAACTTTCTTTTTCATATTTATTTGCATCCTGTTGTTTCTTCAGCCATTCTTACCAATTCCCAGTATGGAGGAGTGTAATTCTTCATTTTTAAAAATTCAGCCGCTTTTGTGCTTACTTTTTCTTTCAATACTTCATGCCTACTTATAAATGCTTCGCTTTTTGCCGCCTGCATTGCACTCATTCCTTCTGGAACCGGGTCTGTTCTTCCAATTAAATTCATTAAATAGCTATATCCTTTTTCCAATCTAACCGTTGATAGAAGCCATTCGTTATGGTCTATTTCTTCTCCATTTTTGGCACATACCAGTATCGCATCAATCACAACATTATAAAGGTGGTCTTCAAAAAGTGCTTTTATATATCTCCACTCAGCTACCACAGCTAATTGTGGATCGTACTCCAGGTCGGAGGGCATTTGAGTGACGAAGTTTTCAACACCAAAAGTGTTTAACAATGTCACAACTCCATATGAAGATATTGTGGATTCTGATTGCCAAAGCTGAATGCCATATTCTTTATACGCATAGGAACCCACTTCTGAGCAAAACATTGCTTCGGGTTCAAAAAAAGTCATTTTAAAATCGTAAGGGATGTGTCGTTTTTGTGTCTCCTCAAACATAAACTTCGCAGCGTTATGAGGAAGCAGTGGATCCTCCTTTATTTCAGGAAGATCATTTCTTATACGAAGAACCATAAACCTTAGCTTCCGGTCATTTATATATTCCTCTGCCGTCACTATTGCCACACCGCGTTTAATATGAGCCTCGATCAGGTATGGCTCATTGATTTCTTCTTCCACATAGATAAGTGCAACGTGAGAAAAGTTACCCGGAAAGTCATTTCTCCTGGAAATAAGCGCTGAAACTTCCGCCCCTTCCCGTGAAACAAATCCCTAAAATAAGGCAGATCATTTTCTTCTTCATATCTAAGTTTAATAAAAACCTGATTTTACTTGGTATTTATTAAAAAGGCTGCAATTTGTTCTTTTTGTTTATTAGAAAATTCCTTTTGATAGTATCTTAAAAATACCTTTGCAGTCACTTCTTTTTCCGATAATTCCGGCCCTTCTTCTTTTATTCTGCTTCTAATCATTTCATAAACGGAATCCACCATTTCAGCACCCATCAATGATCTCTCTTCATCCGTTTTAGAGTGAATGATTTCCCTTTGAATATCCAATATGTCTTGCGGAGTGTCTTTCATATCAGTTCATAAGTATTTAGTCTTAATTTTTTGCACCATTTTTTTATGTATTTCTGATCAATTTCAGGAACTGATAATAAATTTTCTATATCGGAAATTTGAGTATCACTTTTCAAGTTCTGTATCCATTTTAATTTAGAAATAATTAAGTCTTCAACTGATACAACCCAAGGATTAAATCCAAAAGCAGACTTCCTTTCTCGTCTTTCAAATTCATTTCGATGGAACTCCGTATTCTTTCTTACAATAAAGTCGATCTTAAATCCTGAATCATTGTCTATAACATTAAACATCCTTCTATTTTTTATTTCATCTTCAAGGCCTTCTTCATAAATGTAAAATCCCTCTTTAAAGATCTCTTTGAACTTTTCAATATCTGATACTTTAATATTGATAACGATATCAATATCTCTTGTCATCCTTGGCACGGTATAAATATTCATTGCCAGGCTTCCGGATAGCATATATTCGATATCCTTTTGCTCCAACTCAGTACACACTGTTTTCAGAAGGTCTATAATCATACATTGCCAATAATAGCTTTCTTAAATAAACGAAATTATCCCGTCTTTAACATCGGTCAGGCTCTCAGCTTTTTCCAAATTCTGAACCGATTCACCTAATACAAACAGCGGCACTTTATTTCGGGTGTGAGTTTTGGTTGAAAGGTCTTCCAGGTTGCCATGGTCACTGGTTATGACTAATGTATCTCGGCTTCTTTTGTTTTTTATGATGTATAGCAGAAATTCATCCAATGGTTTTAACACACGTTCAGCATTTTCGTGTTTTTGTTTATGCCCGGCTTTGTCGGTGAGATAATATTCGTACAGTATCAGATCGTGATCAGGAACTACATTCAGTAATCGTTGGGCAGCATCTGTTGGAGTGATCTTTGGAATATCAATCCCTAATTTTTCGCGCCAGGCATTTTGGACGATCTCAGCTGTTAATGCAGATTCATTCAAAACTTCTTTGGTGGAGTTCAATTTAAGTCCGGCACTCTTGGTCATGAGGGTAGTGCAGCTCCACCGGTTTCTCTTTTTGGCATGTTCAAAAAAGATCGGTGGATAGGCATTCATAAAATATGGTTTCTTTCCGGCTTCCTTAACCACATGGAACACACTTTCTTTTTTTAAAAATGGCTTGATGCCGGAATGCGGAAAGGGACCAAAATGCTTTCCTATTTCCCTGGCAGCATTCCGTCCGGTAAAAAGTGCGGTTTGACCTGTTCCGCTTTGGGGCAATCCTTCCACACCCAGGTTGGCATCAATAGGTTTGAAAAGCCTTTCTTTTTCGACTACCGGTTTGGAATCAGCGTTGAAAAATCCATTGGTTAGGATCTCAAACGACTTATAACGATTTTCAGAAAATGGATTTGAAGATTCATCTTCACCCAATCCCACACCATCAATAAAAATGAAAATAACTGACATTTTAAATTCTTTTATTCAAGCAAAAAGTTAAAACCTCATACCGTCGGATAGGTACTATGGGCGTTTAGCAAACGACCTCGTTATTAGACCGAACGCTTCGAGGACCTATCGGGCGCTCGAAGGTTCTCCTTTCTAACTCACTTCTCTAATATAATAGTTACCGGTCCGTCGTTTTCGAGCTTTACACTCATCATCGCTCCAAACTGGCCGGTTTGGATATTCAGATCTGTATTTTCCTTAAACCACTTGATGGCATTCTCATACATGGGTTCGGCCTTTTCGGGTTTAGCTGCTTCGATAAAACTCGGCCGGGTTCCTTTATCGGAATTGGCATACAGTGTGAATTGAGAAACCACCAAAATTTCTCCGCCCACATCCTTCACTGATTTATTCATTTTACCTTCTTCATCTTCAAAGATTCGAAGCTTAGCGATCTTGTTGCAGATCCATTCCAGCCGTTCATTTGTGTCATCTTTATGAATACCTAACAAAACTAAAAGCCCGCGCTCAATGGCACCGGTTATCTCATTATCTACCATTACTGAAGAAGAACTCACGCGCTGAATAACTGCTTTCATAAACTGTATGTATGTGGATTACTATGTGGATTACTCACTAACAAAAGTTGGATAACTAAAATGCCCCAAAGTTGTGAACAGGTTTCAACATAATCTCAGCTGTATCAACATTCAAAAAGAATAACTTTTCGTGTGGATTACGTTTCCAGTGATTTTATGTGTAAAATATATAGCGATGTTCATAAATAAAATAATGCTCTTGTAAATACTTAATTTCTATGATTAAGTTATTAACAAACCTATCCACATTAAGTAAAAACTTACGGGATTATTTTGGATAAAAAAGTTATCCACTTATCCACAGTCTCTACTATTACTATTAAACTATATAAATCTAATTTTTATAATAAATACCTGTGGAAAACAAACAGAAAAAGTTCTTAAAACACTCTTCTAAACATTCTATATTTGTGTGTCATCAGTGAGGAGTGATAAAGTGAAAAAAAGTCTTATCACTTTTCTTATTTCTTATAATTTTTGATTTGATTAAGTGAATGAACAAGCAATATCCCATAGGTAAATATTCTTTCTCAGAAACCTACTCTTCAGATGACCTGGAACAATGGATTGATGATATTGCCCTTCTTCCGGAACGTATCAGAAACGAGATCTATGGTTACTCTGATGATATACTCTTAACTCCTTATCGGGAAGATGGGTGGACCGTCAGAGAAGTGATAACTCATTTATTAGACTCTCATATCAATGCTCTCACACGATTAAAGTTCGCTTTAACCGAAGATAATCCAACCATTCTTCCCTATGACCAAAATGCCTGGGTTGAAATTGAGACCCAGTTCGAAATTCCTTTAGAACTGACCTTGCAAATGCTGGAAGATATCCATGAAAAAATGGTACGGATCTACCAAAGCCTGGGTGATGATCAGTGGAAGAGAACCTATATAAACCCGGAATCCGGAAGTTTCAGTTTAGCAAAATCAGCAGCCCATTACGCCTGGCATTCAAATCATCATTTAGCTCATATTCGATTGGTTACTCAGAAAGATAGTTAAAAGTTGATAGGGTGATTTTTAATAACGTGTTGTATGCAGGTATAATAAAAATTTAGTAACGAAAATAACTTTAGTGTTTTAGAGCCTTCGCGGCAGAATCAAATCAATGATCAATGTCAGATAAGAAACAATTTACGTACAAAGATTCAGGTGTAGATATCAAAGCCGGCGAAGAAATGGTGGAATCCATAAAAGATGTGGTGAAGGATACCCATGGTCCGGAAGTATTACACAACATTGGAGGATTTGGAGGATTTTTTAAACCAGATCTCGGTTCCTATAAAAATCCGGTTTTTATAAGCTCAGTGGATGGAGTCGGAACCAAATTGATAGTGGCTTTTAAAGCCGGAAAATATAATACGGTTGGACAGGATCTCGTAAATCACTGTGTGAATGACATTGCCGTATGTGGAGCCAAACCATTGTTCTTTCTGGATTATTTTTCCACCGGAAAACTGGAGCAGCATGTAGGGGTTGATGTGGTAAAAGGATTTGCCAAAGCCTGTAAAGAAAATGGCGTTGCCCTTATTGGAGGAGAAACAGCCGAAATGCCGGATATTTACGATGCCGGTGAATTTGATCTCGCCGGAACCATTGTTGGAATTGTGGATGAAGATAAAGTCATCAACGGCGCTGATATTAAAAAAGGAGATGTACTGCTGGGGTTCAAAAGCTCAGGATTACACACCAACGGATATTCTTTAGCCCGAAAAGTGCTCTTCAGTAAATACAAAGTGGAAAACTACGTAGAGGAATTGGGCAGTACGGTTGGAGATGAATTGTTAAAAGTCCACCGTTCCTATTTATCACTGATCACCGAATTAAAAGAACTACCCGGAGTAAATGGATTTTCCCACATCACCGGCGGAGGAATTGTGGGGAATACCAAACGCATCCTCCCCGAAGGCATGAAACTGGATGTTAACTGGGATGCCTGGGAACGGCCACCCGTCTATAAAATGATCAAGGAAATCGGCAATGTCCCCGAAGACGATATGCAAGCCACCTTCAATTTAGGAATTGGATTGATCGCTGTGGTATCTAAAAGTGAAGTTGATGTGGTAAAAAAGAAGGCTGAGGAGTTAGGGGAAGAGGTTTTTGAAGTTGGTTCTGTAATTTAAAATTTTGAATTACGAACCACTCAAAATCTATGAAGTCTTCAGCGAAGCGGTGACTTCAGAGTTTTAAACCATGATTTACCGGATTTTTGGGATTAACAAGATTATAAGTTCAAAGAAAATCATGCCAATCCTAAAATCAAGGGCATCATGGTTCTTATTTGAAAATTAAATCATAGACCACCCACCCAGTCCACCTCATTCGTGTTCCATTCATAGATTCATGTTAGTTGGAGATAAGAACTAAGTTAAAAAGATAAAAAATGGATGTGTGTGATCATTCCCGTGGAGACGGGAATCTAATGGTGGCCATAGTTTCAGTATTAGATACCTGGCAAACCATAGGATTTTGGACATTCGCTGTGAAATGACCCTTCAACGTGTTCAACCGATGGTCTTTATATCAAACTCACGTTATATTTTTATACTTATCTGCATTTTCAGCTTACAACTTCCCATCTTATTTTGGTTTTATGGAAAATGAAACACAACCCGATCAAAACCATAACGAACTCTCCGGCCTGACCTCCCGACGCCTGCTTATAATGTCGGTGGTTTCGGCAAATATCTATGTATTCTTTTCATTTCTGATCATCCGGTACTGGCATGATGGTTGGCTGGGAGAAGTGTTTTGGAGTACATTTTCTCTATGGCAACAACTGGGGTTTGGGATTGGATCAGGATGTGCAGCCTCAGGGGTAATTTATGTTATAATTAACTTTTCTCCGGTATCCGAAATACTTTCCGAGTTCAGCATTTTCGAAGCTCTATCAAAAGCCAACTTTTCCTTTTTTGATAATACACAGATCTCTTTGTTTGCAGGAGTTGGAGAGGAGTTATTATTTCGCGGAGCCATTCAGCCACTACTTGGCAATACGGTAACATCCATTATTTTCATTGGGATTCACGGCTACTTGAAATTTAAATCTCCTGCTCACATCTTTTTTGGAGTGATGATGTTCGGCCTCAGTTTTATGCTTGGCTTATTATTCGAGCACATTGGTTTGATTGCCGCCATGATTGCTCATTCAGTTTATGATCTGATCATGCTTCAGGTCATTCAGAATAGAAACAACTAATCAATTGGCTTTCGGTTTATTTCCCTTTGATACTTATTTCTTAATGGCGGTTACCTATCCTATCTTCACTTCGATTAAATTCATCAAATACAAAAAAATGGTCAAACGGTTTAGAGCTCATGTAAGGGCAAATCAGCGATATTTACCGGTGGTATTTTTTATGATGGGTTTTTTGTGGGATTCACTCACCTTGGGTCGGATCGACCGTCTGTATGATCAAGTTATTTTGTGTACCTATCTCATTTCGCTTACACTTTGCTTGTATCTGTTTAATCTTTCCGGTGATGATAAATGGAAGGGTACGTTCTTTGAGAAGTATGAAGAGTATCTGCCGTTAGCTATTCAGTTTTTTCTTGGCGGGTTGTCCAGTGCATATGTAATCTATTTTTCGCGAAGTGTTTCCTTTTCCAAGACGATTAGCTTTTTCATCATCTTGCTTGTGTTGCTCTTTGCTAACGAATTGCTCAAAAAAAGGATTTCCAATAAATATCTGCAATTTGGAGCGTATTTTTTTGTAAACTTTACCTTCTTCACTTTCTTTGTTCCTATGATTGTAAATAGTATGAACACGTTTCTTTTTATGCTATCTGGAACCATAAGTTTGGGAATTACGCTTGCGCTCATCATTTTTATCTACAACGCGAGTCCATCCACTCGAAAGGAGATCAGTTTAGGTAAAATGCTCAGTTTGATCCTTGGGATCTATTTCCTGATCAATACTTTTTATTTCTTTAATCTTATTCCGCCTGTCCCGCTGGCTATGGAATCAGGGCTGGTAGCTCATAATGTTGAACGTAATATTGAAATGGATGAATATTATGTGACCTACGAGCAAAATCCCTGGTATAAGATGTGGAGAGATAACCGGTACGAATTTTCGTATGAACCAGGTTCTGATGTATATGTTTTCACAAGTATTTTTGCTCCTTCAAAACTCAGTGAATCGGTATTACATCGGTGGAAATGGTTTAGCCCACATACCAATCAATGGGAAGTGATCGATGAAATTGGATTTGAAATAACCGGCGGACGTGAAGGTGGTTTTCGTGGATATACGGTTAAGAATAAAATGATGGAAGGTGAGTGGAAAGTTGATGTAATTACGAATGATGGATTGGTTCTGGGTATCATCAACTTTGAAATAGATTTAACTTCTAAAGCTGAACCCAAACGATTGGAAACCTGGGTTTTTAAATAAACAGACCAGTAATCAATCTCCAAATCCGTGTCATCTGCGCTCAATAACGCGAATTTCTATGCTTCCGGATGATAGGCTTCAAAATATCATCCAGCCCATTAGTTTTGATCTCAAACATGGTGGCTAAATATTGCCCCAGCTGCCCATTAGGCCAACCTTGTCTCGAAAACCATTCCAAATAATGCACCGGCAAGCCGGTGATATACCAATCCTTGTATTGTCCAAAAGGCATTTTAGCTTGTATCAGTTTTATGAGAAAGTCAGGGTCGTGCATACATGTACACCGGGTTGCTGACCCGATATGGGTTTAGTGGTTCAAGATTTAGAAGGACGTTTCTTCGACCTCGTCAGTCTTCTCCTTCATAAGGAGAAAAACGCGTTGATCAATTTTTGAAGTATGAAATAGTTATAAAATTATTATAAATAACGGAAAAATCTCCCCTTGAGAAGGAGTTCCGATTCTCGGGAAGAGAGGTTGAAGTTTGGGGCTGGTTAGTTTTAACCAATTGCTTCTAATTTTAAATCTTAAGCATAGTGTTAACAACCAAGCGAGCCATTTTACACAGGCTTGCATCACAAAGCGAAAAATAGTAATTAAAGCGCAGTTAATTGGAGCTCATAAAAATTAATCCGGTATAAATTTATGCAAGCAAGTTGGGTCGCAGTACTTTCACTGTTTCTGTTCTTTATTGGGTACCGATATTATTCCAAATTTCTGGCCGAAAAGATCTATCAGCTGAACCCGGATTACATGACCCCGGCCCATGAGTTCAAGGATGATGTGGATTATGTGCCGGCCAATAAATTTGTTCTGCTGGGGCATCACTTCACTTCCATAGCAGGTGCCGCACCCATTGTAGGACCTGCTATAGCAGTGTACTGGGGCTGGCTGCCGGCGATGTTGTGGGTGGTATTCGGAACTATTTTTGCAGCCGGAGTTCACGACTTTGGAACCATGGTGTTATCGGTTCGGCACAAAGGGCAGTCGGTGGGAACGTTGGCTGATAAATTAGTCGGCCCTCGCGCCAAACTGCTTTTCCTGTTTATCATTTTGATCCTCGTTTTAATGGTGAATGCCGTTTTTGCATGGGTGATCTCGAATTTATTTATCAATTTCCCGGCTACAGTGCTTTCCATCTTCATTCAAATTCCTTTGGCCATCTGGATTGGGGTTCGGGCGTATAAGAAAACGGGAAATATGGTGATTCCTTCCATCATTGTTCTATTTGTAATGTACTTTACCGCCATAATCGCCAGTTATATTCCGGTGCTGCAAATTGACCTGATTAATTATTTCGGAGGAGCGGAGAATACCGTGTTATTCGGGTTAACAGGAATTGAGATGGCATTCTTTGTATGGATCGCTGTTTTAATGATCTATGTGTATTTTGCATCTACTCTTCCGGTTTGGAAATTACTTCAGCCCAGGGATCTCATCAATGCTTATCAGCTGGTGTTAGGTTTGGGAATTTTATACATAGGATTATTTATAAGCAATCCAGAGATCACTGCTCCAACCACTAATGTGGAGGCTACGGATGTAAGCTGGTTTCCGCTGCTATTCATCACCATTGCATGCGGAGCTATTTCGGGTTTCCATGGATTGGTTTCTTCCGGAACCACCGCCAAGCAGCTGGATAAGGAAACCGATGCCCGTTTTGTGGGATATTTGGGAGCGATCGGTGAAGGATCTCTTGCATTGATCACCATCGTGGCCGTCGTTACATATTTCAATACTTCGGGAGAATTCATGGATGTGTATCATTCCTTTTCAGAGGCGGGAGCTGTGGGATTGAATATTTTTGTGGAAGGAGCCGCTCAGCTCGCAACGGCATTACTGATTCCTCTGGAAGCTGCTAAAACCATCATAGCGGTTATTGTAATCAGTTTTGCAGCTACCACGTTGGATACTTCGGTTCGCCTGATGCGTTACATTCTTAATGAACTTGGGGAAGAATACAAGATCAAGCCTCTGAAGAAAGTCCATACCTCAACCTTGATAGCGGTGGGAGCAAGCGCGGCCTTGGTGTTACTTCCCGAAGGCCCCCGCGGATTAGGTTCTGGAGGATATTTGTTATGGCCGTTGTTTGGAACCTCCAATCAGTTATTGGCGGGGATCAGCTTATTACTGGTCACCATCTGGCTAAAGCGACAAGGGCGCTCAATCATTTATACGTTAATCCCAATGGTTTTTCTAATGATCATGACGCTCTGGGCGATGACCGAACAAGTGATCTTTGATTGGTCGGGATGGGGCATGAATGATCCCAACATGCTTCTTTTTGTTTTTGGAGCAATCATACTTGGATTTACTATTTGGATTATACTGGAGGCGGTGGCGCTGGTGCGACAAGAAAAGGATCAGTCCGATTTATAATAATCGATAAACTTTTGTTCATCTTCAGACTGTCCGATCAATATGATTTCACTGTTTTCGGGGATCGGCTTGTTAGGGTTCGGATTGATATCCTGCTCTCCCTCTACCTGATAAGCAATCACATTACATCCCGTGTTATTTCGGATATCACACTGAATCAATGATTTGCCAACGAGCTTTTTGGGAGTATCTAAACTAAATACATTGAGCCCCTGAGCGATCATTACAATATCATTTTCCTCAAAAATGTTGAAGATGGCATTGGCTCCCATAGAAGCGTAACTCATTACAAAATCGGCCCCGGCGCGGTGAAGCGTATTTACATTTCGCTCTAAAGTTGATCGGGCTACAATATGGATGTTGGGTCTTAAACTACGGCAGTAAATAGTGAGATAAATGTTTACATCATCCTGGTTTGTAGTGATAACGACGTTGGGAGCGTCTTCAATTCCGGCTTTCTTAAGAGTATCGAGATCGGCGGCGTCACCTAAAATAAAATGGTGGGAATCTTTAATGCGATCCGGATTTTTGTCAATGATCTTATACTTAATATTTCGCCTTTGTAAATGAAGTGCGGTAGCGCGCCCCACCCTTCCTGCCCCAATAATAACAACCGGCTCATCGCTCACCCCGTAAATTCCAAATAACTCATCATACTTTCTCAGTTGTTCTACCGTACCGGCAAGTACCAAAACACTGTGATTGTGAATCTCAACTTCTGGATGGGCGCTTTTGAAACTTCCTCTTTCCCAAACCCCAACTACATTGATCCCAAGGTCTTCACGGATGCGACTTTCTTTTAAGGTCCTCCCAACTAACGGGGTAGCGTAAGTTGTTGCTTCTGCGATCACTAACTTCCCAAATCTTCCAACAGTATGGACCCTCGCATCCTGCCCCAGTGTTCTGCGGGATAAGGCTCGTCCTAAAATATTACCCATGTGTAGAACGTGATCGCTTCCGGCCAATTTCAAGATATCCATTGAATCGTAAGAATTGGCTGTGGAAACAATTTTTACGTTAGTGGAAAATTCTCTAATTGTGTGAGCCACGTTAGAATTAAACATATCGGTGCCGCCGGTGTACACAAGTGCTGCTTGCTCAACACACATTTTGTGGAAGGTTTCCGGATCATCCGGCTCCCCAAGCAGAACCCGGTAGCCCTGATCATAAAGCTCGAGAGCCTGGTCCAGTTCATTTACCAGCAAAACATACTCATGTCCATACTGGTCAAGCTTTTGAATTAGTGCTTTAGTAACCGCATCAAAACTGGTGATAATGATATGACCGTTTGTTCCTGCCGGAAGTTCACGTGGTGCCCGGGCGCGGTGCTGAGCCTCCATCCACGGAGCGTAGAAAAACTCGATAAAGGTGAAGGGAAGCATAATCAACAGAGAAACTACTCCTGAGACCAAAACAAACACAGAAAAAGCACGACCCAGATCAGATGTAAAAGTGATATCTCCAAAACCGAGGGTGGTCATGGTGGTCATAGTCCAGTAAAAACCGGTGATCCAGGAATGTTTTTGACCTTCATATTCCATGATCTCATGAAAGAGCACGCCATAGACAATGATCATGGCAAACAAAATAAATACAAAGCGAATCAGTCGTTTGATATTCGTTTTGGTATTCCGGTTCGAAATGAAATAGCTAATCTGTGATGTAAAAAATTTCATGGGGGAATATGACTGTTAGCTCAATGAAAAGAAAGGATTTTTCAGGAGATCCAATATTATCTGTCACGAAAACACTAAAGCATAAAGGGGTGAATTATTTTCCTCACAGTAATAACGTTCGTGCTTTTGAGATTTAATGGCTTTTTATAACAGTTTATACGATCTATTTATTCCTTTTTAAAAAACAGTGTATCTTTGTTCTGATTCAAGAGAAATTAACAGCTTACCTAAATAATTATGAATTATTCTGATAAACAATGCCTGGGGTGGATGGATCACCTCGCCGAGGCTGATTTTGTGATCGTTGATGATTTTATCAGTAATGAGCTGTTTGAAAATATTATGGAGTTTTTTCATAAAATGGAGGAATCGGATAAGTTAAAGAAAGCGGGTATTGGAGCTCAGCAGAATTTTCAGGTGAAAGCAGAAATTCGGGGCGATTTCATTTATTGGTTGGATGAAAACCGGGATTTAGAATTGGCACCTTTCTTTGAGTTGATGGATGAGCTTACTCAAAAGCTGAAACGATTTTGCTATTTGAGTCTTTCGGGTTCGGAATTTCATATTGCTAAATATCCGGCCGGTTCGTTCTACCGCAAACATCTTGATCAATTCAGTGAGCGAGCAAATCGTCAGATCACCGTACTGATCTATCTCAACAATAACTGGCAAAAGGGAGATGGCGGGGAGTTGATGATCTATAAAGATGGGGAAGAAATTGAGATAGAGCCAATAGCCAAGCGTTTGCTGCTTTTCAAAAGTGATGTTATTGAGCACGAAGTTCTTACAACTAATGTTCCGCGTTATAGTTTAACCGGATGGCTGCTGCATAAACCGTCCGGAGCGGGATATATTATAGGCTGAGGCAGGTAACAATTTCTTAACGCCTCCACATTTTCTATTAATACAGTACATTAGTACCATTGTGTAGTTGAACCCCATCACTAAACCCCCAGTCTCGTGGCTAATAAAACAATACTCGTAGTTGATGATGAAAAAGATCTTTTGGATCTAATAGAATACAATCTCAAAAAAGAAGGTTTTAGTGTTCTGAAAGCAGAAAATGGTGAAGAGGGAATTAAAATAGCGAAAGAGCATAAGCCGGATTTGGTACTCATGGATATCATGATGCCCAAGATGGATGGGATGGAAGCGGTAGAAAAAATGCGTGGAGATGATGATCTGAAATCGATTCCTATTATATTTTTAACAGCCCGAAGTGATGAGAAGACAGAAGTGGAAGGCCTGAATAAGGGCGGTGATGATTATATCACGAAGCCCATCAGCACCACTAAGCTGATTTCCCGTATAAAAGCTGTAATGCGCCGTTTCGATGAAACCGAAGAAGAGGTCAACCGACTTGATGTTCACGATCTTTCCATTGACAAAGACCGATATATAGTTACACGCGGAGAGGAAGAATTTCAACTGCCCCGCAAAGAATTTGAATTACTGTATTATTTAGCCAGTCGCAGAGGAAAAGTGAGAGATCGCCAAACACTGCTTAACAAAGTTTGGGGAGATAATATCTATGTAGTAGATCGTACGGTAGATGTCCATGTTAGAAAGATCCGCGAAAAATTGGGTGACCATTATATTGAAACAGTGAAAGGAGTAGGCTATCGATTTAAGGAATGAGCAAACACAGTAGTAAAAAGCAAAAGGGAATTTACAGATTTGGACTCAGAATAGGTCTGACGATATCGGCAATATGTGCCGTGCTGTTATTTTTTGTATCGTGGCTGGGCTATAATTTCACCCCAAAGGAAGCAGGAGCCTTTAGTGCCTTAATGGCCGGGATTTTCTTTTTAGTTGCCTATGCCGTTACCTATTATAATTCGCACAAGCGGTTCAAAATCCTGGAGCATCTCTTCAAAAATATTGCTCGTAAACGATTTATGGAATATGAAGATATTAATTCCTTCCGCCATGACGAAGTTGATTATCTGGTTAAGCAGGGAATAAAATCAAGCCGCACCATAGAGCGGGAGATACAACGATTGAATCGCATAGAGAATTATAGGAAAGAATTTATTGGGGATATTTCTCATGAGCTTAAAACACCGATCTTTGCTATTCAGGGATTTATAGAAACGTTATTGAACGGGGCCCTTGAAGATGAAGAGGTGAACAGGAATTTTCTCAAAAAAGCAATGCGGAACGTTAACCGGCTTATTTATCTTACTAAGGACCTTATGGAGATCTCAAAGCTGGAAACCGGGGAGCTGAAATCTGAGATCGAAGAGATCTATTTATATGAAGTGCTTAACGACATTATTGAAAGTCTTACATACAAAGCAGAAAAAGAGAATATCCAGCTTATAGTAAACGATTTTGATAAAAACATTCAGATAAAAGCGGATAAGAATCAGGTTAAGCAAGTCCTTATCAATTTGATCGAAAATGGCATCAAGTATAATATCCCTGAGGGTAAGGTTGAGGTAACCGTATTCACTAAGCCGAAGGAGAAAGAGCGGGTTTTTATTTCAGTTAAGGACACCGGCATAGGTATAGATGAAAAAGATATTCCACGCGTAACGGAGCGATTTTTCAGAGTGGATAAATCCCGATCAAGAGAACGCGGCGGAACGGGACTTGGATTAGCTATTGTGAAGCATATCATGGAAGCTCATGGTGAGAAATTTACGATCAAAAGTGAGCCGAATAAAGGATCTACATTTACGATTAGTTTACGCCGGGCTGATAATGTTCACGTTCTGTCAGATTAGTTGTACCTTTCCGTTGAAATTTAAGTTAACAGCGACAGATGGTTTACGCAGTAATTATGGCCGGGGGCTCTGGCACTCGTTTTTGGCCTAAAAGCACAAAAAAGCTTCCGAAACAATTTTTATCTCTTTTTGGAGATGAAACCATGATCCAAAATACCGCTCGAAGGATCAAACCTGTTATTCCAGGGGAACGAATCATGGTAGTTACCAACGATAATTATGTGGATCTTGTAAAAGATCAGCTTTCTTCTGTTCCCAATGATAATATTGTAGGTGAAGTGGTAGCCAGGAATACAGCTCCTTGTATAGCCATTACTGCAGAAATGTTATATAAAAAAGATCCTGAAGCGGTTATGGTGGTGTTGCCCGCCGATCATCATATTGAAGATCCGCAGGCATTTAATAACTACTTGAAAACGGCCATTGAAAAAGCAAAGTCTGGGAAAAACCTGGTAACGATCGGCATTCATCCTGACCGCCCTGAGACTGGGTATGGATACATTCACGGTGATGATTCTATAAAAGAAGAATTAGCAGGACATGCGGTTCACCCCGTAAAAGCATTTAAGGAAAAACCGGATAAGGAAACCGCCGAAAAGTTTTTGGAATCCGGCGATTATTTCTGGAATAGCGGGATGTTTATCTGGTCGGCAAAGACCATTCTTAATGAATTCAAAAAACACCTTCCCAAAATGTACGACCTGGTTAAAGAAAGTTCGGGTTCTTTCTTCACTGATGGCCATAAGTCAGCAGTAGATTCCTTCTACCTGTCGTGTGAATCTGTTTCCATTGATTATGGCATTATGGAGCACGCCGAAAACGTATTTGTAGTGCCTGCTGAGTTTGGATGGAATGATGTTGGAAGCTGGACGGCCGCTTATGAATTAGGCAAGAAAGATACACAAGGAAATGTGGTCAATGCAGATTATACCATATTCAGTGGATCATCCAACAACTATGTGCTATCCAATAGCGGGAAGATGATATCGATTGTTGGGGTGGATGGAATAGCGGTAGTGGAAACCGAAGAAGCTATTTTGGTTTGTAAGCTCGACAAGGCTCAAAACGTGAAAGAGATCGTGGAAGAGCTGAATTCAAAAGAGAAACTGAAAAAGTTTTTATAAATCTGAGCTCGATTACTGATAGCTTGAAAAATGCCTGAAAAGTCATCCCTGCGAAGGCAGGGATCTTATTATTGCCAGTAATTCAATCATAGAGACGTAACAAACAAGTAGATTTCGAGCATTCGCTGCGAAATGACCATCTTTTCTATGGTAAAACTTACTTTTTAATCGAACTCAGGTTATAACGGTTCAGATCAAACGGTAAGGGTCAATTGATCGTAGGCCAATTTTATATGATCAGGAAGCCGTAGGTTTGTGGGCTTATGATCCACATAGCTGTTCATGTGAATTAAGAATGCTTTGGGTATTTCAAGTTCTTTTATAATTTCAACAGCTTCAGGAATAGTTTGGTGAGTTGGATGTTCAGGCTCCCATCGTAATGCTCCCAACGCAATAACCTTGGACCCCCGGATAAGCTCCTTTGTTTTTTGGGGAATGTTCTTGACGTCGGTTAAGTACGAAAAGTCATTTATCCTGAACCCCAGGATTTCCAGATTACCGTGTTTAATGGGAAGGGGAGTAATTTTATTCTCTCCAAGTTGAAAGGGTTCATTGGCCTCAATAAGATCAAGTGAGGTTGATCCCGGGTATTTATCTTTGCCAAACATATAGTTAAACCGGGTTTTTATCTCTTCTATACATTTTTTAGAGGTGTGAACCGGGATTGGGGCTTTATTTAGATAGGAAAATACGCGAAGGTCATCGAGTCCGGCTACATGATCCATGTGCTCATGGGTTATCAGTAGATGGTCTATATGCTGAATTTTGGCTTTAATGCTTTGCATTCGGAATTCAGGGCCTGCATCAACCAATATAGATACACCTTTAGATTGGATCCAGACGGAGCAACGGGTACGTTCGTTGCGGGGGTCATGCGCTAGTTCTTTTCTGCGAAATCCTCCTGCAACGGGTACTCCCATCGAAGTTCCTGTTCCTAAAAAAATTATTTTCATTCTAATTCGAAATCCTCAGCGGTGTCTTCAGGAATTACTTCAAGCTGATCCCAAAGATTTTCCAGCTTTTTTCTGACAGCGGGTTTTATGTACACTCCGGTAAGATCTATTTCCCCCAAAACTCTTCCCATGGTTCCAAGCTGTGATTCTATAGGCTTGTTCTTATTTACCACAACTAATTTCTGTCCCTCTATAATACATTCGTCTCCTCTAAAAGAGCCGCGTTCCTTTCTAAGGGTGTACCCTGCCTGTTCTAATATTTGTTCAAGTTCGAGAAGAAATTTATCCGGTTTCAAAGTGATACTCCAAGGCTAATTAAATGTCCGCTAACATCGTAATCATACTGGTCTCCATCAATATCGTAGGAATCAAAGATATAATCATAACCTAAACTAATATTCTTTCCGAAGATAAGGTTATAGAAATTAATGCGTGCTTTGCCGGCAAGCGAATAAATGTTCCCCCCTAAAAACCCTCCACTTGATGTGCTAAAGCCAATGCTTGGAATAAATTGTGTGGTAATACCCAATTTTTCAGGGACATTAACCCGCATGATCAATCCGGCTCCTGCGCTCAAATCGGTTTGCGAAAATTCATCCTGAACCCGTTCACTTCGTACGGAGGTTACCTTGGTTCTTAGCTTTACAGGGATGCCGGCACCGAAATTATCTTTTCGGATCAGATAAAATGGGTTTGTAAAATTCAGGTCTAAATTGAAATAACGTCTGTTATCCAGTCCGGTGAATGAATTCCCGAAACCTAACCCGAGATTCAAACCATTGGATTCGTAGCCAAGATGTGCTACGGTTCCTGTAAATGATAATCCGTTGTTGTCCGTCACTACTGAAGGATTTCCTTTATAACTAAAATCTACTAAATAAATTCCGCCCCTTACGTATGAAGAAAATAGATTGGTATTGCTGCTTCGCTCATCTCCTACAGAGAACATTTGAGCAGATGAAGCTAAAGGGGTTATCAGAAAAAAAAAGAGAAATATTTTGGTTAGAATACTTTTTGTCATGCGGAATGATTTAATTGATCAAAACAGTTTAAACACTAACGCCTCAAGAAAAAAATAATTCGATGAAACTTTTACTATCAATAATAATTTTCTCAACAGGTTTACTCATGACAGATAACACAAATTCCTCAGTATATAATTTCAACTTGAAGGATATAGATGGAAATGAAGTTTCGCTTGAACAATATAAAGGTAAGGTTTTAATGATTGTTAATGTTGCTTCAAAATGTGGATATACCCCACAATATGAAGGCCTTCAGAAGATATATGAATCTTATAAAGATAAGGGTTTTGTGATCCTGGGTTTTCCTGCAAATAATTTTAAAGGACAAGAACCCGGATCTAATGAGGAGATCAAACAGTTTTGCACGCTGGAGTATGGGGTTGAATTTCCGATGTTCTCTAAGATATCTGTTAAAGGGGACGATCAGGCGGATTTGTTCAAATATTTAACATCTCAACCAAATCCGGATTTTGAAGGAGATATAGAATGGAATTTTGAGAAATTTTTGATCGAAAAAGATGGTTCGTTGGTAAGAAGGTTCCGAAGCGCGGTAAAACCTGAGAGTGAAGAGATTGCTGAAGCAATTGAGAATGAATTAGCCAAATAAATATTTTTTTCATTACCATCCCGATAGGGGGATCACGATTGAGTTCGTGATCCCCATTTTTTAAAAATGATTTTAGAAACGGCTTGACTTCGGGATAAGATGGTACGTATATTTGATGCTCTCTTAAAAAGGTCCGGTAGTTCAGTTGGTTAGAACGCCTGCCTGTCACGCAGGAGGTCGAGGGTTCGAGTCCCTTCCGGATCGCAACAAAAGCTTCCAACATTGTTGGGGGCTTTTTTTGTTTATAGATATTACTTATTACTATAAACTCGATTACCAAAGGTTTGTATAAAAGTGAACTTGACTGTTACTTTATGGTTCAAGGAGACCTAATTCCTTATCTTTATGTAATATAAGTAAGATCTTAAACGTAATTAAATCAATAAAAAACAGAGAGTAATGTCAGCTTTAGATCCTACATATGATGTGATCGTAGTTGGAGGCGGCCACGCAGGAAGTGAAGCCGCCGGTGCTGCAGCACAAATGGGAGCAAGAACTCTTTTGATCACAATGAACCTGGAAGCTATTGCAAAAATGTCTTGTAATCCGGCAATGGGTGGTGTGGCAAAGGGACAATTAGTTAGAGAAATTGATGCTCTTGGGGGCATATCCGGCATAGTCAGTGACGAGACCGGTGTCCAGTTTAGGATGTTAAACAAAAGTAAAGGTCCTGCAATGTGGAGCCCCCGATGTCAGAGTGATCGAGTGCTTTATGCTCAGAAGATGAGGAAAAAGCTTGAAGAAAAAGAGAATCTTTTTTTCCGACAGGATAATGTAGTAGATCTTATTTCCGAAGACAGTACTATAAAAGGTGTTGTTACTCAAACAGGCCAGAAATTTTATGCTAAAGCAATAGTTCTCACTACAGGTACCTTTGGAAATGGACTTATTCATATTGGTGAGGCTCAATACGGAGGGGGCAGGTCGGGAGAAAGAGCATCTATAGGAATTTCATCAGCTCTGGAAAAACTTGGTTTTGAAGTAGGTCGTTTAAAAACAGGAACTCCTCCGAGAGTTGATGGAAGAACAGTTGATTATTCTAAATTAGAGGAACAATTTGGAGATGAAGACCCTTCCGGTTTTTCTTTTACTACAGAAAGTCTCCCATCATTAGATAAGCAGCTTTCTTGCTGGATCGGATATACAAATGATGAAGTTCATGAGGTGCTTAAAACGGGATTTGATAGAAGCCCTATGTTTAATGGTAGAATTAAGTCCATTGGCCCGCGATATTGTCCAAGTATAGAAGACAAGATCAATCGCTTTGCAGATAAAAACCGCCATCAATTATTTTTAGAACCCGAAGGCTGGAATACCTACGAAATGTACTTGAATGGCTTTTCTACATCTCTTCCTGAAGATGTTCAATACAAGGCATTGAGGACTATTCCCGGTTTCGAGGAGGTGATCATGATTCGCCCTGGCTACGCTATAGAGTACGATTATTTTCCTCCGCATCAAATTAAGAGGTCGCTTGAGACAAAGATTGTTGACGGCCTTTTCTTTGCCGGACAAATAAATGGAACTACCGGTTACGAAGAAGCCGCATGTCAGGGGCTGATGGCCGGTATTAATGCCGCGCTATTAGTTCAGGATAAAGAACCCTTGATTCTTCAAAGATCTGAAGCCTATATAGGTGTTCTTGTTGACGACCTGATTAATAAGGGGACCGAAGAACCATATCGGATGTTTACTTCTAGGGCCGAGCACCGAATATTATTACGTCAAGATAATGCTGATCTGCGACTAACAGAGATCGGCTATCGTATTGGGCTGGCTTCTAATGAAAGATTAGAGAAAGTGAAAGAAAAAAGAAAAGCGATTGATCAGTTGGATGATCTCATAAAGGAGTACACTGTGCGGCCGGAACAAATTGACCCATTACTTGAAAGTAAAGACAGCTCACCAATGAGTCAGCCGATGAAGGCTATAAAGATCTTATTGCGTCCTGAGGTTTCTCTTAAAGAGATGATGGAGTATGATGGGGAATTCAAGAAACAAATAAATTTGATCTCAACTGATGACAAAGTCCTTGAGCAAGTTGAAATTCAAGGCAAATATGCAGGCTACATCGAAAAAGAATTTGAAATGGTAAGGGAAATGGAGAAGCAAGAAAATATGCTCATTCCCGAGCAGATAGAGTACTCCAATATTAAAAGTTTATCGACTGAAGGAACCCAAAAGCTTTCTAAAATCCGTCCGGAAACAATTGGTCAGGCCAGTAGGATTAGCGGGGTTTCTGCAAGCGACCTGTCAGTTCTTATGGTTTACCTCAAAAACTAATCACTGTTCCACGTGAAACATGATGTATCTTATTCAGAATATCCCGCAGATGAGGTTGAATCTGTGCGGGAATCTTTTCTTGAAAACAAGGAATTGTTAGGCCAATATGTAAACCATCTTCTCTGGTGGAATAATAAGATAAACCTTGTTAGTCGAGATGTTCCACGTGAAACAGTGCTGAATCATGTTGAGCATTCTTTGTCAATTTCAGGATCGAACTTATTTAAGGAAGCAGATTTTATTATAGATACAGGAACGGGGGGTGGGCTTCCGGGAATTCCTCTGGCAATTTTGAGGGCGGAAAAGCGGTTCGTTCTAAATGATATCGTCTCAAAAAAAGTGATGGCTTGTAAGCATATAGCCTCAATGTTAAAGTTGAAGAATATAGATTCTTACATGGGTTCTTTAAAAGATCTTGAGGTTAAGCCGAATTCCATAATAGTTTCCAAGCACGCTTTTAAGATAAACGAGATGATGGAAATGATAGAGGGTAAGCCGTGGTTAGGGGTTATTATTCTAAAAGGAAGAAATGAAATTGAAAGTGAGCTGGAAAGTATAAAATTACATCTTGATGTTTCTGTACTTGATCTTCAGGAAGGTTTTAAAAATCCATTTTACGATGGGAAGGCGATGGTTGAAATAAAAAGGAAAGGATAATATGAATAGCTCAGAAAGAAGGTTGAAGCTAATGCTTTTGCTTCAACAACCTGGAAAAAGGCTGACAGTTGATGAGCTGGCTGAGCAATTTGATGTAAGCAGGAGAACTATTTTCAGAGATTTTAATGCTCTTCAAGAGATCAATGTTCCCGTTACCTGGGACCGGTATTCGGGCTATGGATTGATCGAAGGATATAAGATCCCGCCATTAATGTTTACTCCCAAAGAGCTTGCAACCATAATGGTTGGGCTGAATTTTGTAAAATCACAGGTTGATCAGGGCTTGGTGGAAGATGCTAAAGGAGTTGAGGTAAAGATCAAAAATGTGCTGCCGGATGATTTAAAGAAATTCATGGATTCCCTCGAGGGCCGCACTATCGTTGATCCATTTCTAAAGTTTGGAGGGAAAAAGAAAAAAGGGGGAAGTTGGTACCTGATAAACAGCGCTATTGCTCAGCAAAAAAGAATGCAGTTTGAGTACACAACCAAATCTGGGCAAACCGGGATTCGAAAAATTGACCCATATATTTTAGTTTTTTACCAGGATCACTGGAATGTAATTGGAAAATCTCATCTCAGAGGAGAGATCAGGAATTTTATACTCGAAAATGTAAATGAGGTCCTGATTTTAGACGAAAGTTATGAGCTTAGGAAGGAGTTAGACGTAGAGGGACTTATTTTCCGCTCTGACGAGAGTTCTCATTCGATCACACTGTTAGTCGAAAAAAGAGAGATCTCGCGCCTGGAGGCGAATTTACCGGCTAAAATTATTAAGAAATCAGAGATAAAATCAAAAAAAATTAAGGTGGAGTTTAAATTTGATAATTTAGCGTATATCAATGAGTGGTTACTCCAATTTGGGAATAAAATTAAAATTGAAGAACCTGCTGAATTAATTCAGAAAAGAAAGAAGCTGCTTCTTGAAATGTTAGAATAACGTGAGTTCGAAATAAAGAATTTTAAA
The DNA here is from genome assembly GCA_022450045.1 of Gracilimonas sp. Taxonomy (GTDB): domain Bacteria; phylum Bacteroidota; class Rhodothermia; order Balneolales; family Balneolaceae; genus Gracilimonas. Next base: position 37,139 of record JAKURD010000004.1, on the reverse strand, counting down.
ATGGCTATGAGATCCATCTGACTGATACCCCATCTGATGGATGGGCTGATCGATGAAACAGGCGCAGGATATTGGATTAGGTTAAGAAAAAGATTAGGTGCACGGATCAAACAAATGGTCAGGCGGAGTTAGAGCTGTCAGGCAGTGCCTAAAAGGCTTTAGCGAGGATAATTATCTCGAACTGACGTTAATTAAAAATGGAGAATAGGGCTCTGTAAACCCGATGATCCAGCTAATGCTAAGCAGTATGGCAATCCGGAAAACGAGGGCCAAAATCAGTTCGGTGGTTCGTGCCTTTTTCTGCTTTCAGACGGGAAGTTTATTTGAAACAATGGATATAAAAATATTATCTGGATCAAGCCCAATATAAGAAATATAAAAAAAGGGCTTCAGTTATGAAGCCCTTTTTGTTTGTCTAAAACTTGAAAGCAAAAAGAAGATCAATCTTCATCTTCTCCTTCATCATCGTCACCTTCTTCTTCGTTAACCACCCGGGTTACGGCAGCAATTGCTCCATCAGAATCAAGGCGCATAATTCGAACTCCCTGAGTGTTTCTGCCCATGGTTCGAATCCCGCCACAACTCATTCGGATCACTTTCCCTTGCTCGGTTATAATCATAAGGTCATCGTTATCAGTGACTTCCTTAAGTGCGATTAGATCACCAGTTTTAGGAGTTATCTTAAGTGTAATCACACCCTTACCGCCTCGGGATTGCTCTCTGTAATCATCTACAAGCGAGCGTTTTCCGTATCCGTTTTCGGACATGGCAAGCACGGTGGCTTCATGAGTATTCTTGATCACAACCATGTCAACGATTTCATCATTCTTGCTGAGCGTCATGCCTTTAACACCGGAGGTATTTCGTCCCATATCGCGCACATCGCTCTCGTGGAATCGTATGGCCCGACCATTCTTATTGGCAAGAATAATATTACTGTCACCGTCAGTTAACTCCGCAGCGAGCAGGCTATCATTGTCTTTGATATTGATTGCAATAATACCATCTCGTCTTGGACGACTGTAGGCCTCCAAGGTTGTTTTCTTAACTAATCCGCCTTTTGTTGCCATGATGATAGAGTGGTTATTGATATACTCTTCATCATCCAGTGTTTTTACGGGGACGAATGCTTTGATCGCATCATTCTTATCCAGCTCGATAAGATTCACGATGGCCCGGCCTCTTGCAAGGCGGCCTCCCTCCGGAATCTCATAGACCTTCAACCAGTAACACATTCCTTTTTCAGTAAAGAAGAGAATGTAGTTATGAGTGGTGGCAACAAATAAATGTTCGACGTACTCTTCATCGCGAGTGGTAGTTCCTTTCATTCCTTTACCACCACGACGTTGTCTGCGATAACCGCTAACCGGCATTCGTTTAATGAAGCCTTTATTCGAAATGGTTACAACCACATCTTCATTGGCTATCATGTCTTCAATATTGAAGTCCTCTGCAGAATGAACTACCTGAGTACGCCGCTCATCACCATATCTTTTCTTAAGATCAGCAAGCTCTTCCTTAATAATTGAGGTCTGGCGATCTCGATTTGAAAGGATCTCACGATATTCAGCGATCTTGTCAATGATATCGTGATACTCCGCATCAATTTTTTCACGCTCCAGGCCCGTAAGCTTGTGCAGGCGCATATCCAGGATTGCTTTAGCCTGTATGTCTGTAAGGGCAAATTTCTTTCGAAGTTCAACATTTGCCTCTTGAGAATTATCGGAAGCACGAATGGTTTTTATAACCTCATCCAGGTTATCAAGGGCAATTTTAAGTCCTTCAAGTATATGCGCTCTGGCTTCGGCTTGATCAAGATCATAAATAGTACGCCGGATGATAATATCAACCCGGTGTTCCACAAAATGATAGATGAGCTCTTTCAGGTTCATCACCTTAGGACGCCCTTTAACCAGTGCAAGGTTTATGATCCCAAAAGTGGTTTGCATTTGGGTGTACTTATAAAGCTGATTAAGCACAACACCGGCGTTTGCGGAACGCTTTAGTATAATAACAACACGAATACCTTCCCGGTCAGATTCATCTCTAACTTCAGAAATTTCCGTGATCTTCTCATCATTAACAAGATCAGCGATTTTCTGAATCAGGGTGCTTTTATTGACTTGGTAAGGAATTTCCGTTATTACGATCTGCTCTCTGTTTCCGCGAAGCTCTTCAGTATTTGCACGTGCTCGAAGAGTTACTTTTCCACGTCCTGTTTCATAAGCTTCTTTAACCCCTTCATAACCATAAATAATGCCGGCAGTTGGAAAATCAGGAGCTGTAATATGTTTCATCAACTGTTTGATCTCAATCTCCGGATTTTCGATATAGGCTGTGACTCCATCGATGACTTCCGTCATATTGTGAGGTGCCATGTTAGTGGCCATCCCTACTGCAATTCCTGAGGAGCCATTCAACAGCAAGTTAGGCAACATGCTTGGCAGAACAGTAGGTTCTTCAAGCGTATCATCGAAGTTAAACTGGTAATCTACCGTGTCTTTGTTGATGTCTGCCAGCATTTCTTCCGAAAGGCGATCCATACGAACTTCGGTATAACGCATGGCGGCAGCACTGTCACCGTCAATTGACCCGAAGTTTCCCTGACCATCCACCAGGGGATAGCGAAGAGAGAAATCCTGTACCATTCGTACAATAGAGTCATAAACGGCAGAATCACCGTGGGGGTGATACTTACCCAAAACCTCACCGACTATACGGGCACTTTTCTTATAATTCCGGTTATGCAGCATTCCGAGATCATTCATTCCGTATAGAATTCTGCGGTGAACAGGCTTCAATCCATCCCTTACATCAGGAAGCGCCCTCGAAACAATCACAGACATCGAATAATCGATGTAAGAAGACTGCATTTCGTCTTCAATGGTAATAGGTATAATTTTTTCTCTGGCCATAAATCAGTTGGTAAAAAAAGTTAGTCTGTGTTCAGATTAAAATGATTAGATATCAATAGTGGCGTATTTGGCATTTCGCTCAATAAACTCACGACGAGGTTCAACATCTCCGCCCATAAGTGTGGAAAAGAGTTTGTCTGCACCGGCAGCACTTTCAACATTTACTTGCTGAAGAGTTCTGGTTTCCGGGTCCATAGTAGTTTCCCAAAGTTGTTCAGGATTCATTTCCCCGAGGCCCTTGTAGCGAGAAACATCATATTTCTTGCGGGATTTTTTAAGCTCTTTTATCATCTTATCTCTGGTAGCATCGTCCCATGCATATTCCAGATCTTTGCTTGTTGTGATCCTGTAAAGAGGAGGGGTGGCAATATAAACAAACCCATTTTCAATAAGCGGCCGCATATAACGGTAGAAGAAAGTGAGCAGTAATGTTCTAATGTGAGAACCATCCACATCAGCATCCGTCATAAGTATGATCTTATGATAGCGAAGCTTATCAACTTCAAAATCTTCATCACCATGACCAACCCCCGTACCTAAAGCAGTGATCATAGCCTGAATTTCTTTATTCTCAAGAATTCGGTTGATCTTTGCCTTCTCAACATTCAGGATTTTTCCACGAAGAGGCAGAATAGCTTGAAAACTTCGGTTCCGACCCATTTTTGCAGATCCGCCCGCAGAATCACCCTCAACGAGGTATATTTCACTGTGTTCCGGGTCCTTGATGGAACAGTCGGCTAATTTACCCGGAAGTCCTCCACCACTCATAACGCTTTTACGCTGTACAAGCTGACGTGCTTTTCGGGCAGCTTCTCGTGCTTCCGCGGCAAGAACAACTTTCTCAATAACTTTTTTAGCCGCTTTGGGGTTTTGCTCCAGATATTCGTTAAGCTGATCATAAACAACAACTTCAACAGCACTTTGAACTTCGGAATTACCTAACTTGGTCTTGGTCTGGCCTTCAAACTGCGGCTCCTGAACCTTAACGCTCAACACAGCGGTCATCCCTTCACGGAAATCTTCTCCGGAAATAGAGATCTTACTATTCGATTTTATAAGTTTATTCTTCTCAGCATAAGATTTTAAAGAACGGGTCAATGCTCTTCTAAAACCGGAAACATGAGTCCCGCCTTCTTTAGTATTAATATTGTTTACATAAGAATGCACGTTCTCAGAAAAGGAACTATTATATTGAATCGCGATTTCTACTGGTACATTGTCAATATCACCGGTTATATGAATAGGAGTATCAAGCATGGATTCTCGATGCTCGTCAAGAAAATCCACAAAATCTTTAACACCGCCTTCATAGTGGTACACTTCTTTTTTAAGCTCTTCGTCTTCTTCCCGCTCATCAATTAATTCGATGGTGATCTCAGGATTAAGAAAAGCGAGTTCCCGCATCCGTTCTGCAATAATATCAAATTTAAATTCGGTTGTTTGAGTAAATATTTCAGGATCCGGAGTGAAGGAGATCTTAGTACCAGTCTTATCAGTTTTTCCCTTAACAGAAAGAGGAACGGTTGTCGCCCCTTTAGAGAACTCCATCACGTGAATTTCACCGTCTCTGTGAATCTCGGCACGGAAGTTACTGGCAAGGGCATTCACACAACTTACACCAACACCGTGCAAGCCACCGGAAACCTTATACGTATCTTTATCGAATTTACCCCCGGCATGCAGCTTGGTAAGCACAACCTCTACGGCGGGAATCCCGAGCTTTTCATGCGTATCAACAGGAATACCCCGGCCATTGTCAAAAATAGTCATTGAGCCGTCTTCATTGATGGTAACATTTATATAGTCACAATAACCGGCGAGCGCTTCATCAATAGAGTTGTCAACCACCTCATTTATCAGGTGATGAAGTCCGCGCTGCCCGGTGTCCCCAATATACATTGAGGGGCGCTTTCTAACTGCTTCAAGCCCCTCCAATACTTGTATGTTGGAAGCTTTGTAGTCAGAACCTTGTTTTTTTGCCATAATTATGGAGTGATAGCTTTGTAAGATGAGTTTATTGACGCCAGAAAATAGAGCTTACACAAGCAAAATCAAAAAAAGGAAGGGTATTTGTTTAAAATATTCGAGATAAGCTTTCTGGGGTGAAATTAAGAAAGAAAGAAAAGTTGAAAAATGTGGATAATTTGGGAAAATGTTAATAATCTAAATTTTCATGGTTCCCGGCGTTGAACTTTGATGTTTATAGCTCTATCTTTGGTGTCTATTTTCATTATGAATTAACCGAATTAAACGATGTCGCGAAAAGACGATATTACAGGTAAAGGAGCTTTGAACGGGTACCGTTCGTCTAAGTCAAACAATAAGACTAAACACCGCTTTCAGTTAAATCTGCAAAAGCGCCGTTTTTATGTTCCTGAAGAGGATAAGTGGATAACCCTAAAAGTTTCTGCTAAAACTGTTAGAACAATTAACAAAAAAGGAATCTCTGCGGTATTGAAAGACGCGCGGAAAAAAGGAACTCTTTTAAAAGAAGTATAGAGCTATGGCAAAAGGAAACAGAGTTCAAGTGATTTTAGAGTGTACCGAAAAACCCGGTTCATCTCGCTATGTTACTACCAAAAACCGAAGAACCACAACAGACCGACTTGAACTGAAAAAATACAATCCGGTTCTTCGTAAACACACTGTTCACAAAGAAATTAAATAACCAGAGATATGGCTAAGAAGCAAGCATTTGGACAAGACGCACGACAAGCGAAAGCGGCTCACCGCAAAATGGCAAAGGTTATTATTTCTACCAAGAATGATAAGGGGAAATATGCCTATAAAGAGGTAATGATGGATCAGGACAATGTGAGAGAATACATTCAGCAAAATAAATCCTGATAATTCATTCATAAAGAATGTATAAGGTTACGCAATAATGATTGTGTAACCTTTTTTTTTGATTATTTTTATAGCAGGAGGAAATCATGAGTATTCAAGAACAAATTATAGCAGACATTAAAGAGGCCATGAAGGCCAAAGATCAGGACAGGCTGCGAGTGCTTCGTTCCCTGAAAGCCAAACTGATGGAAAAGGAGATCAGTGAGCGGAAAGGCGGAGAAGCAAAGCTTTCTGATGAACAAGCCGTGGAAGTATTAATGAAAGCTGCGAAGCAGCGGAAGGAATCCATTGAGCAGTTTGAAGAAGGAGACCGGAAAGATCTCGCTGAAAATGAAAAGAAGGAACTGGCTCTCATTGAAGAATATTTGCCTGAAATGATGGATGAAGACGAAGTCCGGAAAGTAGTTCAGGAAAAGATAAAAGCACTTAGTGCATCCGGCCCGGAAGATATGGGCAAAGTGATGGGGCCGCTAATGGGACAGTTAAAAGGAAAGGCAGAGGGTTCTTTGGTTAGCAAGATCGTCAAAGAAGAACTGGGTGGCTGATCCATGCTGATCCTCGATCTCATTATCGGAATCCCCTTATTGTATTTTGGCTATAAAGGAGCCGTAAATGGGTTAGTAAAAGAGGTGCTGAATATTGTAGGAATTATCCTGGCTATATTTCTTACGTTCAATTATCTGGATGCTTTCACCGGACTTATCGCCCCCATTTTTGAGGAGGGGGCTTCATATATTCCTTTTATTTCAGGAGGTATTTTATTTATAGGTACCCTGGGCGTAGTCGCCCTTGTTGCGTACGCCACTAAAGAATTGTTGAAAGCAGTAAAGCTAAGCATGGTAAATAGAATTTTAGGTGGTGCTTTCGGAGCGCTAAAAAGTGGTCTGGTTGTAAGCGCCGTCCTTCTGCTTCTAGCCGGGTTCAATGTGCCTTCTGATGAAGCCCGCGAAGAGTCCTATTTATATCCTGCTGTTATCTATTTAGCTCCACTTACTTATAACGCAGTTGCATTGGTTTATCCCGGCGCGGAAAATTATAGTCAAACATTGAAAGAAAATATTGGCGAATATAATCCTTTGGAAAACATTCCATTTTTAAACGAACTTCAAAACGATAATCCAGATAATTAAATGTCATTTTTAGCAGTTGATGAACAACTTGAGATAATCCGCCGGGGAACCGTTGAAATTGTACCCGAGGATGAACTCATTGAAAAACTTAAGAGATCCAAAAAAGAAAACCGCCCGTTAAAAGTGAAGCTGGGTGTTGATCCAACACGTCCCGATCTGCATTTAGGGCATTCCGTGATCCTGAGGAAAATGAGGCAGTTTCAGGACCTCGGGCATGAAGTGATTTTGATCATCGGTGGATTTACGGCCATGATCGGAGACCCGACCGGGCAGAATAAAACGCGCCCACCGTTAAGCCTGGAAGAGGTGAAGAAAAATGCGCAAACCTACATCGATCAGGCAAAAAGTATTCTGGATGAATCAAAATTGACGCTGACCAATAATAACGATTGGCTGGGTGAAATGGACTTCATGGATGTAGTAAAGTTGTCCTCCAAACTTACCGTTGCCCGTATGATAGAGCGGGATGATTTTTCCAAACGATTTGAGAATAATGAACCCATTTCACTGCACGAATTTTTATATCCATTGGCTCAGGGACAGGATTCAGTGCACCTCAAATCGGATATCGAGTTAGGTGGAACCGATCAAAAATTCAACCTGCTGGTTGGCCGTCAGCTTCAAAAAGAAGATGGGCAGGAGCCGCAGGTTTGCCTTATGATGCCATTACTTGTTGGTACAGATGGTTCAGCAAAAATGTCGAAATCATATGACAACTATATTGGAATCAATGAAAAGCCAAATGATATGTATGGCAAATCACTTTCTATCCCTGATGATCTGATCTATACATACTATGAATTGGTTACGGATGTGGAAACGGCGAAACTACCTGCTATTAAAGAGAAGATCGAATCAGATCCGCGCAACGCAAAACACGACCTTGCCTTTACCATTGTTAGGATGTACCACGGAAAAGATGCGGCTAAAGCAGCTAAGAAACATTTCGAGCAAACCGTTATCAATAAAGAAGTTCCGGATGATGCCCCGGAATTTTTCTTCGAAACCGGTAAAGAGATCAGGCTTTTGGATATCATAGCTGAAACCGGGTTCTCTCCAAGTAATGGAGAAACCAAACGGATGATCAAACAGGGTGGAATTAGTATTGATGATAAAAAAGTCACCGACAAAAACCATACGCTCACATTTTCAGAAGGAGACGAATTTGCCATTAAAGTTGGAAAGAGAAATTTTGGAATCCTAAAAGCGAAATAGATCAATTTGTTAAAAATAAGTTCGTATAACGTAAACGGAATTCGGGCAGCTCACCGAAAAGGATTTAACGAGTGGGTCAATGAAAGTGATCCTGATATAATCTGTATTCAGGAACTGAGGGCGCTGGAAGATCAGGTACCGGGTGACATCAGATCACTGGATTATTATGAAGCCTATCACGTGGCAGAGAAAAAAGGCTATTCCGGTGTTGCAATCTATTCAAAAACGAAGCCGCTTAAAGTTGAAGAAGGTATGGGGGTTGACTGGGTAGATCAGGAAGGGCGTGTGATCATGGCTGAATATGAGAATTTTCGAATCTTTAGTATATATGCGCCAAGCGGAACTACCGGGGATGTCCGGCAAGATATGAAGATGGATTTTTTGGATAAGTTTATTCGGTATGGAAAGCAATTTGTTGATGACCCCAAACCGACCGTGTTTTGCGGAGATTTTAATATTTGTCATACGGAAATTGATATCCACAACCCCAGTAAACAGCATAATACCTCCGGATTTTTACCGGAAGAACGGAAATGGGTGACCGATTTTTTGAACACAGGATTTGAAGATGTTTTCAGGAACCTTCATCCGGGAAAAGAAGACCTATATAGCTGGTGGAGTTACCGGGCGGCATCAAAAGAACGAAACAAAGGCTGGAGAATTGATTATCATTTGGCAACACCGGAATTAGCAAATAAAGCAGTAAATGCTGAAATTGAAATGAAATGGGATCTGTCTGATCACGCGCCCGTGAGCATACAGTACGACCTGTAAGTAAACGAAGACCGGCAATAACCTGTTGGGCGTGTATCAAACAATAAATTATGGGAACACATTTTAAAGGAAATAAGGAAGTCCGGAAAACGCTGAATGCGTTTATAAAGCTTACCCGTGCGAGTGAAAGTATAAATGGGCGGCTTTCACGCCATCTCTCCGATGCAAATCTAACGATCAGTCAATTTGGAACATTAGAAGCGTTGCTTCATCTTGGCCCGCTAAACCAGAGAGAACTTGGCCAGAAATTGCTTAAAAGTGGAGGAAATATCACGCTGGTGATCGACAACCTTCAAAAAAATGGTTTGGTAGAAAAGAAAACAGATCCCAACGATCGTCGGGCAGTTATTATAAGCCTGACCAAAAAAGGCCGTGATTTTATTGAAGATTTTTTTCCACAGCACCTGGAAAAGATCAAAGAAGAATTCTCTGTACTTACCTCCGAAGAAAAAGAGCAACTGGCTTCCATTTGTAAGAAGCTTGGGGTTGGAAAAGAAGAGTAAGTTTCAGTTCTATTTTTCAAATCTTTAGGCTACATTTTATGTAAATGAACGAATGGAGACGGAATGATCTTTAATATCCAAATAGGTAAAGAGCAAAAATCCAAAGAACGCCAACTCATTAATGCCTTGCTTACACTGACAACCGGGGTTTTGACATTGGTTTTCCCAAATTTCCTGTATCTGATCGCCGGCGGCTATTTGCTTGCTCTTGGGTTGATGTTTCTGGCATTTAAATTTCCGGGAGCGGTTGCAGCATTACCCATAGTTGCCGGTGCTTTGATCTTTATTTTCCCGGAACTCATCCCCTTTACCTTCGCCGGGTTCCTGGGGTTATTTGGGCTCATCATGCTCTTCTCTTTTCAGCTGAGCTTTCTGGGGATACTCACTTTAATCATTGCCATTCTTATTATAATGAATCCCGATTCTGTGGCTTATTTCATTGCCTTCTTTATGCTGGTCTATTCCGTTTCAAATCTCATCCAATTCTATAAACAGTGGAAAAACAGAGGCCCTAAGGAAACGAGTGATGGAGAGATCATTATTGAGTGATCTAAACGGAATCAGCCCTATTTTTAGCATCATAAATAAAATAAGGCGGGATATTTTTCCAGCAGAATTCAGTAGTGTAATTACCGAAAGCCTCAGTCAGCGGTTCTTTCAAATGGCCGGAGGTTTGGTAGGCAAGAAAAGAACCGTCTTTACGTAATACTTGCCTTGTTTTGGTGAGAATATCCATTTTTATTTCCCAATCGAAAAAAGAAAAGGGGATTCCGGAAACCACATGATCTACATTCCCGGTTACATCTTCAGGGAGGAAATCTAAAATATCCTCAACAGATTCATGGAAAACAGTAATGCGGTTGTCATCAATTTTATTGAGGAGCTTTGCAAAATTATCATTGGTTTCTAAAACGAAAAGCCGGGCATCGGGTCTCATTCTTTTGAGAAAGTGTTTTGTAAAAACACCGGTTCCCCCACCATATTCTACGATCACATCGGTAGTGGAAAAATCAATATGCTCACAAAGTTTCCGTACACAGTATTTTGAGGATGGGGTAATAGAAGCAACATCTTTATCCGTTGCAAATGATTTCAAAAACTCGATCGTGCCTTTCATGTGTTAGTTATTAGTATAAAGTTAAAGGGTTAATGGTATTCTACAAATAACGAATAACCATTAACCAACTAAAGTTCGTCTTCCAGTTGTGCTATTTGATCCCTGATCCGGGCAGCTTCTTCAAACTCCATATTCTTGGCGGCATGGTACATCGTTTCGCGAAGATGCTCGATCAGTTTATCCTTGTTTTCAAAAGTAACTTCTTTCATGGCCGGACTGGCTTTATACTGAATACCTTCTTCAGCAACCTTAACCACTTCAAGCGCTTTATCATCGGCTTCACCGCCCGGTTTGGCAAAGTCGAAGCTTTTATTTGATATCAGAGCGGGGTCAACCAAAGGCTTTAATTCCTTTTTGATGGTTTCCGGTGTGATGCCGTGCTTCTCATTATACTCTTCCTGTACTTTACGCCGCCTTCGTGTTTCGTCCACCACTTTTTGAATACTTTTCGTGACTTTATCAGCATATAAAATAGCTTTTCCTCCAACATTTCGGGCAGCACGACCAACGATCTGAAACAGTGAAGTCTCCGAACGAAGGAAGCCCTCCTTATCTGCATCCATGATCGCTACCAGGCTCAGTTCAGGAATATCGATTCCTTCGCGAAGCAAATTAATGCCTACCAATACGTCAAAATCACCGCGGCGGAATTTATATAAAACTTCGATTCTTTCAAGGGCGTTTAATTCACTGTGCATGTAGGCCGCACTGACGCCCAGGTTCTTGAGGTATTCACTGAGCTCTTCACTCAATCGCTTGGTCAGGGTAATAACCAGCACGCGTTCTTTTTTCTCAACCCGCTCCTGAATTTCAGCAAGCAAGTCATCTACCTGGCTTCCTAAAGGCCGGATCTCAATTTCAGGTTCCATCAAGCCGGTTGGACGAATGATCTGCTCAGTATAAACTCCGCCCGATTTCTCCAGTTCGTAATCACTGGGAGTAGCACTGACAAAAATAACCTGATTTACCAGTTCCTCCCACTCATCAAAAGTAAGAGGGCGATTGTCTAAAGCGGAAGGAAGACGGAACCCATGTTCTACCAGCTCAACTTTTCGGGATCGGTCGCCGCCGTACATGGCTGAAATTTGCGGGATAGTTTGGTGGCTTTCATCAACCACAACAAGGTAATCGTCAGGGAAATAATCGAGCAAGCAATAAGGGCGCTCTCCGGGTTTGCGGGCACTCAGATAGCGGGAATAATTCTCGATGCCGGAGCAATAACCGATCTCCTGTATCATCTCAATATCAAACAAAGTGCGCTGTTCAATTCGCTTGGCTTCAAGGAATTTCTCCTCATCGATCAAAATTTGCCGGCGCCACTCCAGCTCTTCCCTGATTTGCTGAATAGAAGTTTCAAGACGCTCTTTGGAAGTCACGTAATGGGAAGCCGGGTAAACTTTGAATTCATCTACATTTTCTATGATAGATCCATCATCAACATTAAAAAGCTGAAGTGATTCGATCTCATCACCCCATTGAGTGATACGTAAACCCTCATCCGAATAAGCAGGGTAAACATCGATCACATCACCCCGAACGCGAAATGTACCGCGCTTGAATTCAAGATCATTGCGGTTGTAATGAAGGTCAACGAGATCATATAAAATGGTATTCCGTGGTATTTCCTGTCCGGTTTTTAAAGTAAGAATGAGTTTCTCATATTCCGAAGGAGATCCGATGCCATAGATACAGCTCACTGAAGAAACAATGATCACATCCCGCCGACCGGAAAGCAATGAACTTGTAGCCCGCAAACGCAATCGCTGTATCTCTTCATTTATCGAAAGATCCTTTTCGATGTACTTATCCTGAGAAGACATATAGGCTTCCGGCTGGTAGTAGTCGTAATAGGAGATGAAAAATTCTACCCGATTCTCTGGAAAGAAATCACTCAACTCACGGTAAAGCTGTGCTGCCAGAGTTTTGTTATGGCTCATCACCAGGGTTGGTTTCTGTACATTCTCGATCACATTGGCCACCGTTCTGGTTTTACCGGAACCGGTTATGCCAAGTAAAGTCTGGAATTTATCGCCTGCAGTAAGTCCTTCCGAAAGCTCAGCTATGGCGGAGGGCTGATCGCCCGCAGGTTTGTATGGTGAGTGAAGTTTAAATTGAGACATAAAGACCTTTTAAAGGTACAAACTGTGATGTAACTTAGGAAACGATATTATTATAAATACTAACGCCGCTAAGACACTAAAACATAAAAAAGAGCATTAAATTCCATCATCAATCAATTGCTTTATTAAAAGAAAAGGTTGATGGGTTTGAAATGATGTTCTAACCTGTGGACTAATTTTTAGCAGGATTTTAGTGGCCAATAAAAGAAAAGGAAAATGTCTCATCGACATAAAGAATTAGAATCACCCCGAAAAAGGATAGACGAAATAGACGAAAAAATATTAGACTTGCTTTCAGAGCGGGGTGATATTGTACGTGACGTAATTAAACGAAAAGTAGAAAATCAGCTTCCTGTTTTTGTTCCGGCTCGTGAAGAAGAAAAAACCAAAGCCTTCAAAGAACTGGCGAAGAACAAGGGGATCGATCCGGATTGGGCCGAAGACTTTTTAAGGATGATCATGACGGCTTCGCGAGCAACCCAATCTCAGGAAACATTTCCAATTGCTACCGATAAACCCAAGCATATTTTACTTATTGGCGGGGAAGGAGGAATGGGTAAACTATATAAAAGAATGGCGGAGCAGACAGGCCATATTACCTATTCTATTGATAAAAGCAATTGGTACGAACTGGAGGAATGGGTACCGAAACTGGATATGGTGATTGTTACGGTTCCTATCAACGTGACTGAAAGTGTGATAGAGCGTTTAAGCGGTCGCCTGAATAAAGAGACCATCCTGGCTGATTTCACAAGTAATAAATCCAACCCGATAAATGCCATGCTTAAAGCCCATGAAGGTCCTGTGGTTGGACTTCATCCCATGCATGGCCCGGATGTCCAGAATCTTTCCAAACAGCTCATGGTCTTTTGTGATGCAAGAGATGGGAATAAAGCGAATTGGTTCAAAGATCAATGTGAACTCTGGGGAATGCGGGTAATAGAGGCAGATCCCGAAAAACATGATCATGTAATGCATCTGGTACAAGGGCTTCGTCATTTTGTGGCGTTGCTTCATGGATCATTTATGGAAGAATATGACCTGAAGCCTGCTGATATGCTGGACTATTCTTCACCTATTTATCGTGCTGAGTTGATGATGACTGGCCGAATTTTTGCCCAGGATGCTGAGCTCTATGCGGATATCGTATTTGCCAACAAAGAGCGCCGGGACCTGCTGATAAAGTTCTTCAATCATCATAAAAAACTCGCAATATTGGTCAAAGAAAATGACCGGGAGGGATTTATAAAAGAATTTGAAGGCGTGACCGATTTCTTCGGGAAGTTTGCTACGCAAGCACTTGAAGAAAGTGGTTATTTGATCAACAGGTTGGCGGATCGGTTTGCTTAAATTCGGTTTTATTCAGATGGATTTGTGATATTAATTCAAAGATCAAATAACTTTCTATGAAAATTAAAATCATTGACTTAACGTTTGTTGGAATCTGCTTGTCATCGACAAGTGCAACGGCTCAACAGAATTTTTTACTTAATGCAGTAACCTCTTCCAGTGCCAAAGCAAATTCTGGAAACACAAAGAAAACGTATTATTCACTGAACAACGAAATATTCAGCAACCCTGCTTTCAAAAAAGGAGTTAATTTTTTGGTTTCAAACACAAGCGAGACCTATGACTTTTACATTTTTGATGGGAAAACCGGCGGGTTTTCAAGCGGAGTGATTATTGCCAATGAAACTATATTTGCAGCTGATGAAAATGAGACGGGGCAAGTATCCTTTTTTGGTACCGGGGCCAGCGTATCACCAGATGTATATGGAGAGTTGAAAATCGCGTACAACATTTCTAACGAAACTATTGACTACTATTATATATAATGGAAACTTGATTTCTCAAAACAGTTTTCTGGAAGGATTCACACCTGGTTTAGTACAAATACTGCATCGGAACCAGGTTTCAGGAACATATTTGGATGTTGACAATATTGGAGTAAAACAGCTGGCAGCACCCTATGAATGGCTTTCTGTTCCTTCAATGAGCGGCGTGTCTCTGGAAGGAGAGTCAAGCCAGCTTGAGTTAACATTCAACACCGAAGGAATTGATTCCAGCACTTACGAAACCCTCTTGAAAGTTACGACCAACGACCCGGAAAACCCTGAATTTGGAATCCCTGTTACCTTAACGGTTAATGAAATGGTTTCTAACGAGCCCGGCGAATTTCCAAAGCAGGTCAGCCTGAACCAAAATTATCCCAATCCATTTAATCCATTTACTACGATACGGTTTAATTTATCAGAGCCAGAGAATGTGAAGCTAACGGTTTACAATGTGCAGGGGCAAAAAGTAGCGACACTACTGAATCAGAGGAAGAACTAGGGCGAACATGAAATCATATTTAATGCTGATAATTTATCAAGCGGAGTTTATATATATCGGCTACGGGCGGGATCACAATTTTTAACCCACAAAATGATGTTACTAAAATAACGATGAAACAGGCTCAGAATATGCAGCTAAGCCCTTCATAGAACAGAGCCCTAAGCAGCCAATCGGTCAGACGGACTTGGAGCCGGCAGACCATGCCTGAAAGGTTTTAACGAGGATAATTATATTGAACGCACACTAAAATAGAATGAAAAAAATAACTCCCGTATTCATCACTTTGGTTTTAGTGCTTTCTCTTTTCTGCTGTACAAAGAAGGAGCAGGGAAAAGAAGGGAACGTCACGGAAGAGGTGCATCCTACTCAGAGCGTGGTGCCAGATACCTTATCAGCTGAAAAATATTACTTTGAAACGAATTTGGAATTTCTAAGCTCTTTAAAAAGGGGAGATACTTTTGAGATCACAACAACAAATCGGGAGATGGCTTTAACGTTAGATGTGCGCCGTGTTCAGGAAACCATCCCCGGAATTACGACCATTTCAGCTAACATAGGAAATAAAGAAACAGGCCTCGCTACCCTGCTGTTGCGAGATGGCCGGCTGACCGGTATGGTGGAACTGTACAAAGAAAACAAGAAGTATCGGGTTCAGTACGACACTACGCAAAACGCTTCGTATCTGCAGAAAATTCTCCCAGAAGAAATGGATGTGCTGGAAGGTGCAAAGCCTTTGAGTTCCGGAGAAAACAACCGGCAATAATAGCTGCATCCGTTTATAAGAGGAAGTCTCGGGTCAATCCTTCATCCGGCTAAACCGGAGTGCTCCGATCATCCAGTTCGGGAGGTTTTTTCTGGGATCGCGCTTGGTCATATCAATATACCATCCGATCTTTTTCATGATGGGTACTTTATGGGTTTCCACAAACTCAATGAGGGTTCCGTCAGGATCTTCCGCATAAGTGAATCGGCCGGCGGCTTCGCCCATATCAAAACTGTTGGCAGAATCTACGGTGAAGGGGAATCCGTTGGATTCGAGCTCTTTCTCCAAAGCATCCATTCCCTGAATATCAAAACAAAGGTGAATGAAGCCAAGGTCTCCCCAGAAACGATCTTTATAGATCTTTCTTGGCTCATGGTCTTTTGCTTCGATAAGTTCAATTTCGGTTGGGCCAAACATTTTACTAAATCCACCTTCCCGGGGTTTGGAATGCCGAAGCAATACCCGGCGATAGGTTTTATCACCGTCCGGTAATCCGATGAAATCAGCAAAGGTTGCGGTTTCATCATATACTACTTCATCATATCCTAAAACATCAGAGTAAAGAGCCCTGGCGCTTTCGATATCTTTGGAACCGATCACGGCCCCGACCACTCCGCCGGTGGTAGAAGGGGTTTTTTCCTTAAAGAACTCAAGCCCTTTTACCACCTGCCAGATGTTGCCATACAGATCCTTCACAAAGAAGGTGAAATCTCCGGCAGGGTTTTTCTCAAGCGGGGTGATGATGTCCAGCCCGGCTTCGTTCATCTCTTCGAAGGTTTTAGCTACATCTATGGATTTTATCTTTCCGCAATTGATACCCAGGTCGCCCATCATTAGGTCAAAATCAGCTGGTTGTGGAGTTCGGCTTGTGTATTGCCAGATCTCAAATCCGCCTCCGCCTTTCATATTCAGGGTCAGTATGGCCGTACGGTCATGGGTTTTTCCACCGGTATAGGGAAGCATTAATTCAGCCGTGGCAGCATCTTCAAAAACCTTGATATCCATACCGAAATTCTTTCGGTACCAATCGGTTGCCTTATAAACATCAGGAATGCCGATGCCAATTTGCTGAATGCCGGAGATCACTTTTTCCATAGAAAGACTTTGATGAATGATAGTTCAATTCGCTGCTAAGGTACGTTTTTTTGGACAGCGAGAAAAAAAGTAGTGGTGGTTCTAACGGTTAGAAATAGTCTTTAAAAACTGTTTGAAGTCATCGGTATCATACTTTGCCATTCCGCGATGCTCCATCACAATATCCCCTGATGGAGAAATAACATAGGTGGTTGGAACTACAGAGCTGTCGTAAATGCCGGGTTTGCTCAAAACTGAATAAACCGGAAAAGTAAAACCTTTGCGGGCAATGAAATCACGGGCTTTCTGAGGATCCTGATCAAGGGAGGCCATCACAAACACGATATTCTCATTATTGATATCATCATACAAACGCTGGATATTCGGCATCTCGGCAATACAAGGCGGACACCAGGTGGCCCATAAATTCATAAAGATAGTTTTTCCCTCAAACTCAGAAAGAGAGGTGCGTTCCCCGGCTAAAGTGAGCAAGGACATATTATAATCAGCCTTACTTCCGTGGAGGATGGACTGATCCGTATCAGGTTGAAGGATGCCGGTATAAAGCAGCACGCTTTGCACCTTCCCGATCACTTCTGTGTGATATCCGGTGGCGTACAACCCGGCGCCGATCACAAAAATGACACCCCATTGCAGGAGTTCTTTCCTGAAGGTGGATTTCTTAGACTTTGACTTGGGATCTTTAGAATTCATGAAGTGAAGATACGCTTAAAACAAATAAGGGGGCAGGCTTGTAGTAACAAGCTTGAAAGCCGATAAGTGTAGGGTTAGATAAAACTCGCGATCTCTTCCAGTGATTTCTTAGTGATGTCAGGCACCTTTACGTCATCTTCGGGGTATCCCACTACCAGTAGCAAAAATGATTTTTCATGAGAAGGCCGTCCCATGATCTCATTTAAAAAGCCCATGGGGCTTGGAGTATGTGTGAGTGTAGCCAGTCCGGAATGGTGCAGTGCGGTGATCAGCATTCCGGTGGCAATTCCCACCGATTCTTTTACGTAGTAGTGTTTCTCCTTTTTTCCGTTTTTATTAAGGTTATAGCTCTGGGCAAAAATGCCGATCAGGTACGGGGCTTTTTCGAGGAAGGGTTTGTTTTCATCGGTTCCAAGCGGAAAGAGATCATCCAGCCAGTCTTCCGGCGCTCGTCGGTTATAAAATTCATGTTCCTCTTTCTCGGCTTCAACCCGGATCTTCTTCTTCACATCAGGATCACTAACCACCACAAAATGCCACGGCTGTTTATTGGCTCCATTCGGAGCAGTCCCCGCAGCAAGGAGGCATTTTTCGATGACCTCTCTTGGAACAGGACGATCCGAGAAATCACGCACCGTCCGTCTTTTTTTAAGGAATTCATAGAAATCGCTGGCCCGCTTTTTCATTTCATTTACGGGATGTTCTTCGTAATCGATGTGTGGTACAAAAATGGGGGCGTGCATAACTGGTGAATTTTTTGGTTACTGTTTTTGTGGTAAAGAGATGATCACTTCACTCCGGAACCTTTTGCTAACCACCAGGGGTGGACTTCTACTGCTAATCTCCCTGCTTTTGCCATGGGATCATTTTTGGCAAGACGTTTGGCCTCTTCCTTTGTAGCGACATTATAAACAGAAAAGCCACGAATATCAGTCTGACCATCAGTGGGGCCGTTGAGGTTGATGATTCCGTCTTCATACAAACCACCAAGGTAAGCAAGATGTTCTTGCTGCAATTTCATGGACTCTTCCTGGGATTGACTTCGTTCAGATCCGCTTTTTAGAAACACTATGAAGTATTTTTGCATGGTAGTTTTTTCACCGGCCCATTCAAATTCAAAAATTTCGGGTTGGGCTGTAGAATCCACTTCTTGAGCATATACTACAGTTATTAGCAATAACAGAACTAAAAAAGTTAAAGTGATTTTCATTGGATTAATTCTATTGTCATTTATCAGGGAACAAAAAATATACCTTAACGTCAGCTCGAGATAAGAACTAAGTTAAAAGAATAAAAATGGGTGTTTATGGTCATTCCCCTGGAAACGGGAATCTAATGGTTGCCATTCATTCCGTATTTGATACCTGACCAACCATAGGATTTCAGGCCTTCGCTGCAAAATGACCATTCAAGATGTTCAACGGATGGTCTTTATATCGAATTCACGTTAACGTTAAAAACGAAGATAAGAAAGTGGATTAACATGAGTACCGTTTTTAATGATCTCAAAATGTAAATGAATCCCGGATGAAGTCCCGGTATTACCGGCTTTGCCTACAACATCGCCTTTTCGGACACGGTCTCCTTCTTTAACACTAATTCTGCTCATATGGGCATACACTGACTCAAAACCATTGCTGTGTTTTATTCGAACCATTTTTCCATATCCTCGTCCGTTCCCGGCCTTAACAACCACACCTTGTTCTACGGCAAAAACTTTGTCACGAAGCCCCGCATCAAGATCTACTCCCTGATGTTCACGGTTCCAGCGTGGGCCGAATTCTGAAGTCACAAAGGTATCTTTCAAAGGAGGAGAAAAATTAACACCGGAAACCCTCATCAATGGAGGCAGTTTGACTTCGTTAGCTTTACTTTTCGGTCGATTCCATGGGATACTTATGGAAACACCTACAGAGAAAGAAACGGGACTAAAATCAAAAGAACGAAAGGCGGGGCTTTCTGTGAAGCTGCTTTGCGGGACAATGTTTTGCGGAAGGTTGTGAGTTTGGGTGATCTCAGCCTGAAGCCTTACAAAATTGAGCACATAATATTTGATACCTGCTGTAAGAGAGGCGGTAAGCCGGCTCGCGGGTTCTTCAGGTTGTACCCATGTTTCATTACCGTTTCGGAGATCGGTTGCCCGGATCTTGAAATCCCAGACACTTCCTGCTTTTACGCCTCCGTACACTCCAAACTTTGGAAATTGTAATCCAACCAGCGCGCCAATATTGAATTGCTCAAAATCAACGGGGCCACCGATCATAATACTTTGTTGATTATGCAGAAGATACTCCGCTTTCCCGGCTACATAAAATTGATGGAATAAATAGCGCTCCAGCTCAGCTTCCAGCATCCCTTTAGAAACGGCGCCAATTCCCCCGTTGTAGGTTTGATTGGGAACGTAATTAAACCCAACGCTCTGGATGCTGTAATTAGCCGAAAGCCGATAATCCTGAGCCTGAACAGGCTTTACTTCAAAAAAGAAAAGCCCCAGAAGAAAGGTTGCAATTAAAAATGTGGAAGTTTTTTTACCCATTAAACCCGCAGCATCAGTTAATTTTTTCTAACCATGATTATAAAACCATTAATCTGCAATTTCATTATAAGTTTTAAGGAAATCGACCCATTTTTTTTCTTCTTTTATGCGCTCTTCGTAACGAAGTCTAAGGTCTAAAAAGCCAATCTTTGTCAGCCAGTATTCTGCCAGATCAAAGTGCTCCAAGAAGGCTGCTCTGTTGATAACCTCTTCATACACATCAAACCAATCGGCTGCAGGGGTATGGCTTTTTAAGAACTCAGCGTAAAGCAGAACCGATTCATGCCGGCCATCCTGAAGCGCTCTATTCAAAGTGAGCATTTGATTAGCAAGGTTAAGTGAAGAAAATTCTTCTTGGTCAGGATACCAATTTAGGTAACGCCGTGCAGTGTGATAATACCACTGAAGGCTGTCTTCTCTCATTTCAAGAGTAAAACGAAGCGTTCTGAAATTAGAAGATCGGATATCATTGCTTATGGTTAAGAGTAAAGAGTCTGCTTTTTGATACCCGCTTTTCAAAAACAAGGCATCTGCTTTAAGTACTTGGAGAGTGAGAAGGGAGTCTTCAGGTGTAATGGCCTTTTCAGCGGATTCATAATTTTTGAGGTCTAACTGAGCCCGAGCCCACGCATCTTTAACAAGGGCGTTGTCTGAGTCTAAGGCGTAGAGTTGATCAAGTGTTTCATACGCTGCTCCGGTATCCTCTTCTGCCAAATGGTAACGATAGGTGTCCCAAAGCCTCATTTCTTTGGTAATGGAATGCGGACATTCTTTTTGAAATAAAGAACGTTGTGCAAAAATGAATTCAGAGATTCGCCGGTCCACGGAATCCAGAGGGGTATCTTCTAACTGCTGATGCCATTCAGAAATGAGTTTTTCTAAAGGCTGAGAATAGGCGGCTTCAACATTTGAAGACCTGTAAGCTTTTTTAAGATCAGCAACCGGATACTCATCTAATAAATAGGCAATGAAAGATCCCGCTGTAGTGTAACTGATAGACCCGGCGCTTCCATAGAAGCCCCAAAAAGAGAGGGCGGATTCCATTTCCTCAGCTGATGGCCAGGGTCGTTCAGCCGCTACAATCTGATGCAGGGTGGAGCGGGCAGAGGCATCTTTAGCAATTCCCTCGGCCAGCCCCTCTATCAAACCAATACTCCGGCTTCCATTGAATAATGAATTTCCAAATTGTTTGGAGATTACGTGTACAAGTTCGTGCTTTAAGACTCCATCCAGCTGCTGCTTGGCTATGTGAAGCTGATCCTGTTCCAGCCAGATGGGAACGTAACTGGTAAATTTTGCTCCGGTGATCTTCTTTTTTTGCCATGCATGGGCATATAGATAAGATTCGATTTTTCGCCCTGCCGGCCAGTCAATTTCCAGCTGTTCTGTGATCTGTTGAAAGTGGAATTCGTGCCTTGCCGACCAATATCCGATCTCGTCCTCAGAATAGAACCTGTCATCATAAAAAAGATCAAAGTGTTCGGTTTGGTGAAATCCTCCCAGTTGCTGCTGAATACTTTCCCGGGGACTGATAATTCCGGCTTCATTCAAATTCAAATAGCTGAACATTAAGGAAATGAGAGTGAGTGCGGTAATGAGTTTGGTCTGAACGTTTTTACTCCAATCAGGTAACACCCAAAGCAATATGACCCACAAAAAAGTAAGCCAGCGAAAATAGAAAAAAGAGCCGGTAAGGTTGACGGCTTCATCATAAATAGGGCCGGGCCAAAGCCCCCAAACGTGATTGTAGAAATAAACTTGGGGAAAGCTGAAAAACTCGATGAGCCATATTCCCACGGCACAGAACAGTAAAATAAAAGTCGTAATAGTTTTTGGGAAAGGAACCCAAAGTTTCCGGATCAGCCGCCCGATAGCAGCGCCAAAAAAGACACTTGGCAGTGGAATAAAGATCCAAAAGCCGATACCATCTATTGTCAGGCATCCGGAGATTAAAGCAAAAATAAACAGCGGAATGGCAGCGAGATACATCACCCCAAGAATTCGAAGGCTGTCAAAGAAATCCTGTTTTGATTTTGAAACCGCAGCCCGAATACCTGCCCAAAAGCAGCCGATGGTACCGGCCAGCATGGCCGACTCAAAATGGAGGTCGCGAAGGAGAGGGATGGCCAGCAAAGCCATTCCGAATAAAATAGGTAAAATGTAGGGCGAGGCCTTTTTCACGAGTAAAGTAATGAAGTGATTAAGTGATGAAGTAAGTTAGGAAAACGGCACGAATGGAAGTAGAGATTTTAATGGGCTTAAAATTTCATACAACGTCCGGTCGAGATAAGAACTAAGTTAAAAGGATAAAAATGGGTGCTTATGGTCATTCCTGTAGAAACGGGAATCTAATGATCGCCATTACTTCCGTATTCGATACCCGGCCAACCATAGGATTTCGGGCATTCGTTGCGAAATAACCATTCAACGTGTTCAACAGATGGTCTTTATATCGAATTCACATCCATATAGGTTTATTTCATCATTTGATCAATAAAAAACCCCGGCCCAGTACACCCACCATATCAACACCAACTGAAGAGGAAGGCGGAAAAGTAAAGCTACTGTATAAAGAGTAAAACCATGTTTATGATGTGCCTTTTGAAACATAGTAATGTTGGCAGGTAAAACGGCGAGCAAAAGCAAAATCAACCCCCAGGCAGCAAAAGCACGAAAGGCCGGAACCATGATCCCAACTCCTCCTGCGATCTCAAAGAAACCGCTGATCAAAACGAAGGGTTTATGCCAGGGCAAATAATCCGGCATGATCTTCATAAAAAATCCAGGCCTCACAAAGTGCAATATCCCCGCAAGTATAAAAAGGGAGCCGATGAGGTAGCGATGTATTTGTGGGTTTGAGAGGGTCTCCATGGAATAGTGTTACAGTGCGAACGTGTTACGGTGTTAAATTTGCAAAAACTTTAACACCGTAACACGTTAACATCATCGTACCATAAAATAAAACTCACTTCTTGAACATGGTGCTGAAAATGAACCAAATATTTTCCTTGCGTTCCATCAGCCGGCGGGTGAAATAAGGGAACCAATCCGTTCCAAAAGGAACATACACACGCGTGCGATACCCTTCTTCAGTGAGCTGAACCATGGTTTCTTCCCGAAGCCCATAAAGCATCTGAAATTCAAAACGGTCTTTTGAAATTCCTTTTTTGGCAGTATAACTTTTTAACCAATCGATAAGCTCATCATCGTGGGTGCCAAATCTTGGGAAGGCCGTCTTCTCGATCAAGACCTTAGCTTGTTCTTTAAAAGCTTCACGAATAGCCGGCATATCCTGTAGAGCGATCCTGGAAGGTTCCTTATACGCTCCTTTTACCAAGCGAATGTCAGCGCCCATTTCAGCAAGTTCGTTGATGTCATCTTTGCTTCTGTGCAACATAGATTGGATTACGGTGCCAACATGCTTACCGTACTTCCCAAAGGCTTCTTTAAAAATATCAATCGTAATCTGTGTATGATCTGAACCCTCCATATCGATCCGCACAAACTGATCCTGTTCTTTAGCTACATCTAACAATCGAAAAAGGTTTTTCCGGCAAAAATCATGATCGATATCAAGGCCCATCATTGTAAGCTTGATAGAGATGCTGCTGATCAGGCCGTGTTCTTTGATCCCTTCGAGCAGTCGGATATAAGAGTCAACGGTATCGGTAGCCATTTGACGGTCCTTTATGTTCTCTCCTAAAAGGTCGAGGGTAAGCTTCAGGTCTTTATTATTCAATTGTTTGGCTTTGGGTATCGACTCAGTAAAAGATTCGCCGGCTACAAAACGCTTGGCAAGGAAGAAAGGTAATTTCATTTGATTCCATTTTTTAAAAGGCGCGCAAAGTTAATCAATTGTTTACACTCTGTCACCATTCTGGTCTGTAACTAACAGAAAATTATTTCGTGTAATGTGCAAGTTCTAAAACTAAAGGAAAGATATTATGAGTACAGATAAAAGATATATGTGGAGCTTAGCCATTTCATGGACGGCCTTTTTGGCGTTGATGTTATTGGCAGTTCAAATTGGATTGGCGCAGTCAAGTGAGGATGCCTATCAAACAGAGAGGTTTAACGTATCAGGATCAGTAAGCCTGGAAGTTCAAACTTCAGGCGGAAGCATACAGGTTGAAGGTTCTAACGATGACGAAGTGCTGGTTGAAATGTATGTGCGGCGCAGAGGTAAATTTGTTGAGGCAGGAGAAGCGGACCTCGATGATTATGAGATCAGTATTACCCAGAATGGAAATACCGTATCAGCTATTGCCGACCGGAAGTCTAACCGTGGCTGGAACTGGAATGATGGATATTCCATCTCATTTGTAGTTTATACCCCTAAGGAAACCCGGACCCGCCTGAAAACCAGCGGTGGCAGTTTAACTGCCAGGAACCTGGCGGGATCACAAGAGCTGAGAACAAGTGGGGGCAGCATCACTACAGAAGGAATACAAGGACAAATGGTGCTAAGAACATCTGGTGGTAGTATTTCAATTACGGACGTACAAGGCGATGCTGAAGCAAAAACAAGCGGCGGAACAATTCGTGCTGATATGGTGGTTGGTAACCTCGATGCGAACACAAGCGGCGGAAGCATCAGGTTGACTGGAATAGAAGGAAATGTGGAAGCTAAAACAAGCGGAGGCTCCATTAGCGCGGAAATCCTCGCCCCAAGAGATATTATTGACCTGAGAACAAGCGGTGGTAGTATTACAGTTACGGTTCCCGACTCACAAGGCTATGATCTGGATCTGGACGCCAACCGGGTATATGCAGAATTGATCAACTTTAACGGAAGGGCAGAGCGTGATGAAATCCGGGGAACGTTCAATGGAGGCGGTACCATGTTAAAGGCTAAAACCAGTGGAGGTTCCATTAGGCTGAAATATTTGTAATCATAAACAAATAACAGAGAATTAAAAAGCGAGGGATAGGATCTCTCGCTTTTTTTGTTGTGAGATGGGGTCGGTTTGCCGGCGCTAAATCCTTATATTCAGGGTTTGACGAATTCAGAATTTAAATTCTATATGTCCACAACAGAAACAGCTTCCCAAAAAGCAAAAAAACAAGAAGAAGAACGCCCAATCATCATAAAGGGTGCGCGGACTCACAATCTTAAAAACATTGATGTAGAGATTCCGCGAGGCAAGCTTACAGTAGTAACCGGGGTTTCCGGCTCAGGAAAGTCAAGCCTCGCTTTTGATACTATTTATGCGGAAGGGCAGCGGCGATACGTGGAGAGCCTTTCCAGTTATGCCCGCCAGTTTTTGGAGCGCATGGATAAACCCGATGTCGATTTCATGCAGGGTATTTCTCCTGCCATGGCCATTCAGCAGAAAACGACTTCGAGCAATCCACGCTCTACGGTCGGTACTACCACCGAGATCTATGACTACGTTCGCCTGTTATTTGCCCGCATCGGAAAAACGATCTCACCAAAATCAGGGGAAGTTGTAAAGAAAGATTCCCCCCGCACGGCGATCAAGAAATTATATGATACTCAGGAAGAAGGCGAACGGTTTTATGTGCTGCATCCCATTCCCTACCATGATAAAAAGAAGCTGGATGAAGAGCTGAAGGTACTCAGGGAAAAAGGGCTTACCCGGCTACTGAACATCGAAGATGAAAGCATAGTTGACTTGACTACCGACGAGATCAACCCAAAGAAATTCAAAGCCGATAAACACCGGGTGCTGATCGATCGATTGGTGTTGAAAGATGATGATGAAACCCGAACCCGAATTGCTGATTCTCTGGAAACAGCTTTTCAGGAAGGAGCGGGACGTTGCTCTATCAAAATGAAAGATGGAGAAGAACTGACGTTCAGTGAAAGGTTTGAAATGGACGGTATCGAGTTTCACGAACCCACTCCTCAGATGTTTTCCTTCAACAACCCATTTGGAGCCTGCGATAACTGTGAAGGATTTGGTAAAGTAGCCGGTATTGATGAAGATCTGGTGATCCCGGACCATCAAAAGACAATCAGAAATGGAGCCATAGCGCCGTTTACTTCGCAGAAATTCAGCATGCATTTGCGGGATCTGATCAAAGTGGCAGCACGAGAGAAGTTTTCCATCGACACCCCGTATGCCGAACTCCCCAAAGAGGTTAAAGATGTTATATGGAAAGGCAAAGATGAATACATCGGCATCTGGAAATTCTTTGATGAGATCAAGAATCAATCCTATAAGGTACATATGCGTGTGTTGTATTCCCGTTACAGAGGGTACAGCCGCTGCCCGGAATGTGAGGGGTATCGCGTTCGGAAAGATGCGCTGTATGTAAAAGTAGGAAATCTGCATGTCGGAGAGGTTTCAGAACTTACTATTGGTCACGCGCGGGATTATTTTGAAAACCTTGAACTCACTGAATTTGAGGAAGGGGTAGCCGGACAGATTCTTTATGAGATCAGGAAACGATTGAAGTACCTGGACGAAGTGGGTCTGGATTACCTAACGCTTGATCGTCTCGCAAACACCTTGAGTGGCGGAGAATCCCAGCGAATCAGTTTGGCCAATGCACTCGGTTCTTCCCTGATTGGAAGTTTGTATGTGCTGGATGAGCCGACCATCGGACTTCACCCGCGAGATAATGATCGGTTAATAAAGATTCTCGAATCTCTCAGGGATATCGGGAATACGGTACTGGTGGTAGAACACGATCCGGAAATGATAAAAGCGGCAGATAATGTAATTGACATTGGGCCATTTGCAGGGGTTCATGGCGGAGAAGTGGTTTTTCAGGGAGATGTTGAAAAACTATTGAAAGCAGATACCCTGACGGGAAAATTTCTGAGCAGAAGAAAGGAAATCCCGATTCCCAATAAACGAAGAAAAGGATCAGGAAAAACCATTTCTCTGGAGGGGGCTTCTGAGCATAACCTCAAAAATATTAACGTAGATTTTCCGCTTGGAATGATGACGGTGGTGACGGGAGTTTCCGGCTCTGGTAAATCAACCCTTGTGCATGACACACTTTATGCGGGCATTCAAAAACACATAGGTTCTTACAATGATAAAGTCGGTCGGTTCACGGATCTGTCAGGAATGGCAGCCGTGCATGGGGTTGAGATGGTGGATCAAAGTCCAATCGGGCGGTCTTCGCGTTCAAATCCTGCAACTTATACCAAGGCTTTTGATGGTATCCGCGATCTGTTTTCAAACACCAAGCAGGCTAAGATCATGGGATACACGCCGGGACATTTTTCATTCAATGTTCCGGGTGGGCGCTGTGAAAACTGCCAGGGTGAAGGTGTGCAGCGCATTGAGATGCAGTTTATGGCCGATATTGAATTGACCTGCGAAGTGTGCAACGGAACCCGATTCCGAAAAGATGTACTCAACGTTAAATATCGAGGGAAAAATATTCACGATGTATTGGAAATGCCGGTTTCAGAGGCGATCGAATTTTTTGTGGACGAGACGACTATCATCAATAAACTACAGCCACTGGAAGATGTGGGACTGGGTTATTTGAAACTTGGCCAGAGTGCGACAACTTTATCGGGAGGAGAGGCACAGCGGGTTAAACTGGCGAAATTTCTTTCGAAAACATCAACCGATCATACTCTTTACTTTTTTGATGAGCCAACCACCGGACTTCATTTTGAAGATGTAGCGAAGCTCCTCGACTCCTTCAATGAGCTGGTGAAACAAGGCCATTCCGTTATCATCATTGAACATAATCTGGATATTATTAAATGCGCGGATTGGGTTATTGACCTCGGGCCGGAAGGCGGCTTCGGTGGCGGACAGGTAATAGCAGAAGGAAGACCAGAAGACATGATGAAGATGGATGAAAGTCACACCGGTCGTTTTCTCAAAGATTATTTAGAAGGAAAATAACAACTGTTATTCCCCATAAAAACGAATAGGAATATCTACCTGCACAAAATCCCAGCGAAGCGTCATGGTTGTCATGCTTTGCTGCGGGGCTGTGAAATCGACGGTGAAGGCTTCCACGGGAATGGGCAAGCGGTAGGTTGGGAACTTCATACGCTTATAGTCCCGCTCGGGTTTGTAGTTGTAGGCACCCCACTGTCCCAATTCGTGATTTAGGATCACGGTAAAAGAATCGGGTTCGGGAATGGTGAATAATGCATAAGTGCCGGGGCGGATAGCCTGATCTCCCATCAACACCGTTTTGGTGAGGGTGATCTCTGTGGCCTCGTTAGCTCCGGTTCTCCAAACCTCTCCCCAGGGCTCAAGATCTCCAAAAACAGTTTGGTCGCGCCGGTAAGGCTGACCATAAATAACTTTGATGTAGGTGCCGTCATATTTAACCGAAGCAATGGCGATGGGACTTTTTCTGTTTCCATTCTGAACTTGTTGTGGATTATCAGGCTCTTGATCAGAACAACTATATAAAATAGCACATAACAGTACGGAAAGAAGAAAAAGCGGAATCTTAGTAAAAGAATGATGGATCAAAACTGGCCAAATATAAATTGAGTGTTATCGCGAGACGGTTCGTATGCGAGACCAACCCCAAAATCGAATAACAAGTTTGATACTTTAAATTGGAGATGAAGTCCGGCACCAAAAATACTTCGGCTTGATTCTACTAAATTATTTGAATCCAGGTCAGTTAAAGTGTGTGAAAAAGCAGTCAGGTAAATACTGCTTAAGTAGATTGGCACGGTGAGCATTCCATTGTCTGGATAGAAAAGAGGAATAGTGTAGCGCGTACTAAAACGCCCAATATTTTTAAATGCTCTCTGCTGGTCGATGAAATTCGGAAAGATCTCCTCTGAAAAACCTGAAGGAATTATGGTGTTGTTTGAGTAGATCGGACTGGTACTTTGACTTAGTACCCTTACATCCAGTCGAAGAGATTGGTTCAACTTGCGAAAAGGAGATACATACCCGAAAACACCGTAATAAGCCGACCAAAGTGTACGATTTGGGGGTTCATAGTTTCCGAGGGGGGTAGGAACGGAGATCTGTTGTTCCTTGAAGGTTTGCTCAAATAATCCAAAGAATGAGATACCTGAAGAAGGTTGAATGTCACGTGGGAGATTCAAGATTCCAAGGCTAAGCTGTGAATAGAATCCGGCACGGTATCGGTTGAAAAAATCAGTCAATTCATTCGCCTGAAGGTCATAGTACTTGAACTGCTCGACTTTGAATTCCGGCTCAAAAGAAATTCCGCTGAATCGGGTGTCAGACCGGAAGGAGTAGGAAAAAGGAATGGAGAACCCTAGTCCTCTGTCTTGCCTCATCAAAGAAAAGCTTTCATTTGAATTTTGGATAGGAAAAAATTGAGGCTCACTATATGCCGAGAGGCGGGCTCCCGGGTAAAAAGACCTGGTGGTATAGGTTACATCATACCACACCCGATTTTGAATTCCTGTTAATTCTACCGAGTAAGCCTGACTGGAAAGAGGGTCGATGCTGGAAATCGAAACACCGCTTTGATAGGTATTCGCCTTTTCTTCAATAATCGGAAAAATAACCCGAGGCTTTAACCAGCTTAGATCTCCTTTATAGGAGGTCTTCTCATAGCTTTTTACAGAGTCAATGAGATTGCTACCTAATAAGGGCCTTTGTAATTCCTCTTGTAGTTCGGTTCCGGTCAATAAAGCGCTATCAGATACTCTTTGGTTTAGAAAGCTGGATCTATCCAGTGTAGCGATCTTACGCTCATTCACGTTTTGGGTCACGTAAGCAATTTGCTGCCCATCAGGAGAGTAAGAGGCTTCAAAAGCATTATACAAAGAACTGGTTAACTGAATGATCTCTTTAGTATCAAGATCATATTCATACACGTTCATTGCCGGGGACGCATCCACGGTGAACATGAGCTTGTTATCCGTAGGGTGCCATTCGGGGTCATGGATTGAGGCGTTTTTAAAAGCTAACAGTGGTTCGCGGTCAAGGTCCTCAGAAACAGAACCCAGCGTGGTGATCCATAGAGCCTGTACTCCCCTCCGGTTGATGATAACGGCAAGCTGTTCAGCATCTTTAGGGTTAAATTGAAGACTCACAGGCATGGCATCCTGGAATGTTTTTAAGACCTCCGTTTCACCATCTTTGAACACCTCAACGATCTGCGCACCGGAACCCTTGGTTTGAAGGGCCAGTAAACGCTCACCATTAAAAGTCGGTGCATAGATTCGTGCTTTCTTTGTCAATCGTTCGGTCTCACCTGTATTAAGGTCTATTGTTCGCAGATCTGTTTTATAGGTTCCGCGATACAACGGGTCGCGATAGTAAGAGCTAAAAAATAAAAGCCCGTCGTCTCCGATCTCATAATTATAATCACCGACTCCAAATGTCTCCTTGATGAGGTTGAATGACCCGGTTCGCAGATCATAGGAATAAAAACCAACCCGTCCAT
This sequence comes from Gracilimonas sp., assembly GCA_022450045.1. GTDB lineage: Bacteria > Bacteroidota > Rhodothermia > Balneolales > Balneolaceae > Gracilimonas. The sequence goes on along the minus strand of JAKURD010000004.1, from coordinate 6,759 downwards.
TATAAAAGGAACCATAAAAAAGCAGTCGGTTTTCATCGATCCACTTTGGAGCATGGGCTTCCTCTCCGCTATAAGGGGTGTCTAAGAGTACAGAGCTTTTAGTAGTATTCTTCACGATCTTAGAACGGCGATTTTGTTCATATTCTTTTAGATCTTCTTGGTAAAGACTATACAATTGCCCCGGCCAGTCCCCTGTTTTTTGGCGAAGAGCAAATCCGTAACCCAGAAAGAAATTATGGTAGTGGTAGCGAATAGCATCTCTGGAAATGTCTTCCCCATATTCGTTGTGCAGCCAGTCAATGAACGTATATCCTGAAATATAATGTCGATTGAATGGCTGGGAATAATCGGAAGGAGTCAGGGTTTGCCCCATATTCCAACGATCATTGCTTCCGAAGTTGGAATTAAATCGGTTGGTTGAAAAAGTATAATTACCTCTTCCACCCATTGGGGCAACCGATTCCGTTTCGTAATACACAGCAAGCCCTTCGTGAAATCCTAACGGGGGGAATCCATGAAAAGTACGGGCAAGATCAGGCGAAATAACGCTGATTAAATTTGGGATGCTTAGCTTTTTCTCCTCCCAAGGAATTTGAACGTTGAAGTGAGTAGCGTGGATGAGTTCATGGGGGAGCACCGTTTCCAGCCAATCACCGGATTGTGGATTTATTCCCTTGCCTTTAATGGAGGAAAGATCAATTTCAGACCTGAAATTAACGGAATTCACAAATCCATTTGAGAGATCGTTGTAGTTGGTAAGTATAACCGGAAAATTTTTGAGAGACCCTCCTGTAAGTTCCATAGCTTTCAAATAATGACTTTCTAAAATAGCCGCAGATCGATAGGCAAGAGAGTCTTCACCATCCGGAAAAATGATCCTGAAATGATCGGTATGTATTTCTTGCCAGTTTAATCCTGCAGGACGGTTAACAACAAAAGCATTGTAGTTCAGGGGGTTATACAATTGACTGAAAGCCAACAACGGGAAGAGCGTAATTATGCAGAATAAAATAATTTTTAATTGCTTCATCAAGCAGGAAGATTGAATTTGGGTAAGTAATGGTAGATCGCCCAATAATGAGAAAAAGCCCCGCCCATTACAAATAAATGCCAAATCTCGTGGAAACCGAAAACGTTGGGAATAGGATCGGGTTTTTTTGTCCCATAAATAATTGCACCTATGGTATAGAATAAACCTCCGAGAGCGATCCAATAAATGAAGGCATGGGGCAGTAATTTCCAGATGATGGGGAGAATGATCACAGAGGCCCAGCCCATAAATAAATAGATAGCGGTAGATAACCATCTTGGAGCATCCAGCCAAAGGGTTTTCTTAAGGATACCGGCTCCGGCAAAAAGCCAAATTCCAAGCAACATCCCCCACTGCCAGGCTCCTTGCAATGCAATCACAACCATTGGAGTATAAGATCCTGCAATAACTACATAAATAAGAATATGGTCAAGAAGCCTAAAAAGCTCCTCGGTCTTATTTTGCACATTAAGCGTGTGGTAAATTCCGCTGGAAAGAAACATGAGGATCACGGAGATCCCGTAGATTAAAAACGAAACTTTATGCCCTATAGGACTATCAGAAGCAGCATTCATTAAAAAAAACAGCCAAACTGTGGAAATTAATGCGCCTAAATAATGGGAATATGCATTAAAAGGCTCTCTTGGTGGAAATAGAGTTTGCAAAATAGTGTCTTAAATTGGTTATAAGTTAAGCGACTGAAATATAGAGCTTCTCAGGAAATTATGAACTATGGCAAAAGAACCTCCAAGCGTCCCTTTGGACCCTGGAGCGTTCGCTGTTTGAATGGGCTGAGGATTCATGAAAAACCATCGCAACGCTTCCAGGACCTTCGGACGCTTGAAGGTTGCTTCTCTCTACACAAAGAACCGCCAATAGAAAAAGAGCAGGGCGAAAGCACTTAGAAAGATCATTCCAAACCAACTCAGTAATCTCAGCCATAATTTTGGCCGGTACTCTTCGGGGAAGAACCGGGATATGATGAGTCGGTAATTAATAAAGGCCAGTGCCGGTGCAGTGAGAAATGAAAGCGAGGTAGCGAGGTCAATGATATAGGTAAACTGACTTCCCGTAATATATAGCACAAGCATTGAAATAGCGGAGATCCCGAAAAGCAATCCTTTGTACGAAAAAATCCATGAGTTACTATTCTTATCTACTCCTATAACCCGAAAGATCTCACGGCTTACTCTTGGGTACGAATCCGTGACGGTAAGTGTGGTACTGAACATGGTGGTAAAGGCACAGATAATAATGATCCAATGCGCCCAATCTCCCAGGGTTTGAGTGTAGAGATCGATGAGTTGTTGAGCAAAAGCAGCGCCGGCTGAGGAAAAATTAACGCCTGATCCAAACATCACCAATGCCCCCAATCCCAGAAAGACAAGAGCTAACATAGCTGAACCGATATAGCCGATGTTGAAATCGAGCAGACTTTCTTTCATGGAAGAACGGTGGCTTGTCTGTTTTTCCCGCTCCAGGGTCCAGAGCGAGTGCCAGGCGGCGGCATCTATGGGGATGGGCATCCAGCCCATAAGGGCGATGAGGAAAGTGATGCCGGCTGCATCCCAAACGGAAGGGGCTTCGGTAAGGGAAGGAGAGTGGCCTTTAAGTAGAGCAACGACAAATGCAGTAACAGTAGAAATTGTTAGTACGACCATCACAAGTTTTATGATGGAGTCGAGCGCGGAATACTGCCCGCGAAACAGGACCCCGATACAAATAGCCAAAATGATGATGCTCCAAACCAGCAGGGGAAAATCTATTCCGGTGAGTTCCACGGCCAGGCTTGCCGTAACAATGGTAACGGCAGCCTGAATGGCGAACATGGTCCCCACGGTAAAAATGATATAGATCCAAAGCGCCCAGCCGCCGAGTTTCTTATAACCGGCGATCAGGCTTTCCTGGGTTACAGCAGCATAACGGGGGCCATATTCAAGGAAGGGATACTTCATCAGGCTGGCAAGGATAACCGCCCAAATCAAGGTAACCCCATAATCAGCCCCCGCGCGGGTAGATTGAACTAAATGCGAAACCCCGATGGCAGCAGCTGCCAAAATCAGCCCCGGCCCAAAGGCATATTTGAAAGTTGACTTAACCTTATCCGATTCCATATCCCGATAGTTTAGCATTTTATTCGGGATGATTATAAAGAAAAATAATGAAATCGGGTTAGGGGTTGTGAATCTTTTACGGTTCAATGAATCATGGTATGTATCTATGCAAAGAGTATCAATGTGTAGTGATGAAGGCTTCCTGATATAAAAAAGTGATTATTACTTAGTCTAAAGCCGTTATTTTAAAACTTTTTTCATTTTGAACTGCTACCATTCATTCCGTTATTATAGATGTAAACTTTTCACAAATTAATCTCACTATGAAAGCTTTTGTTACAACTCTCTTTTCTTTGTTTTTCGGGGTGATGGTCCACGCGCAGGTCTTAAATCCTGAGCCGGTCTCGCTTGATTATTACTTGCCCGATGATGTTACTTATAACTCTAATATCCCCACACCTGAAGAAATTCTTGGAGCTCAATTAGGAGAATGGCATGTTCGCCATGACCAGCTGGTAAACTACATGTATGCAGTTGCGGAAGCCTCTGAACGCGTGACTATCACCGAATATGCGCGTACCTATGAAAACCGCCCGCTGCTGATGCTCACCATTACCTCTCCTCAAAATCACCAAAATATTGACGAGCTTAAAGAAGAGCACTTGAAGCTGACAGATGCTTCGGTATCAGATGATCTGGACCTTTCCCGGATGCCTGCTGTGGTAACTATGAGTTACAGCGTTCATGGAAATGAACCAAGTGGTTCAAATGCTTCATTAGCCGTTGTGTACTATCTGGCTGCCGCACAGGGAGCTGAAATTAACGCCATGCTTCAGAATACGATCATTAATGTAGATCCGAGCATCAATCCTGATGGCCTGGATCGGTTTGCGCACTGGGCAAATACCAATAAGAGTTTGAATGTGTTGGTTACCGACCCGAACAGCCGGGAGTTTGACGAAACCTGGCCTGGCGGACGAACTAATCACTATTGGTTTGATCTAAACCGAGACTGGATGCCGATGATCCACCCTGAAAGTCAGGGACGTGTAGCTAAATTCCATGAGTGGGTCCCACAGGTTTTGACCGATCATCATGAGATGGGAACTAATTCCACCTTTTTCTTTCAACCCGGAATTCCTTCTCGTACGCACCCTCTAACTCCACAGCGTAATCAGGCGTTAACCGGTGCTATTGCAGAATATCATGCTGAAGCTCTTGATGATATCCAATCCTTATATTACACTCGCGAAAGCTTCGATGATTTTTACTATGGAAAAGGATCTACTTATCCTGATGTACAAGGTTCCATAGGTATTCTGTTTGAGCAGGCGAGTTCTCGCGGCCATGCACAGGAAAGCATCCACGGTATCGTGAAATTTCCATTCACCATTAAAAACCAATTCGTGACTTCGCTTTCTACCCTTGAAGCGGTGCAGGAGCTTAAAGAAGAGCTACTGGCTAACACCCGGGAATTCTTTAAGGAAGCTGCTGAGGAAGCCCGTGATGCTTCTACCAAAGCCTATGTATTTGGGGAAGAAGCTGATCAGGCCCGTACCAAGCACCTCGCAGAGATGTTAGACCGAAACCAGATCAACGTATATGAACTGGCTCGTGATTATCAGGATTTTAAAGCCGGTAAAGCTTTTGTGGTTCCAACCAATCAAAGACAGTACAAACTGTTAACGGCGATGTTTGAGCGTCGTACTGAATTTACGGACAGCTTGTTCTATGATGTTTCTACCTGGACCATGCCTTATGCGTTCAACCTGCCATTTGCTGAATTGAATCGTGATTACAATTCCAACATGCTTGGGGATGAGTTTTCTCTGGATGGATTTGAGCTGAATGGTAAATTGGTAGGTGAGAATGCCCAATATGCCTATGCATTTGAGTGGGATGAATATTATGCTCCCCGTGCTTTATACCGATTACTTGCAAACGGTGTTCGGGCCAAGGTTGCCTCCCAGACATTCAAAGCTGTGATTGAAAATGGAGCCAAAGATTTTGATTACGGTACCATTATGATCCCAATGGGTGTTCAGGATGATCCGGATAAAGTACACGAGATCATTCAGGCCATCACCGAAGAAGACGGTATCACTGTGTATGACCTGCCAACCGGACTTACTCCTTCAGGTATGGATCTGGGAAGTGGAAATTTCGAAAACCTTGAAGTGCCAAAGGTTGCTATGATAGGCGGTTCAGGAAGTAACTCAAGTGAAGTTGGTGAAGCCTGGCACTTATTCGATCAGCGTTACCACATCCCACTGTCGATCATCAAAAGTGACGATGTTGGCCGAACCGATCTAAGCAGATATAACGTGATCATCTCCAGTGGCTACGGTGTTTCCGAAGATGCCGGCGAAAACCTGAAAGAATGGGTTCGTGATGGCGGTACATTGATTGTATTTAAAAATGCGATACGCTGGGCTAAGTCACTTGAACTCGCAAATGTAGATTACGTTGAGGATGAGGATGAGGAAGCTGATGAAGAGGAAGAAGAAGTGAATGTCCGTCCCTATGTGAAGGCAGGGGAAGATCGAGGAGCCGGCTTTATTGGCGGAAGTATCTTTAACGCCAAACTGGATCTTACCCATCCTATTGGATATGGATTTAACGACGAGAATATCACGGTTTTTCGTAACAGTACTTTGTTTATTGAAAAAGGTGAGAATCCATATTCTACCCCATTGTATTATACGGACGATCCGCTTGCAAGTGGATATAGCAACGATGAAAACCTTGAGCTAATCCAAGGTTCCGGCGCCATAGTGATAAGCAGTTATGGTGGTGGTAATGTTATTGCAATGACGGATAATCCAAACTTCCGTGCCTTTTGGTATGGAACCAATAAACTATTTGCCAATGCTATTTTCTTTGGTGAAACCATAAGTGGTGGAACGGCGAATTAATCAGCAGTAAAAATAAGATTCGACAAAAAAGCACCGGTGTTTGGCATCGGGGCTTTTTTTCTGGTTAGGATTCTTTTGGAGGCAGCCCTAACAACTTCCTGAAGCTAAATTCATCTTCAGGCAAAGCTTTCAAATTATTGATCAGCATTATGGCCCGGTCAATTTTCTTCTGGCTGCTTTTTACTTGCGACACGTAGTGAATGATATAACGCTGTTTTCCAGACGAAAGCATCTCAAACCGGCGTGCACCCTCATCATCCTGCTCCAACAAAGCTTCGAGCTCTTCCGGCACTTCCATTCCATACTTGCTGTTGTCCAGATCTATGGTGGCTTCAACTACATCTCCCTTTTCTACGCCATACTTTTTCATTCGTCCTTTATTCACAGTAACGTAAGCCGCTCCTCCGCCCAAGGCAACCATTCCGGCATGAAAAGATTTATTTCCATTGATGGAGCACATCAACCGGATTGCAATTCCACCGACTTTGTCTACAATTTCAGCCGGCACGGTGATATGGTGCAGCTTAAGCTTAGAAAGATGATCGATGTGTGATATAAAAGTAATGGGTTCCATGAAATCCGCTGTTAATAAAACTTCCCAAAATATCTAAAATCAATACAACCAAAAGAACCTCCAAGCGTCCTTAAAGACCTTGGAGCGTTCGCTGTCTGAATAGGTTGAGGGTTCATGAACCAACCCGCAACGCTTCCACCCCGAATTACTCGGGGGGGGGGGGGGGGGGGGGGGGGGGGTGGGTTT
>JAKURD010000039.1 GCA_022450045.1 Gracilimonas sp. | reverse complement strand
CAATAACTTATACAAAGTCTTGCTAACACACCTTCGAGAGGACCCCCTCTAAGGTGTTTGCTTCACTAGACCCTTAAATATTAGCATATCTGCGGGAAGATATTTTTATTCGAAGAAATGATACGCTTACAGTACCTCAAATTCTAAATTCAGTATTGGTTACCGGTAATGTTGCTTTAGATGGTTTTATAAAATACCGTCCAAGGAACAGCTAACCTATTATTTAGATCAGGCCGGTGGTATGCTGCAAGACAGCTATAAGCATGTTCAGCTTATCCAAGCTAACGGTGCTACTTTTCAAGTTAAAAGAAAAAGAAAAGGCCTGTTCAAGAATAATCCAATTGTAGAAGATGGAGCACGTATTAACGTTATTTATGAAGCACCGGAACCAGAATCGAGTAGAAAACCCGCAAGTGAAATTTTACAACAGTCACTGGCAATACTTACCAGTACATTAACCATTATTGTTCTTGTGGACAGAGCTTTTTAATCAAAAAAAAGGAAACACGAGCTAACGTATTTCCTTTAACTGTTCCAAAGTAAAAAGTTATTCTTTAGAAGTAGTACCCAATATTGATGTTAAAGCGGGTATTCCAGCGGGCGTCGTTCAAGCCTTGACCAAGTCCTTGTCCAAAGCTTTCAGTTAACCAGGGATGATTATTCCCGCGAGCTATGTCGAAGTACGTGTAAACGTCGCCGGCTGAAAGTAAAAACCCAAGCACATGCTGGTGGGCATCGTTAAAGCCATCGATGTTCTTCTGGAAATAGGTGTAATCATTATAAAAATTCAGGTTTGTAATAGGTCCCCAGTCCACATCATAGCTATAGCTGAGTCCTGCTGAGTACATATTCATTTCTGTTGCTACGGCATAGGGAGAAGCATAGGCACCCATATTCACAAAATCGACACTTTTGCCATTATCATCCTGCGCATCCATGCCATAGTTGGTGAATTGACCTTTGAAGTTCCAATTGCCATAATTGATATCGGTATGAACCGCTAAGGCGTATCGGGATGTAGTTTCATCCAACACTTGATTCCAAATCTGCCCAACCTGACCGCTGGCACCAACATTTACCGTTCCGTTATCAATTTCAAAAGTTCGGGTTCCCCGCAGATTCAGTTGGTTACGCTCATAGTTTGTTTGATTTCCGTCAGGCACTATATCATAGGAATAACGTCCCGATCCGCCAAAACCAAATGATCCTGATCCGCCAGCAGGTCCCGCAGGTTCAGGCTGAAAGAAATATGCAGCCATCAAGTCCCATTTATCGGCCGTATGGGTGTATTTGATTCCCATATCGTGATCATCTTCAAGACCCACATAATATGGCCCCTGAAACCACCAGTTGTGGGAGTTGTATTGCAGATTTCCGAAAGGAACCTGAGTTACACCAATTTGAATGTTATTCTTTTCGTTAAAGTCATACCCTATCCAACCTTGCTTTACAAAATGAGTATTAAAAGTTGGATAGAAACGATATTCAAAGTTTAGTTTGACTCCTTTATTCTCAGCGTTGACGTTTATCCTCCAGGTATCCCAGGTGAACTGAGCGTCATTATTATCTATTGTACCATCTTCATAATCAGTCAAAATTACGTTATAGCGTACAGCACCACCTACTGAAAGAGAGGGTCCGTCATTCTGTGCAATAACCTCAAAGGTGTAAGTTGACAGGAACATTAAAAATGAAACAACAAAAAGTAGTAGATTTTTCATTATTAGATCCGAAAAGTTAAATTAATTACGAAAATTCTATTTTAAGAAACTCTCCCAATCAGCAGGGGGAGTAGAACACCGTGAAAAACTGAAGCATCATTGGTTCACATATGATAGGTGTTTTATTTTATATTCTTAGCTTTAAAACTTCTGATACCAATACAATGGATTAAACGGCTTTTTCAAAAAAAATATAGTCTAAGTATTTAAAAACAAAAACTTAGACTATATTTGTATTTTGGAATTGAATAATTTGGGAAAAGAGCCCAATACCTTGCACATTCATCCACAGCAAAGCATATGAAATCAAAAACGTTCAGCATAACCCTACTTACTTTTTTAATGGTAGTTTTTACGGGGATAACCTCAATATATGCACAACAATTTTCCAGGCAGGATACTCTTCGTGGAAGCATTACTGCTGAACGCGCCTGGTGGGATCTGACCTATTATCATCTTTCCGTTGCAGTTGAAATTTCAGGCAGGAGAATTTCCGGAAGTAATCTTATTCAATACAGAGTCCTCGATTCTCATCAAACTATGCAGATCGACCTGCAAAAACCTTTGGTTATTTCCCGGATTACCCAGAATAGTAAAGCACTGAATTTTAGGAGAGTGGGAAGTGCATTTTTCATTGAAATCGAGGAAGAACAAATACCCGGGGATATAAATGAAATAACGGTTTATTATTCGGGGAAACCTGTGGTTGCTGCACGTCCGCCGTGGGATGGAGGTTTTACCTGGGCTCAGGATAGTAATGGAAAGCCTTTTGTTGCCACTTCGAATCAGGGAATCGGAGCCAGTGTCTGGTGGCCAAATAAAGATCACCCCTACGACGAACCGGACAGCATGCTTATCAGTATCACTACATCGGATACGCTTATGGACGTTTCGAACGGTCGATTAAGAGGAGTGGATGAACCCGGTGATGGCACCAAAACCTGGCATTGGTTTGTCTCCAATCCCATCAATAATTATGGGGTGAATATTAATATCGCGGATTATGTGCATTTCAGTGAAAAATATGATGGGAAGAAAGGTACACTCGATTTGGACTATTATGTGTTGCGTGAAAATGAAGAAAAGGCCCGGAAGCAATTCAAACAGGTAAAACCGATGATGGACGCTTTTGAACACTGGTTTGGCCCTTATCCTTTTTATGAGGATGGATATAAATTGGTGGAAGCTCCTTATCTGGGTATGGAGCATCAAAGCTCGGTTACCTATGGCAATGGATATCAAAACGGTTATTTGGGGCGTGATCTCAGTGGCTCAGGGTGGGGATTGACCTTCGATTTTATCATCATCCATGAAACCGGACATGAGTGGTTTGCCAACAACATCACTTACGCTGATGTGGCGGATATGTGGGTGCATGAAGGGTTTACCAATTATTCGGAAAGCTTGTATCTGGATTATCACCATGGGGAAACAGCCGCCAATGAATATGTGCAGGGGTTGCGGTTGGGCATTCAAAACGATCGTCCCTTGATCGGGAATTATGGAGTCAACCAGCGTGGCTCAAATGATATGTATAACAAAGGGGGGAACTTGCTGCACACCCTTCGGCAGGTTCTGAACAATGATGAATTGTGGCGTGAAACACTGCAAGGATTGAACCGTGAATTCTATCATCAGACGGTTACTTCCCGTGAGGTTGAAGAATATATCAGTAAGAAATCAGGAAGAGATCTGACTTTCTTTTTTGATCAATATTTGCGTGATACCCGAATTCCAACTCTTGAGTATGCTTTCCGGGACGGCCGGCTTTTTTATCGATGGGCCAATGCAATTGAAGGGTTCAACATGCCTGTCGATGTAGCGATAAATGGAGTGGCTCGACGCCTTGAGCCAACAACAACTATGTACAGCACGAATATAGAAGAGCTTGAAAAGAATATCCTTACCATTGATCCGAATTACTACGTGGGGAGTTTTAATTTGCTTGGAAATTAGAATCCGGCTCATAAAGATAGTGGACCGGGATTCAAGGGCAAGATTAATTTTCTGCTGGGGTGAAACGAGTGACTAAATTTTCAACCGGATTGAGTTCCCTGAGGTACACATAAATGGCTTTCAACTATTTGAGCGTAATCTTTCCACGGCATTATAGTATTGAATTGCCCGGCAACCTTTATTTTCAGCGCTGAAGAGGTTGCCGCCGGCTTCAAGGCTATCTGGCTGTTTGTTTGATTTGGACTCCTGCGTCTTTTCCTTATCCTAATTCAACATCCTGCGCCTGCACCATCGATCAGATGGGGTTTCCATCAGATCGAATCCGAGAATGTGTAACCTGCCCCCAGCCTGATGACTCCAAGTCCGTCTGACCGTTTGTTTGATTTGGGGGAGCTAAGCTCAAAAGGATTTTTTGAGCATTACATCACCCCAGCCTGTTACATCCATCAGACGGGGTTTCTGTCAGATGGATCTTGCAGCTATTTTAAAATATTACCGCGAAAGAGTGATGTGCCTGTTATCAATTTCAAGCTTAGTGAATCCGAATTCGTTTTTTAACCACTGAAAAGTTTCGGGATGGTAGAAGAAGACGTGTGTTTCATCACTTTTATAATACCATGCGTGGAAGTCAGTATCATCAGTATAGATATCTGTCTTTAGAAAAAGGGAACCATTTGGATACAGCATATCTCTTAATTGCGCAAATTCCTTATACGGTTCATGAAAATGTTCAATGACCTCACAGCTTACGATATAATCATACTTTAACTTTAGCAGCTCTGGGTGATTATCAAAAAAGGGATCGAAGACATTTACTTCATATCCCTGGTCACTTAGCATTTTTGTAATGACCGGTCCTGTTCCTGCTCCAAAGTCGAGCCCCAAAGAATCGGTATCGTATGCAGCTGTGATTTTCTCAACAAGAGGGGAAACAAATTTTTGATACCTTGGATCTTCCACATCATTATTGTGGCTTTCATAGCGGTTGATTTCCTCTTCCGGTGTGGGGTAATCATCGATGCCCATCAACACGGCTTTACAATTCGGACAGCGATTATAGTGCCGGTCTTCCTTTTCGTAGTAGTAGAATGATTCTGTCTCAGAGCTACAAAGTGTACACTTCATTTCTTTTTCAGGAAAGGTAGAGGTTAAGCCGCCAAGATGTGAGGCAGAGTTACTGATCAGGATACCAGTTTTTCAATCTTACATCAATATTTTTCCCTTCCCAGTCCACGATCTCTTTGAACCGCTCGATATCCTGTCCCCGGTGGTGGTATGGATACATGATACCGGGCTCAAACTCGAGAACAGCACTTGCGGCCTGATAGATATCCATGGTATAGGGCAAATTCATACAAACAAAAGCGATATCAATATCCTCGAGGTTCCTCATTTCCGGGATGTCCTCAGTATCGCCTGAAACATAAATATCCTTACCGCCCATGGTAAGCACATATCCGTTACCCCAGCCTTTGGTGTGTCGTGCCCCTTTGTTGGGGAGATTATACATGGCAGTGGCTTCAATAGTAATACCTTGCTGTTCCAGAGTCTCGCCATTTTCAAGAATAATGGTTTGTTTTTTATATTCACCCGGCATTTCATCAGCTACGGCTTGTGGTACAATAAAAATAGTGTTTTCAGTTTGAAGGCTGCTTAGGGTTTTGGGACTCAAATGATCTCCATGCGGATGTGTGATAAGAATGAGGTCAGGAGTACCCTTCCTTTCATATAAGCTGCCGTCTCCCCATGGATCCACATACACGTTCAACCCGTTCCACTCAAAGATCACCGAACCATGAAGAATAGGATGAACAAGCAGATCACCATTTTCAGTTTCTATACGATCGGGATCGTTATTAAGCTGGGCTTGGGCTGAAATTGAAAACAAGGCGAAAATAACAAAGATCAAAAAATAGCGCATAACAAGAATTTGTTTATGATTTGGATGCAAAAACTCAAATAAGAAATACAGCATTCCCTGAACTATCCGGGATATCCGCCACCGATATAATCCCTGAGGGAATTGATCTCTACTTTTTGGGTGGCGATCACGGTTTTAACCACATCACCAATGGAAATGACACCCACTATTTTTTCATCATCCACCACAGGTAAGTGCCGGATCTTTTTATCAGTCATCAGCTGCATACATAAGTTAACACTGTCTGTCGGGTTCACACGAATCACTTTCTCCGTCATGATCTCTTCCACGGTCGTTGTTTTCGATGTTCTTCCTTTCAGGATCACTTTATTTCGATAATCGCGTTCAGAAATGATTCCAACAAGCTTACCTGCTTCAACAACCAAAAGTGCACCTATATTATATTCGGCCATTTTGGCAATGGCGTTGTAAACGGTGTCTTCCGGTTTAACGGAAAAGACATCCCTTCCTTTTTGATTTAAGATTTCTTTGACCTGCATAACTGTACCTCCCTCTGGTATTTGTGTTAGTTACTACGTAATAAAAGCATTTTTAGGGAATTTGCAAGCTTTAAACGAATGATGGAGAAAGAATTATTCTATTTTAGCCAGCTAAAAGTAACCTCGAAAGCATGTTTTCGAATCTTCTTTGGAGAAAGGAACACATCATGAATGGCTTTCGGGATCTCAGCAAAAGTCACATCATCGCCCAATTTTTTCCCATATTTTTTAATGTGATCCACATTCAGCACCATATCGGTTTTTAGAAGGATGTCATCCCAATTGGTGGGTTGGGTTGAAGCATTGGAGTGTAAAATCAAAATGGGGACATCAATATCAGAAACTAAATGGAGTTTTTTTTGAGCACGGTTGATGGCATAGATCCATTTAAAATATGCCGGGAATCCGTGGATGGGTTTCCAGTCAGTGTTATAGGTCCATTCCCCATGTTCTTCCGCAGAAAGACTGGCCCCGTACAAATGTGAAAAAGGTTTTTTCCGGGCCGCATACGGGAAGAAAAAAGAGATGATACCTGCCAAAGGCAGTAAAAACATGCGCTGCCAAAAGGGGATGTTAAATTCTAAAAAGGGCGAGTTAAGGATAAGTTTTTCGATATGGTCTTTATACGTCCCGGTATTCATATATACTCCCGCTATCAATCCACCGGTGGAATGTCCCACTAAAATAATATCCTTACTTCCAATGATCTCCAGGCTGCGGTCAATCTCTTCAAAATACTCTGTTACAGATCTGCAATAATTTGGGGTTTGATGGGGAAGGAGTGACCGCCCATATTTCCTAAGGTCGAGGGCATAAAAATTATACCCTCGTTTATGAAATGTTTCAGCAATGTGAGACTGAAAGAAATAATCATTGAATCCATGCAGATATAGCACGGACTGCTGATCGGGTTTATTCAGGGCAGAAGAGATGAGCGTGGCGATAACTCTGCCTTCATAATCATCTTCGAATTCCAGTGTTTGTTCTGAAAAATCTTCCAGGGTCATGGCGATTATTTAATTTCCTTTACCCTGCCAATTTGCCCGTCCGTGAGCCTGACCTTTATCCCGTGTGGATGAGTAGCACTATTCGTCAAAATATTTTGAACCACTCCATACGTAATTTCCCCACTTCGCTGATCTTTTTTTAACACAATTCCCACTTCCATTCCGGTTCTAATATTCGATCTAACAGTACCCTGCATTACTCCTCTCCGTATTTCTGTTGAATAAATTCTATGGATGTCTCAATCATTTCTTTTAATATCTCTTCGTTAATATCATTTAGATTTTTGATGTATAAACAAGATTTTCCGGTTTTATGTTTACCCAAATTAGCCAAAAGGTTGTCATACCTCGAAAATCCTGACATGATGTAAATACTGATACTTTGTTTGCGATTTGAGAAGCCTGCCAAAAACCAATCTCCTTCACGCCCGCTTTCATATGTACAGTGATAGCTGCCATATCCTACCATGCTGTCTCCCCACATACTGCCCTCATGGCCTGTAACTTTTTGCATCATCTGATGAATGCTGAGGCAATCCTTCTTGCGCTGAGCATCGTCTATGGCATTCAGGTATTGTTGAACACTCGCATCATTCTTTTTGGTCTTTAATTCTGCCATAACAACCTTTAATATTAAATGAACTTTTTGTATTTGGGATTTTAGCTGTTACATACTATATACTCAAGCATGAATAATCCACTTAAAAAATATTTTGGCCCAAGTACGTTGGTAGCTGCAGCCTTTATAGGGCCGGGCACGGTCACCGTTTGTACCCTTGCAGGTGTAAGATCAGGGTACATGTTGTTATGGGCTTTACTTTTTTCAATAGCAGCAACCGTTATTTTACAGGAGATGACCGGACGTTTAGGTATTATAACCCGTAAAGGTTTTGGAGAAGCCATCCGTGAACAACTGACGAACCCGATAATCAAAGTGGCAGGAATTTTATTGGTTTTCAGTGCCATAGTGATCGGAAATATTGCTTATGAGGGTGGAAATATATCGGGTGCTGTACTGGGCTGGGAGGAATTTTTTGTAGGGCTGGATATGTCGATAAATGGACTTACTGTTCGGCTGACCTCCCTTGTGGTCGGAGCTATAGCTTTCTGGCTGCTTTTTTCCGGTAATTTTAAACGGATCGTGAATGTTATGACGGTGTTGGTCGGACTAATGAGCATCGTCTTTGTGACAACAGCCATTGTTATTCAGCCTGATATTGGTGCTATTTTAAAAGGTCTTTTTATTCCACAAGCATCACCGGATGAGTTTCTTACCGTCATAGCTTTGATTGGGACTACCGTGGTGCCTTATAACCTGTTTTTGCACGCCTCAACAGTTCAGGAACGATATTCCCATTTTTCACAATTGTCGGATATGAGAGTTGAGAATGCAGTTGGGATCATTTTGGGAGGTATCATCTCAATGTGTGTGGTTATCACCAGTGCAGCTGCGGCGGATGGAAGCCTGGCAGAAGTTCAAAGTGCTGCAGATATGGCCCGGCAGCTTGAACCATTATTGGGGAGCTGGGCAAAGACATTTATGGGGATGGGATTGTTTGCAGCGGGAATCACTTCAGCTGTAACCGCACCGCTGGCAGCTGCCTACGCCGCTAAAGGATTGTTGGGTTGGAATGATTCACTCAAAGACCCGAGGTTCAGGGTGATCTGGATGTTGGTTTTGCTGATTGGTGTGTTCTTTTCTGCCACAAGTTTTGATCCGGTACAGCTCATAGAATTTGCTCAGGTTGCCAATGGAATTACACTGCCGGTGATCGCTGTTTTTTTACTGTACATTATGAATAAACCAATGCTGTTGGGAACCAATAGAAATACAACGAGGCAAAATGTCCTGGGCATTATCGTGATCTTAGTCACACTTTTGGTTGGTTTCAGAAGTCTTAATTCGGTCTTTAACTTTCTGTAATTATGCTTTCGAAAATAGATCTTAATTGTGATTTGGGTGAATTTTACGGCATGTATGATGAAGTACGTGATTCCAGGATCATGCCTTTTATTAGCAGTTGTAATATAGCCTGTGGATTTCATTCGGGTGATCCTGTTACGATCATGAAAACGGTAAAACTGGCGTTAAAGAATGAAGTCGCTATAGGAGCTCACCCATCATATCCGGATCTGCAGGGTTTTGGCAGAAGGATAATGAATTTGAGTAGCGAAGAACTTGAAGCTTGCGTGTTATATCAGGTATCGGCATTGAAAGGAATTACGGAATCCATGGGAGGAAGTCTTCATCATGTTAAACCGCACGGGGCACTTTATAATCATGCTGCTGAAAATGAAGAAACGGCAATTGGTGTGGTAAAAGCTATTGTCAGGATAAAAGATGATATGCTGATCTATGCCCCTGCAAACTCGGTATTGAGCAGTATAGCCGAAGATGCCGGACTCAGAGTTCGGAGAGAGGTGTTTGCTGACCGCAGGTATGAAGACAATCTGAGCCTGCGTTCACGAAAACTGAAGGGAGCTGTACTGGAGCAAAAGGAACATGTTTTAAAGCAGCTCGCCGGTTTTTTGGATGGAGTTGTTCATACGCATGATGGATTAGAATTACCCATTGAAGCAGAAACAATATGTCTTCACAGTGATACGGATGGTTCAGCAGCACTTGCCAAAGAAATCAATGAATTTTTGACCAAACACGATGTCAAGATCACTTCAGATTAATGGGGCAGCATGGACGGTTTCAGTGTTAGGGGAAAGGGCCCTGCTCATAAAGCCGGAAGAAAATAACGTCGAGCTTTCACTTATCCACCTGGGTACGGAAGTCTTAGAAAAAGCAGGGTTGCATCAGGTAACGGATATCATTCCTGCTTACAACTCAATTGCACTTATTTATGACCGGTTAACGGAAGATCCGGATAAGGAAGTTCAGGAAATTCAATCAAAACTCAAAAAGATCTCAACCTCCGAAATTTCTCCCCAAATCCATAAAGTACCGGTTTGTTATGAATTGGGACTGGATTGGGAATGCGTTGAAAAGTGTACAGGATTGAAGAGAAAGGAAGTTATAAAAAAGCATATGAATTCGAACTATAGCGTAGCAATGATGGGCTTTATCCCGGGTTTCCTGTATCTGTCAGGACTTGACGAAAAGATCTCCTGTCCCAGAAAAGCCGAACCGCGTACAAAAATCCCGGCCGGGTCAGTTGGAATTGCAGGGAATCAAACAGGGGTCTATTCGCTTGAAAGTCCCGGTGGGTGGCAGATTATCGGGCGAACTCCGAATTCATTTTTTGATCCAAAAATGAATCCACCAAGTGAAGTAAAACCCGGTGATAAGATTGAGTTTTACAGCATCTCGGAATCCGAATTCAAGAAGCTTAGAACAGAAGAGGGGCTGTAGTGAAAGGAGAACTCGAAGTACTTAATGGAGGATTGATTACAACAGTTCAGGATCATGGAAGGCACGGATATCGTAAATACGGTGTCCCGGTTTCAGGAGTGATGGATGATCACAGTTGTAGATTGGTAAATTGGCTGGTCGGAAATTCTCAACATTCGCCGGTGATAGAACTAACACTGATGGGAGGAATGTTCAAGTTTCACTCCGATGCCGTAGTTGGAATTTCCGGCGCAGAGGCGGAAGTCACGGTGGATAAGAAATCAGTAGCACTCAACAAAACGATCAGAATAAAGAAGAGCGAGATCTTAGAGATAGGTCGTATTACAGCCGGATGCAGGGTATATCTTGCCATTGCCGGAGACTGGGATATAGAGCAGGTGATGGGCAGCTATTCCACATGCTTGGCTGCAAAATTTGGGGGATTTCAGGGCCGCCCTCTAAAAAAAGGAGACCGGATCAGATGGCAATGTGATCAGCAAAAGGCAGTGGAACGCATGGTTCCTAAAAAATTACTTCCCCATTTTTCGACCCGACAAACCATTCGAATTATTGAAGGGGCTGAGTGGGATCTTATGAGTGAGAAACAAAAGCCGGTTTTTTTGGAAACTGATTTCAGTATATCAAGCCAAAGCAATAGAATGGGTATTCGGTTAGAGGGTACATTCACGAAACTCAAAAGTAGGGAAGAAATGGTTTCATCACCGGTAGTTCCGGGAATCATTCAGCTCCCGTCAAGCGGTTTACCGATCATACTCATGAAAGATGCACAGTCGATAGGCGGGTACCCACGCATTGCCAAAGTAATTGATGCTGATCTGTGGAGACTGGGACAAATATGGACGAACAATACGATTCGGTTTGAACATGTAAGCTTTAAGAAAGCCCAAGAATTGTCGAAAAACTATGATGAATTAATGTCTAAGTTAAACTTTATAAATTTAATCTAATGTTTGTGAATTAGTTTTTAAATACTATGATGAAAAAGTGCTGCGACATTTTGAAATACTCTCTTTGATCAATTAATAGTCAAAATTGGATGCATTGAAACTAAAATATCGGGTGCTTACTTCACTGTTGGTTGGGCTGATCCTTAGCTTTTCTGTAGTATTTATTTGGATGCAAAATAATCAAAAAATTCAGCAATCCAGGACCGATACGATCAATGAAACAGGGAAATTATTGTTTCAGCAATTTCGGAATAATGTAATTGAAAGTGTATATACGCTCAAAAATTTAAAAAGCCGTTTTGAAGTTACCAACGGTAATTATTTTGATTATTGGGAATACGATGCTTCCCTCATCATTGAGCAAAATCCCTCATTTTTACTGGTTGAATGGATCGACAAGGATATGATCATCAGAAGGATCGAACCCATACAGGGAAATGAAAAAGCGATCGGTCTCGATATTTCGCAATTTGATTACCGTAGATCGGATTGGCAGGAAGCCCGGGATGATTCCCTTATAAATTTCACCCATTGGTTAGAGCTTGTACAAGGCCCAAATGCATTTTTAGTGGATGCTCCGGTCTATTTTAAGGATGGTTTTAAGGGAACCATAACAGCAGCCATGAATTTTAAGGAAGAATTCAATGCTATCATGGCAGGGCTGGATCAATATCATGCGGTACTGAAGGATGAAAAAGGGGTTACTTTCTATGAAAAGGGTGAAAGTCTAAACACCTCTCACCCTAACGAGTTTACGGCAACCATTGATTTCCGTTCAGAAAATATCAATACCGGTGACTGGACCTTTACCCTGAAACCCAATCAGACCTTTGAAAGTAACTTTACAGATTTAGGTTATTATTTGAATTTAGCCCTTGGGTTGATTTTGAGTGTATTGGTGGCGGTACTCATTTTTATTGCCCAAATTACTTATTCGGCTCATAAAAAGGCGCGGAGTGCCAATGAGAAAGTCAGGGCTCTTATCGATTCTTCCCCAATGGCTATTTATACCATCAACAAAAACGGGATCGTAACCGATTTCTGGAATAAAGCGGCAGAGGAAATGTTGGGATGGGCAAAAGAGGAGGCAATCGGGAGATTCATTCCACACGTTACGAAGAAGTCGGAAGCAGAATTCAAACAGTTGATGTCTGAGCGGTTAAAAGAAGGAAATATCAGAAATAAGGAAATAATACGCACCCGAAAAGACGGAAGTCCTGTTCATTTGCGTTTGAATGTTGGACGGATCGTGGAAGATCAAAAAGCTGATCCACAGATGTTGGTTGCCTTAGAAGACATCACTAAAGAAAAAGAATATCAGAAGCGCCTCGAAAACTCAGTTCGTGAAACAGAAGTGTTATTGTCTGAAGTACACCACAGAGTAAAAAATAACCTGGCGATCATAGCAGGATTAATTGATCTTCAAAAACAGGGACTCAATGATAAAACCCTCGAAGCTTTACTTGAAGAAACCCAAAACCGGATCTTCTCGATTGCCGGAGTACATGAATTGCTATACAATACCGATAGCTTTACGGAAGTGACATTCGACAAGTATATCCTAACTCTGATAGAGCGAATAAAGCAGACATATAAATCCTCCAAACAAGAGATCCATATCGAGTATGATTTTGATGCGAAACCTATAGGAATCAATCAGGCAATCCCTCTTGGGCTGTTGCTGAATGAACTCATTACGAATTCATTCAAACATGCTTTTCCAGGAAGAACAAAGGGAAGAATAGAGATCGCTTTGCACGAAAAAAATAATCAAATAAAAGTAGTGTACAGCGATAACGGAAAAGGAATGAAAAACTCAGACTTCGATTCCTCGCAAACCCTGGGAGTTACTTTGATCAAAACCCTCATCCTTCAGCTTGATGCAGAGTATGAAATCGATACCACTAATGGGTTTACATTCAGCTTTACCTTTACGAAAGGCGGTAAAGGCTCCCATTCCAATATCTAAAGCAAAAAACAGCCTACAAGAGCATTCTTATAGGGCTTGGTACCCGAGAGAGGACTTGAACCGCGAAGCACTGCTTCGCAACAGCAACGATTGGGAGTAGGGGAAAAGGGAGGGAGTAGTGAGTGACAAGCAAAAAAATAGCCCTACAAGAGTATTCTTATAGGGCTTGGTACCCGAGAGAGGACTTGAACCTCCACGTCCAAAGGACATACGCACCTGAAGCGCACGCGTCTACCAATTCCGCCACTCGGGCATAAAAAATCCCAAATAAGTTCTTACTTGGGATTCATAAAGGTAGGAAGATTTTGACCTTATTTCATCAACTTAGTAGAATTATTTACAAGCTATTAAGTAATGAAACCAATCGTTCCCAAGACTCATTTCTGGCCTGAACATTGGCATCATCATTAGGTCTTTCGGGATCATCTCCGCTCCTCATGTAAGCATGTCCCGCACCTTCATAGATTTCGTATTCGTACGTTTTGCCAAATTCATTCATGGCTGCTTCTGAATCTTCAATGGTAGAATTCACGCGCTGATCATTCCCTCCGTAAAAACCATATACCGGCACTTCGATGGATCGGTAGGCCTCAGCCTCTCCGGGGCCGGTTCCATAAAATACGAACGCCGCATCTATCGCATCACCCGCATTAGTGGCAAAACGAAATGATTGTGAACCGCCCCAGCAGAATCCGGCTACAGCAAAAGTACCATCTCCGGCTTTAATGGTTTTAGCATATTCAAGGACATTCATCAGATCGGTGGTAACATGATCGGGTTCAAGATCATAAAGTGCTTCACGGGCAGCATCGGAAGTTTTAAAATCGCTCGTTTTCTCAATCTCATCTACTGTATTTGAAATTAGATCGGGAGCCACGGCTATAAAGCCTTTTCCGGCAAGCTGATCTGCAAAGCTCCGGGCCCAATCGTTTAACCCTCGGTTTTCATGGATCACGATCACTATCGGAGCCGGCTCAGAGGTTTCCGGATACACCACAAAATTATGGAGCGTGCGGTCATTGGATTCGATGGTTACCCACTCGTGATGGCGGGGTGAATTCTCCAACTGCTCAACGGCATAATCCTGCGCAAAAACAGGAAGAGTTAAAAGTGTGATAACGGCGGTAAATAATAATTTTTTCATGATCGTATAAGATTTAATTGGTTATGGTAAAACCTGTGTGAATGTTAATTTATTTCATCACTATCAACAAATACGTATTAAATCGTGCAGTTATTGGGATAAATGGATTCCGACAAAACTTGAACCTTGTTGCTAAAACCTTGTACCTTAATGGAAGAAACATTCCAAACTGTCGCCCAACTTTAATATCTTTCGGGCTCTGAAAAATCCTGATAGAAAATTATCTTAATGAGCACTATTGCCCACGAGAAATACGAGGCGGTAATTGGCCTCGAAGTTCACGCCCAGTTACTTACTGAAAGTAAAGCATTTGCCGCAGTTAAACCCGAATATGGCGGAGCCCCAAACTCTCAGGTTACTCCCCTTTGTCTCGGACATCCGGGTACCCTTCCCGTTGTAAATGAAAATCTGGTTCGATATATCATTAAAATGGGTTTGGCTACGCAATGCAATGTAGCAGAAAAATCCATATTCGCCCGCAAGAACTACTTTTATCCGGATCTTCCGAAGGGATATCAGATATCACAATTTGACACTCCCATCTGCTTTGACGGTTTTGTGGATATCTCACTTGAAGAGTATGACAAGCGGATCGGTATCACCCGTATTCATATGGAAGAGGATGCCGGCAAGTCTATTCACGATCAGGACCCTTATAATACATTAGTGGATCTGAACCGTGCGGGAACTCCCCTTATAGAGATCGTGTCAGAACCGGATCTTAGAACACCGGAAGAAGCGTACGCTTATCTTTCGAAGATCAAGCAGATTGTGCAGTATCTTGAGATCTGTGATGGAAATATGGAAGAGGGCAGCTTGCGTTGCGATGCAAACGTTTCGGTGCGTCCACGCGGACAAGAAAAATTCGGTACGCGAACAGAGCTTAAGAACATGAACTCGTTCCGAAATGTGGAACGTGCTATTCACTATGAAATTTATCGTCAGATCGATTTGATCGAAGATGGCGGAGAAGTAGTTCAGCAGACACGACTTTGGGACACTACTAAAATGCAGAGTCGTGCAATGCGTTCTAAAGAAGAAGCACATGATTATCGTTACTTCCCGGAACCGGATCTGCCCCCGATAATAGTAACAGATGCTATGCTTGATGAAATTCGCAAAGATCTTCCGGAACTTGCGGATGTACGCCGAACCCGATTCATCGATGATTATGGGATGAGTGCAGACGATGCTGTTACAATCACAGACAGTCGTTATCTGGCCGATTATTACGAGGAAGTGGTGGAACACCTTGGAGATCCTAAAGCGGCGTCCAACATTGTGCTGAGTGAAGTTTTGCGTGTTTTAAATGAGCAAAGTATTGATATCAGAGCATTCTCAATTTCAGCAGAAAGAATTTCAGAATTGGTTAAGTTGAAAGATGAGGACAAAATCAATTCTTCAGCTATGCAACAGATTTTTAATGCAATGCTTGAAGAAGATAAAGATCCGGAGACTTTGGCAAAAGAAATGAACCTGATACAGGTTTCAGATTCCGGGTTTTTAGAACCTATTGTCGATGAAATAATTAAGAACAATCCTGACGAAGTGAAACGTTATAAGGAAGGGAAAAAACAGCTGATCGGATTTTTTGTAGGTCAGGCCATGAAAGCTTCAAAAGGCAAAGCTAACCCTAAGTTGGTAAAAGATCTAATTACAGAAAAATTAAACGACTGAAAACAGTCTTTAGGTAAAATGAAAAACTCTACACTTTTAGTAGCATTAGCAGTATTAATGTTGGCAGCTGCTTGTTCAAATGAACCTCGATCACTTCAAACCGTGGTGCAAGGGACTATCACGGTTGCTGATTCTATTGATAGCAGCAATGACTATGCAGGTATTAGCGTAACCATTATTGATCAGGATTCAATAAATGCACCTGTTGATACCTTATTGCACATGCAAACGGATGCAAACGGATTTTTTAAAGGAGAAGTGTTATTTCCTGAAAAAGGATACTACAACATGATCCTGAACCGGAATAATAATGATCTGGGAGTGATTCGGGTGATCCTGGCTGACAACGATACTCTGTCCGTGAATGCCGAACTTCCGGATGTGGGAGAAACACTCACTCTGGAATCAAGGGAGCATAAAGCGATGGAGACCTTGCTCAGAGTCGATCGCAACTTTCAAAGAGTGGGAGCTTTTGTGCGAGGTGGAGCAATACCTGATTCCATGCTCCTGGATGAACTCAAAAAATGGACCGACCTTTATTGGCAAGTGCATGAAGCTCACGAAAACACGCTTGCATCTCTTGTAGCAGCCGAAAAAAGTGCAGAATTGTTGAACAATTGGGATCAGGAAGAGATGCTGAATCGTATAGATGAGGTTCTACCTGAAGATTATATGTTCTCTGTGGCTATCAATTTTGGGAAACCATACATCGCAGAGTCCAAAGGTTTTGATGCAGCTTCCAACTATCTGGATTCTCTGTCACAGATATCAACAAGTGATGAGATACGTGAATTTATTCAGAGAGATAAGATTCAGTTATATTATGACAGTTCAAGGGTTAGGGAGGCGAAGGCACTTTTAGATACCTATGAACAAAATTATTCAGAGAAATCATCTTCAAAAAAATGGGCACGTCGTATTCGTTATGATCTGAATTACCTCGCACCGGGGGTAACAGCTCCGGAGTTTTCTTTCGTCACAATGGATGAAGACACCATTAATAACGAGGCCTTAAAAGGAACTACATATATTTTAGAGATCTCACCGCTCGCAAATTATGAGTATCAAAATGACTATGACCGTACATTGATCATCAATGAAATATATAAGAACTATGGTCTAAAAATATTCACGTTGCCTCTCGACCAAAGTGAAATAACCATCAATGCCTTTTTCGAAGAACGGCGAAAAGCATGGCCAATCGCGAAACTCGGGACTTTTGATGTTCAGCAGATCATACAAAAATTTAACGTTGTTCAAGTACCAACCCGAATACTCATTGATAAAGACGGCGTTGTGATCCGTAAATACGAACGTGCTGAATTCAATGACGTAATCCAGGGATTAAACAGTGCATTCCGAGAGGTAAACTCACCAAGTTAATTTCAAGTAACCCACACCGCAACCACCATGAGAAGATTATTGATAGCAGGAAACTGGAAAATGAATTGCGGACCCTATGATGCCGCTGAATTGCTGGAAGGCCTGAAAGCCAAGAAAGCAGAAGTTGATGAGCATGTGGATGTACTGGTTTGCCCGCCCTTCGTTTCTATCGGAATGGCGGTTAAATATTTGTATGATACCGATATTCAGGTCGGGGCTCAGAATCTTCATTTCGAAGAGAACGGGGCTTTCACCGGAGAGATCAGCGGCAGTATGCTGGCTGAAAGCGGATGCAATTATGTGATCATTGGCCATTCGGAGCGCCGCCAATATTTTGGTGAAACAGATGAGACCGTGAATAGAAGAACTCAGAAAGCGCTTAAACATAAACTGGCTCCGATCATATGCGTGGGTGAAAGCCTGAAACAGCGCAAAGCCGGCGATCATTATGATCTGGTTAAAGATCAGATCAAGGCTGCACTCAATGGGATCAATGAGGAGCAGGTGTTAGATGTTGTGATTGCCTACGAACCTATTTGGGCGATCGGAACCGGAGAAACGGCTACTCCCGGGCAAGCTCAGGAAATGCATGAGTACATCCGTAAGATCCTTGCCGGTCTATATAATCAGGAAACGGCTGATTCGGTAAATATTTTATATGGCGGAAGTATGAAGCCGGCCAATGCACAAGAGCTGCTAAGTCAGCCGGATGTGGATGGCGGACTAATTGGCGGTGCAAGTCTCGATGCTGACAGCTTTTCTGAGATCATAACTATTGCAGAAGACCTGGCTTAAATTATGGCTTATAACGTACTTTTATTGGGAAGCGGTGGTCGTGAACATGCCTTGGCATGGAGCTTAAATAAATCACCTCAGCTGAAAAAATTGTACATTGCTCCGGGAAATCCCGGAACATCCGAAATTGGGGAAAATGTCGATCTTTCCATTTCTGATTTTGATCAGGTCTGGAGTTTTATTCAGGAACATGAGATAGATATTACAGTTGTGGGCCCTGAACAGCCGCTGGTAGATGGCATTGCCAACTTTTTGGAAGCTAAGCACCATCCGGTTTTTGGACCGAAGCTGCAGGCTGCCATGCTTGAGGGCAGCAAGGAATTTGCCAAGGAATTCATGCAGAGACATCAAATTCCAACGGCCGCATATAAAGTATTTGACCAGGAAGATTTTGATGAAGCTGCGGCTTACATAAGGGAACAAGGAAAATATCCGGTTGTGTTAAAAGCAGACGGACTTGCAGGCGGTAAAGGAGTTTTCATCCCTGAAACGGAAGCCGAAGCCATAAAAATTTTGGAGGATCTAAAGACTAATTCCCCGCTCAAAGAAGCTGCCAGTCGACTGGTGATCGAAGAATTTATGAAGGGAGAGGAAGCCTCTGTTTTTGCTATTTCAGATGGCTCTTCCTACAAAGTGATCGGCAATGCACAAGATCACAAGCGAATTGGAGATGGTGATACCGGACTTAATACGGGGGGCATGGGAGCATACTCACCGGCTCCGGTAGTTACCGCTGAAGTATTAGCAAGAGTTGAAAAGGAGATCATAGAACCAACCATTTCAGGAATGAAAGAAGAAGGGAATCCCTATGTTGGATTTTTATATTGCGGTTTGATGATCACGGAAGATGGCCCCAAAGTAGTTGAGTACAATTGTCGGTTCGGAGATCCGGAATGCCAGGTGATCTTACCAAGATTACGATCAGATCTGCTGGAGATCATGGTTGCAGCTACTCAGGTAAAACTGGGGGACGTAGATGTTCAGTTTGATGACGAAGTACGTTGCTGCGTAGTATTGGTTTCCGGCGGATATCCTGAATCTTACGAAAAGGGGAAAGAGATCACCGGCTTAGAAGAGATTGAAAACGCGATCATTTTTCATGCCGGTACTAAAGAAGAGAATGGAAAGATCTATACCAATGGTGGCCGGGTACTCAACATTGTAGGCTCTGGAAAAGAGTTGAAAGAAGCCATAGATGTGACATACAGGGAAGTTAAAAAAGTAACTTTTGACAAGGCCTACTACCGCTCTGATATTGGAGCAAAGGGCTTAAAACATTAGAAAGTCAAACATCCAACACTGGACGCTTAAGGAAGAACGGATGTGAATTTTGAAATACGAGTATAGCATATCAGATAAGCCGTATAGTCCACTCCGATGCAGATCGGTCGGAGCGAGGCCTGTTCAAGCTCCAGGTTCAATGTTGGATATTCGGTGTTGGATGTTGGATGTTGGATGTTCGATGTTCCCAATACTGTTATTCACAATTAGTACAGATTCAACGATCGCCCTAACTTTTCAAAAAATTTACTCCGACCTCGATAACGCAACATCCACATCTGTTGCCCCAAATTCTATCTGTGTGAATGATGGAGCTGTTAGTCCAACGGAAATTTTCATACCCGACCGATCTTCCCAAGCCATCCATCGGTTGGTATTAAATGGCAGTTATTACGGATTTTATCTCGCTGAGGGTTTTAAAGCCATGTTTGCTAATGAAACTGGAATATGGACAGCGTACTTAAGCCGGGCAGTTTTTGAGCCTGAATCAGGAGAGTCCTTCGCAGTAGAATTTGAAAGCGAGATCCAACCTATGGACATGCATTATCAAAACGAATCCCTGTTTATTTTAACACGAGATGCATTGATCAAAATTGCAATCCCGAAAAGATGAGATTATCCGATTTCATTTTTAATGGGTCCCTGAGTTTTGAAGAAAAAGCCCTTCAAATCTTTGAATCTCAAAGACAAAACAACCCCGTCTATCAACGTTTTTGCGATGCTTTGGAAATCCGAAATGTGCAAACTCACAAAGAAATTCCATTACTACCCATTCAGGCTTTCAAGGAAACTAAAGTTCTTACCACTGCTGAACATTCAAAAAACGAAAATCAAAATTTAGAATTTTTTCAAAGCAGTGGAACGAGCGGGATGGAAAGGAGTCGGCACTATCTCATAGAACCTGAGCTTTACCGCAAATCCATCATTAAGGGAATGCAGTATTTTTATGAACTGGATGAATATATCATCTGGGCGTACACCCCCGGTTATAATGAAAACCCAAATTCCTCTTTGACCTGGATGTTGAATACACTGATTGAACGCGAAGGATCGGGGTTGAGTAAGTTCCTTGGGCTTGGAAAACCTTTCGACAAAAAAGCGATCCGGAAGATCGAAGAATCCGGAAAGAAGTTAATGCTGTTCGGTGCCGCTTTTGGATTAATGGATATGTTGGAGATTGATCCAATTCAGCTTCCAGAAGATTCTGTGATTCTTGAAACCGGGGGTATGAAAACACATCGGCGGGAGATCACCAAAGAACTACTGCATCAACAACTGGCCGATGGTTTTGGAATTCCGGAATCACAAATTCACTCTGAGTACGGGATGACTGAATTACTTTCACAAGCCTATGCCAAAGGCAGTTTATGGTTTGAATGTGTTCCGTGGATGGAGGTCAGTATCCGAGATCCGAAAGACCCGATGGAGGAAGCAGAACACGGAGAAGAGGGAGTTATTGGAGTTATAGACCTGGCAAACCTGTACTCTTGCTCATTCATCCTCACCGGCGATAAAGGCATTCAGCGTGAAGATGGTAAGTTTCAGGTGCTCGGTCGCTGGAACCCCAAAAACCTCCGAGGCTGTAATTTCCTCATCGATCAGGATTAAAATCACAGATTTCACTGATAGAGAGAATTCGGACGAAGAGTATAGCTTTAAATGGGTGTGATTAAACCCCGTAAATATTAAGTTGTCTATTTATCTAGGGCGTGTTAACACAAACGGACAGCTTCAATAATCAATGCAAAATAGATAAAGGCTCCGTACATCACGTCCAGT
>JAKURD010000038.1 GCA_022450045.1 Gracilimonas sp. | reverse complement strand
GTCGCCTTCTTCCTTTTTTCCCCAAGCCTCCCCGGTCTAACGACCCCGGAGGCTTTTTTTATTCCCCCTAAAGAATTAAAAGAAAAGCGCGTAAGGAATGTTTATATTTAGTTCGACTGTTAGTCTATAAAATTGATAAAAGGACAAAACATTGGATTTTCAAAATTTTTTAAAAGATTATAAAGAAAAATTAGCTGCTATTTTTTCTGAAAGGCATGATGCAGCAGAACAAACATTAGTAAGAGGCATTGCGGATGATACGTTGAAAGATATCCTTGATACGTCACCTCTAAGTGCTTTCATTCCTTCAGAGTACGGAGGCTTTGGAGCGAATACATCAGAGGCACTGGCAATGCTGGAAGCAAGTTCATATGAATCACTTCCCCTTTCGCTAATGATGGGTATAAATGGAGCTCTGTTTTTACAGCCTATAGCTAATTACGCTGACATAGAAATTAGAAAGGATATATTTAATCGAGTGATTAATGCAAATAAATTAGGTGGATTGATGATCACTGAGCCTGATTATGGCTCTGACGCTTTGAAAATGCAGACTTCCTTTAAAAAAATTGACGACGACACCTATAAGGTTGAAGGCCTCAAACATTGGGGTGGTCTTACAGGCATGGCTGATTATTGGTTGATCACTGCAAGAGGTGTAAATGATAAAGGAGATTTAGGTCGTGATATTTCTTTCTTTATTCACGATACAAGGAATGGAGGTATTGAGGTAGAAGAATATTATAACAACCTCGGCTTGTATATGTTACCATATGGAAAGAACAAGATCGATATAAAAGTTGATGAATCTCATAAGCTCCAGCCCAAAAGTACCGGTGTAACCATGATGCTGGATCTTCTTCATAGAAGCAGGTTGCAATTTCCGGGGATGGGAATGGGCTTTCTTCGACGCATGATGGATGAAGCTTTATCTCACTGTAGGGAAAGATTTGTAGGTGGGCAAAGTTTGATCAATTATGATCAGGTTCGTCATAGGGTTTCCGAGATACAAGCTTACTTTACGGTTTGTTCAGCTATGTGCAATTTTACAAGTACACATGTGCCTTTGGAAAAAAACACTTCCCGAATGGATGTTGAGGCCAATGCAATTAAGTCGCTTGTTACCGATTATATGCAAAAGGCTTCCCAATCTTTACTTCAGCTTAAAGGTGCAATGGGATATCGTCTGGATAATATAGCAGGGCGATCGGTAGTTGACAGTCGTCCCTTCCAAATTTTTGAAGGCTCGAATGACATCCTCTATCAACAAATAACAGAATCTGTACTTAAAATGATGAGAAGACTCAAAAAGAGTAACCTCCAAGATTTTCTGTCAGAATTTCATTTAACAGAAAGATCTTCTGAATATTTTAAGGATGTATTGAATTTTGAAATTGACCCAAAGATGCCCCAACGTAAATTAGTTGATCTTGGTAAAGCTTTAGGGCGAATTATCTCAATGGAATTTACTTTAAACCTGGGAGACCAAGGGTTCAATAAAGAGCTTATTCAAAACGCTATCGAAACCCTCCAAAATGAGGTAAATACTATTGTCTATAACTATAAGCAAGGTGCAAAAGCGGATGTAGTAGAACAGTATGAAATGGACAGTTCTTGGTTTAAATTTGCTATGGTGAATGTCTGATAAAAAAATTGTAGTTATTTCTGGGGCAGGAATCAGTGCTGAGAGTGGATTATCCACATTCAGAGATTCCGGTGGTTTATGGGAAGGTTACAATATTGAAGAAGTAGCTAGCCCGCAAGGTTGGCAGAAAAATCCAGAAAAAGTACTCGAATTCTATAATCTGAGACGAAAGCAAGCTGCAGAAGCCCAACCTAATACCGCCCACAAAGCTCTTGCTGATCTTGAAAATAGTTTTGAAGTGATTATTGTCACTCAGAATGTTGATGACCTTCACGAGCGGGCGGGATCAAACAATGTACTACATTTGCATGGAGAATTGCGAAAAGCCAGAAGTACTAAAGATGAATCACGCATTTTGGATATTGATGCAGACCCTATAGAATTAGGAGATCTTGCTGAGGATGGAGCTCAGCTTCGTCCACATGTTGTGTGGTTTGGGGAAATGGTTTCTATGATAGAAGTTGCAGCTAAAGAAGTAATAGAAGCAGATATTTTGATAGTAGTAGGAACTTCATTAGTGGTTTATCCTGCTGCCGGATTAATTGAATACACTAAACCGAATGTCCCAAAATATATAATAGATCCTGCAGAACCTCAGTTATATGATATGAAAGGATGGGTTCACTATAAGGAAAACGCAGGAACAGGCGTAAAGAAATTAGCAGAGAAACTTAAAAAAGAGCATAGTTAATAAATGGCCAGGAAGAAAGCGACAGAAGAAGAAAAAAGTGTGTTAGAGCAATTCATGCTTCCATATCATCATATTGCAAAACGAATTCCACTTTTTCCAGGTAAAAATAACACAGCATCTGAAGCTGGACTATTTGGGGTCACGGAAGAAGAACTCAAAAAGTATCGGAAAAACTTTGATGAGAATGCAAAAGAAGCGGCATTAGAAATATTGAAAGACGACGATATTGTTGATTGCCTTGATAATATTTCAATGGATGGAGAAGAAACCATTGTAGCATTCGGGGATTCCAACACGGAAGATGCACAAGGATGGTTTACAATATTAAGGCATGTACTTGAGATATCTACTGAAAAAGCAAATTTCAACTTTATCAACGCCGGAGTGTCTTATAATACAACGGCCGAAGCCTTAAGAAGAATAGATCGCGATGTAGTATTACACGACCCGGATTGGGTATTTATTGCGATTGGTACATTTGATGCGCAAAGGCTGAATATTGCTCCGGAAAGAACATTGCTCCCACTTTCTGAGACTTGGGAAAATATCGAGAGTATTCAGTCAATTTTAGAGTCAAGGATTGAAAATCCTTTAGTTTGGATTACGCCTGCTCCTGTTATTAATGATCTTTTAGAGGAAAACCTCTTGTATGACTTTACAATAAAAGAAAAAGACTTAAGTCAGATACAAGAATTAGTAGCCGGTAAGAGTGGAGCTATTATAGACTCAAGTGGAAAACGTATGGGAGAAAATGGTCCTCAAGCTTGGAATTATTTACCTGATGGACTGCATCACTCACTTTCTGGACATATAGAAACCGTAAAGGCAATTATAAAAAAACTGGCAGAGCCTAAAAATTAAACGTGTAATTAAACAGGTTAACAGTTGGTGTGAATTCCTGATATACACCTGAAGCATCAACTTTGTAAGTTGAAGTAAACGATGGGGCCAAAAGTCCCATACTATTCTTTTCGTTAAACTGAATTCCCACCAACCCATCAGCGACATTGGAAGGTTTACGGAAAGAAGCTGAAGAAGAAGTTATGCGCTCTGCCAGAACAAAGGCATCAACCAAACCAAATCCAAAACCGATCCAGGCGCCAGTCGAAGAACCATATCTCAACCCGTCTATAATGGGTTCTTCAGCGATCAGCATTACTGAACTTGCTATGATTGCTCCCGCCGCAGCTCCATAAAAAGTATCAAGTAATACAATGATGCTCGTGTTATTGCCGTCATTAAATAAACCGGAAACTATTATCTGTTGCCCTCCGGATGTTGTCACATCATAGACTCCAACTCCAATACCATAAAGCGTACCGGCCCCAACTCCTACTCTAAGTGCATCAAAATCTGGATTACCAGTTAAAGCCATAGTTGCTCCGCCTAATAAGGTTCCATTTACAGTACCATTTAAAGTATTTCCTGCAAGTAGTTCAATGGTTTGTGCATTAGCCGTTTGATTACCCGAAAAAGAGATCAAAAGCCAAAATAATAGACCGGTAATTGTTCGCATTTTTCCCTTTGGTTTTTATTTAGCCGAAGTTAGTAAATAATGACAGGCAAAACCATTGTTACTATCCGGGATCATTCAAAGCAACCGGAAGAACTTTGCCATTATAAAATTGATGGCCTGTTAAAATAAAATCAGCAATATATGTTCCCATTTGTTCGGGAGAGACAGGGGCTTTAAAACCAGAAAAAGCTTCACTCAGCATCTCTGTTTGAACAGCCCCAATGCAAAGACAATTTACAGCAATACCATCCGATGCAAATTCGGAACTTAAAACTTCGGAAAGGCCAACAACAGCAGCTTTTGATGCACCATAAGCAGATAATCCTCCAAATTTAAGGCTCCCTTGATACCCCGACATACTTGAAATGTTCAGTACGTGGCTTCCTTTACCAAGGTATTTCTTTAATGCTTTCGTTAAGCGAACGATACCATACACATTCACATCCATCAAATGCTGAAAGACTTCGATATCCGTATCCATGAATGCTTCTCTGTGGACCGCCCCGGCATTATTTATAAGGCCATGCAAGGTATCAAAGTCAGATACCGCGGTTGCAAGTTTTTGAATATCATCCTGCAGGGTAAGGTCTGCGGAAACCGGTACGATATTTCCTGAAGAAGCCGACTCAGCCAACTCTAAAAGTTTATCCTCTGAACGTGCAGTCGCAATCACTGTGTGACCTTGAGAAGCTAACATTAAGGCAGTTTTGTAACCAATCCCCCTGCTTGCTCCGGTAACTAAAACGTTTTTACTCATAACTTGATGTATATCCTATTTGATTTATAGTGGAAAACAAATGCAACTTTAAATAGTTCAGCTATCTCGCTTAAAGCTTGGAAAAAGCGTTTTTTTAGTGGTAAATTTCTACTCATTAAAATTACAAACAGGAAGTTAAAGCTTAATGAGTAAAAAAACTGGTAAACCATTAGTACCCAGTAATATAGAGACGCTAAAACCTTACGTGGCCGGCAAAACAATAGCCGAAGTTGCCGAGCTATACAAACCCAGGAAGATAGCTAAGCTTGCTTCCAATGAAAACCGCCTGGGTTGTAGCCCCAAAGTAAAACAGGCGGTAGATCAAGCCTTTAAACAGATACAGGATTACCCGGATCCTATAGCGCGAAAACTAAGAGCGGCAATAGCCGAACGGAATAATGTTAAGCCGAAACATGTGCTGATAGCCTCAGGCTCCGAAAGTATCATCTCAATACTGTGTAAGACCTTTTTCCTGAACAAAGAGAATGCCATTACTGCAGATGCTACCTTCGTAGGATTTTTTGTGCAAATTGGGGTTCGAGGGATTCATATGAAGAATATTCCGGTCACTCCAGATTATAAATTTGATGTGAAAGCGATCGCTAATGCGATAGATGAAAACACAAAAATGGTGTACATCGCAAATCCCAATAACCCAACCGGAACTTACTTAACCAAAGATGAATTTTCGTGGTTGATGGAAAAAGTTCCCGAAGATGTATTGGTGGTTATGGATGAAGCATATTTTGAATACGCCAAAGATGTTGAAGACTATCCGCACGCACTTGAGTATGACTATGACAACATCATTGTATTGAGAACTTTTTCTAAGGCTTACGGACTGGCCGGTTTCAGAGTGGGTTATGCGATCGCTGATGAAGAGCTTATCAAAAACATGATGAAAACGAAGCTTACTTTTGAACCGACTACATTGGGACAGGCAGCTGCACTTGCTGCATATAAGGATGACGAGTTTTTAGCTAAAAGCGTCAAAGTAGTTGAGGAAAGCAAAGAACGGCTCTATGAGTTCTTTAAGGAACATAGAGTTGAATACGTGAAATCAATTTCAAACTCGGTAATGATGGTGCTTCCCTCTGAAGATGAAGCCATGGACTTCGCTCAAAAGATGTTAGAAAAAGGTGTTATCCTTCGACGAATAAATGCATTCGGTTTACCTAATTGCATTCGGATAACTGTAGGTTTAGCTGACGAGATGGATCATTTCGAGCAATCATTTTTAGAAGTTTGGAATAAACAATAAGCAGAACAGAATTCACAGTATCAACTGCTTGGTGCCCAATATCTACTTTTGGTACAATCCGTAAGAATTTTAAAGCAAGTATTTACACTAAAGAAAATGCCCAAGAAAAAAACGACATCAAATAAGAAGAAAAGCTCACCGAAAGCTGATTGGAAAGAAGTCGCCCGGCTTATGCTCACTTCAAGGGCAATGGATGAAAAAGAGGAAAATGAGCTTGTTCCCAATAAAGATGTTTTATATCAATTTTCTGCCCGTGGCCATGAGTTAGGACAGATCTTACTGGGAAGCTTACTCAATGATAAGCATGACGCTGCAAGTGCTTATTATCGTTCACGCCCTCTTTTGCTAACGCTCGGTCTGTCCGAAGAAGACGCAATGGCAGCTCCAATGGGGAAATCGGGCGGATATAGTGACGGAAGAGACATCGGCGTTGTTTGCAACAAACCTGATGAGGATGGCCCAAAAGTGCTGCCTATGGCCGGAGATGTAGGCTCCCAATATACGCCTGCAATTGGTTGGGCTCAGGGTATCGAATACCGTAAAAATGTGCTCAAGGAAAAAGCATATGATAAAGCCATTTCAGTGATCCTGGGTGGAGACGGTTCGGTTGCTACAAATGGTTTTTGGTCTGCCTTAACGATCGCCACCACACAGAACCTTCCGGTACTGTTTTATATAGAAGACAATGGTTACGGAATTTCAGTAACCAGTGAATATCAGACCCCCGGTGGTATCATTTCCAATAACCTTCAGTCTTTTAAGAATCTAAAGATCTTTGATGGTGATGGAACCGAACCTGAAGAAGCGGCTTCATTGCTTGAAGAGTCAGTGAATTACGTTCGGGACAGAAAAGGCCCGGCAATGATCCGTCTTACAGTCCCAAGGTTGAACGGACATTCATACCAGGACAATCAGGCATATAAAGATGAAAAACTCCTCAAAGAAGAGCAGAAAAATGACCCATTGAAAAAGTTGAAGAAATTCATGGTTCCAAATCAGGTTACCGATAAAACCTGGAAAAACTGGGAAAAAAAGGCAAAAGAAGCCATAGAGGAGGCTTCAAAAGCAGCACTAAATCGCCCGGAGCCTGATGCCTCTAAAACCGAAAAATACGCGTTTGCAGAAGAAGAGATTCAGACTATTGGCGGATTATTGGTTGAAGGGCATGAGTTCCCGAGATATAATGAGGAAGCAAAGCCTGAAAAACAGCGGATCAATATTGTTGAGGCTATCCGCCGGACACTCAGGTATGAACTTGAGAGCAATCCAAAACTAATGGTTTTTGGGGAAGATGTCGGCATGAAAGGAGGGGTGCATGCAGCAACCATGGACCTTCAGTCTGAATTCGGAGAAGAACGGGTTTTTGATACCAGCCTTTCTGAGGAAGGAATTATTGGTCGGGCCGTAGGTTTGGCCTATTCCGGCTTGATGCCTGTTGCTGAAATTCAATTCAGAAAATATGCTGATCCCGCCACAGAGCAGCTTAATAATTGCGGAACAATTCGATGGAGAACATCTAATCGTTTTGCGGCCCCCATTGTAGTTCGGATGCCCGGTGGATTTGCTAAATGCGGAGATCCTTGGCACAGTATGAGCAATGAAGTGTTTTTCACCCATGCCATAGGCTGGCAACTGGCCATGCCAAGTAATGCGGAGGATGCAGTTGGACTTTTACGTTCAGCAATGCGAAGTAATAACCCTACCATTTTCTTTGAACACCGGAATTTATTGGACGCCAAGTATGCTCGAAAACCTTATCCAGGGGATGATTTTGTAGTGCCTTTTGGTAAAGCCAAGAAACTTAAAGAGGGTAACGAGATAACCATTGTTACATGGGGAGCGATGTGCGAGCGTAGTGAAGAAGCGGTTGAAAAGGTAGGTGTTTCAGCTGATGTTCTGGATCTAAGAACATTAATGCCATGGGATAAGGAGGCTGTTCTTGATTCAATTCGGCGAACAAACCGGTGTCTCATCGTTCATGAAGATAATAAGACAGCGGGCTTTGGTGCCGAAATTGCAGCTGTGCTTGTGCGAGAAGCTTTTACTTACCTGGATGCACCGGTTGAGCGTATTACCATGCCTGATATTCCTGTTCCTTATAATGTTAAACTTATGGAATCGGTATTACCAACCACTGAGAAAATTGCTGACAAAATCGAAAATATCCTCACTTTTTAGGTGATTCTAATTTTGTTACATGAGTCTTTTTTAATTTTTGATTCATAGGGTTTTCTAAGTCTAATCTATACTTTGAATCGATTTCTAAAAAAACGGCTAATTTGAGACTTGGTACAAAAATTATCATTGGTTTTATCTGCATCAGTTTATTGTTGGCTGTGGTGGGGTTTGTATCTGATCAGTTTACATCAAAGATCAGGCAGGAACAGTTGTACTCGGTGAATCAGGCTTCACAGGTAGTTATATACACGGGTGAGATGGAGAGAAGTCTATTTCAAAGTCTCATCTTTCTAAATGGAATCAGAGGGGCTCTGATAGCTGAAAAGTCATATAACGCTATTCAAGAACTTCCTGCTGTAGCAGATCTTACCAGTAATTTTGAACGTGAACTTGAAAAGTTTGAATCAGCCTTGTTAGAGTTGGAGTTGCTGCTGGGTGAGAACGAACGCCTCCCGGAAGATGTAAATGAGCTTCTCCAGAGTTATGAAGTGTACAGGTCTATTTCAAGAGAATGGCTTGGTTTAAGTGGGGAAGACAGTGTACAAGCAAACCTGATGTTCCTGAACTCCATTGAACCTTATTTCCGAAATAATATCATTCCTGAGATAACCCAGCTTCGAAATTATGTGTTGGATATTCGGCATGGAATAAATCAAGAATTGGATGAGTCGTTAAAAAGAGCAGAACTTGTAAATTATATTGCGACGGTCTTTTCAATTTTATTTGCCATCATATTGGCCATTTATATCTATCGGTCTATTGCAAATCCGCTTTCCAGGTTAAGTAATTCTGCAAAAAAAATTGGGGAGGGGAATCTAAATGAACGCATTGAGGTAACTTCGAAAGACGAGCTTGGCGACTTTGCTGAAGCTTTTAACACGATGGCGGCCGGACTTCAAAAAACCACGGTTTCCAAAGCATACTTAGATAATATTATTGAGTCTATACAGGAAGCCGTTTTTGTAGCTGACAATGACGGTACTTTACTTCGGATGAATTCTGCAGCCGGAAGACTTACAGGTTATACCGTTGATGAAATGAGGAACCAATCAATTACCAGGTTTTATAACTTTGAGGAAATGGGAGATTTCTATGAAAAGAAGAAGAGCAACCATCGATCCTTTGAGTTTTCTTTGATACATAAAGATAAAACAACCATTCCGGTACTATTTTCAGAAGCTGATCTTCTTGATCATAAGAATGAAAAAATAGGCACGGTAGCAGTAGCAAGTGATATTTCTGAACGCAAAAAAGCAGAGAAAAAAATTCGGGCCTCCCTTAAAGAAAAAGAAGTGATGTTAGCAGAGATCCATCACCGTGTAAAAAACAACCTGGCCGTAATATCGGGTTTACTCCAGCTTCAAAGTTATAGTGCTAAAAACGAGCATGTAGAAAAGGCACTGAATGACAGCCAAATGAGAATACAGTCAATAGCACTGGTTCATGAAATGCTTTACGAAAGTGAATCTCTTGCTTACATAAAATATGACAAGTATATAAATGACCTGATGCAGGCTATAAGCAGTATGCATGTGAATAAAAGTCGTAAAATTGAACTAATTTCAGAAGTTGAGCCCATTTCTCTTAGTATAAATCAAGCAATACCCTGTTCTCTTTTGGTAAACGAGCTTATTGTGAATGCATTCAAGCATGCATTTGAAGATCAAAAAGAGGGCGAGATTAAAGTTCATATCAAAAAGAAAGGAGATAATGTTATTATGACTATCTCAGATAATGGAAGTGGTTTTGATATAGAAAAATTTTCGGACTCCGATACCCTGGGGGCAACTTTGATCAAAACTCTTACATCACAGCTCAAAGGAAAGTTTGAGATATTAGAGAATAGGAAGGGTTCAGGTAGTTCTTTTAGAATTGAGTTTAAGAAAGAAAAGTAACTTCTTAGACACCGAATGATAAAAATCTGGTAACAAAGCGTATAAAAAATCGTAGCTTCTTTTTTTAACGAAATTACCTCCGGGTCTAAACAATAACAGGTTTATAATTAGGGCAATTCAGGCAATTGTTAAATAGAAGATCCTACATACTATTATTTTGGGGTTTAGCCGGTATCCTGAGCTACTTCCTGCTCCGCGCTGATATCGAGTTTTATGCATCAGGCCCAATAAGCGAAAGCAAGGGGCAAGTTGAAGAGAAGATAGGAGAAATCGCACTGCAGCTCGGCTTTTCAGCAGACAGTTTGGCCATGATGTCTACTCGCAAACAGCATTTGTCCTATACAAAAATACTGCAAGACACGATTATAGAAGAGCCCTCTCCGGCAGCACTCAATAAAAGGGGGTTTCATATTCAAAGCTGGGAAACAGTTTTAGGTGCTCAAAATAAGAGCAATGGTGTCTTCGCTGCGCCCGGTCAGCTATTCGATGAAACAGGACGGCTTAAAATAAACACAGCAAATAGCGGAAAGATTATTCGCATAAATAGTAACAACGAGAATCCCAATCCTACATTTATTCAGGGAGATTCCTTGTTTAGCATAGCAGAAAAAATAGTGGGAGACATCTTAGGCTATGATCTGGGATTATATGAATTGAAGGAGAATAATATTTATGATTCTGTTTCTGCAGTTGATGAGGGGTTAAACCAAAGAAGGGAACGGAATAATGGTCGTGATCAGAAATCATTGGAAATTGTTTGGAATGTAAAAGCTGATACCATTAGGGCACCTGAAAAACTGATTTTGAGATTACAGCCTATTGTTCGTGAAATTAATGACGAATCCGGATTCAGAACCCAGTTTGGGTTTACCATCCAGTCCTTTTCAGCATTGGATTCCTATGAGCCGGAAGACTTAAAAGCAGATGCAACTAACAATTCCGATGATCTTCTTTTTTCTTACATCCTATTCTCAGCTTTATTTTTGCTCATTATCTTGATCTTTGCAGTAGGGCTTAGGAATATTTTTAAGGGAAAAGTGGAATGGCGCAGAGCCTTGGTGATCTTTATAGCCATTTCAGCAGGAGTATATGGCTGGCGGGCTATATACTATATATATAGCTACCATCCTTTTTTGAGCACTGCCGGAATATTTGCCGGCACTATCAA
Organism: Gracilimonas sp.; assembly: GCA_022450045.1. Lineage (GTDB taxonomy): Bacteria > Bacteroidota > Rhodothermia > Balneolales > Balneolaceae > Gracilimonas. The sequence continues at coordinate 10,343 of JAKURD010000038.1, read as the reverse complement.
TAATTTGGTATTCGGCTTGGTAGTAGGACTTTATGCCGCATTAGCATACATAAGCTGGGAAGCATTAGCCAGGTCTCAAGGTCAGCATCAGGTGGCTATAATTGATGCTCTATGGCAACGAAAGTTTTTTGTAAGTGAAACAGGTTCAGCCTTGGTTCACGGGTTTGCATTCGGTGGTATTGTAATAGGGATCATTTCTTCTATTCTATATTTTTCCGGTGAATTTTTGATTCAGTCAGACAGTCAATTTGGGTTTTCGGAAGCAAGTATTACCCCGAAGCTGCTTACCATTAACATGAGTTCCTGGACCACCACCTGGCTGGTGTGTATAGCTCAGATCGGTTTTGTCTATTCAATTTTACAGCAGTGGATAAAAAGAGAATGGCTGGCAAGTTTAATATCTATTGTGATCTCAGGAATATGTATTACAGTTTTGGGCAGATTGATTGAAACAAGCGGTCCCATTTTTCTGGACATGCTGATCTATTTGAGTATAGCCGTGATTTTCATTTACGCCATCAAAGAATTTGGGTTGTTAACGGTTTGTACGGGATGGTGGTTCTTTACTGTGTTTTTGATGATTCAGCCTTACATCGGGTCTTCTTCAATTGAAGTAGCTTATGTGGGTTGGGTTCAGTCTTTTATAATGGCAGGTCCTTTTATCTATGGATTTATTGCCTATAGATATGGAGTCTCAGTTTCAGAAGTTGGGGATTATATCCCTGAATATGAGGAACGAATAGCCCAGCATTTGTGGGTAGAAAAGGAAATTGAGATCGCCCGTGAAAGCCAGTACAAATTGATGCCACTAAAAGCCCCGAAAGTAGATGGAATTGATGTCTATGGGTTTTTTCTTCCTTCTTTTGAAGTAGGCGGAGACTATTTTGATTATGTTATGAGTGAAGATAAATTCGGGAATCCAACTGCTTTAAATATGACCGTTGTGGATGTTTCCGGCAAGGCCATGAGGGCTGCAATGCCAGCCGTTTTCACCAGTGGACTGCTTCTTTCCCGAATGAAAGATGATATGCCTTCTGATATTTTATCCCGCATTACAGAGCCCATTTTTTACCGAACAGATAAACGAACGTTTATTACCTGTGCCCTTGCTCGCTACGAGTTTGAGACCATGAAAATGAGCATAGCAAATGCGGGACATTGCAGGCCAGTCCTGAAACGAAATGGAATAGCAGAATACATTCATACCCCGGCTCCGGCTTACCCACTGGGAATAAAAAAGAATGTTACTTACAGGGCTGAGACTATTGCTATGAAAAAAGGAGATTTCTTCCTGCTTTATTCAGATGGCCTTCCCGAAGCAGTGAACGAAAAAGGTGAGCGCTTTGGCTTTGAAGAGGTGCCTCGTTTAATAGAGTCAATCGATACCGACTTACTCTCAGCATATGAAATTGTGCAAGAGATAAAACGTACCGTTCAAAAGTTTAGTAACTATCAATTGGTGGATGATACCACTATTATATGCCTGAAGATATAAGGATGCTTCTTGGTATATAAAAATTAAAAAAATCTGTAACACTGTAACGTCATAACATACTTACTTTATGAGTATTATGGCGTTACAGTATTACGGTATATCTCTAACAAAAAAGTAAATTTAAAAAAACAGAACATGGCTCAAGATCAGGACTTTGATTTTAATGTACCGCCACAGTTTGAGAAGGTCACAAAAAACATCCGATCCATCGTGATCGGCTTGATTGTGCTTTTCCTCGGCTTTTCTACTTTCTTTACGGTTGATCCGGAAGAAGTGGGAGTGGTTGTACGGCTGGGAAAATATGTGGAATCAGTTGAACCGGGACTTAATTACAAGCTTCCGCTCATCGATAAGGTAGAATTGGTTCCTGTTGAACGACAACTTAAACAAGAGTTCGGCTACAGGACGGTTAGTACCAGAGTGCAATCTCAATATCAAAAAGCAGGATATGAAGACGAATCATTGATGTTAACCGGCGACCTGAACCTTGCCGATGTGGAATGGGTAGTTCAGTATCGGATTAACGATCCATACAGCTACTTGTTCAAAGTTCGAAATGCGGAATCTACACTTTCAGATATCTCTGAGGCAGCCATGCGGCAGATCGTAGGTGACAGGACTGTGAATGAAGTTCTTACCGTTGGACGCGCTGAAGTGTCTATAGAAGTTCAGAACCTGATTCAGGCATTAGTTCAGGAGTATCAGCTTGGAATTACCATCGAGCAGGTGGTGCTCCAGGATATTAATCCTCCAAATCCAGTTAAACCCTCTTTCAATGCAGTGAATGAAGCCCAGCAGGAAAGAGAAACCTTGATCAATCAGGCTAAGGCCGATTACAACAGGGTAATTCCACGCGCTCGTGGACAGGCTCAGGAAACCATACAAAGAGCTGAGGGTTATGCCTCTGAAAGGATCAACAATGCAGAGGGTGAGGTATCCCGATTCAACGATCTTTACGCAGAGTATATCAAAGCTCCCCAAGTTACAAAACAGCGAATATTTTTAGAAACAATGGAAGAGGTAATTCCAAAAATGGGTAAGAAAATTATTACGGATGAAAGCGGGAATAATGTACTTCCGCTGCTTCAAATGCAGATAGACGGAGCAAGCTCGTCTTCATCTCAAAACAATAATGGAGGCAACTGATGAGTCAGACAAAAGGAATAATAGCAGTTGTTGTTGGATTGGCCATAGCCCTAACATTGTTCGATGGCTTTTATATTGTACATGAAACCGAGCAGGTTATCATAACTCAATTTGGTGATCCGGTTGGTGAAGCCGTAACAGAGCCGGGATTGAATTTTAAAATCCCGTTTATTCAGAAAGCGAATTACTTTGAAAAACGTTACCTGGAGTGGGATGGAGATCGAAATCAAATTCCGACACGGGATAAGAAATTTATCTTCGTAGATTCTTATGCCCGCTGGCAAATAACCGACCCGCTTCAGTTCTACCAGCGCTTGGGAACTGAACGAGGTGCTCAATCACGACTGGACGATATTCTGGATGGTGAAACCCGAAACGCTATTGCATCTCATGACTTATTAGAGATTGTAAGATCAAGCAATCGCGACCCGGATACTACCGGTGCTTTAATGCTGGAAGTGGTAGAGGATTCGTTGGAAGACATCAATACGGGCCGGCAGCAAATTCAGGAAGATATACAGGAATTGGCTAATCAACGGGCAGCCGACCTTGGAATCGCAATTTTAGATTTCCGGATCAAAAGGGTAAACTATGTACAGGATGTTCGCCAAACGGTGTATGATCGCATGATCTCAGAACGTAACCGAATTGCGGATGAGTTTAGATCTGAAGGTCAGGGTGAAGCATCCCGTATAAATGGTGAAAAAGAAAGGGATCTGGCTCGAATTCAGTCAGAAGCTTTCCGGGAAGCGGAGATCATCAGAGGTGAAGCTGATGCCCAGGCTGCAGCGATCTATAACGCTGCTTACAACCGGAATAATCAATCCCGGGAATTATATTCCTTTGTCAGATCGATGGACGCCTATGTTAAAACCATGGATAAAGAAACAAATATCATACTTTCAACCGATAGCGATTTCTTCCGTTATTTGAACAGCATTGATTAGGTAAAATAAACCAAAATCGTATTTTAAAAGCACGAGTTAATCATTCGTACTTTTTTAAAGTAACCTTACACATATGTCTCGAAAAGAAAAATTCGCCCGATTTGTTGCAGGGATCATTGTGTTCGCTCCTATCTATGGAATCGGTATGTATTTGTTTTCTGATACTGGGTTTGATTGGATTGAAACATTATTTGTATCGGTGCTATGGTCTGCAGGAATGGTTGTTTTTGAGAGCTTTTGGCAGAAAAGATCTGCCGATAAACATAATTAACGTCAGTTGGAGATAAGAACTAAGTTAAAAGGATAAAAATGGATACTTGTGGTCATTCCCGTGGAGACGGGAATCTAATGGTTGCCATTATTTCCGTATTCGATACCTGACAAACCATAGGATTTCGGGCATCCGCTGCGAAATGGCCATTTAACATGAGTTTGAGATAAAGAATGCTTCTAAAAGAATTTTAAGATAGCCATGAGATCCATCTGACGGACACCCCGTCTGATGGATGGGCCTGAATGGAGGTGATAAGCTAAATTAAAACGGCCAGACGGACCTGAAGCTATCAGACGATGACTCAAAGGCTTTGACGAGGATCATTATATGAACTCACGTTAATTTATACCATTCGTTTTATAGGCTCGGGATCGGAACGCAATTATCAGGCACTGTCCTGCACCATCAAATACAACTGTACTACCCGCAACTTATCATAGGGAATTTCCTCATCCAGTGCATCAAAAACCGGGCGGAGCAGTTCGTGGCCATGTTCATCAAAAGCTTTGCGGACTTTATCCATTTCCTCCGCACTCAAACCCGAAGCCTCAAGTATATTTTCAGTAGGGATAGAATGTCCGGCTTTCACAAACTTGCTGATATAGCCAACCACGGTTCCTTCTTTAACCCCGATCTCAGAAGCAATTTCAGCCACCTTTTTCCCACCCCGAAACATTTGTCCGACTTGAAACGGACGGCTGTCCTTGCTCAGCGTTTTCTTAACTAATGTAGTTTTTTTACTTGTATCAGACTTGGATCTCTCATTCAAATCTTTTTCTTTGCAAAAACTTTTGATCACTCCAAGAAAATCATCGCCATATTTCTTTGCTTTAGCCCGACCTACTCCGTGAATTTTGAGCAAGCTCTCTGCAGATTGTGGATAATAATAGGACATTTCTATCAGCGTGGTATCTCCAAAAATGATGAATGGCGGAATACCCTGTTTCCGAGCCAGATCCATACGCTTTTCTTTCAATCGCGAAAATAATTCCCGGTTGAAATCCAATGATTCTATATCGGATTTGGCGGAGGACTTGCTTTGTTCTTTGTGAACTGGTTCTTCGATCACTCCAAATACTTCCTGATCTCCTTTCAGTATTTCCTTGGCCTTTGGAGTGAGCTTCAAACTCTTATGCTCAATTTCCCGGACTATGATATCCTGCTTCATTAGTTCACTGTACACCTGCTTCCACTCCGGCCGACTGAATTCCTTCCCGATCCCATAGGTCGAGAGTTTATCGTGGTTAAATTTCAGTACTTCTTTTCGGCGTGAACCGAGCAGGATGTTCAGGATGTGATTGTAGCCAAATCTTTGCTCTGTACGAACCATAGTGGACAGAAATTTTTGAACCGGAATAGTGATCTTTTCCCGTTCGGGCGTATCGCCGGTACAGAAGTCGCACATGCCGCAGTTCGGTTCATTGAAATGCTCCCCAAAATATTCCAGCAGTTTGATCCGTCGGCACTGATGCGCCTCCACATAACCCATCAGCTTTTGCAAATGTTGTTCGGCAACGCGCTGTTCCTCCTCCTCTTTCTGATTGATGAAATAGCGGATCTTGGCAGCATCCCCATAACTGAACAGAAACAGGCAATCGGCCTGCAGTCCATCCCGCCCCGCCCGGCCAATTTGCTGATAATACGATTCAATATTCTGCGGCATATCGTGATGTACCACAAAACGAACATCCGGCTTGTCGATACCCATTCCGAAGGCAATCGTCGCCACAATAATGTCCACTTCATCCCGAATAAACGCATTCTGATTCTGTGTCCGGTCAGCTTCCCCAAGCCCTGCGTGATAAGGGAGGGCATTAAAACCATTCGCGTTAAGATCTTGCGTAAGCTGATCGACCTGCTTGCGAGAAAAGCAATAAATGATACCTGATTCACTTTCATGTCGTCTCAAAAAATTAATGGTCTGTTGCAGCGGGCTGCTTTTGGTGACCACATCCAGGTACAAATTCTTCCGGTTAAAGCTCGCTACAAAAGTATTGGCATCTGTAAGACCCAGTGAATGCGCGATGTCTTTTTGGACGCGGGGCGTAGCGGTAGCGGTCAAACCCAAACTAACCGCATGTTCAAACCGGCCGGTCACTTCCGAAAGCTGCCGGTACTCGGGTCGAAAGTCATGTCCCCATTCCGAGATACAGTGTGCCTCATCAATGGCTACGCATTCCACATTCAATCCGGAGAGCAGATTCAGGACGTTGCCTTTTAATAAAGTTTCCGGCGCAAGATAAAGCAGGTCCAGTTTATTTCTGCGGATCAGATCCAGGGTAGCTTCATAGTCCTGTGGCGAGAGCGAGCTATTTAAATAGGAGGCTGAAACCCCATAGGCTGTAAGCTGATCGACCTGATCTTTCATCAGTGAAATAAGAGGGGAGACCACAATGGAGAGCCCATCAAAAATGAGAGCGGGAATCTGATAACAAAGTGATTTTCCACCGCCGGTAGGCATAATCGCGAGGGTATCCTTTTTTTGGAGGACGTTTTCAATGATGTCCTTTTGCAGTGACCGAAATTCCTCAAACCCGAAAACTTCATGGAGTACGTGTTCTGCTTGTTGGATATCCGGCATAGTAACTAAAGTGGTTTCTGAATTTTGCATGACCTTTTTCTAAGGTAAGAGCTATGAAAACCGAATTCCTTACAATTTTTTTTAAGAAGAGTGGTTTGAGGTCATAAAATACTAAAGCACAAAAATGAAATTTTTTCCTAATAAATTAATGAGTCCATTCATAAGTATTGAGTTTTCACACAGGTTGTCCCGTTGGGAATGCCTGCTTGAACCTCTGGTTCAAAGTGGTGAAATGAATTTGAGTACTTGTCAAAAATGGAACCAGGAGTTCGTAATGAGAACCAACCGTGTCTGCTCGGATAAATCAGAGAAACTTCAATTGCGCCCATCCGCAAAATCCGCTTTATCAGCGTTCTATTCCGATGCTACTGCCAACTCCCCAAAATCTACATTCAGCATATCACTCAATATCTCCTTGCTTTTTGAGGTGTCGATGTGCGCCCCTATTTTCATTAATAAATTATAAAGTCCCAGATGGACGCGCGTCGTATATAAAAAGTGCTGAGAGCCTCGTGGCTCATTTCCAATCGGAGCATCTTTGGTGAAATATTTGATGGTGTTTCGATATTCTTCATCCCCAAAATCAAAAATATCATACTTATAAGGCTCGGCAAAGGTCATTCCATAGTTGCGGGCAAACTTGAAATAGCGCTCTTCATTGTCTGGATCATCCGAGTTGGGATTAATGACGTTTAGTTTTTCGTATAGCTCACGAATAGCATCTTTATCATCTTCAAGATGGGTAGGGAGCAATCGTAAATAATCCATGAAAAACTCTCGGGGGAATTTCTTCACGCAACCAAAGTCAATGACACCCAGTTTACCGTCATAGGTAAATAAGAAGTTTCCCGGATGCGTGTCGGCATGAACATAGTCCATATCCTGTATTTGTTGGTGGAAGAAATCCCATAAAAGTTGCCCAAAGTGATTTCGTGTTTCCTGGTCAGGATCTTCCTTCAGGAATTCTCCCAGATGCCGGCCCTCCAGATAAGTCATGCATAATACCTTGTCAGTAGAGAACTCTTGAATCCACTCAGGCATTACAATATCTAATCCCCCAAACCGCTCTCTGAACAATTCAATTTGCTCGCCTTCATTCTTATAATCGGTTTCCTCAAGAAGGGTTTCCTTTACCTCATCAAAGTATGGATCAATATCTGCTCCTTTCTTTACAATTCTTTTAACCAGGATCTTGGCCAGACCCAGGTCCGAATCAATGGTTTCCCGCACATTCGGATATTGAATTTTGATAGCTGCTTTCCGTCCGTCTTTAAGTTCTGCTTTATGAACCTGACCGATGGATGCCGCTGCAAAAGCTTCCATTTCAAAACTTGCAAATAATTGCTCGGGATAAGCTCCTAATTCTCTCTTTATAATAGAACGAACCAGTGCTTTATTGATAGGAGGAACGGAATACCGAGCCTGAGTCATTACTTCTGCAAATTCCTCCGGTAAAAACCCCTGATCCATACTCATCCCCTGAGCAATCTTAAGGGCGGTTCCGCGAAGATTGGTGAATTCCTTAAATACCTCTTTGGCATTTTCTGAATGGAAGTCACTATCGGAATCACCATTGGTTTTACTGGTCTTTTTTTTGAGGTACCGTTTGGCGTAATTCGTGCCAACTTTGATACCGGTTTTAGCGATCCGGCTGCCGCGCTCAAACTTTGATGATGGAAAATCTTTACTCATTTAAAATTAGTCAGAGGTGTTATTGGTCTCGTTTTCTTCTTCGTCTTCAGTTTCAACTTCCGCGTCCGGTTCATCTTCAAACCAGCTTGAAACCCAATCATTAAAATCCTCTACCTTTTTGTTGAAGCCAAATGCACTCAGAGAATATTTAGCTAAATCAAACCCTTTATCCACGATCTTGGAATACACAAGTTCTTCAATAAATTCGGCGATCTTATCTGTGAGGGCAAAGGTGCGTTCGCGGCCATCGCTGTCATCTTCCAGCCAGAATTTGATCAGGAAGAGAAATTGCGTTTTCAGGGAAGCATAGAACCAATCTCCTATAAAAAACCCGGCGCTCGTTGCTATGTTACCATCCGTAGTAAAGAATTTTTTTAATAAAGATCTGATCTCCTGTTGAAATTCACTTTTGGAGGTACACATCCATTCGTATTTCTCAAAAGTATCCTGCACAAATTCCCGGCGCTCGGTCATCATATCAAATAGGGTAAAGGCAAAGTTAGAGAGTTTCTCGCTGATGGAATAGGAATTGAAGTCATCGATTTCGCCGATCATCGCACGGTAGCGAATCACTAAAGAAGGATAATAAAACTTCAGGATGGAATTTTTGTTTGCGAAAAGCGTGTAGATCTCAGAGGCGGTTTTGCCGGTTTCGTTGGTTAAATTCGGGATCGAAAACCTGCCCTCTATATATAGGTCTATTGCGGCTTCTGTAAGCTCAATCTTGGTATTTAGTTCTTCTGTATTCATGGACGTTATTAATTTACTGATAAAACGAATGTGGAAAGCTTTCAGTTCGTTGCTACGATAGAAATTGAAAAATAGTTTTGAATGATTACTTTTGACCGACTTTAAATTCATAAGCTTTTATGTCTGAAAACAAACCATCGATGGCTCAGCGTGATACATTGTTTCTGAGTCTTGCCGGAGTTTTTATTACCGCATTGGTTCTGGGAAATGTAATAGGTACTACAAAATTTGTTACGCTATTTAACCTTGATATGCCCACATGGCTGCAAGCTATTACTCCTTCAATTGTAAGGAATGGAAATATTTATACTATGAGTGTTCCGGTTGGGGTGCTTGCGTATCCGGTTACTTTTCTTGCTACTGATCTTATCTCAGAATTATTTGGCAGAAAGAAAGCACAGCTTGTAGTTTGGGTCGGATTCTTTTTGAATTTTTTTATGCTCTTGGTGATGTCGGTGGGACATTGGCTTCCGAATACCGGAGGGGTTAGCGGTGGATTACCACTTTTTGAAGGTGTGTATGAATTTATGGTGGGGAATACTATTGCGAGTATGATCGCATATCTGACCGCACAAACAGTGGATGTTCGTTTATTCCATTTCTGGAAAAACCTGACAGGCGGAAAACATCTTTGGCTCAGGAATAATGCATCTACCATGTTCAGTCAGCTTGTTGACTCCACAGCAATATTGACCATTTTATATTTGGCCGGGAACCTCGGGGATAATGTAAATTCTGTCGCCACGCTCATTATCCTCATTATCAATTCATATTTATTCAAATTTTTCTTTGCACTTTTTGATACCCCGCTCTTTTATTTGGGGGTAAGGTTTCTTAAACATTACGATGAAGACCCTTCAGGGCATTCATTGTACGAATCTGAATAGCACAGAAGTATGAGTAAAAATTGCGAAAATAATTTCAAAAAATACTTGCAGTGAATAGGGTCCAACCCCTATCTTTGTAATCCTTTCAAGGAAACGAAAATCGCTGACCAAACAGATGTTTAGTCGGCATTTTTTTTCGCTGAAAGTTTAGTTCTTAGACATATTGAAGTATAGATCAGATTGTTTGTGCGAGCGAGAGCTTGTTCAATTTCTTGATGCAAATTTTTTGCATTTACAAAATGACAAGAGCGTAGGGTCGAGCTCACAGCGTATAATATAGAATATTTACAATGGAGAGTTTGATCCTGGCTCAGGACGAACGCTGGCGGCGGGCTTAACACATGCAAGTCGAAGGAGAAGGGTGGTGCTTGCACTACCTGGAGACTGGCGGACGGGTGAGTAACGTGTAGATAACCTGCCTATATCTGGGGGATAACATCTCGAAAGGGGTGCTAATACCGCATAATGCAGCGGGGCCGCATGGCCACAGTTGTTAAAGGCCTTCGGGTCGGATATAGAGGGGTCTGCATGCTATTAGTTAGTTGGTGAGGTAACGGCTCACCAAGGCGAT
>JAKURD010000037.1 GCA_022450045.1 Gracilimonas sp. | reverse complement strand
ACTGGACGTGATGTACGGAGCCTTTATCTATTTTGCATTGATTATTGAAGCTGTCCGTTTGTGTTAACACGCCCTAGTAAGACTTCCCCCCATAGGTCATCTCAAATATTAATATTCACCCCAACTCATTGTATTTATAACTGCAAATGACTCAAATGTCATTCTCATCTTTTTGAAGAATCCTGAAAAAGATCATGTTAAAACCCGATTGGCTCAATCTGTTGGTGACGAAAAAGTCCTTCAGGCCTATCAACGATTATTAGACATTACTAAGGAAATAACTTCAGCAGTTACATGCGCCCTACAGGTTTGGTATTCAAAAATGATTGCAGAACGTGATATATGGGAATCCGGCCAATACTTAAAATTTAAGCAGCAAGGGAAAGACCTTGGCCAACGAATAAAATTTGCCTTTAAGCAGGCTTTTGAATCAGGATTTTAGAAGGTGATTATAATTGGAAGTGAACATGCGGAATTAAATAGAGATCTTATAGATGAAGTTTTGAAAGGATCTCAACCGCATTAAACCGCAAGTGCGAGCTATAACACCTCACCGTCTTTGATCAGCAACCCCTGGTGGTTGGTGCCGGATATTCAGTTCAGTGGCAGCAGCATTCGATAATTCATGCTGACCGATGACATTCACTATATATTGTATTTCTTTGCTATTCATAGATTTGGTTTAAACCTGAGCTCGATTATTGATAGCTTGAAAAATGACTGAATAGTCATCCCTGCCAAGGCAGGGATTTTATTAGTGCCGGTAATTCAATCATAGGTACGTAACAAACAAGCAGATTTCGGGCATTCGCCGCGAAAGGACCATCTTACCTGTAACAGAACCTGCTTTTTAATCGAACTCAGGTTTAAACAATATTTATTTGAGTTGCCATTCTGTTTTGGAGCACAGAGAACGGTTCCAAAGCTGCAAAAAACACAACCGCCATTTTCTTTTGGTTTGGCTACTTCTCCGCAGGAAGGACACTCTCAAAAATATTGGCAAGCGTCTTCCGGCATGGAACTGTCATGGTTTTCTTACAATCGGGGTAAGTTATTTTAGACGCTAATTTCATTATTACCGATACTCCGGATTTTCAAAATTCCAGCGGGTACCATCATCCCAGTCTTTTCGGGAGTTACCGTAACCGGGATATCCGCCTTGTTCTTTGAGCATTTTAGCGAGGTGCAGCAGATTATAGGTCATGAAGGTGGTATTTCGGTTGGTGAATTGGTTATCGAAACCAACGGGACCGTCTTCATTTTCGTCTCCATAGCTTGGCCCCGGACCTGCTTCCCCGATCCACCCGGCGTCGGCCTGAGGCGGAATACTGTATCCTACATGCTGCAGCGCGTATAGAGTTCCCATTGCGCAATGTTTGATGCCGTCCTCATTACCGGTCACCAGACAGCCTCCCGCTTTTCCATAAAAAGCATACTGCCCTTTGTCATTTTGCAGGGCACTCATTGCATACAAACGCTCAATCAGCTTTGTAGCAACCGAAGACTTCTCACCTAACCAAATAGGTGTGCCAATGATCAGAACATCCGCTGCATCTACTTTCTTCCAGATATCAGGCCACTCATCTTTATCTGCGCCGTGCTCGGTCATATCAGGATATACACCGTAGGCCACATCATGGTCAACCAACCTTATACATTCCGACTTTACTCCTTCTTTTTCCATAATGTCCATGGACACGTCTATCAACGTGCGGGTATGACTTTTCTGAGGTGATCGTTTTAGTGTACAGTTTACATATAAAGCTTTTAGCCCCGAAAAATCCGGTTTCTGATCTGTCATCATCTCTATTATTTAGTTGAAAATTTGAAGTTTATAAATGATTTAAAAGGTTACTACTTGATACCCATCCTTTACAAAATTTCGAAGACTTGGGTGATCATCATAATCATCCAACAGGTCCACTCCTGTTTTTCGTACTTCGTTTATCACTCCAAAAGCTTTAGAGCAAAACTTACAGGCTCCATGAATATTACCTGTAATTGCTTTATATAATAGATGTGCATCGTGATCCTCATCGGCAAGTTCAGGGACCCAGGTAGTGCCGGCCCCATCAAAAATGATCTTCACATCATCATCATGATCTTGTAATTCTTTAGCAAATTCGAGTGCATTTACTACTCTTCCAAGTGCTTCATGGGTTCCAACTTCACTTAAAACTACTACGGCTACTTTATTCATAATCCAGTTTATTTTTGTTCAATTTAGCTAATTAGTTAGATGCGTTGTTAACATTAAATCTTACTTAACGGAAGCTTCACTTCTCAACGACCTTGGTAAGATTAACTTCTTAGTGCTCATCTCCATTACGTCCATTAATTAATCCGGTATAAATTCATGCAGAGAACTTCTGAGGTAAAGAAAAAAGGACATCCTACCCATCGGCATTTAATGGTTGTTACAGCTTTTATAGTAGCGGCCAGTTTATTGGTAGTTCTAACAACTTTTGCCATAAGTATGCTTACTGCCACTGGTGACCTGAACCGTTTACTGGTTCGATGGTCTCAAAATAACGGAGAAAGTGTAGAGATGGCCCTTAGCTATTTTGAAAATAGAGACGATGCCTCCTTTAGATCATACCGTAATTTTACGGAACAGCGCATGTACACCGCAGATGTGATCAGTGAGCTGATGAGCAGCGAACCTAACGAAGACCTTATCTTCCGTGAATTCAATCCTGATGATATTCACCCTAATGAGATCACCGGATTAATTCGGATCTTCACTTTATTTGAGCACACTCAGGAAATTCGAGACATCAAGCAAACATGGGATTCCGTTCAACAACTCAGTCTCGAAAAAAGCATGCTTATTGATTCTTTGATTTCAAACCGATCTTCCCTTAATACCTTTGAACCCGTTAATGCCACACTTATTCATGCTAAAAACCGCGAGATCAATAATTACATTCGTGCAATGATCTCCGATAACTCAGGTATTCTACTGCTTTTGAAGCGCTATTCTCTTTGGTTCACTGTTTTACTGGGTATTATCATCGTTCTAATTGGAATGATCTACACGGTGCGTGGTGTAAAACATATCCGAAACATGCAGGAGCTTCTGGCCGAGCGCGATTACCTTGCGATGTTTCCTGAACTAAATCAATTCCCCGTACTCAATTTAAGTATCGGAGGCGATGTAGATTTTGTGAATCAGTCTACCCGAAATCTTTTTCCGGACTTGAAGCAGCTGGGACTTTCACACCCCTTTTTGAAAGAAGTACATTCCAGATTGCCGGAAATCATATCTGAACCAGAAAAAACAATGCTTTTTGAAGTAGAAGTAGAAGGAAAATACTATCAGCAGTCTGCTCATTACTTATCTAAAGCTAACGGGATTAATCTCCATTCAATTGATATAACAAATCTAAAGAACAAGCAATTGGAGCTCTCTCACACCCTCAAAGAAAAGGAATCACTATTGGCTGAGGTTCATCACCGTGTTAAAAATAATATGGCAGTAGTAACCGGATTACTGGAACTACAGGAAATGATGGGGCAAGATCCAAATTCTGCCTTGTCTGAAAGCAGGTCTCGTATCAAATCTATGGCCATCATCCACGAGTTACTCTATCAATCCGATTCATTTTCTGAAATTAAGACTTATCAGTATTTGACCAAGCTTGGAGAACATCTTCAATTATCACTCGCTAATATTGATTCTGTAAAGGTTAAAAGTAACTCTGCGGAAAATACCATCAACATCAATCAAGCAGTGCCTCTGGCTTTACTACTAAATGAACTGGCGACTCATCTAAGTCAGGAGTCATCCAAACAGGGTCAGCGTCTTGGCTTGCTATTACAGATTGTCTCTCAGGGAGAAAGGCTTTGTCTGCAGCTCAGCTCTCCACAATCCGGCATTACCAATCCCCTGAAAAATAATGATAAACCAACCCTGCGTATGAGCCTTATCAAAAACTTATTAGCTCAAATTGATGGAAAACTGAATATCCCGGAACAGGACAATCTCCTTATCAAAATTAAATTTACCCCAACCGTTAAAAGAGGTTCTAGTAGTACCCTCATATAATTTTCATGCTTATGAAGTGGATAAAAACGATCATTATCGGAATCCTGGCAACCTTTGCTATGGATGTAGCCATGAATGCACTTATGTTGCTCTTCGGCTTAACTCCTACCAATATTCATCCTGCGGCTGCATTTTTGTATAACCTTGGCCTTGAATTTGAAACCATATCCGTACTTCTGCATTACAGTTATGGCACACTGTGGGCACTCGTATTTGTGTATGCTTTCGAACGAAATTTCTCTGTCATAAAAGCGATCTTGTTTGCCGGCGTTCTGTGGCTGTTTATGATGTTGGTTTACAGTCCTGTAATTGGCTGGGGATTTTTTGGGATCGGAAATGCACAACTTCTCGAAAATACACACCCGCTTTACCTGACTTCCACCATCGATTATCTTATCATGACCATATCTGTACATATTGTATATGGAACTTCTTTAGGATATTTAACGAAAAAATTTATTCCGGTGAAATCCGGTAAGATTATTCCAAATGAAACCGTCAGAACCTTTCAATGATAACCCATTAATTATTTCTATGAAAAAATTTCCCTTTCGCTTTATCCCGTTATACGTTGTAATACTATTTTTCATTTCAGCCTGTGGAAATGAAAAAGCTGAAAACCAAAATGCTTCTGCTGTTATTGAACAAGCTCCAGATTTTGAAGTTACTACTGTTTCCGGTGAAACCATCAGTTTAGAAGAATCACTCAATAATGACAAACCTGTAGTTATATATTTTACTGCTTCCTGGTGTCCTGTCTGTGCTCAAAACTGGCCTTCTTTGTCTGAAGTGTATCCGGAATATGAGGATAGATTGACACTCGTTGCAATCGGGATCGATCCAACAGATGATGAGCAAACTATGCGCAGCCTTGCTGAAGAGAAAGGGTTTACTTTCCCTGTAACTCGTGGAATTCCCCAGATCATGCTGGATTATGGAGTTAAAAGTCAGGCAACAACAGTCGGTGTTAATAAGGACGGAAACATTGCCTTCCGAAAAAATAAAATGGTCATCAGTGCTGATGAATACCGTGAGCTTTTTGATGGTTTAGTTCAGTAGTTAACATATTCGATATTAAGACAATCGGTTGAGTACGTTGAGACGTCATTTCGCGGCGAATGCCCGAAATCCTATGGTTGGTCAGGTAGCGAATACGGAATGAGTGGCCACCATTAGATTTCCGTCTCCACGGGAATGACCACAAACATCCATTTTTATCCTTTTAACGTAGTTCTTACCTCGAACTCACATTAATTAGATCTTCGGATGATTCTTCAATAGGATTCTAAATAACCATTACACCGTCAACTATTAACCATTAACAAAACCAGATGGAATTCATTTATTTCTCATTTCTTCAGGGTGTGGTTGCCTTTTTTGCCCCATGTGCCGTGGCTTTATTACCCGGCTACATTGTGGCCTATATTTCCCGCACCGGAGATGGCCGGCCTTCCATGTCCACCAAACTGCGCCGGGGACTTAAACTCGCCTTTCTAAGCATTCTCGGAATATTACTGATCTACTCAATGGCCGGGGTTCTTATTATAGTTGCCAGTCAGGTTTTGAAGGCCTACATGAAATGGATAACGATCGGTATGGGAGGAATTTTGATCATCTTGGGAGGATTGATGATAGCCGGAAAAAATATTGCATTTTCAGTGAATATGAATCAAAACAGGAATAGTTCATCTGAAGCCTGGGAGGCATTCGTTTTCGGTACAGCTTATGCCATTGGGGCCCTTGGATGTTTATTTCCACTTTTTCTTGTAGTTGCTACCCAAGCAATGACAGCTCCAACTTTACTATTGGGAGGAAGCTATATCTTTGCCTACTTTTTCGGTATTAGTTTAATGATGGTAACCGCCATTATGCTCTCCACCTTTGCCCGCGATTTTTTCATGAAATACCTGCGCAAGATCCTGCCTCACATGGAAATGATCACCGGAATTTTACTGATCCTGGCCGGTGCCTATGTAATTTACTATCAGATGATATTGATATAAAATTCCTTGTTAAAGGTAAGATGTTGAAGTTCTAAAACATCTGTGACACATACCTTTAACTAAAAATGACAGGATTTTATCATGAATGAACTAAACAAACTTTCAGGAATTGCACATTGGCTTCCAAGGCTTTCACTTGCTGCCATTTTCATCTACCACGGATTTCCAAAAGTAGCTATGGCAGGTGATGTCGCTGCCATGATGGGCATGCCAATGGCTATGGTGCTAATGCTTGGTATTGTTGAGATCGGCGGAGCATTACTGATGCTTTGGGGCGGATTTGGACCTGAATGGGCAACGCGACTTGCAGGTCTCATGTTCACCGCAGTTATGATAGGTGCTATTGCGATGGTACATGCTCAATTTGGGTGGAATTCCCTAAACTTGGGAGACAACGGTGGCCGCGGAATGGAATTTCAGGTACTGATAATTGCTGTTTCATTGCTTTACGCATTTAAAGGAAATGCCTTGAATGAAAAGAATGCTTCAGCAGATTAATCCAATTTAATCCATAAACTCATGGGGAAAGGTTTGATCGCCTTTTCCCGTTTTCTTGTCCGCTTTCAAACAGCAAAAAAGTTCTTTTTATAATTCAGCAAACTCCTCAAACGACTGATCCAAATAAGCATCCGTACTTACAAACCGAAGTATCTGCAAATATAAATCTTCAGGAATAAATCCGGGCTGACCGGCAATGATCTCTCCTTTAGAATCCAGGAAAATAAATGTAGGCGTTCCTGTTATTCTCATTGCCCGGGCAAAATCCCTTTGCGAGACTTCTTCTCCACGGAATATCAATTTTTCTTCCGATTCAATATCCAGCCATACCGTATAAAAGTGTTCATTGGTAAGATCCTGTACATTTTGTTGACTAAAAACTTCCTTCTCCTGTTTCTTGCAATAGGTACACCAAACTGCATTCGCGTAGATCAATACCTTTTTCCCTTCCTGCTGCGCCAGCTCCCGCGCCTCTTCCATTGATTTCCAGTTAAATGGAATAGTATCTTTTGCTGAATTTTCAGAATTTTGTGCAAAGCCCGTAAATGAACTACTTAATATGAAAAGCAGGATTCCTGCACCTATTTTAGATAAAAATTGCATGCTAAGTTTTTTAATGATTGTTTAGTTATTATGATTACTAACTGAAGAGATCAACGTATTATTATAAGCACTTCACTTCCCTAAAGCTAACCGCCAAGGGCTTGCTCAAGGTCTTCAATGATGTCATCCGGATGTTCAAGTCCCACACTTAAGCGAATCAAATTATCCGGGGTTGGGGATTCATCTCCTTCCGATGATTTTCGGTGTTCCCAGATACTCTCGATACCGCCCAAACTTGTGGCTGCTTTTATCATCTTTGATCTCGAAACAATGTTAACCGCTTCTTTAGATCCGCCTTCGATCAGGAATGAGATCATGCCGCCAAAATCATCCATTTGTGCCTTTGCAATTTTATGGCCGGGGTGAGACTCCAGTCCCGGATAATAGATGACCTGAACTTTAGGATGCTTACTTAGAAAAGTGGCCACTTTTCGTGCATTCTCATTATGAGCCCGCATACGATATGGAAAAGAGCGAATGCTTCTGCTCAACAACCAACAATCTCTCGGGGAGGGAACAGCTCCTTGTACCCGTTGTATAAGCCTGATCTTTTCAAATAATTTCTTATTTTCTTTGGTGATGACAGCCCCGCCCAAAATATCACTGTGTCCACCCAGATACTTCGTAGTGGAATGAACCGAGACATCTGCCCCCAGCTCCAGCGGACGCATATTATACGGAGTAGGCCAGGTGTTATCAACAGCCACAAGAGCTCCCTTTTCTTTAGCCAACTTGCTTACTGCTTTTACATCAGTAATTAACAAACGAGGATTAGAGGGGGTTTCAAGCCAAACGAGTTTGGTATTCTCTTTCAGGGATGATTCTATCTGATCAAGATCGGTCATATCAATGAAATCCACGTTCAGATTCCATTTGTCGGCAAATTCCCACATCAGCTTTCGGGTGCCGAAATACACATCATTTGCTACCAGTACATGAGCACCCGGTTCTACAGCCTGAAATACAGATGAAATAGCTGCCATTCCTGATGAAAATGCGGCACAGGAATCCCCTTCTTCCAACTCCATGATCACGTTCTCAAGCTGATCCCGATTTGGGTTGGAGAGCCGAATGTATTTATCGTCTCCTTCCTGATATCCTCCATCACGATGTTCATAAATGGTAGATACTTCTATTCCCGGAACAATAGTATCGTTTTCCAGAGAGCGGGTTTTCATGCTCCCATGTATGGCGATCGTTTCTATCTTCTTTTTCTTCATGGCCTAGCTTAATTAATTTGATCGAAAATAAACAAATTATGGTCTATCCTTTGTACTTGTTATGATAAGAAAAACTCATTTTACTTTGATCTTCCGAATTCTTTCCAATACCGGCGGATGCGAATAATTCAGCCATACGTAAAACCAATGGGGCGTCAGATTAGAGAGGTTATCTTTGGAAAGTTTCTTGAGGGTTGAGACCATATCCTCCGGTTTTCCCGTTGTTTCTGCTGCAAAGGCATCGGCCTCAAATTCATGTTTTCGGGAAAGGATCTGCATAAAAACGGACAGGATCATATCAATGGGAGCATAGAGCATCCCAAAGAAAATAAGTCCGGCATAGACTGACATCTGTTCCATATAAAAGGCATCAAACAATCCTTCGGCATTCAAAAAAACAGAGAGTAAAAAGAACATCACCCCGGTCTGCAAAATGCTCATAACCATCCCTTTTATAATGTGCTTTTTCTTATAGTGACCAATTTCATGTGCCAACACCGCCACCAGTTCATCGTTGGTGTGATTTTCGATCAACGTATCATAAAGGGCAACTCGTTTATTCTTGCCAAAGCCCGTAAAAAACGCATTGGATTTACTGGAACGCTTAGAGCCGTCGATCACAAATAATCCCTGAAGCGGAAAATCCACTTTCTCGCTATAATTTTCAATAGCCGTTCGCAACTCTCCTTCTTCCAGCGGAGTGAATTTATTGAACAACGGCATGATCCAGGTCGGAGCTACGTACTGCATAATCAGTGTAAAAGCCGTGACTGCACCCCAGGCATAGAGCCAGGCCAGCTCCCCGGCATACATGAAAAACCACAGGATTCCGGCAAGCAGAGGCGTTCCAATTATGAGGCTTAGCCCTAATCCTTTCACCATATCCAGTATAAAAGTCTTGGGCGTAGTTTTATTGAACCCAAACCGCTCTTCGATCACAAAAGTAGAATAGATACTGAATGGCAGGTTGATGACGGTTCTGGCGATCATCAAAACTCCGATATAGAATAAACCGGTGACCAGCTCGCTAAACCCCCACGCTCGTACAATTTCATCCAGCCAGTTAAATCCGCCGGAAAACCAAAAACCCAATACCACTGCCAGATTAAATCCACCGGTAAGAAAACCAAATTTAGTACGCACTTTGGTGTATTTCTGTGAATTGGCATAGGTATCTTCATCATATATGCCTTCGAATTCATCAGGCAGTTCTTTGGAAAGAGATTTAAGGTTTAGGTAATTGGAGGTGAGATCGAGTATAAAATCAATGGCAATGGTTGCCAGGATGATGATGGCGTAGATGTTCATTAAAGAATATTAGTTGCATTAAATTTCAAAATCAATAAATAGCAGATCTTCTACTTTTGAAAAATTTTTATCTGCTGAAAGTAGTGGGATATCTCTTTCAATGGAAGTGGCTGCTACAAATGCATCCGGTACTTTTAGATTAAACTTTCTCCTTATTAAAATTGTCTGAGTTCTTATGGGCTCAGACTCACTTATTATGGTGCATTCAGAAAGAAAAGTTTGAATTTTTTCTTCTTCATCTGTTTCAATGTCAGGATATGAAAGAAGTTCAACTACAGATATAAATGATAAACTCACTTCCACCCCATCTAATAAAAGAGCCAATCTTTGATTTCCAGCTAAATAGTAGAGTATCACATTTGTATCAAGAAGCAGATTCATCCCATTCAGCTCTTATTCTTTTTTGATATTCCATCGGGTCTTCATTTACCTTAATGATTCCTGAGTATTTCTTCGCATCAAGTCCTTTTGATCTTTTTGAAACTAATCTTAGTTTTTCTTTCAATTGCTCAATGGACTCTTCTTTTTTTAGGATGATTTTTTGCATGATGTTCTCCATTTCCTATAATATACAATTTTAGCAACTTGATTGTCTATATGACACCAAATCAACCAACCCCCTATCAGTCCCATAAATAAAACAAATTAGTTTAATGTTAAACTATTGAATGATAAAGCGTATATTTGGGTTAAGTAATCAAAGCAAATTAATCCAAAGATCATGAAACATCATAAAGGAATACATCACATCACGGTTTTAGCCGGTGATGCCCAACAAAATGCAACGTTTTATACCGAGAAATTAGGAATGCGGCTGGTCAAGAAGTCGGTAAATCAGGACGATCCAGGCACCTATCATTTGTTCTATGGAAACCAAGCGGCGGAACCTGGTTCAAGCCTCACATTTTTTCCATGGCCAAATGCTCAAAAGGGTGAAGCCGGTGTTGGTGAGGTAGTGAATGTGGGGCTTCAGGTTCCGAAAGGATCTGAAGATTACTGGGAGATCCGCCTCAGCGAAAATGATATCAGCTATGAGGTTGTTGAGGTTTTTGGCCGAAAAGCCTTGCGCTTAGAAGATCCTGACGGACTGGAATTAGATATCGTGTTTGAGGGTGAAGCTAAGCCGGAAGTGGAGAATGTGAACTATGTCGTCCCGGCAAAGCATACCATCCAGGGATTTTGGGGAGCAAGGATGCTGCTCACCGAAAAAGAACACACTGAAATGCTGCTTGGTGAATTATTTGGTTTTGAAGAAGCTGACTCAAATAATAATCAAACACTCTATCAAACCGATGCTCCAATCGGACGTTATGTAATTATCGAGAAGGCTGAAAAAACCGAATACGGTAAAAATGGTCGAGGTATCGTTCACCACATTGCTTACCGGGCTGAAAATAAAGAGGAACTGGATCAGCTTCGGCAGGAAGTTAACAAGAAAGGATTGAACCCTACTCAGATCATTGATCGGCACTGGTTCAATTCTGTTTATTATAGAATACCGGCAGGTGTACTTTTCGAAATGGCCTCCGACGATCCCGGCTACACCGTGGATGAAGAATTTGAGCATCTGGGCGAGAAATTGATTCTCCCGCCATGGCTGGAATCAAAACGTGATCGAATCGAGAAAATCCTGCCTGAAATTAAGGTAGCCTCAAAGACTACTTCCTAATTCAATTTTACATCGTAGGGACACAAAGTCTTGTGTCCCTAAGTTTTTAAAATGACAAAATTTAATTCTACACGAACTATTTCCATGAGTTTATTCCGAGTAACAGAAGACACCCATTTCAAAGGCCCGCACCAATCCACGCAAATTGCAGAAGGTGGGGTTCCGGCAACAGAGGCTGATGCAGCCATGATTATGATCCATGGACGCGGAGCAACCGCTCCCAGCATCATTCAGCTTGCCAATGAGTTTGACACCGACAAGAAGCTCGCCCTGCGAGCACCACAAGCCAATAATAATACATGGTATCCTAATTCTTTTATGGCGCCTTCTGAGCAAAATCAGCCGGGGCTTTCGTCCGGTTTGCAGAAGATCTACGACATTATTCAGGGCCTGAAGGGCGAAGGGTTTTCAGAGGAAGATGTTTACCTCCTTGGATTCTCACAGGGCGCTTGTTTAGCCTCTGAGTTTGTTGCACGCCATCCTGCAAAATATGGCGGCTTAATTGCTTTGAGCGGCGGAATGATCGGGGTCGGAGATGCTGTTAATCCTGAAGATTATGAAGGTGACTTGCAGGGAACTCCAATTTTTATGGGTTGCAGCGATGTTGACCCACACATTCCAAAAGAGCGAGTCAACGAATCTGAAAAAATTTTTAGGAAGCTAAACGCAAGTGTTACCAAAAAACTCTATCCGGGTATGGGACACCTTGTCAACGAGGACGAGATTAAGCATATTCAGGGGATGCTAAATTCTTAATGTTAAATGTTGAATGAATATCAATTCAACATTTAACACTTATCATATAAAATTACACTATGGAAATACTTTGGCTGGCAGCTGCCTACGTTCTCGGAATGGCCGTATCACGAATTAAACTCCCGCCATTAGTTGGTTTTCTGGTAGCAGGTATCATCCTTTCCTTTTTTGGATTTGAAACCACCGATACGCTCCATGAAATCGGTCACCTTGGAGTTTTATTTTTGCTTTTTACGGTAGGACTTCACCTTCGTATTAAAAGCATCATTCGCTCCGAGGTATTAGGTGCGGGTAGTATTCACTTAATACTTACCGCAGCCATATTTGGTTTAATCGCTTCTTTTTTTGGATACGGTCTGACCGAGTCCCTCATTATTGGGATACTGCTCGGATTTTCGAGTACCGTTTTAGCCGCTAAGTCTCTGGAAGACCGCGGAGAGCTTGGGGCCTTCCATGCCCGGGTTTCGATTGGTATTTTGATTTTGCAGGATATTGTCGCCATTGCTCTGCTGGCCTTAACCGGGGGCGGCGTTCCTTCTATTTGGGGATTAGTTTTGCTGGCTCTTCCTTTATGCCGGCCGCTTATTATTAAAGCACTGGTTGCAAGCGGCCACGATGAGCTCCAGCTTTTATTTGCTCTGATTTTAGCCATCGGGGGCGGAGCTTTATTTGAAGTTGTGGGACTCTCTTCCGAGCTGGGCGCTCTTGTTGCCGGGGCATTAATCTCCGGGCACAAACTCGCCGATGAACTCACTCATAAACTCTGGGGACTTAAGGAAGCATTTCTCGTGGGTTTTTTCCTTGAAGTCGGGTTGGCAGGCTTACCGGGATATAATGAACTCATTTTCTGTTTGGTAATTATTGCACTTCTTCCGTTGAAATCATTGCTGTACTTCTTCCTTTTGGTTGGCTTTAAACTGCGTTCAAGGAACTCTTTCCTGGTTACAACGACTCTGACTTCTTTTAGTGAATTTACCCTGATCGCCGGAATCGTTGCCGTTTCAGGCGGCTTCATCCCCGAAACGGTCGTTACCAGTTTTGCCCTGCTTGTTGCGGTTTCTTATGCCATCAACGCACCGCTTTCCTCTAATGTGAATGCCATTTGGAGCCGGCTCGAACACTCTTTATTAAAATACGAGCGGGATGTTAAGCACCCTGGCCAGCAGGTTATTTCGTTGGGAAGCGCCAATTATCTTGTAGTAGGTATGGGACAGGCCGGCTCCTCTGCTTATGAATACATGAAATACCACGGGCATAAGGTTATAGGAATGGATGTTGACCCCGCCAAGCTGGAAGAAAATATTCAAGCCAAACGCCGTGTGGTGTACGGAGATGCCCGCGACCCTGAGCTTTGGGAAAATATCGATCTTTCAAATATTAAAGCGATTATGCTAGCTATACCAAACCCCGGTACCAAGGTAGAAGCCACGCAACTGCTTCGGCAGTATGGTTACAAAGGTGATGTTGTAGCCCTTACCATGCGAAGCGATGAACATAAGGCGCTCAGGGAAGCCGGAGCAACCGCCGTTTGCCTGCCGATGTCTCAGGCCGGTAAAAAACTGGCTGAACTGAGCCTGGAAGAAGGCGAATCAGAAAGTACGTCTTTAAACTTAACCTTTGACCGATGAGTAAGTTATTTATTAAGGTCTCCGAAGACGATTACCTCAAAGGCAAAAAAGACGCTCCCATCACTTTAATTGAATACGGCGATTATGAGTGCCCGTACAGCCAAATGGGATATCGCTTTGCCCAAATGCTGCTAAAAAATTATGGCAATCATCTGAATTTCGTATTCCGGAATTTCCCGCTGCGAAAGAAACATCCGCATGCCCGGTTGGCAGCGGAAGCTGCTCTGAGTGCCGGAGCCATGAACCGGGTGGCCTCAGCGGTTGGGGAAGGTTCTATGGCCATCAAATATGTGCCTGAATATTTAGCCGATTCGAATACGTAATCTAAAGGCCAAGCTATGAAAAAAATACTGGTAATAGGCGCAACGGGAATGCTGGGAACACCATTCACCATAGAACTGGATAAAGCAGGATTTGAGGTTACCGCAATGGTGCGGAATATGAAGAAAGCCAAACAGATGCTTCCCGAAAGCATACGTTTAATGGAAGGAAATTTAGAAAGCATCGCAGATCTTGAAGCCGCATGTCAACATCAGGATTATGTATATCTGAGCCTCAGCACGGCTCCCAATGAAAAGAACAAAGCCTTCAAAACAGAAATTGAGGGGATTCAAAATGTGATTCATGCAGCAAAGAAAACCGAAATTCAACGCATCGGATACTTGTCCTCCATCATTCGGCGGTTTCAGGGATTCGATCGGTGGGTATTTGACATCAAAAATCTGGCTGTAGATTTACTGAAAGGAGCTGATGTTCCAACGACCATTTATAATGCTTCTAACTTTTTTGAAAACCTGACCGGACAAATGCTCGCAGGCTCTAATGTACTCCTGATTGGCAAACAAGAAACACAAAGCTGGTGGATTTCGGGCCACGACTACGGGAAGATGGTCGCCACATCATTCCAAGTTGATGAGGGCGATCAGGAATATACCATTCAGGGCCCTAAACCATATAGCTTTGATGGAGCTGTAGATGTATTTGTTGAGCATTATCCCCATAAAAAATTGGCCAAAAGAAGAGCGCCACTCTGGTTTATGAAATTAGCCGGCAAGGTATCGGCTCAGGCAAATTTCGGATGGCATATCACCGAAGCCATTAACCAATATCCTGAACAGTTTGAGGGAGAAGAAGCCTGGGAAAAGCTTGGGAAGCCAAATACTACGTTAGGGGAATTTGCTAAAAACGCATGATTTTTGATTGTACATAAGTTATGTTCAAAGCTCATTTTCCACATTATTTAGAACGAGACCTTCCACCATCGGCAGGGGTTGAAATCGCCTCTCTTATGTACATGGAAGAGATTATATCTTTTTATTTCCGGCTTAGTTATGGACCACATATAAACTGTATTTGGCTCAAAACACTCTCACCACTCACATATTCCGGTTCACAAGTAAACGGGATTTATTCCTGAGGTTCAATGACATACCAATCAGATTTCCAGCCGTGAATGGCTTACTTATGTACTTGAAGGTTTTCTGGCTTTGCTAATATTTTTTTAGCTTAACAGTGTTTAAAGACCGAAATCAATACCTATTCGGTTACGAATTTTATTTTTAAGTTCGTCTTCAAGCTCTTTCTTTTTCTTTTCAAGCTCTTCGCGTTTTTCTTCTACGCGTTTCACCTGTTCATCTACTTTTGCCTGGAGCTCCTCGTAGCGCTGTCGAATTTCAGCCTCCTTCTCCTGCTTAAATTCGGCCAGCTGCTCTTTTCTGCCTTCCACTTGCTTCTGAACTTCAGCCTCGATCTTACGTTTGGCATTTTCCACTTCCTGGCTCACCGTCTGTCGCAGTGCATTCATGAAAAGGTCGTCTACATTAGAACGTACACGAACCCGAAGCGGGCCTTCGGTATTATCAACCAGTGCAGTTACGTCAATATTATCGGCGCTTGCTATCGCGTTTCGGATCAGCGATTCAATTCGGTTTTTTGGCGCACCTGCCGCCTCAAAATCAAAGCTGATATCCTTAGCTAAATAATCGCTGCGGCTGTCAATCCTTCTGTCCACGATATTTAGATCGAGGTTTAACTCGCCTTTTCCTGACTTCAACTCATAGGGCAGCAGATCTGAGCCTGAAAGCCGGGCTTCGGAAAGACTAAATCCGGCATAGTTGAAATTAAAGCGTTCCCTTGGTGCCTCCTCCAAATAATTGAATTCCCCGCTGAGGCTTAAGGAAACTTGGTTTTCGTCCTCTCCCGAAAGATTAAAAATCACAGGTTCTCCCGTCTTAACCTGGCTGCTGCTAATATTTGTAACTGATCCTTGAATCCCTATATCAGATTTTGTTCTCCCTGAAAGTTCAATATTCTTGAACCAGAAACCCGGCCATTCATATTTATCGGAGAATTCGTAATCAAGGCCTTCATATCTTGGGATATTTTCTTCTCCTTCTTCATCGCCTGTAAGACGGCTTCCATATTCTCTTGCCAGTGCCACATATTCTAAATAGGCAGCATAATCACCTAATAAATTTTGCCCAAATAATGCCTTTCCGATATTCTGCACATCAAGATCAGGAAGTTTCGCCACACTCAGGGCCCTTTGATAATCTTCCTTGATCCAGTTATCTATCTGACTGATCTGGTTGCGGGTACTTCCATAATCCTGTTCAAAATTATTTTTCAGGTTTTCAGCCTTGGTCTTTAGAGAGTCTATTTGTTTTCTGAGTTTTTGCAGGTTTTCAATAGCTTCGATCGCTTTTTTGGGATCTTTTATTTCATTTATTTTGATCGCTTCCACTGTGTTTTTAGCGATCGTTATTTCCTTCTCGATGGGGGTGTTATTGAAGGTACTGTCCCATTTTGAATAGGTTCGCTGGATACCGTTTCTGAGAGAGTCAACCTTCTCAGGTGTTTGAATATTCACCTTAGCCATCAGGCTGTCAACGTTCAGGTCGTCCCGTACATCTGTAAATTTTACCTCGGCATTTTTTTTAGCTTCACTGCTCACTTGATTTACCACGGAGTAAAGGAATCCCGGTTCGGCATCTTCTTCCTCTTCAGGCATCTCAAAATAGCCGTCCGTTTCACGTTCTGTGTCAAGTTCAAAACCAGTTAGCCGTACATTTTTAACGATCACTTTATTCCCTAAGATTAAAGGCCAAAACTGCATACTAAACTCCGTCTCTCCGGTTTCAAAGGTATTTTCCATAGTGCTATTTCGGTTGGCAACCTGAAGCCGATCCCATTTCAGATGAAGATTAAAGAGGCTAAAATCAAATCCATCGAGTTCAACTTTGGCTTCATTTAATACACTTGCCTGATATTCGATCTTACTCTCAACCCATTCATCCGTAATAAAGAATGCGGCTGCAAACCCGATTCCCATTAATACTAAAACCGTTATAATTCCTCCTGTTCTCATAGCCTTACCCTCTTACTCTGCTTACAGTTTGATAGACCGAATAAAATTTCGTGGATTTAAAAGCCTGAACGAGCTTCCACTTTTGAACTTTAGAGTGAATGTGCCTTCTATACTGAATAACCCCATATTTCACTAAAGGAAAGGCCGGGAGGCATAGAATTACTGCTGTCACAAAACTTCCGATTACTACGGTGTTATAGAATTTTGTAAGCGCCCACCACTCATTATTGTACATATTTGTCCACGTTTGCTGCATCCTTTCAAGCTCAAGCAGCCAAACCCCAAAACTGTGAAAAATCGGATCAGCCAAGTACGCAACTCCACTGAAAATCATAAAAGATAGCAGCGCCATACCAATGTTTACCTTCAGCACCAATATCAATATCACAATAAAAAGATTGTGTAGTGAAAATATGGGAGTAAGTCCGATGATCATCCCAAAAATAACACCACCGGCTATCTGTCCGGGCGATGCCTCTGATGCCAATGCCTTTAGCAGCTTGGCAAAATACCTCATAATCAAGAACATATATTCTCTCCTTTAGTGATCATTCTACAAGTAATGTACCTCAAATTAACTCCAATTTCCTGTCATTACAAGGAATGAAAGACTGGTCAATATACTTCCATATACTTTCTGTTTTAAAAATCTGTTCTTTATACTATAGTGGTGGCTAAAACCTTTGCATCATACTTTATGCTTTTAATGAATAATCGAACATTTTTTGGAATTATTTTTGTCTTGCTTATAGTAGGCACTGTATCATGTAATTTAAATAACGCCAAAGATGATTCAGGACAAACAGATAATTCTATGTCCGCACTCCCGGAAGTACCTTTCTTATGTGAAGATGGTTCTGCAGGCGGTTTTTTGTGTGAGAATGTAGGCCTTTATGCCCAGGTTTCTATCGCTGAGTTAAGCGGACAATCATCCGGGATTTTCTTAAATGATATTTGGGGCTGGACCGATCCGGAAACCGAAAAAGAATATGCCTTGGTCGGCCTCACGAATGGAATGTCTTTTGTAGATATTTCTAATCCCATCAATCCTATGGTAGTTGGCCGGCTTCCTGAATCTAACCTCAATGCCAAGTATAAAACGATAGTTAAAGCCCAATATCCTGCCTGTAATTTGGGCTTAGGTGAAACCTCACGTTCGAAATCGCTGACTGAAGGTTCTTCATGGAGAGACGTAAAAGTTCATAAGAATCATGCCTATATAGTCAGCGACAATCAACCCCATGGCATGCAGGTGTTAGACTTAACTAAGCTCCGAAATTTTTCGGGTGAGATACTCAATCTCCAACATGATTTTCTATACGACCGGTTGGGGTCAGCTCATAACATTGTTATCAATGAAGAGTCAGATTTTGCCTATGCCACCGGAGTGACTCAGGCTGATATTTGTGGCAGCAGTAATGGCTCAGGACTCCACATGATCGATATCAGCGATCCCGGCAATCCGGAATTTGCCGGGTGTTATATCGACGATACTCCAGGGTACTATCGTATCGCGCCGGGATATATTCATGATGCCCAATGCGTTATTTACAAGGGGCCGGACAGTGAGCATCAAGGCAAAGAGGTGTGCTTCAATTCAGCTGAAGGAAATGTGGTAATTGCAAATGTCTCTGATAAGCAAAATCCAACCACAATTGGCTTTAACAGACAAGCTGATATGCAATACTCCCATCAGGGCTGGCTCACTGAAGATCAATCTTATTTCCTGATGAACGACGAATTGGATGAACGTAACTTGGGACGTGGTACCAAAACATACATCTGGGATGTGCAAGACTTGGAAAATCCTGAGTTTCTTGGATACTATGAACATTCAACATCTTCTATTGACCACAATTTGTACATTAAAGGAAGTTATGCATATCAGTCCAATTACAATGCCGGACTACAGATTTTGGACATTACAAACGTGGCTGCTGCCAGCCTGGAACGGGTAGCTTATTTTGATACCCAGCCTAACACGGATACAGCAAACTTTAAAGGAACCTGGAGTAACTATCCGTTTTTCAAAAGCGGACTTGTTATTTTAAGCGATATTGAATCCGGATTGTTCATTGTTAAGCCGGAACTGGAATAAGATCTTGTCAAATCCCGTTTCAATGTTACCGAATCATTAATCCCATGAACATTACCAGCCTAATTTTTGAGTTGAGAGCATATTTGTGTACCTTTGACACGTTTTATGAAGGGCTTATCTACCCTTTTCCAATCTAAAATTAAGCGAAATTTCAGCACAAGTTTATGGATTTATTTGACAAGCTTGAAGGCCGTCCAAGTCCGCTCGGCCCATTTACATCGGAGGGGTACGGGTACTACACCTTCCCAAAATTAGAAGGACCTTTAGGACCGGAAATGAAATTCAACGGCAAAGACATGGTCGTTTGGAGTATCAATGATTATCTCGGCATAGGCAGTAACGAAGAAATTAAAAAAACAGACACTGCTGCCACAGAACAATACAGCCTAAGTGCCCCAATGGGTGCTCGTCTCATGACCGGAAACTCTACCGAACATGAAAAACTGGAAGAAGAACTGGCAGCTTTTGTGCATAAGGAATCTGCACAATTGCTGAATTACGGATACCAGGGAATCATGAGTACCATTCATGCCTTAGTTGACCGTAACGATTTTCTGATCTATGATGAGCTCAGCCACGCTTGTATTGTGGATGGGAAACAGCTTTCCATGGCCGAAAAATCCGTGTTCAAGCACAATGATATCGAAAGTTTCAAGAAGCAGCTTTACCGTGCAGCCAAGAAGAAAAAAGATAACTCCTCTATTCTTGTTGTAACGGAAGGTGTTTTCGGAATGACCGGCGACCTTGGCATCCTTAAGGAGATCATCGAACTGAAAAAAGAAGTTCCTTTCCGTTTACTGGTTGATGATGCTCACGGAATCGGAACCATGGGTAAAGACGGCTCCGGAACCGGAACTCATCTTGGTGTTCAGGATGGCATTGACATTTACTTTGGTACTTTTGCAAAATCTTTTGCTCTTATTGGAGCTTTCATTGCTTCCGAACCTCGAGTAATCGAGTTCTTGAAAGCCAATTCCAGAAGCCAGGTTTTTGCAAAATCACTTCCCTTGCCAATGGTTGTAACGGCCCGCAAGCGATTGAAGATGATCAGTGAGCATCCCGAATGGCGTGAACAGCTTTGGAACAACACACTAAAACTCCGTGAAGGATTGCGTGAGATCGGTTACACGGTTCTTCCATCTGAAAGTCCTGTAACGCCGGTGTTAACCAAAGGAAGTACAGACCTTTGCCAGGATATCATGCGTAAGCTGCGTGAAGAACACGGCGTATTTGTGAGCGGTGTTGCCTACCCGGTAGTTCCAAAAGGCACTGTTTTGATTCGCCTGATCCCAACTGCAGCTCACAAAGATGTTCACATCGAAAAAACATTAAAGGCCTTCGAAGCAATCAAAGATTACGTTTTCGAAGCAGCCGAGAAACTAAGTGCATAAAATATACGCTTAGTTAGATTTCTGAAAAGCCCTTTTGGTTAAAATCTGAAGGGCTTTTTTACTATTCTCTATACGGTCAGGCTAATTACGGGAGCTCAAACTACTCTCACATGTTCATAAGAGAAAGTCTTTAAATCCAGATCTTTATTTAAAGCCATGAGTTCTCCGGCTTCGTTCACACCCAGAAATTTGTACTTCTCCTCAAGTTTCTCCCCGTTTACTTGCAGGCTCCTCCATTTTCCAAACCCGATCAGTGCTTTATTGATCTGTTTAACCAGCTCAATACTATACTGATTCCAAAGCCGATATCTATATTCAATTCTTTGGAGGATCTTAGCTAGTAATTCTTCTCTCAGGCAGTCGGCATCGGCTTCAAGTTTTAATGAAGATGCCTGGCCTGAAAGATCATCCTCAAATTCTGTCTGAT
Source organism: Gracilimonas sp. (assembly GCA_022450045.1). Lineage (GTDB taxonomy): Bacteria > Bacteroidota > Rhodothermia > Balneolales > Balneolaceae > Gracilimonas. The sequence continues at coordinate 1,028 of JAKURD010000037.1, read as the reverse complement.
AAACATTCAGACCAATACCCACCACCACACGTTCAAGATGATTCCCCAGAAACAAGGTTTCTGTGAGGATGCCGCTCAGTTTTTTACCATCATGCAGAATGTCATTTGGCCATTTCAGAACCGCCGATATCCCGCACATTTCATTGATCACTTCCGTGATTGAAAGCGCACATGCCAGGGTAAGCAAACTGAAGCGTTCCGCTTTTTGAGGCTCAAAGATCAAACTAAAGGTTAGGTTCTCACCTGCTGAAGCGTGCCATTTCCGGTCATATTGACCACGGCCTCCGGTTTGATGATCCGTTAAGACCACAGCGCCATGTAAGGACCCAGAATCTTTTATTTTCTTAGCATAGGAATTAGTAGAGGGCAATTCTTCAAAAAAATAAAAGCTGCGTCCCATCCACGATGTCGCCAAATGCTTTTCAAAAAGCTCTGTATCAAACAAAATGTGTGGTTGTGTTGTTGCTGACAGTTTCAGGCATCATTAAAAGTATAATAATCTTATTAATGTTCCATGAAATAATTTCGGCAAAGCATCACTTTCCAACCACAATCAATGAATCTTCGGTACCGAATTCATTAGGCACATATTTATCTGCTGCATCGTCGTTAACCCAGCGCTCACCGTCAATGAAATACTTAAAAGTATATTCGTTTTCAGATTTCAAGCGCAATGTGGTAGTCCAGCCATCCTTAGTCTTTTTCAACTTTTCAGCATTAGTATTCCAATTATTAAAGGTTCCGGTTACCGCAACTTCTTTCTCCGCCCAATCTGCAGGCACTTTCAGGGTTACTTTACAAACCGTTCGTTTCGGAGTGAATTCCTTAGTGATCATAACAAATACCGTTTACTTGGATGAGTGAGTGAGGTTTTAAAATACTGCGTTATTTAACTTCAGTGATTATTTTATCATTTTAAATAACGAATAATAATCATTATTCAATAATAAATTAGGGTCTAGTGAAGCAAACACCTTAGAGGGGGTCCTCTCGAAGGTGTGTTAGCAAGACTTTGTATAAGTTATTGT
>JAKURD010000036.1 GCA_022450045.1 Gracilimonas sp. | reverse complement strand
GTATGATCCGGAGCACACTCAAAAAATGATCAGGAAATACAAAAAATCAGCCTAATCCACTTGATTTAATCATAGTATTCGCAAAAGCTGTTCGTATAGTCTTGGATAGCTGCAGTAAACTTCTGCATTCAATATTGATTGTTCCTTATTCAATGTTCAATCTCGCTTGTTCAATATTCAAAAGGCTCTTATCTTAATGGCTCACAACCAAGGTTGGGGGTGCTTGCATAGCGGGCTGAGATTACACCCTGATACCTGAACCGGATAATACCGGCGTAGGGAAACCTGTTTACCGCACAGTTACGCAAGTTAACCTCCTCCATTAATCTAAGTTTCAAATGGAGGAATTCATGTTTAATTCTTTACTCAGGAAGTCGTTTTTTGCGGCTTTTCTATTCACACTACCACTACTCTTCACTACCGAAACTCAGGCGCAGACGGTCTCCGGTACCGTGCTTGATGCTCAATCCAAAGAACCACTGGCCGGAGCGGCCGTTCGACAGATCGGCACTTCCCGTGGTGTTGTCACCCAGGATGACGGCTCTTTCGAAATTAGCCTTTCCGAAAATGGAGAACGGGCTTTACTTATAACCTATCTCGGATATAAAGATCTCGAAGTAGATCTTACTAATCCGAACAAAACGGGTGATCTCTTTATGTTCCCGGAAACCTATATAGGGGATGATATTTTCGTGAGCGCCACCCGCGCCGACGAGACTTCACCCATCACCTACAGTAATATAGAACGGGAAGAGATCAAGCGGCGCAATTTGGGGCAGGACGTTCCTTATCTGCTGCAAAGCACTCCGTCGGTTACTACCACTTCGGATGCCGGGGCAGGCATCGGCTACACAGGCATCCGCATTCGCGGCGTTGATCCAGCCCGTATCAATGTGACCATCAATGGAATTCCGGTGAATGATGCGGAATCGCACGGCGTGTTTTGGGTGAACCTGCCGGACTTGTCTTCATCCACCGAAAACATCCAGATCCAGCGCGGGGTGGGGACATCCACCAACGGAGCTGCGGCTTTTGGCGGAACCATCAACCTACAAACCAGTTCCTCCAGGGTGGAGCCGTTTGGGGAGATCAACACCGGAGTCGGTTCCTTCAATACCCAAAAATATAATGTGAAACTGGGCTCAGGCCTGATGGAAAACGGATGGCAGTTCGAAGGCCGCTTGTCCAAAATTGACTCGGACGGATTCATCGATCGCGCCAGTTCTGATTTGGATTCCTATTTCCTTTCGGCAGCCCGACACGGAGAACGAAGTCTGCTCCGGGCTGATGTTTTCTCAGGAAAGGAACGAACGTATCAGGCGTGGTATGGTATTGAGGAAAGCGTCCTCGAAAATGACCGTACTTTCAACGAAGCCGGCACTGAAAAGGATGGTGAGCCCTACGAAGATCAGGTCGATAACTATCAGCAGAATTATTATCAGCTGCATTATTCCTATCAGCTTCAGGAAAACTGGAATGCCAATATCTCTGCTTTCTACACCAAAGGTTTCGGCTATTACGAGGAATATAAAGCCGATGAAGATCTGGCCGATTACGGTATTGAACCGCTCCTGCCATCTATTCCTTCCGAATCGGATCTGGTTCGCCGCCGCTGGCTCGACAACGATTTCTACGGCTCCATCTTCTCCACCAGATTTACTCCGAATGATACCTGGAATCTAACACTTGGCGGCGGGTACAATTATTATGACGGGGCTCATTTCGGAGAAATTATCTGGGCGCGTTATGCCGGAGATAGTGAAAATGAGGAACGTTATTACGACAATGACGGCATCAAAAAGGACTACAATCTGTATGGAAAACTTCAGTATAGACTCACCGAAAATCTGAATTCCTATGTGGATGTGCAGATGCGGGGAGTCAACTATGAGTTTCTCGGAAACGGTTTTGTTCGCAGTGCCGGAAGCTCCGTAAGAGACAGCCTCGTCGCTCTTCAACAAACCGATGATCTGCTATTTTTTAATCCCAAATTCGGCTTTGTTTATCAGCTCCCGGAACGTCAGCGTGTGTATGCTTCTTTCGCAGTTGGAAACAAAGAGCCGACCCGCGATGAGTACGTGGATTCATCCCCCGAAAGCCGTCCTGATCCTGAACGGCTTTATAATGTAGAAGCCGGATATCGCGGCGATTTCAGCCGTTATTATGTGGGAGCAAATGTGTACGGCATGTTCTATCGCGATCAGCTGGTACCTACCGGGGCCATCAATGATGTGGGTGAGATCGTCCGGGAGAATGTAGATAAAAGTTATCGGGTTGGTTTGGAGCTTCAGGCCGGAGTGAGTGTTTCGGAGCATCTGAGCCTGTCAGCTAATGCTACTTTCAGTCAGAACAAGATCGTGGAATACACGCAATTCACGGATCAGTATGATGCAAGCTTCAATTATCTTGGCCAGCAGGAAACGGTGTATGAGGATACCGACATCGCCTTTTCACCTTCTCTCATCGGAAATGGGATCATTGGGTATCAGGCCGGCGGACTGAATGCGGAGCTGATCAGCAAGTACGTATCGCGACAGTATCTGGATAACACCCAAACCGAAAGTCGCTCCATCGATCCTTATTTTGTAAATGATCTGAGGCTGAGTTATTCACTGGATGAGGTTGCTTTGCTGGAGGGAATCACAGCAACGCTGCAGGTGAATAATCTCTTCAACCATAAGTATGAGACCAACGGCTATACCTTCGGTTGGCTGCAGGCGGGAGAGCCGGTGAACTTCAATTACTACTATCCACAGGCCGGGACTAATTTCCTGTTTCAGCTAACGTGGTCATTTTGATCACAGATTTCACTGATTTAAAGGCGCTTCTTTGAAGCGCCTTTTTTTTGGCAATTCCTACAAAGGGTATTTTTCTATTGCAATGATTCCTCACTCACACCCCTTAGTAGGGATCGCGGCACACCTCCCAAACCTACATTCAACCCTACTCTTCATTCAATACTTAACTTTTAAAATTACACCATTACCCTAAATTCTTTTCTACATGATCCGCTATTTGCTCGGCATGAACACGGGAATTTTCTATGAACAGGCTGCTGGTATCCATTCCTCCACAAACCACTCCGGCCACGTACATCCCTTTGCGTTTCGTTTCCAGGCTGTCTTCATCATATATAGGCATGCACTTTTCGTCCTCGGTAAGTTCAATATTCAGGCTTTCCATAAGCTCATAGTTGGGATGGTAGCCGGTCATGGCAAGCACAAAATCATTTTCTATTGTCACTTCTCCATCCGGTGTTTTGATGATCACTTCCTTCTGGCGGATCTCCTTCACTTCTGAACTGAAATAAGCAGGGATCTCTCCATTTTTGATCCGGTTTTCAATATCCGGTTTCACCCAGTATTTCACCGTAGGCTTGATGGTATCATGTTTTAACAGCATCGTCACTTCGGCTCCCCCTCTCCAGCATTCGAGAGCTGCATCCACGCCGGAGTTTCCACCGCCAACCACCAATACTTTCTGCCATGCATAGGGGTGAGGTTCATCATAATAATGCTTCACCTTTGGAAGGTCTTCACCCGGAACCCCCATCATATTTGGCTTCCCATAAAAGCCGGAAGCCACGATCACTTTCTTGGCTTCATAGGTATCCTTATCTGTTTTTACGATAAAGTTACCATCTTCTCCGGTAACCGTATCAACTGTTTCATACAAATTGATCGGCAACTCATAATGCCCGGCCACACGTCGGTAGTACTCCAGTGCCTCTGCACGGGTAGGTTTGGAACCGTGTGAAATAAAGGGAACATTTCCGATCTCAAGTTTATCTGAAGTTGAAAAGAAGGTCATGTTGGTAGGGTAGTGAAAGAGCGAATTCACCAAACAACCGCGCTCAATAATTTTAAAGGGGATGTTTTTCTCTTGAAGCGCAATTCCGGTTGCAAGACCAATAGGGCCTGCACCAATAATGATAACCATGTGAATATGTATCGTTATAGATTTGAGTAAGTAAATTGGATTAACAGCCTGAAGATACGAATCGTTTGGGTTTTTTAGGATTTCATCTCCCTACTGATTTCACCCAAATTCTTTTTGTTGTACGGCTTCAGGATACGTTATCTTTGCGATTATTAAAGCTTAATCCGTCGTTTTTTTAAACCATATGTTTTTGAGATTACCTGTAATTATATGAGAAATTCTACCTTATTCTGCCTGTTTGCCATCACCTTTCTGCTTCCTTTTTCGCTGCAAGCTCAGCTTCTGAACGTGGAAAGCGTTCGCGCCGATGCCGATTCTGCCGGCTGGTATGGACAGCTTGAGTTTGATCTTTCGCTCAATCAATACAAAGAAAAAGTGTTGGAGTTCACCAACGAGTCTAACATCTCATATTTCTCTGATAAACACGCATATTTATTTTTGAATGAATTTAAAGTGGTGAATTTAGACGGAGCCTCGGTAATTAGCAGCGGGTACAGCCATTTACGCTCAACGCTGCTGCGCGCAAAACGACTGTCGCCCGAATTATTTCTTCAGTACCAGTACAATAATAACTTGGGACTGCAAAACCGTGCTTTAGGTGGAGCCGGAATCCGTTACGTTCTGTTTGATGAGGAAAACTGGACGGGCAGCTTTTCTACCGGAATAATGGCAGAGTATGAAGAGTGGAAGCTGAATCAGCAGCCTGCCATCGAAAACAAGTACCTGAAAAGCACCAGTAATATTTCAATGCGTGGCAAGCTAACGCCACAGACATCTTTACTGATTATCGGGTATTATCAGGCACGGCCTGAACAGTTTTTTCAAGCTCGTTCCATTTTAGATACAAAGCTTCAGGTTTCCATCAGCAGCCATGTTTTATTGGGAATTAAGTTCACAGCCTCCTACGATGCCAATCCTGTAATCGATATTCCTAAACTGACCTACGAACTCAGTAACGGCCTTATTATCAAATTTTGATTGCCGCAGTAGAGGCAGGCTTTTCTACTCGAATCGAACAAACGGTCAGACGGCTTGGAGCCGGCAGACCGTGAAGATAGGAATTACCATTTTGGGCTCGATCTGACGGATTGCCCGTCTGATCGATAGATTGGGCTTCAGCGTTTGACATGACGAGTATGCGCGCACCTACGAAAATCGCCCGTTTTGGATTGTGATAGTTATTGCTTCGTCCTGCGGGTGAAAATCCTGCATCTCCTCATCCGCGGCGTGCGGGATGAGGGGCTTTAAAATACTTCTTCCATTTAAAAGTTTACAGGCTTTTTCACCAGTAAACCTCGCAGGTCTTAAACTAATAGCCCGATAACAACTTCTCTGCCAGAGACCTTCGAGGTTTATTTTAATTCAGCATTTTTAGCAGCAAGAGATTCTCAAATCCCATCTAACCAGCGAATGATGGTTCGGAAAACCCAGCTTTTTTTAGCACTTATAAAACCGACATGACCTCCTTTGGCTGTAAAGCAAGTTTCAATGTTTTGATTTTGTTCTATCACCCTAAAAGGAGCAAATTCAATGGGACATAAAGTATCTTCTCTGCTGTGAATGATGAGCAAGTCCGTTTTCACCCCTCCGTAAAAGTGCTTACTGGAGCATTGATGATAATAATCATCGGCGCCCTCAAAACCATGTAGCGGTGCTGTTACCTCATCGTCAAAGGCATACACAGAATTTCCTGAAAACGCGGGCATGTCAGGAAATTCTCCCCGCTTTTCTTCCAGTTTTTGCACTAAGGTTTTGAGGAAATTGACTTCATAAACGCGGTTAAATCCACGGTGTAAATTCAGTGATCCGGCTTTTAAATCGTAGGGTGGAGAAACAGCTATGGCTCGGTTCACCAAGCTGTGCGAGCCTTCTTCCGCCAGATACTTAACCAATGCATTGGCTCCCAGCGAAAAGCCAACCGCATAAATTTCTCTATCGGGATACTGTTCGCTAATCCAGCCGAAAAAAGTGCGGTAATCCTGCGTTTCTCCCGAATGATAAAAGCGTGGCTTTGTATTCATTCGGCTGCCACATCCCCTAAAATTCAAAGCCGCTGAGGAGAAGCCGCTACGTTCTAAATCCCGCATTAAGTTAGCAATGTAATACCGATCTGTTGAGCCTTCCAGTCCATGGAAAAGTGCAACTATGGGACTATTGTTTTCTTTTATACGCACATCTATTTCCAGAAAATCATCATCGGGTGTCGGTATTTCCAGTCGCTTGCAGTTTGGCTTTTGCACCCGCATAAACTGAGAAGCCACAATGGTATGCACGTGCGTATTCCATGCCCACCATATCGGTTCAAATGGTTCCAATTTTATTTTTTCAGAATACATATTCTAATCTGCTTTAACCCGAATTATTCATGAAAAAAGGATAAACAACGGTTAAGTATTTGATATTACAATAAGTGTTTAAAATTAACTATAGCTAAAATTTGTGAGTAACTAAAAGACTGCGTCCCGAATGCTCGGGAGCTCGTGTGCTGCGTTGGGCTGGAAAGTGGTTGCTCAAGGTGCACAGCGTACCTTTCCGCTACCATTTTCCATTCCGCCTTGCCCACAACCAAATTTCTTTGTGAGTAATCCGGGTTAATAAATAAGGGATGGCGTGAGATTATCCATTTTTGATTTTCAGTCCCGCTTATTCACTGCTATATTCCGCCAAATTAATCAGCTATGGCAACATCACTTACTCCCATTGAATACGTGCGCAGTATATTAGGCATTATGGTCTTTTTTGTCATGTTTTCAATTTCCACGCCTTTTATTGTCCTTTTTCTGCTGCTCAGCTTTGGGAAAGCCACCAACTTAGTTATAAAATACTTCAGTCCTTTTATTGCCTATCCGGTTTTATGGGTAATTGGCATCCAGTTTAATGTGATACATCACTCAGAGCAAGTTGAGCCGCCGGTTATTTACACGGTCAACCACAGTTCCACCTTAGACTTACTTACCATGATTGCCCTCGCTTTGCCCAACGTTCGGTTTGTGGCAAAGTGGGAACTGCAGTACAATCCGCTCTTTTTTATTGTGGGAAGGATTACCGGGCAAATATTCATTCAGCGCAAAAAAAGTGATAAGGCGGTCAAGCGGCTCAGAGCTTCATATAAGCGCATTAAAAAAGACAAGCTTTCTGTGATGGTAGCACCGGAAGGTTCACGAAAGCATCCCGGAATTATAGGACCGTTTAAAAAAGGCGGGTTTCGCATGGCTATAGATCTCGGCATTCCCATCGTGCCCATTTATTTTAAAGGCAGCAGAGAGTTGAGCCTGGGCAGTTCTCTGCTTACTAAAAAAGGCACGATTAACGCACACATTCACCCACCCATTGAAACCAAAAACTGGCAACAAGAAACGATTGATGAGCATATTAAAGAAGTACGTGCTATGTATCTGAAATGGGCCGGAGTAAGCTAAATACTCTTCTATAAATTTGCTAAGAATGAACCTTCATTCCATATTCTTTACCGAAAAGAAGTTGCTACAGCTTTCACTAAAAAACCGGACGCATTTGAAGTGTTCAATATATTGCTTTTATATGCCCGGTTTATAATCACTCTGTTATAGAAATATAAAAACCGAAGCACTACTCTTTACATTCTACTCAAATAGATTGCAAAAAGTATAAACTAAAGCAATAAACAAGTTTTATAGATTTACTTATCTCTATAAAAATAAATCTTTTTATGATCGGCATCTCGACGGCTTTTCACTTTAAAGCCACACTTTTTACTAAACTGATACACAGCCGTACGCATCGAGTTGATATTTTTATCGTTCGTGTAACCTACCTCAATAGCTTGGCCACTCGGCTTTAGCTTTTCGATAGCATCCAAAAGTGGTTTGAATTTTGACGTTCTTTTTTTAGATGACTTTACAGCATCTCGTTTAACAAACTTTATGTCCATAATATGTCCATAATTTTAGCCTGTATTATTAAGTATTATTGCAGAATTAACAGATTAGTCCTATACGTTTAAAATATAATGAATAGTTACAACTAAACATTATGGGATTTAATAATTTTTGTTAATTATAAAATCAATACAGATTGCATTATTATAAATTCTGCAAAGCTGTTTCGTACTTTTCTTATATTGCAGTTGGGCGTTTATTTTCTAACTGTTTTGAAATTAAAGCTTTCCAAAATAAAAGTGTAGATAGGACAAAATTTTCATCATCAGCTAAACACAAAAGGTTTCAACAACGCTTTTATTTAAATACTATTCCACATCCTTTTCCATTTATAAATTGAGATTCTATTGGGTTCTGAAGTTACATTAAAACATATTGCTGATGCCTTGGGCGTATCCTCAATGACCGTGTCACGCGCCTTAAATAACCGGGCTAATGTGGATAAAAAAACGCGTAAGCGGGTCATTGACATGGCACAAAAAATGGGCTACACGCCTAATCATGTAGCCAAAAGTCTGGTTTCCAGCAAAACCTTTACCATTGGCGTGGTGATTCCTGAAATTACGCACGCTTTTTTCCCGGAGGTAGTTCGGGGAATTGAAGAAGTAACTAACAATTCCAATTATCAGCTTTTTCTAACCAATTCCAACGAACAGTTTGAGCGCGAAAAAGCAGCCATTACGGCATTGCAATCAAAACGGGTAGATGGAATTTTGATCTCTTCATCCCAAACAGTGGATGACTATTCTTTTTATGAAAACCTGATTAAATCTCGTACCAAAGTGGTGTTTTTTTGATCGCTGCATTGAGCATATAGGCGCCAGCTGCGTGAGCGTGAACGACCGCGACAGCTCCAGACAAATTACAGAACACTTAATAAAAGTTCATGGCCACGCGCGCGTTGCTCACTTAAGCGGACCGCGTGCTATATCCATCGGAAAGAAAAGGTTTGAAGGATATAAGGATGCTCTGCAGGCTCACCATCTCCCTGTTGAAGAAAAGTGGATTATTGAATGCGGATTCCGCGAAGAAGCCGGCTACAAGGGAATGAATAAGCTGCTATCTCTCCCCAAAAATGAGCACCCCACCGCTATTGTTGCCGTTAACGATCCGGTAGCTTTTGGCGCAATTAAAGCTATTGAGGAAGCAGGTTATTCCATTCCCGATGATTTTGCCATTGCTGGCTTTACGGACGATATTCGGGCACCTTTGCTAAAAGTACCTCTTACCACCGTGCATCAGTTTACTTACGATGTGGGAAAAAGAGCCGCTAAAAAACTATTGCAAGTTATTAACGACTCATCCGAAGCTACCGAAAATATTGAAGTGTTAACCGAGCTTAAAATCCGTAACTTATGCGGATGTTAAAAGCTTTGCCAACTGAAGCCGACTCAATTCTGCTCTTTAATTTTAATTTTAAAACTTCAGTACTTCCAGCCTGCTTAACATTAACAGATGCGCAGACGACCAGCTGAAGTGCCGGGCATTCAATCCTTCACCGGAAATAGGATGATAGTTTTCCCTAATAGGTGCGCCGGAATCTAAAAGACCTTCCGCATTCGTTATCAGCTTTTGAGTGAGGAGTGAGGCTTCTGCCGAAAATCCATAATTTGTTAATCCCTTCACGCCAAAGTAAAACTGATCGAGCCAAACGGGACCTCTCCAGTATCCTCTTTTGGGGTTGAATTTGGCATGAGAAATCTGAAGCGTTGGAAGCGGAACAAAAGAATTGAATTTCAACGAATCCATCATTATTTCTTTCACGGCTTCAGCCTGCTCCGGGCTGGCAATTCCGGCCCATAACGGAATCCAGCCCTCGGGTCCCTGAACAACAATCAGTGAATCTGACTCCAGTACTTTGTCATAATAATACCCGGTTTCGGCATCATACATTTTGTTGTTAATGAGCGCTTTCAACTCCTCCGCTTCTTTTTGAAAACGAGTAGCTTCATCCGGATAACCTAAGGTTTCTGCCATTTGCGCCAGATAGTTTTTCTCGGCATACAGATAGGCATTTAGGTCCACCGATTCCTGATTTAATGACCAGGCAGAATCATTGTTTTTAATCATCACGGCATCATCAAAGCGAACCGCATTATCCATTCCACTTTCCCAGGCAGCCGCTATTCGGGTTCCGTCGGTTGAGCCGTATTCACACAATCCGTTTTGGTCGTGATCGCGGTGAATGTACCACCAGGCGTGATATTTTTTGAGTTTGGGATACATTTCTTCTAAAAAGCTTAAATCTTCTGATTGCTCAAAGATACTCCAAACGGCCCAGGCCGAAAGCGGCGGCTTGGTATCGCGCCAGTTATTTTGGGTGCTGTCCGCATAAATTACATCCGGAATCATTCCGGCTTTGTTTTGATAATCGAACATCACGCGCAGCTGATTTTTGGCTAATTCCACATCAAAACCTGCAATAGCCACCGCGTGCTTCCACGAATCCCACGACCAAACGCCATGAAACCCTTGGTAGGCGTAAGACGGGAAAAGCCCTTCATAGTTCAAATCTCCTCGCGGGCTTCTCCAGTTATTCACCAGCGTAAGCAGGCTTTTAACGGCTAATCGGCGGCGGCTTTCGTCCAGCATCCACTCTTCGCCATCATTCAGTACGCTTTGCACATATTGGTTCCAGCGGGTGGTGTTTTCCTGAAATTTCTGTTCCGCATTTTCCAGAACTTCTCCGGCTTTATTTTCGGCCGTTGAATACACCAAATAAATAGTTTCATTTTGGCCGGGTTCAATATTTAGGGCATTTTTCAGCTTAATACGATAGCCTTTTTCTTCTTTTTGAAATGTAACCGGCTCGCTTGCCAGCACTTCGTAATTTTCGGTTGAGTTTTTTATTTCTACTTTTATTCCATTTTGATGAGCTTCTGCTTCAAAGTTCTCCTCAAACAACGAGGTGCTCCACGAGGGCTGAAGACTCCTTTCCTGTTTTCCAAAATTTTCCAATTCAGCTCGAATAACTACCGAATTTTCATTCGCATAGAACAAGGTGTTTTCCACCTCCATTTCGGCATAAGAAATATGTTGAACCAGTCGGCCCGGATAAGCTTCCGTTCTTACAGCAGCGGGTGAAAGTGGCTCGCCATTCTCTTGAAGTTCCCACTTATTAAAATCGGCACTCTGCCAAATATTCAAATCTTCATAGCTTTCTGATAGAAAATAGGGGCCAACAAATGCAGCTTCATTATCAGAAATAGCAAAGCCGAACCAAGATCCTAAATCTGTAATTATAGAAATATTATCGTCCTCGGGCTCCTGAGGCGTGCCATGAACATTTAATACGTTGGGAAAATTGCTCAACTCCGGCTTGGCATCATGGCCGGACGAAGGCGAATTACAGCCTGCAAAACCAAGTGCAAACAGCACCAGTACCGATAAAATGGAATATTGATTAATCATGATTTATAAACTTAAATGCTAATATTTTGGGATGATTGATTACCAGTTTACCTTAACCTGATTGCGAATCAGATCCTCATACGTTTCTCTTTTTTTAATAAGATATGCTTCGCCATTTCGGATCATGATTTCGGCAGGACGTACTCTGGAATTATAATTTGAAGCCATGCAAGAACCATAAGCGCCGGCATTTTTGATGGCCAAAATATGGCCTTCTTCTATTTTAGAAAGGGAACGATTTTTTCCTAAAAAATCGGTTTCACACATATTACCCGTAATGTGATACACTTGCTTTTCGCCACCGGAATTGCCGGCATTTACAATTTCGTGATAGGCATCATATAATTTGGGGCGAAGCAGGTGGTTAAATCCCGTATCCGTGCCCGCATATGGTAGCTCCCGGTCTTTTCTAACTACGGTTACCTGAGTTAATAAATATCCGCATTCACTTACCAGAAATCGTCCCGGTTCAAACCAAATCTCCGGCTTGCTTCCATATTCTTTATAAAATTCACTCACTTTTTCAGCCAGCTTGCTGCCTAATTCCTCCACATCAATTACCGTATCGTTGGGGTGAAAGGGAATGGTGATTCCGCCTCCAAAGTCGATAAAATCAAGGTTTTTAAAACCGATAGCTATTTCAAACATCCGCTCCGCAGCAGCCAGATAAACCGGTATATCCAAAAAGCCCGAACTGTTGTGTACATGTAAACCTGTAATTTGAATTCCATACTTGTCAACAAGGGTTTTCACTTCAGCAAGATGTGTGAAATGAATGCCAAACTTAGAATGTCCGTGCCATTCTCTGGAGCCTGAATGCTCATTAACCAAAGGATCTAATTTCAAGCGAATGCTGCACGGTTCAGAGCTTCCGTATTTTTGCCCAAAACGCTGAAGCAACGACAAGCTGTCAATATTTACTTTTACACCTAATGCAATGGACTGATCAATTTCATCCAGTGAAACGCTGTTGGAAGTAAACAGGATGTCATCGGCATCAAAGCCGGAATCGAGCCCCATACGCAGCTCATTTACAGATACCACATCAAGCCCTAAATTATGGCTTTTCATGTGTTTTAAAACGGCCAGGTTGGTCAGTGCTTTTGCTGCATAATTTATGCGGTGGGGGAAGTGACGAAATGCCTGCTTCAGCTTTTCAATCTGCCGGTCTATAATGGAAGCATCATAAACAAATAATGGGGTTCCATAGGTTTTTGCCAATTCTTCAACCGCAAAGTTTTGTATGGTATATCCTGTGTCTGTTTGTTGCATAAAAGTTTTTCTTAGGCGTTAGAGTTAAAAACCCGGTTAATCATCTCCGAGATAATAGTTCTGTTTTGTTGAGCCCATTTTACACGTGCCATCAGCTCTTTAACTCGTAATAGCTGTTTGGGATTTTCTGCTTTCAGCAATCCATATTTCAGGTGCCAATAAATTTGAGCATGTGCTCCCCAGCATATAAACCACGGCAGCAGCTTTTTTTCATCACCCCCAAGCGGACGAATTTTATGATAGGCTTCTAAAAACTGGTGCAGCAACTGTTCGTTTAGCTCGTTATTGATATAACAAAATCCGTTAATGGCGGTTCCCACATCAAAAAGCAGCTGATCGAAGCAGGCCTCTTCAAAATCTATAATCCCGATCAGCTTGTTGTTTTTAAAAACCGTGTTATCGGGAAATACATCGCCATGCACTAATCCTGTGGGTAAATTTGTACTTAGTGGCTGCAGAAGCTGCGCGGTTTCATCCTCAAAGTAACGAAATACAGGGCCTAATTTCTTATCAGAACGGCTGAACTCGTCTGTAAGTTGCTCACACTTCTGAATGGTTAAATCGTTGGCGCGTATAAATTCCTTTGGGGCAGCGATGGCATTCAACCCGCCTACCGCTTTCCCTATTTGGCGAGCTGATGCTGCATTAACTTCCGCTTCCGTTCCTTCCAGAAAATCATACAGCACCATGAGCTTATTTCTTTCTTTGTTCAAAAAGCTGCCATCCCGCTTAGGTATGGGATAGGCGGTTGGGAAATTATGCGTTTTCAGATAGTTTAAAAGTTGTATTTCGTACGTTATCTGCTCCTCATTCTTCTGCTTAATTTCTCGCAAAAGAACAGGCTTAACGGAGGTTGTTACTTTGTAGTTTTTGTTGGCATACCCGCTGCTCAGCACTTCCAGATTCCGGAATTTACCCAAATCATATTTAGGCAAAATCGTTTGGGCAGCATAGGTTGTGATGCTGCCAAACGAATTATCGGTTTCTGAATGTATGTTACCAAGCATCGTGATATTATTTTATGGGGCGAATGGTAAAAGAGTATCGGTAACTTTGGGCCGGAAGCCTGTATTCGGGATGCGGACGCGCCCCCCAGCTGTCATCACCGCCAACGCCCATTTGAGCGAAGTCTATATTTACAGTAATAATATCGGTGGGATAAACATCGGTTATGTGTCTATTCGGCCCGTCTTTACTGTGCTCCAGCATACTCATGGGAAATGGATAAAAGCTGGCATTTACAGTGGGCTCACCTTTCACCTTAAAACCGCTGCCGGCTGAGTTTGTAAGAGCAAACCAGCGCACATCTGTTTTATTTCCGGTTTCCTGAGGACGCACATACGCGTGATATTGATCCAGAACGCTACCGGAGTAATGACCAACTGCAGCGCTTGTTTTACGATCGCTGTAGCTCTCATGCGGACCGCGTCCAAACCATTCAGCTTCATCAAATTCGCCAGTCGTCGTCATTTGCATTCCAAAGCGAGGCAGTTCGGGCAGGCGAGTATTTCCCGGTTCAAAATGCACATGAACCTTTACGGCTCCATTTCCATAAACCCGATAGCGAATGGTGTACTCCGTTCTGAGCTGAGGTAAGTAAAAAACGGCATCTACCTGCGTAAGCTGAGGCACCGGCTGTTCGTACGTGAGGGAGGAAAGGCGCGCACTGTCCCAGGCAGATTTCCAAATACCCAGACGGCCGGGCATTCCATTTCCTAAATCATTATCGAGCGGCGCTCGCCAGAAATTAGGCGTAAGCGGTGTTTTTATAAGCTCTGTATTTCCGGCTTTTAATGAAGTAAGCAGGCCGCTTTGTTTATGAATTCCGGCAGAAAAACCTTCTCCCGAAATTACAATCTCATCAGCCATCTCTTTAACCGAAGTGTTCGGATATTCCGAAATATCCGGAGCGGTTTCCGGCAGAAAAACGGGTAGTTTAAATTGCTCCCAAGCTACTTCGTGTCCTTTTGGTATCAGCAAGCCTTCCTGCTTTGTATGCATCCAAATGGTTACGAAATACTCGGCTCCGGCTTCCGGTTTAATTTCTTGTATTGGGATTTTAAGAACTTCAGATGCTCCGGCTGCAACATCCATCGTTGGGAGGATTCCGGATTGTATTTCCTTGCCATCTTTTTCCACTTTCCAGCCAAAATCGTACTGTTCAAGATTATTAAATCCAAAACGGTTAATCACCTTAAATAAACCTGAAGATAGGTCAACAGCTTCAAAATCTACCGGCTGATATACTTTTTTTGCTTCCCAAATATGTGGTTTAAGTGATCGGTCGGCCTGCACTAAGCCATTGGCCACAAAGTTAGAATCGTTGGGCACAACTTCAGGAAAATCGCCTCCGTACGCCCAATAAGACTCACCTTTCTCGTTTTCCTGAAGCAGGGTTTGATCTACCCAATCCCATATAAAAGCACCCTGAAAGTTTTTATGGCGCTTCATAACGTCCCAATAATCTTGCAGGTTTCCTAAGCTATTCCCCATTCCATGGGCATACTCGCAAACAATCATTGGGCGGTCTCTTTCTCCTTCCGCCACGTAGGCAACCATCTCTTCAATTTGATGATACATAGGTGCCGCAATATCGGTGTATTCGGTTCTCCAGGCGGGCTCATATTGCACGGGGCGTGAGGCATCCCGTTTTTTCATCCACCGGTAGGCTTCCTTAAAGTTGACGCCAAAGCCGCTCTCGTTACCCAGCGACCAAATAATAATGGACGGGTGATTTTTATCCCGCTCCACCATTCGTTCAATACGGTCTATAATGGATGGATACCATTCGGGATTATCTGCAATGGGAGCATATCTTTCTTCGTGAAATCTCATTCCGTGAGCTTCCACATTAGCTTCATCAATTACATACAAGCCGTATTTATCGGTCAGCTCATACCATTTAGGGTCGTTGGGATAATGGCTGGCACGCACCGCGTTGATATTAAACTTCTTCATAAGCTCAATATCCTGTATCATTTCCTCTTCTGTTAAATAATTGGAAGTTACCGGATTGTGCTCGTGCCTGTTCACTCCCCGTAAATAAATAGCCCTGCCATTTACCAAAAGCTGCCCATCTTTAACTTCCACCGTTCGGAAACCCACTTGTTGGCGCACTACTTCCTGCGTTTCTCCTTTTTTATTTTTTAAGCTAATGAGCAGCGTATATAAATGTGGCGTTTCGGCCGTCCACGGTTTTATGTTATTGAGTGAAGTTTCTACTTTCAGGCTTTTGTATCCGTCTTCTTTAACCGAGTAGCGCTGCTTCTTTTCAAACACGGGTTTTTCAGCATCTGACAAAAGCTGAACATTCAGTGTTCCATTTTGTACGATTTGGGTACTGTTCTGAAGCCATGTTTCTACACTCAGTTTACCATCAGAGTAGTTTTTCGCAAGCGGGGATTGAATTTCCACATCCTGAATATGCAGCTTGGGCAAAGCGTATAAATATACGCTGCGTTCTAAACCACTTACTTTCCAGTAATCCTGCCCCTCCAGATACGCGCCATCACTCCAGCGATAAATTTCTATGGCAATGGTGTTTTCACCTTCCTCCATAAAATCACTGACATCAAATTCGGCCGCTGTTTTAGATCCTTGGCTATATCCTACTTTTTCACCATTCACCCATACGTACATGGCAGATTTTGCCCCACCAACGTGCAATATTATTTTCTGATTATCCCAATTTTCAGATAATTCAAATGTTTTAAGGTAAGAACCTACCGGATTCCAGTTGTCCGGAACAAACGGTGGATTTGGCGGGAACGGATATTCCTCATCGGTATAAATGGGCACTCCAAAACCTTGCAACTCCCAGTTTCCCGGTACGGTTATATCATCCCAGCCGGAGGAGTTAAAACCGGGCTTATAAAAATCTTTTGGCCGTTCGTCCGGCACTTTCACCCAATTAAACTTCCAGGTTCCGTTTAAGGAAAGATAGCGATTGGAAGCCTCGGGTTTATTTTCCAGTGCTTTTTGGGTGGAAGTGAATGGAAACACCGGCGCATGCGGTGCTATTCTGTTTTTTTGAAACACAGCGGGATTTTCCCAATCAACGGGTTGCTGAGCCGCTGCATGGGGAGCTGCCATCATCAGCCACAACAATGCAGAAACACCGACTATTAAATGCCTTATAGGATTTGAAATCTTCTTCTTATTCATGGATAACCGACTTTTTGATATTTGACCTTTTTTATGATAACGAGAAGTTTTTAATATATAAAAGCTCAGCCTTATACAGCTGAGCTTTTAATTTTGCACGCTAATACATTAGTAATTTGGGTTTTGCGTCAGCTTGTCATTTTTATTCATTTCCGAAAGTGGAATGGGATAAATTTCATGCTTGCCTTCCTGAAAGTTAGCTGCATCGGGTTTGGCGTGATTTGTCAGCGTCTGTTTGATGCTGAAGTTGCTGTCTTTATTCCATCGGGCTAAATCGAACCAGCGGATTCCATATTCCATAGCAAACTCAAGCGGGCGTTCTACATTTCGTAAGTGATCCCGAAGCTGGCTTTTATTCATTCCGGAAGCAATAGGAGCACTGCCCGAACGCGCGCGAACCTGATTTACAAAAGGGATAGCTTGCGCTGTTTTATCCGTTTCGTTCAGAGCTTCTGCATGCATAAGCAGCACATCGGCATAACGCATGAGGTGAATATTCATCCCGCTCCTCGAAAGCGTTCCGTCCGAAATATCATTGCTGTATAAGTATTTTTTAAAGAAGACTTTCTCCACACCTAACTCATTTTTGATGCTGGAATAAGTTACTCCATCCGCTGATGATTGCGGATGATCAAAAAATACGGTTCCCAGTGCACGCCCACTTAGATCTCCGGCAGCAGAAGTATCAGTCAACATAAGATTAAACAACCAATCTGACGGGAAAAATTCTTCCCAGCCTCCCATCGCACCCGGAGCCTGCTCGTTATACATAGGGGTTGATTCTGTAAACCCATTGGGACGAGCGGCCGTATGCTGAATCTCAAAAAGTGATTCTACGCCATTTTCATAGCTTCCGTCAAAGTTATGGGTAAAGGTATTCAACAAGTCATACGGACCTTGAGTGATTACATCTTCGAACTCATCTGCAGCCTCACTGAACCGTTCCAAAAACATATAGGCTTTTCCTAAATATCCCTGCGCCGTCCACTTGGTAGCACGTCCTTCAAAGTCGGCAGACCAAGATGACGGTAAGGTGTTTTTAGCCTCTTTAAAGTCTTCAATTATTTGAGTCCAAATGGTCTCAGGCGCAACCTGTGCTGCGTAATAATCATCGCTGGTTTCCGGAATTGTTGTTACTAACGGTATATTTTTGAATAAGGTTACCAGCGTTAAATAATAGTAGCCTCTGAGGAACTTGGCTTCACCCACAAATTCATCTTTTTTGGCCTGATCCATTCCTTCCATTCCCGGCACGTTTTCTATCACTTGATTAGCATAAAAAATGCCGTTGTAATAATCTTCCCAAAGGGCACCGAATGATATATTATCTGAACTGTAGGTAAAGTTTGCAATCCTTTGTGCATAGGGAAGGTCTTTGCGAGTAGCTCTGATCAAATCACTTCTATAGCTTTGGGCTACGTAGTGATATTCAAACCAGGCCCATCGGTCATCGGCCTGAAGCTGGCTGTACGTAGCGGTTATTGCTTGTAAAACATCCCCTTCATCTTGCCAATATAGCTCCTGATTCAGCTCATTCATGTTTGTTTGCACTAAGAAATCGTCATCACAGCCGGCAAACAATACCACTACAACAGAGAGTAGAAATAAATATTTAATAGGTTTCATAAGATCTTTGTTTAAAAATTAAAACTTTGCTTGGATTCCAATCATTGATTTGGTGGCCAATGGATACAGGCCGCTGTCAACTCCTCTTCGGAATAGAGAGAAGTTACTGAGGCTGGGATCGTACCCGCTGTATTTGGTGAACGTGACTAAGTTTTGGAAACTCACATACAACCTGAATTTTTGAACTCCATAATTATCTAACCATTTATTAGGTAAGGAGTAGCCAACCTGCACATTTTGTATTCTCAGATAGGATGCATCTTCCAGAAATCTATCAGACGGACGGGCATTCCCATTTGGGTCTCCCGAAATATTCCGGGGAATGTTGGAGCCTGAATTTTGTGGTGTCCAGGCGTTTACCAGCCGGGCTGCGAAATTAGTGTTTCGGTCTGTTCGATGAGTTAGGAATTTGGTGCCGTTATACATTTTATTGCCATACATGCCTTGCAGAAACAGGCTGAAGTCGAACTGCTTGTAGTTGGCGTCAAAAGTAACTCCAAATTCAAAATCCGGAGTTGCACTTCCCATATACACTTTATCGTCTTCATCTAACACGCCGTCTCCGTTGGTGTCTTTGAATCGGATATCTCCCGGCTCAGCATTGGGTTGAAGCAGTCCGCCGTTTCCACTGTGCTCATTTACTTCTTGGGTATTTTGGAAAAGTCCGTCCGTTTTATATAAATAAAAACGGGCAATTTCACCCCCAACAACTGTACGGGTAGTAGGATGGGTTCCGTATTCCAAAAATCCACCGGTAAAAGCCTCGTCTTTAAAACCAAGCTGGGTTACTTTATTTCGTGAGGTAGAAACATTAGCTCTGATGCCGTACACAAAGTCGCCTTCTCCCTTTCGGTAGCGAGCCATGAACTCAAGCCCTTCCGTTTCCATAGAGCCGCCGTTGGTAAGCGGACCAACCGAGGAACCGGAAGTAGCGGGAATCGGAACATTTACCAGCATATCGGTAGTTTCATTTCTGAAATACTCTGCGGTAAAAAGGATACGATCTTCCAAAAAGGCTAAATCCAATCCTATATTTTGCGAAGTGGTTGTCTCCCACTTGATATCACTGGAAGCAAAGTTAGTAATTATGCCACCGGTAAAGATGTTTTGATCTGCTCCAAATACGTAATTTATATAATTACTTCCGGAAGAGACGGTGGGAATGAACTGATAGTCTCCAATACTTTGGTTACCCAATTTCCCCCAGCTGGCTCGCAGTTTCATCTCATTCATAACTGCATTATCCGGAAAGAAATTTTCTTCCGTAATCTTCCAGCCTACCGAAGCAGATGGAAATACTCCATATCGGTTGCTTTCAGCAAATCGGGAGGAACCGTCCCGGCGAATGTTACCCGTAAAAAGGTATTTATTATCGTACGAATAATTCACCCTTCCAAACTGTGATCTCATGGTGTTTTCGTACACCCCGCCGGATACAGAAGCGCTTCCAGTTCCGGCACTGAGAGCACGAATTTCGTTAGAAGGCAAATCATCAATAGCGGCGTTAGAAGATTTGTATAAACCTCTTTCTTGCGAATAACCCGCCATTAGCTTGAAATCATGCTTCTTGTAATAGTTCTCGTACCTTAAGAGCGTGTTGAGAGTGGTTTCAGTGTCTCGACTTCTGTTTTGCTCCAGATAAGAAATTTCACGCTTATAAATAGAGCTTGTGAAATAAGTGGGCACAAAATAATCTAAGTATCTATTCCCCACGTTTGTACCCAGTTGCAGCTCATAGGTCAGATTATCAAGAATGCTGTATTCTGCATAAACACTGGCTTGCATAAAATCTGTTTGGCTTTGGTTGGTCGTTAGCATTTGAGTAGCCACGGGATTGTTGCTTTTAGGCATATCCGAATGTTGCGGACCTGCATAACCTCCTTCGTTATTCGCATTGTGAACAGGAGTATGCGGCAGCATATCCATTACCTGATAAATGGTGCCGTAGCCGCCGTCATAAGCAGCTCCGGTTAGGTTTTTCGTATTGCTTCTTACATACGAAAATGACTCCCCGATTTTTAATTTCCCTTTTGTATAATCTGAATTCACGCGAAGATTAACGGCCTGATGGTCGGTATTTATCGTAATACCGTCCTGATCAAAAAATCCTCCTGAAATCATATACGTCAGCTCTTCAGTCCCACCGGCTATGGAAAGATTATATTTTTGCTCAAATCCCGGTTCAAAAAACTCGTTTTGCCAATCGGTATCAGCATAATTACCGCCGGTTGTATAACCAAGTGGGGGCGAACCTGCATTGGAAAACATTTGCTGACTTATTAAATCGTACTCACTTCGGTTGGCTAAATCAATTTTGTTTGCCAAGCTCTGCACTCCGGTATAAGCATTAAAACTTATACTTGAGCCTCCTACCGATCCTCGCTTTGTTTCTACTATCACCACGCCGTTGGAAGCGCGAGATCCATAAATAGCCGCAGAGGCCGCATCTTTCAGCACGTTAATAGACTCAATATTATCTGTATTAACCTGACTGATATCTCCCGGAACTCCGTCAATAATATACAGCGGATCATTATCTCCAATGGTACCAACACCCCGGATAACAACATTTGGGGCAGCGCCGGGCTCGCCGGAACCGGGCCGTATAGAAACGCCGGCCACTTGCCCCTGAAGCATGTCTCCAAGATTATTACCCGGTAATTTTTCAATATTATCCATATCCACCGAACCTACCGAGCCGGTCACATCTTCCTTGCTTTGCGTTCCGTAACCAACAACTACAATGTCTTCG
Organism: Gracilimonas sp.; assembly: GCA_022450045.1. GTDB lineage: Bacteria > Bacteroidota > Rhodothermia > Balneolales > Balneolaceae > Gracilimonas. Next base: position 2,041 of record JAKURD010000036.1, on the reverse strand, counting down.
CCTACTATTTGGATAGGCTCCATGGCTACGTCAATATTTGTACGCCCTTCAATCGGCATTTCTACCGTTCTAAAGCTTATAAAGCTGAACACCAACACTGCGTTTTCATCTACTGTCAGAGAGTATTCTCCATCAAAATTAGTAGTAGTACCGCGTGCGGTGCCTTTAACACCTATATTCACAGCCGGCAATGGCTCACCGGTATCTTTATCAGTTACCGTTCCTGAAACGGTAATACGGGTTTGTGCCTGTGTAACATTGGCTAAAGCAAATAGGAATATACCGAGCAATCCTATTCTCAAGCCCCAACTACATCGTTTATCTTTTTGCATAAGCTACCTTTTTTGGGATTTACGGATGGTGATCATCCTTATAAATGTTATCGCTAACATAAATAGCGGTTTTTTATTTGATGTGCAAGAATTATTTTACCACCCTTAAATGGCTTTTTTAATACATTTATGATGTAAATGATGCATATGCTCTGGAAAAGCCCTTCCACAAATCTGTTCGCTCTTTTCTAAAATTTGCTCTATAAAAATATTTTTGGTGATAAAAACAGGTGCTCAATCCATCTCATACATGCTTCAAAAAAAGCTCTTTATTACAAGCAGACCGCTTATTTGTTTATCTTCAGGCAAACTCCAGACATCAATAATCAAACATTAAAGAAATTTTAAGCGTCATTATTTATATTTTTTATGTATGTTATCGCTAACAATTTTGCGCGATCCGGAAGTAATTGATTTTTCACCAAACATTAGCCTCCTGACTTTTGAATCTTAAAGCCTCACAATTCCAAACAACACATTCGGGAAAAAAAACCGACTTATTTGTGCTGGAAAACAGCCACGGTATGCAGGTAGCTATTACAAATTATGGCGCACGGATAGTAAGCTGGTCAGCGGTTGACAGAAATGGAAATTTCCGGGATATTGCACTCGGCTTTGATTCTATTAAAGATTATTTCGCGGCTCATGAACAATATCACGGAGCCACCATCGGCCGGTTCTGCAATCGAATTAAAGACGGGACCCTTAAGCTAAACGGCACCACCTATCAGTTAGAAACCAACAGTAATGCTAACCATTTGCACGGCGGCACTTACGGTTTTCATCAAGCCGTTTGGGAGGCGGAACAGCCAAATAGCCAAACGTTAAAATTGCGGTACATTTCAGTTGACGGAGAGGCAGGCTATCCGGGAAGGCTTCGTGCAGAAGTTACCTATACGCTTTATAATGACAACAGCCTGCATATTATTTACAAGGCTTCAACCGATAAAGAAACCATTTTCAACCCCACTAATCACACCTTTTTCAACCTAAGCGGCACGCCCGATTCTGCTATTTCTAATCACGAGCTTTTTATAAATGCAGATGCTTATACGCCCGTTAATAAAGACCTGCTGCCAACGGGTGAAATTGCAAGTGTAAAAAATACTCCTTTTAATTTTCTTGAATCAAAGCCCATTAATCAACAAATAGCGAAACAACATCCGCAGCTTAAACTTGGGCAGGGATTTGATCATAACTTTGTATTGAATAAATCTGAGCCTAACAGCCTAAGTTTAGCAGCAACCGTAGTAGAGCCTAATTCAGGAAGAAAACTTGAAATAGAAACTACCCAGCCGGGGCTGCAATTGTACACCGGTAATAATTTGGATGGAAGTGACATTGGAAAGCAGGGGCTGCCGCACGCACACAGAACGGGTTTTTGTTTAGAACCGCAGCACTTTCCTGATTCGCCTAATCAGCCTCACTTTCCATCAGTTGTCCTTAAGCCAAGTAGTAAGTATAACGCGAAGACTATTTATCGGATTTCTGCTAATTAGTTTCCAAACTTTAGTCTTAAATATTATATCGTGAATTATGGAATTTACAACGCTCGACATCATCGTATTTGCCCTTTACTGTACGCTTATTGTAGGTATTGGCCTCTGGGTTTCTCGGGATAAAGAAGGGCATCAGAAAAATGCAGAGGATTACTTTCTTGCGGGGAAATCGCTGCCCTGGTGGGCCATCGGAGCCTCTCTTATTGCCGC